>NZ_PVTQ01000014.1 GCF_003003355.1 Donghicola tyrosinivorans
CGTGGCAACCCGCTATGACCGCTGTCCAAAGGTCTTTCTCTCAGCCATCGCGCTCGCAGCAACCGTCATCTACTGGTTATGAATCCTGACCCTAGAACGAGAGAGTTCATTCAATGACCGGATAGGAGCTGAAGGGAGGGCAAAGTTTGAGCGGCAAGCAATATTGATCCAAGCGTACTCAGTTGAGTTCTCTATTGTTTTAAAGCAGTTCGAGAGTATTTCGAAATTGAAGGTGTCGAATGATGAATTTTTGCCAACCTTGAAGGTGGATTTTACAATTCTGCCAAACGATTTGTTGGTGGAGGTCGGAATACTGCCAGAGAAAATTTCTACTGCAGTTCTCGAGGGGCTTGGTGCAATACGTCTATTCGAGCGCACTTTACTGAGCCTACCTTTGCGCCGCCAGAATGCTTCAGTGATTGTCTCTGGAGAATATGAAATGGTTGTACGTAAAGCGGCGGAATTAAATGCAAAATCGTTGAGCGACCAGTTATCTGTATTGAGGGAATGGCAATCTTCAGCCATTGCTGCCGACGAGGTAGCTGATGGTGGGAAGTAGTTTCGAGTCAGTTCCACATTCTCAGAATTTCTAAGGTTCGAGTTAGGGCATTCAGAGATTGCTGGACGATGGTTGAGGGCGCTGTGTTCTTCATTCTTCATGATTGGTCCCAATGGTCCCGTTTTGTTCTGGGGGAGGTGTCGCGGTGCGGGGTTATGCGTTCGCGCTGTGCCATTCAGGGCGAGGCTTTGCGAGAAGTCAGCGGCGCTGATTGACCTCGAGAAAAGGCGTAAAATTCCTCGTCCTGTTTTTTCTGTCTTTGCATTGATCTCAGCGCGTAAGCCAAAGTAGGGTCGAACTTTTCCGCTTTTTTCGCTGGCTTTGGATTGTCGTAGTTGCCTTCCATCAGCTTTGCGAAATTGGCCTTGGTCATGATCCAGTCAAAATTTGCTGGGGTAGTTCCGGTCTTCTTGCCAGAGAGGAAGTTGGACTTTTCAGCCTTCGTGATCTGAGCTTTCCAGCCCTGTAGCCCGCCAGCTTCCTTCATTCTCAGAAGCAAGGCCGCCTTTCTGGGGTTGGTCAGTTCTCTGGGGACAGGCCATTCGATCCGCGCAGCGACTGCTTTGAAGAACTCGAACGCTTCTTGGACTTCCCCCTTCTCATTTCCCTGTTTTGAGAAAGAAGGTTCTTTTCCAAGGTTATTTCTTACAAGGTTATTGATGCGCAGATTTTGCGTATCCCCATGCGCAGATTTTGCGGGAGGGATGCGCAGATTTTGCGCATGGGGGTCTTGTAGCGAGAGGGTGTAGGAATTTGAGGTTTTGCCGCCGCCATCTCTACGCATTTCCCGCCGTGAAATGAGGCCGCGGCTCTCAAGTTCGCTGAGGTGATTTTCGACTGAGCGCCTAGACATCTCGCACAACTCGGCAAGCCTATTGATGCTGGGGAAGCAACGGCCGTCGGTTTCGTTGTGGTGGTCGGCCAGCCAGTAGAGGACGATCTTCGTTGCGGGTTTCAATCCCGGCTGCATAATCGCAAGCGCTGTCATGTAATGGCTCATTGTGAAACCCTTAGTCGCTGATTTCGCTGACAGCGCGATCTAGCGCTTGTCTGAAGGCACTGAGTTTGTGTGTCAGTGCGTGGGCCAGAAGTTCCCCCATTTCTTCCATGGGGCGGCCATCTATGAGGATGTCTGCCACGCCAAGAAAACGGAGGTCCGCTGCAAGTGCAGTCGCTCCGCCTTCGCGAAACGCCCGTTCAAGCGCGTGTTCGATTAGCCGCAAGCGGGTATCGATCCGGCGCAACGTGTCTTGCTGGTCGTGGCTGAGTTTCATGCGCTGGCGCTCCGCGACTTGCGGCGCTGCTCGTTGATCCAAGCCCTGACTTCGACCTCGAACCAATAGCGATTCTTTGAAATGTGGACAGGAACCGGAAACCCAAGCTCTGGGTCTTGGAGCCACCGCCAAATGGACATGTCACTGACGCCGCCACACAGTTCGCGCACTGTTTCGGGCTTGATCAGTTTATCAGGATCGATGTTCCCAACGGATGATCCGCAATTGGAAGTCTCCAACTTGGGGGAAATCAATTCGTTTGGGCAGTTGAAAACTTTATCGGTTTCGATCTGCGGCATTGCCACCTCCTTTTTAGTTGCAGGGGGTGGCAAATAAAAAAGACGCCACCGGTTTTATTCGGTAGGCGTCCCTTTTCGGGCGTGGGCTTTGTTGCCCGCTAGCCAGTTCGGAGACGTTGCCACAAAGTCTATCATCTGGCAACATTTTTTTATTTAAATCAGATGGATATCGCAGATAGCGAATTTTTCACATTAATCTTGATGTGAGCTTTTTGTTACCGTCTTTTGATTTTCGTAAACATCTACAAGGTATTGCGTGCCGTTCTTGTTGGAGCTTTAAGTTATTTCGCATGTGTCTCGAATTGAACAACGTTTTTCATTGTTTCAGCATTTCGAAGACGAATGACGCGCTTCGACCATGCTTCAAGCGCCCGCCGCTTCTCTTGTTCGAAATCATGGTGGTTATAGCGGCGGTCCATCACGGGAATATCACTGAGGTGGTTTGTTGCTCTTGAGCGGATTTCAAGGCTTACCCCAAGGGCGGCCAAGCCAGTCTTCACCGTATGCCTGAGGTCGTGAGGACGCCAATGCGGGATAGTGATCGTTTCGCCTACTTCCTCTGTCGCGATCTCTTCCATTCGCGCTGCAAGTCGTGCGGTGGGCTTTGAAAGGGAAAGCGCCGGTGCTGTTCCATTGGTGGTGAAGACGTAGGGGCCCTTTACCGGCATGGCTTCGATTAACTCTCGTGCCTCTGGGGGCAAGGGCACGTCATGGCGTTCGCCGTTCTTGGTCGATGAAAGGCGCCAGACACCGGCGCTGTCGATATCGTCCCACTGCATCCGCGCCACTTCTCCGCGCCTCTGGCCGGTCAACAGAAGCATTTTGAAGAATGCCCCCCAAGGCTTTGGTTCATCGTCACATGCCCGCCAAAGCCAGCGGATTTCATCATCTGATAGGGGTCGGTCCCGTGCCTTCTCCCTTGCGGGCATTTTCAGGCCGATTGCCGGTGACTGTTCGATAACGCCGCGATCCTCGCACCAGCTGAGGAACTTGGAGAGGTAAGCCTTGACGCGGTTCGCCGTAGTCGCCCGTCCATCGTCTATGATCTCATCCAGTAGGTGAACGATATCGCGCCGCGTGATGTCCGATACTTCGCGATCCCCCCAGACCGGAAGGACGTTGAACCGAAGCGACTGCATGACCGCTTCGCCCGTCTTGATGGTGCTCAGGTGTCTTCTGTGGAAATTGTCCAGCTGCACTGACACCGTGTTCTTGCCAGAAATCCTTGCGGCCTTTTTGATCCGCTTTTCTGCCGCTGGATCGTGGCCTTGTTCTATGCCTTCCAGAGCCTGAGAGGCGGCGGCCCGTGCCGCTGCAACGCCCATGATAGGCCATTTGCCCAGCGTCAGTTTCTTAGGCTTGCCTGCTTGCCGGTATCGAATAGCCCAGCTTTTGGCACCAGAAGGCTGAACGATCAGGTAGAGGCCGGTAAGGCCCGGATCGGGTATTTCCCGCCGCTGATCTGAGGGTTTCGCGGCCTCGACGGCCTTTGTGGTGAGCGCCCTTGCCATAATCAGTTCTCCCTCCGGGGTAACACTGGGGTAACAGATTTGAGTGATAGATACTGTTACCCGTCGTTTTAAAACGAACTGAAACTATGTCAAACTTTCCTTTTAAAACAGGTGTTTTTGATCGATTTGGAGGATTGATTTTTCAAGGGGTTAGAACCCCCTAAAACTGATTTGTAATCAGTAGGTCCGCGGTTCGAGTCCGTGTGGGGGCACCACTTATTCCTCTAAATTACTGACGTGACTTTGTTTTCGACGGAAAGTCGCTGTCCGCTACTGTGCGGTACGCACACGCTTTTGATACGGCGTGTGCCTTGTGTTTGTCCCGACGGGAACAACGGTTACGTAGCAGGAAGGGGCGACGCGAAACGCCGCCCCTCTGAGGTAAGTCGATGCGCGAGCGGCTGGCTTAGACCAGCATGTCCTCGACCACGAACGAGCGCATCATGTCGTTGTCCTCGTGGCTCAGGATGTGGCAATGCCAGACGTACTCGCCCGGTTTGTCGTAGTAGGCCGCCACCCGCACCATTTCTTTAGGACCAACGGTCGTGGTGTCCTGCCAGCCTTCATCCTCGGCGCGGAAGGGGAGCTTTTCTTTGTCAAAGATCATGACGTCGTTGTTCACCCCAAGAACATCGCCTTTGCGCTGTGATCCATAGGTGATTTGACCGTCACCGTTGATGTCGTCGGGAATGCCGTCCCCATCATCATCCAGATAGTCGATCGCGTATTTCGCAACGTTCTGGAACTGGATCAAGTGGATATGGACCGGGTGTGCATCTTCGCTGAAGTTGAAGATGTCCCAATATTCATAGCTGTTCAGCTGCACTTTCTCGGTGATCGGCGCCATATAGCTCAGCGGACCAAAGGCACCGTCCGGCGTCATTTCGTTGCTGTGGAGAGCACCTTCTTCGGCGGTTCCAAGCAGAGGCTTGATCCGTCCCCATTCATCCGCACCTTCGAAAAGGCCCAGTTTACGAGTGTGATCAATGTCGCTGCCTTTGATCTTGTCGAAATCACGATTCAGCTTTTTGCCGTCTCTCAAACGCAGGTGCTCAGCCCGCAATGACCCATCCACATCGAACTGCATGATCGCGCCCACCGGGTCGTCAATGGTGGCCGCGGTGGCCACGTTCAATTCGCCGGTTTCGTAGTTCACGCCTTTGTAGGGCTCATAGGCGGGGCCTGTGTTTAGGAGCGTGACCTTGTCGTTGTCCTTCAGCTTGGAAAAGTCGAAGACGATGTCCAGACGTTCCGCGGGGGCCAGAATGATGAACTCATCCGCTTCCTGAATACCATCTCCGTCAAAGACCTCACGGGCGCGGGGCATTAGGCCGCCTTCCGAGCCGACGATGGTGGCCGAGACATAGGCGTTATCCAGCTCAAGCTTGTAGAACCGCGAATCCGAGCCGTTCAGCAAGGTGAACTGCACATCGCCACGGGCGACATCATGGGTCGGCCACGCCATCCCGTTTGCCAGGATTACGTCGCCAAAGTACTCGGGTAGGGCAGAGGCCGCATCCATTCCGTTGTGGTCAAAGAAATCATTGCCGACTTCGTCGAGCACTGTGCTGTCCGGATCGCCCGGCAGGACATCGCCCGAATGCCCCGGATAGTAGAGATTGCCGTCCTCATCGAAGGAATAGTCCTGAATGACAATATCCACTACATCGTCAAGATCGGGCAGGTAGTGCTTTTTTGCCAGCTTCTCGCGGGTGCCATCCTGCAAGAGATACATGCCCGCAAGTCCTGCATAGACGTTCAGGCGCGTGATCCCCAATGCATGGTCGTGATACCACAGCGGCGCGGATTCCTGACTGTTGTCATAGGTAAAGCTGGTGCCTACGAAATCGATGCCGGTACTGCCGGGCGCATCCGTGGGTGCGGGCGTCGGTTCTGGTGGCTGGTACTGATCCGGAAAATACTTGAGGATCAGGCTGTACAGACCCTTGGGGTTGTCCGAAAAGTTGTCGACCGCCTTGTCCCAGAGCTTTTCCCAGCGGTTTTCGAAGATTCCGAACCCCCACTTAAAGTGGATTACAGGAAACTCGGGCTCTGCGGGTGCCGAGGTGCCGCCGTTCGGCGTATACCACTGATCGGGGCTGCCGTCGTAGATTGCATCCGTGTGCCCGCCGTGAAGGTGAGTCACGATCGGTATAATGCCCTCATCTATCGTACCTTCGGTCGGCCTTGCCTGATGGATCGTGTCATCCACTGGCAAAAGATGTCCATCTACATCCAGTTCGTTGTTCCAAGTGATGGTCAGCGGTTTGTTTTCATAGGCGATGATGGTCGGCCCGTGAAAGCCGGCCGGAATGCCGGGGCCAGCATAGCCCCAGACCTCTGTTTTCAGCTTGTTCCCTTGCTCGTCATACATGCCCAGGAATTGATCAGTTTCCTGGATCTGCATGGTGAGATTGCTGGTTTTTCGTGTATCAATTCTAGGATTGATAGGTAAATCGTTCGTAAACGCGTGTTTACTGTAAACACGTTTCCCAATATCAGTCATTATAATCCCTCACTCACATAGTGCTGAATGCCGATCAGTGGGATGTTGCAGAATGCTCTGGATCGACATGCAGACAGATTTCAAGGGTAATGCTGAAGTAGAGGCGAGATCGGAAACTTGCTTATAATCAGCAATAAATCGCCATAAACTCGGCGGAATGGTGCCGATAATTCACCTTTAGGCGTAGGTGTCTTGACCGGGAATAATCCGAAAGTTGGGCGAGAATTGTATTGTGGGCTAACAAGGCTCAAATGCGCCAATTTTGCACCTTTGTTTCCGATTTTGTCGGGGATCATTTGGTTGGAGCGGACCACATTTCTGCAGGTCTTGAGGGACGGTCGCGTAAGTGAAAAGAGAAAGCGTTTTTTTGCAACGGGTTATGGGTCTTTTTCTGTGAATATGTTTTTTCGCCTTATGGGTGCATTGCAGAAACGTCGTGTGGCAGGGCTTGGTTTTTCCAACCCAAGATCACCTCGGATTTGATTTGAAGTATTCCGGCTTGGGTTTGGATTGTATTTTGTCCTGTAGTTCAAGGCCGTTTTAAATGTCCTTTTGCGGCAGTGATAAAAGATCAGGCGGTAGGGAATCCGCGATCCGCTTCCTCTGTGCATCTTCCACATGAGTTCGGGCTAGAATCAGTTTTTGAAGCGTTAGGAATTCATCGTTGGCTCCAATAATTCTGGTTGGACGCTGCTCTGGTAGGCAGCGCATCGCTGATCTAACTTGTTGTTAGTTTGGCGGCAGGGCTTAAGTCCAATTGGTTAACTGGTGCAACCGATCCTCATTTCATCTGCAAGTGACAGGATGAAGGCGCGGCATTGGGGAGCGCGACGGCGAAAGACGATTAGCCATTCCGCATCGTTCAGTGGGCTAGGGCGCAGGTACGGGTAGGGTGGCAATCTGCTCTGGTTCTTGATTGTTCGCGGGCGACTGTGCTTTAGCTATTTGCCAAGTGTCTGGAGAATGACCCATGAGCAATGAGAGCAAAGCCCAGAAGCGACAGGACGATATCGCCCGTGCGGCTTGGCTTTATTACATTGCGGGCAAGACGCAGGATGAGGTGGCCTCGGTGCTTGGGGTCTCGCGCCAGTCGGCACAGCGGATGGTCAGTCAGGCGATGGCGCTGGGTCTGGTTAAGGTCCGCATCGATCACCCGATCTCGAACTGTCTGGATCTGAGCAACGCCCTGCGCGACCGTTTCGGGCTAGAGTTCTGCGAGGTGGTGCCGGCGCTGTCGGACGCCAAGGCCTCAAGTCTGGCCACATCGTTTACGACTGGCGATGTGCTGGAAGAATGGCTGAACCGCGTTGAGCCGTTGATCATCGGTCTGGGTACAGGCCGGACATTGCGTGCCGCCGTTGAGCATTTGCCCAAGGTGGACTGTACACAGCACCGGATCGTTTCGTTGACAGGTAACATCGCACCAGATGGCTCGACCGCCTACTACAACGTGCTTTTCAACATCACCAGCAAGGTCTCGGCCACCACATATCCTTTGCCGCTGCCGGTTATCGCCGCCACGCAGGAAGAGCGGGATTTCATGCTGGGGCAAAAGACCATCAGCGCCACGCGGCAACTGGCGGCCCATGCGGATGTGAAATTTGTCGGTGTCGCCCCTGTAGGAGAGAACGCGCCGCTGGCACTGGACGGCTTTGTGACGCGCACCGAGGCTGTGGCCTTGGAAAAAGGCGGTGCAATTGGCGAAATCCTTGGCTGGGTCTTCGATCAGGATGGGGTCTTGATGGACACTGCGACGAATCGTCGGGTCTGCTCTGCGCCGCTTGAAGGGGGGCTAACGATTGCCTCGGCCTCGGGTCTAGAGAAGGCCGCGGCGATTCGGGCGGCGATTAAGGGCGGGCTGATCAACGGGCTCATCACCGACGAGGCAACAGCCGTCCAAATCATGAGGCTGTGACATCCTTTAGTATCACCCACTTACCGAAAAGCGGCGCTGCCAAAACAGCGCCGCTTTTTTATTTTCAGTTGACAGTCGTGATGTGTTTGGATGAGTATTTGCCCACTAACGGGGCTTTTGCCCAATTTGGGAGGAATACCATGAAACGCACTTACGGCGCCCTGCTTGGCGCTTGCGCAACCATTGCATTCGCATCTGTTGCCGCTGCCGAGACGATCACCATCGCCACCGTGAACAACGGCGACATGATCCGTATGCAGGGCCTGACCGATGACTTCACCGCGAAGACCGGCCACGAAGTAGAGTGGGTCACTCTGGAAGAGAACGTGCTGCGCCAGCGCGTCACCACCGACATCTCGACCAAGGGCGGTGCTTTCGATATCATGACCATCGGCATGTACGAAACCCCGATCTGGGGTGCGAACGGCTGGCTGGTTGCACTGGATGATCTGTCGCCCGAGTACGACGCTGCCGACATTCTGCCCGCAATGGCAGGCGGTCTGAGCCACGAAGGCACCCTCTATGCTGCACCGTTCTACGGTGAAAGCTCGATGATCATGTACCGCACCGACCTGATGGAAAAAGCAGGTCTGGAAATGCCCGAAGCTCCGACCTGGACCTTCATCCGCGAAGCAGCGGCAGCCATGACTGATCGCGCAAACGACGTGAACGGCATCTGTCTGCGCGGTAAAGCAGGTTGGGGTGAGGGCGGCGCGTTCATCACCGCTATGTCGAACTCGTTCGGCGCACGCTGGTTTGACATGGACTGGAATGCCCAGTTCGACACCCAGCCTTGGAAGGACACCCTTGAGTTCTTTGTCGGCATGATGAGCGAAAGCGGACCCGCAGGCTACGCGACCAACGGCTTCAACGAAAACCTGTCGCTGTTCCAGCAGGGCAAGTGCGGCATGTGGATCGACGCGACTGTTGCGGCATCTTTCGTGACCAACCCCAACGACTCGACCGTTGCTGACAGCGTCGGCTTTGCTCTGGCACCCGATAACGGTCTGGGCAAGCGTTCGAACTGGCTGTGGGCTTGGGCTCTGGCGATCCCCGCAGGTTCGCAGAAAGAAGCAGCCGCGAAGCAGTTCATCGAATGGGCAACCTCGAAAGACTACATCGAGCTGGTCGCAGCTAACGAAGGTTGGGCGAACGTTCCTCCGGGCGCACGTACCTCGCTGTACGAAAACCCGAACTACATGGAAGTTCCCTTCGCCAAGATGACTCTGGACTCGATCCTGTCGGCTGATCCGAACAACTCGACCGTCGAAGAAAGCCCCTACGTTGGCGTTCAATTCGCCGCGATCCCCGAGTTCGCAGGCATCGCAACCGAAGTCAGCCAGGAATTCTCGGCTGTCTACGCAGGTCAACAAACCGTTGATGAGGCACTGGCAAAAGCTCAGGCGATCACCAACGACGCAATGGAAGCAGCTGGCTACAAGTAAGCCTTCCTTGTGACCTTCGGAGGGCGGCCCAAGGGCTGCCCTCCCTTTTACCACGATCCCGACAGTTTACGTTCATGTGCATCGGCTATTTGCCGTGAACAGAGGAGGTGTGGCCGATGGCTACCCAACATTCAAGATCGGCAGCGCGCCTGATGATGGCACCGGCGGTGATGCTGCTTCTGGGGTGGATGCTCGTCCCCCTGATCATGACGCTCTATTTTTCGTTCAAGAAATATTTGCCCATGCGGGGCGGCGACCTTGGTTGGGTCGGATTTGAGAACTACGCGCGTTTTGTGACATCCAGCGCCTTCTGGCCTTCGGTTTACACCACACTGGTGATTGTGGGCGGTGTGCTGTTGATCACCGTTGTTCTTGGCGTTTTCCTAGCGGTGCTGCTGAACCAGCCCATGTGGGGGCAGGGTGTGGTCCGCATTCTTGTGATCGCACCGTTCTTTGTCATGCCCACCGTGTCGGCGCTGGTCTGGAAGAACATGTTCATGGACCCGAACTACGGGTTGCTGGCACACCTTTGGGAGTTCTTTGGCGCACAGCCGGTTGAATGGCTGAGCAAAGCCTCGATGACATCGATCATCACCATCGTATCTTGGCAGTGGCTGCCCTTTGCCACGCTGATCCTGCTGACCGCGATCCAGTCGCTGGACAGCGAACAGCTGGAAGCGGCGGAAATGGACGGGGCCTCGGCGCCCAAGCGTTTCGCCTATATCACCCTGCCGCATCTGGGCCGTGCGATCACCGTTGTGATCCTGATCCAGACCATCTTCCTGTTGTCGATCTTCGCCGAGATCTTCGTGACCACCGGCGGCGCTTTCGGCACCAAGACACTCAGCTATCTGATCTTCCAGCGTGTTCTGGAAAGCCAGAACGTGGGCCTAGGCTCGGCGGGCGGTGTCTACGCAATCATTCTGGCCAACATCGTTGCGATCTTCCTGATGCGCATCGTCGGCAAGAACCTGGACGCGTGAGGAGGGACCATGGCACGCGCAGTTACAACCCAACGCAAGATCATCAACACCGCCGCCGCTTGGGCTGTGGGTCTGGCGATCTTCTTCCCGATCCTCTGGACCATCCTCACAAGCTTCAAGACCGAGGCGCAAGCGATTGCAGATCCACCACTTTTCCTTGGATTTGACTGGACGCTCGAGAACTACTCGGTCGTGATGGAGCGCTCGGACTACGCCAAGTATCTGTGGAACTCGATCATCATCGCGGGTGGCTCGACCCTTCTGGGGATCATCATCGCGGTTCCCGCCGCATGGTCGATGGCCTTTGTTCCGTCCAAGCGGACCAAGGATATCCTGATGTGGATGCTGTCCACCAAGATGCTTCCGGCGGTTGGCGTTCTCTACCCGATCTACCTGCTGTTCATCAAACTGGGCATCCTTGATAGCAAGATCGGTCTGGTCATCGTGCTAATGCTGATCAACCTGCCGATCATCGTCTGGATGCTGTACACCTACTTCAAGGAAATCCCCGGTGAGATCCTTGAGGCGGCCCGTATGGACGGCGCAACCCTGAAGGAAGAGGTCATCTACATCCTCACCCCCATGGCCATTCCCGGCATCGCCTCGACGATCCTGCTGAATGTGATCCTTGCGTGGAACGAGGCTTTCTGGACCCTCAACCTGACAGCCGCAAAGGCGGCCCCGCTGACAGCGTTTATTGCCAGCTACTCGTCCCCCGAGGGCCTGTTCTACGCAAAGCTCAGCGCGGCATCGACCATGGCGATTGCGCCGATCCTCATCCTTGGCTGGTTCAGCCAGAAGCAACTTGTCAGCGGCCTGACGTTCGGCGCTGTGAAATAAGGAATAACCAGTATGGGACGTATTACGCTTGATAAGGTCACCAAAAGCTTTGGCGACGTGAATGTCATTCCGCCGCTGGACCTGACCATTAATGACGGTGAATTTGTTGTCTTCGTTGGCCCCTCGGGCTGCGGTAAATCCACACTACTGCGTCTGATCGCAGGGCTTGAGGACGTCAGCAGCGGCCAGATCCGGATCGACGGGGAAGACGCCACCAACCTGCCGCCCGCAAAGCGCAAACTGGCAATGGTGTTCCAGAGCTATGCTCTCTACCCCCACATGTCGGTGCGCAAGAACATCGCCTTCCCGATGAAGATGGCCGGTGTTCCCGAGGACGAGCAAAAGCGCCGCATTGAAGGCGCGGCAAAGGCTCTGAACCTGACCGACTATCTGGACCGCCGTCCGGGTCAGCTTTCGGGTGGTCAGCGCCAGCGTGTGGCCATCGGCCGTGCTATTGTGCGCGAACCTTCGGCCTTCCTCTTTGACGAGCCCCTGTCGAACCTTGACGCTGCTCTGCGCGTGAACATGCGTCTGGAAATCAGCGAGCTGCACAACCAGCTGAAAACCACCATGATCTACGTGACCCACGATCAGGTGGAAGCGATGACCATGGCCGATAAAATCGTGGTTCTGCGTGCAGGTCATATCGAACAGGTCGGCAGCCCGCTGGAGTTGTACCGCGAGCCGCGCAACAAATTCGTCGCGGGCTTTATCGGCAGCCCCAAGATGAATTTCATCGAAGGCCCTGTTGCCGCGCAGCAGGGCGCCCATACCATCGGCATCCGCCCCGAGCATATCACCGCCTCGGCGAGCGATGGCATGTGGTCGGGCATCGTTGGAGTGGCCGAGCATCTGGGCTCGGACACCTTCCTGCACATCCATGAAACCGGTCTGGCGGAAACCATGACTGTACGTGTGAACGGCGAGTTCAATCTGCGCCACGGGGACAAGGTTTTCCTGACGCCGGAAATGGACAAGCTGCACAAGTTTGACGCCAAGGGGCTGCGTATCTGATGGGGCGTCTTTCCGGTAAAACAGCAATGATTACAGGGGCCGCCCGTGGAATTGGGCGTGCTTTTGCGGAACGCTACGTGGCCGAAGGGGCACGGGTGGTCATCGCTGATATCAACCTTGCCGCGGCGCAAAAGACCGCCGCCGAGATCGGCGAGAAAGCCATCGCGCTGCCCATCGATGTGACCGATCAGGACAGCATCGACATGTGCGTGCGCCAGTCGGTGAAAGAGCTTGGCGGGATCGATATCCTGATCAACAACGCAGCTCTGTTTACCGCCGCGCCGATCGCCGAGATCGAACGCGCCGATTATGACCGTGTGTTCTCGATCAACGTGGCTGGCACCTTGTTCACCATGCAGGCGGTGGCCCGCCACATGATCGAGCGGGGGCAGGGTGGCAAGATCATCAACATGGCCTCGCAGGCGGGACGTAGGGGCGAAAGCCTTGTGGCGGTCTATTGCGCCAGCAAGGCCGCGGTGATCAGCCTGACCCAATCCGCGGGTCTGAACCTGATCCAGCACGGGATCAACGTGAACGCCATCGCCCCCGGCGTGGTGGATGGTGAACACTGGGACGGCGTCGACGCCTTCTTTGCGAAATATGAAAACAAGGCCCCCGGCCAGAAGAAAAAAGAGGTCGGCGAAGCCGTCCCCTTTGGCCGCATGGGCACCGCCGAAGACCTGACCGGAATGGCGGTCTTTCTGGCAAGCGATGATGCCGAATACGTTGTGGCGCAGACCTACAACGTGGACGGCGGCAACTGGATGAGCTGAGGCCGAGACATGGCGACACCCCTCTCTTTGAACACTCTGGACCAACTGGCCGAGACCATCGGCAAGCCGTCCTACGCCCGCGCTGATCTGAGCGCCGGTATCCTGCATTTCGGTGTAGGCAATTTCCACCGCGCCCATCAGGCGACCTACCTGCATCAGCTGTTCAATCAGGGCAAAGGCCATGATTGGGCGATTGTCGGGGCAGGGGTCATGGAGGGCGACAAGCGCGCCCGTGACGTGCTTGCGGCTCAAGACTGGCTGACCACTCTGGTCGAACAGGAAGCCGACCACAGCGGCGCACAGATCATCGGCTCGATGGTTGATTATGTGGAACCCGCGAATGCGGCGGCGATCATCGACAAGCTGGCCGATCCTGCGATCCGTATCGTGTCCACCACGATTACCGAGGGCGGCTATTTCCTAGATGCGACGGACACCTTCGATCCGGCCCATCCGGCGATTGCCTACGATGGCGCAAACCCCGACGCACCCAAGACCGTGTTCGGCATGATCGTCGCGGGCCTCAAGCGCCGTGTGGCAGAAGGTACCGCGCCTTTCACTGTCATGTGCTGTGATAACATCCCTCACAACGGCAAAGTCACCCGCAATGCCGTGGTCGGCACCGCCAAACTTTCGGACCCCGCGTTTGCCCAGTGGATCTATGAAAACGTGGCCTTCCCGAACAGCATGGTGGACCGGATTACGCCCGCGACCTCGGACCGCGAACGTCAGATCGCAGCTGATGAATATGGCATTCAGGACGGCTGGCCGGTCTTCTGCGAAGGCTTCATCCAGTGGGTGATGGAGGACAACTTCCCCCTTGGCCGCCCCGCATTGGAAGAGGTAGGGGTTGAGTTCGTCAACGACGTCGCCCCGTTTGAGTTGATGAAGCTGCGCATCCTGAACGGCGGTCACGCTGCTATCGCTTATCCCGGCGGTCTGTTGGACATTCACTTCGTCCATGAGGCGATGGAGCATCCGCTGATCCGCGCCTATCTGGCCAAGTTGACCGAGGAAGAGTTCATCCCCGGTGTGCCGCCCGTGCCGAACACTGACGTGAACGACTACGGCAAGCTGATCGAGCGTCGCTTCTCTAACCCGAAGATCGGCGATACGATCCGACGTCTGTGTCTGGATGGCTCGAACCGCCAGCCCAAGTTCATCGTGCCGCAGATCCGCGATGCGATTGCCCGTGGCGGCAGCATCAGGGGTCTGGCTCTGGAAAGCGCCCTGTGGTGCCGCTACTGCTATGGCACCAGTGAAAGCGGTGCCGAGATTGCGCCCAACGATCCCAACTGGGACATGCTGGTCGCGACCTCTCAGGCGGCAAAGGCCAATCCGCAGGCGTGGCTGGATGGACTGTCGAATGTCTACGGCGATCTGGCAGGGAATGAGGATTTCGCGACCGCTTTCTCGGTGGCGCTGAATGCCCTTTGGCAGGATGGCACAGCAGCTGTTCTGACCCGCTACGTGGAGGGCCAGCCCCTGTGACCCAAGCCTCTGGCCTGCCCGGACTGGTGATCTTTGACTGCGACGGCGTGCTTGTCGACAGTGAGCCGATCTCTTTGTCCGTCACGCTAGAGACTCTGGCCCAGATCGGCTGTCCTTTGACGGAACAAGAAGGATACGAGCGCCTGCTGGGGCGCTCGATCGGAACCATCTCCAAAGTGCTGGCGCAGGACTACGGGATTGCCCTGACCGCTGCACATCTGGATCAGCTGCGCACCCGTCTTTTTGACCGGTTCCGTAAGGAATTGCGTCCCATCGACGGGATTGGCGCGGCGGTGAAAGGGTTGGGGTGCCCCGTCTGTGTCGCCTCCTCAAGCGCACCCGACAGGATCGCGTTTTCGCTGACGCAGACGGGGCTATTGGACTTGTTCGGGCCCCATATTTTCTCGGCCACGATGGTCCAGCGCGGCAAACCCGCGCCGGACCTGTTCTTATATGCGGCCAAGCAGATGGGCGTTGCCCCCGAAGACTGCGTCGTGGTCGAGGATAGCCCCGCCGGGATCAAATCCGCGCAGGCGGCGGGCATGCGGGTGATCGCCTTTGTTGGCGGAGGCCACGCAGAGCCTGCGGGCTTGCTGGTGCAAGCAAAAGAGCTAAATCCCGATGGAATAGTTGCAAATATGTGCGAGTTGGACGCAACATTGCGGACGCTTTGCTAAACAGGATTGTCGGCCGGAATGGATGGATTTCTCTGTGCTGTGGATGTCGGCACAACCAGCGCTAGGGCGGCCATATTCTCGCCCTCTGGACAGATGCTGGCCAAACATATTCAGCCTATCGCCCTTTACCTGATGGATGAGGGGCAGGCCGAACATACCTCGGACAATATCTGGCAGTCCGTCTGTGCCGCTGTGCGTGCTGTCCTGACCGACATTGACCCCGATAAGGTCGTGGCTATCGGCTTTGATGCCACCTGTTCTCTGGTACTGCGGGACGGTGAGGACAATCCGTTACCTCTTGGTCCGGACGGGCGCGACACGATCCTGTGGTTTGATCACCGCGCTAAGGCCGAGGCTACGCTGATCTCGGCCACCGGTCATGATCTGCTGCAATATGCGGGCGAAACACTGTCGCCTGAGATGCAGCTGCCCAAGCTATTGTGGCTTAAACGCCAGCGCCCAGATCTGTGGGCGCAACTTGGCGCAGCCTATGATCTGTCCGATTACCTGACCTACCGCGCGACCGGTTCGAACGCGCGTTCCATCTGCACGCTGACGGCCAAGTGGAACTATTTGGCCCATGAAACGCGGTGGAGCCATGATTTCCACACCACCATCGGTCTTTCCGATCTGTATGAACGGGCAAACTTGCCTGAGGCGGCAACGCCTCTGTCCGCGCCAGCGGGCGTTATGACCGAACAAGCGGCGGCAGAGTTGGGTTTGCCTGCGGGCTGTGTGGTGGCTCACGGAATGATTGATGCCTTCGCCGGTTGCCTGGGCGCGATTGGCGCAAATGCTCATGCGGACGAAGGGCATGATCTGGCGCTGATCGCGGGGACATCCACCTGCGTGATGTCGATGACCTCGGCCCAGTGGAAGGCCAAAGGCGTCTGGGGGCCGTACCACAGCGTTCTGCTGCCTGACATGTGGGTGAACGAAGGCGGGCAATCCGCCACTGGAGCGCTTTTGGACTTCATCCTGCGCACCTTCAGTCCAAATCGCAGCGAGAGCCCAGAAAACCACGCAATGGTGGAAAAGCGCCTGAAGGTTCTTTTGGCGGAAAAGGGACCGCAACTGGCGTCCGAGATCAATATTCTGCCCGACGTGAACGGCAACCGCTCGCCTCTTGCCGATCCGGCGGCGCGGGGAGTGTTCTCGGGACTGACGTTGGACACCACCTTTGACGGAATGTGCAAGATTTACTGGCGCACGGCGGTCGCGCTGGCCATGGGCCTGCGCCAGATCGTGGAACATATGCGCGCCAACGGCCCCGCGATCGAGCGGCTGCACGTCACCGGTGGCCATGTGCGCAGCACGCTGTTGATGCAGCTTTACGCGGATGCCACGGGCTGTCCTGTCCATGTGGCCGCCGATGGCGATGCGGTGCTGCTGGGGACTGCCATTGTTGCGGCGACGGTTGGCGGGATGCATGTCGATCTGGCCTCGGCCGCGATGGCGATGCAACGCGACACGGTGATCTATGAACCTGATCCTGCCCGCCGTGCAGCTTACGATATTGATTACAAGGTGTTTCTTGCCATGCAAGAGCATCGCGATGCCCTACGCGCATTGCGCCAAACTTCCGGAGACTAAGCGATATGTATTTGGGGATTGATCTGGGAACCTCGGGCGTCAAGGTTCTGTTGATGGATGACGACCAGCGGGTGGTGGCCAGCGCAACGGCGCCGCTGAGGGTCTCAAATCCCCATGACATGTGGTCCGAGCAAGACCCTGCGGATTGGATCGCCGCCACAGATGCGGCGATGACCCAATTGAAGGCCGATGCCCCAAAGGCCGTGGGGGCAATCCGCGGGATTGGTCTGTCGGGTCAGATGCACGGCGCCACATTGCTGGACGCCGCCGATCAGGTGCTACGCCCTTGCATTCTTTGGAACGATACCCGCAGTCACGCCGAGGCAGCGACCTTGGACGCCGATCCTGCCTTCCGGCAGATTTCGGGTAATATCGTCTTTCCGGGGTTCACTGCGCCAAAGCTGGTTTGGGTGAAAAACAATGAACCTGATACTTTTGAAAAGGTCCATAAGGTGTTGCTGCCAAAGGATTACCTGCGCCTTTGGTTGACGGGCGGTCATGTGTCCGAGATGTCGGACGCGGCGGGTACCTCATGGCTGGATGTGGGTGGGCGTTGTTGGTCTGATCAGTTGTTAGAGGCTAGCGGCATGACGCGGGATCAGATGCCTGATCTTGTCGAAGGCAGCGCACCGTCGGGCGCATTGCGCGCCGAACTGGCCAACCGCTGGGGCCTGCCGTCCGGTGTGATCGTTGCAGGCGGCGCGGGCGACAATGCGGCCTCGGCCGTGGGTCTGGGAACGGTGGCTGCGGGGGACGGCTTTGTCTCGCTTGGGACATCAGGCGTGGTTTTTGCGGCAACCGACAGCTATTTGCCGAAACCTGAAAGCGCGGTTCATGCGTTCTGTCATGCATTGCCGGACACGTGGCACCAGATGGGCGTGATCTTGTCGGCGGCATCAGCCCTGTCTTGGTTCGCAGGGGTGGCTGGTCAAAGCCCTGCGGCGCTGACACAAGCGCTTGGGGACACAGTGAAGCCAGCGGGCGCAGTGACCTTCTTGCCGTATCTGTCGGGCGAGCGGACGCCCCACAACGACGCCAATCTGCGCGGTAGCTTCTTGGGGCTGAGCCATAGCACCGGCACGCCAGAGATGACCCGCGCCCTGTTGGAAGGGGTCACCTATGCTCTGCGCGACAATCTGGCTGCGCTGGAAAGCGCAGGCGGTCATGTTGATGCCCTGTTGGCCGTGGGCGGCGGTGCGCGGTCGCGGTACTGGCTGCAATTGATCGCCACGGTGCTTGGGGTGCCCGTGCAAATCGCCGCTGATGGAGACTACGGTGCAGCCTTCGGCGCGGCGCGTCTGGGGCTTTTGGCGGCCACTGGGGCTGCGCCTGCGGATATCTGCACGCGCCCCACGCTTGAGGCGACGCTGGATCCCGATTTGTCCCAGAAAGACAGCTTTGATGCGGGCTACCAGCGGTTCCGATCTTTGCGAATCGCAATGGGGTGACTTGCATTCTTCGCAGGTCGCAATAGGTGTTCATCCTATTGTTGATTGGTCGGTTTTCGCGTTCTCCTTAGCCATGCAAGCGCGGCGGGCCGTTTTCCGAGATAGCGGAAATGTGTGTATCTTTGGTGTGGTGCCGCAAGGTTAACCCTTGGGCATATACCCATTCGGTATATATCCTAGGGTGATGATCCACTCTCCCAACGGATATGTCCGGAGCGCAAGTTGAACGTAGATTGCTTTTCCAGTGCCGAAGGTCGCGCCCTAGTTTCGCCGTCCGCCTATCGTGTGTTTGTTCAGGATGCGGCGTGGCTGCGTCTGGATGATTTCATGTGCCGCAGTGTTCTGGGCGACATCTCTGCCGAAGAGCTTGCCGGTTGGGATGCCGGTGAGAAGGTGGTTTTTACCCGCGATCAGTTGGACCGCGTTGTTCTGATCCACTCGATCCGCGTGGGGCTTGAGCATCTGTTCGGCTGCGCCAACGGCGCCAGTGAGTGGCTGACGATGGCCCATGCTGCCGAAGATCCGGTGTTTGCAGGGCGCACGCCGTCACAGCATATCGTATGCGAGGGGATGATCGGCCTTTATCAAGTGCTGAAGCGGATCGATGCTCTTGCCAAAGATATCACTTCGGCTCTTGGCGATTTCGATAACGACGATAGCTACAGCAGCCCCTCAAGCGACAGTGCTTGGGCGAACGCACCGCGCCTGTTGCACTAAGGCGCGTAGACCTCTGGTGTAACCGGATTGGGGCCGTTAGGCTCTAACTACGGTGAACCACAGGTTTTTTATGCGGATACTTTGCGTCAGCACCCAGAAGAACGAAGGCCCATTCCTGCTGGAATGGATCGCCCATTTGCTTGGGGCAGGTGTCGATGATCTGCTGATCTACTCGAACGATTGCGAAGACGGCAGCGACCGCATGCTGGACCTTTTGGCCGATGCGGGTGTTCTGACCCATGTGCGCCATAGCGCCGTGGCGGGGGACAGCGTTCAGTGGCAGGCGCTGAAAGCGGCGTGGAAACACCCCTTGCGCAAAAGGGCCGATTGGGCACTGGTCTGTGATGTGGATGAATTTCCCGTCGTGAAGGTGGGCGATCATAGTCTGAGGGCTTTGATGGATGCCATGCCCGTTGGGACGGATGCGATCACCTTACCATGGCGGCTGTTCGGCGCGAACGGCGTTATGCGTCTGCAAGATGCGCCCGTGACCCAGCAATTCAACCATGCCAATCCACCCCAAGCGATCTGGCCGGCGGCGGCGACATTCTTCAAAACCCTGTTTCGGCTGGACGGCCCCTTCAACCAGTTCGGCGTCCATCGCCCTAAGCAAAAGGCCGAGGAAAAGGCGGGGCTGCCAAGTTGGGTCAATGGCTCGGGGCAGGCGCTGCCCGAAGAGTTTGTGCGCAATGGTCAAAGGCTGTCGCTGTTCGGGATGCCCCCTGCGCGGGAACTGGTTGAGATGAACCATTATTCCCTGCGCTCGGCTGAAAGCTTTCTGGTCAAGCAGGATCGGGGACTACCCAACCGCTCGGACAAGGCGCTGGATTTGACCTATTGGGTCGAGCGGAACTTTAACGAGGTTCCCGCGCCAGAGGTTCAGACGATGGCCCCCAGAACCGCGGAGAAACTGGCGATATTGCGAGCAGTGCCTGGTGTGCCAGTGGCCCATGAACACGCGCTGGCATGGCACCGTCAGAGGTTCTCGGACCTGTTATTGACCGAAGATGGACACCGCCTGTTCGGCCAGTTGCTGGTGTCCCGTAGCAGTACGACACCCCCGTCCGAGGCGGCGATGCAGATGGCGCGTTGGTATCAGCGCATCCATCAGCGGGCTGTGGACGAGTAGGCGCCAATAACCGATCCGGCCTTAAAAGTTTTCCGCCAAATTGGGAACGGTCTGTTCGCGCTAAACGTCAAGAGTTGCGCACTGGACCGGACTAACCCAACATGAGTCCCGTAGATAAGATTCTGAAGGCAGGGTGTATGAAACCGAAGTTGCGTGCGATCTGGGATGCGGGGGTGGCCGCCGCCGATCCTGTGGGTGCTGTAGAACGGGCCTTGCCCTCGGTCGATCTGGGAGATCCTTCAAAACTGACTGTGGTCGCGGTTGGCAAAGCCGCGCCCAATATGATCGCGCCGGTTCTGGCGCAACTGACGCCGCGCAAGGCGCTGGTGGTGACCCATCGGGAAAATCAGGTGGGTGACATCAAGGCCGATGTGATGCGCGCCGGTCATCCGGTGCCCGATCCCGAAGGCGAAGCGGCGGCAAATGCCATCTGCGATCTGGCCGAGGCGATGGGACGCGATGAGCACCTGCTGATCCTGATCTCGGGTGGGGCATCGGCCATGCTGCCCGCGCCGCGCAAGGGCATCACGCTACAAGACAAAATCCGCGTGACAGAGGCGCTGCTGGCCAGCGGTGCCCCGATTGAGGTCATGAATATCGTCCGCCAGCAGCTGTCCCGTATCAAGGGCGGTGGTCTAGCGCGATTGGCCTCGCCTGCGAAGGTGACGGCTTTGGTGTTGTCCGACGTGATCGGGGACGACCTGCGGGCCGTGGCCTCGGGTCCAACGCTGCCGCCGCTTGGTACCCCCAAGGACGCGATCGAGGCGCTGCGCAGCTATTTCTGCTGGGGCAAGGTCGGGCAGGACGTACGCAACTTGCTACACGAAAATCAGGATTTGGGACCAGTTCCGAAGACCGATACGCGGATCATCAGTTCGAACTCTAAATCCGTTGAAGTTATGGCCGAGGCCGCGAAGGAAGGTAAAATCCTGAACCCGCCGCTACTTGGGGATGTGACAGACGCGTCCGAACGTCTGGCGGCGCTGCCTTCGGGGCTATGGTTGATCGGCGGCGAATGTACCGTGCAGATCAAGGGCAAAGGCAAGGGCGGTCGCAATCAGGAACTGGCCCTGCGCATGGCATTGATCGCCGAGCGGGAAGGCTGGCCAGCGGGCTGGACCTATCTGCAAGGGGGCAGTGACGGGCGCGACGGTCCCACCGATGCGGCCGGCGCGATTGTGAACAGCCAGACCCTGAAAAAGATGCGCGCCGCAGGGGTCGATCCCGTTGCGGCGCTGAAAGATAACGACAGTTATCATGCTTTGAAGGCTGCCGGCGACTTGCTGGTGACCGAAGCCACCGGAACCAATGTCGCCGACTTGGGCGTGCTCTATAAGCCTTAGTCGTGGTTATAGGCGCGTTCGCCGTGCACTGCGATGTCGAGGCCTTCATACTCGGTCTCGGCATCCACGCGCAGGGGCAGGAACATGCCGACCACTTTCGCGATGATGTAGCTTACGACCAGCGTGTAAACACCAACCACTGCCAGCGCACCAAGCTGCGCGGTCCAGCTGCCTGCACCGAAGACGGCGATCATGATGGTGCCGAAGATGCCGCCAACACCGTGGACAGCGAAGACGTCCAGCGTGTCGTCGATCTTCAGCTTGTTGCGGATCAGGTTCACAGCTTCCTGACACAGGATACCTGCGATCAGACCGATGATCAGGGCTTCAATGGGGCCGATAAAGCCCGATGCGGGGGTGATCGAGGCCAGACCCGCGATGGTGCCGGTGACCGCGCCGATCAGCGACGAGCGACCGAACTTGATGCGTTCCCACAGGGCCCAAGTCAGGGTCGCAGCCGCGGCCGAGATGTGGGTCACAGTGATCGCCATTGCCGCGCCACCGTCAGCTGCCAGCTGCGAGCCGCCGTTAAAGCCGAACCAACCGACCCACAGCATACCTGCGCCAGCGGCAACCATACCGGGGTTGTGCGGGGGCTTGCCTGCGTCCTTGCGGCGACCCAGCATGATCGCCAGCAATAGTGCGGCCAGACCTGCGGTTTCGTGAACCACGATGCCGCCGGCAAAGTCCTTGGTGCCCACTTCGCCCCAGATACCGCCGTCAGCCATCATGCCGCCGCCCCAGATCCAGTGAGTCACAGGTGCATAAACCAGCAGCATCCACAGAGCCGAGAATGCCAGTACAAAGCCAAAGCCAATGCGTTCCACATAGGCACCAACGATCAGCGCGGGGGTAATGACAGCGAAGGTCATCTGGAAGGCAAAGAACAGAACCTCGGGCAGGGTGCCCGACAGGCTGTCAGCGTCAACGCCGTTCAGGAAGGCTTTGCCCAAACCGCCCCAGAAAGAATTGCCCTCACCGAACGCGATCGAGTAGCCGGCAACCAGCCACAGAATGCTCATAAGGGCGGCGATCATGAACACGTGCATGAACACCGACAGAACGTTGCGGGCGCGGACCAGACCACCATAGAACATGGCTAGGCCGGGCAGGGACATAAACAGCACAAGCGCGGTCGCGGTCATGATCCACGCTGTATCGGCTCCATTCATCTTTTGCTCCTCCAGATCGGATAGGGATTTTGGAAGAGCACAAAGCGTTTATAGGATGAATAATAAAGGGTCACGTGGACCTGTGACCGCATATAATATGGTCAAAAATAAAACTGATTAAAAAATAGGCACGATGAACTGCTGCGTGATTATTTTAAGTGCAGTTGTTAAATTTGAATACAGCGCAATCTATGGGCGGATTGCGCTGTATTTGCCTTTTTATTGATCGACCGGAAGGCCGCTTGGGACGCGCTTGGGTACGCCCATGGGGCGGGTGCGGCTGTCTGTCAGGCTTTCCAGAAAGGCCACAATCGCTTCGATTTCATTGTCTTCCAAGGGACGATCAAGGATGTCTACATGGCGGCGCTGGCGGGCGGTTTCGATCTTGTCCTGCAAGGTGACAAAGTCGGCCTTGGCCAGCCAAGGAACCTCGGGCAGGCCAGCTTGTTCAGTGGTCCAAGAGGCAAGAGATTTGTCCGGATCGCAGTGATGGCGGATCATCGCCTCAAGGGTCGGGAAGGCACCGTTATGGCCGTAGGGCCCGGTCACAGCCACGTTGCGCAACGGGGGGGTGCGAAAGCGGTAGGCGTCCTCGATCCGGCGGGTCTGCTCCATCCGGCCGTTGTCCCGAGCCACACGATCATTGGGTAGCGGGCGGCCCGGACCGATGGGCGGGATGGCCAGCGCGTGAAACTCGTCATCGGTGAAAAGCTGGCCCGTGTGGCAGTCATTGCAGCGGGCTTTGCCGTAAAATAGCTGCATGCCTTTCTGGGCCTCGGTGCTCATGGCGGCTGCATCACCGGCCAGATAGCGGTCAAAGTCACTGGTTCCGCTGCGCCATTCCGCGTTCATAAAGGCGCTAAGGGCCTCGGCAACATGCACAATGGTGATGTCTTCGGGGGCATCCACATCGCTGAAGGCGGCGCTGAACATCTGCGCGTAGGTCTCATTCTGGGCGACGCGGGCGGTCAAGATGGGCCAGCCTTTATCGATGCGGTCATGGACGGCGGCGGCGACCTCGTTCTCATCGGGGGTGCCGGCCATTTCCGCGTCCGAAGTCATCGGGAACAAGGCCTGCGCGGCAAGAACGCTGCTCAGGCCTTGGGGGAGGTGTTTCTTAGCTGGCGATTTGTATCCGTTTCCGTAAACGGGATTGTTAGAGATGCGTCCGTCGTGGAACAGCACGCGCACAGATTTATGGCCCAGATTCCACAGGCCGGGGGCGTTGCGGGGGACGCGCTGTTTAATCCGATCATCGCCTGTTCCTGCGGTGCGATCCGGGCCAACGCCTTTGCCGCCTTCGCCAATGCCAAGGCTAAGCCCGTCGGCGCTGCCAAATCGGTGATGGTGGCAGGTGCCACAGCTGATGTTGCGGTTGCCCGACAGGATTTTGTCGTAGAACAGCAGCTGTCCCAGTTCGGCCTGCGCGGGATCTGCCGCATGGTATTGCGAGGGCTTCAGCGGGTCTGGCAATGCGCGCATCCCTGCCTCGGCGGCGCAGGGGAATGCGGCCGCCAGAACAGCAAGGGGAAGAAGGTTTTTCAAGTTAAAACGGAGGCTTGTCGGCCCGAGTTTGTGCGGCTTGAGGGCAATCGGTCGGGTCTTGGCCTGCAGGGAAATTGGGTTTTGTAAAGTCATCAGTAAGCCTAAAAGCAAACGGTGCCGGACAGGCCTGTGCGGCGCTGCGGGCAAGGGGAACGCGTCGGCTGTTTACCTGAACGCAGTGTGGCTTTGATGTGGCTGGACCGGCGCGCGGGGATGCAGCAAAATGACTGCGCGGCGCGGGTCGTGACTGCCTGTCATCGGGGCCGGAAATGGAAATCTAAAATTGTGACGCTAAGTGAAATCAGCCATGTTCACAATTTAGAGAGGTTTTTGTCAGGATGACAGTACCCTTTTAGGTGAAATCGCGGCTGCGGTCCCAGTATGGTAACAGTTTGCACGGCCCTGCGGACCGTGCAGCCTTCGGCGAAGGTATTTTAACCAAGATGAAATCAGCGGAGCTGCTTATGCCTTACGCGGTGGGTTTGAAATGCCCGTATTGGCCTTGGACAAAGAGCAGCGGGCGGCCTTTGCGGGCGTGGGCCCGTTGGACGTGGCCTACGGCGATCGCGTGGTCGCCAGCGGTGTGCAGATCATGGGCGCGGCATTCGAAGCGGGCCAAGGTGCCATGGATCACCGGCGCACCCCATTCATTGTTATCCCACTGGCAATGGGCAAAGCTTTGACCGTTCTTGGCGAAGGCTATGCCGAGGTCATATTGGTCTTCGGCCAGAACATGGATGGTGTAGTGCTTGGCTTTAGCGAAGGTCTCAAAACGTGATGAACTGTGGGCAGGACACCAGAGCACCAGCGGCGGATCAAGGGAAACCGCCGAGAAGCTGTTGGCGGTGATCCCGAGGGGGCCTTGGGGGCCGGTGCAAGTCACGACAGTGATGCCTGTGCCAAAGCAGCCAAGCACATTGCGGAAAGCGCGCGAGGTGTCTGTGGTCGGTGTGAAACCTTCGAAGGTCTCGGTCTTGTGCATCAGGCGACCTCCTGCCCGCGGGCAGCCTCATAGAGGGCGAACCAGGTTTGCCGGTCCATTTCGACCGAGGTGGCCTGTCCGAGGGTCTGGATACGGTCAATGGAATTGGTGCCCATGATCGGCAGGATTTGGGCCGGATGGGCCAAGAGCCAAGCGATGGCGATGGCAGAAGGGGTAACGTCGTGGTCCGCCGCCAGTTCGGCCATCAGATCGTAGAGTGCTTTGTTGTTGGTAGACAGCAGTGCGCCGCCGGCCAGCGGGGACCATGCCATCGCGGGGGCGCCCTTTTGTTGCAAGTCCGCCAGATCGCCGTTGGTGAAGGGCGCGTTGTGGAGCAGGCTAAGCTCGATCTGGTTTGTCGCAAGCGGGGTGGTCATGGCCGATTGCAGCAGCGCCCAATCCCACGGGCGGAAGTTCGAGACACCGACAGCGCGGACCTTGCCGCTGGCGATGATGGAATCCAGTGCCTCGCCGGTCTCGAAATGGTTCATCATCGGGTCAGGGCGGTGGATCAGCAGCATGTCGATGTATTCGACGTTGAGGCTGCTAAGCGAGGCATCGACGCTGGCGTGAATATGGGCGGCGGATGTGTCGTAATGTTTGACGCGGGCATCTGCGTATTTGCCGGTCGGGGCGATGATCCCGCATTTGGTGACGATTTGCAGCTGGTCGCGCAGGTGCGGCGCAGCGGCGAGTGTGGCGCCCAGAAGGGCCTCGGCGGTGTAGCCACCGTAAATATCCGCCTGATCCATGGTCGTGATGCCTTGTTCAAGGCACGCTTCAATCTTGGCTTGGATGTGGGCGGGACTGGTGTCTTGATCTTCGGCCAGACGCCACATGCCATAAACGATGCGACTAAAGTCCAGTCCGTCGGCCATCTGGATGCGTTCCATGGTCTAAGATCTCCTGCCGTCTTGGCCCGTGGTCGGGGCGCTGGTTGCTATCAAAGGGCCCGAAATCGCAAAGGCGGCCCATCTGGATGTTATCGATATGGCCATCCCACGGGAAGATAAAGAGAAACGTCGTGCCGGTTCGTGTGTTGGTCCGAGAGATAATGCGCGGTTTCGGCTTGGCCAGAGGCATTCAGGGCCAATGAAACTTTTTAATGGGGCCTTGATGTTGGAACGCAAAAAGGGTGGCACGAGGCCACCCTTTTCGTAAAAGACATTGGTCATATAAAACTGATTGAACGTGTGCTTTTGATACGGCTTTTACGCCTTAGAGGCGAGTGGATTGTTGTGAAGTTTTTGTAACAAGGTGTTGGAAAGACGCGTTTTTGCGGAAAATATGGGCATCTTGCCCCGTTATTGGGCAGCATATGGAATGGCAGCGCTATGATTGGTCAAATTGGCCGAGATAAAGCGGTAGGCCGCATCGCCCGCGACAAAGGAAAGACAGCCGTCGGATATTGTCGCCTCGATCCGGCGGCTTTCCTTGTTGATGAAGACCAGATCGGCGCGGCGACCGGGGGCGATGTTGCCGCGATCAGGCATACGCATGATTTCGGCGGGTTTGGCCGAGATCAGCGCCCATGCTTTTGCGAAGTTCATGTCCGACCAATCGACCAGATGCCAGAACGCATGGATCAGGGCGTGGCTGTAGCCGCCTGACACAAGGGCATCGCACAGGTCGTGGGACAGAAGTTGTGCAGTTGACATGGCGCGCGCATCGGAGGGGCGCAACAGCAGGTCGCTGGCGCTGGCGACCACGGGATCGCTCATGGCGCGGGCGGCACCGGCGGCGCGGCGCGAGGCAGGGCTCTCGCATATCTTCGCACCGATCATGGCGTAGTGTTCGCGCACTTCTCCGCTGGCATCCAGATAGCTTCCGTAAAGGACACCATGCCGGTCAAAATCTTCGGCCAGTTGGCACAAGGTGCGCGGCACGTCGCGAGCGCGTTCAAAGGTTTGACGGATCACCGCGCGATGTTCGTCGGGTGTGCGACCAACGGCCCGCGCCTCGGCGTTCAGCAGTTGCGGAGTTGCGCGTAGACGCTCAATCGCGTCTTCGATCCGGTTGCTGAAGACCACATAATTCGCTTTCGGATGGCGGGTCAGGGCCATCAGACGCGGGGCCTCATCAATCAAATGGGTCTCGGCCCGCAGTTGCATCCGCAAATCCAAGAGGCGGCCACTGTCCATGCGGTCTAGGCGTGCCAGCAGGGATTCTGCGAACTCGGGGCTGCGCGCGCCGCCTTCCCAAGACCAATGCTGGGTGAGCCATGCGGTCGTCGCGCCCGTGGCGGCGATCTCTTGTTCGGCGGCCCGTAAAGCCTGTCCGACTGTCGCGCCCTTCGGCTGCGCTGTCAGGTGGTTTTGCAGGGCATGGCTTTGCATATCCACAATGCCGGGTAGGATGTAATAGCCGGAAAAATCGATCTCGGCCAGCGGCCCGCGCGTGATCAGCCCGTTCGCAATGGCGACCGAGCGGTCTTGCAATTCTCCGTCACGAAGGACTTCGGCGCCTGTGAAGCGTAAGGGGGGAAGACGATAGGGCATGGGACTGCTGCGACTTTGATTTGACGCCCGTTCTAGTCAGCCCTTGTATCGTTGGTATGACATCCTGAAATTTTTGCAATTTAGGGTGTCAGGTCGTACCGGTGCAGCAGGTGAAAGCATCCGTTGTCAGCCTCACCGAACAGGCAAAGCGACCGGATCACGAAGGGGCGCGGCAGAATTCCGGTCAGATGCCTTTCCAGTTCCGCTTCGGTCTGCGCGGCCAGATCGGGGTCCAGCCGGCCCGAGAGGGTCAGGTGGAAGCGGAACTCATCCAACACGTAGGGATAGCCGAACTGGTCCAGCATCTGGCGTTGGTTTTCGGTCAGCCGGTCTGGGCGACGCTTGGCAATCTCGGCCTCGGTCAGGGGCGCGCGAAACGGGTCTAAGGCTTTGACAATATTGCCAGCCATGGCGCTAAGGGCGCTGGCGTCCCCGTCGGGAACCAAAGCCAGAAAGCCGCCGATACGGGCAAGGCGCAGTCCGTCCAGCCGGATCGGTTTGATCCCAGCGACCAATGCGCGGGTGGTGGCGTGAAGGGCACCGATATCGATGCCCTGCGCCAGACGGAATGGAGGTTTGATGGTTCCGTGCAGGCCGTATTTACGCGGCGTGCGAGTGATCTGGTCTAAGGGCAAGTCAGAGGGCAGATGGGGCAGGTCGTTGCCAGCCTCAGGGTTCCAACCCAGCCAACGGGCGCCGAACTCGGCCAGAGGGCCGGGCTCGGGGGCGTAATAGATGGCGTAGCGTTTGAAACCCTGCATGCGCGTCCTGTTCATCCGTTGATTCAGAGCCCTCGCCCTGTCATCGCAGGTTAAGCGGGAACATTCAGGTCCTGCAACAGTCTGCCGTGCTTTCGGGTCTCTGCCACCAAATCGCCGAAGGTGCGGATGCCTTTGGCTTCGCACATGGGGATCATGGCACATAGCACCTCTGCCGTTGCGACAGCATCACCCATAGCGGTGTGGCGCAGCTCGGCGGGAATGGTGATGGCCAGACGATCGCATATCGCATCTAGCGTGTGTTTGGCCGATGGGCCGAACAGGACCGCCGACAGCAGTACCGTATCAAGGATGGGGTTATCGAAGGTGACGCCCATTTTCTTGCTGTCCCGATGCAAGAACGCCATGTCGAAGGGCGCGTTGTGCGCCACGATCACCGAGCCTGCGCTGAACTGGTGGAACTTTTTCCCGACCGAGATAAAGTCCGGCGCGTTCTGCACCATCCGGTCGTTGATCCCGTGCACTTTGGTCGAGGCAGCAGGGATCGGGCGACCGGGGTTCACCAGCGTGTCGATGGCCTCATGGGGGATCATGCGGCCACGCAACACGCGCAGGGCGCCCAGTTGGACGACACTATCTTTGTGGGGCAAAAGACCGGTGGTTTCGGTGTCAAAGACCACATAGCTCAGATCGCGCAAAGTCGTTTCGAAACAGGCCTTTGCGGCGGGCTGCTCAAGCAACGTAAAGTCGTAAGTCAAGGGGCGGCTGGCGCTGGGGTCAATCAGGGCCTCAACATCCTCAAGCACGATCATATAGCCCGGTGCGTTGCCCAAGGGGCGCAGGCGGGCGTCAAACTGCTGTTGGCCACGGGCGTCGGGGATTTGGACCGCGACCTCTTTCCCGCTGCGGATCATCTTGTCATAGGCCGCTTTCAGGCTGTCCTGACTGAGGTAATCCGAGACATCAGCTCCCATGCGCGGTGGCGCGACCGAGGCCAGCGCCTCGGCGGCTTGGCCATCATACAGCACGATCTGGTGCTGGGGGTTCACAAGGATCATCGCCACCGGAATCTCGGTCAGAAGGGCAGTCAGACGGTCCCGCTCGGCGGACAGTTGGGCGGTGGCCTGCGCCACGGCCTCGGCTTGGTCCATGGTCGAGGACCCCAGCTTTTTGCTGATCGCATGGGCCGCAGGAGCCAGATCGCCAAGATATTTGGTGGCATCCGCGTCCAGTTCAACCCGCGCGCCTGCGTGGGCGTGGGTGCGCAAATGGGCGGCCAGATAGTCGATGGGCTTTGCCACATTCTCATCGAACAGCAGCCACAGGCCGGCGCTGATCCCAAGAATGCCGAAGGCGGCAAAAAGGGCGGCGGTGATAAATCCACCTGTCATGTCACCACTGTCTAGCGCCCGCGAATAGCTGTAGAACAACGCACCGCAGACGATCCCGATGGTTGCCGCTGCAAACCCGGCGAAAATCAGGAACATGCGCAATCTTAAACCAAGGTGGCTGAACATCACGAGACCCCCCATGCATTGCATGCGGTATTTACGATGTCCGCATCGCTGCCGGTGGTGTTCCAGACCGGCGCGGTGACATTGCCGTTCGCGTCCCGCTCGGTGTCGGGCAGGACGGCCATGCTTTGCTTGCCCGCGCAGTCGAACAGCACCTCAAGACGGCTGGTGCCGCGGGTGCGGTCGAACAACCAGACGTTGGCGCGGATCTGTTCTTGGATGGCGTTGTTGGTGCGGACGGTCTGCATATCCACGGCGATGAACCGCTCGGTCATCGGGAACAGGTAGGTCCACGGTCGATAGAATGACGTGCCTTGCACCGTGCTGGCCACGATTACATCATCGGCCAGATTGGCGCGGGTGCGGTCATACCAGCCGTATTCCATGGATATGGTCGCAGCCAGCATGGCTCCCCCGGCAAACGCCGGGATCAACCATTTGGGCGCGCGGCCCTTGCTCATGTGGCGCAGGGCAAAGGCCAGAAGCCCGCCCGCGACACCCGCCGTAATTGCGGCGATAAATTGCATCAACATCGCTTTCCTCCCCCAAAAGCTTTGTTAGCCTAATGCACCTTTGCCATGTCCGACGGCCGCCTGCATCCCCTTGACGACCACAAAGGCGTCCCGCAGGTGGCTACGCTCTAGGTCCGACAGAGCAGATGGTGCCATGAAGTTATCCGGAGCCTCTCCGATCTTCACCAGCGCGGCCTGATGTTGCAGGCGCGTTTCGGCGATCAGATCATAGGCGTCCAGCAGTTCCCGTGCCCCCGAAGGCGAGATCAGCCCTTGTCCCGCTGCAGCTTCGATCCGTGCGCGGGTGTTTACTTGGGTCAGCTGCCCTTGCAGGGCATAGATGCGTCCCAGATCGACGATTGGAACCACACCGTTGTGCTTCAGATCCAGCCGGTTCTTATGCTCGCCCGAGCGGATGGTGGCAAAGCCGCGGATCAGACCCAGTGGCGGGTGATGCTTCAGCGCATTGCTGATCATATGCGCCACGAAGATCGAGTTTCCGGCCGCAGCCTTCAGCGTATCCTGCTGCAACTGGTCAAACAGCGCCGTGGTGCCGCCGATGGGCCGCAGATCGAACATGACGCTGGCCAGCATCTGCGCCTCGGTACTGGGTTTCTCGATCCAGTTGCGGAAGTAGCTGCGCCAGACATGCATCGGCTGGCACCAACGGTCGGCGGTCGCCATCATGTCACCGGGGCAGTAGACGTAGCCGCAGGTGTTCAGGCCATCGCTGACGAACTGCGCCAGTTGCTGGAAATAGGGCATCTGTTCGGGCGTGACCGCGTCGTCGATGATCAAGCAGTTGTCTTGATCCGAAACGCCGGTCTGTTCTTGCCGTCCTTGGCTACCACACGCGGCCCAAAGGTAGGGCACTGGCGCGGGGCCAAAGGTTTCCTCGGCCAAGGCCAGCAGGCGGCGGGTGACAGTATCGGCCACGTCGGTGATCAGGCGGGTCACCACTTCATGCCGGTTGCCAGCGCCGACCAGTTGCACCAGCAGCTTGGGAATGCGGGCGGTAACCGTTGCCATTTCCTCGGCGGTTTTCGAGGCAGCAACCTCGGCCACCAGTTCAGCCGAGCTGACGGCCTGAAAACGGGTCAGATCGGTTTGGGTGACCACGCCCACCAAGGTCTGGCCGACAGCAATCGGGATATGACCGATGCGCCGCTCCATCATGGCGTGCAGCACGTCCGAGCCGATGGCGGTGGGCTCTAGGGTGATCGGGTTCCTGGTCATGATCGCCGACACAGAGGTCGAAACTGGCAGCCCTTCGGCCAAAGCCTTTTCGGTCAAGTCGCGCTGGGTGATCAGGCCGACCAGTGCGTCATTTTCCAGCACGCAGAGGCAAGAGATGTGGTGGTCACGCATTTCACGCGCAGCGTTCTGGATCGTGGTGCCGGGGGCGCAGAATTTCGGATCCCGGGCCATAAAGGTCTCGACCCGGCTGGTGGCCAGATCGCTGCCACGGGCCGAGGGCGCACGTGACCGGTCGAAAAAGCGTCGCGCGACTTTGTGGTCGTGGACCATCTCGGCGAACTGCTCTTTGGGGACCATCAGCAGGATGGTGTCTTCAGAGGCTGTGGCAGTCGTGACCGCCAGACCGTCACGCAGAAGACCGCGCTCGGCGAAAGAGTTGCGGGGGCCAAGGATCGAAACAGGGATGCCGTTTGCATCAAGCACTTCGACCGCGCCGGAATAAACGATGTAGATGCCCTCAAGCGGTGCGCCGTGGGCGTAGACGGTCTGACCTGCCGGAACCTCGCGGACCTGAATGGCCTCGGCGATGGCGGTCCGCTCGGGGGTAGGGATCCCGTCATAGGGATGCAGCCCTGTCAGAAAGCCGGAAATGTCGGTCAGCGAAAGTGTCATGGGTCAAACCCTTTAAGTAAAATGTCCCGCCCAGATGAAACCGGACGGGACCAATGTTCAAGCCGGGTTTGTGAGGGGCGACAATGCGCCCCGCACGGGTCCCTTAGTGATCGATTGCTGCGTTCGAACCGCGGGGGATGCGGACGCTTTCGACCAGATCCTTGATCTCCTGCGGAGTGTCTTCGGTGGCGTTCGATACGAAGTAGGCCACGATGAAGTTCACCAGAGCACCGATCGAACCGAACGAGGTCGATTTGATCGACAGCAGCAGGGGATCGCTGTCGCTGAAGCTTGCGGTATCAGCGATGAAGAACCAGCCCTTGTGCAGGAAGATGTAGACGATGGTCACGACCAGACCTGACAGCATACCAGCAACCGCGCCCTTGTCGTTGATGCGCTTCGAGAAGATGCCCATCATCAGTGCGGGGAAGATCGATGCTGCGGCCAGACCGAAGGCCAGAGCCACGGTTTGTGCTGCGAAGCCCGGAGGGTTCAGACCCAGGTAGGTGGCAACTGCGATGGCAACAGCCATTGCAACACGCGCCGACAGCAGTTCGCCTTTTTCCGAGATCTCGGGGTTGATCTGCGACTTGATCAGGTCGTGCGATACCGCCGACGAGATTGCCATCAGAAGACCCGCAGCGGTCGACAGAGCAGCCGCCAGACCACCGGCAGCAACCAGCGCGATCACCCAGCCGGGAAGCTGTGCAATTTCGGGGTTCGCCAGCGTGATGATGTCACGGTTTACGTCGAACTCGTTGGTGTCTTTGCTGGAGGTGTAGTCGATCAGGCCGTCGCCGTCTTTGTCGGTGAAGGTCAGCAGACCGGTCTGTTCCCACTTCTGGACCCACTCGGGGCGCTGGTCATAGGCCAGGGGCGCTTCGGTGGTGCCATTGGGGTACACGGTGTTGATCAGGTTCAGACGGGCCATTGCGCCAACCGCAGGAGCGGTCAGGTACAGCAGCGCGATGAACACCAGTGCCCAACCAGCCGACGAACGTGCGTCGCGAACGGTGGGAACGGTGAAGAAGCGAACGATCACGTGGGGCAGACCTGCGGTACCGATCATCAGCGATACGGTGAACAGGAACAGGTTCAGCGTGGTGTCGTTCTGCTGGGTGTAGCTGCTGAAGCCCAGATCAGCCAGCAGGCCGTTCAGGGTGGTCAGCAGAGGCTCGCCCGACGAGGTTGCGTCCGCGAACAGGCCCAGAGCAGGGATCGGGTTGCCGGTCAGCTGCAGCGAGATGAAGATCGCGGGGATGGTGTATGCGATGATCAGAACGACATACTGGGCAACCTGCGTGTAGGTGATGCCTTTCATGCCGCCAAGAACAGCGTAGCAGAAAACGATGGCTGCGCCGATGTACAGACCGGTTGCGTTGTCAACTTCCAGGAAGCGCGAGAACGCAACGCCCACACCGGTCATCTGGCCGATCACATAGGTGATCGATGCGATGATCAAGCAGGCAACCGCAACGGTACGTGCGGTCTGGCTGTAGAAACGGTCGCCGATGAACTCAGGCACGGTGAACTTGCCGAACTTGCGCAGGTAGGGCGCAAGCAGCATTGCCAGCAGAACATAGCCTCCGGTCCAGCCCATCAGGTAGGCCGAGGTGTCGTAGCCACCGAACGCGATGATACCAGCCATCGAGATGAACGATGCTGCCGACATCCAGTCAGCGCCGGTTGCCATGCCGTTTACAACGGGGTGAACGCCACGGCCAGCTGCGTAGAATTCCGAGGTCGAGCCAGCGCGGGCCCAGATAGCAATACCGATGTAGAGAGCGAACGTCGCGCCCACCACGATCAGGTTAAGGGTAAATTGATCCATGAATTCCGATCCTTACGGCTTATTCTTCATCAACGCCGTATTCGGCATCGAGCTTGTTCATGCGCCAGGCATAGAAGAAAATGAGAATAAGGAAGACGATGATGCTTCCCTGTTGCGCGAACCAGAAACCCAGGTCCGTACCGCCGACACCGATGCCCGAAAGCAGCGGACGCAGCAGGATCGCCATGCCGAACGATGCGACGAACCAGACGATCAGGCACCCCTTAATGATACTAATGTTTTTCGACCAGTAGGCCGAGCTGTCCTGTTGGCTTGCCATAGGCAATCCTCCCCTTGTTCCAAAAAGCTTTGGTCTTCGTAGGTGCCGGGGCGATTCCTCCGTCGCCCCAGCCGAAGTGGCTTCCCCTTAGCCGATTGCCGTCTCGACCAGAGCAGTCATCTTCGCGGTGATCGCGTCGATTTCGCCCATGGCGTCCACACGGCTAAGTTGCCCCTTTTCATCGTAAAAAGCGATCAGCGGGGCGGTCTGTGCGTGGTACGCCTCGAGGCGGGCTCCCACAGTTTCTGCGTTGTCGTCGGCACGACGGTTGAAGTCCGTGCCGCCGCAGTTGTCACATACACCTTCAGCAGCGGGCTGCTTGAAGCTGTCATGATATCCTTCGCCGCAACCGGCGCAGGTGTAACGGCCAGAAATACGCTCGACCATTGCGGCATCGTCGACTTCCATCGAGATGGCCGCATTGACCGACTGACCGTTTTCAGCCAGCAGCCCGTCAAGGGCTTCGGCCTGAACAGTGGTGCGCGGGAAGCCGTCAAGGATGGCGCCTTTGGCGACATCGTCTTCTTTCAGGCGATCGCGCAGAATGTTGATGACGATCTCGTCGCTGACCAGCTCGCCTGCGTCCATCACGGCCTTGGCCGCTTTGCCCGCATTGGTTCCAGCCGCAACAGCTGCACGCAGCATGTCACCGGTCGACAGTTGTACCAGGCCGAACTTCTCTTCGAGACGACGGGCCTGAGTGCCTTTGCCGGCCCCAGGGGGGCCAAGCAGGATCAGAACTGCGGGTGTGGTCATGGTTGTTGCTCCGTCCATTACCCTTAGCCCCGGTTCATCCGGTTTTCGATCAGCTCATCAACGCAGCCGGGTTCGGCCAGGGTCGAGGTGTCACCCAGTGCGCCAAAGTCGTTCTCGGCGATCTTGCGCAGGATGCGGCGCATGATCTTGCCCGAACGGGTCTTGGGCAGGTTGGGCGCCCACTGGATCAGGTCGGGCTTCGCGATCGGACCGATCTCGGTGCGGACCCATTTCTCCAGCTCTTTGCGCAGCTCCTCGGTGGGCTCGACGCCGTTCATCAGAGTGACATAGGCGTAGATGCCCTGACCCTTGATCTCGTGCGGGTAGCCAACCACTGCGGCCTCGGCGACTTTGGCGTGTGCCACCAGTGCGCTTTCGACTTCGGCGGTGCCCATGCGGTGACCCGATACGTTGATCACGTCATCCACGCGGCCGGTGATCCAGTAGTAGCCATCTTCATCGCGACGGCAGCCGTCACCGGTGAAGTAGTAGCCTTTGTACTGCTGGAAGTAGGTTTCCTGGAAACGCTCGTGGTCGCCCCAGACGGTACGCATCTGGCCGGGCCAGCTGTCACCGATGCACAGAACGCCTTCGGTCGCGCCGGTCAGTTCTTCGCCCGAGGTGGGGTCCAGAACAACGGGCTTCACACCAAAGAAGGGCGTGGTGGCCGAGCCGGGCTTCAGCGCGGTTGCGCCAGGCAGCGGGGTCAGCAGATGACCGCCGGTTTCGGTCTGCCACCAGGTGTCAACGATGGGCGCTTTGCCTTTGCCGACAACGTCGTTGTACCAGTTCCAAGCTTCGGGGTTGATGGGCTCGCCCACGGTACCCAGAACCTTGATCGACGACAGGTCGTACTTTTCGACGAACTCGGTGCCTTTGCCCATCAGAGCGCGGATTGCGGTGGGGGCAGTGTAGAACTGGTTTACCTTGTGCTTTTCGCACACGGCCCAGAAACGGCCAGCATCGGGGTAGGTGGGAACGCCTTCGAACATCACCGAGGTCGCGCCGTTCGCCAGCGGGCCGTAGACGATGTAGCTGTGGCCGGTGACCCAACCCACGTCAGCGGTACACCAGTAGATGTCACCTTCGTGGTAGTCGAACACCAGTTCCTGGGTCATCGCGGCATACACCAGATAACCACCCGAGCAGTGGACAACGCCCTTGGGCTTGCCGGTCGAACCCGAGGTGTAAAGGATGAACAGCGGATCTTCGGCGTTCACTTCCTCAACGGGGCACTCGGGGGCTGCGTGTTCCATCATTGCGTTGACGTCGATATCGCGACCGTCAACCCAAGTGGTCTGACCGCCGGTGTGCTTGACAACAAGGCAGCGCACCTTGTCCGAGCAGTGCAGCAGGGCCGCATCGGCGTTCGACTTCAGCGGGGTGATACGGCCACCGCGAGGAGCCTCGTCCGCGGTGATGATCACTTTGGCGCCGCAGTCGTTGACGCGGTTTGCCAGCGCATCGGGAGAGAAGCCGGCGAATACGATCGAGTGGATGGCACCGATGCGCGCACATGCCAGCATGGCATAGGCAGCTTCGGGGATCATCGGCAGATAGATGATGACACGGTCACCTTTGGTCACGCCCTGGCTGCGCAGAACGTTGGCCATGCGGCAGACTTTGTCGTGCAGCATGTTGTAGGTGATGTGCTGCGCTTCATCTTCCGGATTATCGGGTTCAAAGATGATCGCGGTCTGATCGCCACGGGTGGCGAGGTGACGGTCAATACAGTTGTAGGCGACGTTCAGGGTGCCGTCGTGGAACCATTTAATGCTGACTTCGCCAAAGTTGTAGTTCACGTCCTTGACTTGAGTGAACGGCTTGATCCAGTCGATGCGCTTGCCATGCTCGGCCCAGAAAGCTTCCGGATCGTTCATCGAGGCGGCGTACATCTCTTGGTACTTTGCACTATCAATATGTGCAGTTTTGGCGAAATCCGCAGGGACCGGATAAATCGGGGTCGCTGCTTCGGTTGGCGCTTGAGTAGACATAAGGCTCCTCCCTCTGTCGAAGTGTTTATCCCCCGGAACCCCGGGGGCGAATGGCTGCCACAGAATATGCTGCCATCTCTCCCTGTGCGAGAGAATAGCAGAGTTAGAAAACAAAGAAATAAGCCCCTATGCCAGAACAATAATTTTGTAAATTTGTTTATTGGCTAACGATTTTGTGGTAAATTTTTATGGGGAAAACTGTAAATTTATGAATAAAATCATTATGATGCATGTGAATAGACTTTTGCGTTAGCGGTGGCTCCATAGGACTAATGTTCAACCCCAATGCGACGCGTGGTCGCAACTTTTGAAAAGTTTGGGGCCGAATTTTGTGACTAAATGTCTCGGCCAGAGTCACCTTTGACCCTTTGTTGCTTAGTGCAAACGGGCCCTATGGCGGGATCTGGCGCGTCTGCGCGGGGTCATGGTGATAGGTGTTGCCGCTTGTTGCAAATACCCCTCAAACGCCCGCGACGCCGGAGTCGAGCCGATCTGACTCTCGATCCAAGCGATGGCCAGCCGCGCTTCTGAGCGCACATCTGAATCGTCAGGTAGGGACAGACTCCACCGTAAAAAGCCGGCCCGTGCCGCCGCATGGGCGGCCTCGCCAGCCAATTGGCTGACCCGCAGGTTCAGGAAAATTCTGTTCAGTTCCATATCGCGCCCTCCGCGCACTAAAGGGCAGGGGCATTGCGTATGAGATCGCTTGCGCTGGTCATACCCCGTTGGCACCCCGCCCGGGTTTCCGTCAAGCGCTGGCAGGTCTCCTGACTTGCGGGTCAACGTGGTCTCCGGCCCTTCCCGATCCCTAAGGATCAGTGGTTTTGCCGGGATACTCGCCGCTTACAGTTGCGGGGGCAGTCGCGGAATTTCACCGCGTTCCCTTTTCATGCCGCGGGCCTTTCGGCCCATGGCAACCAGTGCTGGGGTCAGAGTGCGCGGACGGGCGGTTCAGGTCAAGCACGGAACCGGTGTTCGGTTGCGCAAAAGCGTCACGCTACAGGCCGCGAACCACAAGATCGCGCCGAGGCCAAAGGTCATACCCGCAAAATCTTGTGTGAAGGGCACCAGTGTCATCAGCCCGCAGACCCCGACGCTGAGGCCAAATGCGCGGAACAAGACACCGCCAAATGGCAGGGTAATCGCCATGCCGGAAATCCAGACTGCGCCCATAATCTCGTTCCCGCCACCAATGGCGTTTTCCATCAGTTGGGTGGTGACCCACAGATCGGCGGCTCGTTCTATGGCATCATGAGAGATGGCCAACTGTGCCGATTGCAGGCCGACATTCGCGATGGCACCGGCAGCGATTACAAAGGCAGCCCAGATCAGCCCGTATGCGCCCAGAACGCTGGTTCCGAGCGTGCGCGGGGACAGGCCGCGAAGGCTGACGACCAAAGCCGCCAATGCAAGTCCATTGACCATGTAGATCACCAGATACCACAGGCGCAGAAGGCCTGCGTTTTGAGTGATCATTGCCAAGGTTTCTTTCGGATCGCTGCCCGATTGGGACAGGGGCGCATCCGCCAGAGGCCCAAGCAGCATCGCGATCCCAAAGATATATGTGGCGCCGCAAAGGGCCGCCGAAGCGGCGGCCACAGAGCGGGCGTGGGTTTTATCCGACGACCGCATGACCGCGTCCTTTCATGCAGTTCTGGATGATCTCTTCGCGTTTTTCGCCGTGTTCGTTCATCGCGGCAAAGCCTCCTGCCGCCGCGCCCACCAGTGCGCCGCCCACGACGTCACCAGCGTCGCTGTCCTCTTCGACAGACCCAAGCAGCGCACCTGCGCCAGCGCCCAGAGCGGTCATTGCGCGGCCCTCGTGTTGCAACTGCTTCTGGCTGGCGGCCAGATGTTGGCAGGCGCTCAGATCGCTTTGAAAGTTGATGTTTCGGGGGCCGTCGATGATCGGCTCATAATCGGCACCGGGGGTCGAGCAGGCCGAGATCAAGGGCGCAGCAACGGCGAAGCAGAGGGGAAGAAGTAGGTGTTTCATAACAGTCCTCATTGGGTCAAATCGATGAGGCGGTTCTGAATGTTTCTGCCGGCTTCGCCCATGACGTCAGGTATCAATGACTTGGCAGTAGGTTGCATTCTGGGCGAAATGGGATGTGAAAAGGCCGGGGGGCCACTTCTTTAGCTCATCGTCACCGTGGGCGTTTTGGGTGGAGCGCTCCTTCGCATCCGTCAAAGCGTCGGTATATTATGCGCAGCGCTTCAGGGGCGGTCCTATGATAGAGCGCTGGGTTGAGATGCGAAACTCTTCAATGAAGCAGTGGGTTAGGCTGGCTTCTTGAGATGAACGTAGGTCTCATTGTAACGCTTGGATAGGTGCTCACCGGCCAACTGCACCTCGTCCGATCCCAGAGGCGCAACATTGGTGTCGAAGGCCGGATTGAAGAACAGCGGAACTGAGATGCGCTTCTCTTGCGATCCGATGACCCGATGCAACGTGGCGCGGATCGCGCCGTTGGTCCAAGTTTCAAGCATCTCGCCAAAGTTAATGACAAAGCTTCCGGGTTTGGCGTCCACGGTGATCCATTTGCCGTCCCGCGCCAGAACCTCTAGGCCCGAAACGCCGTCAGTCGCCAGCAACGTGATGCAGCCGTAATCCGTGTGTGGCGCGATCCCGAAATCCTTCGCACCCGCATTGGCGGGCCGACTGGGATAATAGTTCCCGCGGAGCAGCGCCATAGGCTTGGCAAAACTCTGGTCGAACTGATGCGGGTCTTGTCCGATCGCAGCCAAAATCCCTTGCAGGGTCTCCAGCGCGACCTGCATCGCGGATGTGGCGTAATCTTCGATCAACGCGCGGAAATCAGCCGGAGCCTCGGGCCAGATGTTCGGCGCGTAAAAGGGATGGGCGGCCAGCGGGTCGTTCGCGGGCAGCTCGAACCCGCAGTCGAACACCTGCTTGTAGTCGGGGTTCGCATCAGGATCGACATGCTCGGAAAAGGGCGCGCCCCAGCCGCGGTTTGACCCGGTCCGTGCCATGTCTACACGGGCTCTATCGGCCTCGGGCAGGTGAAAGAACCGGCGGTATGCGTCAATCACGCGCAAGACCTTTTCGGCGGGAATAGCGCTGTTTTCCAAGGTCATAAACCCCACATCCTGCGCAGCGATCCGCAGTTGCGCCAGCGTTTCGGGATCGCGAGCACGTAGTTTGGCTGCATCGATATGGGGAATGGTCGTCATCTGGTGTACCTTCGTCGGCCCGATTGCAGCGCCTTCCTATCGGGTCAGAGACAGGGTTTCCAGCGCGGGTTTCTCCGGCTCGGGACGGGGAAACAGCGCGGCAAAGTCCACAGCCGCCCAAGTTCCTGAGACCTTGTAGGTCTGCAAATCTTCTTCTTGTGTCATCAACTGGTCCTGCCGGGCCAGTTCGGCGATCTTGCGGGTCAGTTCTTCGATGTCTTTACGGATCAGCTTGGCGGTTTCGGGGCGCATCCGGCGGGAGACCGTGAAGAAAAGGTTGGTGTCATCCGGTGGTGCGCTAAGGGAATGGGCAATGAAGCGCAGGTTTACCTGCTTGAGCAGCGGCATCAGCGGTCCATCGTGGCGAAACTGCACGGGCGCATGACTGAGTAACTGAATGCGCCCGCCGGATTCGACCTGCGCTAATCCAAGACGTTCTAGCGCCATGCCGATGCGGAACACTTGATCGTCTGTTAGGCCGAAGATGCGGGCGATATAGTCCTGCGCCCGCAAGTCGCGCAGCAGGATGTAGAAATAGAACAGAGTGGGGTCACTGGCCAAGCCAGCCTCTGTCGCAGTGGGCAGGCGGGTGGCGGTGGGGCGTTCACGGCCGGCAGCGTCGGTTACATCGGCCAAAGGCACGCCCAGAACGTCGCAGATCTGGATCAAACGGCTGAGCTTCACGTCACGCGTGGCAAAGATGCGTTTGATCGTCGGTTCAGACAGATCCATTGCTGCACCAAGATCGGCATAGGTCATTCCGCGCGCCCGCAGAGCGTCTTGGAGAATCTTGAACATGTCGCCGCGCATGGGGGTTCCTTTGCGTGATGATCCTTGGAACAGGAGTTTGGTATCGAAAATTGATACCTAAATCAGGAAATTTGCCAAGATAGTATCATAAACCTCACAAGAGGTCATCCAATTTACAGGAGACTTCAACGATGCTTCGTTTCTTTCTTATGACCGCTGTCGCTGCCCTTCCATCTGTTGCAGCTGCGGACCCGAGTGCCAGTGGATTTGATCGGCCCGAGTCGGTCGTGTTTGACAGCGCCCGCGACCGGATGATCGTCAGCAGCCTGAATGGGGAGTTCAATGCCAAGGACGGCAACGGGTATCTGTCGCTGCTCGACGGGCAAGGGCAATTGCAGCAGAAATCATGGATCACGGGATTGGATGCGCCCAAGGGGATGGCGATCTCGGGCGATCTTTTGTTCGTCGCGGATGTGGATGCGCTGAAGGTGATCGATCTTAGCGCTGGCAGCTTGGTGCAAAGCTACCCGGGCGATGGGGCGGTATTTCTGAACGACGTCACCGTTGTAGGCGATGCGGTCTATGTGACGGACCTGCTAGAGAACGCGATCTGGCGGCTTGATGGCGGTGTCTTTGCGCCGTGGCTGAAATCAGATGATCTGAGCAATCCCAATGGCATCGCCTTCGACGGTCAGCAGTTGTTGGTCGGGTCTTGGGGCAAGGGATTGCAGGCTGATTTCACGACCAAAGCGCCCGGCGATCTGTTGGCTGTAGATTTGGACAGCAAGAAGATCACCGTTGTGGCTGAAGCCGTCGGAAACATCGACGGCATCGCTTTGGCGCAGGATAGCATCTTTGTCAGCGACTGGGTCAAAGGGACGGTGATCCGCATTACGTCGGAGGGGCCAGAGGTCGTGGCAGAATTTCCAGCCGGAGTGGCCGATATCGGCACGGATGGAGAGAACCTGCTGCTGCCCCACATGATGCAAGGCTCGGTCGAGGTTCTGCCCCTGCCTTAATCGAAGAAAAACCCCCGCAAGTCTGACTTGCGGGGGCGGTTTTTATCGTATCAGACGGTGGATTTGATCGCGTCGCCCAGAATGCCGATCAGGGTGTCGATGTTCTCTTTCTCAAAGATCAGCGGCGGCGACATAGCGATGGTTTCACCGGTGTAGCGGACCATTGCACCAGCCTTAAAGCACTTGAGGAAAACCTCATAAGCCCTTGTTCCAAATTCACCTTCGCGGCTTTCAAGTTCGACGCCACCGATCAGGCCAAGGTTGCGGATGTCCTTGATGTTGGGCATCTCGCGCAGGCTGTGGACCTTTTCTTCCCAGTAAGGCGCAAGCTCTGCGGCGCGGGTCAGCAAGCCGCCGGATTCGTAAATATCCAGCGTCGCCAGACCTGCGGCGCAAGCAACCGGGTGGCCCGAGTAGGTGTAGCCGTGGAACAGCTCGATCATGCCTTCGGGGCCGGTCATGAAGGCGTCATGGATGAAGTCCTGTGCGAAGACTGCGCCCATGGGCAGGGTGCCGTTGGTGATGCCCTTGGCGGTGGTGAACATATCGGGTTCTACGCCAAAGAACTGCGAGGCAAAGGGCGCGCCGAGGCGGCCGAAGCCGGTGATCACTTCGTCGAAGATCAGGATGATGCCGTGCTTCTTGGTAATCTCGCGCAGGCGCTGCAGGTAGCCCTTCGGCGGGATCAGAACGCCGGTCGATCCGGCGACAGGCTCGACGATGACGGCGGCGATTGTCTCCGCACCGTGCAGGGCGATCAGACGTTCCAGATCATCGGCCAGATAGGCGCCATGTTCGGGCTGACCCTTGCTGAAGGCGTTCTCGGGCAGGTGGGTATGGGGCAGGTGGTCCACACCGGTCAGCATGGTGCCAAAGTTCTTGCGGTTGTTCAGGATACCGCCCACCGAGATGCCGCCAAAGCCCACCCCGTGATAGCCACGCTCGCGGCCGATCAGACGGGTACGCTGCCCTTCGCCACGGGCACGGTGATAGGCCAGCGCGATCTTTAGCGCGGTATCAACCGATTCAGACCCCGAGCCGGTGAAGAACACGTGTTTGAACGCGTCAGGCGCCAAATTGCGCAGACGATCGGCGAATTCGAACGCGATCGGATGACCCATCTGGAAAGCGGGCGCGTAGTCCATCTCCATCAGTTGGTTGTAGGCGGCTTTGGCGATCTGCTCATAGCCGTGGCCAGCGTTGCAGCACCAAAGGCCAGCGGTGCCGTCCAGAATGTCACGCCCGTCATCGCTGGTGTAGTGAACGCCCTTTGCGGCCACCAGCATACGCGGGTCGGATTTGAACTGCCGGTTGGCGGTGAATGGCATCCAGAAGGCATCCAGAGGGATGTTCCGCGCAGCTTTGTTCATCGGTCGGGTCCTTTGACGGGAAATACTCTATTGAGAATTACCTTATCTGTTTCTATCGCGGCAGATAGTCTGTTTTTGCAATCCATTAAGTCTCTGATATTTATGGTCGTAGGATGGCTTTGTTGCGGATCATGAACATGGACAACACTTACGACGACCCAGAGAACGAAGTTGGCACCAAATTGCGGGCACTTCGGCTGTCACACGGGCTGTCCCAGCGCGCGCTGGCGCGGGCGGCTGGAGTCACGAACTCGACCATTTCTCTGATTGAATCGGGGCAGATGAATCCGTCTGTGGGGGCATTGAAGCGTGTTCTGAAGGGGTTTCCCATAGGAATGGCCGAGTTTTTTGCCTTTGATGCCACGCCAGAAGAACAGGTGTTTTTCGCCGCTGAAGAACTGCGCGAGATCGGCAAAGGCGGGATATCTTACCGGCAGGTTGGTGCACGAGCTCCGGGGCGTAAGTTACAGATTTTGCATGAAACTTACAGGCCAGGGGCGACGACGGGATCAGTCCCGTTAAGCCATGAAGGCGAAGAGGGCGGGATTGTCTTGCAAGGCCGGTTAGAGGTGACCGTGGACGACCAACGCAAGATCTTAGGGCCGGGGGATGCGTATCTCTTTGACAGCCGCCGACCGCACCGGTTCCGCGGTATCGGAAAAGAGGATTGCGTGGTCATTAGCGCCTGTACGCCGCCAACTTTCTGAACCGCTGGTTAAAGGACTATATCGGATTTTAGCGGCTTTTCTGTTGGCCTTCACCGGATGTTAGGACCCCGCCCGTTAGCCCTGTTTCTGGACGCAACGACAGAAATAGGGGGACGCCTTGGCCGAAACAACGCATGTCATTCCGCTCCATCCAGAGGAATGGAGTGATGATCCAAACGCCGCGATTGCCCAATTGCGTGGTGCCGATTTTGCGCAAATCGTTGTGGATTGTTCTGAGGTTAGATTCATTCCTGCGCTGGTCGCGCAAATCCTTTTGTCTGCCATCCGAACTGCAGCCGAAGAAGGTAAGAAGCTGCGCCTGACGGGGATCAGCCCCGATGCGCAAAGCAGTCTGGAAGAGATCGGCCTTTGGCCTCTGGATGCGGAGGTCAGTGCATGAGCAAGCTTTGTGTTCTGGCGATTGATGACTCCCTCACCATTCGCCGTCTTGTCAGCCATACACTGAACGACGCGGGGATTGAGGTTGTGACCGCCTGTGATGGGGTTGAGGGTTTGGAAAAGTTCCCCACGCGCCGGTTTGATACCGTGATCACCGACATCAATATGCCGAACCTCGACGGTTTTGGAGTGATTGAAGGGATCCGCACCGCGAAGCAAAACCGACGGGTTCCGGTACTGGTACTGACCACGGAAAGCTCGGGTGCTTTCAGGGATCGCGCCAGATCGTTGGGCGCAACGGGCTGGATTGTGAAGCCCTTTGATGAGGCGGCGCTGGTTGACACCGTGCGCATGGTCGCGGGGCGCCGTCGGTCATGAGTATGGAAAGCTTGTTGGAGACATTCTTTGCAGAATGCGAAGAACTGATTGAGGCACTAAGTGACGGCCTTGGCCGCTTGGCCGCGGGGGAAAGCGGCGATGATCTGGTGAACGCAATTTTTCGCGCGGTGCATTCGATCAAAGGGGCGGGCGGCGCTTTCGGATTTGAAGATTTGGTGTCCTTTGCCCATGTCTATGAAACGGTTCTGGATCGGATCAGAGGTTGCCTGCTAGCGATTGACGCAGAGGTGCTGCGGGTGATTACACGTGCTGCGGATGTGCTGGCTGAACTGGTTGAAAACGCGCAAAACGAAGGTTCTGGAACGCCGTCCGCGTTGGCGCAAGTGCGGTCTGCGCTTGAAGGGTATGCCGGAGTTGCTCCTGCAGCGCCTTTGCACGAACCCTCCCTTGATTTTGCCCCGATGGCGTTTGAGCCCATCTCTTTTGATCTAGATACGCCAGAATCGGGTGGGCGATGGAGATTTGTGCCTGATGCCACCTTTTATCGGAATGGTCATGAGCCACTGCATATTTTCTCGCATCTCCGTGCAGTGGGTGATCTTAAGGTATCTTGCGATTTTGCAGAGGTTCCGTCGCTGGACGGATTAGACCCCGATGGATCGTACTTGGTTTGGGAGATTGAAAGCTCTGATCTGACGGAAGACGTTATCCAACAAACATTGCAGTTTTTGGCAGGCCTGTACGAGCTGTCGCTTGTTGAAGACACCGTAGTCATTCCCGATGTCGAAGATCAGCCATCGCGGCCTGTCTCAGCTGATACCCCTGCACCTGCGAAAACGGCCAACGCAACACCAGCCTCACCTCGTGCGACGTTGCGGGTTGATCCTGAGCGCGTGGACCGGCTGATTAATACCGTAGGCGAGTTGATCATCAACCAATCCGTGATCGGCCAAAAAGTCGGTGGTCTTGGCCTAGAGCAGAACTCTGAACTTCTTTCTGCCCTTGAGGATTATCGCTATCTGGCGCGCGAAATTCAGGAAGCCGTGATGTCAATCCGCGCACAGCCAGTCAAGCCACTGTTTCAGCGCATGGCGCGGGTCGTTCGTGAGGCTGCTGAGGCCACCGGTAAGGACGTTGAGTTCGTCGTGACTGGCGAAGGCACGGAAATCGACAAGACCCTAGTCGAGCGCCTCGCGGATCCGCTCACACATATGCTCAGAAACTCTGTTGATCATGGGATCGAGACTGTTGCTGGTCGTGCAGAAAGCGGCAAGACGCCGGTTGGTACCGTAAGACTAAGCGCCTTTCATCGCTCCGGCCACGTGGTGATCGAGATTTCCGATGATGGCAAAGGACTAGATCGCGAAAAGATCCTGGCAAGTGCAATCGGGAAGGGACTGGTTCCAGAAGATGCACGCCTGTCAGAGCAGGAAATCGACAATTTGCTCTTCATGCCCGGGTTTTCGACTGCCGCGGAAGTTACCAACCTTTCGGGACGAGGCGTTGGCATGGACGTGGTGAAAACAGCGATAACCTCTATGGGTGGGCGGGTCACGATCGCCACGGAATTCGGCCGTGGGACAACATTCTCGATCATTCTGCCGCTGACGTTGGCCGTTCTGGATGGAATGGTGGTATCGGTCGCAGAACAGACCATGGTTCTTCCGATTTCGGGCATCGTCGAAACGATCCGCCCTGCGCGAAAAGACGTGAAGTCAGTCGGCCCTCAAGAGGATGTTATCCTTGTCAGGGGCAGCTTTGTGCCGGTTGTCGCGCTGGGAAAGGCACTTGGTTTCGCGTCGCCGCACCAGAGTGACCCGACCTATATTTTGGTAGAAACTGAAAGTAGCGGAATTTTGGCGCTGTCCGTTGATGGCATCTGGGATCAACGGCAAGTCGTGATCAAAAGCCTTGAGGGTAACTACGGCAACATCCCGGGAGTTTCGGCAGCCACAATTCTGGGCGATGGAAAGATTGCCTTGATCGTGGATATCGAAGCCATCGCTCAGCTTGCTGCCTCGACCGGATCGGGCCCCTGTCTCAGTGAACAAGGAATAGTCGCATGAGCAATGCAACGGCTTGGGCCGACGACGACGTTGTGGAATTTGTGTCGCTGACATCAGGTGGGCAGGCATTCTGCGTAGAAATCGCTCATGTCAGAGAGATTAGGCGTTGGAGCGAGGTTACTTCGCTTCCCCACGCATCTCCCTCTGTGCTTGGGGTGATCAACCTACGCGGTGCGGTGATCCCGATTGTAGATTTATCGCTGTGCCTCGGTCTAGGCCCATCCCCAAGTCATGCGCGGAATGTTGTGATTGTTGCGTCTGTGAATAGCCGAATTTTCGGTATTCTGGTTGGTTCCGTTTCCGAAATTCTCAGTATTCGAAGAGATGAGGTTCGAAAAAATCCGACACAAATGAAAGAGAATGAACCCAACTACATTACGGGTCTTCTTACAGTCGGTGATGGTGAGATGTTACGTATATTGGATCTCACGGAACTGGTAATTCAAGGGCCGGAACGCGGATGAGACTCTTGAATTCCAAAAACACATCCGAAGTTGGGAATTTTGACGACTTCGATTTGATTTCAAAACTCGCCCATAAAAATTGGGGGCTGAAATTAGATCGAAGCAAGTCTAGCTCTATCTTGCCACGTGTCGAAAAGAGAAAGCAGGTTCTTGGAATAACTAGCCTTCGTGAGTATTGCGATAGGGTTTCACAAGACTCCGAAGAGGCGCAAAGCTTCATCAATGCATTAACGACTAATGTCACGCACTTCTACAGAGAGGCGCATCATTTCGAAGACCTGGAAAAAAGAGTCTTAGGTCCGCGAAGTGGGAATGTTGCGTCTGGAAGTCGACTTCGTATTTGGTCGGCTGGATGTTCATCTGGGCAAGAGCCATATTCAATTGCCGGCAGTATCATGGCCGTCATTCCAAATGCTGCGGCAACAGACGTGAAGATACTCGCCACAGACATAGATACGAATGTTTTGCAGGTTGCGGCATTGGGAAAATATCACCCGTCTGAGTGCTCATTTCCATCTGATGATCTGAAATTGAGACTCTTTCCCAAGAGTGAGGGAGATTTCGTGATTTCAAAGAAATTACGAGAAATGGTTGCTTTTCGACATTTAAACCTTGTTAAGTCATGGCCTTTTCGAGGCCCCTTTGATGCAATCTTCTGTCGAAATGTGGCAATTTACTTTGATCGAGAGACACAAGAAAAACTCTGGAGTGCATTTTCTAGTGTGATGAGCGATGGCGCGACTTTGTATATCGGTCATTCTGAAAGGATAAACGCTCCAGAGAGATACGGACTGCGCTCTGACGGTATTACAACGTATCGAAAATTATTCTAATTTATGAGGGCAACATGTCTCTAAAGGAAAAGTTGAAGGTTATGATCGTAGACGATATGTCGGTCAGTCGAGGGCTTTTATTTCAGGCTTTGGAGGAAATAGGAATGAAGAATATACTCTCTTCTAAGTCGGGTGAAGAGGCGTTTGGGTTACTTACCCGTTCACCAGCGCATTTGGTGATCAGCGATTACAATATGCCAGGGATGAGCGGTCTAGATTTGCTTGAGAAACTGCGTCGAAATTCGGGAACGGCAAAAATGGGTTTTATGTTGGTGACTGGAACTCCAACGCCGGAAGTTTTGGAACGTGGGCGAAAATTGGGTCTGAATAACTTGGTTCGCAAACCGTTCACATCAGACAGCTTAAAGACTTCTATCGAAGCAGTTGTCGGTCGTGTGTAGAATGAAAAATCTAGAGCCGAAAGTTGCGCGATGCCATCTCGAACTACTGGAAATAATTGACGTACTTCGTGCGATTGAGATTTCGACAGAGAGTGATCAACGCAGTTCGCTGCCACAGACATTTGATTTCGCCATTCAGCGGATGGAAGGGTTGGCAACATTTGTCGATTTCATCTGTAAGAGCTGCACCAATGAGAAGAATTCTCTGACGGAAGGACAGATTTTTCTTCCGCTGGAAATCAGCCGGAAAAACCTCCTGTTAATTGAAATGGATGAAGCTTGTCAAAATGATGTCCAAATTTTCTGAGCGCTGAACGCTCAGAAATGAACGCCTAACCAGAAATCAGTGTTATAGAGATTGTCCATGTTGAAAAAAATGACGACACTTCGTTTGTCTTTGCGCCTTCCGTTAATGATCGTGGGAGTTCTTGTATTAACTCTGGCGATCGCGAGTGAAGCTTACTATCTGCAGGCTAAGCGCGAAATCGGGCTCTCTGCGGAAGAGATGACCCGAACAATTACGCGAGAGGCTGCGACATCAATCAGACGCTGGTCGGAAACGATTGAAAAGCAACTTGATGTCTTGGCAGTAGCGCCAAGTACACATCGGGCATTGCAACGTCTTTCAATGGCGTTTCCAATCGATCAAGGGTGGGAGCGTGACGAAATCAGATCGCAATACACTGCTCAAAACCCATATCCGGCAGGAAGCCGAGATGAGCTTATTTCAGTGGAAAGCAATGCGCCGTATCATGAGGCGCACCGTGCTGCCCATCCATTCTTCAAAGAAGCAAATGAGGGATTTGGGTTTTACGATCTGTTTCTGATCCGTGAGAATGGTGATCTTGTCTACACAGTTTTCAAAGAAGATGATTTTGGCCAGAGTCTCGTAAAAGGTGCTTTGGCGGGATCTGGGTTGGCAAAAGTCTTCCAAGAGGCTTCTCAAGCTAGTGGTGAGTTGGTTTTTTCCGACTTTTCTGCCTATGCGCCTAGTGGTGGCCAGCCTGCAGCTTTTGTCGCCAAAGCCGTATTTGAGCCTGCGGGAAAATTCGTTGGCGTGATTGCTGCTCAGCTTCCCACTGATGGCTTGCAGGAAATACTTCTGAATACGAGCGGCCTTGGAGAGCATGACCACTTATACATAGTTGGTGATGACTCAAAGAGTAGGTCGTTCTTGGAAGGGCATTTTTCTTTCCTTGACCTAATTAAGACTTCATTTGACCTAGGTGACGCTACAGAAAACAAGGTCCTGCTGCATATGGATGTGGAGGGTGTTGAAGGGACACGCGTTGTCAAAGGACTAGAGGCGACCGAGGTTTTCGGAATTGAATGGTTCGTTGTATCTGAGATTGATCGAGACCATCTATTGTCAGGTCTGGTTCGTTTTCGCTGGATGGCAGTTGCTTTCATGATTCTGGGTGGGTTGGTCGCTGTTGCTGTGGGGTGGTTGATTGCACGCTCGATTGTAAAGCCTCTAAATCAATATGTTTCCGATATGCGCTCGGTGGCAGATGGTGATTTCTCTCACGAGATTGCAAACACCGCACGAGGAGATGAGCTTGGGGGAATTTCGCGACTACTTTCAGACTTCCAAACCGAACTTAAAGCCAATGCAGACGAACAAGCGCAGAAAGCAAAACTCCAAGATGAGCAGCAGCGTGTCGTCCAGGAACTAAGTGAAGGTCTTCGTCGGTTGTCTGAAGGCGATCTGGGTCAAGACCTGAGCGAACCATTTTTGCCGGAGTATGAACAGCTTAGATCAGACTTCAATGCGACGGTCGGCAATCTGCACAAGATCATGCATTCTGTGATTGAGAATGCGGATGAAATTAGAACCCGTGCGGATGAAATCAGCGGATCATCGGATGATCTTTCCAGGCGAACTGAAAACCAAGCTGCGACCCTTGAAGAAACGGCGGCAGCTTTGGATGAACTGACTGCCAGTGTGCGTGCCGCCGCGGATGGTGCTGCAGAGGTTGAGCGGGTGGTTAAGGATGCGCGGTCTGACGCAGAGCAAAGCGGGCAAGTGGTACGCGATGCGGTGGCCGCGATGTCTGAGATTAAAAAATCGTCGGATGAGATTTCGCAGATTATTGGTGTGATCGATGACATCGCTTTCCAGACAAATCTTCTCGCTTTGAATGCTGGCGTGGAGGCAGCCCGAGCGGGTGAAGCTGGACGAGGGTTCGCTGTGGTCGCATCTGAAGTCCGCGCTTTGGCTCAACGCTCTTCTGATGCGGCGAAGCAAATCAAGACATTGATCGGTGGATCGTCTGATCAGGTCGAGCGTGGAGTCGGCCTTGTGGGACGCGCTGGCGATGCGCTGAATTCTATCGTCGCGCGTGTTGGTGATATTGCGCAACATGTCAGCGGAATTGCAAACGGTGCGCGCGAACAGTCGGCGGGTTTGGGTGAAATCAATGTTGGCGTAACCCAGTTGGACCAAGTGACCCAACAGAACGCTGCTATGGTTGAAGAAGCTACCGCCGCTTCAATGACTTTGAAAACCGAAGCTGCATCGCTCAGTGAAATTGTTGCTCAGTTCAAATTGCGCGAAACACAAATTTCGAAAGCTCCTGCTCTTGAATTTCGACGTAGCGGTCGGATGGAAACAGGTTTGCCCAAAAACGAGCCGCAGTTCGTAAATTTCACAAATACTACGGACCATGCAGATATGTGGCGCGATTTTTGAGCTGAACGGGACCGAGTTCCAGAGGGTATTTGGATGAAGCTGATGATTGCCGACAATGACAGGTACCGACGTCGCTACCTGGAGCGGTTTGCGATTTCAGATCCGCGCTTTGCGCTGTCAGGTTTGTACGCAGATCTGACCGCACTCTACCACGCTGTCGAGCATCGGCCGCCAGACGTTGCATTGGTCGGGTTTGGGTTGGCGGTGCAGCCAGAGTTTGAAGTCATGCAGGTTCTATTTCGACAATTGTCCGTCAAGTGGCTGATTGTAGCCCATGCGGAAGAGCGACAGGTGATGCACTCTGGCGGTATGGGGAAGGGCTGGCCAGTATTTACTGCCGAAGCGGTTCCTGAATTCTTAGCACGTGCCCTTGAACGTCAGAATGGCGCGTCTCGCGCTCCTGAAATGCCGCGATCAAATGCGAAGGCGGAGGCTGCTAGTGTATCTCGACGCCTGTTTCTGATCGGGTCCTCAACAGGTGGCGTTGACGCATTGCTAACGCTTTTGGGGGACTTTGGGGCAGATTGCCCACCGACACTTATTGTCCAGCATACTGGCAGCGGTTTTTCGGCCGGACTCGCTAAGCTGTTGGATAAAAATGTTGCGCCCAAGGTACTTGAAGCAACGCAGGGTATGGAAATGGAGCGCGGTAAAATCGTGGTCGCTCCGTCAGGCGAGTTTCATATGGGCCTCGATATTAGTCGGGGGATGAAATGTCGTCTAAGTCCAGGGCTACCCATTAGCGGACATCGCCCGTCGGTGGACCATTTGTTTCATTCGGCAATGCCATTAGCGCGCCGAGTGACTGCTTGTATCCTCACTGGGATGGGCCGCGATGGGGCTGACCAGCTTTTGCGACTTCGGCAAAGCGGTGCGCGTACATTCGGTCAGGATGAGGATACAAGTCTGGTGTACGGGATGCCAAAGGCCGCATTTGAACTTGGTGCGGTAGAGCATCAATTGCCCCTGAAGCAAATCGCTCCTGCGATGCTTGCAACGGCCAAAGCATCTTGAAACAACGCCGCGAAAGCGTCACCCATGTCGCGCAAGGCACCTTCGCGCATACAGCAAATGAAGCTGACTGGTTTTCGACCGTTCTCGGTTCATGCGTATCGGTTTGCCTTTTTGATCTAAAAAAAGGCGTTGGCGGTATGAACCACTTTCTATTGGAGGGCAGTGGTGGGTCAGTGGATCTGCGGTACGGGGCCTTCGCGATCGAGGTGTTATTGAATAAATTGCTTCGATCCGGTGTGGAAAAGCAGGACGTCCGGGCCAAGGCCTTTGGCGGTGCGCGGATGTTCGACTACGGCGTCAATATTGGCGCGAACAATGTCCGCTTTACGACAGCCTTCTTGAAAAATGAGGGGATACCAATCGTGTCAAGTGACTTTGGAGGAACCCAAGCGCGCCGAATTTTGTTTCACCCTGTCACAGGCACCGCGCGGGTGTCGCTGGTTCCCCGTGAAGCTATGGGCGCTGCCCAGGTTCAGCCGGTGCGAACGAAGATCGGAACCATCACGTTGTTCGAATGACCTTTTACGGAAGGTCTGGAAATTGGGAATTTTTGTAGAAAGACGCGGCAAAAGGGCGCGAACCCCCATTGTATACAATGGCACACATTGACTTGAGGGCAACGCAAGTCTAATCGGTGGGGCAAGCAGGATGGGTGCGGTTCGCTCTGGACGATTCATCCTCGAATCCCGGGCGCATGCGCGCACCGGACCATATTTCGGAGAAACGGATACATGGCAAATAGCGATACCCCCGACATCATCTACACCATCGTCGACGAAGCCCCCGAACTGGCCAGCGCATCGCTGCTGCCGATCATCCGCTCGTTCGCGGGGGCGGCGGACATCAGCGTGGCCACGCGTGATATCTCGCTTGCGGGCCGTATCCTTGCGACCTTCCCCGAGAACCTGACTGATGAACAGCGCATCAGCGACGATCTGGCGGCGTTGGGTGATCTGGTGAAAACCCCCGACGCGAACGTAATCAAACTGCCGAACATTTCGGCGTCGGTTCCCCAGCTGAACGCAGCGATCAAGGAACTTCAGGGGCAGGGCTATAACATTCCTGACTACCCCACCGAGGCAAATACCGACGAAGAAAAGGCCATTCAGGCCCGATATGATGCCATCAAAGGTTCGGCCGTGAACCCTGTGCTTCGCGAAGGCAACTCGGACCGTCGCTCGGCTAAAGCCGTTAAGGAATATGCCAAGCAGAACCCCCATTCGATGGGTGAGTGGTCCGCAGATAGCAAAACCTGTGTCGCCTCGATGCCCGGCAACGATTTCTTCGCGAATGAAAAGTCGGCCACCATCAACGCGGCGCAGGCTGGCGGCGCAAAGATCGTGTTTCTCGCAGAAGATGGCGCTGAAACCGTTCTGAAAGACGGTCTGAAATACGAAGAAGGCACCGTTGTTGACGCGACTTTCCTGTCGGCGAAAACCCTGCGTGAATTCATCAAGGCAGAAGTGGCCAGCATGGAGCCTGGCGTTTTGTTCTCGGTTCACTTGAAGGCGACTATGATGAAGGTTTCGGACCCGATCATCTTCGGTCACTTCGTGTCGGTCTATCTGGAAGACTTCCTGGCCAAGCATGGCGATAAGGTTAAGGCTCTGGGCTTCAACCCCAACGGCGGCATCGGCGATCTGGAAGCCAAGATCAAAGGCGACGCAGAGCTGGAAGCTGACCTTAAGGCGGCGCTGGACGCGAAGCCCCCGATGTACATGGTGAACTCGGATAAGGGCATCACCAACCTGCACGTTCCTTCGGACGTGATCATTGACGCCTCGATGCCCGCAGTGATCCGCGCTGGCGGCATCGGCTGGGGTCCTGACGGCAAGGCGGCTGACACCAAATGCTGCATCCCTGACAACAGCTATGCTGGCGTCTACAATGAGACCATCAATTTCTTCAAAGAAAACGGCAAGCTGGACGTGACCACTGCCGGTGCTGTGTCAAACGTTGGTCTGATGGCGCAGAAAGCCGAAGAATACGGTAGCCACCCGACCACTTTTGAGATGGCGGCCAATGGTAAGGTTCAGATCGTTCTGGCCAACGGCGATGTGCTGCATGAGCATTCGGTTGAGGCGGGCGACATCTGGCGTTCGGCGACTGCGAAGAAAGCTCCGATCCTTGACTGGATCAAACTGGGGATCAATCGCACTAAGGCAACCGGTCTGGCGGCTTTCTGGCTGGACGCAAACCGCGCTCACGATGCAGAGCTGATCAAATATGTCGAGCCTGCGTTGAAAGAAGCTGGCATCGAAATCCCGATCATGGCGCCCGAAGCGGCCACCCGCTTTTCGCTTGAGAACATGGTTCAGGGCAAAGATGTTGTCACCATCACCGGCAACGTGCTGCGCGACTACCTGACCGACCTGTTCCCCATTCTGGAACTGGGTACTTCGGCCAAGATGCTGTCGATCGTCTCGCTGATGCAGGGCGGTGGTCTGTTCGAAACCGGTGCAGGCGGCTCGGCCCCCAAGCACGTCCAACAGCTGGTCGAAGAAAACCACCTGCGTTGGGACAGCTTGGGTGAGTTCTGCGCATTGGGTGAAAGCTTCAAATTCCTTGCGGACAAGGGCAACGCGAAAGCGGCAGTCTTTGGTGCAGCGGTTGAAGATGCGACCCAGAAGGTTCTGCTGAACAACAACAGCCCCGAGCGCAAAGTCGGTCAGAACGACAACCGCACCAGCCATTACTTCTTTGCCCGCTACTGGGCCGAGGCGCTGGCAGCACAGTCGGACGATGCAGACCTTGCGGCGCATTTCGCCCCGATCGCGAAAGATCTGGCCGAAAAAGAACGCGCGATTCTAGCAGAAATCCAAGCAGCTGAAGGCAAGCCCGCCGATCTGGGTGGTTACTACCACACCGATCCGGTCAAAACCGCGGCTGTTATGCGTCCCTCGGCGACCATGAACGCGATTATCGGCTAATCAGCCTAACGTGTTGAAAATTAAGAGAGCGGGCCAAATCGGCCCGCTCTTTTTATGCGAAAAGACCATATTGATTGCATTTTGCAATCTTGGTTACCGCTTTTGGCTTGCGTCATTTTAATTAATTTTGCTGCGATTGCGAAATAAAATATAATTAGATTATACCCACTTGGGCGTAGTCTGAGTTGATGATTTCTCGTTGCTGGAATTGATTATTTACATCAATCAATTTTAGGTTGAGTAATGAATATCACTGTGCGACGCTAAAGGCGCGTCAGCTAGGTCTATTCCCATTTAATGCGAAGCGTATTGGAGGATCATTAATGAAAAAATTTCCCTTTTTGAAACTTGACCTTGACCTGCCTCATGAGGAGGAACACGAGGTTCAGCATGAGTTGAAGGCCTTCTTCAAATCTCTTCTAGGCGACGATCGTGACGGTGGCCGTGGCGGTGGCCGTGGCGGTGATCGCGGCGACGATCGTGACGGCGGCCGTGGCGGTGATCGCGGCGACGATCGTGACGGTGGCCGTGGTGGTGATCGCGGCGACGATCGTGACGGTGGCCGTGGCGGTGATCGCGGCGACGATCGTGACGGTGGCCGTGGCGGTGATCGCGGCGACGATCGTGACGGTGGCCGTGGCGGTGATCGCGGCGACGATCGTGACGGTGGCCGTGGCGGTGATCGCGGCGACGATCGTGACGGTGGCCGTGGCGGTGATCGCGGCGACGATCGTGACGGTGGCCGTGGCGGTGATCGCGGCGACGATCGTGACGGTGGCCGTGGTGGTGATCGCGGCGATGATCGTGATGGTGGCCGTGGTGGTGATCGCGGCGACGATCGTGACGGTGGCCGTGGTGGTGATCGCGGTGACGATCGTGATGGTGGCCGTGGTGATGATCGCGACGGTGGCCGTGGTGGTGACCGCGATGACGAAGGTGATCGTGGCCGTGGCGGAGATCGCGATGACGACGGTGGACGTGGTCGTGGCGGAGACCGTGACGACGATGGTGGTCATGGCCGTGGTGGGCACGAATTGCCAGAGTATGAAGGGGATGCAGAACCTTCGGCTCGTGAAGTCGTGAAATATGTCATGCACATGATCCGTCACGACGCCAAAGGCGAAGGTGAAGGTGACGGTCCGCACCACGACAGCGATCGCTTTGTGTTTGAGCCTGACAGGGGTGAAGGCCCGGGTCACGCGCCGGCTGAAATGGTTCCTGGTCCGCGGGGAGCCGCTCCGATGCCGGAGTTCGCGGGTGACGAGATCGATTTCAGCGAACTTCTAGCCGAAGCCTTCGGCGGAATGTACGACGGCGATGCGTACTAAGATCATTGGAGGTGCCGGGATAACCGGCACCTCTTTTCATTCAAATATCCTGTCCTGCGCCTGAAAACGGTTGCCTCAGGCCCAGAGCGAGTCGCTTTCCCGGAAATCTGTTGCGATCCCTACGATCTTGTCGATGGTTTCGGCGGCGCGCCCCTCGGTCGTGATGTTCAGGTCGACGAATTCGCCCCCATTCTGACCGATTGAAAGTGACGCTTCGGCGTCCAGTAGGTTGCCCCCAAGCGCGATCCCCGTTTCGATGAAGGGGAAGTTATCGGTGACAGGGGTGTCTTCCTGACCGGCATCAAAGTTCAGGTCAATGCCAGTCCCTTCTGCCGCCGAAGCGCTTGCGGAAACATCAACGATCTTTTTCCAAGCCCAACCTCTACCGCGAAGGGAAACAGAATGGGCTTGCATTCGGAGATGGCATCTTGATTGTCCGTGATCTGTTCGAACAGCTTGGTGCCGCCACGGATCAGAATATCAGTCACGTCGGTCCCGGTGATGATCACAGCACTGCCGCCATCAGCAGCGGGAACGGGGGCATAGCTGGGATCGGTGGACGCGCGGCGTAGATCGACATCCACTTAAAGCGCTGATGCTCCGCTCACTTCCGCGTCTATTTAAAGCGTGACTTTGTCACGAATGGTGATTTCCGTATTGGAAACGATAACCGGTTGGACATCGTCTGGAATTACTGGCGGGCCAAGTTCCATATGCAGTCTTATATCTGGTGAGTTATATGCGGTATTGGATTTGTTAGAAATATCAAGGCTCGCATCGGCTTTAATTGTGTAGGTGTCCAGCACATCGGTGGCGAGATCTTTTACAAGATTCGCCGACTAAATGAGGGTAGAGATAAGGGCCATCAGGCGATCTCCCTAAAAATATGTTACTTAGAGGTGCATGGGGTGACGTGGCACACTTTAAGCGTGATGTGCTTGAGGCGTTATTTCAATAAGTTTTGCAACAAAATGTAACACATTTCTTATTGCGGTGGTGAGTGGAGGATTAAAGCGCAATTAATGCTTTTAGGTAAATAATATGGGGTTTTGTGTTGAATTTTTCGGAAAACAAAAAGCCCCGTGTCACCGGGGCGGATAGCGTCAAAGAGGGAAAATCAAGGTTGGCTCCGGCGGTAGGGATCGAACCTACGACCAATTGATTAACAGTCAACTGCTCTACCGCTGAGCTACGCCGGAATACCTTGTACATGTCGCGCCACGAGCCAAGGTTGAACCTTGAGGAAAGTGGCTCCGGCGGTAGGGATCGAACCTACGACCAATTGATTAACAGTCAACTGCTCTACCGCTGAGCTACGCCGGAACATGTGAGGGGCTGTATAGCTATGGCTTACAGGGACGTCCAGAGGGTTCTGGCAGATTTTTTCAAAAATTTTTCACGGGTTTTCAGAGACATGAAACACGGTGTCTTCGGCCAGAGGGTCGGCGTGCGTGACCCGGCCTTTCTGAGCAAGATCAATGAGATGGGCTAGAACGTTCCGGCTGGCTGCTGGCAATAGGGCAGGGTCAACATCAGTGTAAATCCGTGCGGCCAGTTCTGCCGCGGATCCGCCTGTGGTCTTCAGTTGCTTTAGGATGTCACCCTCGCGTTTCTGGCGGTGGGCCAGCAAAGTTTCGACCCGTGCGCGGGGGGCGGTCACGGGCGTGCCGTGGCCGGGGTAATAGATGCGGTGATCATGCTCTAGCAGGCGGCGGCATGATGCCATGAAGGCGGCCAGATCCCCATCGGGGGGCGAGATCAGTGAGGTTGCCCATTCCATCACATGATCGCCGGAAAACAGGCGATCGCCAGAGACAAAGCACATGTGATTGCTCAGATGGCCGGGGGTCCAAAGGGCGGTGACGTGGTGATCGCCGATCTGGAGACTTTCGCCGTCCGCCAAGATGTGATCGGGCTGAAAGGTTGGATCGATCCCTTCGCCGCCGCCGACATCTGCGGCCGCGCGCAGGGCCTGCATTGTCTCGCTTTCGCCTGCATGGGCAGGGCCAAAGGCATAAATCGCTGCGCCGGTCTCGCGGCTTAGGCGGGCGGCAAGAGGGCTGTGGTCCTTGTGGGCGTGGGTCACAAGAATATGGGTGATCCGTGCGCCGCCGGTCTGACAGGACAGCAACGCCTCAAGATGGGCGTCGCTGTCAGGGCCGGGATCGATCACCGCCAGTGCATCCGTGCCTAAAATATAGGTGTTCGTGCCCCAATAGGTCATGGGCGAGGGGTTCGGCGCCAGAACCAGACGCAGATCCGGCTCTAGCATCAACGGGGTGCCATGGGCCGGCGGAAATGGGGGCAGTGTCATCAGTCTTTCTTCACGCAAGAGCGGTTTGCCCCATTGCAACCGCTTCCGAAGCGTTTAGCAATAGGGGCCATGTTTCTATGGCTCAAACGTTACATGCCAAACAGCCTTTATGGCCGTGCGGCGCTGATCCTGATCCTGCCTGTGCTGACCGTGCAGCTGGTGGTGTCTGTCACTTTTATTCAAAGGCATTTTGAAGGGGTGACCCAGCAGCTTAGCAAGGGGCTGGCGCTGGATCTGGCCTATGTGGCGACCGAACTAAGTGGTCTGCCCGAGGATGAGATTGGCGTTCGTGGTGCAGAACTGACCGAGCCTTTCCAACTGGCTTTCGAATTCCTGCCCTCGGCGGATGCGAAAGACTTGCCAAGTCGCCGCCGCATCTATGACTTCTCGGGTCTTGTCGTCATTGAAACCCTGAAAGCCCGCTTGCCGAATTTGTTGACGGTCGATCTTCCTGATGATCGCTCTGCCACGACCTATCTTCAGCTCGAGAATGGCGTAGCCGCCTTCGGGTTTGACCGGAATCGCGTCTCGGCGTTGAACCCGCACCAGCTGCTTGTGTGGTCCGTGGCGGTCGGCTTTTTGATGACGGTGATTGCTTACTTCTTCCTGCGCAACCAGTTGCGTCCGATCAAGCGGATGGCATCGGCGGCCGAGGCGTTCGGCAAGGGGCAGCACATCGCCTATAAGCCATCCGGCGCGATTGAGGTTCGGGCGGCGGGCAACGCCTTTCTGGACATGCGCGCGCGGATCGAACGTCAGATCGATCAGCGGACATTGATGCTATCGGGCGTCAGTCATGACCTGCGCACGCCGCTCACGCGGCTGAAGCTGGGGCTGTCGATGATCGAGGATGACATGCGTGATGATCTGCTGCGTGATGTCGATGATATGCAGCACCTGCTGAATGAATTCCTGAATTTTGCCCGCGGCGAGGCCGAGGGCGAGGCCGAGTCCGTTGATCCCGGTCAGCTGGTTGCGCAGCTGGTTTCTGACTTTCAGCGTGAAGGCAAGAATGTCTCTCTTCTGGGCATTGAGGGCGAGGGTGTTGTTACCCTGCGCCCCGTGGCGATCCGGCGGGCCCTGGAAAACCTGGTCGGGAATGCGGTGCGCTATGGCAGTACGGCGCAGGTTAGCTGCTGGATCGGGGAACGCTCGGTCCGGTTCCGGGTCGAGGATGACGGACCCGGCATTCCCAACGCCAAACGGGCCGAAGCAATCAAACCCTTTGCCCGTCTGGACCCTTCGCGTAACCAGAACAAAGGCATGGGCCTTGGGCTGGGGCTGGCCATTGTCACGGATATTGCCCGTGCCCATGGAGGCTCGCTGCGGCTGGACCAGAGCCCGGATATGGGCGGGCTGCTGGCCGATCTTGTGTTGCCCCGTTAAACCGCCAGAAAACCGCGGACGGCTTTGGCTATGATCGCCTCCTCATCGGTCGGGATGACACGAACTGTGGTGGTGCCGTTAGAGATGATGTCTGCGGCTGCCTCATTCGCCGCAGCGTCCAGCGCGATCCCCAGCCACTCCATGCCTGTGCAAACCTCGGCGCGGATGCGGGCCGAATGCTCGCCAATGCCGCCGCAAAAGACCAACGAGTCCAAGCCGCCCAAGATGGCCGCCATCGCGCCAAGCTCTCGCCGGATGCGGAAAGTGAAATAGGCGATGGCCTGTTCGGCTTCATCGGTGCCAGCCGTTTCCAAGGTGCGCATGTCGTTTGACAAGCCTGACAGCCCTAGAAGTCCGCTTTTCTTGTAAAGTAGATCGGTCAGGTCGGCGGCGTCCATCCCGTGGCTTTCCATCAGATACAGCAGCACGCCCGGATCAATTTGCCCGCTGCGGGTGCCCATCGGCAGCCCGTCCAAGGCTGAGAACCCCATGGTCGAGCCGATAGACCGCCCGTCGCGGATCGCGCACATGGACGCGCCGTTGCCCAAGTGGGCCACAACGGTTTTTCCGTGGGCGGCATGGCTGTCGATCTGGGCAAGGCGGTGGATGATGTAGTCATAGCTCAGACCATGAAATCCGTAGCGGCGGACCCCTTGATCATAGTAGCTGCGGGGCAGGGCAAAGGTGTCATTGACCCACGGATGGTGGCGGTGGAACGCAGTGTCAAAACACCCCACTTGCAGCGCTTCGGGAAAGGCTGCAATCGCCGCATGAACGGCAGCCAGATTATGCGGTTGATGCAAGGGGGCCAGCGGCGCGTATTCGGCCAGCTTGTCCAGCAAGGCGCTGTCCAGAATTTTCGGCGCATCGATATCCGGTCCGCCGTGAACAATCCTGTGTCCGACAGCGGCAATCGCAGCCCCTTGGGTCAGGCCATCAAGCGCCGACAGAATTCGGCGCAAACCGGTGGTGTGATCCAACGACCCTTCGCTGCGGGTTTCTGAATGATTGCCTCCATGCAGCGTCAGTTGCGCATCATCGCTGCCGATCTTCTCTAGCTGGCCGTGGGCGATGGGGTGGTCGCCGTTTACGGGATAGACGGCAAACTTAATCGAACTGGACCCCGCATTCAGGGTCATCAAGATGCTCATTTTACACCGCTTTTCGCAAACAGGGCCGCAATTGCACAGGACGCCAGCCGCGCCTTTTCATCATCGGACCGAGAGGTCAGGATGATCGGGCATTTGGCCCCCAGAACAATCCCGCCAGCCTCGGCACCCGCCACAAAGGTCAGTTCTTTGGCCAGCATGTTGCCCGCCTCCATATTGGGGGCGATCAGGATATCGGCATGACCGGCTACGGCGGATTTGATGCCCTTGGTGCGGGCGGCCTCGATATCGATGGCGTTGTCCATCGCCAGTGGTCCATCCACGATCCCGCCGCGAATCTGGCCGCGATCTGCCATCTTGGACAGCACCGCCGCATCAAGGGTCGAGGGGATTTTGGGGGTCACAGTCTCGACGGCAGACAGCACGCCGACCTTGGGCTGCACCGTGCCAAGCGCAATCGCCAGATCAATAGCGTTCTGGATGATGTCCACTTTGGTTTCCAGATCAGGCGCGATGTTGATGGCCGCGTCCGACACCATCAGCAAATGGTCCAGACCAGGCACATCCATCACGAAGATATGGCTGAGGCGTCGCCCGATGCGCAGGCCAGTGTCCTTGCGCAGAACAGCACTCAGAAGAACATCCGTGTGCAAATGCCCTTTCATCAGGGCTTGGGCGCGGCCTTCATGAACCAACTGGCAGGCCAGTTCAGCGGCCTCTTGATGGCTGGCAGTGTGCAGCACCTCATGCTGTGAGATATCCGCGCCGATCTCGGCAGCGGCGGCAGCAATCTTGCTGCGGTCTCCGATCAGAATCGGCCGAATGATCGTGTGCTCATGGGCCAGCAAAGCGCCGCCAAGGCTGTTGGGCTCTTCGGGGCAGACCACGGCAGTCGGGATGGCGGGCAGGGGCTCGGCCTGATGCAGGATGCGATCAAAATGCACATGACGCTGGACGCGCAGGGTGGGCAGGTCATCGATGTTGAAGGTCATCTTGCGCTCTGGCGCGATGACCACAGCCTCGCCGTGCAGGATTTGCGCGCCGCCCTTTTGCGAGACCGTGGTGCGCAGGCGCACGCGGCGGTCAGGCAGTTTTTCTAGCAGATGCACCCGGGCAACTAGCGTATCGCCCGCATGGGCAAGGCCAGTCCAATGCAGTGTCTGGCTTTCGTAGATTGTTCCTGGGCCGGGCAGCAGGTTCCCCAGCACGGACGAGATCAACGCACCCACCCAAGCCGAGGGGGCCTGTGCCTCAGGCAGCCCATCCTGATCGCCGTCTTCATGGGGCAAGTGCAACGGATTAAGGTTGCCAGAGGCGTTGGCAAAGACGAATAGGTCATCCGCCAGACACAGCCGTTCGGTGCTGGCCTCTTGTCCAGCGGTTAGGTCGTCATAGGGGATGTTTTCAAGCAATTTCATGAGGTTGTTCTGCGTTGTTCGGAAGGGTTATGAGCGCAAGGAATAGCCGCCGTCCAGCATATGCACGCCGCCGGTGATGTTGCGCGCCGCATCGCTGGCCAGAAAGGCCGCGAATGCGCCAGTCTCGTCAATTGTGGTCAGGCGGCCCGTCGGCGTCGCGTCTTGCGCCTTCTTCATCAGGCTGTCGAATTCCGGCAAACCATTGGCCGCACGGGTCGAGATCGGCCCCGGTGACAGGGCGTTCACGCTGATCCCCTTGGGGCCAAGCTCAACCGCCGCATAGCGGGTCACCGATTGCAGCGCGGCTTTGACTGGGCCCATGATGTTGTAGTTCTCGACCACCTTGTCGGCTCCTAGGTAGCTGACCGTCATACATGCCCCTCCATCACACATTAGCGGCTCTGACGCTTTGATCAGGCGCAAGAAAGAATGGACCGAAACATCCATCGCCAGCGCGACCCCATCGGCGCTGGTGTCTACCACGCGGCCATAAAGATCGTCTTTGGGGCAGAATGCGATGGAGTGGACTAGAATATCCAGCTTGCCCCATTTTTTGTGGATTTCCTGAAATAACGCGTCCTGTTCGGCGGGGTTTTCCACGTCCAGCGGAGCCAGAATGTCAGCATCCAGTTCGGTTGCCAGCGCCTGAACATAGGGCAGGGCCTTGGCGTTCAGAGAGGTCAGCGCCAGATCGGCCCCCGCTGCATGCATCGCTTTGGCAATTCCGTAGGCGATGGAATGGTCGTTGGCGATCCCGACAATTAGCGCTTTCTTTCCCTGCAACATAGGCGATCCCCTTGTGTCTGCGGTGCTTTTGAAAACTGTCCCACACCAAGATGACAATCCTACTGCAATCGGGCGCTGCGGGTGGATTTCCACAGAATTGTCAGCGGCTTGCTGCCTTGATAGGCGCAAATGCAGTAGATCGGAGAGGTTTTGGAAAATGGTAGGCCCGGCAGGATTTGAACCCGCAACCAAAGCGTTATGAGCGCTCTGCTCTAACCGTTGAGCTACAGGCCCCCCATGGGCGCTTTGCTAAATTGCGCGGGGTATCGCGTCAAGGGGCCGTCGCTGCTTCAAGTTGCAAAGTTAGAGAGGCGGGCAGGGGAATAAGCCCCGCGCCCGCCCGCAGAAATCACGCAAACAGGAAATCGTCTGCGCTCAGATCAGCCTTGGCGACCCCCAGAAGCTCGACTGAGCTGGAATCATAGACAACAATCGCGTTGCCAGCGGTGTTCTGGTTGATCGTCAGGTCCGCATATTTGGTGGCGGCGCTAATCTTGATATGGTCGATACCCACTTCGAAATCAGAGATAGCGTTGTGGTCAAAGTCCGCGCCCGCAAAAACAAATGTGTCCGCGCCGGTGCCGCCCGAGACATAGTCATTGCCCCGACGCAGCAGGAAGGTGTCATCGCCCGCGTTGCCGCGGAAATAGTTGTCATTGGCGTCATCGAAGAACCGGTCAGCGCCTGCGGTGCCATAGACACCCTCGATCGAAACAACGCGGTCGCGGTTGCCAAAGCCGTCGGTGACAAAGCCCTGATCCAGTCGGGCGACGATGGCGCTGTATCCGCCGTAATCGTCATCATCGTCATAGCGCACGTAATCCCGGCCGCCGCGCCCGTTGAATACGTCATTTCCTGCAAAGCCGGTAAAGACGTTGTCCGCCGCGTTGCCGCGCATCACATCGTTCTTATAGGTGCCGGTGATCTGCTCGATCCCGTTGAAGGTGTCTGTATTGCCATCAGGGCCGGTTCCGGTGCCTGCCCGCAGATCCACCACAATGCCGCGATTTCCCAGCCACGGACGCCAGAAGGATTGGGAATAATCCACCACATCCACACCTGCGCCCCCGATGTAGGTGTCAGAGCCACCCATATCCATGATGTAATCCTGACCGGCCAGAGCTTTGACCACGTCATTGCCGGTGCCTGTGTAGATCAGATCGGCCTGCGCAGAGCCGAAATAGTTCAGGTTCCGGTCGGTGATCATCTCCCACAAAAGGTTTCCGCCATCGGTTAGCATTTTCGAGGCAAAGGTGGCGGCGCTGAAATTGAGGTTGCTGGCGCGCATCGCGACGGCGCCGTCGTCGGTGTACCAGGTGATTGTGGTGATGGTGCCGGAGGACAGGGATTGGCTGCCTGCGTTGGTACCGAAGGCAATGTCATAGGCGGTGCCGTCCGCGACAGTGGCCTCGAACCGGTAGGGCGTGGTGCCAAGTGCGCTGCTCAGGACGGTGCCTGTGATTGCAGTCTGAGAGATCGATGTCAGCGCGTAATTCTGGAACTTGCTGTAGGTGCTGGTTCCGCTGGATGCGGGGAAAAATTTGATTTGGGCCATAGGTCTTCCTCCTTGGGGAGAGCTAAACGGGCATGAGTCGCCTTTTGCGAGTCTTTGCGTTTGCAGAAAGCCTTTCCAAGTCACACTTCGGTGGCTGGCAGTTTTCCGCGGGGCATTGCCCTTGGCAGCGCATTTCTGTATCGCCTCAGCAACACGTTTTCAGGGGACCGACATGACCGAGAACAAGAACGGGCTGACCTACGCCGAAGCTGGCGTGAACATCGATGCTGGCAACGCGCTGGTGGATCGCATCAAACCGGCTGCGGCAAAGACCAAACGGTCGGGCGTTATGTCGGGTTTGGGTGGTTTCGGCGCGTTGTTCGATCTGAAAGCTGCAGGCTACAATGATCCCATTCTGGTGTCGGCCACCGATGGCGTTGGTACCAAGCTTCGCATCGCGATTGACACAGGTCACTTCAGCACCATCGGCATCGATCTGGTCGCCATGTGTGTGAACGATCTGGTCTGTCAGGGCGCCGAGCCGCTGCTGTTCCTGGATTACTTTGCCACCGGCAAGCTGGATCTGGACGATGCGGCCACCATCATCGAAGGCATCGCCGAAGGCTGCCGTCTGTCGGGCGCGGCTTTGATCGGCGGCGAGACTGCGGAGATGCCGGGCATGTATCATGACGGCGATTTCGATCTGGCCGGTTTTGCAGTTGGCGCGATGGAACGCGGCGAAGACTTGCCCGCAGGTGTTGTCGAAGGTGACGTACTGCTGGGTCTGGCCTCGAACGGGGTGCACTCGAACGGTTATTCGCTGGTGCGCCGCGTTGTGGATCACGCTGGTCTGACTTGGGCCGACAAAGCACCCTTCGCTGATGCGTCCGTGGGCGAGGCGCTGCTGGCGCCGACCCGTCTTTACGTCAAACAGTGTCTGGCAGCGGTTCGCGCTGGCGGCGTTCACGCGCTGGCCCACATCACGGGTGGCGGCCTGACCGAAAACCTGCCCCGCGTTCTGCCCGAGGGCCTTGGCGCCGAGATTGATCTGGACGCATGGGAACTGCCCGCTGTCTTTGCTTGGATGCAGGGCGTTGCCGGTATCGTGGAGCCCGAGATGCTGAAGACCTTCAACTGCGGCGTTGGCATGGTTCTGGCTGTCTCTGCTGACCGCGCCGAAGCACTGGCCGAGCTGCTGCGCGGCGAAGGCGAAACCGTTTACACCCTCGGTACTGTCGTGAAGGGTGAAGGCGTCAGCTACAAAGGCAAGCTGTCGTGATCCGTACCGCCATTCTTATCTCGGGTGGCGGATCGAACATGGTGCGTCTGGCCGAGTCGATGACCGGCGATCATCCGGCCCGTCCGGTTCTGGTCGTCTCGAACCGGCCGGATGCGGGTGGGCTTTTGAAGGCCCGCGACATGGGGATCGAAACCGCTGTGGTGGACCACAAGGACTTCGCCGACCGCGATGCCTTTGAGGCGCGTCTGCATGAGGTCCTGATGGGCGCAAAGCCCGATGTGGTCTGTCTGGCGGGCTTTATGCGGGTTCTGAACCCCGGTTTCGTGCAGAAATGGCAGGGGCGGATGCTGAACATCCACCCGTCGCTGTTGCCTAAATATAAGGGCCTGCACACCCATCAACGGGCAATCGATGCAGGGGATTCCTGTGGCGGCGTGACCGTCCATATGGTGACGCCTGCTTTGGATGATGGCCCGATCCTTGGCCAGACCCGCGTGCCGATCCTTGATGGGGATAGCGCGGATGATCTGGCCTCTCGTGTGCTTAAAGCGGAACACGCCCTTTATCCGGCGGTCTTCCGGCGTTTCGTTGAAAACTCGTTTCCCGCCTGATTTCTGCCTTTCAAACATGGGGGCAGGTGTCTAGGCTGACGGAAATCTAGAAAAAAGACCTGTTGATGAAGACCCTTACCACGACCGAAGAACTGGCAGCCTTCTGCGCTGAGGCCGCAAAATGCGATTATGTGACTGTTGACACCGAGTTTCTGCGCGAGCGGACCTATTACTCGAAGCTGTGTCTGGTCCAGCTGGCCTATCGCGGCGATTTTGGCGAGGACGCGGTTCTGGTTGATCCGCTGGTCAACACGCTGGATCTGGCTCCGCTGTATGAGCTGTTCCAGAATGAAGCGGTCGTAAAGGTCTTCCACGCAGCCCGTCAAGATCTGGAAATCTTCTACGTGGACAAGGGGATCATCCCCAGCCCGATGTTCGACACACAGGTTGCCGCGATGGTCTGCGGCTTTGGCGAGCAGGTGGGATATGAGACCTTGGTTCGCAAAATCCCCAAGAAATCACTGGATAAGACCTCGCGTTTCACCGACTGGTCGCGCCGCCCTTTGAGCGATGCGCAAAAGACCTACGCTTTGGCCGATGTGACCCATCTGCGCGATATCTACGAATATCTGGCCGAGCGTCTGCGTAAAACCGGTCGCGCTAAATGGGTGTCGGAAGAGCTGAAAACCCTGACCGCGCCTGAAACCTATCAGGTTCACCCCGAAGACGCGTGGCTGCGGATCAAGACCCGCACCAACTCTGGCCGGTTCTTGGCTGTGGTGCGTGAACTGGCGCGCTTCCGTGAATTCTACGCGCAAAGCAACGACGTTCCGCGCAGCCGTGTCATGAAAGACGATGCGATTCTGGAACTGGCCTCGACCAAGCCCGCAAACATGCAGGATCTGGGGCGCTCGCGCCTGTTGCTGCGCGAAGCCCGCAAGGGCGAGATCGCTGACGGTATTCTTGCGGCGGTGAAGGCTGGTGTGGATTGTGCGCAGGAGAACCTGCCCAAAGTCGAAGATCCGCGTGAGAAATTGCAGGTCAATCCGGCTCTGGCCGATCTGCTGCGCGTACTGCTGAAGGCCAAAACCGAAGAGTTCGATGTGGCGCAAAAGCTGATCGCCTCGGCGCAGGATCTGGATGCGATTGCCGCCGGTCAGCGGGACGTGGTGGCCCTGAAAGGCTGGCGCAAGGAAGTCTTCGGCAATGACGCGCTACGCCTGTGTGATGGTGAAATCGGATTGGCCGCAAAAGGCAGTAAAATCAAAATCTTCGACCTCTGACTTGATAGAGTAGTTGAGGTGGAAAGAAGGGGCGCTAGTCGCCCCTTTTTGCACTTCCGGCTTTGGGTTAGCGGCGGATTTGCAACGCGTTGGTGGCGCTGCGAACTTCGATCCGTTTGACGCCTTCCAGCGACTGGCGCGAGATTTTGACGGCCGCAGTAATTTCACGGGTGCGCTGGGGACCGACAGTCGTTGCAAAATCGGGCGGCAGGACCACGAAATCATAGACCAGCGTTGCGCTGTCCTCGCTGAAGGCGGGGATCAGTGCGGCGTTGGTATAGCCCTGACGGTCCGCAACGCCCATGGCGCGGATGATGATCGCACCGGGGATTTGGTCGGTGTCGATGGACGCCAATGCGGCAATGCGCAGGCCCTCGGTCTGATCATCCAGCATCACCCGCTGCATCGGAGCGCCATCAGCGGTGACGTCGGCGGCGCGGGCCTCTTTACCGCCCCACCAGTTCAGCGGGTTGAACGAGGAATCACGCACAGTGGCGCAGCCGGACACGACAAGCAGGCAGCAAAGGGCGGCGGGCAGGGTTCGGATCATGGAGAAACCTCGTCTTCGGATTACGGAATAAGGGCTATCCTAACTGACTGTCCTTGAAAAGCCTTTGCGCACTGGACCTTTGACGGTCAGCGACTTAATTCAGGAAGACGTTCTGCAAGGAGAAATCATGGCCAGCGCTGCATTCGAAGAGATTGTCGAGGATTTCGAGTTTCTGGACGATTGGGAAGACCGCTACCGGATGGTGATCGAGCTTGGCAAAGCTATGCCGTCGATGGACGAGGCGTTGAAGGTTCCCGCCACCAAAGTTGAGGGCTGCGCCTCTCAGGTGTGGTTGCATCCCGAGGTGAGCGCCGAGCGGTTCGATTTCACCGGCGACAGTGATGCAATCATCGTGCGCGGCCTGATCGCAGTTCTGCACAAGCTTTATGCGGGTCTGACGCCGGCCGAGGCTGCGAAAGTGGATGCGCGGGCCGAGTTGGCGCGTTTGGGGCTGGAAGAGAACCTGTCGTCCCAGCGATCGAACGGATTGAAAGCGATGATCCAACGCCTTGGGGAACACGCGCGCGCTGCGGCCTAAGAGGCGCTTTTGGCGGCGGTCGCGCCGTTAGGTATTTTGACCAAGATGAAATCAGATGTGCGGCGCAACCTGTTCAAGGCTGCGCTGTAGATCGCCGTATCCGGTCACTCGGCGCTCGAACGCGAGGCCGAGGCGGTCGGCGCAGGCGCGGGCTTTTTCCGTGAGAGCGGGATCTTCGGTTTGGGCTTGGTAGACCAGTTTGGTGTAATGGCCGAAGTACATATCCCTGAGTTGTGGATGGCGGTCGAGGCCGAGCGGTTTGATGACGAATGCATCGAACTGGCGGACGAGGAAGTCGGTCAGGTAGAAGGCCGAGATTTCGTCATTGGCCGCGAAGGCGGTGTTTCCTTCGAAGAAACTATAGCAATGAGGGCCATCGAGCATCTGAACGCCGAGGTCTTTGCAGCGGGCTTGCAGCAGGCCGCCGGTACCGCAATCGGCATAAAGGACGAAGATTTTGTCGTAATCGTTTCGGTGGGCGATCACCTTTTCGGCCACAGCATCGGGGATTTTTTCGGGGCTGTTGTGCAGGATTGCGGGCAGGCACATCAGATCGATGTGTGTCCATTTGTTGATGGCGATGATGTCCAGAACTTCCCGTGCAAGGGCACCGCATGCCAGCAGCAGAAGGCGGGCGGCACGGGGGGCGTCAACTTCGGTGTTTTCGAAGGTCAGGGCGCTGTCGTCAGGCAGGGCGTCACGGGGCGTTGTATCGGCGGTCATGGCGGTCCTTGGACGGTTGGGGCGCCGTGTGATGCTACTGCAAGTACAGGGGCGCTGAAAGCGCTGCCAGCGACCAATGAGATGCAGGGGCCGTCAATTCTGGGCGATGCGGCGCTCTGCTGCGATGGCGCGCATCATTTGCCGCATGTCGGGAGAGCGGACCTGCGATATTACCAGTTTGGTTTCGTGGGGCTTTAGCACCGGACGGGCCACACTGCCGTAGCTGGCGCTGCCGTAATCGGCTAGTTCTGGGAAAATCTCGAGGATTTCACGGCGGGCGGGCAGGTCAAGGGCGCGCATGGCCATGTCGCCGGGGTGAAAGCTTTCAGCCGGTGCGCCTTCGGCAAAGATGATTTCATGGCGATCCAGCATCAGGTGGTAATAATCTACGGTGCCGCCTTCGATCTGCCGGATGTCTGTATCATCGACAAAGTTGATTGCAGGGGTCAGGGCTTGTGCGTCGTCCGAAACCAGTTCGACCTGCCAGCCCTCGAGCATAACACGATGCTGGGGCGACAGTTTCAGGGGGCGGGTGTTGCCGATGGTGCCGGTGGCAAAGTGAACGGGGGCCAGTTTGCCTTTGGCTTCGCATCGTTTGTGGCCGATCCAGCGGATCTGCTGGAAGCCGTGATCGATGGTGAGGACGTGATCGTCGGTGGTCAGGGTTTCAATCGGGCGCTGGCCTTTGGATGTTTCGATCAAGGTGCCTTTGCAAAAGCATAGGGCGTAGTTCCAGACTTGGCGGTCTGTGGTGAGGCCATCGTAGGTGTTACTGACAACATCAATCAGTTTGAGTGATCGGATGCCTTCGGATTCCAGAAGGGTCTGGTTCGCGCCTGCGGTTGGTGAAGGCGCCCAGAACGTGTGGCCGCTGGGTTCCTGAAAGATCACGACGGTCATATTGGTGGTCGTGCCGTCGATGAAGGTCACTTGGGCGCTGTAAGTGGCAGTCGCGTCGAAGTTCACGGTCCAAGTGTTGTTGACTGTGAACTGGTCAAAAAAACCGAGCGAGTTGTTCTGGTCGTAGTAGGCGCCTGGATTGCCAACCGCGCTAATCGAGACGAAGTTGTTTAGTAGCGGGTTTCCGATGCCGCCGAACGTAAGGCCCTTCAGCAGATTCGCATCGCTGGCAGTCGTGTTCAATTCCCCTAGACCGGCCAAGCCGTCCGGATCGATGATTGCAAGCTGTCCAAGATAGATCGCGTTGAAGGTTGTTGCCATACAGCCGGTCACTTTTCAAAAGGGTAGGTCTTACCCTTAAGAACGGTGCTTGATCGGTCTGATTTAGGAAATTGGAACGTATCTTAGGATTACCTACCATGGGTCATCGGGGTATCAAATTTACCCTTTTGTCGAAAGAAAAAGCGCCGCTTTGCGGAAGCAAAACGGCGCTTGATCTGTTCGATGGAGGCGGTTGTTAGCCGTTCATCTGGTTGTGACGGCGGCTCATGAAATCCTTGGCGGTTTCCACGGCGACGGCGGCGTCACGGCAGTAGGCGTCAGCACCGATGGCGCGACCGAACTCTTCGTTCAGGGGGGCACCGCCGACCAGAACGACGTAGTCGTCACGGATGCCTTTTTCTTTCAGCGTGTCGATCACCACTTTCATGTAGGGCATGGTGGTGGTCAGCAGGGCCGACATGCCAAGGATATCGGGCTTTTCACTGTCCAGTGCTTCCAGATAGGCCTCGACCGCGTTGTTGATGCCAAGGTCCACAACCTCAAAGCCTGCGCCTTCCATCATCATCGAAACAAGGTTCTTACCGATGTCGTGGATGTCGCCCTTGACGGTGCCGATGACCATCTTGCCCATGCGCGGTGCGCCGGTTTCGGCCAGCAGGGGCTTAAGGATCGCCATGCCGCCTTTCATGGCGTTGGCAGCCAGCAGCACTTCGGGAACGAAGAGGATGCCGTCGCGGAAGTCGTGGCCCACGATGGTCATGCCAGCAACCAGAGCTTTGGTCAGCACGTCATAGGGAGTCCAGCCCCGTTCCAGAAGGATGTTCACGCCCTCTTCGATCTCTTCTTTGAGACCGTCATAGAGGTCGTCCATCATCTGTTGGACCAGTTCCTCGTCGTCGAGTTCCGAGAGAATGATGTCGTCTTCTTCCGACATGGCATAATTCCTTAAAGCGCGTGGACCGCTATGGTGCGGCTGTTCTTATTCTTTATTGGCGCGAAAACGCCCCGCGGCTGTGCAGATAACGACATATCGCGGGGCGATGCCGACGAGAGGTTATGTACGACGGCGGCTGTTGCGGCGGCTGCGGGCAGGGGCGTCGGACTGATCGCCGGTGCCGTCCGAGGCGGACGAGAATCCACCCAGCTTTACAGCGATGTCTTCCAGCGTCGGGCGCGGGCCTTTGGGCGTGCTTTCCAGCGCGGCGCGCATGGCTTTGAGATGCTCGGGCATGGTGCCACAGCAACCGCCGATGATACGGGCACCGGCATCGCGGGCCAGACAGGCGTAGGCGCCCATCAATTCGGGCGTGCCGTCATAGTGGATGTGGCCATCGACGTATTTGGGAATGCCTGCGTTGCCTTTGGCGATCACAGGACGCTCGGTGCCAGAGGCGATGAACCCCAGAACCGTGCGCATCAGGTCTGACGCGCCGACGCCACAGTTCGCCCCGAAGGCAATCGGCGGGTTGGGAAGGGCTTCGACCATATCCACCATCGAGGCGCTGGTGACGCCCATCATCGTGCGGCCAGCGGTGTCAAAGCTCATGGTGCCACACCAGGGCATGCCGGCCAGGGCAAAGGCCTCGGCGGCGGCTTTGTATTCTTCGGGGGCCGAGATAGTTTCCAGCCACAGCACATCCGCGCCGCCTTCTTTCAGACCTTCGGCCTGTTCGTGGAACATCTCGACGGCCAGCTCATGGGTGAGCGAGCCCATCGGGGCCATGATCTCGCCGGTGGGGCCAACGGAACCGGCAACGATCACGGTGCGGCCCGAGGCATCTGCAACTTCGCGGCCAAGGGCGGCGCCAAGGCGGTTCAATTCGCGCACGCGGCTTTCTGCATTGTGCAGCTTCAGGCGCGAGGCGTTGCCGCCGAAGGTATTGGTCAGAAACAGGTCGCTGCCTGCGTCAACGGCAAGGCTGTAAAGCTTTTTGATGTTCTGCGGCTCGTCTGCGTTCCACAGTTCAGGCGCATCGCCCGAGGACAGGCCCATGTTGAACAGGTTGGTTCCGGTGGCACCATCGGCCATGACCCAGTCCCGTTCCGAAAGCATTTTGGTCAGCGCATCAGTCATCGTTTTATCCTGTCTTATCGTTGCCTGCGGGTGCCACTGTCTGGCGGCGGTTGCAAATGCCCTTCGATCATATCGACCAAGACATCCATCGCCGCCAGTGGCGGTGTGCAGTTTTTCGGATCGAAACGAAAGGAAAAACGTATGGGTCTGGGGTTAGTGGCCTTGCTCGACCCGCGAGATGGCAGCTGCGCTGAAAATATCGCGCTGCGCTTTGATGATCTCGATTCCCACCATGTCATCCAGATCGGTGGCTAGCCTATTGACGATGGCCTCGGCGTTGCGGGTACTGGCGCGCGCCATCAAGTCATCATGCAGAAGGGCATCCGCATACATGCGGGCCTCGTCCTCGGATTTCCCCAATAGATTGGCCGCCCACATTCCAAGCATCCGATCCCGTAGTGTCGAGATTCGGAACGCGACTTCGTTGTCATGAGCGAATTTCGCCTCGAATGCGCGCTCACGATCGTCCAGTATTCCCATGGTAGTTCCTCCCTGGTCCATGTAAGGGAACGATACCATGTGAGTGCCTTGATTCCGTCTCTCCTGACGGATGGGTGCACCCCGACTTGCGACATACGCAGGCATGCTCTATGAGAGCGCATCGTGGCCCCCTCCCGGGCCCCATAGCAGGAGACCGACACAGCTCATGGCACGGCGCAACAAAATTTACGAAGGCAAAGCAAAGATCCTGTACGAAGGCCCCGAGCCGGGCACTTTGGTGCAGTACTTCAAGGACGACGCGACTGCCTTCAATGCCGCGAAAAAAGATGTGATCGAGGGTAAGGGGGTTCTGAATAACCGCCTGTCCGAGTTCTTTATGACCGGTCTGAACAACATCGGCGTACCGACCCACTTCATCAAGCGTCTGAACATGCGCGAGCAGCTTGTGCGTGCTTGCGAGATTATTCCGCTGGAAGTGATCGTGCGTAACTACGCGGCAGGTTCGCTGTCGACCCGTCTGGGCATCGAAGAGGGCACCCCGCTGCCCCGTCCGATCGTCGAGTACTGCTACAAAGACGACAAACTGGGCGATCCTCTGGTCAGCGAAGAACACATCGCTGCTTTCGGTTGGGCCAGCCAGCAGGACATGGATGATATCGTCAGCCTCGCGCTGCGCGTGAACGATTTCATGTCGGGCGTCATGATGGCCGTCGGTATCCGTCTGGTGGACTTCAAGATCGAGATCGGTCGCGTTTACGAAGGTGACTTCCAGCGTCTGGTTGTCGCCGACGAGATCAGCCCCGACAGCTGCCGTCTGTGGGACCTGAAGACTGGCCAGAAGCTGGACAAGGATGTGTTCCGCCGCGATCTGGGCAGCCTGACTGACGCCTACACCGAAGTGGCCCGTCGTCTGGGGATCATGCCCGAGCATGGTCAGGGCGGCGCGAAGCCGACTCTCATCAACTAATCCGGTCGCGCCGCGTCCAGCGGCGCGTCCTTTGAGTATTTTCGCGATAAAGAAGCGGGCACTGGCCTGCGAAAGAAGTCTGAGGAGACTGCCATGAAGGCACGTGTTCATGTGATGCTGAAAGAAGGTGTTCTGGACCCGCAGGGCGAAGCCGTGCGCCATGCGCTGGGAGCACTTGGGTTTGAGGGCGTCGGTGGCGTGCGTCAGGGCAAGGTGATCGAGCTGGATCTGGCCGATGGCACCACCGAAGAGCAGGTCACCCAGATGTGCGAGCAGCTGTTGGCAAACACTGTGATCGAAAAATACGAGATCGAGCTGAACTGATGAAAGCGGCGGTCATTACATTCCCCGGATCGAACTGTGACCGCGATCTTGCGGTCGCATTCGAGAATGCGGGCGCTGAGGTTGTTCGGGTCTGGCACAAGGATTCGGAACTGCCCTCCGGTATCGATGTGGTCGGCATTCCCGGCGGCTTCTCGTTCGGTGACTATCTGCGTTGCGGCGCGATTGCGGCGAACTCGCCCATTTGTCGCGGCGTTGTGGAACACGCAAACCGCGGCGGCTATGTGTTGGGGATTTGCAACGGCTTTCAGGTATTGACCGAGACCCGTCTGGTACCCGGTGCCCTGATCCGCAACATGAACCTCAAGTTCGTGTGCAAAACCGTCGGGCTGAAGGTCGAGCAGACCGACAGCATCTTTACCGGCGGTTATGTGGCAGGCAGCGAGATCCAGATTCCGATCGCCCACCATGATGGCAACTACCGCGCCGATGATGCGCTGCTGGAGCGTCTGAAAGGCGAAGGGCAGATTGCATTTACCTATGCTGAAAACCCCAACGGCTCGGCCGGTGACATCGCGGGTGTCTTCTCGGACAACCGCCGTGTGCTGGGGATGATGCCGCACCCGGAACGGGCTGCCGAAGTTGTTCATGGCAGCACCGACGGGCAGGCGCTTTTCCGCGCGTTGGTAGACGGTCTGGTTTCGGCCTGACTTGAGCGGATGCGGGCCTTGGCCTAGACTTTTGTGATGTCGAAACCGGCCCGCCTCTCTTCTGACACGAACCGACGCAAGTTGCGTCCCTGGTTTGTGCGCTTGATCGCTGCGGTGATGCTTGTGCTTGCCGTGGCGATTGTGTGGGGCACCAACGTCTGGCTGACCACACGTTTCACCGAGACAACACGCAATCGCGCTGAGGTGCGATTGGCGTTGTACTCGGGTCAGCTTCTTTCGGAATTGCGCCGTAACGGGATTGTGCCACAGCTTTTGGCGCGTGACCCCGCGTTGATCGGCGCACTGAATTCGAACGATTTTTCGCAAAGCTCGCAGCGTCTGATTTCCTTTGTGGATGAGATTGGTGCAGCCTCGCTGATGCTTCTGGATCGGGACGGGCGCACTGTGGCGGCCACGGATCGTGAGCGCCTTGGCAGTATGCACCGAAATGAAGGCTATTTCGTTGAGGCCCTGCGGTCGAACGGGACGGTTTTCACCAAGTTCGAACGGACCACGGGCGGCTATGGCTTTGCCTATTCGCGGCGGATCGAGGATGGCGGCTCGCCCATCGGTGTGATCGTGGTCGAGGCAGACTTGGGCAAGTTCGAACGGGCTTGGGCCGGTATTTCCGATGCGGTTGTGGTGACCGATAGCGAAGGGGTGATCGTTCTTTCGACCGAGCCGCGCTGGCGCGGTCTGAGTGAAGAGGATGCCCTGACGCGGCAACCGGCTGCTACGGCGATTGAGCGCGCCTTGCAGGTGACTGCCGATTGGGCCGCCGAGCGGGACGAGATTTATCTGGGCGGCGAGGCGGTGATGCGCCTGACGGGCCGCATTCCGTTCCGTGGTTGGAACCTGATCACCTACACCAACTATTCCAGCGTCCGCGAAAAGGTGAACGGTGTTCTGGCGCTGGAGATCATGGGCTTCGCGATTCTGCTGGCGGTGGGCTTCTATTTCCTGAACCGCAAGACGGCCTCGCGGATGATGCTGTTCCAGCGCGAGTCGGCAGAGCTTCGCGCATTGAACGCAAGGCTACAGCGCGAAATCGCCGAGCGTGAGCGGGTGCAAAAGACCCTTGCCGTGGCCGAACAAACCATTGCCCAATCGTCGAAATTGGCCGCCTTGGGTGAGATGTCGGCAGCCGTCAGTCATGAGCTGAATCAGCCTTTGGCCGCCATGAAAACCTATCTGGCCGGTGCGCGCCTGCTGCTGTCGCGCAACCGCGCGGAAGAGGCTTTGGCCAGCTTTCAGCGGATCGATGATCTGATCGAGCGTATGGGCTCGATCACCAAGCAGTTGAAATCCTATGCCCGAAAGGGCACAGATCACCTGCAACCCGTTGATATGAAAGACGCTTTGATGTCGTCGCTTGCGATGATGGAGCCTCAGCTGCGGCAAAATAAGGTGCGTCTGGAACGGACTGTTCCGGATGTGCCGGTGCTGGTCATGGGGGATCGGGTGCGTATCGAGCAGGTGATGATTAACCTCATCCGCAATGCTCTGGACGCCGTAAAGGCACGCAAAGATGGCCGCGTTGATATCCTGCTGACCGCAGGTGAAATGGCCACGCTGACCGTGCGCGACAATGGTCACGGGATTGAAGATTTAGAGGCTCTGTTCGAGCCGTTTTATACCACCAAACAGCCCGGCGATGGTGTCGGATTGGGGCTTGCGATCTCGTCCGGGATCGTGAACGAGCTTGGTGGACGCCTGACGGCACATAATGCTGAGGGTGAGGGGGCTGTATTTGAGATGCAGCTACCTATCTTGTTGGAAGATATTGAAGCCGCGGAGTAATTGAATGTCCCACGTGATGAAGATCGCAATCGTCGATGACGAACAGGACATGCGCCAGTCGATCAGCCAGTGGTTGGCCCTTTCGGGGTTCGACACGGAAACCTTCGCATGTGCCGAAGATGCTCTGCAAAAGATCGAACCGGATTACCCGGGGATCGTGATCACCGACATCCGGATGCCGGGTATGGGTGGCATGGGGCTGCTGAAAAAGCTGATGGGCAGCGATAGCAGCTTGCCCGTCATCATGATTACAGGCCATGGCGATGTGCCCATGGCGGTTGAGGCGATGCGTGTTGGCGCGTTTGACTTCATGGAAAAGCCGTTCAATCCGGACCGTATGACGGAACTGGCCCGCAAGGCGTTGCACCAGCGGCGTCTGGTTCTGGATAACCGTGCCCTGCGGCGCGAGCTGTCGGACGGGGCAGGGCTGATGAACAAGATCATCGGCAGCGCGCCCGAAATCAAGCGTCTGAAAGAGGACATCCTTGATCTAGGGCAGGCGGACGGTCACGTGATGATCGATGGCGAAACCGGCACCGGCAAAACCCTGACCGCCCACGCACTGCACGCGGTGGGCAGTCGCGCAGGTAAGAAATTCGTGCTGGTGTCGTGCTCGGCCTATGATGAGGACAGCCTGACAAAGCGGCTCTTTGGCCCGATGCAGCCCGAAGATTCCCAGTTGCCTGCGGTCGAAGAGGCACGTGGCGGCACACTGGTGCTGGAAGATATCGAGACGCTCAGCGAAGTGGTGCAGGCGCGCCTTTTGTCGTTCATCAATGATCAGGGCATGCCGTCAGAGACCCGCATCATCGCCATCTGTAATATGCAAGAGCAGGGCCGCACCATCGAAGACGCCCTGCGTCCCGATCTGTTCTATCGCTTGGCCGCCCTGCGGATCACTCCGCCACCCCTGCGCCAGCGGGGCGAGGATATCTTAACCCTGTTTGCGCGCCTTTCTGAACAATACGCCGAGGAATACGGCTGCGAGCCGCCCGAGATCAGCGCACAGGAAGCGGCGCAACTGCTTCAGGCTCCTTGGCCAGGCAATGTGCGTCAGTTGATCAACGTGGCCGAACGGGCGGTGCTGCAAAACCGTCGTGGTTCGGGTACCATCGCCAGCCTCCTCATGGCCGAAAGCGATGACATGCGCCCGCTGGTGACAACCGAAGGCAAACCCCTCAAAGAGTATGTGGAAGCTTTCGAGCGTATGCTGATCGATAACACCATGCGCCGTCATAAAGGCTCGATTGCCAGCGTAATGGAGGAACTTTGCCTTCCACGCCGGACACTTAATGAGAAAATGGCCAAATACGGTCTACAGCGCGCCGATTACCTGTAATCGGCGCAAGCCTATTCATTTTCCTCATTGTCAATTCTGTATTTGTCCCTTTATGGTGACCAGACGGGTACTTGTTACATAAGTGTCCGCGACAGATTTTCTGAATTGAACCTGGCGATTTGCCTGCAAAGGGCCGCCGTTCAGGACAGACCGTTGGATCAAAATGATCCTGAGAGAACCGCCCGCAACGCGCAAGCGACGGGCCAGTAAGTAGGCGCAACCCTGCGTCGGAGAAGAAACGCGATGAAACGCGCTGAACGTATATCAGTCACGAGTGAGGCGCCCATTGCGCCCGCTAAGTGCGCGTTCAACATCGCCCTTACAAGCCACAGACATGACGTGCGCGTCCGGCTTAGACCGGACCCCGTTGCCCTGTGCAATGAGATACCATGGGAAAGAAAATGCTCATCGACGCCACCCACGCGGAAGAAACCCGCGTTGTGGTGGTTGACGGAAACAAGGTTGAGGAATTTGACTTTGAGTCCGAAAATAAACGCCAGCTTGCTGGCAACATCTATCTAGCAAAAGTTACTCGGGTCGAGCCTTCGCTGCAGGCGGCCTTTGTGGATTACGGCGGGAACCGTCACGGCTTTCTAGCATTCTCCGAGATTCATCCGGATTACTACCAGATCCCCGTTGCGGACCGTGAGGCGCTGCTGGCTGAAGAACGTGCGTATGCGCAGGAAAACAGCGAGGATGACGACGAGTCTGAAAAGCCCAAAAGCCGCAGCCGTCGTAGCCGTAGCCGTAGCAAGTCGAAGCCTGCTCAGGATAAGGCCAAATCAGACGCGCCCGTCGCGGATGAGGCAGAAACCTCGTCCGAAGAGGCACCTGTTGCTGATGACGCTGTAGAAACTCCGGTCGAAGCGGTGGAACCTGCCGCCGAAGCTGCACCCGTTGACGCGGTTGAAGAGACTGCTGCAGTTGAGGAAACCACTGAAGAGGCAGCGCCTGAGGCACAAGAAGCTGTCGCAGAAGAGGCCGTTGCAGAAGCGCCTGCCGAAGAGGTACCTGTTGGTGAAGAAGCGGCGCCTGAAGAGGTTGTAGCGGAAGAACCTGCAGCAGAAGAACCTGTTGCCGAGGATGTGGCTGAGGCAGAAGACGAGGGCGAAGACGCAGGTGAAACCACCCGCCGTCCGCCCGCTCAGGCTGCACGCAATGACAGCGATGACGCGGTAGAAACCCGCGAGATCACGGGTATGGAGACCATCGACCTCGAAGAGGACGAGCAGGAAAACGCTGCCCCTGAGGTTGCTGAGGCTCCCGAAGCTGCTGAAGACGCAGAAGAAGCGTCGGAAGAAGAAAAGAAACCCAGCCGCAGCCGTCGTAGCCGCATCCGCAAGCCCGCCGCCAAGTCGAAAGAGGCAGCCCCCGCAGAAGAACCCTCTGAGGACGCTGGCGAAGAGGTTCAGCCCGAAGACACCATCGAATCCATCGCCGTGCAGGACGACGAGGAAGAGGACATCCGTCCCGTCCGCAAGCCCCGCGCACGCCGTTACAAGATTCAGGAAGTGATCAAAGTCCGTCAGATCATGCTGGTGCAGGTCGTTAAGGAAGAGCGTGGCAACAAGGGCGCGGCCCTGACCACCTACCTCAGCCTTGCCGGTCGTTACTGCGTCCTGATGCCGAACACCGCCCGTGGCGGCGGCATCAGCCGTAAGATCACCAATGCGGCAGACCGTAAGAAACTCAAAGAGATAGCGGGCGAACTTGATGTTCCGATTGGCGCAGGTCTGATCATCCGGACTGCCGGTGCAGAGCGTACCAAAGCTGAAATCAAGCGCGACTACGAATACCTGCAGCGTATGTGGGAACAGATCCGCGAACTGACCCTCAAGTCGGTCGCGCCCTGCAAGATCTATGAAGAAGGTGATCTGATCAAACGCTCGATCCGCGATCTTTACAGCCGCGAGATTGACGAGGTTCTGGTCGAAGGCGATCTGGGCTACCGGAACGCCAAGGACTTCATGAAAATGATCATGCCGTCCCACGCCAAGAACGTGAAGAACTACACCGACCGGATGCCGCTGTTCGCGCGTTATCAGGTGGAAAGCTACCTGAGCTCCATGTTCAACCCGACCGTCCAGCTGAAATCCGGTGGCTACATCGTGATCGGAGTGACCGAGGCGCTGGTGGCGATCGACGTGAACTCGGGTAAGGCGACCAAAGAAGGGTCGATCGAAGAGACTGCACTGAAGACCAACCTTGAGGCCGCCGAAGAGGTGGCCCGCCAGCTGCGCCTGCGCGATCTGGCCGGTCTGATCGTGATCGACTTTATCGATATGGACGAGCGCAAGAACAACACTGCTGTTGAGAAGCGCCTGAAAGACAAGCTGAAAACCGACCGTGCGCGCATTCAGGTAGGCCGTATCTCGGGCTTTGGCCTGTTGGAAATGAGCCGTCAGCGTCTACGTCCCGGCATGATCGAGGCGACCACCCAGCCGTGCCCCCATTGTCATGGCACCGGTCTGCTGCGCTCGGACGACAACGTCAGCCTCGCGATCCTGCGTCAGCTGGAAGAAGAGGGCGTTCGCGGCCGCAGCAAAGAGGTGCTGATCAAAGCGCCGGTGCAGATTGCGAACTATCTGATCAACCACAAGCGCGAGCATGTGGCACAGATCGAATCCCGCTACGGAATGGCCGTGCGGATCGAGGCCGATGTTCACTTGATCAGCCCCGACTATGGCTTTGAAAAGTTTAAGAGCGCGACCCGCGTGATCGGCGCTGTTGAAGAGGCGCATGTGTCGGTCGACACCTCGATCATGGACGCGCTGGACGCGGAAATCATCGAAGAAACCGCGCCTGAAGAAGTTCAAGCCGAAGCGGTTGCTGAAGAGCCCGCAGCACCTGAAGCGGCAGGGGAAGAGACTCCCAAGCCGAAGAAGCGTCGTCGTCGTCGTCGCCGCGGTGGTAAGGCCAAAGAAAACGGTGCGGATGACGCGCAGGCAGAGGGTGACACCGATGACGATGCCGCGGATTCGACGGAAGATCAGGACAAGGATGCAGCGGATGTGTCCGAGGCTGAAGTAGTAGCGCCCGAAGTTGCCGAGGAAGCTGTCGCTGAAGCACCCGCTGCCGATGAGGCTGCGGCTGAGGTTGCTGAAGAGGCTCCTGCGGCTCTTGAAGATACCGCTGAGGTCGACGCTGCTACGCCGGAAGAACAGCCTGCTGAAGTAGAGGCAGAGCCTGAAGCGGCTGCGCCGGTTGCGGATGCTGCCGAAGAAGTGGTTGCTGAAGAAGCAGAGCCTGTTGCCGAAGAGCCTGCACAAGAGGTTGTCGCTGACGAACCTGTGCAGGAAGACACTCCGGCTGAGATCGTAGAAGAGGCCCCCGTTGAGGTGGTCACTGAGGCCGAGGAGACCCCTGCCGAAGAGCCCGCCGCCGAGGAAGAGGCCTCGCCGCCCAAGCCCAAGCGCAAGGGCTGGTGGAGCATGGGCTAACGCCTGAACACGAAAAGGGCGCCCCGACGGGCGCCTTTTTTGCATCATCGACAAGCGCTGACGGGGATGTGACGACCTGTCAGATGACGAAGACAGCTGAATCGCGTAGGGCAGCCTTATGTTCGGAATTGACCTCTTCGATGCGGGACTTTTGCCCGCCATGATCGTGGCGCTGGTGGCGGGGATCATCAGCTTTCTCAGCCCCTGCGTGCTGCCCATCGTGCCGCCTTATCTGGCCTACATGTCTGGTGTCAGCCTCAAGGATCTGGACAGCGATGGCGCTCCGGCGCGGGGCAAGGCGATCTTGGCCGCGTTGTTTTTTGTCATGGGCCTCTCAACCGTGTTTCTGCTGCTTGGGTTCGCGGCCTCGGCCATCGGGCGGACATTGTTGCAGTATCAGGACCAGTTCAACACCTTCGCGGGTCTTCTGGTCATGGTGTTCGGTGCGCATTTTCTGGGTGTGATCCGCATCGGCTTTCTGGCGCGTGAGGCGCGTCTGGATGTGGGCGATCAGGGGGGCAGTGCTCTTGGGGCCTATATTCTGGGGCTGGCTTTTGCTTTTGGCTGGACGCCTTGCATTGGCCCGCAACTTGGCGCGATCCTGTCGCTGGCCGCGTCTGAGGCGAGCGTTGCCAAAGGCACAATGTTGCTGGCGGTCTACGCTGCGGGTCTTGGCATTCCGTTCCTCTTGGTGGCGGCCTTCCTTCCCAGCCTCAAGGGCTTGATGAACTGGATGAAGCGCCACATGGACCGGATTGAACGGATCATGGGTCTGCTCTTGTGGACCATCGGCCTTTTGATGCTGACAGGGGGCTTTTCGCGGTTTTCCTACTGGCTTTTGGAACAATTCCCCGCGCTTGCCACTTTGGGGTGAATTTATCCCTGTCCATGACGTGGCTAAGGGTGTTTACTGCCGTGAAAGCAACGGGTTGGCATGAGGCCATGTATGCAAGGGCAGGTGCAGCGCAGACGGGTGTTCTATATCCCCGGGTTCGATCCATATCCGCCCCGCCGGTATCGTGAGTTCTACCGCAAGGAAGGGGCCGAACAGGCGCGGATTTCCGGTTTTGACCTGACCATGCAGGCCGATGGCAGTGATGCCTGGCGGGTAGAGGCGCGGATCGACGGGCAGGACGTGAATGCGCGGGTCGAGGTGCTGGTCTGGTCCGATATCGTCGGACACTCGATGGATCAGGGGCTGCTGTCCACCTATCTGAAAGTGTGCCGCACCGCGTGGATCTATATCTCTAGCGGGACGTTGTTTCGTCTGATGCGCTTGCGTCGGGGGCCGGTGATTGCGGCCCTCTATCCGGTGGTCTTCCTGATTATGCAGCTGCTGGTGGCCTGTGCTGTGGCGTTCGGCCTCTGGCTAGGGGCGGTGCATTTGCTGCCCTATGGCGTTTATCTGGGCGTGCCGATCGGGGCTGTGGCGGCATGGGCGCTGCTGGATTGGTTCCGCAGGCATGACAATCGGGTTTTGGCCCATTACCTGATGCTGGACTACGCTTTCTCGGCCGGTCATTGGGGCGCTTATCCCGCCGCGCAGGAACAGCGCCTGTCGCAATTCGTGGACCGGATCGCCGAGGCGCTGGATGATGAGGACTTGGATGAAGTCTTGATCGTCGGCCATTCCTCGGGCGCTTACATGGGCGCTTCGGTTCTGGCGGACCTGATGCGGCGTGGTGATCTGGCGCGGGCAAAGCCGGCGGTCGGGTTTTTGTCGTTGGGGCAGGTGGTGCCGATGGTCTCGTTCCTGCCAAAGGCAGACCGGTTGCGCCGCGATCTGCATGACCTTTCCACCTGCGAAGACCTGACGTGGGTCGATATTAGCGCTATGGGCGATGGCTGCGCTTTTGCCCTGTGTGATCCGGTGGGCGTCACGGGGGTTGCGCCCGAAGGGCAGAAATGGCCGCTGATGTTCTCGGCGGCGTTTTCGCGCACTTTGGGCCCCGAGCGGTGGAAGCGGGACCGCAGGCGTTGGTTCCATCTGCACTTCACTTACCTCTTCGCGCTGCCGTTTCCCGAAGATTACGACTATTTCCGCGTGACCGCAGGCCCGATGACCTTGGCAGAGCGCTATAAGGATCGCCCCCCGTCGCCATCGTGCAAACGCGCCCCCGTTTCCAAGTTCCGAGGTCTGCTGTGATCCCGCCGAAACCTAGGCCCCGCGCTGATCGTGTGTCCTTGTGGCGCTATATGCAGCTGTTCCGGCAGGATATCCTATCCGCGCAGCCCCAGCGGCTATACCGCGCGTGGATGGCTGAATTCCGCACGCCGTTCTTCCGGTCCTTCATGATCAACCAGCCAGAGCTACTGGATATGGTGCTGAAAGAGCGCCCTGATGACTTCCCTAAATCCGCCCGTGTCAGCGAAGGGCTGCGGCCGCTGTTGGGGAATTCGGTCTTTGTGACGAACGGTGAGGTTTGGAAACGCCAGCGCCGTATCATTGATCCGGCCTTCGAAGGGGGGCGACTGCGCGATACATATCCGGCCATGTGGCAGGCCGCGCTGGCCGCGCGCACGCGGCTCATGAGGCTGATCGGCGAAGAGGTGGACTTAGAACCTCACACAAGCCACGCGGCGGCTGATGTTATATTTCGCACATTGTTCACAATTCCAATCGAGCATGAGATCGCCAGCGCGGTCTTTGAGGAGTTTCGCAACTATCAGCGCAGTCAGCCGATCCTGAATCTGGCTGCCTTCATACCGCTGCCCAAATGGATGCCGCGCCCCCATCGCAAGGCCACGCGACACAGTGCGCGGCGCATCCGCAATCTGATCACACAACTGACCGCTCAGAGGATGGAGGCGATCCGCGCAGGCACTGCGCCGGACGATCTGGCGACCAAGATCATGACCACCGCCGATCCACTAACGGGCGAGACGTTTACCACCGAAGAGATGGTAGATCAGGTCGCGATCTTCTTCCTTGCGGGCCATGAAACCAGTGCCTCGGCACTGGCGTGGTCACTGTATCTCTTGGCGGCCTTTCCCGAGTGGCAAGATCGCGTAGCAGAAGAAGTAGTGGCGCTGGAAAATGGAGATTTTTCAGAGACTTCCAGGTTGAAAGTCAGTCGTGATGTGTTCCGCGAGGCATTGCGTCTGTATCCTCCGGTCCCCATGATGGTGCGGGAAACCACGCAAACAGAATGCCTGCGGGATCGCAAGGCCCCCAAGGGCTCGCAAATCGTTCTTAGCCCGTGGCACCTGCACCGGCATGAGCGGCTCTGGGACCGTCCCGATGAATTTGATCCGGCCCGCTGGTCGACCGAGGCTGGCAAAGCCTCCAGCCGCTGCGCCTATATGCCGTTTTCTGCAGGATCGCGGGTTTGCACAGGGGCAGGGTTCGCCATGGTCGAGGGGCCATTGCTGCTGTCCCTTCTGGTGCGGGACATCCGATTCACTTTACCGGAATCACCCCCGCCAGTGCCCGTCGCGCACCTGACTGTGCGGGCAAAAGACGGCATCCGCCTGAATCTCGCCGCCCGTTAGCGTTAAAGTTAGCGATAAATATACCATTGTTAGCGCTATAAGTCTGATAAGACCCTATGCTGATCGCGTGATATAAGTTAAAAACCCCACAGATTTTTAACTTATTGAAGGGATCCCCGGGCCATGGCCAAGGACACCGTAGCTTCGACAAGCCAAGCTGACCGTATCTCCAGCGTTGCCGGTTTCATTGCGGCACTCGATCAGAGCGGCGGGTCTACTCCGAAGGCGCTCAGCCAGTATGGCGTTGAGGCGGAAGAGTATTCGACCGAAGAAGAGATGTTCGGCCTGATCCACCAGATGCGCTGCCGCATTATGCAGGCGCCCGATTTCACCAGCGAAAAAGTTCTGGGCGCGATCCTTTTTGAACGCACCATGCGCGGTGAAGTGGCCGGCATGCCCGTTCCCCAGTACTTGTGGGAAGAGCGCGGCGTGGTTCCCTTCCTGAAGATCGACAAGGGCATGGAAGATGTGCAGAACGGTGCACAGATCCTGAAGCCGATCCCCGGTCTGGACGAGCTGCTGGCAACTGCCCGCGAATTCGGCATTTTCGGCACGAAAGAGCGCTCGGTCATTCATGAAGCGAACGCAGAGGGCATCGAAGCTGTGGTTGTTCAGCAGTTCGAACTGGGCAAGCAGGTGATCGCCGCTGGTCTGGTCCCGATTGTCGAGCCTGAAGTGCTGATCGACAGCCCCACCAAGACCGAAGCCGAAGCCCTGCTGAAAGCCGCAACCCTGCGTCAGTTGGACCTGCTGGAAGACGGTCAGAACGTCATCCTGAAACTGACGATCCCCAATGAAGCCGGTCTTTACGACGATCTGGCGGACCACCCCCGCGTTCTGCGCGTTGTTGCTCTGTCGGGTGGTTACACCACCGATGACGCCTGCGAGCGTCTGTCGAAGAACACCAAGATGATTGCAAGCTTCAGCCGCGCGTTGGCCGAAGGCCTGAGCGCCAAGCAGTCGGACGACGAGTTTAACGCCGCTCTGGCGTCGAACATCGACAAAATCTATAGCGCATCGCTGTAAGGTTAGGGTGAGGTTCTTCGCCGAAGAACCTCATTTAAAAGAGTTTTCGGCGAAAACTCTTAGCGCCGCGCCAGCGGCCACCGGATACGGAAAAGCCCTTCGCAGGAAGGGCTTTTTTCATTTCTGCTGGTAGTATTTCAGAACGAACACGCGGATCGCCGAGGCCAGTCCTTCGTTTTCGGGATCGCGGTTTGCATCAATCTCGGCGGCAAGCTGGTTGATGGGCTTGTCCTGCACATCGGCGATCTCGCGGAAGGCTTTCCAGAACGGATCTTCCAGCGTGACGCTGGTGCGGTGGCCGTGCAGGGTCAGGGATCGTTTGGCAGGGCGGCTCATGTGTCCGCGCCATCGTCGCGTTTGTGCTGGTCCAGATGGCGGACGGCTTTGTCTTCGCGTGCTTTGTCCAAGGTTTTCTCTGCCTTGGTGCGGCCGAATTTGACTGCGTTTTCTGATGCGCGGGCCTTTTTCTCAGCCCGCGCTTTTTCTTTTCTGAACCGGTTCAGATTGACCGGTGCCGCCATTATTTGGGGCCGATCATCTGTTCGGGACGCACGACGCGGTCAAAGGTCTCTTCGTCCACAAAGCCAAGCGCGATTGCCTCTTCTTTCAAAGTGGTGCCGTTCTTGTGCGCGGTCTTCGCAACCTTGGTGGCGTTGTCGTAGCCGATGGTTGGTGCCAGTGCGGTGACCAGCATCAGCGATTCCTTCATCAGCTTGTCGATGCGGGCGACGTTCGCCTGCGTGCCAACAACCATGTTGTCGGTGAAGGCCGACGCCGCATCCCCCAGCAACTGGATCGACTGCAGAACGTTGTACGACATCATCGGGTTGTAGACGTTCAGTTCAAAGTGACCCTGCGAGCCAGCGAAACCAACCGCGGCGTCGTTGCCCATGACGTGGGCGCAAACCATGGTCAGCGCTTCGGCTTGAGTGGGGTTCACTTTGCCGGGCATGATCGACGAGCCAGGCTCGTTTTCCGGCAGGATCAGCTCGCCCAGACCAGAACGGGGGCCCGAACCTAGAAGGCGCATGTCGTTGGCGATTTTGAACAGCGAACCGGCAACGGTTTTCAGCGCGCCAGAGAACATGACCATCGCATCGTGTGCAGCCAGTGCTTCAAACTTGTTGGGGGCGGTGACGAAGGGCAGGCCGGTGATGCCAGCGATCTCGGCTGCGACTTTCTCGGCAAAGCCCTTGCGGGTGTTCAGACCGGTGCCAACGGCGGTGCCGCCCTGCGCAAGCTCGTAGATGTCAGGCAGGCATGCTTCTACGCGCTTGATGCCCTGAGCCACCTGATGGGCGTAACCACCGAATTCCTGACCAAGGGTCAGCGGGGTCGCGTCCTGGGTGTGGGTGCGGCCGATTTTGATGATGTCCTTGAACTCTTCGGACTTGGCGACCAGAGCGCCGTGCAGCTTGCGCAGGCCGGGCAGCAGGACGTCACGGGTGTGCATACCGATGGCAACGTGCATTGCGGTCGGGAAAGTGTCATTCGACGACTGGCCCATGTTGCAGTGATCGTTGGGGTGCACGGGCGATTTGCTGGCCAGTTGACCACCCAGCATTTCGATCGCGCGGTTCGAGATCACCTCGTTCGCGTTCATGTTCGACTGGGTGCCGGAACCGGTCTGCCAGACAACCAGCGGGAAGTTGTCGTCAAACTTGCCTTCGATGACTTCGGTCGCTGCGGCCTGAATGGCTTTGGACAATTCGGCGTCCAGATCACCGAAACCCTCGTTCACGATGGCGCAGGCCTTCTTTACCACACCCAAGGCGCGGATGACCGGCACGGGCTGCTTTTCCCAACCAATGGGGAAGTTCATGATCGAGCGCTGGGTCTGCGCGCCCCAGTACTTGTCAGCGGGAACTTCGAGAGGACCAAAGCTGTCGGTTTCGGTACGGGTATCGGCCATGAGGCAACCTCCTGTGGATCTGTTGCCCGAGGGTTTACAGGCAGAAAAGCCCTGTCGCAATCGCGTCAGGGCTTTAGATAGCGCAAACGGGGTCGAAAAATGCCGCTTGTGATCACAAATTTAAAGCGTGTGATCACGGGTTACTTGCGGAATTTGTCCAAGCTGACGATTTCTGCATCGCCGTGGGGCTCTTCTTCCACCTCGGCCAGTTCGGCGTCCAGCTCATCCTCATCGTCGTCGTCATCGTGGGCGCTTTCGAAGCGCAGGCCGAATTCAACCGAGGGATCGACGAAGGTGCGGATCGCGTCATAGGGAATGTAAAGACGTTCCGGAGTGTCGCCAAAGTTTAGCGTGACGCCAAAGCCGTCTTCGTCCACGTCCAGCGATTCAAACCAATGTTGCAGCACCACAGTCATTTCCTGCGGATAGCGCTGCATCAGCCAATCCGCGATCTCGACCCCTTCGCTGTGGGTTGAGAAGGTGATGAAGAAATGGTGATCGCCGGGCAAGCCAGTTTCTGAAACACCCGTCAGCACTTGGCGGATCAAACCGCGCATAGCTGCGTGCATCAGATTGCCATAGTCGATATCGCCCATTTCAGGTGCCTCCATTTTCTTGTCAGCATAGTTCAACAAGAACCAAACAAAAGGGGAAATGCACCCTCACGTCAGTCCTGTCAGTGTTGCGCCGAGCACTGCCATGAAAACAATCGTGCGGGCAATATCCCATTTGCGCCAGAGCAGAACTATCGCGGCCACTAGGGAAAAGCCAACGCTTTCGATGGCAAGTGTCTGGAATTGCGGGATAGTCAGGGTCATGGGCCCCCATGTGAGAATGCTGGTTTCTGCAAAGAAGACATGCAAGGCGAACCAGATCGAAAGGTTCAGGATTACCCCGACCACGGCTGCTGTAATTGCGTGCAGCGCTTTTGCAAATCTGGGCGCATTGCCAAGTTTCTCGATGTAGGGCGCACCGGCAAAAATCCAGATGAAGCAAGGTACGAAGGTCACCCAGAGGCACATGCTAGCGGCCAAGATGGCCTGAGGGATGCCGCCCTGCGCATAGCCTGCCAGAAGGGCCACAAACTCGGTCACAAGGATCAGCGGACCGGGGGTGGTTTCGGCCAGTCCCAACGCGTCTATCATCTGTTCGGTGGTGATCCACTGATAGGTGCCGACAACCTCTTGGGTCATATAGGTCAGAACCGAGTAGGCGCCACCAAAGGTCACGACCGCAAGTTTTGAAAAGAAAACAAAGATTTGCGTCAGGAAGCTCGCGTCATACACGTAAGCAGCCAAAAGCGGTGCTAGCCACAGAGACAGGCCGATGAAGACCACTGTTAGTGTATAGTTTCCGCGTCCAGCCTCAGCGGGCGTTTCCGTTGGTTGGACCTGCGGGGTGACAATGCTACCTATTGCAGCCGCCCAAATGATCACCATCGGGAAAGGTGCATCAAAGGCGAAAAGTGCGATAAAGCTGCCTGCCGCGATCGCCCGGTCCGAAGGGGTCTTTAGGGCCTTTTTCGATACTTTCATAAGCGCTTGCAGGACAATGATAATGACAGCTGCCTGAATGCCGGTGAACATCGCCTGCATCAGCGGCATCTGCCCCCAAATCGCATAGGCTAGTCCAAGCGCCAGAATCACCAGCGCCCCTGGGACCACGAACAAAAGCCCTGCAAGCAGGCCACCAGTGATGCCGCGCAGGCGCCAGCCGGAATAGGTGGCCAGCTGCATGGCCTCTGGGCCGGGCAGCAGCATGCAAAAGGACAGGGCGCGCAGGAATTGCGCCTCGGTCAGCCAAGGGCGCTCTTCGACCAATTCCTTGTGCATCAACGAGATTTGCGCCGCAGGGCCGCCAAAGGACAGCAGGCCAATACGGCCAAAGACGCGAAAGAGATCAGAGTACGGAATATGGGACATGGTACCCCGAGAAGGTCGTTTCGCCTCTGGTATGTGGGCCCTAATTCCGCTTGGCAAGCGAAGGTTTTATAATGCTCCGTGGTGGGCGCGGCTGTCGGCGGGGGCCTCGGCCCGTTCTTCCATGCCGTAATCGCGAATGACGGATGCGACGCGCAGGCGGTAATCGGCGAAATAGCTTTGGCGGCCAGCCTCTTGCGCGCCGCGGTGGGCGGTCAGCTTGCGCCAGCGGATCACAGCGTCTTCGTCCCGCCAGATTGACAGAGACAGTAGCTTGCCGGGGGTGGTCAGGCTTTCGAAACGCTCGACGCTGATAAACCCGTCAAAGCCTTCCAGATGCTCTTTCATCTTGGCCGCCATTTCCAGATAGGGGCCCTGCATGCCGTCCTTGGGCGTCACTTCGAAAATCACTGCAATCATATAAATTCCTCCCACTCCGCCGGAATTAAGAACGGCAAACTGGCGATTTGAAAAGCAAAATCGACGCTGGGAAGGGAAGTGCAGGTTTCTGTTGCCAGGTACCTGCGAACCCCGCCTTACACTGCTAGGCGCAAGGACTTAGATTTCGGAAACTCCGACTGCTTACGCAGCCATTGCTACCGGAGCACGATTGTCGTTTGCAATTGTACTGTTTGAACCGATAACGGCGGTATCACACCGGGACAAAGCAAACCCCTTTAGACGTTCGTCGATCCTATTTCGGCCCCATGATCCCAAACGATAGGATTTTTGGTGGAGCCGCCGGGTACCGCCCCCGGGTCCGATCCGCTTATTACGAGCGCGTTTATGTCCATAGTCGGTTGCCCGACGTGCCTAACCTACGAACTTTCCACGGGGTTTCAAGAGGCTGACGCGAAAATCCAGCGGCATTCGCACGGATATCCCTTGGCCTGTCGCGCAATCTTTGCATTGATGCTGTTAGAAATTTTGCAGAAAATACGTTTATGAGGCGTGCATGCTGACCCGAGAATATTGCATCACGATGGCCCGCTATAACGCTTGGCAGAACCGTGGGCTGCGCAAATTATTGCAAACCATGCCAGCGAAAGAGCTGAATGCGGACCGAGGACTGTTCTTCGGCTCGATTTTCGCGACGGTGAATCACCTGCTGTGGGCCGATACCATGTGGATGTCGCGGTTTCAGGGGCAGCCCCAGCCTGATGTGAGCCTGAAAGACGCTGTGCATTTTCAGCCCACCATCGCTGCTTGGGCAGGCGAAAGGTTCCGGACCGATGGGCATATCCTCTTGTGGGCCGAAAAGGTCCGTGAGGTTCAGTTGGTGTCAAACCTGACGTGGTATTCCGGTCTGAAAGGGGCCGAGATTTCGCGCAACATGGGTGGGTGCGTGGCGCATTTCTTTAACCATCAGACCCACCATCGGGGACAGATACATGCAGCGTTGACCGGAATGGGTTTAAAGCCTGAGCCGACCGATATGTTCCTGATGCCCGATCAAGGGCCGTGGCTGTGATGGACCGGCAAAATCTCTGTTGTCTGCATAAGGGCTTTTCTTTCCAGATTTTGCGCTAGTCTTTGATCCAACAGGAAAACTCCTGCGTACCAGTATAAAAAGCAGTGAGGTCCCGTGTCCGAGCATTCTCCGATACTAGTGTGGCTGCGCCGAGATTTGCGCCTGTCGGATCATCCGGCCTTGTGGGCGGCGATGTCCTCGGGGCGGGCGGTTGTTCCGGTGTTCATCCGTGATGAGTTGGTCGATGGCCTAGGGGCCGCGCCCAAATGGCGTTTGGGTTTGGGGCTGGAACATATGGCCGCGCGGTTGGAACAGATCGGATCGCGTTTGATCTTTCGCAGCGGTGCGGCCTTGGAATGCCTCAACGCACTGGTGAAAGAAACGGGCGCCAGCGCAGTCTACTGGTCGCGTACCTATGACCCCGAAGGCACCGCCCGAGACACTGCGGTCAAAGCCGCTCTGAAGGACGCCGGGATCGAGGCGCGCAGTTTCGATGGTCACCTGATGTTCGAGCCTTGGACCGTGCAGACGGGGCAGGGTGCGTTCTACAAGGTCTTCACCCCCTTCTGGAAGAATGTGCGCGCGGTGGATGTGGCGCAGCCGCTTGGGGCGATCTCATCCCTGAAGGCGCCGGACAGTTGGCCCGAAAGCGAAAGCTTGGCCGATTGGTCGCTTGGTGCCGCCATGCGGCGCGGCGCGGAAGTGGTGCGCCCCTTCGTCCAGCTTGGCGAAGAGGTTGCGCAGCAGCGATTAGACCTGTTCTTGCAGCAAAAGGTCGATGCCTATGACACCGACCGCGACCGCCCTGATCGGGATGGCACCAGTTGCTTGTCAGAGAACCTGGCGCTCGGGGAGATCAGCCCGCGCCAATGCTGGCACGCGGCTTTGCGCAAGCGGGAAGAGGGCTCAAAAGGGGCCGAGACCTTTATGAAGGAACTCGCATGGCGCGAGTTTGCCTATCACCTGCTGTGGCACACCCCCCATATCGCAACCGGCAACTGGAAACCCGATTGGGACAAATTCCCGTGGAACGAAGCAGAGACCGATGAGGTCATCGCATGGAAGCAGGGCCGGACTGGCATCCAATTCGTAGATGCCGCCATGCGCGAGCTTTACGTCACAGGCCGCATGCACAATCGCGGGCGGATGATCGTGGCCAGCTATCTGACCAAACATCTTCTGAGTCATTGGAAGATTGGCCTGAAGTGGTTTGAGGATTGCCTGATCGATTGGGACCCCGCCGCGAATGCAATGGGCTGGCAATGGTCCGCAGGCTCTGGCCCCGATGCCACGCCCTACTTCCGCGTGTTCAACCCTGTCACGCAACTCGACAAGTTCGACCCCCAGCGCGACTACGTCAGCCGCTGGATCGCCGAAGGGCGCAGCCGACCCCATGAGGACGCTTTGAACTACTTTAAGGCGATTCCCGAAAGCTGGGGTCTTTCCCCCGATGATGCCTATCCAAAGCCCATCGTTGCCGCCGACAAAGGCCGCGAGCGGGCGCTTTCCGCCTATGAGACACGGGATTTCTGAAACAATGAACCAGATGCTTGCCCCAAGGGGAAACAGTACCTTAGCCTGTGAGTATGATGAGGAGTGCGCTCTGATGGTGTTGACTGATACGAGTGGACAGCGCGATTTGCCCCGATATTTCCCCGCCGTCTTCCAGATGGTGAAGGGCATGCGCGCGGGGCGTCTGGATATCCGTTTGCCCGATGGCCGCGTGTTCCGTGCTGAAGGCCAGATCGCAGGGCCCGTTGCCGAAATTCACATCCACAATCCGGACACGTTTGCCCGTCTGATCCGCGAAGGCGATCTGGGCTTTTGCGATTCCTATCTGGACGGCTGGTGGTCTTCGCCCGATTTGCAAGCCTTTATGGACCTGGTCCACGACAAGAATGATCAGATTTATGACGGTTTTCCGGGGCAGGGCCTTGTCCGCGTCCTAGAGAAATTCCGGTTCTGGATGCAGTCCAACACTAAGAAGCAGGCCAAGAAGAACATCTCGTATCACTATGATCTGGGGAATGATTTCTATTCCCTTTGGCTGGATGACACGATGACCTATTCGTCCGCGATCTTCGCCACTGGTCAGGAAAGCCTAGAGGCCGCTCAGATCGCCAAGTACAAATCTATGGTTGATCAGATGGACGTAAAGCCCGGCGATCATGTGCTTGAAATCGGCTGCGGCTGGGGTGGCTTTGCCGAATATGCCGCGAAAGAGCGGGGGCTGAAGGTTACGGGCCTCACGATCAGCAAAGAGCAATTCGACTTTGCCCAAGCTCGCATCGCCAAGGCGGGGCTCTCGGATATGGTAAAATTTAAGTTACAGGATTACCGCGACGAAAAGGGCACCTACGACGGCATCGCCAGCATTGAGATGTTCGAGGCCGTGGGGCAGAAATACTGGCCGGTTTATTTCGAGACCGTGCGCAAGAACCTGCGTCCGGGACGCAAGGCGACAATCCAGATCATTCTTGTTGAGGATCGCCGTTGGGATACTTACCGAAAAGGCGTTGATTTCATTCAGAAATACATCTTCCCGGGTGGTATGCTGCCTTCGCCTTCGGTTCTGAAAGGCGAGGTCGAAAGCGCGGGGCTAAAGCTGGCAAAGACGCTGGAATTCGGGGAAAGCTACAGCCTGACCTTGCGCCGCTGGCATGAGGTTTTTGACCGGAAATGGGCGGATATCCAGAAATTGGGCTTTGATGAACGGTTCAAGCGCATGTGGGATTTCTACCTTACGTCTTGCGCGGGATCGTTCCGAGGGGGTATTTGCGACGTAACCCAGATTACAGTCCAAAGGCCATCCTGACCTCATGCCCACAGCCGCCCGTCTGATCGCAGCAATCTTTCTTGGTTTGACCGGACTGGTGCTTGCGTTCCAGATGCGCGGCGCGGCCATCAGTGCCGACAACTTGGTGCTTCCGAATTTTATCGAGATTACGGCGGTCTTCATCGGGATCACCACCGGCTGGCTGGTGGTGGGACCGCGCAGTGGGCGGGGCTGGCAGTTTGCCGCCTCGACGGGCATTACCGGCGGGATCGTTCTGGTGGTGGGGTTGTTTCTGTCGATTGGCGCCCACGAGATGTTGCGCCGGACCCTGCGCAACCAATATGACACGGCTTTGGAAGCATTGCTTGCGATCTTCGACATCGCGCTGAAGGACCTGATCGCCTTGTCTACACCGGGTGTGCTGCTGCCATTGATCGCGGGGGCCATCATGACAGGTTTTGCCAGCGAAGTCGCATCGCGAAACTGGAAGTAATTCTATGACCGATATTTTTGTTTATGGCACCCTGTGCCATGCGCCTCTTGCCCGAATGATCGCGGGCGAGGAGGCTGAACTTGTTCCCGCAAACCTTTTGGATCATGCGGTTTTCTGGGCTGCAGGGCAAAGCTACCCGCTGCTTTTGGGGGCTGAGGGGACAGCGGCGCAGGGGCAGTTGCTGACCGGTTTGTCAGATGCGGCGCGGGCGCGGCTGGATTTCTATGAGGCGGCCTTTGGCTATTACCTTGCGAAGGTCACGGTTCAGACCGCATCCGGCCCGCAAGAGGCCCTGTGCTATTTCCCCGAAGCTGTGAACGATACTCCCGGTGCGCCGTGGGATTTGAGCGCGTGGCAGGCCACTTGGGCGCAAATCTCGCTCTATGCGGCTGAGGAAGTAATGCAATCCTTCGGGCTGGTCGATCCGTTGACCATCGGTCAGCGCTTTCCGGCGATCCGGATGCGGGCGGCCTCGCGGGTGACGGCTGAAACCTATCCCAGTGCGCTGACGCCTTCTGGCATGACACAGGCTCAGGTGAACACCCATCGCCGCCATACCCCTTACACCAACTGGTTCTCGGTGCTGGAAGAGGATCTGAGCTTTGCCAAACACGAAGGCGGGCAAAGCCCAGTGGTGAATCGCGCGACCTTTATGTCGGGAGATTCGGTTTTGATCCTGCCCTATGATCCGAAACGGGATCGGGTGATGTTGATCGAACAATTTCGCGCAGGTCCCCATTTCCGCGGCGATCCCCATCCTTGGACGCTAGAGCCTGTCGCGGGCCGGATCGATCCGGGTGAGACACCAGAACAGGCTGCCCGCCGTGAGGCCGTGGAAGAGGCGCGTCTTGATCTACTGGCGCTGCACTCGGCGGGGCGCGGCTATCCATCGCCTGGTTGTTCCAGCGAACACTATAATTTCTTTGTTGGAATTGCGGATTTGCCCGACCAGATCGTCGGCGTTGCTGGCGAAGAGGCCGAGGCCGAAGATATTCGCAGCCATTTGTTCGACTTCACCACTTTCATGCAGATGATTGATAACGACCGGATCAGCGCCTATCCCACCTGCCATTTGGGTCTTTGGTTGGCACGGGCGCGTGATCGTTTGCGCCTAGCTGCTTGAGTTCACCCGCAGACCCCCCTAGAGATTATCCGTCAGAATACGAAAGGGCGCATGATGCGGATTGCACAGGATTTGGCCGGAGCCATCGGAAACACCCCTCTGATCAAGCTGCGTAAAGCAAGCGAAGAGACCGGATGCACCATCCTCGGCAAGTGTGAGTTCATGAACCCGGGCCAGTCGGTCAAAGACCGCGCTGCGCTCTACATCATTAAGGACGCGCTGGAAAAAGGCCTGCTGGAGCCTGGAGGCACCATCGTCGAAGGCACCGCGGGTAACACCGGTATCGGCCTTGCGCTGGTTGGCGCCTCGATGGGTTTCCGCACGGTGATCGTGATCCCCGAGACCCAGTCTCAGGAAAAGAAGGACATGATCCGTTTGGCTGGTGCCGAACTGGTTCAGGTGCCTGCCGCGCCTTATCGCAACCCGAACAACTACGTGCGCTATTCGGGCCGTCTGGCCGAAGAACTGGCCAAGTCCGAGCCTCATGGCGCGATCTGGGCAAACCAGTTCGACAACGTTGCCAATCGCCGCGCGCACGTGGAAACCACTGGCCCCGAGATTTGGGAACAGACCGGCGGCAAGGTTGACGGTTTCATCTGCGCCGTTGGTTCGGGTGGTACGCTGGCCGGTGTGGCCGAGGCGTTACAGCCCAAAGGCGTCAAGGTTGGTCTGGCCGATCCCTTGGGCGCGGCGCTTTATAGCTTCTACACCAGCGGTGAGCTGAAGGCCGAAGGTGGCTCGATCACCGAAGGCATCGGTCAGGGCCGGATCACCGCAAACCTTGAAGGGTTCACCCCCGATTTCGCCTACCAGATCCCCGACGAAGAGGCGCTGCCGATCGTCTTTGATACGCTGGCGGAAGAGGGGCTTTGCCTTGGCGGCAGCTCTGGCATCAACATTGCCGGTGCGATCCGTATGGCAAAGGAAATGGGACCGGGCCACACCATCGTGACCATCCTGTGTGACTATGGCACCCGCTACCAGTCCAAGCTGTTCAACCCTGAATTCCTTCAGGAAAAAGGTCTGCCGGTTCCCGGCTGGCTAAGCACCGGCCCGAAGAGCATTCCGGGGGTGTTTGTTGACGGCTAAAGCCTTCGACATCCTGCGGCGGGCCCTTCTGGGGCTCGTCTTTTGCCTGATGCTTCCGCTTGGGGCCTTTGCGCAAAGCGGTCCCGATTATGACGCGTGGACCAAAACGGCGAACCGCGCCGAAGTGGTGTTGGATCAGGACTGGGCCGAGGAAAGTGATCTGGAAACCCTGCGGGCCGAAATCTCGGACTACCGCAGCCAGTTCCAACGGGAACAATCCGCCAGTCAGGAACGGATTACGACGCTTAAAGCGCAGATCGCTGCATTGGGGCAGGTGCCGGAAAGCGGCTCTGAACCAAAAGAAATCGCGTCCCGCCGCGCTGATCTGCAAAAGCAGTTAGATGATCTTGAGGTGCCGCGTGTCCGCGCGGACGAGGCCTATAGCCGCGCCGATGGTCTGATCGGGGAAATTGACGGGCTATTGCGCAAGCGTCAGGCGGAAAAGCTGACCTCGCTGGACCCTGCGCCGCTGAACCCTGTGAATTGGCCCGTGGCTGGCAAGACCGCGCTGGATTACGTGCGCAATGTGGCCGCCGAAACCAAGGAAGGCTTCAGCGCCGACGAGGTGCGCGCCGATTTCCGCAAAAGCTTGCTGCCCGCACTGGCCCTCGTGATCGTCGCCCTTGTGCTGATCTTGCGCGCCCCTGCGTGGGTTGAAAACCTTGCAGGTTTGGCGTGGCAGCGCTTCAAGCGCGGGCCGGGGGTCTGGGGCTTTGGCATTTCCTTGGGCCAGATTGCACTGCCACTTTTGGGGATCGTCATTCTGGTCTCGGCGGTGCGGATTGCAAATGTGGCCGGACCGCGCGGGAATGATCTGCTTGGGGACCTGATCGGTGCCGTAGCGATTGTCATGGGTGGCCGTTGGCTGGCGGCGATGGTGTTTCCTTCCGGCGAAGGGCGGGCCTTGCTGGACCTGAAAGCCGCTTGTCTAAAGCCTGCGCGGCGCAACGCTAGTATTCTGGCCTTCCTGACGGCGCTTTATGCCATCGCCATGACCATCGGCGAACGGGAAGGGGCGGCGGCAGCGGCCATGTCGGTTTCGCTTTTCCCGCTGAGTTTGGTGACGTCATTCTATCTGTACCGTCTGGCCCGTACATTGCGCGGCGGGATGTGCCATCCGGCAGAGGGTCAGACCGAAGCGCCCAATTATCTGGACCAGTTGTTCGGGCTTTTGCTGCGGGTGGTTACGCTTGTGGCCTTCCTTTCGCCTCTGTTGGCAATGGTCGGCTACCGGAATGCTGCTGAACAACTGCTGTTTCCGACGATCCTAACCCTTGGCCTCATGGCGCTGGTGCGCATCCTGCAAACGCTGGTGCGTGATCTTTTTACGCTGATCACCAACCATCCTGAGGATGATGACGAAGGCCTGTTTCCTGTCGTTGCCAGTGTGCTGCTGGCCTTTGCCGCGATCCCGCCGCTGGCGCTGATCTGGGGGGCGCGCATCTCTGACCTGACCGAGTTGTGGGCCCGATTCCGCGCTGGCTTCCAGATCGGCGAGACAACGATCTCGCCCTCGGACTTCCTGAGCTTTGCGATTATCTTCGCGATTGGCTTTGGCGTGACGCGTCTGGTCCAAGGGATGTTGCGCAACATCGTATTGCCCAAGACGCGGCTGGATGTGGGTGGAAAAACCGCTGTCATTTCAGGCGTCGGCTATATCGGTGTGTTCGTGGCTGCGCTGGCTGCGATCACGGGGGCAGGGCTGGACCTTTCGTCTCTGGCCATTGTGGCAGGTGCCCTATCGGTGGGCATCGGTTTTGGCTTGCAGAACATCGTGTCCAACTTTGTCTCGGGCATTATCCTGCTGATTGAACGCCCGATCAGCGAAGGCGACTGGATCGAAGTTGGCGGCAAGATGGGTTACGTGCGCTCGATCTCGGTACGCTCAACACGGGTCGAGACCTTTGACCGCACCGATGTGATTGTGCCCAACGCTGATCTGGTCAGCGGCATGGTGACCAACTGGACCCGTGGCAATTCGATCGGCCGCGTAATCGTGCCTGTGGGCGTCGCTTATGGCACGGATACCCGCCGTGTCGAGGCCATCCTGATGGAGATCGCCAAAGAACATCCTATGGTGCTGCTCCAGCCGCCGCCCTTTATCTATTTCAAAGGTTTCGGGGACAGCTCTCTGGATTTTGAAATCAGGGCTATCATTCGTGATGTAAACTGGGTGCTGAATGTCGGGTCAGACATGAACCATGAAATCGCCCGCCGTTTCGCAGAAGCAGGGATCGAGATTCCATTCCCCCAGCGCGATGTCTGGATGCGCAGCGCGCCCGCAGCGGCTGCCCCCGCAGAGCCCTTGAAAACTGCGCCCGAACAACCGCCGCAAGGCCTGCAAGACCCTCAGGAAGGCACCGACACATGACCGAGACCCTGTTCCAGAGCGATCCCTATCTGCGCGACGCAAGCGCCACGGTGACAGCTGTGACGGACGAAGGGGGCATCGTTCTTGATCGTAGCATCTTTTATGCGACTGGCGGTGGCCAGCCGGGGGACAGTGGGAACCTGACATGGGCGGGTCAGATCCTTGAGATCGCCACCACCATCAAGGGCGAGGGCAACCAGATTGTGCTGCTGCCCGCTGAACCGGCGCGTCTGCCCGCTGTTGGCACCCAAGTCACCCAGCATCTGGACTGGGAACGCCGGCACCGCCACATGCGTGTGCATACCGCGCTGCATTTGCTGTCCGTCGTCGTGCCACTGCCAGTGACGGGCGGGGCGATCGGCACCGAAAAAGGGCGTCTGGATTTCGATATGGAAGACAGCCCCGAAGACAAGGACGCGTTAGAGGCCGCCCTGAACGCGCTGGTCGCGGCAGATCATCCGATCTCATATCACTGGATCACCGACGAAGAACTGGCCGCCAACCCTGGTCTGGTCAAAACGATGTCCGTCCAGCCGCCCAAAGGGCAGGGCCGTGTGCGCCTTGTCCAGATCGGCACCGATGCAGCCAAGGTGGATCTACAGCCCTGCGGTGGCACCCATGTGCGCTCGACCGCAGAGATCGGTCAGCTGCGGATCGGCAAGATCGAGAAAAAAGGTCGCCAGAACCGCCGGATAAACCTTCATCTGGCATGAAATCACCTATTGCAGGTGGCGGTGTACTCGGTATAACTCCGCCCAACGGAGAGGTGGCCGAGTGGTCGAAGGCGCACGCCTGGAAAGTGTGTAGGCAGGGAACTGTCTCCAGGGTTCGAATCCCTGTCTCTCCGCCATATCCTTCTGGAAATGCGCTTCTGACTGAAAGTAATTCGGTCTTTGCCACGCTATCTCACAACTAGGCACACATTCCTGCTGCTTTGTTGCACGTTGGCGGGCACTGTGTGGGTTCAGAAGCTTGAACGCTGGAGGTTTCCGTTCAACCTTGTGCGACACTTGCGGTTATCAGCTTTTCTTACGCCGACAGGTTTGGGCTAAACGGCGGGCGGTTTGCCGTGCAAGACGCCTAATCTCCGGATTAATGCAGTCTTGAGGTGAGTTGACGCAATCCACGCTGCGTGAACCGCCCCGTCTTTACCGGAGGGCAAAACTCTCGGAGAATTGCCTGTTATGGAACATAGAAAGCAAAGAACCACGAAGCCTTATTCGCCCGA
>NZ_PVTQ01000015.1 GCF_003003355.1 Donghicola tyrosinivorans
ATCGACTCGATGATCACCCACAAGCTGAAGCTGGAAGACATCAACGAAGGCTTCGAACTGATGCACGCGGGTAAATCCATCCGCGCGGTGGTCGAGTTCTGAGGTGGGTATGATGGAGGTCGTTTCTGAAAATCGCAGTTTCGGCGGCCGTCAGATCGTCGCCAAGCACAACTCGACGGCGTGCAATACAGAGATGACCTTCGCGGTCTATCTGCCTCCGCAGGCCGAAGACGGGGAGGTGCCGGTTCTGTGGTACCTTTCCGGTCTGACCTGCACCCATGAGAACGCCATGACCAAAGGCGGGTTTCAGGAACACTGCGCGCGCCACGGCATCGCGATTGTGTTCCCCGATACCTCTCCCCGTGGTGAGGGTGTAGCCAATGATGAGGCCTATGATCTGGGGCAGGGCGCAGGCTTTTATGTGAACGCGACCTGCGATCCTTGGCGGCCCCACTTCCAGATGTACCAGTACATCACCGAAGAACTGTACGATCTGGTCGAGAAGGAATTCCCGATCAACGACCGGCACGGCATCACCGGCCATTCTATGGGCGGGCACGGGGCGCTGACCATCGCGATGCGCAATCCCGATCGGTATCAGTCGCTGTCGGCCTTTGCGCCGATCGCCAACCCCACCAACTCGGATTGGGGGCGCAAGCAGCTCTCGGCCTATCTGGGGGATGACGAGACAAACTGGAGCGCCCATGATGCCACGCTCTTGCTGGAACAGCACGGTTGGCAGGGGGATATCCTGATCGATCAGGGCGCCTCGGACCAGTTTCTGGACCTGCTGAAGCCCGAAGCCCTTAGCGCTGCAATGGCGCGTCGCCGTCAGGCGGGCAGCTTCCGGATGCAGGCCGGTTACGACCATTCCTATTACTTCGTCAGCACCTTCGCTGGCGACCACGTCGCTTGGCACGCCGAGCGTCTGAGCTGATACGCAAGAAAGGTTCACTATGTTGAAAAAGATCCTTGGCCTCGCCCTTGTACTGGCGGTTCCGGCGCAGATGGCGCTGGCCGAAGGCGATGCGGGTAAAGGCGAGAAAGTCTTTAAGAAATGCAAAGCCTGCCACGCTGTCGGCGATGGCGCTGAGAACAAGACCGGCCCTGTTCTGAACGGCGTTGTCGGGCGGACAGTCGGCACGGGTGCAGACTTCGAATACTCTAGCACGCTGGTCGACATGGGGGCCGAGGGTAAGAGCTGGACGCCTGAAGAACTGGACGCATTTCTGGCCGCCCCGCGTGACTACGCCAAGGGGACCAAAATGTCTTTTGCTGGATTGCGCAAGGATACCGAGCGCGCCGACGTGATCGCCTATCTGTCTACGTTTACCGAGTAATTTTCTGGTCTGGCGATCAGTGAAGAAAGGTCGGCGCCCGGTGGGAGGAGAACAATCCGGACGCAGACACCAAGGGCGGCAAACCGCCCTGCACCCAAGGTGATTAACACCGCAAAATCAGGGAGAGAGAAATGAGAACTTTAAGACTACTTACGTCAGGTCTAGCGCTCAGCGCAGCCTCAGTGGCTTACGCGAACGACGACCTGACCACTCAGATTGCCAACCCCGCTCAGTGGGCGATCCAGACCGGTGACTACGCCAACCAGCGCTTTAGCCAGCTGGACCAGATCAACGCGGAGAACGTAGGCGATCTGCAGGTTGCTTGGACCTTCTCGACCGGCGTTCTGCGCGGCCACGAAGGCTCGCCGCTGGTGGTGGGTGACACCATGTATGTCCACACCCCGTTCCCGAACATCGTCTACGCGCTGGATCTGGCCAATGAGGGCAAGATCAAGTGGAAGTACGAACCCAAGCAGGATCCCGACGTTATCCCCGTGATGTGCTGTGACACCGTGAACCGCGGTGTGGCCTACGCGGATGGCAAGATCTTCCTGCATCAGGCGGACACCACTGTTGTGGCGCTGGATGCCAACACCGGCGAAGTCGCTTGGTCGGTCAAGAACGGCGATCCTGCGATTGGCGAGACAAACACTGCGACCGTGATGCCTGTGAAGGACAAGGTCATTGTCGGTATCTCGGGTGGTGAATTCGGCGTTCGTGGTTCGGTAACCGCCTATAACATCGCGGACGGCAGCCTTGCATGGCGCGCCTATTCGATGGGTCCGGACAGCGACATCCTGTTTGATCCCGAGAACACCACCCATCTGGGTCAGCCTGTGGGCGCGGACTCGGGCACCAATACCTGGGAAGGCGATCAGTGGATGATCGGTGGCGGCACCACTTGGGGCTGGTATTCGTATGATCCCGAAGCGGATCTGATCTACTACGGCTCGGGCAACCCCTCGACATGGAACCCCTCGCAGCGTCCCGGTGATAACCGCTGGTCGATGACCATCTTTGCCCGTGACCCCGATGACGGCATGGCCAAGTGGGTCTACCAGATGACGCCCCATGACGAATGGGATTATGACGGCATCAACGAAATGATCCTGACCGATCAGGATGTTGATGGGGCACCGCGCAAGCTGCTGACCCACTTTGACCGGAATGGTCTGGGCTACACCCTTGACCGTCTGACCGGCGAGCTGATCACCGCAGAAAAGTATGACCCTGCTGTGAACTGGACCTCTGGTGTGGATATGGACCCTGCGTCCCCGACCTATGGTCGTCCCGCAGTTCTGGCCCAGTACTCGACCGAGCAGAACGGCGAAGACGTGAACTCGACCGGTATCTGCCCCGCGGCGCTTGGCTCGAAAGACCAGCAGCCGGCGTCCTACTCGCCGGAAACCCAGCTGTTCTACGTGCCGACCAACCACGTCTGCATGGACTATGAACCCTTCCGCGTCAGCTACACCGCAGGCCAGCCCTATGTGGGCGCGACCCTTGCGATGTATCCGGCACCGGACAGCCATGGCGGCATGGGTAACTTCATCGCATGGGACAACATTGCAGGTGAAATCCGCTGGTCGATCCCCGAGCAGTTCTCGGTCTGGTCGGGCGCACTGGCAACCGCTGGTGACGTGGTCTTCTACGGCACGCTGGAAGGCTACCTGAAGGCTGTTTCGGCTGAAACTGGCGAAGAGCTGTACCGCTTCAAGACCCCCTCGGGCATCATCGGCAACGTGATGACCTATGAGCATGGTGGCAAGCAGTACATCGGCATCCTGTCGGGTGTTGGCGGATGGGCCGGCATCGGTCTGGCTGCTGGTCTGACCAACCCGAACGACGGTCTGGGTGCTGTGGGCGGCTATTCGGCGCTCAGCGACTACACCGCTCTGGGTGGCCAGCTGACTGTCTTCGCGCTGCCGAACTGATCGCAAGCGTATCCTTGAACATGCGGAGGGGCCGGTACTGGCCCCTCCCGACACCAATCTTCCAAGGAATTTGATATGAGCCGACAGGGTTTCACAGTGCTCGCCATAGCCGCCGCAGGTTTGATGACCGCGCAGGGCGCGCTGGCCGAGGACAAAATCTCGCTCGATGATCCGAACATCGCCGTCTCTTACGAAGAGGGTGGCCGCTATTACACCGAAGACGATGTCCCGACGTTCAACATCAGTGACGCGGGTGAAGTGGATTGGCTGACCTTTTCCGGTTTCCGCCGCTACCATTCTGAATGCCACGTCTGCCACGGCCCGGATGGCGAGGGCTCGACCTATGCCCCGGCGCTGAAAAAGTCGGCACTGACGCTGGACTACTACGACTTCGTCGATGTGGCGACCAATGGCCGCCAGCGGGTGGACGCGGCAGATAACTCGGTGATGCCCGCCTTCGGCACCAATGCCAACGTGATGTGCTATCTGGATGACATTTACGTCTACCTGAAAGCGCGCGGCATGGAGGCTGTGCCCCGTGGCCGTCCCGCCAAGAAAGAGGCCAAATCCGACGAGATCCGCGATGCAGAAAATGCCTGCATGGGTTCGTAACTGCGCGGCTGCCCTTGTGGCTGGTCTGACACTGATCCTGTGTCAGACCACCGGGGCAGGGGCGCAGACCTCGGATCTGGTATCGCACAACGCCTTGCGCGTCTGCGCCGATCCGGCGAACTATCCGCTCTCGGATAAGGACGGCAACGGCTATGAGAACAAGCTGGCCGAGCTGATCGCGGGCGAGCTTGGGTTGCCCGTGCAGTACACGTGGTACCCTATGGCCACCGGCTTTATTCGCAACACGCTGAAGGCGGCGAAATGTGATGTGGTAATGGGCTACGCCCAAGGCCATGAGATGGTGCTGAACACCAATCACTATCTGACCTCTGGCTTCGTGTTGATCACGCCTTCGGATGGCGATTTGGCTGCGGTGACCGAACTGGCCGATCCCGCCCTCAAGGGTAAGGTGATCGGTGTGGTCGCCGGAACGCCGCCTGCCAACCATATGGCCCGCAACGGACTGATCAGTAAAGCGCGGCCCTATCAGCTGACCGTGGACACGCGCCATGAAAGCCCCTCCAAGCAGATGCTGGTTGATCTGGCGGCGGGCAAGATCGATGCGGCGATCCTTTGGGGGCCGATCGGTGGGCCGCTGGCCAAGGACGACTATCCGCAGATGAAGGTCACGCCACTGATCCATGAAACTCTGCCGCCCAAGATGTTCTACCGCATCACCATGGGCGTCCGTCAGGGTGAGAAAGTCTGGCAGCGCAAACTCAATTCGCTGATCCGGCGCAATCAGGACCGGATCGATGCAATTCTGGCAGAGGCGGGTGTTCCTATGCTGGATGCTCAGGGCCAAAAGGTTCTGGAGGTCTCCCAGTGAGTTGGCTGCGGGCTGCGTTCTTGGTTGCGCTGCCCGCAGCCGCCATGGGGGCCGAGCCCGAGCCGGAAGGATACCGCTTGGATGCCTATCGCGGTGCGGTGCCTAAGACGCTGGCAGGCGGTACGGTGGTGGATACGGCAACCGCCTATCAGCTTTGGGAAAGCGGTGGGGCGGCCTTTGTGGACGTGCTGCCGCAAGCACCCAAGCCCGACAATCTGCCCGCAGGCACCCTTTGGCGGGACAAGCCGCGCCATTCGATCCCCGGAGCGATCTGGTTGCCCAACACCGGCTACGGTGATCTGGCGGATGTGACGCTGGATTATTTCCTGAATGCACTGGCGCAAGTGACGGATGATGATCCGGCCCACCCGCTGCTGTTCTTCTGTCTGGAAGAGTGCTGGATGTCGTGGAACGCAGCCAAGCGCGCTTTGGCGGAAGGCTACACCACGGTTTACTGGTATCCCGACGGCACGGACGGTTGGGCCTTTGAAAACTACCCGCTAGAGCAATTGCACCCTTTCCCGATCAGTGATCCGCAATAAAGCGACCAAAGGCGCGGGGGCCGTCGGCGGTGTCATAGCTGTCCGTGATCTCTAGGGTGTCGGGGTCCAGAACCTGCACCGTGTTGTCGAACCAGTTGGTGAAAATCACACGCCCGTCTGCGGTGGTATCGATGCCCTCGGGGTATTCGTTGGTTTCGATCGTCGCGACGGGGGTCAGGGTGGCCAGATCAATGACGCTGAGGGTGTTGGCGTATTGGTTGGTCACAAAGGCGCGGCCCTTGGCGAAGGTCACACCATAGGGGCGCTCGCCCACGGGGACTGTGGCGATGACGTGGGCGGTTTCGGGGTCAATGACGCTTAGATCGTTGGTGCCCACATTGCCCACAAACAGCCGCCCGTCGGGGGCAAATCGTAGACCATAGGGGCGGATGCCAACGGAGATGCGGGCGATCAGCGCCAGCGTTTCGGCGTCGAACAAAGATACCTGATTCACATCCCGATCCGCCGAGGCAATCAGCCTGCCGTCATCTGACACGGCCAGCCCCGCCGGCGCGGCGCCGGTTTCAAGGATGCGCAGGACCGAGAGGTCGGCGGCATCCAAAACCCAGACCAGCGCGTTATACCAGTCCGACACAAAGACCCGCCCGCGCCGTTCGTCCAGCGCGATGCCCGTTGGGCCGCCGTCCAGATGGGCCTCGGCTGTGATCTCTCCGGTGATGGGGGTGTGACGGCGGACAACCTTGCCTTCGGGGGCCACGGTAAAGACTGCATCCGTTCCGACTGCGATGCCCGCAGGTTGGCCGGGCAGGGACCAACGAGCCGTTTCCTGTCCGGTATCCAGATCGAAAAGACTTAGGGCATTGCCATTCTGGCAGGTGATATAGGCCCGCTCTGCCTGTGCGGGCAGAGCGGCCAGTATCAACGCCAGAACACTATGGCGCGCCGAAGCGTTCAACCAGCGCATCAAGCCCTGCCTGATAGACCCCTGTGACAGCGGCAACGGCCGCTTCGTCGTTCAGTTCGGGCGGCGGATCGTTGTTCGGATAGCCGCGATAGAAGGCACCGCGCCATTCCACGGTTGATCCGCCCTCGGCGCGGGGCTTCACGGTTAGGTGGGACGAATAGTTGGTGACGGGCAGAACCTCGACCAATACGTCAGTGATCCGGTAGGAATAGGTCATCTTCGCCGCGTCGTACTTATACAGCACCTCGTCGATGGTCGGGCCGCCTTCCTGGCCAAGCACCAGATGGCGGGTGGCGTCGATGTCATTGCCGCCTGTGCCTTCGGTGCTGAAAACCGCCGGATGCCAGCTCATGTCCTGAAAGTTGCCAATGGCCTCCCAGACGGCGGCAGGGTCTGCGGCCACATCGGCGGTCAGGGTGACCTTTTGCCTTGAGGGCCCGTGGGCCAGAGCAATCCCCGGCAAAGCGGCCAGAACCGCAGCCGCCAGGAAATGACGTCGTTTCATGGTTTTCCTCCCATCTCGTCTTTGAATATCGCGTTCTTCAGGATGTAGCGCATGCCCCGCAGCCAGCTTTCGTCCGTGTTGCTGCGGATATCGACTACGCGGCCCTTCACGGTCTGCCCGCTGGCCGCATCGCGCAGTTGCAGGTTCATGCTGAGAATCAGGTTCGAGACCTTTTGCACTTCGCCCACCAGCGCGTAGTCCGCGCCCAGTTTGGTGGCCATGCGGGCGTCGCATCCATAGCATTTGGCTGGGTTCACCACCGTGTCCAGCTGCTCTTGAATTGGCGAAAGGTCCAGCAAGTTGTAGCCCTGTTCTGTAAAGGTCTGGCGCACCAGATCTTCCAGAAGCTTGATCCGCGCCACTTCGGCGGGGTCTTGGCCAAAGGCTTCGGACTGCAATGAGGTGTCCAGATAGGTGATCCCGAAAAACGCCACTTTGCCCGCGTCAGCGGCATGGGCCGTGGCGGGGCAAAGGGCAAGTAGAAGAGGGATCACATAACACTTCATAAGGATGATGGTGGGCTTCGTATGCCATCGCATTCAATTGCTCCGAAAGTATCGGGTCACGGGGGGCAATGCCTCTGTCAAGGTCGGGAAGAGGCTTGATTTCTCGGGGAAATGCGTAGCAGGGAGGCATCGTGTTACAGACGATTAAAGCAGTCGCAGTGGCAGGTGTTTTTGGGCTTTTCGGTGCAGCAACTGCCCAAGCGGTCGAGGTGCGTGCAGGCGTCTTGCGTGTGGACTATCCGGCGATGCTGCCAATCTCGCGCTTTGATCTGCGGCCTGATGATTTGGGGCTGGCAGGGGCGCTGTTGGCCGATGAAGACAATTCCACCACAGGCCGTTTTCTGGGGCACACCTATGAAACGGTCACGCAGGTTGCCGCGCCCGAGGGGGCGTCCGATGCGCTGGCGGCGATGCTGGCGGATGGGGTGCGCTTGGTGGTCTTGGCCGCAGACGGACCTGACACGGTGGCGCTGGCCGATCAGGCTGCGGCTGCCGGTGCGCTGGTGCTGAACGCGGGTGCGCGGGACAACGCCCTGCGTGATGAGGCGTGCCGCGCCAACATGCTGCATATTTCGCCCTCCAATAACATGAGCGCCGATGCAGTGGCCCAGTTCGCCATGTGGAAAAAGTGGCCCCGCTGGGTGCTGATCGAAGGGTCAAACCCTGCCGATCAAGAACTGGCCGCCAGCTATCGCCGCGCCGCCGCCAAGTTCGGGGCCAAGATCGTGGAAGAGCGGGTGTTCGAGGATACTGGCGGCTCTCGCCGGACAGATTCGGGACATGTTCTGGTGCAGCGCCAGTTGCCGACCTTCATGCAGGGGCTGGACAAGCATGACGTGGTGATGGCCGCCGATGGTACCGATTATTTCGCCGCCTACCTGCCGTACCACCTGTGGGACCCTCGCCCTGTGATGGGCAGCGCCGGATTACGGCCGGTCAGCTTTCACGCAGGAAACGAGACATGGGGCGCGACCCAGTTCCAGAACCGTTTTGAGGCGCTGACAGGGCGTTATTCCCAAGAGGTGGATTATCAGGTCTGGTTGGCCCTGCGCGTGATCGGCGAGGCCGTGACCCGCACCGCATCAAACGATCCTGCGACCTTGCGCGACTATATGCTGGGGGACGAGTTCGAACTGGCGGCTTTCAAGGGCCAGAAGGTGACGTTCCGCAATTGGAACGGCCAGATGCGCCAGCCGATCCTGCTGTATGACAGCCGCATCACGGTCAGCGTTAGCCCACAAGACGGCTTTCTGCATCAGGTCTCGCCGCTTGATACGCTGGGTCTGGACCGTCCTGAATCCCGTTGCACCGCTTTTGATTGATCCCCTTGGGAGGCCGTATGAAATCCTTACTGACCAGCACCGCCCTGATCCTGCTGACCGCCTCGGGGGCGATGGCGGGCAAAGCCTTTGTCTCGAACGAACGTGGCAACACGGTCACGGTGATCGACACCGACAGCTGGACCGTCGAGACCGAGTTCGCCGCAGGTAACCGTCCGCGCGGCATTACCCTTAGCCCTGACGGCAGCTTGCTTTATGTCTGCGCGTCCGACGATGACACAGTGCGGGTGTTCAACAGCGAAACCTACGAAGAGCTGTACACGCTGCCCTCAGGGCCGGACCCCGAGCTGTTCACCATGCACCCCAGCGGCAACCCGCTGTATATCGCCAATGAGGACGACAATCTGGTCACGGTGACCGACACTGAAAGCCACACCATTCTGGCCGAGATCCCCGTGGGGGTGGAACCTGAAGGCATGGCGATCTCGCCCGACAGTGCTTTTGTGGTGAATACCTCGGAAACCACCAACATGGCGCATTTTATCTCGACCGCCGATTACGAGATCAAGCACAACATCCTTGTGGACCAGCGCCCGCGCTATGTTGAATACACGCGGGATGGAAAGCGGCTCTTTGTCAGTTCTGAGATTGGCGGCACGGTGTCGGTGATTGATATCGCCGAGGATGGCACACCGACCCTTTCCAAGAAGATCGGGTTTGAGGTGGCAGGGGTTTTGCCTGAATGGCTGCAGCCTGTCGGGGTCCGCGTCACAGATGATGGTAGCCGTATCTTTGTGGCCTTGGGGCCTGCGAACCGTGTGGCTGTGATCGACGGGGAAAGCCTTGAGGTGGTGGATTACATCCTTGTGGGGCAGCGCGTGTGGCAAATGGCGTTCACGCCGGACCAGAAATACCTGCTGACCACCAACGGCAATTCGAACGACATCACCGTGATCGACGTGGCCAAGGAAAAGGCGATCCAGTCCATTCAGGTGGGTCAGCAGCCTTGGGGCGTTGTGGTGACGCCGAACTGATTTCTAAGGGAGAGAGAAATGAAGTCGATGATTTTGGCGGCGTTTGTGGCCGCACTGGCATTGCCCGTAGCAGCGCATGATTATGGGTTTGCAGGGGTGCTGTCGTCCAATAACTCGGGCGAGATGCCGGGCATCACTTTGTCCGTCGGAAAGCCCTTGGCCGAGGGGCCGATCACACTGAAATCCGGCACCATGTATGAGCTGGAGATCGAAGCAGACGGCACGGGTGAGCTTGGCCTTGAAGGGCCGGGGTTCTTTCGGGCGATCTGGGTGAACGAAGTGGTAATCAACGGACTGGAAGTGCGCCCGTTCGGGCTGGAAAGCGTCGAGTTCGATGAAGAAGGTGAGATGGAGATCGAGTTTCTGGCGATCAAGCCGGGGCAGTATTTCCTGCGCATCCCAGGTAGCTCGGGCGAGAGCCAGCGGGTCGATATTACAATTCAGTAAGCAGAAGCGGCACGCGACCGGTCCCTCCCTTGAAGGGCCGCGTGTCCGCAGTCAGGCGTCTTGCTCGTTCAGGTTAAGGGTGCGGCACTGCCATTTTTGAACTTGAAACGTGGGGTGGGTCATCTGCCATTTGGCCAGCTCGGGCTGTGCGCCCATCATGCAGGTCATCGGTGTAATATCGGTGAACAGCAGGCTGCGCTGTTCGCATTGGGACGGCTCTGACGCAAGGCAGGCCGTGAAGAGAAGCTCGATCATCTTGATCCTTTCATAGGCTTGAGGGCGGTGCTTCCATTATGCTGCATTGCAGCGAAAACTGCATTCGGTGGTGTCGGTGCAGGCGGTATTCTTTTGGCTGGTGAACAAAAGAATAGCATAGAGCGTGCCACATCTTTGGCCACTGCGGCGTTTTCGACTGACGAAGCGCAACTTTCATAAGTTAAAATTATCACGCCGATTAAAAATCAGAAATTTTCATTATCGATCCGACTCACTACCTTGGTCGCAGGGAGACATGAGGAGGCTTCAAAGCCAGCTTTTTAAGGCGTTCGGCGCGGCGATCGAGAGATGGCCGCGGCCTCTCCTTGTCTCGGATGGATACCTTGCTGCCCGCTTCGGGCGGCCTCAGCTACGATTGGAGCGAACAATGGACGGTAACGATATCTCTGGCGGCAAATGCCCGGTGATCCACGGCGGCTCGTTGAACACACGGATGGATATGCGGTCGAACCGCGACTGGTGGCCCAACCAGCTGAACCTGAAAATCCTGCACCAGAACCAGCCTGCGTCGAACCCGCTTGGGGATGCGTTCAGCTACAAGGATGCGTTCTCGAAGCTGGACTATGATGCGCTGAAGGCCGACCTGACCGCGCTGATGACTGATAGCCAAGAGTGGTGGCCTGCGGACTATGGCCATTATGGTCCGTTCTTCATCCGTATGGCGTGGCACAGCGCCGGCACCTACCGGACCGGCGATGGCCGTGGTGGTTCGCGCTCGGGGACCCAGCGTTTCGCGCCGCTGAACAGCTGGCCGGACAACGTGAACCTTGATAAAGCGCGCCGCCTGTTGTGGCCGATCAAGCAGAAATACGGCAACGCCATTTCGTGGGCCGACCTGATGATCCTGACCGGCAACGTGGCGCTGGAAAGCATGGGCTTCAAGACCTTCGGTTTCGGCGCAGGCCGTACCGATGTCTGGGAGCCGGAAGAGGACATTTACTGGGGCGCAGAAGACACCTGGCTGGCCGACAGCAGCCACAAGGACAGCCGCTATAGCGGTGAGCGTGATCTGGAAAACCCGCTGGCCGCCGTGCAGATGGGCCTGATCTACGTGAACCCCGAAGGCCCCGACGGCAAACCCGATCCGGCTGCGGCTGCCTTCGATATCCGTGACACCTTTGGCCGGATGGCGATGGACGATGAGGAAACCGTTGCTCTGGTCGCAGGTGGTCACACCTTTGGCAAATGCCACGGGGCAGGGGATGCCGCGCTGGTCGGTGCAGAGCCCGAAGGTGCGGATATCGCCTCGCAAGGTTTTGGCTGGGCCTCGACCCATGAAAGCGGCAAGGGCGTGCATACCATCAGCTCGGGCCTTGAGGGCGCGTGGACGCCGAACCCGATCAAGTGGGACAACGGCTATTTCGACATGCTGTTCGGCTATGAGTGGGAGCTGACCAAAAGCCCCGCCGGTGCCTACCAGTGGACGCCTGTCGACGTGAAAGACGAAGATCTGGCCCCCGAAGTAGACGGCAGCGGCAAGGTCAAGACCATGATGGCGACCACCGATATCGCCCTGCGCACCGATCCGGCATATGAGAAAATCTCGCGCCGGTTCCATGAGAACCCCGATCAGTTCGCCGATGCCTTTGCCCGCGCTTGGTTCAAGCTTACCCACCGCGACATGGGCCCCAAGGCCAACTACTGGGGTCCGGAAGTGCCCGCAGAAGATCTGATCTGGCAGGATCCGATCCCCGCTGGCGACGCGCTGGGTGATGCGGATGTGGCAGAGCTGAAGGCGCAGATCGCGGCCTCGGGTCTGAGCGTATCGCAACTGGTCACCACCGCTTGGGCATCGGCCTCGACCTTCCGCGGCTCGGACATGCGTGGCGGTGCGAATGGTGCCCGCGTGCGTCTGGCACCCCAAAAGGATTGGGACGTGAACCAGCCCGCAGAACTGGCCAATGTTCTGGCGGTCTATGAGGACATCAAGGCAGGCTTCGGCAAGCCCGTGTCGATCGCGGACCTGATCGTTCTGGGTGGCTCGGTCGGGGTCGAGCAAGGTGCCAAGGCCGCTGGCCGCGACCTGACCGTGCCCTTCACCGCTGGCCGTGCGGACTCGAGCCAAGAGCAGACCGATGCGGAAAGCTTTGACGTGATGGAACCCAAGGCGGACGGTTTCCGCAACTACCTGCAGCGCGACTTCTCGGTCACCGCAGAAGAGCTGCTGGTGGACAAGTCGCAACTGCTGGGCCTGACTGCGCCGGAAATGACCGCGCTGGTTGGCGGTATGCGGATGCTGGGGGCAAACCACGGTGGCGCGGCGCATGGCGTTTTCACCGCGACGCCCGGCGCGCTGACCAACGACTTCTTCCGCAACCTGCTGGACATGGGCACCGAATGGAAAGCCGTGTCGGATAAGGAAGACGTGTTCGAAGGCCGTGACCGCGCGACTGGCGATGTGAAATGGACCGGCACCCGTGTGGATCTGGTCTTTGGCTCGAACTCGCAGCTGCGGGCGATTGCCGAGGTCTACGCGCAGGACGATATGGCCGACCGTTTCGTCAGCGATTTCGTCAACGCATGGGTCAAAGTGATGAATGCCGACCGGTTTGACCTGAACTAATCAGGTTTGACCACCACTCACGGCAGCGGGGCGTTCGTCAGAGCGCCCCGCTTGCTATTGCCAGACCGTCAACGACGGCGGTGAAGGCCTCAGACCGGTGGACTTTTGCCATGGGGCAAACCGCGCGGGCCTCATTCTCGACCAGCTTCATCAGGCTGGAGCCCCCCACCAGAATGACCGAGCCGATGCGATCCGGCGTCACGCCTGCATGCATCAGGGTCTGGTACATCGCCTCTTTCAGTTTGAAGCTGTAATCGTTCAGTGCCCTGTTCATGCTGCCGGTGGTGATGGTCGCCTCTAGGCCGCGTTCGATATAGCCCATCTTGATGGCCGAGCGTTCGCCGTTGTTAGCCGCGATCTTTCCGGCCTCGACCGCGAAGGCCAACTCATGGCCAAGCTGGTCCTCAATCACTGTTTCCAGCCGCTTCAGCTTTTCAGGGCTTTCCGACAGGCGCAGCATGTCACGCACAAGACGCAAGGTTTCGGGCGTGTAGACAAATGGGATCGTGGACCACGTAGACAGTTCGGTGAACAGCGCGTTCGGCACGGGCAGCAGGCCGTCGCCCATCTCGCGGCGCAGTTCCGATCCGTGGCCAAGAAGGGGCATGGCGTGAGACATAGAGACCGCGTGGTCAAAGTCCGTGCCCCCAAGGCGGATGCCGTGGCTGGCCAGAATGCGCATGCCGTTCGCGCCGGTTTCATAGACGGAAAAGTCGCTGGTACCGCCGCCGATGTCCACGATCAGACCGATGCTGGCGCTGCCCATCTGGTGGCAAGCAGTGGCGGCGGCTTCGGGTTCGGCCATGAAATGCACGTCCTTGAAACCGGCAGCCATATAGCAGCCGCGCAGGTCTGCCTCGGCCTGCGCGTCGGCGGCGTCATTGTTCGAATGGAATCGCACGGGGCGACCCGACAGGGCGGTGTCAAACGTCATGCCCGCCTGCGCCTCGGCCCGTTCTTTGACGCGGATGAGGAAGGCGGTGATGATCTCGGCCAACGTGCGACGCTTGCCGCCAAGCAGGCGGCTTTCGTGCAGCAGGGGCGTTCCCAGCACGCTTTTCAGTGCCCGCATATAGCGGCCCTCTTCGCCGTCAATCAGCGCCTGTCCCGCTGCATGCCCCACCATCATCGGCGCTTTGCCGACGGGAAAGAAGACTGCCGTGGGCAGGGTCTCATCACCGTCTTCGATGCTGAGGCGGCGCACCGCACCATCTTGCCAAATCGCCGCCGCCGAGTTCGAGGTTCCAAAGTCGATGGCAAGGGGTAGGGCGGTCATGGGCGTGTCCTCTGGAGCAATGAGAGGCGCTGCTGCTATCCCGTGCCGACCATTCGCGCAAGGGTTTTAGCGGAAAGGGAACGCTGTGTTGCGGGGATGCGGGCAGATGTCCTCTGGCGCTCGGGCATGTTTCCGCTAACGTATGCCGAAGTTGAGGGAAGGAAATGCGCGTGACACGTATCAAGGCGATCATATTTGATCTGGATGGCTGTCTGGTGGACAGCGAACGGCTGGTGCTTGAGGCCATCGTGGACGAGATGAAAGCCGAAGGCGTGGCCGATGCCAGCTTTGAGGAAATCCGCGACAACTTTCTGGGCTGTTCACTGGCGCGTATCAAAGCGCATGTTGAACAGCGCTCGGGCCGTCCTTGTGCCGACGGGTTCGCGGGGCGGATCGAGGGGCGGCTCCGTGCGGCCTATCCTGACCACCTGCGCCGGATCGACGGGGTGCTGCCCTTGCTGCAAGACCTGAAGGATCGCGGCATCGCTGTGGGGATTGCCACGGGTGGTTCTGTGTCGCGGATGGGCTTTACCTTGCAGCACAGCGGCCTTGCGGATTGGTTCATTGACACTGGTTTCAGCGCCGAAATGGTCCAGCGCGGCAAGCCCGCGCCCGATATCTTCCTTTTGGCGGCAGAGGGTCTTGGGGTCTTGCCGGAGGACTGTGCGGTGATGGAGGACTCGCCCCTTGGGGTTACCGGCGCGGTCACCGCCGGAATGCGGGCCGTGGGCTTTGTCGGGGGCGGTCATCTGGATGGTATGCGCGCGGCCCATGCGCAAAATTTGCAGGACACGGGCGCCTCGGCGGTGCTGTATTCGCTGGATGGCATGCTAGAGGCTCTGCTGGATCTGTAATCTGGCTTGGGCAGAAATGCCGCGGTTGCAGGTCAAATGCGCAAAGCTGGCCTAACTTTGTTGAACCGCGCGGATTTTTCCTGTTTCTAGGTGAGAACAGGTTGGGTCCGACGAAGGCCGGACCAATTGAGGAGATACATCGTGGCAGACGGAACCTTTGCAGTCCTGACACTGGCCTTGGGCCTTTTCGACATGACCCAGAACCATTGCCCGAACGAAGGCTGTCTGGCCAAGAACACTGTGGACAGCCATCTGTCCTTCTCGGCGGCAGAGACCTATTTCCAAGAAGACCCTTATGGGCAGGAATTCTACATCCGCCACGACACCAGCCTAGCGCACGGGCCTTTCCAGACCATCTACGGCCTGTCGGTGACCGATGATCAGGATGTGTGGTTCGGTGTGGGCCATGCCTACACAATGCCGCTGTTTGAAGGGGCGTATATGCAGTTGCACGCCATGCCCGGCGTCTATTTTCAGGGCGATGGGGTGGACCTTGGCGGTTTGATCGAATTCCGCTCGGGGATCGAACTGGGCTATGAGGCCCGCAATGGTCTGCGTGTGGGCCTTGGCTACGACCACCGCTCGAACGCGGGGATTTATGAAAGCAACATGGGGCTGGAAACGGTCATGCTGCGGGTTTCGATCCCGACCAACTGATCCGGCTGTGATCCGATTGAAAGGCCGCCGCGCAGCATTGCGCAGGCGGCTTTTTTGTGCCGCCAAACAAAATGGGCGCCCCCGTGGGGACGCCCGATCCATCGTGACCGATGGGAGGAGGTCTTAGTTCGACAGAACGAAGGGCGCGGTGTAGTTGGCCACGTTGCTCTGGTCGATGATCATGCAGTCAAACAGCTGCTTTTCGGTATCCACGGCCAGTTCGCCGGTCTTGATGAAGTGGTCTGCCTGGCGGACAGCTTCGGCCGAGAAGACAGCCACGGGCTGCAGCACGGTGTAGGCCATCTCGCCCGATTTCACGGCTTCGACCGCATCGGGCGAGCCGTCAAAGCCGCCGACGATCACGCCGTCCAGCTTGCCTGCTTCTTTCAGCGCCGCGATGGCACCCAGTGCCATTTCGTCGTTGCCCGAGATCACAGCGTTCACATCGGGGTTGGCTTGCAGCATCGACTGCATCTTGTTGTAACCTTTGGTACGGTCCCAGTCGGCCACTTCCATCGCCGCTTTTTCCAGGTCGGGGTACTGGGTCAGAACGGTCTCATAACCGTTCGAGCGGGTCTGCGCGTTGTTGTCCGACGGAGCGCCGAACAGCTCGACGTATTTGCCCGCGTCGCCCACGGATTCGACCCAGTGCATCGCACCCAGCGCCGCGCCTTGGGCGTTGTTCGACACCAGCTGAGCCTTGGCCAGACCGCTTTCGTTGATCTCTGCGTTCACAAGGAACACGGGGATGCCTGCGTCGATGGCCTTTTTGACCGCGCCGATCGAGCCGTCCGCGTTTGCGGGGTCAAGGATGATCGCCGCCGATTTGTTGGTGATTGCGGTGTCGATCAGGGTGCTTTCGGTGTTGGTGTCGCCTTTGTGGGCGCTGACCTTGGCTTCATAGCCCAGTTCTTCGGCGGTGGCTTTGGCAACCTCGCCTTCGGTGAACCAGTAGGGGTTCGACGGATCGTTAACGATGATGGTCATCAGACCCTCGGCCCATGCGCCGCCGGCCATCAGAGGTGCGGTTGCCACTGCTGCGAGCAGGATCTGCTTACCTTTGGTGAACATAATAAAGTCTCTCCCTGAGATGTGGTTTGCTGTGGTGGTGCCGGACGTCCGGCGGATCTGGGTGGGGTGGGCTCCTCCTGTGCCCATCTGGTCCACCACCCGGAATTTCGGTTATTTGCGCGGTTTGGCTTTGTACTGGATGCTGTTCAGCAGCACCGCGAGGACGATCACTGCGCCGGTGAAGACGGTTTGCCAGTAGGCGCTGACCCCGATGATCACGAGGCCATCGCTAAGAAAGCCGATCACGAAGGCCCCCAGCATTGTGCCGCGGATGGTGCCGCGTCCGCCGGTCAGGGCCGCGCCTCCGATAACGACAGCCGCGATGGCGGTCAGCTCATAGGTGGTGCCAGCGGTGGGACCGGCAGAGGTCAACTGCGAGGACAGGACCAGACCCGCGATGGCCGCACATGCGCCAGAGATCATGTAGACTGCGATCTGCACCCGCTTGACCGGAACACCGGACAGTTCAGCGGCGCGTTCGTTGCCGCCCGAGGCATATAGCCAGCGACCAAAGGCGGTACGGGCCAGCATCAGGCCAACGGCCACGGCCAGCACGGCCAGAATGATCACGCCGATGGGCACGCCGCCGATGCGGTTGAACCCGATCCAGTCAAAGCCCGTGTTGCCAAAGTCCGCCTTGCCCGCAAGGTTGTTGAAGGTCAGGCCATTGGTCATCAGCAACGCAATGCCACGGGCCACATACATGACGCCAAGGGTCGCCACGAAGGCAGGCACCTTGAAGAAGGCGATCAGCACGCCATTCACTGCCCCCACAGCCGCGCCAAGGATCAGCGTCAGCACCACCACGGCCCAGACGGGCGGGTAAAGGATGACGCCTGCGGCCTCGATCGTGACGCCTTGCATCAGCCAGCCCGCGACCACGCCGCAGAGGCCAAGGGTCGAGCCGACGGATAGGTCAATCCCGCCGTTCAGGATCACCAGCAGCATGCCAATGGCCAGAAAGCCGAAGATCGCCACGTGGCTGGACATGGTCAGGAAATTGCTGACCGAGAAGTAGTAGGGCGACAGGATTGAAAAGATCACGATGATCGCGATCAGGGCGAAAAAGGCGCGGCCCTCTAGCAGAAGGCGGGCGATGTCAAAGCCGCCTCGGCCTGCGCTGGAACGGGTTTTCGCGGTTGAGCTGATATCGGACATATCGGGGGCTCCGTTTGAAACTGGTTAGGCGGCCACGGACTCGCCGGAGGCGGCCATGATCTGTTCTTTGGTGGCGTCGGGGCCGAAAACAGCGCTGATCCGGCCCTTGTGCATCACGATGATGCGGTGGGCGATAGACAGGCATTCGCTGACTTCCGACGTGGAGTAGAGGACGGCCAGACCGCTGCGGGCGCGCTCGGCCAGTAGGCGGAAGACCTCGGCCTTGGCGCCGATGTCGATGCCGCGACTGGGCTCATCCAGCATGATCACCGTAGGGTGGGTGGCCAGCATCTTGCCGATGACCACCTTTTGCTGGTTCCCGCCCGAGAGCGATCCGATGGCCGCGTCGCCGCCGTCGGTTTTCACGGTCACATCGCGGATCGTGTCGGTGATCAGCAGCCCTTCGTCCTTGCGCGAGGTAAACAGTCCCCGCGTGAACTGCCGGATGCTGGCCAGCGACAGGTTCTGTCCGACGCTCATGGTCTGGACAAGGCCGTCGCGCTGGCGGTCTTCGGGGACAAGGCAAAGCCCTGCCTCTATCCGCTGGGCCAGCGACAGGTGGCTGACCTCTTGCCCGTGTAGATGGATGGTGCCGCCTGCTTGGCGTAGCCTGCCAGCGACGGTCTCCATCATCTCGGTCCGGCCAGCGCCCATGAGGCCGTAGATGCAGACGATCTCGCCTTGCTGGATATCCAGTGACATGCCGTCCACCACCGCGTAGCCCGCGCCGCCTTCGTCCATAACCGTCAGGTCTTTGATCGACAGGGCAGGGGCGCCGAAATCGTAGCCGGTCGGGGGCGATCCCAGATCAAAGTTCTCGCCCACCATATTGCGGACGATCCATTCCAGATCGATCTGGTCGCGGGGCGCATAGGCGGTCATCGTGCCGTCCCGCAGCACCACCGCATGGTGGGTGATGGTCAGTGCCTCTTCCAGATGGTGCGAGATATAGACGATGGACACGCCCCGCGCTGTCAGGTCGCGGATGACCTTGAACAGCACCTCAACCTCACTGGCTGACAGGGCCGAGGTCGGCTCGTCCATGATCAGGATGCGGCTGTTCACCGACAACGCGCGTGCGATTTCAACGATCTGCTGTTGGCCAAGGCGCAGTTCCTCGACGGGGGTCAGGGGATCGATGTCCTCTTCCAGTTCCTCCATCAGCAGGCGGGTCTGGCGCTCTTCCTCGGCATAGTCGATGCCGGTGGGTGTGCGGATTTCGCGGCCCATAAAGATGTTGTCCCGCACATTCATATTCGGCGCGAGGCTAAGTTCCTGGTGGATGATCGACACACCAAGCGCCTGCGCGTGGCTGCTGGAGGCAAAGCTGATCGGCGCGCCGTCCAGAATGATCTGGCCACGGGTGGGTTGGATCACACCCGAGAGGATCTTCATCAGGGTGGATTTGCCAGCGCCGTTCTCGCCGAATAGCGTGGTGACCTGACCCCGATGGATGTCAAAGTTCACGCCTTTCAGGGCATGGACGTTGCCGTAGGACTTGGCCACATCGCGGGCGGCCATGACCACTTCTCTTAGGTCCGGATTTGCTTGGGGCGTGTCGTTCATTTGACTGTGAACTCCACAGGCGTGACCAGCCACATCTTGGGGCTCATCATCTTGAAGACGCCGGTCACCTCAACGGTTTTGCCGGTCAGCGAGTCACGGTCCAGCCCTTCCAGAACCTCGGCCTTCATGACGTTGTTAATGCCCGCACCGGCGTTCTGGTATTCGATCTGGTTGGTGAAGGCGCCGAACTCGATTTTGCCGGTGGCATCGCGCAGGTCGGTGCCGTTTACCGCAGGGCCGGTCTGCACGCGGACCTTGGCGTCCTGCATCCCGTCGATGTTGACGTAGAAGGTGCCCGATTTCCCTTCGCCGACAACGCCGGTGAAGGTCACAGGGATCACAGGGGCGATGCCTGCGGGCGTGCCGTATTTGGTGCCAGCAGCGGTCTTGTCGGCAATTGCGGCATCAAAGAAGGTTTTGGCGTCCACCGCCTTAGCCTTCACGAAATCGCGGATTTCAGGGAATTTCTCGGCCCCGAACGCGTCGGGGGAAAAGCCCTGCTGGCGGGCGTCCTGTTCTGATCCGATGCGAACAACAGTTGTATCCAGCGCCATCGCCGCCAGTAGCGCGATGCCGACAGCACCTGCGATCATCCGGCCTTTACTGGCGCGAGCAGGGGCGCGGGTTTGGGAAAGATTGGCACTCATGCGGTGGCCCTTTTTCATGGGTGAGATCAGGGCAGCACGCGGTCCCCATACGGGTGGCGCCGCCCTGTTTCAGCTCAATGGCAGGTGTCAGATGTCGCGCAGCGGCGCGGGCTGAGGCGTGTGATGCAGTCTCATGGTGTCTCCTCCGGTTTGCGCTCCGGCGCGCCCTCCACTGCGCGTTGGTCCGGATCGCCAGCCCATGGGGCTGTGATATAATTATGTTATAAGAGGGGGCTCCGGGCGATAGGATCGACCGGCTTTCCCCGTCAAATGCGATGACTTTCCCGCCTGATCCGCCGGTTCCAAGGGCGCAGCCCGTTTGCCCGCAAGGGCAAAAAAGGGCCGTCAGTGCCGGGCGCAAAACCATAAAGACCCAGATATAGGGTCAAAACTGCGCTGAAACTCGTCAGATTCGGCGGGAACGCCCCGCTGATAGGAATGAACCTTAACTGAAAAATTTTTCGACGGAAGAAAAAAATTACATGTACAGAAATATTTTTCTACGTTATGTCTGTGATAGATCGGCGCCCCTGTGGCGCTGCGCCTTGCACTTATTGCGATTTTTGGATGCCCTAGGGTGTCCGCTGCGCATGTGTCGGGCCGGAGGAGAATGATTTGATTGCTTGCGGAGGGGCATTGCGCCTGCCGCTGGCAGCAGGAGGAGCGATGTCACAGCAACAGGACATCATCATCGGAATCGATGCGGGCACGTCCGTGATCAAGGCTGTCGCTTTTGATCTGGCGGGGTGTCAGTTGGAAAGCGCGTCGGTGCTGAACCACTATCTGACCGGCGCAGACGGGTCCGCCTGCCAGTCCTTGGGGCGCACGTGGGATGACTGCGCGGCGGCTCTGCGCGGTTTGGGCGAAAAGGTCGACGGTCTGGCGCGGCGCACGGCGGCTGTAGCGGTGACGGCGCAAGGGGATGGTACTTGGCTGGTGGGGCAGGGCAACACGCCGGTCTCGAATGCATGGCTGTGGCTGGATGCGCGTGCGGCCCCTACGGTGCAGGATCTGGCGGCGGGTGAGTTGAACCGTGCGCGGTTCGAGGCGACTGGCACTGGTCTGAACACCTGCCAACAGGGCACGCAGATGGCCCATATGGACCGCTACGCGCCCCATCTTCTGGATCAAGCCGAGGTCGCGCTGCACTGCAAGGACTGGCTCTATCTGTGTCTGACTGGTCAGCGGGCGACGGACCCGTCGGAATGCAGCTTTACCTTCGGCAACTTCCGCACCCGCGACTACGATGATCTGGTGATCGAGGCTTTGGGCCTTACCCACCGCCGGCACCTGCTGCCCCCTGTGGTGGATGGGTCGCAGGTGACGCACTCCTTAACGGCTGATGCTGCGGCGCAGACGGGCCTTCTGGCCGGAACGCCTGTGTCACTGGGCTATGTGGATATGGTGATGACCGCGCTGGGGGCTGGCGTGCATACGGGTGACGCGGGGGCGGCTTGTTCGACCGTGGGCTCGACCGGCGTGCATATGTTGGCCAAACCCTCAGATCAGGTGCATCTGAATGCGGAAGGCACCGGCTATGTGATCGCGCTGCCTGTGCCGGGCATTGTGACTCAGGTCCAGACCAATATGGCGGCGACGTTGAACATTGACTGGGCCTTGCGCCTTGCCGCTGATCTGATGAGCGCCACGGGCCGAGAGGTTCAATATTCCGAGCTGGTCCAGCACATCGAAGGCTGGTTGTCCCAGAGCAAACCGGGCCAGATTTTGTACCACCCCTATATCTCAGAGGCGGGCGAGCGTGGGCCGTTCGTGAATGCCAATGCCCGAGCGGGCTTTGTCGGCCTGACCGCACACCATCGCTTTGCTGATCTGTTGCGCGGCGTGGTCGAAGGTTTGGGGATGGCAGCACGCGATTGCTACGCGGCGATGGGCGATGCGCCGACCGAATTGCGCCTAACTGGCGGGGCGGCACGCTCTGCCGCGTTGCGGGGCGTGCTGGCGGCCAGCGTGAAAGCGCCCGTTCGCGTGTCCCAGCGGGATGAGGCAGGCGCGGCGGGCTGCGCCATGATGGCCGCTGTCGCGATCGGGGCCTACGACACGATGGATGATTGCATCGCGGAATGGGTGACGCCGCTGCTTGGCGCACCCGAGGCCCCCGATGCGGACCTCTCGGCAATCTATGACCGGAACTATCCGGCCTATGTGGCCACCCGTCAGGCGATGGTGCCTGTCTGGGACACTTTGGCGGGGGATCCCCGCGCCCCTTGGGTGCAGGCGACCGATCCCCATGACGAACACACTGACATGACGTTGGACGCAACCCTCGCGTCCCAGAGGAGCTAAGCCATGACCGAAACGATGGTCGATCTGTTTGTAATCGGCGGCGGGATCAACGGCGCTGGCGTGGCTCGGGATGCAGCGGGGCGGGGCCTGTCGGTGGTGCTGTGCGAAAAGGATGACTTGGCGCAGGGGACTTCTTCACGCTCGGGCAAGCTGGTTCACGGGGGCCTGCGGTATCTGGAGTACTACGAATTCCGTCTGGTGCGCGAAGCCCTGATCGAGCGTGAAGTGCTGATGAACGCCGCGCCCCATATCATCTGGCCCATGCGCTTTGTCCTGCCCCATTCGCCCGATGACCGGCCAGCGTGGTTGGTGCGGTTGGGGCTGTTTCTGTACGATCACCTTGGTGGGCGCAAAAAGCTGCCCGGCACCCGCACCCTGAACCTGCGCCGCGATCCCGAAGGGGCGCCGATCATGGATCAGTATACGCGGGGCTTTGAATATTCCGATTGCTGGGTCGATGACGCCCGCCTTGTGGTTTTGAACGCCGTGGACGCTGCCGAGCGTGGCGCAACGGTTCTGACCCGCACTGCCTGCACCAGTGCCCGCCGCGAAGGTGGTGCATGGACCGTGACCACCAAGAACAGTGTCACGGGCGAAGAGCGTACCTATCGCGCCAAATGCATCGTGAATGCGGCGGGGCCGTGGGTGTCGCAGGTGATCAACAACGTCGCGGGATCAAACTCGACCCGCAACGTGCGTTTGGTCAAAGGCAGCCACATTATCGTGCCGAAATTCTGGGAAGGGCAGCAGGCCTATCTGGTACAGAACCACGATAAGCGCGTGATCTTTATCAACCCCTATGAGGGCGACAAGGCGCTGATTGGCACCACCGACATCAGCTATGAGGGCCGCGCCGAAGAGGTGACGGCGGATGAGTCCGAGATCGACTATCTGATCAAGGCCGTGAACCGCTATTTCAAGGAAAAGCTGCGGCGCGAGGATGTGGTGCAAAGCTTCTCTGGCGTGCGGCCCTTGTTTGACGACGGGCAGGGCAACCCTAGCGCCGTGACGCGGGACTATGTGTTCGATATTGACGATCAAGGCGGCGCGGTGATGCTGAACATCTTCGGCGGCAAGATCACCACCTTCCGCGAACTGGCCGAGCGTGGCCTGCACAAGATCGCCGACTACTTCCCGCAGATGACGGGGGATTGGACCGAAACCGCACCGCTGCCCGGTGGTGATATGCCGAACGCCGACTATGAAGCGTTTCGCGAACAGATGAAGGCCAATTATCCGTGGATGCCCCGCGTCCTGCGCAAGCACTACGGGCGGCTTTACGGCACCCGCATCGCGCAGATCGCGGCTGGGGCCACGTCGCTGGACGGGCTGGGGCGGCACTTTGGCGGCAACCTTTATGAGGCCGAGGTGACCTATCTGGTCCAAAACGAATGGGCGCAGACCGCCGAGGATATCCTCTGGCGGCGCACCAAGCACCGTTTGCATCTGACGCAGGCCGAACAGGCCGCCTTTACCGAGTGGTTTGACACACAGTTCCAGAAAGCGGCGTAACCCATGGCTTTGACACTTTCTTTGAACACCAATCCGTTGGTGAACCGTTTCGCTGACCCTGATGATTTTATTGACACCGTCGCGCGCGATCTGAAAATTCGCGATTTGCAGCTTACCCATGAGTTTATCAATCCCAGCTGGCAGGCCAGCACCATCCGCCGTCTGACCCGCCAGATGAAGGCGGCGATGGACCGGACCGGTGTGCGCGTGACCAGCGGCATGACGGGGCCTTACGGGCGGCTGAACCACTTTGGCCATCCGGACCGTGACGTGCGGCGTTATTACGTGGATTGGTTCAAGGCGTTCTCGGACATCATTGCCGACCTTGGCGGTACGTCCGTGGGCACTCAGTTCGCGATCTTTACCTATCAGGACTATGACGATGCGCAGCGCCGCGAAGACCTGATCCAGATCGCCATCGACTGCTGGGCCGAGGTGGCCGAGCACGCCAAGGGCGCAGGGCTGGACTATGTGTTCTGGGAGCCGATGAGCATCGGTCGTGAATTCGGTGAAACCATCGATGCCTGTATGCAGCTGCAAGAACGCCTGACTGCCGCGGATATGCCGATCCCCATGTGGATGATGGCCGATATCGATCATGGCGATGTGACCAGTGCGAACCCTGATGACTTTGATCCCTACGCGTGGGCGCGGGCGGTGCCGAAGGTCAGTCCGATCATCCACATCAAGCAATCACTGATGGATAAGGGCGGGCACCGTCCCTTTACCGCCGCCTTCAACGCTAAGGGTCGTATCCAGCCCGAACCGCTGCTGGCGGCTTTTCAAGAGGGCGGGGCGCAGGACAATGAAATTTGCCTCGAGCTATCGTTCAAAGAGCGCGAACCCAACGACAGAGAGGTGATTCCGCAGATCGCTGAAAGCATCGCGTTCTGGGCGCCGCACATCGATAGCGGCGTGCAGGACCTGAATATTTAGGTCGACGTAGGGGCGAAAGGCGCGTTTGGCCCGAAAAAGTCGCCTGTGGTGCTTGAACTTGGGCGCAGGGGCAGGCACATCTAAGACGTTCTCAGGGCGGGGTGAAATTCCCCACCGGCGGTTATAGCCCGCGAGCGCCTGCCACAGCGGCAGGGTCTAGCAGATCCGGTGAAATTCCGGGGCCGACGGTTAAAGTCCGGATGGAAGAGGATGGTCAGTGGCAGCGCCTTCGTGCGGGGCCAGTGGCTTCTATCGCCTTGGGACCATTTGATAATACCAAGGATGGTTCCATGACTGAAAAACTGAATATCGCCTTCATCAAAGCTCGTTGGCACGCGGACATCGTCGATCAGGCGCTGGCTGGGTTCAAAGCCGATATGGATGGCTCTGATGTGGCTTATGATCTGACCACCATCGACGTGCCGGGAGCGTTTGAAATGCCCCTGCTGGCGAAAAAGCTGGGTGAGACCGGCAAGTACGACGCCATCGTCTGCGCCGCGCTGGTGGTGGATGGCGGCATCTACCGTCACGACTTTGTGGCCCAAGCGGTTGTGACCGGCCTGATGGACGCGCAGCTGGCGACCGGCGTTCCGACCTACTCGGTCTCACTGACGCCGCACCACTTCCAGCCGAGCCAGGAGCACACCGGCTTTTACTATGACCACTTCGTGAAAAAAGGCGCAGAGGCCGCGCATGCGGTCCGCATGGTCGCAGCGATCAACATCTGATAGCGCAACGCGAAGAGCATCTGATAAGAAAAGGGCGGTCCTGCACGGATCGCCCTTTTTTCTAGAAAGCGCTTTACCTTTCTGGAATTTTTTTACAACATCGGTAAAATTTTTCAGGAGATCAAGGGTTTGGCCAAGAACGGCGCAAATATCGATGCGGATATGTCTTTGTGCCTACGGGCAGCGTGGCTGCATTACGCGGGCGGTTTGACACAGGCCGCCGTGGCCAAGCGGCTGGGGGTCCCTTCGGTGAAGGCCCATCGCCTGATCGCCCGTGCCGTGGCCGAAGGCGCGGTGAAGATCACCGTTGAAGGCGATATCGTGGAATGCGTCGGCCTTGAGGTGGCGCTGTGTGACCGCTTTGGGCTGGAGTTCTGCGAGGTTGCGCCCGACATCGGAGAAGAGGGGCTGCCGCTGCGGACCTTGGGTCTTGCCGGTTCCAGCTATCTTAAGCGCGAATTGGAGAACGGCGACTACGCGGTCATCGGTTTGGCCCACGGGCGGACGTTGGCTGCGATGGTCCAGCAGTTGCCTCGGATGGAGTTGCTGCAACAGCGCTTTGTGTCCTTGCTTGGCGGGCTGGCACGGAACTTTTCAGCGAACCCCCATGAGGTGATGCACCGGCTGGCGGAAAAGACCGGCGCGCAGGCCTTTATGATGCCGGTGCCGTTCTTTGCGAACTCGGTCGAGGATCGCGAGGTCATGCTGCACCAGAAAGGCGTGGGCGCGGTCTTCGAGATGGCCAACAGCGCCGATCTGAAGGTGGTGGGCATCGGCACGGTCGAGCCTGACGCGCAACTGGTCAGCTCTGGCATGATCGAGCCGAGCGAAATTCAGGAAATCGCCGCTGCCGGCGGGCGGGGCGAGATGTTGGGGCATTTCTTTGATGCCAGCGGCGGCGTGATGGAGACCACCCTGACCGCGCGCACCTTGGGCGCCAGCATGAATGAGGGCGACCGGATCGTGGCGATTGCGGGCGGGCCGGGTAAGGTTGAGGCGATCCACGCGGTGCTGTCCAGCGGCAAGCTGACAGGGCTGATCACCGATGAGCTGACCGCGCAGGCCCTACTGGCGCGATAAGCGGCGATCAGCCGTTATCAAAAGGAAAAGCGGCCCCCAAAGAGGGCCGCTTTGCTGTATTCTTTGATTGTCGCCCCGTGATTACAGGACGGACTGACCGGTTGCGGCCCAATCCTTGGCGAACTGCTCAAGGCCTTTGTCGGTCAGAACGTGCTTTGCCAGACCTTTGATGACTGCGGGCGGGATGGTCGCAACGTCTGCGCCAACCAGAGCCGCGTCTTTTACGTGGTTCGCGGTGCGGATCGAGGCAGCAAGGATTTCGGTCTCGAAGCCGTAGTTGTCGTAGATGTCACGGATTTCCGAGATCAGTTCCATGCCGTCGATGTTGATGTCATCCAGACGACCGATGAAGGGGCTGATGTAGGTCGCGCCTGCTTTTGCCGCCAGCAGAGCCTGATTGGCGCTGAAGCACAGGGTCACGTTGGTTTTGATGCCCTTCTGCGAGAAGTAGCGGCATGCTTTCAGACCGTCGAGGGTCAGGGGCAGCTTGATCACGACGTTGTCGGCGATCTTTGCCAGATGCTCGCCTTCAGCGACCATGCCGTCATAGTCCATCGCGGCGACTTCTGCCGAGACGGGGCCTTCGACCAGCTCGCAAATTTCGGCGATGACTTCTTTGAAGTCACGGCCCGATTTTGCGATCAGGCTGGGGTTGGTGGTCACACCATCCAGCAGGCCGTAATCGTTCAGTTCCTTGATGTCCTCGACAACTGCGGTATCGACGAAGAATTTCATGGCTTCTCTCCTGGTTAGCCCATCCGTGCGTTTGCACGTGCGATGATGGCCTCTTTGGTAATTCCGAATTGTTCATACAGCGCCTCGGCGGGGGCCGAAGCACCAAAGCTGGTCATGCCGATCACATCGTCCTCGCTGGCCACATAGCGGGTCCAACCGAACTTTGCTGCGGCCTCGATGGCGATGCGCGGGGCGTTGCCCAGAGTCGCGGCCTTATAATCATCATCTTGGGTCTCGAACAACTCCCAGCTTGGCATTGAAACCACAGCTACGGATTTTCCGGCCTCATGCAGAGCCTCAGCTGCTTCAACGGCAAGGGAAACTTCGGTGCCGGTGGCCAGAAGGGTGACGTCGCGTCCCGCGCCGTACTGACGGATGACATAGGCGCCCTTGGCGCTGAGGTTTTCGCCGCTTTCTTCGCCGCGCAGTTGCGGCACGCCCTGACGGCTGAGCGCCAGAAGCGACGGGGTTTTCGCGCTGCGCATGGCAATGTCCCAGCATTCCAGCGTTTCCACCACATCGGCGGGGCGGAAGGTGTAGAGATTGGGCATAGCACGAAGCGAGGCCAGATGCTCCACCGGCTGGTGGGTGGGGCCGTCTTCGCCAAGACCGATAGAATCGTGGGTCATGACGTAGACAGTGGGGATTTCCATCAGGGCCGAGAGGCGGATGGCGTTGCGCACGTAGTCCGAGAACACCATGAAGGTGCCACCGTAAGGGCGCAGGCCGCCGTGGACCAGCATGCCGTTCATGGCCGCACCCATCGCAAATTCGCGCACGCCATAGCCCACATAGCGGCCAGATTTGGCGGCGGTGAACTGGCTGTCCACGGCCTTGACGCGGGTCAGGTTCGAGCCGGTCAGGTCCGCCGAGCCGCCGATCATCTCAGGCAGGGCGGGGGTGATGGCCTCAAGGGCGATCTGGCTGGCCTTGCGCGTGGCGACCTTTTGGGGATTGGCGAAAAGGGCGGCGCGGGCGTCCGCGATGGCCTTATCGTAGGCTGCAGGCAGAGCACCCGTCAGGCGGCGGTTGAATTCGGTGCGGGTGGCGGTGTCTTTGGTGGCAAGGCGGCCTTCCCACATCTTGCGGGCCTCTGCGCCACGGACGCCGATATCGCGCCATTGACCCAGCAGGTCATCCGGAATGTGGAAAGGTTCGGCCGTCCAGCCAAGGGCAGCCTTGGCGGCAGCGGCCTCATCCTTGCCAAGGGGCGAGCCGTGGCTGCTGGCGGTGCCTGCTTTGTTGGGCGCGCCAAAGCCGATGACGGTCTTCATGGCGATGAGGCTGGGTTTGCCGGTTTCCACCTTCGCTGCGGCCATCGCCGCGTCCAGTTCCACAGGGTTGTGGCCGTCGCAGGACTGTACGTGCCAGCCACAGGCCGCCAGACGGGCAGGGATATCTTCGCTGAACGAGACCGAGGTCGGGCCGTCAATGGTGATCTCATTGTCATCGTAAAGCACGACCAGTTTGCCAAGGCCAAGGTGTCCCGCAAGGCTGATCGCCTCTTGGCCGATGCCTTCCTGAAGGCAACCGTCGCCAAGGAACACATAGGTGTGGTGATCGACCAGATCGCTGCCGAACTCATCGGCCAGACGGCGCTCGGCCATGGCCATGCCGACGGCATTTGCGATGCCTTGGCCGAGGGGGCCGGTGGTGGTTTCGATTCCCTTGGCGTGGCCATATTCTGGGTGGCCTGCGGTGATCGCGCCTTGCTGGCGGAAGTTCTTGATCTGCTGGAGAGTCATGTCCTCATAACCGGTCAGGTGCAGCAGGCTATAGAGAAGCATGGACGCGTGGCCGTTCGACAGGACTACGCGGTCGCGGTCGGGCCAGTCAGGATTTTTCGCGTCGAATTTCAGGTGGTTGCGGAACAGAACGGTGGCTGCGTCCGCCATGCCCATAGGCGCGCCGGGGTGACCGGAATTCGCGGCCTCGACCGCGTCGATCGACAGGGCGCGGATGCAATTGGCCAGAGCAAAGGTTTCAGGATCAAGAGCGGCTTTTTCGGAAACGGAAAAATCTTTGGGCATGTGAGTCCTCCTCATATGGCGCTGGTGTTAGCGCCCAAACTGACTCGTCACAAGAAAAAATCACAAAATCACAAAATTCATGTTGATCATGTTATGTTTGATGTTACGACTGCATCCAGCGTTTCGCTGAGGTATTTGGACCAAAGTGAAACAGAAGAAGGCTCTGGGGTGATGAAACGGGACGACAGGCAGGCGGCGATTATGGACCTCTTGGTCGAGCAGGGCTCGGTCGAGTTGGAAGATCTTGCGCAGCGTTTTGCCGTGTCCAAGATGACGATCCACCGCGATCTGGATGAGTTGGAGCAGGCGGGCGTTCTGCGGAAAATCCGTGGCGGCGCGACCACCGAGGCGGGCACGCAGTTCGAATCCGATTTCCGCTTTCGCGAGCGGCGCAGTGGCGCGGCGAAAGAGCGGATGTGCGATGCGGCCTTGGCGCTGGTTGAGCCCGGGATGACGGTGATGATCAACGACGGCTCGACCGCGGCCGTTCTGGGGCGGCGGCTGGTGGAAAAGCGGCCCCTGACGGTGATCACCAATAATGCCGCTGTGATCGATGCCCTGCGCGATGAAAGCGGGATCACTCTGATCACTTTGGGCGGCACCTATTCCGCCAAATTCAACGCCTATTTCGGTGTGGTGACCGAAGGGTCGCTGGCGCAGTTGCGGGCCGATATCGCCTTTATCTCGGTGCCTGCGGTGGCGGGGATGGAGGCGTTTCATATGGATGACGAGGTGGTGCGCGCCAAGCGTGCCATGCAGCATGCGGCGCGGCAGAATGTGCTGTTGGTGAACCATGCCCGTTTTGATCGGACAGCCCTGCACAAGCTGTGCGATCTGACAGACTACGCCGCGATTATTACCGATGACACTCCTTCTGACGCCGCGCAGCAGGCGCTGGCGCAGGGCGGGGTGTCTTTGACCATTGCGACTGGGACTATTGCTACGGGGAGGACCTGAGATGACCGCTGACTTTTGGATCGGCACCAGCTGGAAGATGAACAAAACGTTGGCCGAGGCGGTAGATTTCGCCGAGGCTTTGGCCGCGGCGGATGGCGGGCGCGATGACCGCATCCAGCGTTTTGTCATCCCGTCGTTTACCAATGTGCGTCAGGTGAAAGAGATCCTGAAGGATACCTCGGTCAAGGTCGGGGCGCAGAACATGCATTGGGCCGATGAGGGGGCTTGGACCGGCGAAGTCTCGCCCCTGATGCTGAAGGACTGCGATCTGGATATCGTGGAACTGGGTCATTCAGAACGCCGCGAGCATTTCGGGGAAACCGATGAGACCGTGGGCCTGAAGACCGAAGCAGCGGTGCGTCATGGTCTGATCCCGCTGATCTGCATTGGCGAGACCTTACCCGAACGTGAAGCTGGCCGCGCCGCCGAAGTACTGGAAGCGCAGGTGCGCGGTGCTTTGTCGAAGCTGTCCGAAGACCAGAAAGCCGCGCCAATCCTGCTGGCCTATGAGCCGGTCTGGGCGATTGGCGTGAACGGCATTCCCGCGACCTCTGACTACGCTGACTCCCGTCAGGCCGAGATCATCGCCGTGGCGCAGGATGTTTTGGGGCGCAAGGTACCTTGCCTTTATGGCGGCTCGGTCAATCCGGAGAACTGTGAAGAACTGATTTCCTGCCCGCATATTGACGGGTTGTTTATCGGCCGCAGCGCGTGGAACGTCGCAGGCTATCTGGACATTCTGGCGAAATGCGCGGCCAAGATTTGATCTCTGACGGAGGATAATACCAATGAAAATTGCAGTAGCAGGCGATAGCGCGGGCGAAGGTCTGGCCAAGGTTCTGGCAGATTATCTGGGCGCAAAATATGAGGTGTCCGAGGTATCGCGCACCGATGAAGGCCCTGACGCCTTTTATGCGAACCTGTCGGATCGCGTCGCGAACGGCGTGCTGGATGGCACCTATGACCGCGCCATTTTGTGCTGTGGCACCGGCATCGGCGTGTGCCTGTCGGCCAACAAAGTGCCCGGCATCCGCGCGGCGCAGACCCATGATACCTACTCGGCCGAGCGGGCGGCGCTGTCGAACAACGCGCAGATCATCACCATGGGCGCGCGTGTGATCGGCACGGAACTGGCCAAGGCGATTGCTGACGCCTTCCTGTCGAACAGCTTTGACGAAGGCGGGCGGTCCGCTGGCAACGTGGACGCCATCAACGCGCTGGATACGAAATACCGCAAGTGACCTCCCAGGGCTTGCGGGAAGGGGCGCTGTGCTTGCGAAGGCACGGCGCTCTTTTGTTTTTGCCGCTTCGTTTACGTGGGTGTCGATACGTACGTCGCTAAAGGCGACGGGGATGACGTGGTCGCGGCCCCTTGCAGGGCCGCGCTAGGCGTTACTTTTCGGCTTCCATGCAGCGCAGGTAAGCCTCGACCTCTTCTTTGGCGCCAAAGATCAGGGCCGAATGTTCGTGGCCGTCGGTGGCAACCTTATCAAGGATCGGCTGGTGGCCATCGGTGGCCAGACCGCCAGCGGCCTGCATCAGATAGGCCATCGGCATTGCCTCATAGACCAGACGCAGGCGGCCGTTCTCATAGCCTTCGCGGCGGTCGCCGGGGTAGAGGAACATGCCCCCTTGCAGCAGGATGCGGTGCAGGTCGCCCACGGCAGCGGCAGGCCAGCGCATGTTGTAGTTCTTGCCGCGCGGGCCATCCTTGCCGGCCAGAATCTCGTCGATATAGGCGGTCATGCCAGCACCCCAGTGGCGGGCGTTCGATCCGTTGTAAGCGATGACCTTGGTGTCGGGCGCGATGGTCACATTTTCGGCGCTGACGCGCAGCTGGTCGCTGGCGCGGTCATAAACGGCGATGGTGACGCCTTCGTCGATGGCAAAGCCGAAGTCCAGTGAGTGCCCGAACGAGGCATAGCCCGCAGCGGCGATGGTGTGACCGTCCTGAAGAAAGCCCTTGTCCGATGCGGGAACCACCGTGAACAGCATGCCAAGGATCGCGCCGACGCCGATGCTGCCAGAGCCGTCAATCGGGTCGATGGCAACGTCATAGGCGCCGTCTTCGTTCAGGGTCAGAACCTCTTCGGATTCCTCGGATAGCATCAGGCGGACGCCTGCGGCTTTCAGGACATCGACCATGTAGACATGGGTGCCAAGGTCCAGCGCCTTTTGCTTGTCGCCGCTTTCATTGACGCCAACGATGGCTGCTGGATCTCCGTACAACGCCCCTGCTGCCAGGCGGTCCGCGATGGGCATCAGCGAATCCGCGATGGCCTGAATGATCTGCGCCGGACCGCTGCGGCGGGCCAGATAATCGTTCAGAGGTTCTGCTGTGCAGGGGGTGTGGTTTGTCAATTCCAGCATGGTCTGCCTTTCGTCTCAATGCCCTTTTCGCGGCCCTCTTGGGGCGCGTAATCGCGGTGACACTAGCCATAGCGCCCCAAAGCAACAAGCGTGCAACGGGTCGCAAGGGCCGCTTTCATCCATGTTTGCTTAAAATAAAAGGCGCCCGAATGGGGCGCCTTGGAGTGTCTTAGCCGCGGCCACGGTAGGGCGGTACGCCTTGGTCAGGGATCCAGACCCCTTCGGGTATGGGGCCGGTTTGGTAATGCACATCAATCGGGATGCCGCCGCGCGGATACCAATAGCCGCCGATCCGAAGCCACTTGGGCTCCAGAAAATCGGCCAGACGCCGCGCGATAGAGATGGTGCAATCCTCATGGAAGGCGCCGTGGTTACGGAATGAGCCAAGAAAGAGTTTCAGCGACTTGGATTCAACCAGCCATTCGCCCGGCACGTAGTCGATCATCAGATGGGCAAAGTCCGGTTGGCCGGTCATCGGGCACAGCGAGGTAAACTCGGGCGCGGTGAAACGCACGTTGTAAAGGACGTCCGCCTGCGGATTCTGCACGCGCTCCAGTTCGGCCTCATCGAGGCTTTGGGGCATGACGGTTGCGCCGCCAAGCTGCTTGAGATTGCTGTAGATGCTGTCGGTCATGGGTCAGTATCCTGTGTCAGACGCCGCGCTTGTTGCCCCAGATCAGGACATGCAGTTGCGGCAGGATGCGGGGGGCGAACCAGCGGTCCGCCATGGTCTTTTCGGTCAGCCAAAGCAAACGGTCGGCCAAGGCTTGGGGATCGACGGGCGTGTCGGGGTCTACCTCGGGGTTGCCCGGTTGCAGAAAGAACGGCAGGTCGGGGTAGGTGGCCTGCGCGGCCTTGGCCCAAAGGTAGTCCTGATCATCAAAGATCACGACCTTCATGACGATTTTGCCCGCGCCCTTTGCCATCTCTAGGCAGGTGTCCAGCGCGTCCCAGTCCACGACCTCGCCGCTAGAGGGGGGCTTGGGCGACAGAACCAGCGTGTCCAGTTCCGCAAACCACGGCTTGGCGATGCTGCCTTGGGTTTCGCAGGCAAAGCGATAGCCCATAGCCTTGCCGATGGTGATCAGCGGGCCAAAGTCCTGAATGGCGGGGTTGCCGCCACTAAGGCTGACGGTCAGGGGCTGGCCGCCGGACAGCTCGTCCACGCGCTCCCAGACTTCCGCGGGTTGCATGGGGAACCATGTGTCGCGGTAGGCGCTGTCCACTGCGTGCAGGCTGTCGCACCAGCTGCAGCGGTAATCACAGCCGCCGGCGCGGACAAAGACAGTAGGCTCGCCGATCAAGGCACCTTCGCCCTGAATGGTGGGGCCGAAGATTTCGGCAATGCGTAGGGTCATGGACGGTACTCTGCCCAGGTTTTTGGAGTTTCACTGACCTTCACCGCACTGGTTTCAGGCCAGCGGGATTTGCACCAGTCAAAGAAATGCTTGGCCATGTTCTCGGCGGTCGAATGGCCTTCCATCACGTCGTTCAGATGACGGTGATCAAAGGAGTCGTCGATATAGGTCTTCAGCGGCTTGAGCTCATGGTAATCACGGACAAAGCCGTCGCTGTTCAGCGTGGCTGATGCCAGTTCCACCACCACGATGTAGTTGTGGCCGTGCAAGCGGGCGCACTGGTGGTCCGCAGGCAAGTGGGTCAACTGGTGCGAGGCGGAAAAGTGGAATTCCTTACTGATCCGGAACATCACTTCACTCCTTTCGCGGCAGCGTCTGCTACGGCCTTTTCCCAGAAATCCGGGTCTTCGTAGATGGTGGGGTCTTGGACGCCTGCCAGATGGAATGCCTCGCGCCGCTCAACGCAGGTGCCGCAGCGGCCGCAGTGATGTGCGCCGCCCTTGTAGCAGGACCATGTGTCCGCAAAGGGGGTGTTGTGTTTCGCCCCTTCGGTCACGATGTCCGCTTTGCTGCGGTGGACGAAGGGCGTGTAAAGCGAGACATCGGCATAGCCGTCCAGCGCGGCCTTTTGCATGACCTCGAAGGCTTGCGTAAAGGCAGGGCGGCAGTCGGGGTAGATAAAGTGGTCCCCCCCATGCACGGCTGTCGCCACAGCATCATCTTTGTTCGCCGCTGCCACGCCAAAGGCGATGGCCAGCATGATGGCGTTGCGGTTGGGGACCACGGTGATCTTCATGGTCTCTTCCGCGTAATGGCCGTCCGGCACGTCGATGTTGTCCGTCAGGGCTGAGCCGGTCAGCGCGGCGCCGATCGGGCGCATGTCGATGATGTCATGGGGCACGCCAAGGCGCGTGGCGGCGCGGGCCGCATAGTCCAGTTCTTTGCGGTGGCGCTGTCCGTAGTCAAAGGACACCAGACGGGTCAGCGTGTGCTGGTCCGCCACCATGTGGGCGAGGGATACGGAATCCAGTCCGCCCGAGCAGATTACGATCGTTTTCATCATTGTCCCTTGTTTTGATGTACCGGGTAGGCTGCGACCGGTGTGCGGGGGCCATATAACGAAACTGCGCCGCCCTGCAAGCAGGACGGCGCGAAAGTCGCTGTCATGTGACTGTCGGGATCAGAGGCCGAGGGCTTTGAAATCCGCCGCGCTGTGACGTTCGGCCAAGGTGCCTTCATTGGTTCGGTTTACGATGCTGCCACGCTTGACCGCAGGGCGGGCGGCCAGATCGGCGGCCCAACGGGTGACGTTTTCATATTCGGCAACGTTCAGGAACTTGTCCGAGCCGCTGTAAAGACGGCCTTCGACCAGACCGCCGTACCACGGGTAAATCGCCATATCCGCGATTGAATAGTCGTCGCCGGCCACGAATTTGCGATCCGCCAGATTGGTGTCCAGAACGTGCAGCTGACGCTTGGTCTCCATTGTGAAACGGTCGATGGCGTATTGGATTTTCTCCGGTGCGTAGGCGAAGAAATGGCCAAAGCCGCCGCCCACATAGGGGCCAGAGCCCATCTGCCAGAACAGCCAGTTAAACGCCTCGGCGCGGGCGGGGCCGCTGGCGGGCAGGAAGGCACCGAATTTTTCCGCCAGATAGGTCAGGATCGAGCCGCTCTCGAACAGGCGCGTGCCGGTGTCGTGGTCAAAGAGGGCAGGGATCTTGGAGTTCGGGTTGATGCCAACAAAGCCGCTTCCGAACTGGTCGCCGTCCCCGATCTTGATCAGCCATGCGTCATAGTCTGCGCCGGTGTGACCTGCCTCTAGCAGCTCTTCCAGCATGATAGTGACCTTCTGGCCGTTAGGCGTGCCCATGGAATAAAGCTGAAGGGCATGATCGCCCTTGGGCAGTTCCTTGTCGTGGGTTGCACCCGAGACAGGACGGTTGATGTTGGCGAACTCGCCGCCGTTGCCCTTTTCCCAGGTCCAGACTTCGGGGGGCGTGTAAGTGTCGGCCATCGAAATACCTCTTTGAACAAGCGTTGGACGCATACTTAAGGAGTTTGCCCGCAAAAGACACGGGGGCGGCGCGTCTTTTCTGTGAGCTGGTGCGAAGGCCCCTGTGCGCCAAAATCCGAATCAACTTGTATGATGACTAATCAAGATGCTGCAAGTGCATTGGGGCTAAATACAATTGAAATAAGGTTAATCAGGAAAGTTAGATGATGTATTGACACATGATGCCTAAATTCATCATACAAGTTGTCACGTTAGATGGCGCTGCTCTGGCGCCGAGGGAGGACTAGTTATGATGAAGATTTCCAAGTTTGCCGCTGTATCTGTGCTGGCACTGACCACCGTTGCTGGCGCTGCCGGTGCAGAAGAATGGCGCGGTTGGGCGATCCACCCCGAGGATTACCCGAACACTGTGGCCATGCAGGCATTCGCCGACAAAGTGGCCGAAGTTACCGAAGGTCGCGTGACCCCCACCGTTTACGCGAACGGCATTCTGGGCAGCCAGCCCGACGCGATCGAGCAGGTGCGCAGCGGCGCGCTGGCTTGGGCGAACTTCAACATGGGCCCGATGGGCGAAATCGTTCCTGCGACCAACGTTCTGTCGCTGCCCTTCATCTTCCGTGATGTGGACCAGATGCACCACGCTATGGACGGCGCGGTTGGCCAGCAGTTCAGCGACGCGCTGACCGAGGCGGGCATCGTAGCTTTGTCGTGGTACGACAGCGGCTCGCGCAGCTTCTACAACACCAAAAAGCCGATCCACTCGCCTGCCGATATGGAAGGCATGAAGTTCCGGGTGATGAACAACGATCTCTACGTTCAGATGGTTGACCAACTGGGCGGCAACGCGACCCCGATGGCATATGGCGAAGTTTACCAGTCGCTGCAGACCGGCGTGATCGACGGCGCAGAGAACAACTACCCCTCGTATGAGAGCTCGAACCACTACGAGGTTGCCAAGTATTACTCGATCACCAACCACCTGATCATCCCCGAGTGTCTCTGTGTGGCCGCTTCGGTTTGGGAAGGCGTTTCGGACGAGGACAAAGTTGCGATCAAAGCCGCAGCAATGGAATCCGCCCAGTTGCAGCGTCAGCTGTGGGCCGAGCGTGAAGGCGTCAGCCTTGAGAAGGTCAAAGCCTCGGGTGTGGAAGTGAACAACGTGGATGATCCGGCGGCGTTCCAGTCGGCCATGGGTCCGGTCTACGACGGTTTCATCGCCGCGAACCCCGATCTGGCACAGCTGATCGCTGACATTCAGGCCACCGAATAAGATCTGAGTGAAACATGGCGCGTGGCGGTCAAGGGTTGCCGCGCGCTGATTTATCGGCGGGGGAATTGAATGACGACTGAAACACTAACGCCGCACGGGCCGGTTTACCGCGTGCTTGCCGCTATTGCGCAGACCTGTCTGGTTTGTGCAGGCGTGATGCTGGTGACCTTGATCCTGATCTTTGGCTGGCTGGTCTGGGGCCGCTACGTGATGAACGACACCCCCACATGGGTCGAGCAACTGTCCCTTCTGCTGGTAGTCTGGATCACCTTTCTGGGCGCGGCTGCAGGTGTGTGGAACAAAAGCCACCTGTCCATCGATTTCATCCGCGAAATGCTGCCCGATCCCTTGCGCGTGCCGATGCGTTGGCTGGCGGTGATCGGCGTGCTGATCTTTGGCGGCTTTCTTGCGTGGCAAGGCTATGTGCTGGCCGAAAAGACGTGGCCCCGTGTGATCCCGATGCTTGGCATCAACGAAGGCTGGCGCGCGGTGCCTATGGCCATCTGTGGTGCCCTGTCGGTGGTCTTTTCCCTCTATCATCTGGGCGAGTTGGCCCGTGGTGAATACCAGCTAGTAGGAGAGCCGTAAGTGGGCCTGTCTGTACTATTCGGAGTTTTCGCGCTGGGGCTGTTCTGCGGGATGCCTGTGGCATTTGCGCTAGGTTTGGCCTCGGTCGCCGGTTTCCTTTACGAAGGCCTGCCCTTGTTCATCGGCTTCCAGCGGGTGTTGTCGGGCGTGTCGGTGTTCTCGCTGCTGGCGATCCCGTTCTTTATCTTCGCCGGCGAGTTGATGATGCAGGGCGGTATCGCCAACCGTCTGGTCAAGCTGGCCGCCAGTGCCGTGGGATCGCTTCGTGGTGGTCTGGGCGTGGTGAACGTTCTGTCCTCGATGCTGTTTGGCGGGATTTCGGGGTCGGCCGTGGCCGATACCTCGGCGCTGGGATCGATCCTGATCCCCGTGATGAAGGAAAAGGGCTATGATCCAGACTATGCGGTGAACGTGACGGTGACGTCCTCGGTCGCAGGTGTGGTCATCCCGCCCTCGCACAACATGATCCTTTACGCAGTGGCGGCAGGGGGCATGTCGGTGTCCAAGCTGTTCATTGCGGGCATCATTCCCGGTGTTCTGATGTGCCTGTGTCTGGCGCTGGTGGCCTATTGGGTTGCAGTACGCCGTGGCTATCCCGCCGAGACTTTCCCCGGTTTCAAAGCTCTGGGTGTGGCGACTATCGTGGCGCTGCCCGGACTGATGACGGCGGTGATCATCGTAGGCGGCGTGTTGTCGGGCGTGATGACCGTGACGGAATCCGGTGCCTTCGGCGCGATCTGGGCGATCCTTGTGACGACCTTTGTGTACCGTGAACTGACGTGGCCTGCGTTCAAGGCGGCGGTGATCACTTCGGTCCGTACAACGGCGCTGGTGATGCTGCTTGTGGCGACGGCTTCGGCCTTTAGCTACCTCTTGGCCCTCTACCGTGTGCCGGACCTGCTTGCAAATTTTGTTACCGGTATCAGTGACAATCCGATTATCATCCTGTTACTGATCAACCTGATCCTGCTTGTCTTGGGAATGATCATGGATATGGCCGCGCTGATCCTGATTTGTACGCCGATCTTTTTGCCTGTGGCCGTGGGCCTTGGCATGGACCCTGTGCAATTTGGTGTGATCCTGATGATGAACCTTGGCCTTGGTCTGTGTACCCCGCCTGTTGGCGCCTGCCTCTTTGTGGGCTGCGTGGTCGGCAAGGTCAGGATCGAGCAGGCTGTGCGCACGATTGGTCCTTTTTACCTCGCAATTCTGGTGGCCCTGATGTTGGTCACCTACGTCCCGGCATTCTCTATGTTCCTGCCGGGCCTGATGGAGTAACCCGATGAAACGACTATTGATCACTGGTGCCGCTGGCGGCGTGGGCCGCGTGGCCCGCACCCGGCTGGCCCATCTGGCCGATGTTATCCGCCTGTCCGACATTGCCGATCTGGGCGAGGCCGGTCCGAACGAAGAACTGGTCCAGTGCGATCTGTCCGATGAGGCGGCGGTGTTTGAACTGGTCAAGGATTGCGACGCTATCCTTCACTTGGGCGGCGTGTCGATTGAGCGGACCTATGACGAGATTGACGCTGGCAACCTGCGCGGGGTTTATAACCTCTATGAGGCCGCGCGGGCGAACGGGATGCCGCGGATCGTCTTTGCAAGCTCGAACCACACGATCGGGTACTATGAGCAGGACCAGCGTCTGACCGTTGACATGCCGACAAAGCCTGATGGCTGGTACGGGGTGTCCAAGGTCTTTGGCGAGGCGGTGGCCCATATGTACCACCAGAAGTTCGGGCAAGAGACTGCGATCCTGCGTATCGGGTCGCTGTTCGACAAGCCGGTGGACCGCCGGATGATGGCCACATGGTTTAGCTTTGACGATTTCGTTTCCTTGATGGAGCGGGTCTTTGCTGTGCCGCGTCTGGGGTGCCCGACGATCTGGGGGGCCTCGGCCAACACCTGCGGGTGGTGGGACAACAGCCATATCGGCTGGCTTGGCTGGACGCCGAAAGACGACAGCGAGGTATTCCGCGCCGAGATCGAGCAGCAGCCCAAGCGGCCTGCGGATGCGCCGGATGTGATCTACCAAGGCGGCATGTTTACGGCCAATCCGGTGTTCCGGAACGAGTGAAATCTGGATCTCGCTGGATCGGCGTCGGCGCCTTTGGTGCGCTGTGGATCGCCTCCGGCGGGAGTATTTTTATCATGAAGAAGCATTGGCTGCTTTTTGCTGCGTTGTCGCGGCGGGGCGGTTTTGAGGGAGAGTTGTGATGGGGTTTGAACCGCACGGGAAACATCTGGTGGCTGGCGATTGGGTTGCAGGGGATGCAACATTCCAGTCCGAGCCGGCCCATGGGCGCGCGTTTGCCTTTTCAGTGGGAACGCCGGCTTTGGTGGATCAGGCTTGCGCGGCCGCGGAAGAGGCGTTCTGGTCTTATGGCTATTCCAGCCGCGAAGAGCGGGCGGCTTTTTTGAATGCGATTGCCGATGAGATCGACGCGCGCGGTGATGCGATCACCGAGATCGGCTCGTCCGAGACCGGTCTGCCTGAGGCCCGCCTGCAGGGCGAGCGCGGGCGGACTGTGGGCCAGTTGCGCCTGTTTGCCGCGCATATTCTGGCAGGGGATTATCTGGACCGGCGCCATGATGCGGCTTTGCCGGATCGGGCGCCCTTGCCGCGTCCCGATCTGCGGATGATGCAGCGGCCTATCGGGCCGGTTGCGGTCTTCGGGGCCTCGAACTTTCCGCTGGCTTTCAGCGTCGCGGGTGGCGATACGGCCAGCGCTTTGGCGGCGGGCTGTCCGGTGGTGGTGAAGGGCCATAGCGCCCATCCCGGCACCGGCGAAATCGTGGCCGAGGCGATTGCCGCAGCGATTGCCAAATGCGGTGTCCATCCCGGTGTGTTCAGCCTGATCCAGGGTGGCAAGCGCGATGTGGGGACGGCTTTGGTGACCCATCCGCTGATCAAGGCAGTGGGTTTTACCGGCAGTCTTGGCGGTGGCCGCGCCTTGTTTGATCTGTGCGCACAGCGCGACGAGCCGATCCCGTTCTTTGGCGAGCTTGGCTCGGTCAACCCGATGTTCATGCTGCCCGAAGCTGTGGCCGCCCGCGGCGCGGCGCTGGGGCAGGGATGGGCGGCGTCCCTGACCATGGGGGCGGGCCAGTTCTGCACAAACCCCGGTATTGCGGTGGTTCTGGAAGGCCCCGAAGGCGAGGCCTTTGCCGTGGCAGCCCGTGAGGCGCTGTCCGAGGTGAGCGCTCAGGTCATGCTGACGGACGGGATTGCGGCGGCCTATCGGGACGGGCGCGATCGGGTTCAGGGTGCGGGCGTTCAGGAGCTGTTGACCAGCATGTGCGATCAGCGCAACGCAACGCCGTATCTCTTCCGCACCACCGGCGCCGAGTGGCTGGAGAACCATGTGCTGGCCGAAGAGGTCTTTGGCCCCTTGGGGCTGATCGTGACGGTCAAGGATATGGACGAGATGGCGCGGATTGCCTGCAGCCTTCAGGGCCAGCTGACTTGCACCCTGCATATGGACGACGGCGATGCAGATGCCGCCCGCCGCCTGCTGCCGATATTGGAGCGCAAGGCGGGCCGCGTGCTGGCCAACGGCTTCCCCACCGGCGTCGAGGTTTGCGACAGCATGGTTCACGGCGGACCCTATCCCGCGTCTACCAACTTTGGTGCGACCTCCGTCGGCACCCTGGCCATCCGCCGCTTCCTGCGGCCCGTGTGCTACCAGAACATCCCCGCCAGCGTTCTGCCGAACGATCTGGTGTGACGATCCCATTCCAAGGAGACAAGAAATGACCCCCAACGAGATCAAAGCCGCCCTTGGTTCGGGCCTGCTGTCGTTCCCCGTAACCCACTTTGACGGTGAAGGCCGCTTCAAGGCGGACAGCTACCAAAAGCACATCGAATGGCTGGCGGGCTATGATGCTCCCGTGCTGTTCGCCGCTGGCGGCACTGGCGAATTCTTTTCGCTGACCCCTTCGGAAATCCCTGCCATCGTGCAGGCCGCAAAGGAAAGCGCGGGTAAGACCGCGATTGTGTCGGGCTGCGGCTATGGCACCGATATGGCGGTCGAGATCGCTCAGTCCGTGCAGAAAGTGGGCGCTGATGGCATCCTGCTGCTGCCCCACTATCTGATCGATGCGCCGCAAGAGGGTCTTTACGAGCACGTCAAGAAAATCTGCCAATCGGTAGATTTCGGCGTGATGGTTTACAACCGTGACAACGCGGTTCTGCAGGCCGACACGCTGGCGCGTCTGTGTGACGAATGCCCGAACTTGATCGGCTTCAAGGATGGTACCGGCGATATCGGTCTGGTCCGTCAGATCACCGCCAAGATGGGCGACCGTCTGACCTATCTGGGCGGCATGCCCACCGCCGAGCTGTTCGCCGAAGCCTATCTGGGCGCGGGTTTCACCACCTATTCGTCGGCTGTGTTCAACTTTGTTCCCGGTCTGGCGAACAAGTTCTATCACGCGCTGCGGGCCGGTGATCGCACCACCTGTGAGGACATTTTGAAGGGCTTTTTCTATCCCTTCATGGACCTGCGTTCGCGTCGCAAGGGCTATGCTGTTTCGGCCATCAAAGCGGGCGTACGTCTGGTAGGCTTTGACGCGGGTGCTGTGCGGTCGCCTCTGTCGGATCTGACCCCTGAAGAAGAGCAGATCCTGCAGCAGATCATCGACGCAAACCCCGCCTAAGGAGCCGCCCATGAAAATCACCGAGGTTCGTACCCACCTGCTGGAACATCGCCTTGAGACGCCGTTTGAAAGCGCCTCGATGCGGTTTGATCGCCGCGCCCATGTTCTGGTCGAGGTGATCTGTGACGATGGCACCATCGGCTGGGGCGAATGTTTGGGGCCAGCGCGTCCCAACGCCTCGGTGGTGCAGGCGTATAAGGGCTGGCTGATCGGCCAGAACCCCCTAGAGACCGAGAAGATCTGGGCCACCTGCTATAATGCGCTGCGCGATCAGGGGCAGCGCGGTTTGGCGGTGACGGCGCTTTCGGGCATCGACATTGCGCTGTGGGACATCAAGGGCAAGGTGCTGGGGCAGTCCGTGTCCATGCTGCTTGGCGGGCGGTTCCGCGACAGCGTCAAGGCCTATGCCACTGGCAGCTTCAAGCGTGATGGTGTGGACCGTGTGCAGGACAACGCGGATGAAATGGCAGCGCACAAGGCGGCTGGTTTCCATGCGGCGAAGATCAAGATCGGCTTTGATGTCGAAGAGGACCTGCGCGTCATCAAAGCTGTGCGTGAGGTTATGGGCGACGACATGCGCCTGATGATCGATGCGAACCACGGCTATGACGTGGTGGACGCGGTCCGTCTTGGCAACAAGGCAGCGGACTATGGCATTGATTGGTTCGAAGAGCCCGTCGTTCCCGAACAACTGGGTGCCTACGCTGATGTACGCGCCCGCCAGCCGATCCCTATTGCGGGCGGTGAGACATGGCACACCCGTTGGGGCTTTGTTGAACCCTTTGCCAAGCGTCTGGTGGATATTGCGCAGCCTGACCTTTGCGGGGTGGGCGGCTTTACCGAGATGCGCCGCGTGGCCGATATGGCGGCGACCAGCGGTATCCGTCTGGTGCCTCATGTCTGGGGCACTGGCGTTCAGATCGCGGCGGCCCTGCAGTGGATGGCGGCGCAAATCCCCAGCCCTGTGCGCCCCTCTCCGGTGGCTCCGATCATGGAGTTCGACCGCACCCATAACCCCTTCCGTCAGGCGGTTCTGACCACGCCGATCGAACATGAAAACGGTGTGGTGCAAATTCCGAACGCGCCCGGTTTGGGGATCGAAATCAACCGCGACGCCCTGCGCGAATTCGCGATGAAAGACGACTGATGATTGACCGTAAACTGACCGGCGAGCCGCCAAAGACCATCCTGCCCAAGGGCACCATCGACACGCAGATGCATATGTATGTGCCCGGCTTCCCCTCGGTCGAGGGTGGTCCGGGCCTGCCGCCTGCGCCTTTGCCGACGCCGGATATGTACCGCACTGCGATGGAGTGGCTGGGGGTCGACCGTGTGGTGATTACTCAAGGCAACGCGCACCAGAAAGACAACGCCTGCCTTCTGGCTTGTCTGGCCGAGATGGGCGAACTGGCGCGGGGCGTGGCCGCGATTGACGGGCAAACTTCCGAGGCCGAGGTCGAACGTCTGGATGCCGCCGGTATCGTCGGCGCGCGCATCATGGACCTGCCCGGTGGGGCCGTGGGCTTGTCCGAACTTGAGGCCGTTGATGGCATCTGCGCGAACGCGGGATGGATGACTGCTGTGCAGTTTGACGGCACCGCCTTGCCCGAGCTTGAAAGCCGCTTGGCCGCCTTGCAATCGCGCTGGGTTCTGGACCATCACGGCAAGATTTTCGGCGGCGTCACGGACGAACATATCGCGGTGATCAAACGTCTGATCGACAAGGGGAACGTCTGGTTCAAATTCGCCGGTTGCTATGAGGCAACCCTGACCAGCGGCCCTGATTACCCCGATATCGCCAAGGTCGCCCGCGAGATTGCCGCCTACGCCCCAGAGCGCATCGTTTGGGGCACCAATTGGCCGCACAATCTGGCGAAAAAGACCGAAGATTACCCCGATGACGCGGCCCTGCTGGATACCGTAATGGGTTGGCTTCCCGATGAAAAAGCCATGCAGTTGGCTCTGGTATACAATCCGCAATCGCTCTACGGTTTCCCCGACTGGGGGTGAGGAATGCGTATAGTTTGCATCGGCGAATGTATGATTGAACTTTCGGGCTCCGGAGAGGATCTCTGGCGTTCGGGCTTTGCGGGGGACACGTTCAATACGGCGTGGTACGCGCGGGCTTTGATGACGGGCGGAACGGTGGATTATGTGACCACTGTCGGCTCTGATCCGCTGTCAGAGCGGATGCTGGCCTTTATGGCCTCGGGCGGAATCGGGACGGACCATATCACCCGCCATCCCAGCCGCGTGCCGGGTATGTATCTGATCACCCTGAAAGACGGCGAACGCAGCTTTACCTACTGGCGTGACAGTTCCGCGGCGCGGTGTCTGGCCGATGATCCTGACGCTGTTGCGGCGGCCGTGGGTGGGGCCGATCTGGTCTATCTGTCGGGGATTACTCTGGGCGTTCTGACCTCTGACCGCCGTGCGGCGCTGCTCGAAGTTCTGAAGGGTCGCAACGTGGCCTTTGACCCGAACCTGCGCCCGCGCCTGTGGCCGGATACGGAAACCATGTGCGCGGCGATCATGGACGCGGCCCACGTCAGCCGCATCGCGCTGCCCTCGTATGAGGATGAAGCGGATTTCTTCGGGGATGCCGATGAGATGGCCACCTTGCAACGCTACGCCGATGCAGGCGCGACCGAGATCGTGGTCAAGAACGGCGGCGGCACCATGCTGGTGCTGGCGGACGGAGACATCACCACAGTTGATCCGGGCCCGAAGGTCCAGCCCGTGGACACCACGGGGGCAGGGGACAGCTTTAACGGGGCCTATTTCAGCGCCCGCATGGCAGGTCTTGGACCGGTTGAGGCTGCAAAGGCCGCCCACCAGATGGCTGCCCGAGTGATCACTCATCGCGGGGCTCTAATGCCTATGGACCTGATCCGGCAGGAGACTGCCGCATGACCCGCATTCTGGCCTTCGGCGACAGTCTGACATGGGGGCATCGCCCCGAAGACGGCCAGCGCCATGCGCCTGAATTCCTGTGGCCCAATGTGCTGGCCGGCAAGTTGGGGGTTGAGGTGATCAGCGAAGGACTAGGTGGCCGGACCACCGCCTTTGATGATCATACCGGACCGTGCTGCCGGAACGGGGTCAAGGTGCTGCCGATCCTCTTGCACAGTCATATCCCGCTGGATCTGGTGATCATTATGCTTGGGACCAATGACCTGAAGCCTGCTGTCGTTGGTACGGCCGAAGGGGCCACAGCGGGGATGAAGCGGCTGGTTCAGATCGTGCAGTGCCACGCTTATCAGGGTCTCTCGGCAGTTCCCAAAGTGCTGGTCGTCGCGCCGCCGCCTTGCGTGATCGGACCAGACGGGAAAACTGCCGCGACCCGCGACGTGGCCGAGACACATCGCCTTGCACCGCTCTATGAGGAACTGACGCAAGCAATGGGTGTGTCATTCTGGGATGCGGGGTGTGTGGCAGAGGCATCGCCCATCGACGGCGTTCATCTGGATGCGGCCAGCACAGCCGCTATCGGCGCAGGGTTGGAAGCGCCTGTTCGGGCGCTACTTTCTATCTGAACGAAAAAGGGGGCCGTTTTGGCCCCCGTTCTTATCCGCCAGTGCCCCGCAGTAGATTGCGGTAGCGTTGCTGACTGCCGCGCAGGTGCGTGCGCATGGCCGCGCGGGCGGCGTCCTCATCCCCGTTCAGAATAGCGGTGACGATCTTGTCGTGTTCGTCATTGATCATCTCGCCATAACGCTCGGCCATGGGAACTTGGGTCTGGGAATCCAGCGCGCGGCGGGGAATGCTGTTGGCCCCGACCATGATCAGAAACTCGGGGAAGCGCGGATTGTTCGTCGCCTCGGCAATCGCCAGATGCAGGGCAAAGTCCTCTTCGGAAGAGTTTCGCCCCGCGCTGTTGCACAGGGTCACGGCGCGCAAGCATTCCAGAATATATTCTTCCTGCGACGGGCTGCGGCGCTGTGCTGCCAGTCCTGCGGCCTCAACCTCGACAGCGGTGCGCAGTTCCAGCAGTTCTATCACCGAGGACAGGCGGTCCATATCCACATCCGAGAACGGCGCAGGCACTGGTGCCTCAGGCTCTAGCACATAGACGCCCGAACCCTGTCGCGGTTCAACCAATCCATCGGCGCGCAGGGCTGCCACGGCTTCGCGGACAACAGTTCGGCTGACGCCATGTTCACGGGTAAGTTGCGCTTCGCTGGGAAGGCGCTCTCCGATGCGGAAATGTCCGGATTCGATCTGTTGGCGCAGGGCATCGCGTAGGCTGGCAACCAAGGTCTTTCGGGCTGGCTGGGAAATGGGTCTGCTCCACATGTTCTGTAGGGTTGGGCGAGTTTACCTGACGCAAAGGGCGCGTCAATCGAACATCGGGATAGTGTGCGCAGATGTCCCCTACAAACGATAGGAAACAAGGGGCGAAAATTGTGATTTTCTGCGGAACCTTTCCCGAGCCAGAAGGTTTGTCCCCTGTAGCACTTTGTCTGGGCCAAATCCGTGATCGCGAAATACCTGTGGACCTTGCGCCAAATTTTAAAGGGGATCTGGTTTCGGGTCTCGACCTTCGCGGTTGTGGCGATCCTGCTTCCTGTGCTTGCGCCGATGTTCACCCCTTGGGTGCCGGATGATCTGTCGTTCAAACTGGGCGACAACACTGTTGCGGCGGTGTTGCAGATTATCGCCTCGTCCATGCTGACGGTGACGACGTTCTCTTTGTCTATCGCTGTTCAGGCTTATTCCACAGCCGCCAGCACGGCCACACCGCGGGCGACGGCACTACTTCAGCAGGACACGACAACGCAGAATGTGCTGGCCACCTTTCTGGGAACCTTTCTGTTCAGCCTGATCGGGATCATCGGGCTGGAGTTGGGGATTTTTGACACCAAAGGCCGCACAATCCTGTTCTTTGCGACACTTGGTGTGGTGCTGATTATTGTTGTCGCCTTACTGCGGTGGATCAGCCATTTGATCACCTTCGGGATGATGTCCGATACGCTGGATCGGGCCGAGGCAGCAGCCCGTAGGTCGTTGCAAAGCCGCTCTGGCAGTCCCTGTCTGGACGCCGCCCCTTTAGAGGGCGCGATCCCGCCGAATAGTCATGGGATCAAGGCAGGGGCCTCGGGCTATGTGCGGCATATGGATGTCCACGGCCTACAAGATCTGGCCGCAAAGCATGATGTGACGCTCTGGTGCGATGTCGAGCCCGGAGACTTTGTCTATTCCGGCCAGACCATCATCTATGTGGAAGGGGCGCGGCCAGACGACGGTCTGGAACAGTCTTTGCGGGCAGGGGTCACCATCGGGCCGGAACGGAACTATGATCAGGACCCCCGCTTCGGTCTGGTGGTTTTGTCGGAAATCGGCTCTCGCGCGTTGTCGCCAGCAGTGAATGATCCAGGCACGGCGATTGATGTGCTGGTACGGCTGGTGCGGGTGCTGGAACACTGGTCGCCTGTGCGGCCGGATGCGCCAATCTGCCCCCGCGTCCGGATGCGCCCTTTGCGGGCAGAGCAGATGCTGGACGATGCCTTCCACGCCATTGCCCGCGATGGAGCAGGCAATGTTGAGGTCCAGCACCGGTTGCACAATGCTTTGAGAGCGTTAGTAATTCATCAGAAGAGTCTTTTCGGCGAGGCGGCATTTCATGCCTCTGCCGAGGCGTTTGAACGGTGCAAGGCGCTGCCGATGCAGCAGTTCGATTGCGCGCGTGTGGAAAAGGTCCGTTTGACCCGTGCCGAGTGCAGCCTTTCCGAGGCTATGGTTTCATGAATTTTGAAAGAAGATCGCTTTGGGTGCCTTAGAACAACATGATTTTGACCGGATGCAGACCGTTGCAGTCTGGCCCGACCTGCTGACACGGCTGCGCGAGCAGACCGGCGCGACGCACGAGGCGCTAGACCAGTTGTTCGCGCCATTCCAAAGGGACCCTGCAACCTATTTGAATCATTTTCTAGCGGTGCAACTGGCGGGGTTTTCGGCCCTTTTGGCGGCTTGTCCCGACTGTGACGCCCAGGTGGCGGCAATGCTGCGAAATGCCAAAAGCGCACTTGCGCAGGATGTGGCGGATCGCGCTTGCTTTGTGCCACAGTTGCCAGCACCCTCTAGCTTACATCCTTTGGCCGTTGCCTATCTTGTTATCGGCTCTCGCCTCGGGACAGAGGTGCTGCGCCGCCGGTTGACCGACGCCGGTGTCGCGCCGATGCCACGCTATTTTACCCCGGAACCTTATCAGGCCGATTGGCGCCAATTGTGCGCGACGCTGCGGGCGACACCAGCGGATGGCGCGCTTGCGGATAGTGTTGTCCAAGACGTTCTGACCGGGTTTAACCTGTTTACGCTGGCCGCCACTTTGGCGCGTCGGGATGAAGGAGACGTGCATTGACACAGTCCGAAGCCACCGAATTTCCAAGCGGCCAAGCCGCTGTCGATCTGACTAACTGCGACCGCGAGCCGATCCATATCCTTGGCCGCGTGCAGGAATTCGGGGCGTTGGTGGCGGTATCCTCGGACGGGATTATCCAGCATGCTTCTAGCAACTTGCAAGATGCGCTGGGGTTCCCCGCCGATGAGGTGGTGGGCCAGCCGCTTGGCACCATTTGTCCGCCTCCGGTCATGCAAAAGATTTTCGAACGCTCGCGCAGCCTTTCGGGGCAGGATGCGGTGGTGCGGGTGTTTGGTGTGCTGATGCCGTCGGTGGCGGGGCTGTTTGACCTCTCGATCCACCAAAGCGGCCGCCATCTGGTGGTGGAATTTGAACGCAAGCGTACCTCGGTCGGGCAGGACTTCCTGTCCGAGGTTTATCCCTACATCAACCGTATCCGGCTGGCCGAGAGCTTTGAGGCCAAAACTCATGAAGCCGCGCGGGCGCTGCGGGCGCTGTCCGGTTTTGACAGTGTAATGGTCTATCAGTTCCAGCCTGACGCCTCTGGCAAGGTGGTGGCGCAGGATCGCGCAGCCCATATGGATGACTTCAAGGGCCTGTTTTTTCCTGCGTCCGATATCCCGAAACAGGCGCGGGCGCTTTATGCCCGCTCGCTTTTGCGGTTGATCGCGGATGTAGATCACGAAGGGGTGGATATCGTGCCCCAGATCTCGGCCGAGGGGCAGCCGCTGGATCTGTCCTTGTCGGTGACGCGGGCGGTCTCTCCGATCCATCTGGAGTATCTGAGGAACATGGGTGTGCGGGCTTCGATGTCCGTGTCGATCATGCGCAACAACGAATTGTGGGGTCTTTTCGCCTGCCACCATGCCACGCCGAAATACATCGATTTCGAAGCGCGCACCGCGATCGAGCTTTTCGGCCATCTGTTTTCTTATGAATTGTCCCATCTGGAGCAGCAGACCCGCGCCACAGCGGAAAAAGATGCGGCCAAGCTACAGACCCGTCTGATGTCGATGATGGCGCAGGGCGAGCCCTTAGCGAAAAGCCTGATGTATGTCTCTGAGGACATTCAGGATGTGATCCCCCATGACGGCATGGTGCTGTATTCCGAGGGGGCCTACCAAGGCATCGGCGCAGTGCCGACCGAAGATGAATTCTACGCGCTGACCCGTTTTCTGAACACGGCAGCGGCCTCGGGCGTGTATGAGACCCACTGCCTGTCCCAGCATTTTATTCCCGCCGAAGCCTATGCTGACCGTGCGGCGGGCTGTCTGGCGATCCCGATTTCACGGCGTCCGCGCGACTATCTGGTGCTGTTCCGCAAAGAGCAGAGGACCAAGGTCACATGGGCGGGCAATCCGGACAAGCCCGTTACCCCGGGCCCGAATGGTCTGCGTCTGACCCCGCGCAAAAGCTTTGAGGCATGGAGCCAAGTGATCCGCGGTCAAAGTGCGCCTTGGGGGCCAGCGGTGTCCCACGCGGCGGAACTGCTGCGGGCGCTGCTGTTGGAGATTTTCCTGAAGATAACCGATCAGGCGAACGAAGAGCGCAAGCGGGCGCAGGAAAAGCAGGAACTGCTGATCTCCGAATTGAACCACCGCGTGCGCAACATCCTGAACTTGATGCGCGGGCTGATCAAGCAGAGCAAGTCCGCAACCGCCAGCGTTGAAGATTTCTCGGGTCGTTTGGACGGGCGCATTCATGCGCTGGCGCGGGCGCATGACCAGTTGACCCGCGATGATTGGGCACCGGCCTCTTTGCAGGAATTGGTCCGGCTGGAGATCGCCGCCTACACCGAGGAAAAGGTGGATCGCCTGATCATCAACGGCGGCGATGTGCTGATCTCGCCCAAGGCCTACACCAGTCTGGCGTTGGTGGTGCATGAGTTGATGACCAACTCGGTCAAATACGGGGCGCTGCGCGAGGCATCGGGCCGGATCGTTTTGACGCTGGGACGCGATCATACCAACGCTTTGACACTGTCGTGGTCGGAACGGGGCGGTCCTGCTGTGGTGCCGCCATCTCGTCGCGGGTTCGGGTCAACCATCATCGAACGCTTTGTCCCGTTTGAATTGAACGGAGAGGCGCGGCTGGATTACAAGGTGACTGGCCTTGAGGCCCATTTTGTGATCCCCGAAGCCCATGTCTTTGTAGCGCCAACGCGTGATGAAGCTGCGGATATAGATAACGCTCAGGCAGGCCGCCCTGCGGATGGGGTGACGGGCACTGCCTTGGTGCTTGAGGATACAATGATCATCGCCATGGACGCGGCCGATATCCTGACCGAGCTTGGCGCGAGTGACGTGAAAATCGCATCCAACGTCCAAGAGGCTTTGAACCAGATTGAGAAGAATACCTTCTCGGTTGCGGTTCTGGATGTGAATCTGGGCAACGAACAATCCTTGCCCGTGGCGATCCGTCTGGCCGAACTTGGCGTGCCGTTTATCCTGTCCACCGGCTACGGCGAGCGGGATGATATTCGCGCAAGCTATCCCCCGTGCCCGATTTTGCGGAAACCGTTCTCAAGCGAGACGCTGGCGGAGGCCGTTTTCGAGGCAATACACTCAAACCGCTAGAGAAATTGATCTATCGGGTAGTTGGTGTATATTGGGCGTGTCTTTTCAGTCAGGGTGCGCGCAATGAAAATTCTGGTCGGCGATGTAGAGGTTGCAGCATCATCTGTCGGGTCCATTCTTGGCCACGTGGCCGAGCGTGCGGATCTTTGCATCAAGGTTCTGGATCGTGACGGCTATGTTCGCGCGGTCAATGAACGCGGCCTTGCCTTGCTACAGGTGCCTCAGGATCAGTTTTGCGGGCAAATCTGGGCGGACCTCTGGACTGAGGAATATCATGCCAAAGCCGCCAACGCGGTTGAGCTTGGCCTGCAAGGGGTCACCACCAGCTTTACAGGCCGGTTCCGTACTGGCGACGGGGTGATGCGGACTTGGGTCGTCGAGGTGATGCCTCTGGATCGCAATGGCGGAGAGGTGACCAAACTGCTTGTGATCTCGTCCGATGTGACGGCAGTCCCCATCTCTGAGAGTCAGAGCGACATTGAAGCTGAGGCCATCGCGACATTGATGGATAACTGCATGCGCACCCTGCACAAGCTGCGCAATGTGGTCAGCACCACCAATGGGGCCGCGCGGATTATGCAGCGCGGTGCCTCGGCCGAGCGTCTGGAAGAACTGGCCAAACTGATGCAGGACAGCGCGCTGCAGTGTAACGAGGTGATTGCCTCGATGGAAAGCGCGCTGGATCTTTGTGAACAGTTGGGGCTGGATCAGGCGGGTCAGGAGACGGCGCCTGATCAGAAGGACAGCTTTGGAATTCAGTAAAAGCTAGAGCAGGCCTTCGATCGCGCGGACCATGTCCGTGTGGTGGTCAAAGCTGGCTTGCTTGGGGATGCTGTCCAGCGGCGTCTTGTGATAGCCGCCGGTGTAAAAGACGAAGGGCACCGCAGCGTTCACCGCTGTTTGCGCGTCCACTTCGCTATCCCCCACATAGATCGGCGCAGCATCGCTATTCAGCGCTTCTAGGGCTGCCTGCAAAGGGGCGGCATCCGGCTTGTGAACGGGCAGGCTATCGCCACCGATCACCGCATCGAACAAACCATCCATCTTCAGATGAGCCAGCACGGAATGAGTGGGGGCGATGGGCTTGTTGGTGCAAATCCCAAGGCTGTGACCCGCGCGACGCAGAGCATCCAGTGCCTCACGCACGCCATCGAAAACCACAGTCAGTTCGACCGCATCCACATAGCGGGTTTTGAACTCTGCCAGAAGCCCGTCGAAAAGCGCCTCATCCACGTCCCGCGCGGCAATCATCCGGCGGACAAAGGTCGGGGCACCGTTGCCAATAAAACTGCGGGTCTCGGCCAGCGACAGGGGGGCTTTGTCGATCCCCGCAAGGGTTGCATTGGCGACGGCCTGAATGTCCGGGGCGCTGTCGATCAGCGTCCCGTCCAGATCAAAGACAATTCGCGCCATTAAAGAACGCTATTGGCGGCTGCGCGGATGTTGCGGATGTTCTCGCCGTAGACATCGGCGTTACCGACCGAGCCGCCACGGAACACAGCACTGCCGGCGACCAGAACATCGGCGCCAGCGGCAGCGACCAGAGGCGCGGTGGTGGGATCAACACCGCCGTCAATCTCGATATGGACGGGGCGATCACCGATCATGCTGCGCAGCTTGCGGATCTTGGAGGTCATGTCGATGAACTTCTGTCCACCAAAACCGGGGTTCACGGTCATGACGCAGATCACGTCGGTCAGGTCCAGCAGATGCTCGACCGCTTCGGCAGGGGTGCCGGGGTTCAGGGCAACACCGGCCTTCATGCCTGCGCCGCGAATGGCTTGTAGGGTGCGGTGGGTGTGGGGGCCTGCCTCGACATGGGCGGTCAGCACGTCCGCGCCCGCATCCGCGTAGGCGTCGATATAGGCATCCACGGGGCTGATCATCAGGTGCACGTCCATCACGGTTTTCACGTGGGGACGGAACGCTTTCACAGCGGGCGGGCCGAAGGTCAGGTTCGGCACAAAGTGACCGTCCATCACATCCACATGCACCCAGTCGGCGCCTTGGGCCTCGATTGCGCGGATCTCTTGTCCAAAGTTTGCGAAGTCGGCGGAAAGGATCGACGGAGCGATCTTGATGGAACGGTCAAAGCTCAAGGCAGTTCTCCTGAATAGGGTCAGCGGACGCCTTTGCGCCCTCGGGGCCAGATGCCTGTGCCTTACCGCATTATTGCGAGGATTGGCATGGCGAAAATGACTTGAAAGCACCGCTTATGGTTGTGCTCAATTTTTAATCACCGCGCCCTGAAATGGGGCGCATGATGCAGGTGCAGCATTGTGGGCACGGTGGCGGACTGGGATACTGGAGGCAAGGAGGGCTGGAATGCCGAACGTACCTTTGATCGTTTTTACCGATCTTGATGCGACCCTGCTGGATCATGAGACCTATGACTGGCAGCCCGCAAAACCTGTTCTGGACCGTCTGATTGATGCAAACGTTCCGGTTATTCTGACCAGCTCGAAAACAGCTGCCGAAATCTCCCAGTTGCGCGATGCCATGGGGCTAAGCGACTGTCCCGCGATTTGCGAAAACGGCGCAGGTCTTGTGCCGCCGGGGCAGGGTGCGTTGCCTTCGCCTGATGCTTATCGCCGCCTGCGCCGCATTCTGGACAGCCTGCCGGTGGGTTTGCGCGACGATTACACCGGCTTTGGCGATATGGATGTGGATGGCGTTGCCGAAGCCACTGGCTTGCCCCGGGCAGAGGCGGCGCTGGCCGCCCAACGCGCCTTTACCGAGCCGGGCCTTTGGCGTGGCGATACGGCTGAACTGACCGCGTTCTTGTCAGCCTTGGCCGCGCATGGGGTCTCGGCGCGGGAAGGGGGGCGGTTTCTGACCCTCGGGTTCGGGCGCCGCAAGGTGGACGCTATGACAGAGGTACTGACCCGCTACGGCAATCCCCCCTCAATCGCGCTTGGCGATGCCCCCAACGACCAAGAGATGATCGAGGCCGCCACCCACGGCGTCATCATCCCCAATCCCCACCGCGATCCGCTGCCCCCTTTGAACGGAGAGGCAGAGGGCCGCGTGATGCGGGAACAAACCGCCGGTCCCGCAGGTTGGGCACATGCCGTGTCTGCCCTGGCGGACCGATATCTTTGATCTCAAAAGGATTTTACTTTGGCAGACTTTCACCAGAACGGCCACATCGCCACGCTACATAACCTCCGCGCCAAGTCGCCCGAGGCCATGAGCCACGAGCTGGCCACCTTTGCCGAAGACCGCAAGATTACTCTGATCCTGCCCTGCCTCTTTTCCGAGTTGGAGCTGCCTGCGATCAACAACATCGTGGATGAGCTTAGTCAGGTGCCCTATTTGCACCGGATCATCATCGGTCTGGATCGGGCGGATGCAGAGCAATACGCTCATGCGGTCAAGTTCTTCTCGCGGTTGCCGCAGCAGCATGTGGTGATCTGGAACGACAGCCCGCGCAATCGGGCCATTGGCGAGCGGTTGAAAGAGCAGGGGCTTTATCCGTCAGAGCCGGGCAAGGGTAAGAACGTCTGGGGCTGTCTGGGGTATATGATGGCTTGCCGCGACACCTCGGTCATGGCGATCCACGACTGCGATATCGTGACCTATGAAAAGGACATGTTGACCCGTCTGCTCTATCCGGTGGCCAACCCGCGGTTCCCCTACCAGCTGTCCAAGGGCTATTACCCACGGATCGGGGACGGCAAGATCAATGGCCGCGTCACGCGCTTGCTGGTCAGCCCGCTGCTGATCGCCTTGAAGAAAGTGGTGGGTGACAAGGACTACATCGATTTCCTGCGCAGCTTCCGCTACCCGCTGTCGGGCGAGTTTGCCATGCGCACCGCCATGCTGCCTGATCTGCGCATTCCCAGCGACTGGGGTCTTGAGATTGGCGTGCTGTCCGAGGCATGGCGCAATCTGGCGCCCAAGTCGGTGTGTCAGGCGGAAATCAGCGATGCTTATGACCACAAACACCAAGATCTGAGCCCCGAGGATTCTGCCGCCGGCCTGAACCGGATGGGTACGGATATCTGCAAGGCGATCTTCCGCAAGCTGGCCGCTGATGGCACGGTCTTTACGCCGAATGTCTTCCGCACCCTGAAGGCGGTCTACTACCGTACCGCGCTGGATGTGCTGGAAAGCTATTACAACGACGCGGCCATGAACGGCCTGTCGATTGATCGTCACAAGGAAGAGCGCAGCATCGAGCTGTTTGCCGAGAACATCATGAATGCGGGCAATGCTTTCCTTGATAACCCGTTCGAGACCCCCTTCATCCCCACATGGAGCCGTGTTCACGCCGCTGATCCGACCTTGATGTCGGATATGTTGACGGCGGTAAAACAGGATTACGCCGACTTGGGCTAGAGCGCCCGCCGCGCGCGCCCCTTGGGGCGCGCGCGGCCTTCTTTCCGAAAAGAAAAAGCCCCGCTGGTCGCGGGGCTTTGCTTTATGCGTTCAGGGTGCTTGTGGCTCACATCCGGTTGCTGATCCATCGGCACTGATACGGCGCAAGGCGGATTTTCTGGGTGTGGGGCGGGATCACCTCGCCCGTCAGAAGGTCGTACCAGTCATGTCCGTCGATCAGGTTGATGGCGACGGGATCAATCTCGACCAATTCATCGCTGACGTTGTGCAGGGCAAAGATGGATTGATCCCGCTCAAGGCTTTGGCGCCAGATGCCGAAGATGCGGTCGTCCAGTTGCAGGGTGAACTGGGTGGCGTTCGGGTGAAAGGCGGGCTGGCGGCCTCTGATAGAGATACGCCGCTTCATCTCGGTCAGCACGCGGCTGTTAGTGGATGACGGGTCGGCCAGCCGCTCGCGCAGGGTCGGGTAGTCCCAGCGATGACGGTTGATGGCGCGGTTGATGCCGGTCTTTTCGACGCCTGCGTAGTCGTTCTCAGTTCCCAGTAGCACATGGATGTAGAAGGCAGGGATGCCTTCCAGCGCCATGACGATGCTTTGGGCGGCAAGGAAGCGGTCAATGTGCAGATCGTCCTTGCCCTTGGTGGTGCCCGCCAGCGCGTCAAAGAAGGTGATGTTCAACTCATAGGGGCTTTGGCTGCCGTCAGGCATGCTGCGCATGGAAACGCGGCCGCCGTGGGCCTTAACGCAGTCGATCACCTTGTCCTTTTCTTCGGGGGGCAGGATGCCCTCGGCAGGGCGCATGCCGATGCCGTCGTGACTGGCCGAGAAGTTCAGGTAGGCGCAACCCATCTGCGCAGGCGGCATGGTGGCCTGCCAGCGGTTCAGATACTTGGCCGAACCCGACAGCATCGCGTGCAGTAAGAGGGGCGGTAGCGAGAAGTTATAGACCGCGTGCGCCTCGTTCCGGTTGCCGAAGTAGCTGAGGTTTTCCGCATTCGGCACGTTGGTTTCGGTCAGCAGGATCACCGGCTCTTGGGCGAAATCGGCCAAAAGGCGCATCAGGCGCACGATGGCGTGTGTCTGGGGCATGTGGATCGACTTGGTTCCGATCTCTTTCCAGATGAAGGCCACCGCATCCAGCCGCACGATGCGCACGCCGTTGTCGATATGCAGGCGGGTGACGCGCAGGAATTCCAGCAGCACCTCGGGGTTGCGAAAATCCAGATCCACCTGATCGTGGCTGAAGGTACACCAGACATGGCGGGTACCATTGGCAGTCTCGACCTCACGCAAGAGGGGGCTGGTGCGGGGGCGCACCACATCCGACAGATCGTCCTCGGGCGAGGCCTCGAAGAAGAACTTGTCGTAGGGCTCATGTCCCTGAAGGTATTCGTTGAACCAGACCGATTGGCTGCTGACGTGGTTCAGGACCAGATCAGACATCAGCTTGAACTGCTTCGAGATGCGCTTGATGTCGGCCCAATCCCCAAGGCTGGGGTTCACCGCGCGGTAGTCGGTCACCGCAAAGCCATCGTCCGAGGTGAAGGGGAAGAATGGCAGGATATGCACGCCGTTGGTCACGCCCTTCAACTGGCGGGTCAGGAAATCGCGCAGCAGGTCCAGCGGTTTGTGGACGCCATCCTGGATAGAGTTGCCATAGGTGATGACCAGCGTGTCTTTCTCGGACCAGAAATTGTTGCTGGGGGCGCGGGCCTTTTTGCGGCGGGCATTGCCCTCGGGCCAGAAGGCATCGATAATTTTCTGGCCAAGGACGGGGATGTCCTGTCCGGGGTAAATCTGTTCAAGAAGATCGTGCAGGCGGATAAGAAATGGATCGCGCATTCGGTACTCTATTCGTTTTAGGGTAGAGTATTCGAGATCAGAGAGATGCCAAGTATTCTGCCTGAGAACCGCGCAAAAGCCCGCAGGCGCGCTTAAGGAATAGGCAATGTGTGGGGGTCGGCGGGTAATCCCGCCGAATCTGGCGGCCTTAACAGGTTTCGGCGCAGAACAGATTGTACAGCAGGCCGATCACCTGTGTGGTGCGATCATCCGCCAGAGAATAGTAGATGGTCTTGCCTTCACGACGGGTCGAGACCAGCCCCTCTTCGCGCAAGCGGGCCAGCATCTGGCTGACAGCGGCCTGACGAATACCCAGCAGCTGCTCAAGCTCGCCCACGGCTTTCTCGCCGCCGCCCAGATGACATAGAATCATCAAACGCCCTTCATGGGCGAGGGTTTTCAGATAGGCGGCAGCGGCTTGGGCGCTTTGCTCCATCTCACTGGGGGGCGGTGGGACGTGAAGGTTATCGGTCGTGGTCATTCAGGTCGGCTCGGTCAGAATATGGTGCCTTCGGGTCAGCCAGCGATGCGGTGCAGCAGATTTGCCAGTCCGGTCGGGTCCGAGAAGAAGGGCGAATGCGAAGTACTAATCTCATATACGTCTTCTTTCGGCAAGTTTGCAGCCATTTGTCGCTGATATTCTGGTGGTATCGTGCGGTCTTCTGAGCAGATGACATAGCTTTTCGGGACAGATTCATACTTTGCCCCCAATTCGATTGAGGTTTCTTGCGGTAAAATCGCCTGCGGGCAGAGCCGGGTGTTGGCGTAGGCAGCGTCTGCGGCAGTACAGTCGTGATAGAACACATCGCGCGTTTGCAGCGGGTCGATGGTGAAGGACAGCCCATCTGCGGATTTGACCACCGCTTGCATCAGGGGCTGATACGGGGCCTCGCGGCGCATGTCGGCCAGCGTCATCCCTTCGCGGGGCATGTAGGCGCAAAGAAAGACCAGCCGCTTGATCATCCGGTTGTCCAGCGCCGCTGCGCGGGAAATCGGAAAGCCCGCCATGGAATGACCCACGACGACGGTGGGCACCTTGATGGCGTCCAGAATCGCTTTGGCATAGAGATCCAGCGTGACCTCGCAGATCGGGGTGCCGTCGGCGCCGTGGCTTGGCAGATCGATCGCGTTGACCTTATGGCCGCGCAGTTTCAAAGCTGGAATGACATGCCGCCAGCACCACGCGCCGTGGCAAGAACCGTGGATCAGAAGAAAGTTGGTCATGACATGTGCCCCGTGGATCTGAGGAAATCGGTAACGGTGGTCGCAAATTCTTCGGGCTGATCGACGCAGGACAGGTGTCCGGCGCGGCGGATCAGGTGAAACTGAGAGCCTGGCACCAGTGCGGCGGTCTCGCGCACCAGATCCGGCGGGGTCGAGGCATCGTCGCTGCTGGCAATCCCAAGCGTGGACAGACGTAGGCCGCTGGTTGGTGTGTAAAAGTCGGTGCCTTTGATCGCATGCATGGTGCCGATCCACCCATCTAGGGCGGTGCGGTCCAATACGGCCTTTACGGTCTGGATGCGGGGCTGCGATAGATCCTGACGGGGGAACCAGCGTTCAAGGGTTTCCTGCACCAGCGCGGCCTTAGAGCTGCTTTCGGCGGCTGCGATCCGCTTTTCCCAAAGGCTTTCGTGGCCGATGCGGGCGGCGGTGTTCGACAGGATCAGGGTGCGGATCAGGTCCAGACGTTTTACTGCCAAGCCCTGCGCCACCAGCCCGCCGACCGAGAGGCCACAAAAGGCCGCGTCCTTGACCTTTAGATGGTCCAGCAAACCTTCGGCGTCGCGGATCATCGCGCCCATCGCATAGGGCGCCTTCGGCACGTCCGAGGCCCCATGCCCGCGGTGGTCATAGCGGATTACCCGCAAATTTGCGGGCAGACGCGCACAGACGGCGTCCCAGATGCTAAGATCTGCGCCAAGAGCGTGGGCCAGCACTAGAACGGGACCGTCTTTAGGCCCCTGTTCCGAATAGTGCAGGCGAAGGTCTGGTAAAAATACGTGTGGCATTTTTCTGGTTAAACGAGTGTTTGATCAGCCTAGCCACGGCTTGACCTTAGGGCAACTGTTGCCCGAGCAGACTTTAGGGGGTGGCCGATTTTAGCCCATTCGGGCCAAGGCCCGCCCGAAGACAACAGGATCGACGTTTCCGCCAGAGACAACGGCAATCACCGTATCGGCGTCCAGTTCGTCACCGTGGTACAGAGCCGCCGCCAGCGCCACAGCGCCGCCCGGTTCGGCCACGATCTTCAGGCGCAGGAAGGCTTGCGCCATCGCGTCCAGCGTCTCGATGTCCGAGACAGCGATGCCCGCGCCGCAGAGGCGGTGCATGATCGGGAAGGTGATTTCGCCAGGCTGTTTGGTCAGGATCGCATCGCAAAGGCCCACCTCACTGGGATTGCTCTGGATGGTGCCTGCGCGCAACGAACGGGCTACGTCATCAAAGCCCTGCGGTTCCACAGGGCGCACAGTCATATCGGGGGCTTTGCCCTCCAACGCGAGCGCGATGCCCGAGGTCAGACCGCCTCCACCGCAGCAGACCAGCACCTCGGCCGTGATGATGCCCATCTCGGTGGCTTGTGCCGCGATCTCAAGGCCGGTGGTGCCTTGGCCTGCGATCACCATGGGTTCGTCATAGGGGCGGATCAGGGTCAGGCCACGCTCGATCGCGATCGCGGCGCCGATGGCCTCGCGGCTTTCGCCGCCAGCGCGGTCATAGGTGACAACCTCGGCTCCCAAAGCGCGGGTGTTCTCTAGCTTCAGGGTCGGGGCGTTGTCGGGCATGATGATGACCGCAGGAATACCGTGGGCGCGTGCCGCATAGGCGATGCCTTGCGCGTGGTTGCCGCTAGAGTAGGCCAGAACCCCTTTGGCCCGCTGCTCTTCTGGCAAGGCCGAAATGGCCGACCAAGCGCCACGGAATTTGAACGAGCCCGTATGCTGCAAACATTCGGGTTTCACCAGAACACGGCGTCCGGCGATGTCGTTCAGAAAGGGCGATTCCAGCAAGGGCGTCCGTCGGACGTGGCCCTCAAGACGCGCATTCGCTGCTAGGATCGCCGCAAGGTCTGTCATGATGTCTCTGCCTGCTTCATCACGGCGTGTATCGCATCCAACGCCTCGGGTTCGTCCAGGAAGGGCACGTGCCCGCGATCCGGCACAGTGCAGGTGACCAGCCCCGGATGATGCTGCGCCATCTCTTGCATGGTGGCGTCTGACAGCAGGTCCGAGTGCTCACCACGAATTACTGCCATGGGAATATCATTAAGGGAATCGAAAAACTCCCACATTTCAGGGATTTCACCGTCTACGCTTTGATCGCGAAGGGCATCCAACAGTCGTGCATCGTATCGTAATGCAATTCCGTCGGGTGTCTCGTCGTAAATGGCTGCGGCTTGATCCAGCCAGCGTTGTTCAGAGACGTTGAAGAACCGCGTACGCTCGGCGTTGGCAAGGGCGGCAGCGGCTTCTTTCAGGGTTTGCAGGTCCGGTGCGCGGCCCACATAGGTGAAGATTCGCGCCAATCCCCGCTCGTCTATGCGCGGGCCGATGTCGTTCAGGATCACCCCTTGCATCACATGGGCATGGGTTGGCCCCAGCCCCATCGCGATCAGGCCCCCGCGCGAGGTGCCAAGGATCACGACCTTTTCAAGCTGCAAATGGGCCAGCAATTCCAGCGCATCCAGTGCCTCGCGCTGGAGCGAGTAATTCATGTAGTCCTTGTCAAAGTCCGACTTGCCGCGCCCGCGGCTGTCCAGCGTGATCATCCGGTAGGCCGACAGATGGGGGCGCACGAACTGAAAGTCATCTCCGTTCCGCGTAAGCCCCGCAAGGCAAAGAACCGGCGTGCCGATGCCTTCATCGGTGTAGTGCAGGGACAGGCCGTCAGAGGTCGTAAAATAGGGCATCAGAATTCCTTGATGAAATGGGGTAGGTTGGTCAGGTCCCGCTCGGTCCGGGTCGGTTTATGGGGCATCCGGTCTACAGGCTGACCTGCGCGGTTCACCCACAGCACATTAAAGCCATAGCCGCTGGCGCCCGCAGCATCCCACCCGTTCGAGCTGACGAAAAGCACCTCATCTGGATTGGTGTCATAGCGGGTGCGCACCATGTCGTAGACGGCGCGGGCGGGCTTGTAGATGCCCACATCCTCGATCGACAACAGGGCGTCCAGTTGGCCGTCGATGCCTGCCGAGGTGACCGCGTCCGACAGCATCTGCGGCGTGCCGTTCGACAGGATCGCGCAGGTGTAGCCTGCCGCATTCAGGGCCTGCAACATGGCGGGCACTTCGGGGTAGGCGGGCAGGGTGCGGTAAAGGTCCAACAGCTGCGCCCGCAAGGCCGGATCACCGTCCAACCCCATCGCCTCTAGCGACCAGTCCAGCCCGTCTTGGGTCACTTGCTGAAAGTCGGCGTGATCGCCCGTGATAGCGCGTAGCCATGTGTATTCCAGTTGTTTGGCGCGCCAATGGGCGGCCAATTGCGCCCAATGCTGGGACAGGGCGGCGCCTTGCGGCGTGGCGGCTGCGGCGCGGGCGGCGCCGGCCACATCAAACAGGGTGCCATAGGCGTCAAAGATGCAGTGGGTGATTGGCATGCGGGGTCTCCTCGGGCGCAGACTGACACAGGACGGTGGTATGGAAAACCGGTTTGCAATCACGTTCCTGCTTGCTTACCCTTGCGCGATCTTCGAAGGAGCACCCGCGCAGATACGTGGCCTCCGGTCCAATTCATCCCAAGACAAAAGAGAGATACAATGACCGAAGCAAAATCGGGCGACAAGGTGCGCATCCACTACACCGGTACCCTGACTGACGGCAGCCAGTTCGACAGCTCTGCTGGCCGCGAGCCGCTGGAATTCACTCTGGGCAGCGGTCAGGTCATCGCGGGCTTTGACGCGGGCGTCACCGGCATGACCGTGGGCGAGAAGAAAGAGATCACCATCCCTGCAGCCGAAGCCTACGGCGAGCGTCAGGAAGAAGCCTGCCAGCCGGTCCCCCGCGCAGACATCCCCGCCGATATTCCGCTGGAAGTTGGCCTGCAACTTCAGATGCAGACACCCTCGGGTCAGGTTGTGCCTGTGGTTGTTAAAGAGATCACCGAAGAGCAGGTCGTTCTGGACGCCAACCACCCGCTGGCAGGTCAGGATCTGACCTTCGCGCTAGAGCTGGTCGAAATCGCGTAAACCGCGCTAGATGCAAGACTAAAATTGCAAGGGCGGCCCTCTGGCCGCCCTTGTTTTTTGCCTGAAGGCTGTCATGCTGCAGGCGGGATATGGATGGAGGTTTCGCCATGAGCGGCCAAGCTTTGCCCGCAACCGCTGAGTGTCGTTGCGGCGCAACACAGATCACCGTGTCAGCGCCTGCGGTGCTGACGGCGGCGTGCCACTGCAAAGGGTGCCAGCGTATGACCGCCAGCGCCTATTCGGTCTCGGCGATGTACCCCGCACCGGGGTTTGAGGTCACCAAGGGCACACCGGTTCTAGGCGGTCTGAAAGACGCGGATATTCAGCATTACTTTTGTCCGGAATGCATGTCGTGGATGTTCACCCGCATGAGCATTTTCCCCGACGGGGTGAACGTGCGTGCGACGCTGTTCGATAACCTGTGCTGGTATGCGCCCTTTATCGAAACCCAGACCCGTGACAAGCATCCATGGGCCGAAGCGGGCGCGGCGCATCTATTTCATGAATTCCCCAGCGCCGAGCAGATCCCCGCGCTCTTGGCCGAGTTTGCCGAACAGCTGGATTGACCGGAGGGGGAGCAATCCAGCTGTTCTTGCAAAGAAAAACGCGCGGCGGGATGGGCCTGCCGCGCGTTTTTCGCGTTCTGATCCAGACGTAGCGTCTTAGAGGTTGTCGGGCTGGGGCATGCCCAGAACGTGGTAGCCGCCGTCCACAGCGATGATCTCGCCGCTGGTGCAGGCACCGTAATCGGACGCCAGATAGACCGCCGTGCCGCCCACAGCCTCAAGCGTGGCGTTGTCTCCTAGAGGAGCGTTCGCGCCGGTGTGCTTGTAGGTCTTGCGTGCGCCGCCGATGGCTGCACCGGCAAGGGTCTTCATCGGGCCGGGCGAGATCGCGTTCACGCGGATGCCCTGCGGGCCCAGATCGTTCGCCAGATAGCGGGTTGCCGATTCCAGCGCCGCTTTGGCCACACCCATAACGTTGTAGAACGGGGTCACACGGTTGCTGCCCTGATAGGTCAGGGTCAGCAGGGTACCGCCGTTCGGCATCATCTCGGACGCGCGACGGGCCACGTCGATAAAGCTGAAGCAGCTGATCTCGAGCGAGGTTTTGAAGTTATCACGGCTGGTGTTGATGAAACGGCCAGTCAGTTCGTTCTTGTCCGAATAGGCGATGGCGTGGACCAGAAAGTCGATGGTGTCCCAACGCTCTTTCAAAGCCGCAAAGCCAGCGTCCATGGCGGCCTCATCGGTCACGTCCATATCGACCAGAAGGTCCGAGCCGACGCTTTCTGCCAGCGGTTTCACACGCTGACCGAACGCTTCGCCCTGATACGAGAACGCCAGTTCCGCGCCCTCTGCGGCCATCGCGCTGGCGATGCCCCATGCAATCGAGCGATTGTTGGCGACACCCATTACGAGGCCGCGCTTGCCCTTCATCAAATCTGCCATGTTCTCAAATCACCCTTGGTACTTGCTAAGCAGCATGGAGCCGTTGGTGCCGCCAAAACCGAACGAGTTGGTCATGACAGTGTCCAGACCGGCATTGTCCACACGTGTGGTAGCAATCTCTTCGGGCTTCAGTTCGGGATCAAGGTCCATCACGTTGATCGACGGCGCGATGAAGTCGTTCTGAAGCATCAGCAGGCAGTAAATCGCCTCTTGCGCGCCGGTCGCGCCCTGGCTGTGACCGGTCATTGACTTGGTCGAACTGATCGGCGGGGTGCTGCCTTCGCCGAAGACGCGGCGGACGGCCTGCACTTCGCCCACATCGCCCACAGGGGTCGAGGTGCCGTGCGCGTTGATGTAGCCAACCTTGCGATCGGGGCTCAGGGATTGCAGCGCCAGACGCATGGCACGTTCGCCGCCCTCACCCGAGGGGGCAACCATGTCATGACCGTCAGACGTGGCCGCATAGCCGGTGACTTCGGCGTAGATCTTGGCGCCACGGGCCAGAGCGTGCTCCAGCTCTTCCAGCACGACGATGCCGCCGCCGCCGCCGATGACGAAACCGTCACGGTTCGCGTCGAACGCACGGCTGGCCAGTTCGGGCGTGTCGTTGTACTTGGACGACATCGCACCCATCGCGTCAAAGAGGCACGACAGGGTCCAGTCCAGCTCTTCACCGCCGCCGGCGAACATCACGTCCTGCTTGCCCATCATGATCTGCTCTGCGGCGTTGCCGATGCAGTGCAGCGAGGTCGAGCAGGCCGAGGTGATCGAGTAGTTGATGCCCTTGATCTTGAACGCGGTCGACAGGTTCGCCGACACGGTCGAGCTCATGCATTTCGGAACCGCGAAGGGCCCGATCCGCTTGGGCGACATGTTCTTCAGAACCGTCTGGTGCGCCAGAAGCATCGAGCTGGTCGAGGGACCACCCGAACCGGCCACCAGACCGGTGCGTTCGTTCACGACCTCGGCTTCGGTCAGACCGGCGTCCGCGATGGCCTGCGTCATGGCAATATGCGCGTAGGCGGCACCGGGGCCCATGAAACGCAGGGTGCGCTTGTCCACATGATCAGCCACATCCAGCTTGATCGAGCCGGCGATCTGGCTGCGGAAGCCATATTCCTTCATGTCCTCGTTGGCAGTGATGCCCGAGCGACCTGCCTTGAGGCTATCCAGTACCTCTTCGGCATTGTTCCCGATGGACGAGACAACGCCCAAACCTGTGACGACGACGCGGCGCATGGCGCTCTCCTTATTGTTGTTGGGATCAGCTCTCGGAGAGAGCGACCTTCATGTCCTTGACCTGATAGATGACTTCGCCGTCGGCCTCTACGATGCCGTCAGCAACGCCCATGGTCAGGCGGCGGGTTTGCACAGCTTTGGTGAAGTTCACGCGGTAGGTCAGCATCTTGCGGTCGGGACGGACCATGCCGGTCAGTTTGACCTCGCCGACACCCAGTGCGTAGCCGCGACCTAGCCAGCCGCGCCAGCCAAGGTTGAAACCGGTCAGCTGCCACAGACCGTCCAGACCCAGACAGCCGGGCATGATCGGGTTGCCGGGGAAGTGGCAGTCAAAGAACCACAGGTCGGGGGTGATGTCGAATTCTGCAATCACATGGCCTTTGCCATGCTCGCCGCCGTCGCCCGAAATCTCGGTGATGCGGTCCATCATCAGCATCGGCGGCGCGGGCAGCTGAGCGTTGCCGGGACCAAAGAGTTCGCCACGGGCACATTTCAGCAGCGCTTCCTTGTCGAAGCTGGTGGGATAATCGGCCATAAGGACGGTTCCTTGCTAGTTCGTATCACATTTTTATTGGTTGAACCCCTTATCATCGGGGGTTCCATACTGGCAAGGGGACGTAGGGTCAGAAGTCTCAAACGTGCGAATGCGCCGCTGTTGTTTACAGGCGTTGAAAAGCAGTGCAGTCCTGTCATATATTACCCTGTAACCCAAGGGACTTCAGGTAGCATGACCACCACCAGCACAGAACGCGGAACGAAATGGCTGATGCAGGCCGGTCTGCGTCCGACGCGCCAGCGTCTGGCGCTGGCAGAGTTGCTGGTTGGCGATGGTCAGGACCGTCACGTCACCGCAGAGATGCTGTTTTCCTCTGCAAAAGAGAAGGGGCACAAGGTGTCTCTGGCGACTGTTTACAACACCCTGCGGGCCTTTTGCGACGTGGGTTTGATGCAGGAAGTCACCGTGGACGGTAGCAAAAGCTACTTTGACACCAACACCCACGATCATCCTCATTTCTTCTGGGAGGATGATGGCAAGCTGACCGACGCCCCGTCGGAAGAGTTGCAGATCGTGGGCCTGCCCGATGCACCGAACGGGATGCGTATCGCGAAGGTTGATGTGGTGATCCGCCTGCGCCGCGAATAATTCGCGCCCCACTGCCGGACATGAAAACGCCGCGCCCGAGAGGGCAGTGGCGATTTTGTTTTCAACGGCTGCGTGTAGTCGGCTTTTGGCCTTACGCGCTAAGCGGCCAGGGCTCTAGTTCCAGATTGATACCGTAGCCTAGCATCATCATGGTAATTTCTACCCGCGCCCCCAGCCACGCCTGCGACAGCTCTGCCACGCCCTCTGGCATGTTGTAATCGGGGTTGGTCTTTAGCTGTGTTTGCGCCTCGGCCAAGGCGGCGTGCAGCTCGTGTAGACCAAAGCTACCGGCAGAGCCTGCGGTCTTGTGGACGATCGAGGTCGCTTCTTTGCGGTTCTCTTCGTTTTGGGCCAGCGGGACCAGCGCATCGAACGCTCGGTCGGTTTCGGTCACGAAACGCTCGACCAGCGCGCGCATTTCTTCGGGCGGCAGGTCACGGGCCAGCGCCGCGAGGAAGCTGTTGTCACCGTCGTCCTCTTCGCCAGCCGCGAAATCAATGTCGGCATCATCGTCGTCTTCGTCCGCGGTCCAGTAATGCAGGATTTTATTCAACTCGGCGCGGATGATGGGTTTCGACAGAACGTCGTTCATGCCCGCCTCGGTAAAGGTCTCGATCTCTTCGGGCAGGGCGTGGGCGGTGGCGGCGATGATCGGGGTCATCTTGTTGGGGCCTGTGCCGGAACGGATGGCGCGGGTGGCGGCAACGCCGTCCATACCGGGCATAGAGATGTCCATGAGGATCGCGTTATAGGCGGTGGCATTGGCAGCCTCGACCCCTTGCATGCCATCGTGGGCCTCGGACACGGTGTGACCGGCGCTTTCCAGCATCTCACGCAGAACACGGCGGTTGATCATGTTGTCTTCGACCATCAGCAGATTCAGGGCCTTGCCCTTTTGCGGCAGGACGACAGGAGCCTCAAACGAGTCCTCGGCGGCTTCGATGCGGATCGGGATGCGGACCCAGAACATGCTGCCTTCGCCGGGTTCCGAGGTGACGCCGATGCTGCCACGGATCATCTGCACCAGACGGCGCACGATCCCCAGACCAAGGCCCGAGCCTTCGACGTTCCGGTCATAGGTGTCATCGATGGTCTCGAAATCATCAAAGATGCGTTTCTGGTCTGCCGCCGCGATGCCGCAACCGCTGTCGATGACGCGCAGTTCCAGTTCGGGCTGGCCAGCGGGGGTTAGGGGTTCATGGATTTCGGCTTCGACGATGACTTCACCGTCTTTGGTGAATTTGATCGCGTTGTTCACCAGATTCAGCAGGACCTGACGCAGGCGGGCACGGTCGGTCTTGATGCCGGGTACCGGATTGCCCACCCAGTCAAAGCTGAGGTCGTTATCGTTCTTGCGCGCCAGACCCATTTGCGAGGCCAGAACCTCTTGCACCAGACGCTGAGGGTCGAACGAACTGATGTTCAGCGCCTCAACCTCTGTTTCCAGCTTGGTCAGATCCAGCACGTTGTTGATCAGGTCCATCAGGACGCGGCCCGAGTATTCCATGTTCTGCACGTAGAACGATTGCTTTTCGTCCATGCGGGTGTGGCGGATCAGGTCCAGCATTCCAAGCAGGCCGTTCAGGGGCGTGCGCATCTCATGGCTCATGACCGCAAGGAAGCGCGACTTGGTACGCTCACCGGCCAGTGCGCGGTCGCGTGCTTCAACGATTTCGGCCTCGGCGGCTTTGCGGGCGGAGATATCGCGGATGAACGAGACGTAAACATCCCCTTGCGGCGTGTGCGCGGTTTCGATCGACAGTTCGACAGGGAAGGTGGTCCCGTCCTTGCGTAAGGCCTCAATCTCGATCCGGCCGCCGCCAATCAGGCGGGTTTCGCCGGTGCGGCGCATCCGCTCCATACCGATGTCGTGGCCGCGACGGTATTCTTCGGGAATGATCAGATCGCGCAGGTTGGCGCCAACAGCCTCTTCGGGCTGGTAGCCAAAGATCGCAGTCGCGGCGCCATTGAATTCTTGCACGTTGCCATCGCGATCGACCACCAGAACCGCATCCAGTGCAGTGTCCAGAATGGTCTGCACACGGGCGGCCAGACTGCGCTGCTTGTTGGCGTTGCGTTCATTCAAGGCGGCCAGACGGAACAGGGCAAAGGACAGCGCGACCAGTACGATGATCATCGCAAAGGTCACAACGCCCAGAACCTGCATGGTGTGCAGAACGTTGTAGCGGGCAGCCGTCGAGATCTGGGTGAAGTTCTGAAGGTTCTTCAGCGACACCTCACGCACGACCGGCGATAGGGTGCGATAGCCATCCATCAAATCCGGAAGACCGGCGGCAAGGACCGTGTCATTCGCATCGATCAGCGGGATCGCGGCGGTCAGAACGGCGCGGATATCTTTGAAGTAGACGTCCACCGACTCGGTGCCCACATTCGTGCGCAGCGCGGTGGCGTTTTCGACCGTGGTCACACGGCTGAAGAAAATGTCGAACTTTTGCCGGAGGCTGGCCAGCGCGGCTGCATCTTCGGGCTGCAGCAAGGCTTCGTGCAGGGCGCTGGAGTAGCGCAGGAATTCCACCTCCAACTGCGAGAGCGTCCAGATGACGCTGTCACTGTTGGCTGTTTGCAGCCGCTTCTGTTTTTCAAAAACGTTCACGCTCAGGGCGAGGATCACCCCGAACGCAACTGCAAGTGCCGTGGCAACGACAGCAATGCGCGCGCCCTTAAGATAGGTCTTCCGATGAACGCTGCGCACTGGGAGCAATGCCGTTTCCTTGGTTTTAGTCCTCTTGGACTTCGATATTGCGAAGCTGCCAGATGCTGTTTGCATAGACAACTTCGGTGCGGAATGCAGGGTCGCTGTCGTAGGGGTAAACCAGCCACAGCGGACCTTTGTTACGCACAGGCATCGCATTTCCGTCCATACGAAGCGCAATTACCGGGCCGGGATAGTCCTCGGCGGGGGCGGCCATCTCGATCGCGTAGTCGTTCAGGGCAACCGCGCGGATGTTGTCCGATTTCGCGCCTACGGCTTCCAGAATTGCGCGCAGGGTCGGTCCCTCGAAGGTCTTGGTGCCTTCTGTCCAGATCGTGGTTGTCTGGAATTCCTGAATTCCCAACGCTTCCAGCATGGCGGTGTCAAAGTCGGCCTGATCACCATTGTTCGTTTCGGTGATGTTGCCTTTTACGCTAAGAACGACGGGCCCGACGGGGGCATCAAGAGCAGCTGCGCTATGGGGTGCCAGAGCACCGAATGCTACGGCACTTGCGAAAAGTGCGCCGCGCATGAATTTATCGGTAAGGTACATTTAGATTGAAACTCCATCCCAAGTCCCTTGATTTTGTAACACGTGCTCTAGTGGTCGGGCACCCAGACATTGGAAACTCATATATAACCTTTATGATGTATGCTTCCCCGAAAACCCTCAAAAAATTGTCAAAACCACTGGCCAGGTTCCATCAATCCAAGGTCCATCAACTGGGATGACGACCAATCGAATCTGGTAGAATTGCGCCACATGAAAGTGTGGATATCGAATGAGCTGCCCGGATTGCGTCGCAGGGCCTTTGCAGTCCGAAATGATATTATCGCGCCGGTGATATTGTGGTGCCACGGGCAGGCATAGGTATTGTACTCTTCCAATGTGAAGGTGAAATCGTCACGCAGGCGGGCCTCGGGCGTGGCACGGAAGATTGAAATCCGGTCGATCTTCCGCCGCGTGCTGGGAATATGCTCTTCAAAGCGCCATCGCAGGCCGCCGTAAAAGTTCAACTGGCGGTCTTTGGGATGCCGGTTTTCGTCGGGACGCCCCAGCGCGAAATAGCCGGTACGGTCCATATGGGCGTCTTTCAGATCAACCGCGTTGGGGTTGGCCGACAGATCGCTGGCGTAGACATCCACCACATAGGTCAGAATGGCCGAGCGACGCTCTTCCGTGTGGAAGGTTGCCATTTCCCCGACGGTGCGTGTCTCGCAGAAGGGATAGAACAGGTACTCGGCGTTAAAGCAGTAATACAGCCATTGGCCAGTCGCGATGTCCGATATCGCGTTCACGGCGTCGGGCACTGCATGGTCGGGCAGCATGTTGTAGGGCACGAAATGAACCGTTGATTCGAGCTCCGGTTCCAAATCGATCGTCGAGGCGGCCAGAACGATCACCTGTTTAAAGCCCAGTTTCTGGTGATGCAGAATGGTCGAGTCGACCTCAACGGGGTCTTCTGCAAAGATCAGCGCGATTGGACCTTTGGTCATGGCCGCTGCGCCGCGTTTCAGGAAGTCCGCAAGATTCGTGTATCGCATTGATCGCCCGCTCTTTTTGTCCCGCATAGGTTGGGTCATTCTGCCTGCCATTGCAAGCTGCTGGCTGAAAGGGTAAAGACTGCCGTCAATTCCCCTTCAGAACCGGATGCGTGCCATGGCAGAGCCTAAAAAGCTGTATATCAAAACCTATGGCTGTCAGATGAACGTCTATGACAGTGAACGGATGTCCGAGGTCATGGAGGGCTATCAGCGCACGGAAAATCCCGATGACGCGGATATGATCCTGCTGAACACCTGCCACATCCGCGAAAAGGCCGCCGAAAAGGTCTATTCGGAACTGGGCCGTTTTAAGCATCTGAAAGCCGAAAAGCCCGATCTGCGTATTGGTGTTGCCGGCTGTGTCGCTCAGGCCGAGGGCGAAGAGATCATGCGTCGTCAGCCGATGGTCGATCTGGTTGTGGGTCCGCAAAGCTATCACCGCCTGCCCGAGCTGGAGGCCCGCTCGCGCAAGGGCGAAAAGCCCGTGGACATCGATTTCCCCGAAGAGGACAAGTTCGAAAAGCTGAAAGGCCGTCCCAAGGCCAGCCGCGGCCCGACTGCATTCCTGTCGGTGCAGGAAGGTTGTGACAAGTTCTGCGCCTTCTGCGTGGTGCCTTACACCCGCGGGGCCGAGGTTTCGCGCCCTGTAGAGCAGGTACTGCGTGAGGCCCATGATCTGGTTGAGCGTGGCGTGAAAGAGATCACGCTGTTGGGTCAGAACGTGAATGCCTACCACGGCGAAGGGGTAGGGGGGACTTGGTCGCTGGCCAAGCTGATCTGGGAGCTGGATAAGATCGACGGGCTAGAGCGGATCCGCTTTACTACCAGCCACCCCAACGACATGAGTGATGATCTGATTGAGGCCCATGGTACCTGCTCCAAGCTGATGCCGTACCTGCACCTGCCGGTGCAGTCGGGCAGCGACAAGATCCTCAAGCGGATGAACCGCAGCCACACCGCCGAATCCTACCTGCGCCTGATCGAGCGTATCCGCGAAGCCCGCCCTGACATTCTGATGTCGGGTGACTTCATTGTCGGTTTCCCTGAAGAGACCGAAGAGGATTTCCAGGACACCATGGCGCTGCTTGAGGCGGTTAAATACGGCTATGCGTTCTCGTTCAAATATTCGACCCGCCCCGGCACCCCTGCGGCAGAGCGGGCGCAGGTGGATGACGATGTTGCCTCGGACCGTCTGCAGCGCTTGCAGGCACTGATCACCAAGCATCAGCGCGAAGTGCAGGATGCGATGGTTGGCCGGACCGTAAATGTCCTCTTTGAAAAGCCCGGTCGTCTGGATGGCCAGATGGTCGGCAAATCAGAGTATCTGCACGCCGTTCACGTGACCGCAGAGGGCCTGAAGGCAGGCGATTTGCGTCAGGTCGAGATTACACAAAGCGGTCCGAACTCTTTAGCGGGGCGTTTGCTCTGATTCGAAAACACCGTTGCGCAAATGGTCGACGGTAGGTTGACTGTGTCCTCATGATCGTCAACATGGGGTCATTAGGGTGTATTGTTTGTGTTTTTTGTGCAATGCGGGGGAATTAACCCTCTAATAGCCAAATTCCCCGATAGTGCATCCGCATAGGTTCAGGTTAGTTTGATTTAATCCTGGCGCTTAGCGCGAAATGTAGACGGGAAAGTCAGAGATGTTTTTGAAAAGTGTGCGCACCGCAGCGGCTGCTGTAGCCACCCTGTGCACCCTACATGTGGGTGTAGCTGCGGCGGATCAAGGTTATGTGACCAACGGCGATTACGGCCAGTTGAAGATCAAGCAGGGTGAAACCATTGTGGTGGATGGCGAACGTTACGTTCCCACGATCTGGGTTGACCCCGATGGGTGTGAACACTGGGTGATGGATGACGGTGCCGAAGGGTATATGACCCCGAACGTGCGCCGCGATGGCACCCCCGTTTGCCGTGAGGTGAACCTGTGCGGCGTTCTGAACACCGACCAGTATTTCGCCACCGACAGCGCCAAGATCGGTCCCGCAGGCCGCAAGACTCTGGCCGAGTTCTTCAAGAACGCATCGGCGCGCGCCTATATCGTCATGGGCCACACCGACAGCCGCGCCAGTGACGAATACAACATGAAGCTCTCGCTGCGTCGCGCGAACGCAGTTGCTGCCGTCGGCAACGACACCGGCGCGACCATCATGGACATTCGCGGTTATGGCGAACGTCAGCCGAAGGCACCTAACGACAGTGCCGCCAACATGGCGAAGAACCGCCGCGTTGAAATTTTCTGCATTCGTTAAGACTGGGGCCGGATATGAAACTGACAAAAGCGATCATTCTGTGCTGTGGCGCTCTGGCTCTGGCCGGTTGTGAAGGCGGTACGTGGGAAGGCGGCCTTTGGGGCAACAACAATGGCGATATGACCCGCGACCGCGGCATCGACCAGAAAGACCTCAGCCAGCTGCAAGCCGGTATCTGGGTCGATCCCAACGGCTGTGACCACTGGATCATCGATGATGGCGTCGAAGGCTACCTCAGCCAGCGTCTGGACAAATACGGCAAGCCCGTGTGCTCGGGTGCCGCGCCGCCGAACACCGCGACCGGCAACTTCAAGGCTGGCGCAACCGCGCTGATCGGTGACCCGATCTAAGCGGATGCCCGCAAATGTAACTGCTCAAAACCCCGGCCAAGTGCCGGGGTTTTTTGTATCTGGATCATGACAAAATCACGCGCCCTCTTGCGCCCCTATCCGCAAGTTGGCAACCTTGGGGAAAGACCTTATCGGAGAGCCCTTTGACAATCTGCCCCCTGTTTCCGCGCAACTATGCGGTGGCCCATGGCTGAACTATTCATTCAGTTTGATGACAACCGGCTGATGTCCATTCTCTGCGGAGAATACGACCGGCACTTGACCCAGATCGAGAAAGCGCTGGAAGTCCAGCTTTTGCGACGGGGAAACCAGATTACCATCGTTGGCGAGGAAGCCCCCGCGCAGGACGCGCTGGATGTTCTTGAGGCGCTTTATGAGCGTCTGGAAGGCGGTCGCCCCGTGGAAAGCGCCGACGTAGATCGCGAATTGCGCATGGGGCATCCCGCCGAGCCTGAGTCGGGTCCGTCCGACCAGTTGGAAATGTTCGGGCGCGGCTCTTATGAGATCAAAACGCGCAAGAAAGTGATCGAACCCCGAACGGATGCTCAGAAAGCCTATGTGAAGGCCTTGTTCGAACATGAACTGGCCTTTGGCATCGGGCCTGCCGGTACGGGTAAAACCTATCTGGCCGTCGCGGTTGGCGTGTCCATGTTCATCGACGGCAAGGTGGACCGGATCATTCTGTCCCGTCCCGCTGTTGAGGCGGGCGAGCGTTTGGGCTTTTTGCCCGGCGCGATGGAGGACAAGGTCGATCCCTACATGCAGCCGCTTTATGACGCGCTGAATGATTTCCTTCCCGGCAAGCAACTGGCCAAGCTGAAGGAAGAAAAGAAGATCGAGATTGCGCCGCTGGCCTTCATGCGCGGACGGACCCTGTCCAATGCCTTTGTGGTGCTGGACGAGGCGCAGAACGCCACGACCATGCAGATGAAGATGTTCCTGACCCGTCTGGGTGAAGGCAGCCGCATGGTGATCACGGGTGACCGCTCGCAGGTGGACTTGCCGCGCGGCGTTCAATCGGGTCTGGCCCATGCCGAGCAACTGCTTGGGAATATTCCTGACATCAGCTTTAGCTACTTCACCTCGTCGGATGTGGTTCGTCACCCGCTGGTGCGTGCTATCATCGAGGCCTATGACGACGACGCCCAAAAAGCGATCGCCCGTCAGCAGCGCCAGCAACAGCAGTAATCCTGATGCTGACCGATTGCGTGTTTGAGGACGAGCGGTGGGAAGACGCCGGATTGGAAGCTCTGGCGGAAACTGCCGCTCGGGCCACGTTAGAGCATCTGGAGCTAGGGACGGCGGGCTATGAGATCGTCGTTCTGGCCTGCGACGATGCCCGCATCAAAGAGCTGAACGCGGATTTCCGTGAGAAGGACAAAGCGACAAATGTGTTGTCGTGGCCGTCCGAGGAACGGGCCCCTGATGAACCCGGTGAGACGCCGTTTTATCCCGACATTCCCGATCCTGACGGACCACCGGAAGAGCTTGGTGATATCGCGATTTCCTATGATACCTGCCTGCGCGAAGCCGAAGAGGGGGGCATCCCCTTTGCCAACCATGTGACCCATTTGATGGTTCATGCGGTGCTTCACTTGCTGGGGCACGATCACATTGATGACGCAGATGCGACACTGATGGAAGGAATCGAGACTCAGGTACTTGGCAAAATGGGTATTCCTGACCCATATAATTGAGAAATGGCGGCGAATGCCGTGCAGCTCGAGAAACGGATTAATGGGCGATACGAACGAGGGATCTAGTGCGGCGCAGAGCGCGCTGCCGTTGATAGAAGAGACTCCGGTGGAGTCTGGCGGATTTTTCCGCCGATTTCTGGCGAAGAAACAGCCGGCGCAGGACGATACGGCTCCGGCTGGAACCGATAGTTTGCCCGGCCCCGCCCCTGTGGGGATGATGAACCTGCGGCGGATGCGCGTCGAGGATGTCTCGGTCCCGAAGGCCGAGATTGTAGCGATCCCTTCCGATATTTCCGAAGCCGATCTGGTTGAGGTGTTCCGCGACAGCGGTATGACCCGCTTGCCTGTTTATGAAGGCACCTTGGATACGCCGATTGGGATGATCCACCTGAAGGACTTTGCTTTGCGGCACGGGTTTAACGGGGTGCATGAGTCGTTTGATCTGCGCACCATGATCCGTCCCTTGCTGTTCGTGCCGCCGTCGATGCCCATCGGGGTTCTGCTGCAAAAGATGCAGTCCGAACGCCGCCATATGGCATTGGTGATTGATGAATACGGTGGTGTGGACGGTCTTTTGACCATCGAAGATCTGATCGAACAGGTCGTGGGTGAGATCGAAGACGAGCACGACACCGACGAAGACCAGTTCTGGACGGTGGATTCCAAAGGGCGCTACATCGTTCTGGCGAAAACCCCGCTGGAAGATTTCGAGGGCGAACTTGGTCAGAGCCTGACCGATCATGACGACGTGGACGGCGAAGAGATCGATACGCTTGGCGGTCTGGTCTTCATGCTGGCGGGCCGTGTGCCTGCCCGCGGTGAGGTGATCCAGCACCCCGACGGGATCGAGTTCGAGGTGATCGACGCCGACCCTCGTCGCATCAAGCGGATGCGTGTGCGTCCCGTGCCCCAGCCCCTTGAGGCCGGAGCTTAACGGGGTTTGCGTTTGATCCGCACTCTTTTGCCGCTCTTTGCGGGGGCGTTGGCTGCATTGGGCCAAGCGCCCTTTGACCTTTTGCCTGCCTTGATTGCAGGGCTTTCGGCTGTGATCTGGCTAACCGCAACGGCGCCACGCCCTTGGGTGGCGGCGCGGCGGGCGTGGCTGGGGGGCACAGGATACTTCGCGGTCTCTCTTAGTTGGATCGTTGAACCCTTTATGATCGAGCCGGAAATCTACGGATGGATGGCCCCTTTCGCGCTGGTCTTCATGGCGGCGGGGCTGGCCCTGTTCTGGGGGCTTGCGGGGTGGCTGGCGTTGCGCTTGCGCGGTGGGATTTGGGCCGTTGCGGCGGCGCTCGCGCTGACGGATTTGCTGCGGTCTTATGTGCTGACCGGCTTTCCTTGGGGGATGGCGGCACAGGCAACGGTGGATTGGCCTGTGTATCAATTGGCGCAATACATCGGTCCTCATGGGGTGAACTTACTGGTGCTGCTATTCTGCGCGACGCTGGCCTATGTGCTGGCCTCGTGGCGGTCGATACCGGCCTTTGGTCTTAGTGTTGCTGCCGCACTGGCGCTACTTTGGCCCATGCCGGATGTGCAGGTGGCCACTGATGCGCCAATTGTGCGGGTGTTGCAGCCCAACGCGGCGCAGGCTGAAAAATGGCTACCCGGCAATGCGCAGAAGTTCTTTGACCGGCAGTTGGACTTTTCCGCCGTGCCTGCGCCCGAGGCGCCTGCGCTGGTGGTCTGGCCCGAAACCGCTGTGCCCTTCTTGTTGGAACGGGCAGGGTTGGCCTTGGCCCAGATTTCGTTGTCTGCTGGTGATGCGCATTCGCTCGTCGGTATCCAGCATAGCGATGACTGGGGGCGGTGGTATAACTCGGCCGCGCTGGTGACGCCGGAGGGTGAGGTCTCGGACCTTTACGACAAGCACCACCTTGTGCCCTTCGGGGAATATATGCCCGTGCGCTGGCTGTTCCGCTGGTTGGATATCGCGGGGCTGGCGGCGAATGACAGCTCTGGCTACTGGCCGGGGCCGGGGCCGCAGGTGATCCCAGTCCCCGGGGTGGGCAAGGTGTTGCCGCTGATCTGCTATGAGGCCATCTTCCCGCAGGATATCCTGCAATCGCCCGAGCGTCCCGATCTGTTGGTCCAAATTACCAATGACGCGTGGTTCGGGACATTTTCGGGACCGTACCAGCATCTGGCCCAAGCGCGGATGCGCGCGATCGAAACCGGTTTGCCCATGGTGCGGTCGGCCAATACCGGCGTTTCGGCGGTGATCGCGCCCAACGGGCAGGTGATGCAGCAGATCGCCTTGGGGCAGGACGGGTTTATCGATGTGCGCTTGCCAGCCGCGAAACCCGCGCCGATCTACAGCCAAACGGGTGATTGGAGCGCGTTGGTTCTGATTTTAGGGATCTTCTGGATGGGAGTCCGGTTTCGCGGCAATATTTCCGTTGACGCGGAGAGGGCGGCGTCCTAGGTCCGACATATTCCTGTCACAACGGCTTCCTGGCGTGACAGATGACCCTGTAATGGAGCACTTTCATGACCCGACAGAATTACATCTTCACCTCGGAATCCGTCTCCGAGGGGCATCCCGACAAAGTGTGTGACCGTATTTCCGATGCGGTGCTGGACACGCTGCTGGCGGAAGAGCCCAACGCCCGCGTCGCGTGCGAGACTTTTGCCACCAGTGGTATGGTCGTTATTGGCGGCGAGGTTGGCCTGTCGGATCAGGAAAACCTCAAGAACTACATGGGCCGTATCGGCCAGATCGCCCGCGATTGCATCCGTGACATCGGCTATGAGCAAGAGCACTTTCACTGGAACACCTGCCACGTGCTGAACTTCCTGCACGAACAGTCGGCCCACATCGCCCAAGGCGTGGACCGTGACGGGGCAGGGGACCAAGGGATCATGTTCGGTTTCGCCACCAACGAAACCCCCGAGATGATGCCCGCGCCGATCCAATACGCTCACGCGGTCCTGCGCCGACTGGCCGAGGCGCGTAAGTCCGGCGCCGAGCCGACCCTTCGACCCGACGCCAAGTCGCAGGTCTCGCTGCGCTATGAAAATGGCAAACCGGTTGAAGTGACCTCGATCGTGCTCTCGCACCAGCACGTGGATGAGGCGCAGACCAGTGACGATATCCGCGCGATTGTCGAGCCTTACATCCGCGAGATCATCCCTGCCGAGTTGCTGACCGAAAAGACCGAATGGTGGGTGAACCCCACCGGTACCTTCGTGATCGGTGGTCCTGATGGCGATGCAGGTCTGACAGGCCGCAAGATCATCGTGGACACCTATGGCGGTGCGGCACCCCACGGGGGCGGTGCGTTCTCGGGGAAAGACCCGACCAAGGTGGACCGCTCGGCGGCCTATGCGGCGCGTTATGTAGCCAAGAATATCGTGGCAGCTGGTTTGGCGGACAAATGTACGCTGCAGGTGAGCTATGCGATTGGCGTCGCGAAGCCCTTGTCGATTTACGTGGACTTCCACGGCACCGGCAAGATTGAGGAAGCCGCGCTAGAGCAAGCGATCCCCCGCGTGATGGATCTGACCCCCAAGGGCATCCGTACCCATCTGGACCTGAACAAACCGATCTATGAGCGTACCGCGGCCTACGGCCACTTTGGCCGCGCGCCCGAAGCCGACGGTGGTTTCAGCTGGGAATGCACCGATCTGGTAGATGCGCTGCTAAAAGAAATCCGCTGATTTTGAGCGGATCGCGATATCTGGACGGGGCCCCTTGCGGGCCCTGTTTCGTTTTTGAGTATTTGGACGATAAGGAAGCAGGGGCTTGTTTTGCCTCATGCGCGGCTTTATTGGGCAGGCCATGAGCGACGAGACTTCGAACAACCACCCCTCGGGCGCCCCGTGGCGCAACTTTTATGGCCGGTTCAAAGGGAAGACCCTGCGACCGAACCAGAAGGAATTTCTGGAAGAGGATCTGGAGGCGCTGTCTCCGGGGCCGGTGGGTTGGGATGTGAACCCTGACCGTGAAAAGCTGGATGTGGATGCCATGTTCGACGGGCGGCCTTTGTGGCTGGAGATCGGCTTTGGCGGTGGCGAACATCTGGTGCATATGGCCAAGACCTACCCCGAGATCGGCATCATCGGCTGTGAGCCTTTCATCAACGGGGTTGCGATGCTGCTGGGTAAGATCCGTGAGGCCGGTGTGACGAACCTGAAGGTTCATCCCGGTGATGCACGGAACCTCTTTGATGTGTTGCCCGAGGGCTGCGTTGAGAAGGCATTTCTGAACTACCCTGACCCTTGGCCGAAGAAGCGCCATCATCGCCGCCGTTTTGTGACTCAAGAGCATTTGCAGCCCTTGGCTCAGGTGATGGCTGAAGGGTCGGAATTCCGCGTCGCGACCGACATTCCCGACTACGTGCGCCAGACCATGCAAGAGGTGCCCAAGGCCGGTTTTGAATGGCTGGCCGAGGGCCCGAGCGATTGGCGGGAGCCTTGGGGAGACTGGATCTCGACTCGCTATGAGCAGAAGGCTTTGCGCGAGGGGCGCACGCCCCATTATATGACTTTCCGTCGTCAATAAGTGGTGATGGACCACGCCTCTTGGTTGCGCTAACACAGGGGCGGTTTTGAAATCGAAGAGGAAATTCCATGTCCGCACACGGCACGCCTATTCCGATGACGTCCTATGCCTCGGGGCCGCTGAGCGGCGAGGCGCATGTGCCCGGTGACAAGTCGATCAGCCATCGTTCGTTGATCCTTGGGGCTATGGCCATTGGCGAGACCCGCATCACTGGCCTTCTGGAAGGGCAGGATGTGCTGGACACCGCCAAGGCGATGGCGGCATTCGGCGCGGAAGTGACCAACCACGGCGGTGGCAACTGGTCCGTAAAGGGCGTGGGCGTCGGTGGTTTTGCCGAGCCGGACAATGTGATCGATTGCGGCAACTCGGGCACTGGTGTGCGTCTGATCATGGGCGCGATGGCGACTTCGGCCATTACCGTGACCTTCACCGGCGATGCCAGCCTGAACAAACGTCCTATGGCGCGTGTGACCGATCCGCTGGCGCTGTTTGGCACCCAATCCGTGGGTCGCAGCGGTGGCCGACTGCCGATGACCATCGTCGGCGCAGCTGATCCGGCGCCGGTGCGCTACACCGTGCCTGTACCCTCGGCGCAGGTGAAATCGGCGGTGTTGCTGGCCGGTCTGAACGTTCCCGGTGAGACCGTGGTGATCGAGCAGGAAGCCACCCGCGATCACACCGAACGGATGCTGGAAGGTTTCGGCGCAGAGATCACCACCGAGGTGACCGATGAGGGCCGCGTGATTACCTTGAAAGGCCAGCCTGAGCTTAAGCCGCAGGATATCACTGTCCCGCGCGATCCGTCCTCGGCGGCGTTTCCTGTTTGTGCGGCCATCCTGACGCCGGGCTCGGATGTCTTGGTGCCGAACATCGGTCTGAACCCGACACGCGCGGGGCTGTTTACCACTCTGCGTGAGATGGGCGCTGACCTGACCTATGAGAATGAGCGTGTTGAGGGCGGTGAGCCGATGGCTGATCTGCGCGCCCGCTATTCGCCCAACATGAAGGGCATCAGCGTCCCGCCCGAGCGGGCGGCCAGCATGATCGACGAATACCCTGTGTTGTCGGTCGTTGCGGCGAATGCCGAAGGCGTGACCGAAATGCGTGGCGTGAAAGAACTGCGCGTGAAGGAAAGCGACCGGATCGACGCAATGGCTGTTGGCCTGCGCGCTAACGGCGTTCAGGTGGATGAGGGCGAGGATTGGTGGACGGTCACCGGTCTTGGTGCGGGGAATGTGCCGGGCGGCGCGACCTGTGCGACCCATCTGGATCACCGGATCGCCATGTCCTTCCTTGTGTTGGGTCTGTGCAGCAAGCAGCCGATCAGCGTGGATGACGGTGGCGCGATTGCTACCAGCTTCCCGATTTTTGAAAGCTTGATGGGCGGGCTTGGCGCCAAGATCGAGCGGACCTGAGTTATCACGGGGCGGCCTTCGGGCCGCCTTTTTCATTCTAGGAGGCGGCGATGGTCAAAGGGGCCTGTGAGTGTGGCGCGATCACCTATGAGATGGGCGCGGAATTGGGGCCGGTGACGGCGTGTCACTGCAGCCAGTGTCGTAAAATCAGCGGTCATTTCACTGCCGCGACGCCTGCGCCGATCGAGGCCGTGGCAATCAAGGGTGAGGTGCGCTGGTATCGATCCAGCCAGAGAGCGCAGCGGGGCTTTTGTCCGACCTGTGGCAGCTATCTGTTCTGGGAAGAGTTTGACGGGCTTTTATATTTGATGGCTGGCGCATTCGAGGCACCGACCGGTCTGCAGATGGACGGTCATATCTACTACGGGGACAAGGGTGATTACTATGAGGTCCGCGATGGTTTGCCCCGCTATCAGACCGGCCGGAAAAGTCAGGTGATCAAGGATTAACCCCTGCGACTTGTCCCCACCCGATTGGTGCGCTACCAATCGGGTCTGTTCCAGAGGGAGGCGCAAATGGTAGCGTTTACAGTGGCAATCGATGGTCCCGCAGCGTCCGGCAAGGGCACTATCAGCCGTGCCATCGCGGCGCATTTCGGATTTGCCCATCTGGACACGGGCCTGCTGTATCGCGCCACAGGGCGCAAGACTTTGGACGGCACCCCTGCGTTGGAGGCAGCGCAGAACCTGATGGCCAGCGATCTGCAAGGAGATGCCCTGCGCACGCCCGAAGTGGCACAAGCTGCCAGCAAAGTCGCTGCCATGCCCGAGGTGCGCAAAGCGCTGGTGGATTTCCAGCGGGCCTTCGCGGCACGGGCAGGGGGCGCGGTTCTGGATGGTCGCGACATCGGCACCGTGATTTGCCCGCAAGCGCAGGTAAAGCTGTTCGTCACCGCCAGCGACCAGATCCGCGCTGACCGTCGCTGGAAGGAACTGACCTACAAAGGCCATAAGGTTACGCTGGACGAGGTTCTGTCCGATCTGCGTGAACGGGATCGCCGTGACAGCACCCGTGCCGACGCACCGCTGAAAGCGGCTTCGGATGCGATTTCCTTGGACACGACGACGCTGTCGATCGAAGAGGCCGTGGCCGCCGCGGTCAAAGAGATTGAGGCGCGGATGGCTGCTCAGGAAACGCTCTGATTCAGGCGTTCCATCCGGCAATAGGGGCGGCCGTTCTTGATCACGCCGTCCTCATAGATGCGAAACCCGAACCGCTGATAAAGGCCGCTGGCCTCGGATCGGGCGTCCAGAAAGATGCGGGGCGCATCGCTGAACTGGTACAGAACATGGCGCAGCATCCGGCTGCCAATCCCCTGACCCTGCCATTGGGGCAGGGTGGCGAACTTGCGCAGTTGAACGCCTTGGGGTGTGTTGAATAGGGACACCACGCAGACCAGATCGTCGCCCTGAAAGGCTCCGAAATGGGTGGCGGAATCATCTTGGTCCACGCGCGAGAAATCCCGAGGATGGTCGGGCCACAACACCGCGTGGCGCAGGTCCAGCGCGGCCTCGGTGGAAATCGGGCGAATTGATAGGCTCATTTCGGCAGGATCTTGCGAAAAGTGGCTGTTTGGCTTGCTTCAAGCGAGGAAACCGACTAATAGCCAGCCCGTCAATACGGCGTAAGACCGAAAGAACAGCAGGGTCGGATCATTCCCCGGCCCTCTTTGTTTTGCAAAACGCTGACAGACCAATCCCAAGACCGGCGGAGACAACCGCTCGGCCAGAAAAACGTTAGTAAAAGGAAAAACGGACGCTATGGCGAACGCATCGATGGAGGAATTCGAAGCCCTCCTGCAAGAAAGCTTCGAGATTGACACCCCTGAAGAAGGTTCGGTTGTCAAAGGCAAGATCATCGCGATTGAAGCGGGTCAGGCCATCATCGACGTAGGCTACAAAATGGAAGGCCGCGTTGATCTGAAAGAATTCGCAAACCCTGGCGAAGCTCCCGACGTTGCAGTAGGCGACGAAGTGGAAGTGTTCCTGCGCAGCGCAGAGAACGCCCGTGGCGAAGCAGTTATCTCGCGTGAGATGGCCCGCCGCGAAGAAGCTTGGGACCGTCTGGAAAAAGCATACGCAGACGACGCACGTGTCGAAGGCGCGATCTTCGGCCGCGTCAAAGGTGGCTTCACTGTGGATCTGGGTGGCGCGGTTGCGTTCCTGCCCGGCTCGCAAGTTGACGTACGCCCCGTGCGTGACGCAGGCCCGCTGATGGGTCTGAAGCAGCCCTTCCAGATCCTGAAAATGGACCGTCGTCGTGGCAACATCGTTGTATCGCGTCGCGCCATCCTGGAAGAGTCGCGCGCCGAACAGCGTGCAGAAGTTATCGCCAACCTCAGCGAAGGTCAGGCGGTCGAAGGTGTTGTCAAGAACATCACCGAATACGGTGCATTCGTTGACCTGGGCGGCGTAGACGGCCTGCTGCACGTCACCGACATGGCATGGCGTCGTGTGAACCACCCGAGCGAGATCCTGACCATCGGCGAAACCGTCAATGTTCAGGTTATCAAGATCAACAAAGACACGCACCGCATCAGCCTGGGCATGAAGCAGCTGCAGGCCGATCCGTGGGATTCGGTTGCCAGCAAGTACCCGCTGGAATCGGTTCACAACGGTCGCGTCACCAACATCACCGACTACGGTGCATTTGTTGAGCTGGAGCCCGGCGTTGAAGGTCTGGTACACGTTTCGGAAATGTCGTGGACCAAGAAGAACGTACACCCCGGCAAGATCGTTTCGACCTCGCAGGAAGTCGAAGTCATGGTTCTGGAAATCGACGAATCCAAGCGTCGCGTTTCGCTGGGCCTCAAGCAGTGCATGCGCAACCCCTGGGAAGTCTTTGCTGAGACCCACCCCGAGGGCACCGTTGTCGAAGGCGAAGTCAAGAACATCACCGAATTCGGTCTGTTCATTGGCCTGGAAGGCGACATCGACGGCATGGTTCACCTCAGCGATCTGACCTGGGAAGGTCGTGGCGAAGACGTGATCGGCAACTACAACAAAGGCGACGTCGTGAAGGCTGTCGTCTCGGAAGTAGACGTCGAGAAAGAGCGTATCTCGCTGTCGGTTAAAGCAGTTGAAGGCGACCCCTTCGCGGACGCCATCGGCGGCGTGAAGCGTGGCTCGATCATCACTGTTGAAGTGACCGCAATCGAAGAAGGCGGCATCGAGGTCGAGTACGAAGGCATGAAGTCGTTCATCCGTCGTTCGGACCTGTCGCGTGACCGCGCTGACCAGCGCCCCGAGCGCTTCCAGACCGGTGACAAGATCGACGTTCGCGTCACCAACATCGACAGCAAGTCGCGTCGTCTGGGTCTGTCGATCAAAGCACGCGAGATCGCAGAAGAGAAAGAAGCCGTGGAACAGTACGGCAGCTCGGATTCGGGTGCATCGCTGGGTGATATCCTTGGCGCAGCCCTGAAGGGCGACGAGTAATCGTCACTTAACCGTCTGAGAATATTAGGCCCCGTAGCGCAAGCTGCGGGGCTTTTTCTTTGTTTGATTCGGTTGACGGCACCCGCCATGCGCGATTTGGTGGGGATAAGTCGTGGGATTTCCGCCCGTTACAGCAGAAAACATGCGATTTTTGTGGTGTGATCAGTGATTTTGTTTCGTTTTCATATGTTTGTGCCTATTATCGGGTACCAACGATACGTGGTGAGGGGGAACGTCCGATGATCCGATCGGAACTCATTCAAATCATTGCCGATGAAAATCCGCACCTGTACCAGCGGGACGTGGAGCGCATTGTGAATACGGTATTTGAGGAGATAACCGAAGCAATGGCGCGCGGCGACCGGGTAGAGCTTCGTGGCTTTGGCGCATTTTCCGTCAAGCGTCGCGACGCGCGTGTGGGCCGAAACCCGCGCACCGGCGAAACTGTTGAAGTAGAGGAAAAATTCGTTCCTTTCTTCAAAACCGGAAAATTGCTACGAGACCGTCTGAACGGTCTGGAAGAGTCTGAAGAAGAATAATGATCCGCTACATTCGCTACGCCTTTCTCGCAGTTATTGCACTGTGTCTGGTGGCTATTGCCGCTGCCAATCGTGACGTCATCAGCCTCTCGCTGTTTCCGCAGGTGGTTGAGGATCTGGTGGGGTGGAATGCCTCGATCCAGTTGCCTCTGTTCATCGTGGTCTTCGGCGGCATCGTTGCCGGTCTGCTGATCGGTTTCGTGTGGGAGTGGCTGCGTGAGGCCAAGCACCGCGCAGAAGCAAGCCGCCAGAAGCGTGCAGCTCGTGAGCTGTCCCGCGAGGTGGAAAAGCTGAAGGGCGAGAAGCATCAGGGTAAAGACGAAGTTCTGGCACTGCTGGACAACGCCTGAGCCGATGCCCGCAACAACGCGCGTTAAGATCTGCGGTCTCAGCACCGCAAAAGACATCCGCGTCGCGGCAGAAGCCGGGGCGCGGTATGTTGGTTTCGTGTTCTTCCCCAAAAGCCCTCGTAATGTGACGATCCAGCAGGCCCGCGATCTGGCCGTGGACGTGCCTTTGGGTGTGGCCAAGGTGGCGCTGACCGTGAATGCAGACAACGATCTGCTGGACGCGATCACCAGCGCCGTGCCGTTGGACATGATCCAGCTGCATGGCAGCGAAAGCCCCGAGCGTGTGACCGAGGTCAAGGCCCGCTATGGTCTGCCGGTCATGAAGGTGGTGGGGCTGTCCTCAGCTGACGATCTGACCCGTATCGCGGATTATGAGACTGTTGCCGACCAGATTTTGGTGGATGCCAAAGCGCCGAAGGATGCGGACCTGCCCGGCGGCAATGGTCTGAGCTTTGACTGGCGGCTTTTGGAAGGGCGCGAATGGGCGGTGCCGTGGATGCTGGCCGGTGGTTTGCACGCTGGCAACGTGGCCGAGGCAATCGCCCGCACCGGTGCCCGTCAGGTGGATCTGTCCTCAGGCGTGGAAAGCGCGCCTGGTGTCAAAGATCCGGCAAAAATACGTGAATTCATGCAGGCCGCTCTGGCCTGACGCGCGGCATTCGGGCGACCCTTTCGCAGGGGCGCTACAGAATGCCGCTTTTCGCTGGAAATGCCGCGCTATGTTGCATATCCACGTTCCGAAATCTCAGTTGAAAGGCGCCCGAGATGAATGATCTTTTCAACAGCTTCATGACCGGACCCGATGAAAAGGGCCGCTTTGGCCAGTTTGGTGGCCGGTTTGTGTCCGAAACGCTGATGCCGCTGATCCTCGAACTTGAGGCCCAGTATGAGCGCGCGAAAACCGACCCGGAATTCTGGGCCGAGATGGACTATCTATGGAAACACTATGTGGGCCGTCCCTCGCCGCTGTATTACGCCGAGCGCCTGAGCGAAGAGCTTGGCGGCGCTAAGGTCTACATGAAGCGCGATGAGCTGAACCACACCGGCGCGCATAAGATTAATAACGTGCTGGGTCAGATCATTCTGGCACGCCGCATGGGCAAGACCCGCATCATCGCGGAAACCGGTGCTGGTCAGCATGGCGTGGCAACCGCCACCGTCTGCGCCAAGTTCGGTCTGAAGTGTGTGGTCTACATGGGCGCGCATGACGTTGAGCGTCAAAAGCCCAACGTGTTCCGGATGCGCCTGCTGGGTGCTGACGTGATCCCCGTGACCTCGGGCCGTGGTACTCTGAAGGATGCCATGAACGACGCGCTGCGGGACTGGGTCACAAACGTGAACGAGACCTTCTATTGCATCGGCACCGTGGCAGGTCCGCACCCCTATCCGGCGATGGTCCGCGATTTCCAGTGCATCATCGGCAAAGAAGCCAAAGAGCAGATGATGGAGGCCGAAGGCCGTCTGCCCGACACGCTGGTTGCGGCGATCGGTGGCGGCTCGAACGCGATGGGTCTGTTCTATCCGTTCCTTGACGACAAAGATGTTGAGATCATTGGCGTTGAAGCGGGCGGCAAGGGCGTTGATGAGAAGATGGAGCATTGCGCCTCGCTGACTGGCGGGCGTCCGGGCGTGCTGCACGGAAACCGCACCTATCTGCTTCAGGACGAGGATGGCCAGATTCTGGAAGGCCATTCGATCTCGGCGGGTCTGGACTATCCGGGCATCGGCCCAGAGCATAGCTGGCTGCATGAAACCGGCCGCGCGAAATATGTCTCGATCACTGATCAGGAAGCACTTGGGGCTTTCCAGAAGCTATGTGAGACCGAGGGAATCATCCCCGCGCTGGAACCCAGCCACGCGCTGGCCCACGTCATGAAAATCGCGCCGACCCTGCCCAAAGACCACATCATCTGTATGAACCTGTGTGGTCGCGGCGATAAAGACATCTTCACCGTGGCGCGCCACCTTGGTGTGAACATCGCAGGTGAAGAAGGCCGTGATCTGAACTGATCTGCCGCCAAATCCATTGCAAAGCCCCGCCAGAGCGATCCGGCGGGGCTTTTTGCTGTCCAAAGGGGGGATTAGTCCCTCTGTCCCGTGCATAAACCCAAGGTATAGGCGCATAAACCGCTGCGCAGTGGCCCCCTTTGCATAACTGCTGTCCAATAGGGCATGCTCGTTGGGATGGGCATGTTGGTGTCAGGAAGACATCGCATGATAGGAGAGACGCAGATGAAACGTATTATTCTTGGAACCTCGCTTATGGCCATTCTGGCAGGGGCGACCCATGCACAGGTGACTGACCAGCAGGTATTGGACGCTTTTAGTGCCTATGACCGTGTCGAAATCCAGCGCACGGCGGCCGGTATCAAGGTTGAGGCGATCCAAGGCACCACCAAGGTCGAGATGCTGTACGACGCCACCACTGGCGCCACGCTTCGCCAAGAGACCGAGCAGCTGACCAGCCGTGAAGCGGCGCAGGAACGGGCGCGTATCGGTGATGATAATACGCAAAGCCGGACCCGTACTCGGAGTAGCGATGATAGCTATGATGATAGCTATGATGACAGCGATGATGGTGACGATGATCACGGCAGTGACCACGATGACCGCGATGATGATCATGGCAGTGACCGTGACGATAGCGATGACGACCATGGTAACGATCGTGACGACCGCGACGATGATCGCGACGATGATCGCGACGACGACCACGGCAATGATCGCGACGACCATGATGATCATGGCAGCGACCATGATGATGATGACGACGAGGATGATGACGACTAAGCTTGCGGCAATCGCTGGCTGTCTTTTTCAAGATCGGAGTAAGTGATGCTGTCTTTGATACGGCATGGGTTGATAGTGCTGATCCTTGCAGGGGTCCCCGTGGGGGCCTCTGCCGATCAGATGGTGGATTCGGTCCTACGTCAGCTGCGTGAGCAGGGGTTTGACGGGTTTGATGTGAGGCGAACCTTGTTGGGGCGGATCCACATTGAGGCTGAGAGTGACGAGTACGAGCGTGAGATTGTGATCAACCCGCGCAGCGGAGAGGTGCTGCGTGACTATATTGAGCCGCGTAAAAGCGATGACCGCATGCCGCGTTTGTTGCGGCCGTCGTCGCAGTCGGAACGGGAACGGAGCAGTGATCGTTCCGGTCGGAGTAGTGACGATAGGTCGGGAAGCAGCGGCTCTGGCAGTGACCGTGATGACAGCGATGATCGTGACGACAGTGATGACCGTGACGACAGCGATGACCGCGACGACAGCGATGACCGCGATGACAGTGACGACCGCGATGATCGTGACGACAGGGATGACAGGGATGACCGCGATGACGATGACGACGATGATTGATCCGAGGTGACCCGGAAATGAGCCGCAGCCGCCTCTTTCTGATCCTCTTGCTGGCCGTGCAGGTGTTTTGCGCAGGGTTGTTCCTGTTCAATATGCTGTCGTCGATGCCGGGATTTCCCTTCGTCGTGCCATGGTCGGTGCACGAAGGTATCGAGATCGGGGCCGCCCTTGGGCTGGTAACGGGGGCATTTGTCTCGGCCCGCGCTGTGCGGCGGGCGAATGCGGAAAGCCATAAGTTAAAGGGCCAGATCCGTCTGGCCAGTGGTGCCTTTCAAGAGGTGCTGGAAGAGCATTTTGAAGACTGGGGCCTGACGCCCGCCGAACGGGATGTGGCCACCTTCATGATGAAGGGGCTGGCGATCCCCGAAATCGCCACTATGCGCGGTACCAGTGAAGGCACCGTGAAGGCGCAGTTGAACGCGATCTACCGCAAGTCCGGCACATCGGGCCGCCCGCAATTTTTGGGCCTGTTTATCGAAGAGCTGATGAACGGTGCCGCAGCGGTGCCCGAGGCCGAAGGCATCAAGGCCAGCGCCTAGGCGTTCACATCATAAAGCTTCAGCACCTCAAGCGGTACGATGCTGAGCGCGCTTTTGTGGGTGGCCGTCAGGTCTACCATCGGAGCGCAGCCTTCGTCATGAGCCTGCATGAAGCGCGCCGCACAAAGGCACCATTTGTCCCCTTCCTTCAGGCCCGGAAAGCGGAAAGCGGGGTGGGGCGTGCTCAGATCATTTCCGACGTACTTGCTGAAGGCCAGAAATTCGGCCGTCATGACTGCGCAGACCGTGTGGCTGCCGGTGTCCTCGGCGCAGGTGTTGCAGGCCCCGTCACGGAAGAACCCTGTCATCGGCGCGGTCGAGCAAGGGGCAAGCGGGCCGTCCAGAACATTGATCGAAGGGGCTTTTTCCATAGTCGTCTCCTTGCATGTCGCAGACACGACTATAGCGCAGCTTTCCAGCCGGGCGAGCCCTTAGCGGAATTTGTCCGCCAGCTTTTGCAGTGGGGTGCGGGTGTCCTCAGTGGTGGGTTCCGGCTTGACCGGGGCAGGGGCCTTGGACGCGGCCTTAGGGGCCTCTGGCGCGGTTTTGGGGGCTTTCGCGCCCCCTTGGTTGCCAGTGCCGCTGCGCGGCGGGTTCACCCGCAGGGCAACCGCGTTCTGGAACTTTGAGGTATCGCCCCGTGCTAGCGCAGGCGCTCCGTCCGAAATGCCGCGCATCATGTCGTCCAGCCAGCCTTGCTCGGCTTTGGCAAAGTCATTCAGGACGTATGAGGCGACCTTGTCCTTATGGCCCGGATGGCCCACCCCAAGGCGCACGCGGCCATAGTCCGCACCGATGTGCTGATGGATCGAGCGCAGCCCATTGTGGCCCGCATGACCACCGCCCTGTTTCACTCGCAGCTTGCCGGGGGCCAGATCCAGTTCGTCATGGAACACGATCACATCCGCCGGTGTCAGCTTGTAATAGCGCATCGCCTCGCCGACGGACTGGCCCGACAGGTTCATGAAGGTCATCGGCTTGAGCAGGATGGCCCGATCACTGCCAAAGCGGCCTTCGCTGACCTCTGCTTGAAAGCGGGGTTTGAAGGGCGGAAAGCCGTGGTCCGCGGCGATCTGGTCAATCGCCATGAAGCCGATATTGTGACGGTTGCCCGCATATTTGGGGCCGGGGTTTCCAAGACCGACAAAGAGAAGCATAGGCAGCCCTTCTTGCGCTGGGTGAGTGAACTTGTGGGGGTATATGCCCGTCTTGGCCGGTGGCCGCTACCCCCCTGCGCTATCGGGTGGGGGATCGGACATGAAAAAACGGGGCCGAAACCGGCCCCGTTTCTATAATCACATGCGCGAAGCGCGAAAGGCTTATGCCTCTGCTTCTTCTTCTGCTTCGTCTTCAGCGGACAGCAGACCGGCGGGTGCCGAGATGTTCGCGATAACGAAGTCACGGCCGGTGATAACCGGACGGGTGCCTTCGGGCAGTTCGATGTCCGAGATGTGGATGACGTCGCCAATCTGACGGCCTTCCAGGTTCACAACCAGCTTCTCGGGGATGTCGCCTGCGGTAACCATCAGTTCAACGTCGGGACGAACAACGGTCAGCACGCCGCCTTTTTTCAGGCCGGGGCAGGTTTCTTCGTTCTGGAACTCGACGTGGATGAACAGGTTCACGCGCGAGGTGCGACGCAGACGCATGAAGTCAACGTGTGTCGGAAGGTCTTTGACCACGTCACGCTGAACGCTGCGGCAGATAACGCGAACGTCTTCCTGACCTTCGACCTGCAGGTTGAACAGGGTCGAAAGGAAGCGGCCAGCCTTCAGGGCTTTGAACAGCTGGTTGTAAGGGATGTTGATCGGCTGGGGCTCTGCGCCACCACCGTAAACGATACCCGGAACCAGATTGTCGCGACGAGCTTGACGAGCGGCCCCCTTGCCTGTCCCCGTACGTGCTTGGACTTTGAAATCAGGGATTTCACGTGCCATGTTAATTCTCCAAAGCTTGGGCATCCTCCAAGGGTGTATGCCCGGTGATCGGTCGCGCGAAGGCGACCTCATATAAACAGAAGGTCCCGCGTCATGGGACACGGGAACCTCTGGCGCGCGTCATACTGCAAAAGCGCGCGGATGCAAAGACTGCTAGGCCGAGAAAAACGCGGTGAATTGCCGGTTTCCAAGGGGATTTGGCAGGGTTTTCGCGTTTTGCAGGAGTGGCGGCGAATCGTTAGCCGGGGGTGTTCAGGTAACCGCCCGACTTGATCACCTGATTGTAGAGGGCATATTCGTCGGCCCGCGCCTCTCTGAACTCGGCCTCCAGATCGGTCGAGATCGGGGTGGGCACCGAGGGCGAGACGTTCTTGCGCGGGATTTTCCCCAGATCGTTGAAGACGTTTCCTAGGAATTCGTTCAGCACGTCTGCTTGCTCGATGGCAAAGAGGTGATTGACCCCGTTCGTCCCTGCATCGTTCTGCAGGAAGGTCATCTGGTTGCCAACAGCGGCATAGGGGGGCGAGTTCTCTTGCAGGGCGGCCCTGATGAACTGCTCAAAGCTGATGCCCTTGGTGCCGTTCTTGTCGCCCTTGGGCAGGCGCGAGCGGTATTTGTACCAGCTGCGCATCAGGTCCAAGGGTTCACGCATCACGGCCATTGTTTCGGGGCGCAAATCAAAGGCTTTGTCCAGAAAGGGGGCAAAGCTGCGCTGGTATTTGCGCACGTTCATATGCTTCACGGCGGGGCGGCCGCGGAAGATAATGTCGGCTTTGCCTTTGAGGGCGGCATGATACGAGGTGGTGCCGGTCTTGGGCACCGCAAAGAAAATCAGATTGTACTTGCAAAAGACGAGCATGGAAAAACCTTGTTTTTCCCAGTGTTCGCCGCTGGGGAGGGCGATTGTCAAGGGTTCGGGAACAGTGCTAGGTCCCCCAAAATCCATGAAAACTCGATTGTTTCCGCCATTGTCCACTTCGCTCTGGATTCTTTGCTCCATAGCCACTTCTATTCAGAGCAACCCACCTAGCGGGGGAGGCGCAAATGAGTGAGTTTCTAGGGTACCAGCTTCAACGGCCAAGTTTCATTCCGCCAGAGACAGCATGGCTGAGGCATGGTCCTTTTGCTATGTGGCTTGTCGCAGCTCTCAAACCGTCTTCGATTGTCGAGCTTGGTTCACACTATGGCTATTCCTATTTCAGTTTTTGTGAGGCCGTGAGGCAGGACCAGCTAGGTGCCAAATGCTACGCTGTCGATACTTGGCAAGGTGATGAGCATGCGGGAAACTACGGGGAAGAGGTTTTTCAGACCGTAACAGCTCAGAACGAAAATTATGCCGACTTCAGCATCTTGTTGCGCAAGACGTTCGCTGAGGCGTTGAGTGATATCCCCGACGGCAGCGTGGACCTGCTCCACGTTGATGGCCGCCATTTTTATGACGATGTGAAAGAAGATTTTGAGACTTGGATCCCCAAGCTGTCCAATAGGGCTGTTGTTCTTTTCCACGATACCGAGGTCTATGAGAGGGGCTTTGGTGTTTGGAAGTACTGGGCTGAGCTTGTAGCCAATCATCAAGGTTTGAACTTCACATATCAGCATGGGCTAGGCGTTTTGTTCTGGGGTGGCGATCTACCCGCGCCAATTGCCACAATGAAAGAACTCTCTAAGACAGAAGGTGGGGCGAGCGCACTCATTGCCGTGTTTGAGCAGGCTGGTGAAAGGTTAGCGACTGAGAATGCATGGCGTTTTGTTGCGCATGGTGCAGATGTCGGCCCCGAAGAAGTCAATAATCGTGCTTTCATGTTGGCAGACGATGGCTGGTCAAAGCTGGATAAGTTGGGGCAGCTGCCCAGAGAGGTGCAGGTTTTCGCGAGATGGTTCTCGGCGGCGTCACAAACACAGGGCAACCTGACCGAGAATTACACTTCGGACTTGGATATGCGCCAAGCCGAGTTCAAAGCGACTGCACTGAGCGCTGAGGTGAACGCGAAAAAGGTTAGGGCGCTGCAGGAGGAATTGGTTCGTGTGCACAGAAAGCCCGCTCGGGCTGTCTTTGCCAGCGTCGGCTACCGTCTACTCAAAACGCTTGCGAACGCACCATTGCCCTTAACTAAGGAAACTCGGGAGCGCTGCGTCGAAGCGGTTCAAAAGCTTGATCCCAAGCGGTTCAGAGCGATCGATTAATACCTTCAAGTAGAGGTTTGGGAAAGGGCGCCGATATGGCGCCCTTTTGCTTTTCACGTGGTGTGCCAGCGGCCTTCGAAGTCCTCGGGGATGAGGGTGACCGAGGGATCGATTTGGTCGATGGTCTGGCGGCCGCAGAGGGCCATGGAGGTGTCCAGTTCCTTCTGGATGACTTCCAGTGCTTTGGTGACGCCTGCTTCGCCCATGGCGCCGAGGCCATAGATGTAGGCGCGGCCGATGTGGGCCGCTTTCGCGCCCATGGCGAGGGCTTTGAGTACGTCTTGGCCAGAGCGGATGCCGCTATCAATATGCACGTCGGTTTTGTGGCCGACTGCATCCACAATCGGGCGCAGCATGCGGATCGAACTGAGGGCACCGTCCAGTTGTCGTCCGCCGTGGTTCGAGACAATGATGGCGTCGGGTTCCAGTTCGGCGGCGCGCTTGGCGTCTTCGACGTCCAGAATGCCTTTGAGGATGACCTTGCCGCCCCACATCTCCATCAGCTTGGCGACTTTGCCCCAGTCGAGGGCGGGGTCGAACTGCTCGGCGGTCCAAGCGGACAGCGACGAGGTGTCGGTGACGCCAGATGCGTGGCCGACGATGTTGCCGAAGACGCGGCGCTTGGTTTGCAGCATCTCAAGGCCCCAAGCCCATTTGGTGGCAAGGTTGGCGATGGATTTGGGGGTCAGCTTCGGCGGGGCCGAGAGGCCGTTCTTCAGGTCTTTGTGGCGCTGGCCAAGGATTTGCAGGTCAAGCGTGATCACCAGCGCCGAGCATTTGGCGGCTTTGGCACGCTCGATCAGGCGTTTGGTGTAGTCCATGTCCTTCATGGTGTAGAGCTGGAACCAGAAAGGCTTGTCGGTGTTCTCTGCCACATCCTCGATCGAGCAGATCGACATGGTGGAGAGGGTGTAGGGGACGCCGAATTTGCCTGCAGCGCGGGCGGCCAGAATTTCGCCATCCGCGTGCTGCATACCAGTCATGCCGACAGGGGACAGGGCCAGCGGCATGGTGGCTTCTTGTCCGATAATCTGGGTTTTCTGGCTGCGGCCCGTCATGTCTACGGCCACGCGCTGGCGCAGGCGGATCTTGTCGAAATCAGTGACGTTTTCGCGGAAGGTCTGTTCGGTCCAGCTGCCGCTTTCGCAGTAATCAAAGAACATCCGCGGGGCGCGGCGTTCGTGGATTCTCTTCAAATCCTCGATGCAAGTGATGACAGGCATTACAAATCGCTCCAATTGGTATGGAAGTTTTACCAATCGGGGCGATTTGGGGCAAGGCTATTTCTTGGACCCTGCGTAAGGTTCTGTGATGCCGTCGTGATCGACCACATTCCAAGGCAGACCCTGATTGCGGAAGATGCGCTTTTGCTGGTTCGGGTAATCGCCCACGTCATGGGGCAGCCGCTGCCCGACCACGATGCAGCGCAGAGTTTCATTGCCCGTGTTGGTGATGCCGTGGGGCAGGCCACCGGCGCGGTAGCCGATGAAATCGCCGGGTCCGATGGGATGGGTCTGATCCCCGATATAGGCGGCCGCATTGCCCGCTAAGACGTATACGCATTCGTCTTCAAAGTAGTGGACATGGAATTCGGTGGTATCAAAGCCCGGTTCGACCTCGATGATGTGGAAGCCAAGGCCGGTCAGGCCGGTGAGATCGCCAAGGCTTTTGTTCACCCGTTGGGCGTTGGGGTTCAAAAAGTGGGTTTTGTGCAGCCCCTCCATGCTGGCAATCTCATCTGCGCGCAGGATGTAGGTGTCTTGGGTCATGTCGGCCTCTTGAATGCTCAAACCAATTGGTCTGATCGTACGAGGGGGCAGCGGACACGCCTAATTATATTGGCGTGAGCAAGTGTTTCAGGGCGCACTTTGGCCGGAAACGAAAAAGAGGCCCCGTGGGCCTCTTTGCGTGTCTTTGATATTGTTCGGGCGCTTAGGCCGCGTGGGCGCCGTCGGCGAGGCTTTTGACAAAGGCAGCGATATCTTCGACCGACTTACCCTCGGCGATCTGGTTCACGATGGCAGAACCCACAACAGTGCCGTCCGCGATGCCTGCGATGGATTTCGCGGTCTCGGGCGATTTGACGCCGAAACCTACGATGATCGGCAGGTCGGTTTGCGATTTGATGCGGGCGACCTCGGGGGCGACGGTGGCGGCGTTCGCCTCGGCCGCGCCGGTGATGCCGGTGATCGAGACATAATACACAAAGCCGCTGGTGTTCTGCAGCACCTTGGGCAGACGCTTGTCATCGGTGGTCGGGGTCGCAAGGCGGATGAAGTTGATGCCTTTGGCCTGCGCGGGGATGCATAGCTCTTCGTCTTCTTCGGGAGGCAGGTCGACGATGATCAGACCGTCAATGCCAGCCTCGACCGCGTCATCAAGGAACTTGTCCACGCCGCGGTTATAGATGGGGTTGTAGTAGCCCATCAGCACGATCGGGGTGGTGCTGTCGTCCTTCCGGAACTCGCGCGCCATTTGCAGGGTCTTTTCCAGTGTCATGCCGCCAGCCAAGGCGCGCTGACCGGCCAGCTGGATGGTCGGGCCGTCGGCCATGGGATCGGTAAAGGGCACGCCCAGTTCGATCACGTCCACGCCCGCGGCGGGCAGGGCCTTCATCACCTCAAGGGATTTGTCATAATCGGGATCGCCGCCCATGATGTAGGCCACGAAGCCTTTCTTGTTCTGCTCTTTGAGTGCAGCGAACTTTGCGTCGATCCGAGTCATATGCGTACTTCCGTCCCTGTGTTGACTGGGAAGGTGTTACGCAGATGGGGGCGGGGGTCAAGGTGTCGGAGGGGCTTGGACGCGCCAGTTTTTAACCATGAGGCACGTTCCTGCGGGATTGCGACGCTTTCGGGCGCGTTTGCGATTGACGTGGGGGCGGGCAAGACTTCGATCCTAAGGTGCTTCTATTTGAAACGACTGGATTTGAGATGCTGGAACTACGGCCCAACTGTGAATGGTGCGGCTGCGATCTGCCGCCTGAGTCAAGCGAGGCGCGCATTTGCAGCTATGAATGTACCTATTGTGCGAAATGCGTGGATGAGGTGCTGCATAACGTCTGTGCGACTTGCGGAGGTGGCTTTGCACCCCGTCCGATCCGTCCCAAAGGTGCCCACCGGCCGGGTCTGACGCTGGGGTTGGGGCACCAGCCTGCCAGCACAGAAAAGGTTCTGTCCCGCTGGTCGCGGGAAGAGGTGGAAAGCTTTTGCGGGCAGCTTGCGGATATCCCTCCGAACCAGCGTTAAATCCGCAGTTCCAAGGGCGGGCGGGGGCTTTCCCGTATGCCCGCTCTTGACCCGTGCCCCCAAGACACCCTAGATGCCCCCGATCAAGCACAAGGAGCGCCGCATATGGGCTTTAAAATGGGGATCGTGGGTCTGCCGAACGTGGGCAAATCTACTCTGTTCAACGCACTGACCAAGACCGCAGCGGCGCAGGCGGCGAACTTTCCGTTCTGCACCATCGAGCCCAACGTGGGCGAAGTGGGTGTTCCCGATGCACGTCTGGACAAGCTGGCCTCGATTGCCGGCTCGAAAGAAATCATTCCGACCCGCATGACCTTTGTGGACATCGCCGGTCTGGTGAAGGGCGCGTCCAAGGGCGAAGGTCTGGGCAACCAGTTCCTTGCCAACATCCGCGAGACCGACGCCATCGCGCAGGTTTTGCGCTGCTTTGAGGATGACGACATCACCCACGTGGATGGTCGCGTTGATCCCATCGCGGACGCTGAAACCATCGAGACCGAGTTGATGCTGGCCGACATGGAAAGCATCGAAAAGCGTATGGCGAACCTGACCCGCAAGATCCGTGGCGGTGACAAGGATGCCATCGCGCAAGAGCGTCTGCTGAAGATGGCTCTGGAAGTGCTGGAAAGCGGCAAGCCTGCCCGCACTGTGGACGTTGACGAAGACGACCAGAAGGCGTGGAAGATGCTGCAACTGCTGACCTCCAAGCCCATTCTCTACGTTTGCAACGTGGATGAGGCCTCGGCAGGCACCGGCAACGCCTTCAGCGCCAAGGTCGAAGCTATGGCCGCCGAGCAGGGCGCAAGCACCGTCATCATCAGCGCGGCGATCGAAGAAGAGATCAGCCAGCTGGACGCCGAAGAAGCCGAGATGTTCTTGGGTGAGATGGGGCTGGAAGAGCCGGGTCTGGATCGTCTGATCCGCGCGGGCTATAATCTGCTCGGACTGCAAACCTACTTCACCGTCGGTCCGAAAGAGGCCCGCGCATGGACCATCCGCAAGGGCTGTCTGGCCCCTCAGGCGGCAGGCGTCATTCATGGTGACTTCGAACGCGGCTTCATCCGTGCCGAGACCATCGCCTACAACGATTATATCGCTGGCAACGGCGAAGCAGGCGCGAAGGAAGCGGGTAAGATGCGTGTGGAAGGCAAGACCTATGAGGTCAAGGACGGCGACGTTCTGCACTTCCTCTTCAACGCCTGATCTTCGCTGAGATCGCTATCAAGCAGCGCGCTGAAATTGTCCCCGTAATTTCGCTATTCGGGGCATTTCAGCTGCCACTTGAGGGGGCATGGTCTGCCACCGCTGCTTAAGCTGTTGAGTTTGTTAGAATCATAAAACGCCGTCCAGTTGGGCGGCGTTTCTCTTGCCAAGATTCTGCGCCGCCGCATGGCCGCTGTGAGCCCAAATGCGCCTTCCTGAAAAAGCACTTTACTTGATCTGATATCTATAGCTGGCTCGACGGACAGGAATTTGTTGGGAGTATAGTTATGGAATTTCACGTCTGGCTCGCGTTCGCGTCCGCTTCAATTGCTCTGCTGTTGATACCGGGGCCGACCGTGCTTTTGATTTTGAGTTATGCCATTAGCCAGGGCCGCCGGGTTGCACTGGCGACGGTTGCGGGGGTCGCGCTAGGCGATCTGGTCGCCATGTCCGCATCTTTGGCAGGACTGGGTGCATTGGTTCTAGCGTCTTCCAAGCTGTTTATTCTTTTGAAATGGGTCGGGGCGATCTATCTCGTGTATCTCGGGATCAAGTTGTTTCGGAGCGCGCCAGATGCTTCCCTGGGGATGCTGGACGATGCGCCCGTAACGTCCCCTCGCAAGGTCTTTGCTCATTCTGCTGCGGTCACGGCGCTCAACCCCAAATCCATTGTTTTCTTCATCGCTTTCGTCCCGCAGTTCATCAATCCGAACACAGATTTGGGACCGCAGTTTGGGTTGCTTATTGCTACCTTCGTCGGCTTCGCAGCGATCAATGCACTTGCCTATGCCCTGCTCGCTGACAAGTTGCGCCAGAAGATCGTTCGTCCGTCCGTGCTGCCATTTTTGACTAGGCTGGGAGGCGGTGCGCTTGTGGCAATGGGGGTCGCAACCGCTACGATGCGCCGTTCTTGATCGCAACGCTTCAGGCGGCTTTGTCCCGCATTGCCGACGTTTGATGGTGGTTCATGGTTTCGCCTGTGGCGAAGGTTTGCTCCATTCAATACTGGGTGGGCAGAGAAAAGGCGACAGAGCTATGATCTGCGACTGTGGCAAATCCGGCTGGGGAATTCTAGCGCGCTTCGGTTTTCTAGGGCGCGGTTTTCTTTTGCAGGTCAAAGCGTCGGATTCGATGAAATGCTGGCGGACGATTACACGTTTCGCGATGCCGCCAGACGCGCCGGTTAGCCCATCTTTCAATTCGCCGCTTGGTGTGAGTTGGCCTTAATTGTCAGTCGCTCACATCACGTGGATATGATGATGAAGTCCAGTAAAATAAGGGGTTTTCACGTCTTTCCCCTTGGTGGAATCTGCGGCCTCTGAGAAAATCAGTTCAATTTTGATATTCTTCTTTGAGGTTGTATTATGACGATCAAGTGGGACTTCACCGGTGGCGGTACGCCGGTGCTTGATACTTTGTGGGCCTTTCTGGATTGGTCCTCTCAGACGGTTCTGGATGAGAACAATACCATCTACGGGATCACGCTGCCCTACGCGACGGACTATATCTACTACGCAGTCGATGACAGCGCGTCCCAGACGACGGTTTCTAGCGATATCGCAATTTGGCCGCCCTATGGGTCGTATACGATGGACCTGAGTTATTCAGATCGGATCACCTACACGGACGGCACACAGCAACTGTCCTTGCTGGGCCACAATCTGGATGCGGTTGGCACCGATACCTATTGGTTCGATGCCAATGTGGTGGGCGTGACCTTCTACGACAGCGCCACCGGAGAGCACTGGATCGCCGTTCTGGAAGATTTGGAACTGTCACCGACCGATCTGATGGCGCTTTATACCGAGAACGGCTCGGCGGCCATGACGCGTCTTCTGATGCAAGGCGAAGACCAGATGACCGGCTCGGACGGGGCGGATGTGTTCAGCAGTTACGGCGGCAACGATTTCCTCAGTGCGGGCGCGGGGAATGACGTGCTCAATGGCGGCGCCGGCGCGGACAGCCTTTATGGCGGTGACGGAGATGACCGACTGTCAGGCAGCTTTGGCGCAGACTTCCTTTATGGCGGTGCTGGCGCGGACAGCCTCTATGGCGGCAAGGGGCACGATTATCTGGATGCTGGATCTGGCGAGGATTGGCTGTACGGCGGTGCAGGGAATGACACTCTGTCGGGCAGCTATGACAGTGGCTCGACCGTCCATTTGAACGGTGGCGATGGCAACGACTGGCTTTATGCGAACGGCTCTGGCCTTGCGATCATGAACGGCGGGGAAGGAGACGACTATCTGGTCGGCTCTTGGACCGGCTATACGTCCGAGCGTACCAAGATGTACGGAGGCAACGGCAATGACACGCTGATCTCTGACTTCTCGGATGACACGATGTTCGGGCAGGACGGTGATGATCTGCTGCTGGGCGGCAAAGGGGCCAACGTGATGTTTGGCGGCGCAGGCAACGACACATTGCGCGGCCGTGGCGGCGATGACCGGATCAGCGGCGGCGACGGTAATGATCTGATCTTCGGCGGGGCAGGCGATGACACCCTGCGTGCTGGCGCTGGCGGCGACACCCTTAGCGGCGGCAACGGCGCGGACCTGTTTATCTTCCGCGAGACAGATGAAGTCGTGACCATGACCGATTTCGTACGGACAACTGACCGGATCATTCTTGAAGGCATGGCGGATCTTCTGGATACTGCAATCCTCGCGTATTCCTCAGCAGATCCGATCGATAGTGGGATTGATGGTGGAGGCGAGCAGCAATATCTCTCGACGACGCATATCTTTATCGGCGATTTGGAATTGCGATTTATCGGGACAGGGCAGGATATCACCCTGGATGATCTGCTGTTCAGCTAAGTGATCAAAGGGTGGTAGGCCGAGCGTAAATTTCTGTCCAGAAACAGACATTCTGCTCTTGTGCCTTCCGCCCGAGATATGTAGACCCGTCGGCGGAGACGTGGCCGAGTGGTCGAAGGCGCTCCCCTGCTAAGGGAGTATACCGGGAACGGTATCGAGGGTTCGAATCCCTTCGTCTCCGCCATTAAATTTCCGGCGGAAATTTTATTTCACCATAAAGTCAATGACTTGATAGGTGCGCGGCCTGCGCTTGCGGTACCCCTGCATTGTTCTGGTTCGCATTTTGGTTCACAATCTGGTTCACGAAGAGGCAGTGGAGGGCGCTCGATGTCGGTCGTCAAACGCGGTGGCGTGTACCATCTACGGCGGCGTGTTCCTGTCCGCTTCTCGAACATCGAGACCCGT
>NZ_PVTQ01000016.1 GCF_003003355.1 Donghicola tyrosinivorans
GGCCAGACAAAAGAAAAGCCCGCCAGAACCGGCGGGCTTTTTTCATGAGGCTGCCACGGGAGCGACAGCAGCCTCAGAAGGGGTATCGCGGCATTATTCAGCGGCGATATCAGCAAAGATCGCTGCGGCGCGGTCATTGACGGCGGCGTTGCCGTAAACGGTCACGGTGTTCAGGCCGTAATCTTCACCGTCCTGTGCGGCAATCTGAGCAAACTCGGCTTCGGCGACGGGATTGATCGACGATTTGCTGGAGACAGTTGCCGCAGAAGTCCCGCCGAAATAGGGGGCATCCTCGTCATTGTTCTGTGCGAAATACAGCTCGGCCAGTTGCGAGGTGCTGTATTCGCCAGCGTTTGCGCCAACAAGGCTTTCCAGCTGGGTCTGAGCGGCCAGAGGAGCAGCAACGGCAGCGATCAAGGCGGTGGTAGCAATCAGTTTTTTCATCTCTAAGGTCCTTTGTCTTTCCTTTGCCCGGCGCATCATTGCGCTGGTGATGAACTACAGATGGACCTCCGAGGCTCGAACTTCAAAGCACGGAAGCGTGATAATGGCGAGATATTGGTGCGCTAATGCACATATCTTTGTGTGACGAATTTCGGTGAACGCCTATGGCATTTTCCGCAGCACGCACCCATCAGTGACGAACAATGGCGCGGTCATACACAGCCCGCTGGCCACACTATAGGCCGCCAGAACCTTCGGCACGTAATCGCGGGTCTCAGGAAAATCGGGCACCATGCCGCGACTGAGGACCGCATTCTCGCCCGCGTTATAGCCCGCAAGCGCCAGCATCGGATCCCCTTCGAAACGACGCAGCAGCCAGTCCAGATAGGCGACGCCACCGGCGATATTCTGGGCGGGATCAAAGCTGTCTTTGACATTGAACCGGTCGGCTGTCGCAGGAATCAACTGCATCAGACCTTGTGCACCGCTGCGACTGACTGCCGAGGGCTGCCCTGCCGATTCCACCCAGATCACCGCCAGCACCAACGCGGGCGAGACCTCTTTGCCGATGGTGGATGCCATAATCGTGGTCCCAAAGCGGTTTGCGACGTCCATCATCAGCTGCAAGCGCGGCGTCGGAACAGAAGGGCCGCCGTCGGTGCCCTGAATCGCCAGCAATGCCTCTTCGATACGGGCGGGACTGGCGGCCTTGACCGCGGGGGACACGCGATCCCAGAACCAGCTATACCGCGCGTTCGAGGGTGCGGGCGCGTCCGGATCCTGCACAATCGGCGCATCCGTGGTCTGAGCGTCTTCAGGGGCGATCTGCACATCGATCTTGGGCGGGGTGCCCGGCGCAGGCGGCTTGATCATCTTGAACGTAAATTCCGGAAAAGGTTTTGGCGCCGAATCTACCGGTGCCGCCATCAGAGCCGATAGGACGATTCCGGCAATTACACCGCCCGTGACACGTTGGGACATCAGTTCACTCCGATCGGGGACTCAGTCCCGGCTTTAGACGGGGGATTCTCTCCGCCCGGACCCGCAACTTTGTGGCGATAATGACAAGTTTTGCTAACATATACTCCGTTCAAACAGGTCCAATCAAAAATTCTCACGAAAGATCCTATTTGAAACAATGGCTTACATATTTTTGCATTCATTCGGATGTAACATACCAAAATTGCTGTGACTTTGCCCAAATCTCGCCTGAATCGGAGGGCTATATATGTACATCCGAAACGGAACACTGACCAAATGAGAGGCCGGTCAGCACGTCCGAAACGGTTAGTGAAATCAACAGTGATCCTCTGGAGGGACTTATTATGAAACTGAACAACATCTTCACCGCATTCATCAACGACGAGTCGGGCGCAGTAACCGTAGACTGGGTTGTGCTGGCAGCTGCAACTGTTGGCCTGGGCGCCCTGATCGGCACCGCGATCATCGACCGCGCTGAGACCCTGGCGTCCGACACCGGCACCTACATCAGCACCCTGAAAGCACCGGGCGCAGAATAATCCAAAGCGATTATCGCTTGATTGTTTGGCAGGCGTCACCCCACGGCGGCGCCTGCCAAACCGCTTTCGGCCTGACAAGAAGAGGGCGATCCTGCCTTCTCGCCGCGTGACCTTCGTATGTAGGGACATGTCTTTGCCATTTCGAAATTTTATTAGTCGTCTGAAACGGTTTGCCCGCCGCGAAGACGGATTTACCTCGGTCGAATGGGTCGTCATTTGCGCCGCCCTTGCAGGCTTTGCGTATGCGACAGGCTCGATGGTGACCAATAGCGCCCTGCCCGTCATGAACGGAACGGGTGAGTTCATCGCAGGCCTTGAAGCCCCAGAATAACTCATAGTGGCCGGGCAAGTTTTCTTGTCCCGGCTACATGCCATGTCGCACCTGCGCATGGATTGAACAGTATCGCGCCCCTATCGGGCTGCATAGGAAAAGGAACGAAAAGATGCGTCTCGTCTTTGGTCTGGTTCTTGTTATCGGCGTCGGCCTGGCAGGCCTGGCCGTCTTTTTGGCGAAGGATCGCATCCAAGCCTATCGCAGCGAGTTGGCGCGACGTGACGCAGCCCTAGCCCAGATCGTTCCCACTGAACCGGTCTATATCCTGACCGACCGCGTGGGATACGGCGACAAGCTGACCAAAGAGATGGTCACGCAGGTCCTCTGGCCGACCGCCGCGATCCCCGAAGGCGCGTTCACATCGGAAGAGGCCCTTTTCCCCAAGGGCGAAGAAGAATTGCGCGTGGCTGTCCGCCGCATGGAAAAAGGCGAGGCTGTCATGGCCGTCAAAGTCACCGCCCCCGGTGAAGACGTTGGCCTGAATGCTCTGCTGGACCCCGGCATGCGCGCCTTTGCCATTGCTGTAGATGCGACGCGCGGCGTTTCGGGCTTCCTACGCCCTGGTGACAAGGTCGACGTTTACTGGACCGGCGGCGTGAACGGGATCGGCGGTATGGGCGGCGGCGATTTCACCAAGCTGATCGAAACCGGCGTCCAGATCATCGCTGTTGACCAGACCACCGACCACGACAGCGCTGATGCCATCATGGCGCGCACCGTGACTGTCTCGGCCACGCCGCAGCAGATCGCAACACTGGCACAGGCCCAATCCACCGGCCGCATGTCGCTGTCACTGGTCGGCGCCCGCGATGAGACCGTCGCCATGTCGATCGAGGTCAACCAGCGCCAGCTTTTGGGCATCAAGGAAGAGGTTCAGGTCGAAGCAGCGCCCATCAAAGAGGTCTGCACAATCCGTCAGCGTCGCGGGGCCGAAGTGATAGTTACAGAAATTCCCTGTACAAACTAACAAATCAGGCGCTTCAAAATGCCCTAAAACAAAGGCCTTTCTGGCCTTTGTTGTATTATATCCACATGCGCTTCGCTTCAGAACAACCTGATTATTGAAATAAAATTCCCTTTGACGCATACTTGTCCGAAAAAGCGCAACAACGCGTAAACAATCCGGCGTGATCGGAGAGGCAGGTCACATGTGCAGTTCTAAGTTTACACGCTCGTTACTCGTTGCATTGGCAATGGGTATGGCAGCGACCCCAATTTTATCTCCCCCTGCGTTTGCAGAGGCACTTCGCGTGATCAAGGACGGCCCCAGCAGTACGCTGGAAGTTCCGATGAACCGCGCAGTTGTCGTGGAAAGCCAAACCCCCTTCGCGGAGTTGAGCATCGCGAACCCCAATATCGCGGATATCTCGTCCCTGTCTGATCGCACAATCTACGTGCTGGGTAAGACACCGGGCCTGACCTCGCTGACGCTGTTCGACAGCACAGGCAGCCTGATCAGCAACGTGGATGTCCGTGTTGCAGCCGATATCTCGGAATTCAAAGAGCGTCTGGGCCAAATCCTGCCCGGCGAGAAGATCGAAGTCCGCACCGCCAACGACGGCATCGTTCTGTCCGGCACGGTCACCAGCGCAGCGCGCCTCCAGCGAGCGCTTGATCTGGCCGAACGTTACGCCCCTGAGCGCGTTTCGAATCTGATGACAGTCGGCGGCGTTCAGCAGGTAATGTTGAAGGTCCGCTTCGCTGAAATGCAGCGCTCTGTTGCCAAATCTCTAGGCTCGTCGGTTAGTCTTTCCGGTGGCGACAACGTTCGCGTCTTCGGCGGTAGCGGCAGCTACAACAACTCGGGTTCAATTGTTACCGGAAATAACGGCTATACGCCTGGTGTGAACGACAACAACGCAGCCATGCTGTTCGGCTTTGGCGCGGGCTCTGTCGAAGTGGGCATCCTGCTGGAAGCGTTGGAAAGCAAAGGCATGGTCCGCACGCTGGCCGAGCCGAACCTGACCGCCCTTTCAGGTCAGGAAGCGAAATTCCTAGCGGGTGGTGAATATCCCGTACCCGTCGCGCAAGACGGCGGTGAAATCACCGTCCAGTTCAAACCCTTTGGCGTTGAGCTGAACTTCATCCCCCGCGTGGTGGATGAGGACATCATCAACCTTGAACTTGAAGCAGCGGTTTCGGCAGTTGACCCGCAGAACGGCTATTCGGTCAACGGCTTCGAGATTGACGCATTCACCCGCCGCGAGGCCAGCACCACCGTTGAAATGCGCGACGGCGAAAGCTTTGCCATCGCAGGCCTCTTGCTGGACGACTTCCGCGACCTGAATGGTCAAGTGCCGTGGCTGGGGGATATCCCCGTGCTTGGCGCCCTGTTCCGCAGCGTGGAATACAGCCGCGAGCAGACCGAACTGGTGATCATCGTCACGCCCCATCTGGTCACCCCGACCCGAGGCGAGGCGCTGGCATTGCCGACAGACCGCATCCGTCCGCCGACCGAAAAGGACCTGTTCCTGTTCGGCAACGTGGTGGGCAAACAGACCGGCGCGGCTGCCGAAGTGGCGAAACAGGACTTTAACGGGTCCTACGGCTATGTAATGGAGTAAGCGGATGCGTCGTTTCTGGAAAACCACCGCTGCTCTTTCGGCGCTGACCCTTAGCGCCGCCTGCGTCCCCGGCGATCCGGTCTATCGCGGCTTCTACATGGAAGCAGGCACTCTGGACGATCCTGACTTCGGATCAAGCATTGCCCATAACGCTGCGATCCAGTCTGGCGAGAAGCAGTACCGCATCGATCTGGCCAGCCGCTTTGCAGCCGAAGTGGACACCACCGTCAACTTTACCTTCAACAGCGCCCAACTGGGCCCTGAGGCGCGTGAGACGCTGGATGTACAGGCATCGTGGATCCGTCAGTTCCCCGAAGTCCGCTTTAAGGTCTATGGCCATACAGACGCTGTAGGCAGCAACGACTACAACCGCCAGCTTGGCCAGCGCCGCGCAAATGCAGTTGTGGCTTACCTAATGAGTCGCGGAATCAGCCGCTCTCGCCTTGAAGCTGTCGTTTCCTATGGCGAAAGCCAGCCGCTGATCGTGACGGATGGCCGCGAACGCCGCAACCGCCGTACCGTGACCGAGGTTTCGGGCTTCATCGAGTCGCATCCCACTGTAATAGATGGGAAATATGCCGCGATTGTCTATCGCGAGTATGTAGCCAGCGGTACAGCAAAGACCGGCCTTTCGAGCATCAAGGGCTCCGACTTCGCGACGGAAAAGTAACTTAAGTTTACAATTTCCGTACAATTGGGCGCATGTAGCCCAATTATCGCCCAGATTACATGTCACCTTGTCCGTTGACGCGGCCTCCCTGTTTAGGAGCGCCGCAGATACGGGGAAGAGATTCCCCTCGTTTGAATGTAACGAGGTACATGATGACCGGTGCGGTAAGCGAAAACGAAAACAGTGCCATCCTGGCTTGTACCATCTCGCGCGATGTCCAGCAGTTCGACCTGCTGATCGAAGACATGGAGACGGTTCTTGGCGAAAGCTGGGGGGACTTGGGCTTTGACGAGGCACAAGCCTTTTTGCAGCAGCCCGACGCCGAAACGCTAGAATTCATCGCCATCGCTCTGGACGAGAGCGATGAGGACGACAGCCATCTGATCGAAGACCTGATCGCACTTGCCAAAGCCCGTGGCATCAAGGTGGTTCTGATCACCGAAGACCTGCCCACGAACACCCTGCACCGCCTGATCAGGGCCGGTGCCGACGAATTCCTGCCTTACCCCCTGCCCGAAGGCGAACTTGCCGGTGCGGTGGAGCGTCTGCGTGCAGCGCCTACGCCCGTGGAAGAGCCCGAAAAAATCTCGCGCGTGGCGCCAAGCAGCCACAATCAGGACGGAGCCATCTTTGCAGTGCAAGGCATGGCGGGCGGTACTGGCGCGTCGATGCTGACGGTCAATCTGGCGTGGGAACTGGCGCTTCAGAAAACCAAAAAGCCCCTGCGGATCTGCATTCTGGATCTGGGCCTGCAGTTCGGCAACGTCTCGACCTATCTGGACCTGCCCCGCCGTGACGCGGTACATGAACTGCTGTCCAACGTGGATATGATGGACGATGAGACTCTGTGCTCGGCCATGATCACGTTCAACGACAAGATCCACGTGCTGACCGCACCGCCGGAATTGCTGCCGCTGGACTATGTGTCCTCGGAAGACATCGGCAAGATCATCGACGTGGCTGCTGCGAACTTTGACTACGTGCTGATTGACGTGCCCAACACCATTTCGGCGTGGACTGATGCGGTGCTGACCCGTGCCCACGTGTATTTCGCGACGCTGGAACTGGACATGCGCTGCGCCCACAACATCAAGCGTCTGAAACAGGCCCTTGAAGGCGAAGACCTGCCTTTGGAGAAGCTGCGCTACATTCTGAACCGCACGCCGAAGTTCACCGATCTGTCGGGTCGCAGCCGCATCAAGCGGATGGCGGAAACGTTGGAAATCTCGCTGGATGTGCATTTGCCTGATGGCGGCAAGCAAGTCACGCAGGCCACCGACCACGGACTGCCCCTTGCCGAGAATTGCGGCAAGAACCCGCTGCGTAAGGAAATCGCCAAACTGGCCGCATCGCTGCACAGCATCAGCGAAGCCGAAGACGCCGCTGCGTAACCTATCGTCCGGAGCCCCTGCCTGATGTTTTCCAAGTACAAGAAATCCTCTGCTGCGCCTAAGGCCGCTGCTCCGACGGCGACGGCTGCGCCCGTTGCACCGACACCTGCCGCAAGCCTTCGCAAGCCCCTGCCGATCAAGGCCGCACAGGCGGCTGCTTCGGACAAAGAGAAAAAGCGCAAAGAGCGTCTGGCAGAGATCAAGCTTCAACTGCACCGCGAGCTGCTGGACAACCTGAACCTTTCGGCGCTGGAACATGCGGCGGAAAAGGACCTGCGGTCCGAGATTGCCGACATCAGCTCTGAGGTGCTGTCCGAGCGCGGCGTCGTTCTGAACCGCGAAGAACGTACCGCGCTGTTTTCCGAACTTTATGATGAGGTTACCGGCCTTGGCCCGCTGGAAACCCTGCTGAAAGACGACAGCGTCAGCGATATTCTGGTGAACGGCCCCAAGCGTATCTTTGTGGAACGCGGCGGTAAGCTGGAACTGAGCGAGATCACCTTCAAGGATGAAAAGCACCTGCTGCGGATCATCGACAAGATCGTCTCCGCCGTAGGTCGCCGTGTGGACGAATCCACCCCCTACGTCGACGCCCGTCTTGCTGACGGCTCGCGTTTCAACGCGATGGTGCCGCCTGTGGCGGTCGATGGCTCGCTGGTGTCGATCCGGAAATTCAAAAAGGAGAAGCTGAGCATTGACGATCTGGTCAAGTTCGGCGCCTTCACCGAGGAGATGGCTGCCTACCTACAGGCCGCCGTGGCCACGCGCCTGAACGTGATCGTCTCGGGCGGTACGGGTTCGGGTAAGACCACCACACTGAACGCCCTGTCGTCCTTCATCGACAACAGCGAACGCATCCTGACCATCGAGGATACGGCGGAACTTCAGCTGCAACAGACCCACGTGGGCCGCATGGAAAGCCGCCCGCCGAACGTCGAAGGCAAAGGCGCTGTGACCCAGCGTGACTGTCTGCGCAACGCCCTGCGTATGCGTCCTGACCGCATCATCGTGGGGGAAACCCGCGGCGAGGAGGTCATCGACATGTTGCAGGCCATGAACACCGGCCACGACGGCTCTATGACCACGATCCACGCGAACAACGCCCGCGATGGCATCAGCCGTCTGGAAAATATGGTCGCGATGGCCGGGATCGAAATGCCCCTGAAGGCGGTCCGCAGCCAGATCGCCTCGGCGGTGAACCTGATCGTGCAGGCCTCGCGCCTGCAGGACGGCTCGCGCCGGATGGTATCGATCACCGAGATCACCGGCATGGAAGGTGACGTGATCTCGATGCAAGAGATCTTCCGCTTCCAGCGCACGGGCATCAGCCCCGACAACAAGATTTTGGGCCACTACACCGGCACCGGCGTGCGCAGCTTCTATAACGAACGCTTCCGCCTGTGGGGGTACGATCTGCCCGCCTCGATCTACGAACCCGTGAAATACTGAGACCCACATGACCATCGATCCCGAACTGATTATCTATGTGGTCATCTTCATCGCCGTTCTGGCGCTGGTAGAGGGCCTGTACCTGACGGTCTTTGGCAAATCGATCAGCCTGAACAGCCGCGTGAACCGCCGCCTGGAAATGCTGGACAAGAAGGGCAACCGCGAAGAGGTGCTGGAGCAGCTGCGCAAAGAGATGCAGCAGCATCTGGCCGCGCAGAAGATCCCCCTCTATTCGATGCTGTCCTCCAAGGCCCAGAAGGCCGCACTGGCGTTCAGCCCCAAGCAATTGCTGATGATGATGGTGGGCGTGACCATTCTGGTCTTTGTCGCCCTGACCTTCGGCACCGAGGCCGAGCCCTTGGTGCGCGGTGGCGTCTCGGTCGCGATCGGCGTCGGTGGCATCTATTTCTGGCTGTCGAAAAAGGCCGCCAAGCGTATGGCCCTGATCGAAGAGCAGCTGCCTGATGCGGTGGAGCTGATGGTGCGCTCGCTGCGTGTGGGGCACCCGTTCAGCTCGGCGATCAACATCGTTGCCAAAGAAGTCGCGGACCCATTGGCAACCGAGATTGGCGTCATCGCTGATGAGGCCGCCTATGGCCGTGAAGTCGGCGAAGCCCTGAAGGAAATGGCGAACCGTCTGGACAATCAGGACCTTCGCTTTCTGGCCGTCGCCGTCACCATCCAGCAGCAGTCAGGCGGTAACCTTGCCGAGATTCTGGCCGGTCTGGCCAAAGTGATCCGTGCCCGCTTCAAACTGTTCCGCCGCGTGAAGGCGATCACCGCCGAAGCTAAATGGTCGGGCATGTTCCTGTCGGGCTTTCCCATTGCCGGTCTGGCGATGATGAACATCATCAACCCCGGCTACTACGACGAAGTGAAGGAAAGCGTTTACTGGGTTCCCGCCTGTCTTCTGGTCGCGGGCTTTCTAGTCGCGAACATCATCGTCATGCGCGCTCTCGTGAATATCAAGGTGTGATCCATGTTGACGACTTTGACTGATACCTTGGGCCCCTTTGGCCCGCTGATCGTAATCGGTGTTCTGGGCGTCATGCTGATCGCCGGCGCGGTTGTGATGTTCGTCCGCCAGCCAGCCGATCCGCTGGACAAGCTGCGCAATAATGGCCCCGCCGCTGTCAGCGGCCAGATGTCCGAACGCCGCCTGCGCCAAGGGGGCGGCCACGAACAGAAGCTGGAAAAATACGCCACCTTCCTTGAACCCCAGAATGAGGAAGAGCTGTCCAGCATCCGCAAAAAGCTGATGCAGGCGGGCTATCGGACCAAGGGCGCGGTGCGGGTTTATTTCTTTGCCCAACTGGTGCTGTCGCTTGGCACATTGGTGGCCGGTCTGGCCTATGCGTTCCTGACCACCACCGGCGAGACCGACATGCAAAAGCTGATCATCAGCGCCTTGCTGCCTGCGGTGATCGGCTACATGGCCCCGCGCTACTGGGTCAACAAGCGCCTGCAAGAGCGGCAGAAATCCATCGTCGAGGGCTTTCCTGATGCGCTGGACATGATGCTGGTCTGCGTCGAGGCCGGTCAGTCCATGGACCAATCGATCATCCGCGTCAGCAAAGAGATCGCCGTAGGTTACCCCGCGCTGGCCGAAGAATTCGAACTAGTCGCCTATGAGATCAAGGCCGGTAAGGACAAGGGCACCGTTCTGCGCGACATGTCCGAACGCTGCGGTGTGGCCGACGTGGCCAGCTTTGTGACCGTGCTGGTCCAGTCGATCGCCTTCGGTACGCCGATCACCGACGCCCTGCGCGTCTATGCCGAAGAGATGCGCGACAAGCGCGTTATGCGCGCCGAGGAAAAGGCAAACACCCTGCCCACCAAGATGACACTGGCCACAATGGGACTGACCGTTCCGCCACTGGTTCTGATCCTGATTGGCCCGTCCCTTTTCGGCATCGTTGAGATGTTCAAAGGCATGCAATAAACCGGATCGCAGACACCTGATTTCTGGGAGCTGCGATGACTTATCACCGACCAATGAAAGACTTCGGACTCATGATCGTCGCAACAGCATTTCTGGCATCCTGTGGGACCTTGGGCAGCAGCAAACTGCCCGAGAACCCCTATGCCCCCGCTGTCGACTATCGTGGCGAATCCGTGGACGGTCTGCTGGTGGGCCACCGCCTGCTGGCCGCCGGTGAATATGAACTGGCGCTGAACGCCTTCACCCGCGCCGCCGCCGAACAGGGCATGACCGCCGATGTTCTTGGGGCATTGGGCACGGCAAACCTGCAATTGGGCCGCTTGGGTCAGGCAGAAAAGCAACTGCGCGAAGCCATCGAACTGGATGAGGATTATTTCGAAGCCTGGAACAATCTGGGCGTCGTCCTGCTGGAAACCGACCGCACCCCCGAGGCCGTGCAGATCCTGCGCAAGGCCTTTGCCCTGTCAAACGGGGACAGCGACGAAATCCGCGACAACCTGCGCTTGGCTCTCGCAAAATTCGACAATTCACAGTACACTGAAGAACAGAACACTTACAAATTGGTGGGCCGGGGCGGCGGAAACTATCTGCTTCGGACAACGCCATGAGGCAGAAGCAGTGAAAAGGACGCAGAAAATGCGCCACAGTGTACTTGTGACGGTGTGTATCAGCACCGCAATGATCCTGAGTGCGTGCGGGGATTCCAGCAAAAGCAAAGTCGATCGCGCCCTTCAGGACGTCAACGTTGTTGATGAAACCAACCTGAACGAAGTGATGCTGACAGTGGCCGACCCCAATGAGGCGGTCGCCTATTTCCAACGCTCCAGCATGGCGAACCCCGACCGGATCGATCTGAAGCGCGGACTGGCCACATCGCTGGTGCGGGCGAAACGCTCGGAAGAGGCGGTGATCGCATGGCGCTCTGTCGCGCAGATGCCCGAGGCAAACGATGACGACCGGATTTCTCTGGCCGATGCCCTGATCCGCGCCAGCCGCTGGGACGAGGCCCGCGCCACCCTGAACGCTGTTCCCCCCACCTATGAGACCTTCCAGCGCTATCGCCTTGAGGCGATGGTGGCCGATGCAGGCAAGCAGTGGGAAAAGGCCGACAGTTTCTATGAAACTGCTGTGGGCCTGACCACGACCCCTGCTGGCGTGCTGAACAACTGGGGTTACTCCAAACTGACCCGTGGCGATTTCAAAGCGGCCGAACGCCTGTTCTCGGATTCGATCCGTCAGGACAGCAGCATGTTCACCGCCAAGAACAATCTGGTGCTGGCCCGCGGGGCGCAGCGCAACTACACCCTGCCGGTCGTGCCTATGACCCAGACCGAACGGGCCGAGCTGCTGCACACCATGGCGCTGGCCGCCATCAAGCAGGGCGATACCCAGACCGGTCAGGCCCTCTTGCAAGAGGCCATTCAAACCCATCCCCAGCATTTCGAGGCCGCAGCCCGCAGCCTTCGTGCTTTGGAAGGCAAAAGTTAAGAAGGTTCCTATGTCTCTAGATCCCAATCAGGCTTTACTGTTTTTTGTACCTCTTTTACCCACGTGCCTCTTTGTGATCTGGAGCGATCTGGCCACCATGAAAATCCCCAACAAAGTGGTGTTGGGGATTCTGGCAATCTACGTGGTGGTTGGACCCTTCGTCCTGCCGCTGGAAGACTACGCATGGCGCTTCACCCACTTTGCGGTGATGCTGATCGCAGGGATGGCCTTTACTGCAGCCCGCGTCATGGGTGCAGGTGACGCGAAATTTCTTGCCGCCGCCGCACCCTTTATTGCACTGAATGATGCGATCCTTGTGGGCGCAATCCTTGCCCCCACCATCATTGTGACCTTCATTCTGCACCGCATCGCCCGCGCCACGCCCCTGCGCACCGCAACAGCCAGTTGGGAAAGTTGGGAGCGCCCCCGCGAATTCCCGATGGGTGTGCCGCTGGCGCTGACAGTTCTGCTGTATCTGGGCCTGCGCGCCCTTGGCCTAGTCTGATCCGCCCCACTTGAGGCTTTGACGCAATGACCGACCAAACTCCGACCAGTGGCGTTCAGGCGCCTCCTGCCCCGCGCCGTCTGGAAGACATGCAACTGAGCATGGTGATGATGCGGGACATCCTGCTGAAGACCATGTTCCGGATGAACCTTGCGATGGTCAGTGACCTGTCCAAGGCAATCTGCCTGCCGATCCCCGTGACCCAAGAGCTGGTCGATCTGGCCCGTGGTCAGCGGATGCTGGAAGCCACCGGTACCCTCAGCGCCACTGCGGGCGGCGAGATGGGCTATCAGCTGACCGACCTCGGTCGCGCCCGCGCCATGGATGCCCTCTCGCAGTCTGAATATTACGGCGCAATGCCGGTCCCGATGGATGTCTACGCACAGCAGGTCAAACGCCAATCCGTGCGCGACATCCAGATCAGCCGCAAGCAATTGACCGACGCTATGGGGCATCTGGTGCTGCCACCCGATCTGCTGAGCCACTTGGGACCTGCGGTGACTTCGGGGCGATCAATCCTGATGTACGGACCGCCGGGGAACGGCAAATCCTCGATCTCCAACGGGATCAGGGATGCGCTGGGGGACAAGATCTACGTGCCCCGCGCCATCGAATATTCCGGTCAGGTCATCACCGTCTACGACCCCATTGTTCACACCGCCGCCGAGGCCGAGGTCGAAGACCCCACGTCCCTGCGCCGCACCACAGGGCGGTTTGACACCCGCTATGTGCGCTGTGAACGGCCGACCGTAATCACCGGCGGTGAGCTGTCACTGGACATGCTCGATCTGGTCTACAACCCGACAGCCCGCACCTATCAGGCGCCCCTACAGCTGAAATCGTCAGGCGGGATTTTCATCGTAGATGACCTTGGTCGTCAGGCCGAGCCCCCGCAGGCGCTGATCAACCGCTGGATCGTTCCGCTAGAAGAGGGCAAAGACATTCTTGCCCTTCAATCGGGCGAGAAATTCGAGGTGCCCTTCGACACGCTGGTCATCTTCTCGACCAACTTCCACCCGAACGAGATTTTCGACAAAGCGGCCCTGCGCCGGATCTTCTTCAAGATCAAGATCGACGGTCCCAGCCAGGAAGATTTTCTGAAAATCTTCGCCCTCGTAGCGCGGAAGAAAAAGATGCCGCTGGACGAAAAGTCCCTGATCCACCTTCTAAAATCCAAGTACCCGACAATCGACAACGTCTATGCGAACTACCAGCCGGTGTTCCTGATCGACCAGATCATCGCCATCTGCGAATTCGAAGGCATCCCCTACCAGATGACCCCAGAGTTGATCGACCGAGCTTGGGACAACATGTTCGTCAAGGAATCCAAGATCGTCCACTAAGCGGCAAAAGAATTTTCGGCGAAAATTCTTCTAGGAAAACCCTTCGCAGAAGGGTTTTCCCCCGCCCCGCATACCCCATATCTATGGGGTATGAACGCCCTGCCCCCTGTCTTTGAAAACTGGTTTGCCCGCCACGGCTGGTCGCCCCATCCCCATCAGTTGGAGATGCTGGATCAAGCTATGGCCCCTGCCCTGTTGCTGATCGCCCCAACGGGCGGCGGCAAGACGATGGCGGGTTTTCTACCCTCGCTGGTCGATTTGGCAGATGGCACCCATGAGGGGCTGCACACCCTCTATATTTCCCCGCTCAAGGCGCTGGCCTCGGACATCCGCCGCAACCTTGAGCGCCCCGTGGCCGAGATGGGCCTGCCCATCCGGATTGAGGATCGCACCGGCGACACGTCCAGCGCACGAAAGCGGCGGCAACGGGCGGACCCGCCTCATATCCTGCTGACCACACCAGAGAGCCTCGCGTTGCTGACCAGCTATGAGGATGCCGCGCGGACATTTGCGGGGCTGAAACGGGTGATCGTTGACGAAATCCATGCGCTTGAGGAATCGAAACGCGGCGATCAGTTGATGCTGGCCCTGTCGCGACTGCAAAGTCTCTGCCCTGATCTGCGGCGCGTGGGGCTTTCGGCAACAGTCGATGATCCGCAAGCCATCGCCCATTTGCTGACGCGACATCCGGACCCTTGCCGTATCGTTCAGGCCGATCCGGGACCGAACCCCGACATCCGGATGCTAGAGACAGACACGCCTCCCCCTTGGTCGGGCGGCGGTGGGCGCTATGCTATTCCCGCCGTTCTGGAAGAGGTGAAGAAGCACAACACCACGCTGATCTTTCACAACACCCGCGCTCAGGCCGAGATCTTTTTCCACCACCTGTGGCTGGCCAATGACGACGCGCTGCCCATTGGCATCCACCACGGTAGCCTGTCTCGCGAACAGCGCGAACGTGTGGAACAGGCCATGGTGGACGGTCATCTAAGAGCGATCGTCTGCACCGGCAGTCTTGATCTGGGGATCGACTGGGGCGATGTGGATCTGGTCATTCAGGTCGGCGCCCCGAAGAACGTCAAACGTCTGGTCCAGCGGATTGGGCGGGCGAACCACCGCTACAATGCGCCCTCCAAGGCGCTGCTGGTACCCGCCAACCGGTTCGAGATTGTCGAGTGCCACGCTGCCCTTGCCGCCGTTCGCGAACATGATCTGGACGGCGAGACCCGCACCCGTGGCCCTAAGGATGTGCTTTGCCAGCACATCCTGATCCGTGCCTGCGCCGGACCGTTCAAGGAGACCGACCTGCTGGCTGAAATACGCACCGTCGGCAAATACGCCGATCTGACGCGGGCCGAGTTCGACGATTGCCTCGATTTTGTGGCAACCGGTGGCTATGCGCTACGGGCTTATGACAAATGGCAGCGCCTGATGCAGCGACCCGACGGGCTATGGCAATTGCGCGATCCACGGGCCACGCGGCAAATCCGGATGAACATCGGCACCATCATGGACCCCGAGACCCTGAAGGTCCGCTACAAAGGGCGCGGCGGCGCACCCTTGGGCGAGATCGAAGAGGGCTTCGCTGCCACCCTTACCCCCGGTGACACCTTCCTGATCGGCGGGCAGGTGGTCCGCTATGAGGGCCTGCGCGAGATGACTGTTCAGGTCACGCGCAACCCCGGCAAAGAGCCAAAGATCGCCACGTTCAACGGCACCAAATTCGCCACCAGCACGCAACTGAGCCAACGCATTCTGCGGATGCTGGAACAAGACAGCTGGCCAGAACTGCCCCCCCACACGGCCGAATGGCTACACTTGCAACGTGAGGTCAGCCAGCTGCCCAAAGCGGGCCGTTTGCTGATCGAGAGCTTTCCCCGCGACAGCCGCCACTACACCTGCGTCTACGGGTTCGCGGGACGGAACGCGCAGCAGACCCTTGGCCTGTTGTTGACCAAGCGGATGGAAGAGTTGGGCCTGCACCCGATGGGCTTTGTCGCCACGGATTATGCCACGCTGATCTGGGGACTGGACCCCTTGTGCGATCCCGAGCCCCTGTTTGACATCACAGCGCTGCGCGAGGGGCTGGACAGTTGGCTGGCTGGCAATGCGGTGATGAAGCGAACCTTCAAAGCCAGCGCCGTGATCGCTGGTTTGATCGACCGGAACTATGCGGGCCAGCGCAAATCGGGGCGGCAAGCGACGTTCAGCTCGGACATCCTCTACGACACGTTGCTGCGCTATGATCCTGACCACCTGATGATGCGTATCACCCGCGAAGAGGCTGAACGGGGTCTGGTCGATTTCGCCCGTATCGAAGAGATGATCGCCAGCATCAAAGGCCGGATCGATCATGTTACGCTGGATCGGCTCACGCCTCTGTCCGCGCCGCTGTTCCTTGAACATGGCCGGACGCCCGTAGAAGGTGCCGCGCAGGACCGTCTGCTGGCCGAAGCCGAAGCCGCCCTGATGGCAGATGCCGGATTGGATGGCCTGCCTGTCTAAGCCCTCTTGCCATCAGAAAATGTTCATGCTTTGTGCTTACTGATGGACGGGTATGATTTCACCTTCTCGGGGGCCACGCTGCGGGCCCTGCCCCAAGGCGCACTGTATTGGCCTTGTGAAGGGGTGCTTGTGGTCTCGGACCTGCACCTAGGGAAATCCGAACGGATCGCGCGGCGCGGGGGCAGCCTGCTGCCCCCTTATGAAACGATCGAGACGTTGCGCCGTCTGGATACGGTCATCGAAGGATGCGGCCCGAAGACGGTAATTTGTCTGGGTGACAGCTTTGACGATCTGGCCGCAGGACAAGACCTTCCGCGCGAGATTTGCGAATGGCTTCTGCGCCTTCAAGCGGGGCGGCGCTGGGTCTGGATCGAAGGCAACCACGATCCCGGTCCACTGGCTTTGGGCGGCAGCCATCTGGCTGAATTGACCATTGCCACGCTGATCTTCAGACATATTGCTGTGCCATCTGCCACACATGAAGTATCGGGCCACTATCACCCCAAGGCACGACTGACATTGCGGGGGCGGCATATTGCGCGGCCCTGTTTCGTGGTGGATGAGAACCGGCTGATCCTGCCTGCCTTCGGCGCATACACAGGTGGCATGGACTGCACCGATCCGGTGATCGCGGGGCTCTTCCGCCCCAAGGCTTTGGCGCTTTTAACCGGACCACAAGTCCGCGCCCTGCCGCTGGCCAAACTGGGTTAATCGGTCAGAAGGCCCGCGTCCTCGACATCTTGACGATAAGTCCGGCTGACCGGCACTTCGCTGCCGTCATTCATGACCAGAAAAATCTTGCTGCCCTCGCGGCGCGATCCCAGCACAGCCGATTTCATCACCCAATGCGAGCGGTGCGTGAACATACCGTACCCCTCGCCCATTTCACGGGCGGCATCGGTGAGGCGCATCAAGAAACTCTCAACCCCTTCGTCGGTGTATACGTCCACATAATGATCGCGCGAGGTGATGCGGATCACCTGTTCCAACCGGTCCACCTGCAACCGCTTCAGCATTGGCGCTTCGGGGGTAGGATCGGTTTCAGGCAGCGGCGGTGCCTGCCGCAAAAGGCGGCGCAACGCAGCAACGCTAAAACTGCTGAGGGCGCAGGTCGCGAAGACCTCCAGATTGCTGGGATAGTGACTTACTGAAACGCCAAGCAACCAAAGCATGACAAAACGCAGAACCGGCGTTGCGATCAGCCCCAGTATCGCCGCCGAAATGATCGACCGCAGCCAGTAATTCCACCCCTCGAAGATGCGGTCCACAGCAATCCGGTTCGCGATTCCAACCAGCGTCATCGACCAGATCACAAGCGACCACAGAACCAGCCGCTCCGCTGCATTATAGTAGGAATATGAGTAAAACGGCCCGATGACCGTGAAGATCACAGGTGCCAGAACCAAAGCAATCGGCAACACCGGATGGGTAAGCCATGCCTTCATCTCTTGCCTCAGAGAGTGGATTTGGTTGTCTGAATTCTGGCCCTGCACTGTAACTAGCTCGGCGTTCCGGTCCTCTACACCGCAAAATCGAAATGCGGTTTTTCAAATATTTAAATGGTTAACAAATCCTTGCAACACACCTTTTATCGCAAAAGTCGGTTACTTTTTCGCAAATACCCCTCCGTAAATTGGCGAAACTACCCGAATGCCTTCCTAAAACTCTACTTACATCTCATGCATCACCAGCGCCCACTGGTCCGAAACAACTGTTTCAACCGTATAATGGCCGCAGAATCCCCTATGCCCTTTTCCTCAGGCGGAGGCGGCGTTAGAACGGCGCGCAGGAAAACAAGGGGATCTCTCCATGGCCATGGAAAAAACCTTCAACGCGGCCGAAGCCGAGCCGCGGATTTCGAAGAAATGGGAAGAGCAGCAGGCCTTTGCGGCTGGCGCGAACAAGAAACGTGATGAGACCTTCACCATCATGATCCCCCCGCCGAACGTGACGGGCGCCCTGCACGTGGGCCACGCGTTCAACAACACTTTGCAAGACATTCTGGTGCGCTGGCACCGGATGCGCGGCTTTGACACCCTGTGGCAGCCCGGTCAGGACCACGCAGGCATCGCGACCCAGCTACAGGTCGAAAAGATGCTGGCCGCCACCGGTCAGCCCGGCCGCCGCGATCTGGGCCGAGAAAAGTTTCTGGACAAAGTCTGGGAATGGAAGGGCGAATACGGCGGCACTATCGTGAACCAGCTGAAGCGTCTTGGCTCTAGCTGCGACTGGGACCGCAACGCCTTTACGATGGCGGGCGCACCCGGCGACCCCAAGACCGGCCATGAGAACAGCCCCAACTTCCACGACGCCGTGATCAAGGTCTTTGTTGAGATGTACAACAAGGGCTTCATCTATCGCGGCAAGCGTCTGGTGAACTGGGACCCCCACTTTGAAACCGCGATTTCGGACCTTGAGGTCGAGAATATCGAAGTCGACGGCCACATGTGGCACTTCAAATACCCGCTGGCTGGCGGCGAGACCTACACCTACGTCGAGAAGGACGAAGACGGGAACGTCACCTTCAGCGAAGAGCGTGACTATATCTCCATCGCGACCACTCGCCCCGAAACCATGCTGGGTGACGGCGCGGTTGCGGTTCACCCCGATGACGAACGCTACGCTCCCATCGTTGGCAAGCTGTGCGAAATCCCCGTTGGTCCCAAGAAACAGCGCCGCCTGATCCCGATCATCACCGACGAATACCCCGACATGGCCTTCGGCTCAGGCGCGGTGAAGATCACTGGTGCGCATGACTTCAACGACCACGAAGTCGCCAAGCGCGGGAACATCCCCCAGTACCGCCTGATGGACACCACCGCGAACATGCGTGCTGACGGTGCCTCATATATCGAAGAGGCCAAGAAGGCTGCGGAATACGCAGGCGGCAAGCCCTTCACCGTGCAGGAAATCGACGCGATCAACCTCGTGCCCGATGAATATCGCGGTCTGGATCGCTATGAGGCCCGCAAGCTGGTGGTGCAGAACATCGTCGACGAAGGTCTGGCCGTGATGACCCGCGCCGATGACACCCGTCTGGGCAAAGCCGCGGTCAAAGAGGGTGAAGAAGGCGCGGACGCGCTGGTTCCCCTGATTGAGGCCAAGAAGATCATGCAGCCCTTCGGCGACCGCTCTAAGGTGGTGATCGAGCCCATGCTGACCGACCAGTGGTTCGTGGATGCCGAAAAGGTCGTCGGTCCCGCGCTGGACGCAGTGCGCGAAGGCCGCACCAAGATCATCCCCGAGTCCGGCGAGAAGACCTATTACCACTGGCTGGAAAACATCGAGCCTTGGTGCATCAGCCGCCAGCTGTGGTGGGGTCACCAGATCCCCGTGTGGTATGGTCTGGATATGGCCGCCACCGGCTTTAAGGATGACGAAGGCAACGGCGATCTGGATGAGGTTGAAATCCTGCGTCTGCTGACCCGTGAGAATCTTGTCCACCGCGGCGAGGTCTACCACGCAGGCAGCGATGCCGAGGATGCGGGCAAGCAGTTCGTTGACGTTCTGGCCGGTCTGCCCACTCCCCTGAACCACGCCCGCGTGATTGAGGTGGAAAACCGTCACGCCGCGATCGAAGCATTTGCCGAAGGTCTGGCCCAGTACAACGTGACCCAAGACCCGACCCAACTGGTCTACCCGATCTGGCGCGATGCGGACGTTTTGGACACTTGGTTCAGCTCCGGCCTGTGGCCCATCGGCACGCTGGGCTGGCCGAACTGGGACGAGAGCACTTCGAAATACTTCCCGACCGATGTGCTGATCACCGGCTTTGACATCCTGTTCTTCTGGGTTGCGCGCATGATGATGATGCAGCTGGCCGTGGTGGATCAGATCCCGTTCCATACCGTCTACCTGCACGACCTCGTCCGCGACGAGAAGGGCAAGAAGATGTCCAAGACCACCGGCAACGTCATCGACCCGCTGGAGATCGTGGACGAATACGGCGCCGACGCCCTGCGCTTTACCAACGCAGCGATGGCCTCGATCGGTGGCGTGCTGAAGCTGTCCAAGGACCGCATCGCGGGCTACCGCAACTTTGGCACCAAGATCTGGAACGCCTCGCGCTTTGCAGAGATGAACGGCGTGTTTGAAGGCTACACCCCCCAAGCCGCCGCCCCCGAAGCCAAGGAAACCGTGAACCGCTGGATCATCGGTGAGGTTGCCCGCGCCCGCGTGGCGACGGATGCGGCTCTGACCGCGTACCGCTTCAACGATGCGGCTCTGGGTCTATATGCCTTCGTCTGGGGAAAGGTCTGCGACTGGTACGTGGAATTCGCCAAGCCTCTGCTCAACAGCGATGATGAGGCCGTTCTGGCCGAAACCCGCGCCACTATGGGCTGGGTCATCGACCAGTCGCTGCTGATGCTGCACCCCTTCATGCCCTTCATCACCGAAGAGCTATGGGACGGTCTGGCCAAGCGCGACAAGATGCTGGTCCACGGCGATTGGCCCGAATACGGCGAAGAGCTGATCGACGCTGGCGCAGATGCGGAAATGAACTGGGTCATCGCCCTGATCGAAGGCATCCGCTCGGCCCGTGCGCAGATGCACGTGCCCGCTGGCCTGCATGTGCCGCTGGTGGTCACCGGCTTTACCGAGGACGCCAAAGCCGCCTATGCCCGCAATGAGGCGCTGATCAAAAAGCTGGCCCGCGTGGACTGCCTGACCGAAGTGGACGCCTTCCCCAAAGGCTGCGCGACCCTTGGCGTTTCGGGTGGCAGCTTCGGCCTGCCGCTGGCGGACATCATCGACGTGGCCGAAGAAAAGGCCCGCCTCGAGAAAACCATCGCCAAGCTGGCGAAGGAAATCAAAGGCCTCTCGGGCCGCGTCAACAACCCCAAATTCGTTGAAAGCGCCCCCGAAGAAGTGGTCGAGGAAGCCCGCGCCAACCTGGCCGAGCGCGAAGACGAAGAAGCCAAATTGAAAGAGGCGCTCGCCCGCCTCGCAGAGATCGGCTAACGCACCCCACGGCGGGCCTTGCAAGGCGCAGGGCCCGCACGTAACCATTCGGCGCATGACACATCCGCGCTATACCAAGCTGCTCGACAGCCTGCCCCCCACCGTTCCTTTCGTCGGCCCCGAAGTGATCGAACGCACCACCGGCCAGCCCTTCTCGGCCCGCCTTGGCGCGAATGAAAACACCTTTGGCCCCTCGCCCAAAGCGCTAGAGGCCATGCGGCAGGCAGACACCGAAATCTGGAAATATCCCGACAGCGCCAGCCATGACCTGAAGTCCGAAATCGCCGCCCAGAACGATGTGGGCTACGACAATATCGTTATCGGCGAAGGGGTGGACGGATTACTTGGCTATCTGGCCCGCATGATGGTGGAACAAGGGGACGCGGTGGTCACCTCTGACGGGGCCTATCCGACGTTTAACTACCATGTGGCAGGCTTTGGCGGTGTGCTGCACAAGGTCCCTTTCAAGGACGACCATGAAGATCTGGACGCCCTCATCGCCCGCGCCGCCGAGGTGGACGCCAAGCTGCTCTACCTGTCGAACCCCGACAACCCGATGGGCAGCTACATTCCGGGCGACACCATCGCCGCAGCCTTGGACCGCTTGCCGACAGGCTGCCTGATGATCCTTGATGAGGCCTATATCGAACTGGCCCCCCAAGACGCCCGCACCCCCATTGCAACCGAAGACCCGCGCGTTATCCGCATGCGGTCCATGTCCAAAGCCTACGGTCTGGCCGGTGCGCGCGTCGGCTACGCCCTTGGAGCCGCGCCGCTGATCAAGAACTTCGACAAGATCCGCAACCACTTCGGCATGAACCGCAGCGCCCAACACGCCGCGCTTGCGGCTCTGCAAGACACCGAGTGGCTGGCCCACATCCAGACCCAAGTGCAACAAGCGCGCGATCACTTGACCCGCATCGCCAATGACAACGGCCTTACCGCCCTGCCTTCGGCGACCAACTTCGTCACCATCGATTGCGGAAAAGACGGCGCCTACGCCAAAGCGGTGCTGGACAACCTTGCCGCCCAAGGCATTTTTGTGCGCATGCCCGGCCCTGCGCCGCTCAATCGTTGCATCCGCGTCAGTTGCGCGCAAACCGCCGCGCTGGACCTTTTCGCCGCCGCTTTGCCCGCCGCCTTGAAAGCCGCCCAATAGGCTTCTTCATGATGAAAATACTCTCGCCCGAAGGGCGAAACCCACGCCGCGCCCATCGGGTGCGGCGTTTGTCATTGTGCCGTCACGTCCGTTTTTCACAATCCGATATAGCCCGATGGAACATTTACATTCTGCCCCACGCATGTTCCATTTGCGACATTCGGACGAATTTAGGTCGCTTTTGAACAAGTCCGGCCTACAACCAGAACTGAAGCTGGAAGAAAATCCGGCACAACTCACCCTCAAAGGGAGGACAGACTTTGAAACTTACACATCTCGCATCGGCCGCAACTCTTGCCATCATCGCGGGCAGCGCCGCCAGCGCATCGGAATGTGGCGAGCTGACCATGGCCGAAATGAACTGGGCCTCGGCCGAGTTGATGGCGAACGTGGACAAGATCATCCTTGAGGAAGGCTATGGCTGTGACGTCGAACTGATCCCCGGTGCCACCACCACCACCTTTGCGTCGATGAACGAAAAGGGCGAGCCCGATGTGGCGGGCGAATTGTGGATCAACGCGGTCCGCGATCTGCTGGTCCCCGCCATGGAAGAAGGCCGCCTGCATTCGCTGGTCGAAGGCCCGATCACCGGTCTGGGTGAAGGCTGGTGGGTCACCGAGAAATTCGCCGCAGATCACCCCGAACTGAACACCGTCGAGAAGGTGCTAGAGCATCCCGAACTCTTCCCCTACGCCGAAGATGCATCCAAAGGGGCCTTCATGGGCTGCCCCGCAGGTTGGGGTTGCCAGCTGTCGAACGCCAACCTCTTCCGTGCCTTCGACATGGAGAACAAGGGCTGGACGCTGGTCGATCCGGGCTCGGCTGCCGGTCTGGACGGCGCGATCGCCAAAGCCGCCGAGCGGGATGAGCCGTGGTTCGGCTATTACTGGGCACCCACCGCGATCATCGGCAAATACAAGCTGAAGATGCTGGATTGGGAAACCGAATGGGCGGGCAGCGAAAACTGGGACGGCTGCATGGTCAAGCCGGAACAGGAATGCCTTGACCCCAAGCCCTCGTCCTACACCGAATCCGAGGTCCACACCGTCGTTACCGATCGCTTGGTGAAAGAAGGCGGCATCGCGGTTGAATACCTGAAATCCCGCGTCTTCCCCGGTGAAGTGATGAACGAAATGCTGGTCTACATGAACGAGAACCAGGCAACCGGCGAGGACGCGGCCTACCACTTCCTCGAAGCCTACCCCCAGATCTGGGAGGCATGGGTGTCGCCTGAGGCTGCCGAAGGTATCAAATCCGAGCTCTAAACGCTCCAAAGAACCACGTGACGGGGGGCACCAACGCCCCCCGTTTCGCGTCAGAACATCTAGCAAAAAGCTGGCAACGATAACAAACCCTGAGGAGACCCTCCCTTGGAATTCTTTGAAGAATTTCCCTCACTCGGACGGAAAACGCTGAGCGGGATGAAACAAGCGGTCGATGAAACCTTCAAAGGTTTCTCCCGTGCCTACGGCGAACAGCTCGAAAACTTTTTTGATCCCCTTCTGCGATTCCTCATCTGGTTCGAAAGACTTCTGGAGGCCACCCCTTGGCCTATCATCCTGCTGGTGGTCGGCGCGCTGGCATGGATCGGATCGCGGTCATGGAAGATCACCGCAGGCTCGGTGCTGGCCTTTGTGGTCATCGGCGTGCTGGACATGTGGGAAGACACCATGGCGACGCTGGCGATCATCTCGGTCGCGACGCTGCTGTGTATCGCCATAGGCATTCCCATCGGCATCCTCATGAGCCGCTCTGACAGAATGCAGGCGATCATCACACCGATATTGGATGTCATGCAGACGATCCCGTCGTTCGTCTATCTGATCCCAGTGGTGATGCTGCTGGGGATCGGCAAGGTTCCCGGCCTGATTGCCGTATGCATCTACGCCATCCCGCCCATCGTGCGCCTGACCAATCTGGGCATCCGCCTTGTGGACAAGGATGTGCTAGAGGCCGCCGACGCCTTTGGCACCAGCCCGTGGCAAAAGCTTTGGGGTGTGCAGGTGCCACTGGCGCTGCCCAACATCTTTGCGGGCATCAACCAGACCATCATGATGGCGCTGTCGATGGTCGTGATTGCCTCGATGATCGGGGTAAAGGGTCTCGGGGTGCCGGTGCTGCGGGCGATCTCGAACCAGTATCTGGCGCTGGGTCTGATGAACGGTCTGGCCATCGTGGCCTTGGCGATCATCTTTGACCGCGTGTCGCAAACCTATGGCAAGCGTCTGCAAGCCTACCGTCAGGGAGGCAAATGATATGAGCCAGTCCAAGGTACAGATCAAAAACCTCTACAAGATCTTCGGCAAGACCCCGAAAAAGGTGCTGGCGCAGGTCAAGGCAGGCATGGGCAAGCCGGAGTTGCTGGAGCAAACCGGCCATGTTCTGGGCATCCAGAACGTCAGTCTGGATATTCCGGAAAAGCGCATTCAGGTGGTGATGGGGCTTTCGGGCTCGGGTAAATCCACGTTGATCCGCCACATCAACCGCTTGATCGAGCCCACCGACGGGCAAATCCTGATCGATGGCGAAGATGTCCTGTCGATGAGCGACAAGCAGTTGCGCGAAGTGCGCCGCAAGAAGACCTCGATGGTGTTCCAGAAGTTCGGCCTGCTGCCTCACCGCAAAGTGGCCGAGAATGTGGGCTATGGCCTTGAGGTCCAAGGCGTCAGCAGCGACGAGATCGCCAAACGTGCGCAGCACTGGATCGATCGCGTGGGGCTGACGGGCTATGAGAACCACTACCCCGGACAGCTTTCAGGCGGCATGCAGCAGCGCGTGGGGTTGGCCCGCGCACTGGCGACCGATGCGGAAATCCTGCTGATGGACGAAGCCTTCAGCGCCCTTGATCCGCTGATCCGCTACGACATGCAGTCGATCCTGCTGGAGTTGCAAGATGAGTTGCACAAGACCATCATCTTTATCACCCACGATCTGGATGAGGCCCTGCGCCTTGGCGACAAAATCGCGATCCTGCGGGATGGTGCGTTGATTCAGGAAGGCACCGCGCCGCAGATCGTGCTGACACCGGCGGACGACTACATCGCGGACTTCACCAAGGACATCAACCGCGGCAAGGTCATCCGCCTCAAGGCGCTGGCCGCGGCTGGCTCCCCCTATGACGGCGCGATGATTGATGGCAGCACAGTATTGGCCGATGCGCTGCTGCCCCTTTCACAAGCACCTGATCAACGGTTGGGCGTGACGGACGCAAATGGGGCCTATCTGGGCGCAGTTACCCTGACGCAGGCGATTGCCGCCCTACAAGGCTAAGCCAGCCAAATCGCTGATCTTTCGAACGTCGCCCTTGCCCAAGGGGCGGCGTTTTTCATGGCTGCCGTAGCGTCACCTTCCAGTATGCAGAAAATTGGTCAGTTTCCCTTGCCAGAATGCGATCTATGTGGCCCTCTACCAACACAGGAGAGAGACGGAGCGCACCTAAGCGGACATACCGCAGCGCCCGACCAATGGGAGGAAAACCATGAAGACATTGCTTGGCCGTACGGCCATTGCCCTTGTTGCTGTCAGTTTCGCCGCAGAGGCCAGCGCCACCGAATGGAACGTTTCGGTTTGGGGCAAGCGCCGCGCTTTCACCGAACACATTGAAAAATTGGCCGAGCTGGTCGCGGAAAAGTCCGGTGGCGACTTTACCATGAACGTCAGCTACGGCGGCCTGTCCAAGAACACCGAGAACCTTGACGGTATCTCGATCGGGGCCTTCGAAATGGCCCAGTTCTGCGCGGGCTATCATGCGGACAAGAACCGCGCGATCACCGTTCTGGAACTGCCGTTCCTTGGCGTGAACACCCTGGCTGAAGAAGTCGCTGTGTCGAACGCCGTCTACGCGCACCCCGCCGTGGCCGAAGAAATGGCCCAGTGGAGCGCAAAGATGCTGATGACCAGCCCGATGCCCCAGTACAATCTGGTCGGCACCGGCGAGCCTCGTGATGAGCTGGCCGAATTCAACGGTATGCGCGTCCGTGCAACCGGCGGCATCGGCAAAGCGTTTGAGGCTGTCGGCGCCGTGCCCACCTCGGTCACCAGCTCTGAAGCCTATCAGGCCATGCAGTCGGGCGTTGTGGACACTGTGGCCTTTGCACAGCACGCGCACCTGTCCTTCGGCACCATCAATGAAGCCGACTGGTGGACCGCAAACCTGAACCCCGGCACCGTGAACTGCCCCGTTGTGGTGAACATCGACGCCTATGAGGCACTGTCGGACGCGAACCGCGCCATTCTGGATGAATCGGTTCCCGAGGCGATTGACTACTACCTCGCCAACTACGGTGAGCTGCTGAAAAAGTGGGACAGCGTTCTGGAAGAAAAGGGCGTGCAGAAGGTCATGATCTCGGACGCGGAACTGGCGGCATTCAAAGAGACAGCCGGCAAGCCCATCCACGATGCATGGATCGCAGACATGAGCGCGCAGGGCCTGCCCGCGCAAGAGCTGTATGATCTGGTGAACTCCACGCTGGCAGACGCCCGCAAGTGATCGACTGATCCCATCCAACATGTTGCAGGCTCCGAGGAAGACCTCGGGGCCTGTCCATTCTGTAGAAACGGGGAATGCGTATGGCAGGCTCTGCCGCAGTATTGACCAACGACAGCTTGCTGAGCCATCTGGATCGCAAGTTGCTGCGTCTTGAACGTTTTATGGCCCTGCTGGCAGGGCTATCGGTCTTTGGCCTGATGGTACTGGCTGTGGTGTCCGTCACCGGCCGCAACGGCTTTAACCAGCCCCTTCCGGGCTATGTGGACTGGATCCAGCAGCTGATGCCGCTGATTGCCTTTATGGGCATCAGCTTTGTGCAGCGCGACGGTGGCCACATCCGCATGGACATTCTGGTCTCGCGTCTGTCGGGCCGCGCGCTATGGTTGTTCGAGTTCATCACGACCGCGCTGGTCCTTTTGCTGATGGTGATGCTGGTCTGGGGCACTTGGGCCCACTTTGACCGCAGTTTTGACATGACCAAACCCATGTGGAGCCGCGATAGCACCATCGACATCGGCTTGCCGATCTGGCCCGCCAAGCTATTGGCTCCCGTGGCATTTTTCGTGCTGTGCCTGCGCTGCTCGATCCAGTTGATCGGCTATGGCAAAGCCATCGTCACGGGCACCGACAGCCCCGTCGCCGTTCCCCTGATCCAAAGCGCCGCCGAACAGGCCGCCGCCGAGGCTGAACACATCGAAGGCAGGGACTGATCATGGACAGCATTGAAATCGGCCTGTGGGTTACAGGTGGCATGATGGTCATGGTCCTTCTGGGCATGCGTGTCGCCTTTGCGGCAGCCATGGCGGGTCTAATCGGTCTGATCTGGATCTTCTGGGCCAAGAAGGGCATGGACCCCGAGCAATTCATGTGGGCGCTGACTGTGGCGGTCAAAACCGCCGGACAGGTTCCCCACGGCAAGGTGGCCAGTCAGGCCCTTAGCCTGATCCCGACCTTCATCCTGATCGGCTATCTGGCATATTACGCAGGCCTCACCCGCGCCTTGTTCGAGGCTGCCAAGCGCTGGATCGCTTGGGTTCCGGGTGGCCTTGCGGTCTCGACCGTCTTCGCGACGGCGGGCTTTGCGGCGGTGTCCGGTGCCTCGGTCGCGACGGCGGCAGTCTTTGCCCGCGTCGCAATCCCCGAGATGCTGAAGATCGGCTATGACAAACGCTTTGCGGCAGGTGTTGTGGCCGCAGGCGGTACGCTGGCCTCATTGATCCCGCCCTCGGCCATCCTTGTGATCTACGCGATCATCGTGGAACAGGACGTGGGAAAACTGCTGCTGGCAGGCTTTATTCCCGGTGCCTTTAGCGCAGTGATCTACGGCATCCTGATCGTCGGCCTTGCCCTGACCATCAAAGGTTTTGGCCCTGCGGTGCGCGGCTTTACGTGGCGCGAGCGTTTCGCCTCGCTGCCCCCTGCACTGCCCATCGTGGCGGTGGTCGTGATCATCATCTTCTTTGTCTACAACCCCTTCGGCGGCGACGCTTGGGGCACCCCCACCGAGGGCGGCGCGATCGGGGCCTTCATCATCTTTTTGATGGCGCTCTTCCGCGGCATGCGTTGGGCCGAGTTCAAAGACGCGATCATCGAGACCGCAAAGCTGTCGGCCATGATCTTTACGATCATCTGGGGCGTGTTGATTTACGTGCGCTTCCTTGGGTTTGCCGATCTGCCCCATGCGTTCTCGGACTGGATCACCTCGCTGCACTATAGCCCGATGCTCATTCTGATCTGCATCCTGCTGGCCTATGCGGTGCTGGGGATGTTCATGGATGCCATCGGGATGCTGCTGCTGACCCTGCCGGTGGTCTACCCCGCCGTCATGGCCCTGAACGGGGGCGAGATGGTCAGCGCCGCCGACAGCACCTTTGGCATGTCCGGTCCCATGTGCGCGATCTGGTTCGGTATTCTGGTCGTAAAAATGGCCGAGTTCTGCCTGATCACTCCGCCCATCGGCCTGAACTGCTTTGTGGTAGCAGGGGTCCGCGATGACCTGAGCGTGCAGGACGTGTTTAAAGGCGTCACACCGTTCTTTATCGCCGATGCGGTCACAATCGCGCTTCTGGTGGCATTCCCCCAGATCGTGCTGTGGTTGCCCTCTTTGGCATAAGCCGCGCTCTCCTTCGGGATAGATTCGAAAATCCAAAACCGCCGCCAGCCCCCGCTGGCGGCGGTTTTTTGGTTTGGAAATGGCGCCTTAGGGCTAGGTTCCTATCCGCTTTTCAATCGAATGACACCACCCCCTACACGTTCGGGGTATAAGGCGACCGTTCTACCAGACGTTTTAACAGGATGCGGAAAACCCGCTACGCAGACAGAATTAGCATGTCGCGTAAACCAGCAGACTCAGCCTGCATCCGGGGGAACATATGGCAGACAATACGATCAAAGTGTCGACCGACTATGAAACAGGTCTGGATGATCTGGATGCACTTCGTGCCGATCTGGCCCGTCTGGAAACGTCCGAAGGCATCAATCTGGACGTCTCGGTCGATGACACCACGAACGAAGCCGTTCTGTTCGGCTTGGTCCAACTGCTGACAGCAGCCCTGCACCACAAAGCAATTACAGCAAGCGCCGTGCAAGACACGCTGAAGGCAATCCCGCGACTGGCTCAGGCCTTCGAGAAGGCGGGGGTTCCCATGAACGAACTTGCCGCTTCGTCGAACTGATCCGCAGACATGACATTGGAAAAAGAAACATGAGCAAAGAAATCCTCATCGTCGACGACTCGCCTTCCGTACGCCGGATGGTCTCGATGACGCTTCAACAAGCTGGCTACACCGTGGCCGAGGCCGTGGATGGTGCCAAAGGTCTGGAGGCGGCAAAAGCCCGTCGCTACGACATGGTCATCACCGACCAGAACATGCCCAACATGACCGGCATCGAGTTCATCGAAGCCTATCGTAGTGATCCCGGCAGCAAGGGCGTGCCGATCATCTTCCTGTCGACCGAAAGCGAAGGCGGCCTGAAAGAGCGTGCGCGCTCGGCTGGCGCTCTGGGCTGGATCGTAAAGCCTTTCGAGCAGGAAAAACTGTTGGCAGTTGTGAAGAAGGTAGCTGGATAATGATGGACGCGGAAACACAGGAAATCTTCCGTCAGGAAGCCGAAGCCCTGATGGAAAGTCTCCAGTCGGGGCTACTGACCCTGAAAGAGACGCCAGACAATATGGAGCTGGTCGCCAGTGTCTTCCGCGATCTTCACACCATCAAAGGCACAGGCGCGATGTTCGGATTCACGCGCCTTGCTGCATTTGTACATAACTTCGAGGCGGCCTTTGACGCGGTGCGCTCTGGCAAGTCGAGCATTACGCCCGACCTGATCCAAGTATCGCTGCGGGCCTATGACCTGATTGCTGATCTACTGGAAGGCAACGATCCCGATCCTGCTTTGGATGCCGAACTGACTGAAGCGCTGAGCGCAGTGACCGAAAGCGGCGCAACCGGTGGCGGGGCATCTGCTGCCGCACCCAAGGCGGCGGCCGGTGGCGATGTGGATCATTGGGAACTGGTGTTCTATCTGCCCAAGGATTTCGTAGAGATCGGCGGCAACCCGATGGGGATGCTGGACGAGCTGCGCGAGGTTGGCGGCGAGGATATCACTTGCCGCATGCTGACGGGCCGCATGCCCGCGCTTGAGGATTATATCCCCAGCGAACTTTATGTGGGCTGGCAGGTCATCCTGCCCGGATCAGTCAAGGAAGACGCCATCCGCGATGTCTTCATGTTCCATGAAGACCAGATGGAGCTATCGCTGACCGCACACAAGAAAGAAGGCGCGGCCGAGGCTGCTGCACCCGCTGCCGAGGTTGCGGCTGAAGAGGCCCCCAAAGCGGATGCGGCCCCTGCCCCCGCTGCGGCGAAGCAAGAGGCGAAGCAAGAGGCGAAGGCCTCCGGCCAGAAGGCCCCCGTTACGCAGTTGCGTGTCTCTGCCGACCGCGTTGATCTGATCATGGACCGCGTGGGCGAATTGGTGATCGCCGAGGCCCGTCTGGCCGCTATCGCCGCCCGCCTGACCGACGAAGGTCTGTCCGGAGTGGTCGAGGACATCCAGCGTCTGGCCCTTGGCCTGCGCGATTCCACGATGGCACTGCGCATGACGCCCCTGTCGTCGATCATGGGTCGTTTCCGCCGTCTGACCCACGATCTGGCAACCACCACCGGTAAAGCGTTCGACTTCATCGTCGAAGGCGAAGAGACCGAGCTGGACAAAACTGTTGTGGAACGTCTGACCGATCCGCTGGTGCACATGCTGCGCAACTCGGTCGACCATGGTCTGGAAGATCCCGAAACCCGCCGCAAAGCGGGCAAGCCCGAGCGCGGACAGGTTATTCTGTCGGCCAGCCATGCAGGTGCCGAAGTGGTGATCGAGATCATCGACGACGGTCGCGGCATGAACGAAGAGGCCATCCGCAAACGCGCCATCGAACGGGGCCTGATCACCGAAGACAGCGACATCGCCCGCCGCGATCTGCTGAAACTGGTGCTGGAACCTGGCTTCTCGACCGCGGCGCAGGTCACGGCTCTGTCGGGTCGCGGCGTGGGCGCGGACGTGGTGAAACAGGCCATCGACTCGCTCAACGGGACGATCGAGATTGAATCCGAACCCGGTGAAGGCACCGTCTTTACCATGCGTCTACCTCTGACGCTGGCCATCATCGAAGGCCTGCTGATCGACGTGGCGGGCGAGCGCTATGCGATCCCGCTGCTTGCCGTTGAACAAATTCTGGAACTGCCGGAAGATATGGTGGACGACCTTGATGCAACCGACACGATGGTTCTGAACGATGAGATGCTGCCCGTGTTGCGGCTGCGCTCGATGTTCGGCAGCACCTCAGAGGCACCGACCCATCCCAAGATCGTCATCGTTGGCGCAGGTGATACCCGCGTGGGTCTGGTTGTCGACCAGATCATCGGCACCAACCAGACAGTGATCAAGCAACTCTCGCCCGTTCATAGCCGCCTGAAAATCTTCTCGGGGGCAACGATCCTTGGCGACGGTAGCGTCGCGCTGATCCTAGACGTGGTGAACATGGTCAATCGTGGCCAGCAAATTGAAACGAACAAAGGCAAAGCGGCATGAGCAAGAAAATCCCCGCCGATCTGGCCAACCGTATCCAGAGTGTCGTGATCTTCGAAATGGGCGACGAGCGACTGGCCGTGCCCACAGACATCCTGCGCGAAGTGCTAGAGCCGCCGCAGATCACCCGCGTTCCCTGCGCCGACAATTTCTCGGCCGGTCTGGCAAACGTACGCGGCGTGGTGCTGCCCGTTGTGGACATGCGCCCCATGTTCAACATCGAGCAAAGCGACTTTACCCGCGAAACCCGCGTGCTGATCCTTGAGACCACCCACGCCGAGGCCCCCCTGACCGTGGGCGTCATCGCGGACCGCGTCCATGCCATCGTATCGCTGGATGCGGACACCATCCGTCCGGTGCCCCCCGTGGGCAGCCGTTGGCCACACGGCACGCTTTATGCACTTGCCCGTTGGGAAGGTGACTTCGTCGCCCTGCCGGACATGGAATACATCTTCGAAACCCAACTTGCCGCACCCGCTGTCGCCTGAGCTACGAAAGATCAAGAATGTTTTTGACAATCAAAGCGAAGCTCGCGTTCACCTGCTTGGTGCTGATCTCGCTATCCGCAGCGTCCGGTTATGTAGGGCAATCGGAACAGGCCACCATGCGGGCAAATGCAGCGCGGGTTCTGGAGCAGGCTTTGGAGCAGGCCCACATCGCTAGCGAGATGATGGACCTGCAGGACGAATACCAGATGCTGTTGCGGGACTATATCCTGACCCAAGACGCTCAGGCCCGTATGGCCATTGATGGCGGCATCTCGAACATCCGCAACGAACAGACCGCACTTCTGAAACTGGCCACTGAACATTTCAGCAGCGGCGCTTGGGCCTCGGAAGAGGGGCTGGCACTGGTTACAGACTATGAAGGGGTCCGGAACGATCTGAACGCTATGCTCAGCGACATTCAGGCCAATATGCTGTTCAACGATGCCGAAGCAGCTGTTGCCTTGATCCGCGAAGAAGGCCCTGCACTGGAAGAACGCACAACCGTTATCGGCGATAAGATGGCCGAAATCGGCGCGGCCGCAATCCAGCGCGCCAGCGACACCGCTGATCAAGAACTTGCAAGAAACCAGATGCTGATCATGATCATGACAGGCACTGCCATTCTGGTGGGCATTCTGGCGACCTTGTGGATCATCCGGTCGATCACACGTGGTCTGAACCGCGCCAAAGACCTGACCCGCGCTGTTTCCGAGGGCGATCTGACCCAAACCGCGAACCTCAAGGGCCGCGACGAGATCACCGAACTGTTGATCAACGCCAACACCATGGTCGAGCGTCTGCGCAGCGTCGTGGGCGAGGTCTGGATGGGCGCATCCAACGTCTCGACCGGTGCGAACCAGATGGCGACCACTTCAGAAGACCTCAGCAAAGTGGCCAGTCAGCAAGCCGCCTCGACCGAAGAGGCGTCGGCCTCGATCGAGGAAATGGCGGCAAACATCAGCACCACAGCTGAGAACGCCAACCAGAGCGAAGAGATGGCCCAGAGTATCGCCTCTGATGCCCGTGCCAGTGGCGCGGCTGTTGAACAGGCCGTCATCGCCATGCGCACCATCGTCGATCGGATCAACGTCGTGCAAGAGATCGCCCGTCAGACCGACCTGCTGGCCCTGAACGCCGCGGTTGAGGCTGCCCGCGCGGGCGAACATGGCCGTGGCTTTGCGGTTGTGGCCTCCGAAGTACGCAAGCTGGCCGAACGCAGCCAGAACGCCGCAGGCGAGATTAACGCCCTGTCGGGCACCACAATGACGGCTGCGGAAGAAGCAGGCGAGATGCTGAAGCGTCTGGTGCCCGCGATCGAATCCACCGCCACTCTGGTCAGCAAAATCTCTCTGGCGAACCGGGAAATGCACACCGGCGCAAGTCAGGTGAACGGTGCGATCCAGAATCTGGACCGCGTGACCCAATCCAATACCGCCGCCGCCGAAGAGATGTCGGCCACCGCAGAAGAGCTGGCCGCACAGGCCGCGACCCTGCGCTCGTCGATCTCGTTCTTCCGGACCGGCGAGGATGATCCCACAACCATGACGTTTGAACTGGAAGAGCCCGCAGCGCCTGCGCCTACGCCCGCAGCACCGCGCGCTACCAGCCAGCCCGCTCCTTCCTTCGGCAATGGTCCCTCTGACGGAGGTTTCTCCTTCGAAATGGCCGGTGCCGACGATGACAAGGTGATCGATTTCAAGCCGGAGACCCGTAATGCGTAAACGTATCAGTACCCAAGTCGAAGCGAAGAAATCCGCGGGAACCTACCTGATCTTTCAGCTTGCCGGACAGCACATGTCGGTCCCCGTTGACCGCGTGCGCGAGATTCTGGACGCCCGTGAAATCCAGCCCCTGCCGCAGGCGCCCAAATACATCATGGGCTTTATCGACCTGCGCGGTGACAGCATCATGGTGATCGACCTGCGCACCCTGCTGTCCGAAGCAGCACGGGCAGACGATCTGGACACCCGTATCATCGTTCTGATGGTCAACTCGGGCGACAAAGAGCAAATCCTTGCCCTGCGCACGGATAAGGTTCTTGAGGTTGCCTCGTTCGACAATGACCGGATCGAACCCATTGAGACAGGCACCATCCTGAACTGGGACCGCCGCATCGTCAGCGGGCTGGCCCGCCGTGAAGGCCAATATATCAGCGTTCTGGATCTGGACCGCATGATGAGCACCGAAGTCGTTGCCAGCCTCAAAGCCGCCCATAAGCAGCTGGACGCAAACGAGGCGGTTGACGCATGATCCCGATGCCCAACACCAGCACTGCGCCCGGCAGTGATCTGCAGGTGCGGTTTCGGGACCTGATTACCCGAGTGACCGGCATCCAGATGCCGGCCAGCAAACAGAACATGATCGACGGCCGGATGCGCCGTCGCTACAGCACGCTCGGGCACTCTGATCTAGAGAGCTATCTGAAGCTGCTGTTCGAAGAAGACCGAATTCAGCAAGAATTGCCCCACATCGTGGATCTCATGTCCACGAACAAAACGGACTTTTTCCGCGAACCGGCGCATTTCCATCTGCTGCGAAACACCATCCTGCCTGCCCACAACACCGAAAAGCCCTTCAAGTTCTGGAGCGCGGCAAGCTCTAGCGGACAAGAGGCCTACACAACCGCCATGCTGCTGGCCGAATACCAGCGTGTGACGCCTTCGTTCCGTTACGGGATTCTGGGCACCGACATCTCTCCGAACATTCTGGAAGAGGCCCGCGCAGGGGTCTATCCGCAGGACGTTCTACGGGACGTTCCCGAAGGTTTCCGCGAGCGTTATTTCGTCCCCGGTCAGGATAGTCGCGGCAATCCATGCGGCCGTGTCGTCGAAAACCTGCGTAAAAAAGTACGCTTTGAACAACTGAACCTGATCCACGGAAACTTCCCGCTGGATAAGGACATCGACGTGGCGTTCCTTCGTAACGTCTTGATTTATTTCGATGATGCGACCCAATGCAAGGTCGTCTCATCCGTTGCTGACCATGTGAAGGTTGGTGGCTACTTCTTCGTGGGCCACTCGGAATCCATGATTGTTCGCGACAAACGCTTAAAACAAATCGCAGCTGCCGTTTTTCGTAAAGAGAAGGGGTGAACATGCCTGACAGCAACGCAAACAAAATCAAGGTATTGATCGTCGAGGACTCGATCACCGCCCGCACCATGCTCAAGATGATGCTTGAGAGTGCGCCGGATATCCGTGTTGTCGATACCGCCCGCGATCCCTTCGATGCGGTTGAAAAGATGAAGAACGGCCTGCCCGACGTCATCTTGCTGGATATCGAGATGCCCCGCATGGATGGCCTGACCTTCTTGCGCCGGATCATGTCGCAGCACCCGCTGCCCGTCGTCATCTGCTCGAACCACACGGCTGCCGGATCGGACACCGCCCTGAAGGCCCTGTCGATGGGCGCGGTCGAAGTTCTGTCCAAAGGCGATCTGGGTCACACCATTTCCGATGATGCCAAGATGCGCATCTGTGACGTGGTACGAGCGGCCTCGCATGCGCGGGTGCGTCCGAACCGGACGGCTGCCGCAGCACCCCCTCCCCCTGCCCCGCCTAAACCGCTGGTCGCAGAGAAGAAGCTGTCGGCTGATGTGATTATGCCCCGCCGCAGCCCGAACAGCCGAAGCCCGATGAACACGCCGCCGCTGGTGGCCATGGGTGCATCAACCGGCGGGACCGACGCGCTGGCGCAAGTACTGGAAAAGCTGGAGCCCAACTGCGCGCCGATCATCATCGTGCAGCACATGCCCGAACGCTTTACCGAAGCCTTCGCCCGCCGCCTGAACGGCCTGTGCAAGATCAACGTCAAAGAGGCCGCCCAAGGGGACATCCTTGAACCGGGCTCTGCACTGATCGCACCGGGTCATTCCCACGTGACCATCACCCGCGAAGGCCGCCGCTATCGCTGCAACGTGGTGAACGGTCCTTTCGTCTGCCGCCATCGCCCGTCGGTGGACGTGTTGTTCCGCTCGGTCTCGATCGAGGCAGGATCGAACGTTCTTGGGGTCTTGATGACCGGCATGGGCGACGACGGTGCCGAAGGCATGGTCGAAATGAAAGAAGCGGGGGCTGTCACCCTTGCCCAAAACGAAGCCAGCTGCGTGGTCTACGGCATGCCCCGTGAGGCCGCGTTGCGTGGCGGCGCCTCGCGCGAGGTGCATCTGAATGCCATCGCGCAGGAAATCATGAAATTCTCGTCCGGCGTCAGCGTCCGGGCATAACCACAGGAAGACCACCATGGCGCATCAGGCACATCAGGACTTCAGAAACATTCTCGAAAGCCCCCTGTTCCGGCTCGAGACTGTTTTCAGCCGGGTCACAGACAACCTTTTCACGGCCTCGGACAAGGCCACCGGCCTGAAAACCGCCGTGGGCCAGCTGGTCGAGGTCACAACCCCTGCCAAGCTGACCAAGGTGTCTGAAGGGCTGGACGAAGTGCAGCAACTGCGCCAGTCCATCGATACGATGATCCAGACCAGTCAGGGGTTTGTCCATCATATCGCCGCCAACCGTCGCAAGATGAACGCGGACCTCAAGGATCTGGCCGAGAACATCCATTCAGCCGGGATCGTGTCCCTGAACGCACGTATCATCGCGCAGGGCCACCGCGCCCTGAAGCAAGGCGAACAACTGGTCCGTCTGGCCGAGAATATCTCGGGCATCACCGAAAGCGCCTCGGGTCAGGTGACCGAGATGCTGAAGGCGACCGAGGCCATCACCCGCGCCCTGACCAACCTGACCGCAATGGCCGAGGATCGCGCAGTTATGCTGGCAGACAGGTCCCTGCCCGACATGGTGCGGACGGATGAAGTTCTAAGCACCCTGCATCGTGGCATGACTTCGTCGCAGGATGGGGCAAAGTGGCTGTCCGACTATCTGGGCCGGATCGAATACGACGTGATGCGCGTGATCGAGGTTCTGCAGATCGGCGACCGCGCCCGCCAGCGCGCCGAGCATATCCAGCAAATCCTGAACGAAGCCCGCAGCTTCCCCGAAGGTTCGGTGGAACAAAATGCCCTGCGCAAGATGGCTCGCGCCCAGTTGCAGCAAGCGGCCGAGCATACCTTGCAGTCGGCCGAGAAAGGCGTAAAGCACCTGTCCGGTCTGGCCGCTGAACTACAGACCTACAGCGCCCATTGCAGCGCCTTGCAGAAATCCTTCCGTGGCAAGCAGGGGATGGTGGCCGACTCCAGCGATCTGGAAACCCGCCTAGAACAGTTCCGTTCGGTCAGCAGCTGCTCGGACACGACTAAGTCCTGTATGAGCACGATCTTTGACTATGAGAACGCCCTGCACCAGTACAGCAAAGAGCTGGGGAATGCGGCCTTCTCGATGCAGTTGGCCTCGCTGAACACGATCATCGCTTGTGCCCGCGAGGGCCGTGCCGCGGCGGATATGATTGTGATCTCGCAGCAGGTGAACTCTGTCGTATCCACGGTGCCCGAGCTTTTCGAAAGCTTTACCGGCGCCTATGAGCAAACCAAGACAGAGCTGAACGGCTTTATGCAGGTGTCCAGCATTGACGCCGAAGCCCGCCATCTGAGCGAAGCCGCCGTCGAGGTTCTGCCCGCGCTGGCCCACGCCCTAAGCGATCTGCTGCCCCGCCTATCGGGCGATGCCGAGCAACTGGCCCGCGCTGTTGCTGCCGCCGATCAGCTGCTGGCCAGTCTGGTGACCGATCTACGCGCTTCGCTGAAAGGCGCTAACGCCGCCCCCGGCCCGCGTATCCCGACCGTGGCAGCCGAGGCACGTTTCTATCGTGCCACAGACCGTCTGCGCCGAATCTACACCATGGAAGAAGAGCGCTCGCTGCACGACGAAATCCTTGAGCCACTGCTGCGTGAACGCCCCGACGGGGCGCCCGCGGCACCGGCAAAGGCTGCGGCTCCCAAGGCGGCAGCCCCTGCGCCTGCCCCTGCTGCCGAAGCTGCGGATGACGATCTGTCTGACATCCTGTTCTAATGCACCCGAATGGTTCCGGGGCGGACCATGTCCCCCACTGAAACCTCCCCGGAATCAAAAGACCCCGCAGCGATGCGGGGTCTTTTTGTTTTGATCGGATGCCGGATCGGGCCAAGTCCTTAGAAGATAACGGCACCAAAGACCGTGATCGGCACAAAGGCCGCAAAAGCCATCAGCGCAAGCCCCATCAGCGCGAACACGCCATCACGGGTCAGGATCGCTGTTGAAAACAGCAGGATTGCCCCGCCAAGGATCGACGACGAAAACGGCACCAGTTCCAGAAACGGCATGCACAGGCCGCACAGGATGCACAGCAGTTGCAGTCCCTTTTTCGCCGGTCCCCGTACCAGCGGCATCAGACGCCGGCGGGCGTGATCATCCAGCCAGTCCGCCAGCCCCCCGAGCCGCTGTATTCCGTGCCGCAACCGCTGCCCCGTCACCTGTTGCCGCCCGATAACATCTGGCAACCAAAGATGATCGCGTCCCATAAACATCTGCGACGCCACAAAGGCCGTGGAAATCCCGCAAAGGGAAGAGAACAGGGGAATGCCACTTAGCGGAGAGATCAGCAGCAGGGCGATCACCATCAGGATCGGCAGAAACGAGGCCTCGCCAAACGAGACCACGATCTGATGCATGCTGATGCACTTCTGACTGGCAATGTCCTGCAACTGGTCGACGACCTTACGCACGGGCTTGTGTGACACCACTGGCAGGGCTCTGCGCCGTGGCATCCTTCGTTGCCAGACAGGCATAGCATCCCCGATCAGTTCTGGGCGTCCCGTGCGGTACTGGAGATCGTGGCACCTGCGTGCTGAATATCCTGACCGGCACCTTCGACGGTTTCACAAGCCGCCAGACCGAACAGGGTCAAGGCGGCGATGGCAAATGCAGTCACTCGGGTCATGGGAAACTCCGTAAGAGGATTATCTAATACGGAAAGAACGCAAGCGGCTGGTTTCGGTTCCCTGTTTCGCCCGCGTTCCCCTTAAAAATAAGCGGATCAGTGCCGACGGGCGGGGATCAGCCCGGCAGGAACGGTTTCCGGTTCCTCATTCGCGTCAGGGCATTCTTCGGGCATGACTTCGAAAGTGACATGAACCCCGTAGCGTTCGTCCTTGTCCTCGACCTCGATCTGGCCTTGCAGCTGGCTGGCGAACGAACGGATCAGTTTTGACCCAAGCGAGGGCACACCGGATTTCTCTTCGGCCAGCACGTCACCCTTCGAGTTGACGACACTAAAGCAGACCTTGTTGTCGCCAAGGTCTCCCAAAACGATGGAAATCCAAGGCTGCCCGTCAGTGCCCCCTTCGATACCGCAGTATTTGACGGCGTTGGTCGCCGCCTCGCAGGCCATCAATGACAAAGGTACCGACTGTTCGGGCGTAATTTCCACGGGCGCAAGATCGGTACTGATGTTAACGCGGCTGCGGCGGCCATCCATACCGCCGACGATCACCAACTGGTTGATGATGTCTTCCAGCAGCTTGTCCGCCCGCACCATCGACAGCTTGCGCGCGGTGTAGAGGTAGCGGTGGATTGCGGCCAAAGCCATGACCCGATCCTGCACGCGGCGCAGCAGGCGCTTTGCCTCCATCGTCTTGGTATGACGCACCTGCATGTTCATGATCGAGCAGATCAGTTGCAGGTTATTCTTCACCCGATGGTGAACCTCTTTCAGAAGGATGGTCTTTTCGGCCAGATCCTCTTCGCGCTGGCGTTCTTGGCGGCTGAGGCGGTTCGCCATCTCCCGGAAGGACTGGGCCACGGCCTCCATCTCTTCGGGGGCGTTGTCCAGATGGGCGTCTTCCACCTCGGTCCTGCCAGCCGCATAAAGGCGCATCCAGACCCGCAGGCGCTGGATGTGGCGGATCACCAGACGGTGGGTGCCGAAATAGGCCACGACCACCCCTGCCACCCACATCAACAGCGGGAAATACAGCGCCATCACCCGTCCCATCAACGGGAAGGGTGCGCTGACCTCAGGCTCCCAACTGCCCATGACGAAAATCTGGTCCTGAATGATCGGGACAACTGCGAACTGCCGTTCTACCCCTGCGCGGTTCAAGCCACGGTGCAGGGAAGAGACCGGATAGACGAAATCCACCAGCTCTTTTTCCTTGGGCAAAAAATCGTGCAGCTCTGCCTTGGTGAAATCAGCTGCCAGCGGCACGCCGGAACTGCCAAACAGCAGCAAATCAACGGTGCTGCCTTCCATCCGCAGCATTTCATGGATCATCGGGTAAGGGATCGAAATCCAGACATAGGCCTGATCTGTGCCATTCGTCTGAATCGGGACCGCAACCGACAGCACGATCGGGCCGTCCTCGCCAATCCGGCGGGTGCTGGACCAGAATTCGGCATCGGGATCGCCCTGCTGGATTTTGTCCAAAAGGTCTTTGCCGATGAATTGCTCGGCAGGACCCGTTGCGGCACCGCAACGCAGGGTGCCATCGCCTTCGATCACGCCAGCCATCACATATTCGCGCGAGGTCTCAAGGATCGCTTGGGTGACTTGCGTACAAATCGCGGGGTCCGAGAGGAAAACGCTTTCCGCCGCAGCCATCGCGCGGGCCGAGCCGATCGCCGCCTGGATCACCTTTTGTACGTTGTTTGCAGCCTTGCCCGTGTTGTCCAGCAACACGCTTTCCGCAAGGTTCGTGGTTTCCTTGATGACCTGAGCGGTCTGGTAGAACGAGATCAAGGCCAATGGCAAAATCGCCAAAGTCATGACGGCAATCAACCGCAGGGCAAGCCCTCCGGTCGCCGCCTTTGTTGCCTCAATCATGCTTTTGATCATGCTGCGGGCTTGCCTGACATCACAGAAAGGGTCGCCTTGTCGGTGAAATCCAGCGACTCATTCTCTTCCATCTGCATCAACTCGGCCAGACGCTTGCGGGCGCGGTTGGTGCGGCTTTTGATGGTGCCGACAGCGCAGCCACACATCTCGGCAGCTTCCTCATAGGAAAAGCCCTCTGCCCCGACCAAGGTCAGTGCTTCGCGCTGTTCATCATTCAATTGGCTGAAGGCCGCCTCAAAATCGCGCATCGCCATGGTGCCATCGTGGCTGGGTTTCACCGACAACTGCCCCGCCATCACGCCTTCAGGGTCTTCAACCTCGCGGCGGCGCTTGCGGTGCAGGGAATAGTAGGTGTTCCGCAGAATGGTGAACAACCACGCACGCATGTTGGTGCCCGCCTCAAAGCTGTGAAAGTTCGACCACGCCTTCACAACCGCGTCCTGCACCAGATCATCCGCCGTGGCAGAGTTTCTGGTCAAGCTCATGGCAAAGGCGCGCATCGCGGGCAAATGCGTGATCAACTCGTCCTTGGGGTCCATGACGCTCACTTATCGGCCCCACCTTTTTCAGAGGTTTGCTCCTGCTCACGCAGTTGCTCAAGGAGTTGCATGAAGCGATCCGGGACGGGCTCTTCGGCCATGCTTTGATAGACACGACGCAAGTTTGCGTCGATCTGTTCCCCCAAAGGATCTTTTTCTCTATCCGGCATGCCTGACTTCCGTGAAAAATTGTTCCGTATCCATGGAACTAAACCTCATCAGGCGACTTAGGTTCCATAGAAGTTGAAAATTTTTTGAGGATGCGATGACAACTACAAACGGTACCGCCAGCATGTCCGAGGCGATCGCAGCGGATCTGCCCTATCTGCGCCGTTATGCGCGCGCTTTGACGGGGAACCAGACCTCTGGTGACCGCTTTGCTGTCACCACTCTTGAAGCGATCCTTGCTGATACGTCTATCTTTAATGATTGTTCCTCGCCGCGGGTCGCATTGTTCAAAGTGTTCAATTCGATCTGGGTCTCGCTTGGATCGCCGGTTGATGAAAGCGGCGCCACCGGCCCCGAGGCCCGCGCCCAGTTGCGTCTATCGCGACTGACCAAAAACACCCGCGAAGCTCTGCTGCTGCACAGCATCGAAGGGTTCACCACCAATCAGATCGGCGAGATCATGAACGTTTCCGGTGATGAGGCCGCGCAACTGCTGGAGATCGGCCGCGACGAGATGCAGAAATCGATCCTTGGCAACATCATGATCATCGAGGACGAGGCCATCATCGCCATGGACATCTCCGAGATCGTCGCCAGCATGGGCCACGAGGTCACCGGCATCGCCCGCACCAAAACGGCAGCGGTAGAACTGGCTCGCAAATCGCCCCCCGATATGATCCTGGCTGACATCCAACTGGCCGACAAATCCTCGGGCATTGATGCGGTCAACGACATTCTGGCCGAGCTTGGCGACCGCCCCGTCGTCTTTATCACCGCCTTCCCCGAGCGTCTGCTGACCGGCGATCGCCCCGAGCCTGCCTTCCTGATCACTAAGCCCTACAGCGAAGATCAGGTCCGGTCGGCGGTGGCGCAGGCCATGTTCTTTACCAGCACCGAGACGCTGAACGCCTAAGACGCGTACCCGTTGGACATCAGAAAGCCCCGCTGTTTCGAACAGCGGGGCTTTTCGTTTGTGCCTCTAAGGCGTGAGGGCAGCGCATGTTGCGCCACCCTTCAAGATATCAGTCCTTGGCAATCGCCCGCAGCATCCACGCGGCTTTCTCATGAAACGCCGAACGGGCGGTGGCCATGTCTTCGGTGACCGCATCTTTGCGGCCTTCGGTCATCTCGATCAGCGCATGCATCCGGTGGGCAATACGCTCATGATCCTTGGCCAGATCTTCCACCATCGTGCGGGCGTCAGGGGTGCCTTCGGCATCCTTGATCACCGACCGCTCTAGAATGTCGGCCATAGTCAGCGGTGCCAGATGACCCAAGGCGCGAATGCGCTCTGCCAATTCGTCCGCTGCGGCAAAGAGGTCTTCGTACTGCTCTTCCGTCAGATTGTGGATCGAGAAGAACAGCGGCCCTTCCACATTCCAATGATAGGCGTGGGTCTTGAACATCAGGCGATACGTGTCCGCCAGCACATCCGATAGCGCCTCGGCCAGTGGTCCGGTGTCGCGGACACCTGTGTTGACGGGTGCATTCTGCGGGGTGGTTTCAAGTACGTCTTTCATGTGGTCCTCCTAAATCAGTTTCACCGGGAACGGGGATGGTGCGGGGTTACCCGCGCACCAACCGTGCAATGAGGGTCACGACGAACAGGACCAGGAACAGGAAGAACAGGATCTGCGCGATGCCTGCCGAAGCCGAGGCAATACCACCAAAACCAAAGACTGCCGCGACCAGTGCGACGACGAAGAAAATTACAGCCCAATACAGCATAACGTGGTTCCTTTCTGATTGAATAAACAGTGATGACGTTCTGGCTGGACAACGGCATCCGCACGGAAAAAGTTCCGAAAAATAAATCAAATCACGAAAATGAGAGAATTGTATTTTGAATGGAACCTTTCTAGCCCACATGCGTTCTGTTTGCAGATAATTCACGCATAATGAGGACTATTATGGCTACCACCCGCAACGCCCCCGACGCAGCAGATCTTTCGGCACAGATCGAAGCCCTGAAAAACGACATCAGCGCGATCACCAAGACCCTGTCCGAGATGGGTGTCGCGCAGCGCGACGCCGCTGTCAGCAGCGTCCGCGAAAAGGCCGAGACCTTGCGCGATGAAAGTCAGCGCACGGTGGAATATGCACAAGGTCGCGCCGAAGAGATGGGCCAACAGACCGTTGATGCGATCCGTCGCCAGCCTGCCGCCGCTGTAGGTATCGCCGTCGCGGTAGGCTTTATCGCCGGTATGCTGACAGGCCGCAAATAAGAGGTCGCGGACGATGTTCTATGCTCTTCGCTGCTCGGCGCGCCACGTTGCCCGTGCTTTGGCCCTCTCGGCGGCGGGGGGGGTAATGGTGGCTGTCGGCGCAGGCTTTCTGACAGTTGCCGCATGGATTTTGCTTGCGACATCCTATGACACGCTGACAGCCGCAGCAGTAATTGGCGCGGTCTATACGGGGGTCGGACTGATCTTGCTTGGGCTAGCAGGACGCCGCTCGCATCGGCATCACTACCACAGCCCGCCGCCGGTCGATCCAACTGCCCACTTGGTCGCGCAACTGGCCGAGGGGTTCCTGACAGGCTTGCGCGCCGGACGGCGCAGTAAGCTCTAAATCACCGCTTAGCCCGCCTTCTGGCGGGCTTTTGCGTTTCCGACTGTTCGCACCACATCTGCGCTTACATAAAAAAACCCCGCCTCAAGGGCGGGGTACAGTAGATTGGGACGAGCCTGCCCGTCAAAGGCGGGCAAAAACAGTGCTAGGGATTACCACTGTTCTCTTTAAGTAAACCGCCGAATCTAGGTTTGGTTCCATGACCCGTAAGGATTATTTTGCGTCACATCCGGCCAGCGCGGGGACCGAAAAGCAGCCAAAGGATAAAACCCAGAACCGGTAGCAACAGCACCAGGATAACCCAGATCACCTTACGTCCCGTTGAGGCCGAAGACCCTACGATTGAGATCAAAGCCCAGACATCCAAAATCAGGACCAACAGGCCGCCTACACCACCAACTTCCAACATCTGAAATTCCTCTTGTTCCAAAGGCGCAATCGCGCCGTTGTTACCAAGGTAAGCATTTCACACGTATTTTGTTCCCCAAACACGGACTGCTCAAGCAGATGTGAGCGGATTGGGCCAACTCGTTCGGAACGTTCGCGGTGCTCATGCGTAGGTCTTCCAAGATTTCAGTCCTACTAATTTCAAGTGAGCCCCATGATCCATTCGACCGTTCGGGCCGTCGAGGCCTTAGACCAGAACCAATCCCGCGCCTGCATTATCTTCAATCAAGGGTCGGGCAAGGCCGAGGGGCCGACCGCCACGCAGCTTCGCCGAATGACCGACGACATCATAGGCCCCGGGGTCAAGATCCTTCAGGTGTCCCGCAAGGCCGGTCCGGCACAACTGGCGCAATGGGCGCTCGATCAAGGATTTGGAACTGTGGTCGCCGCTGGCGGGGACGGCACGATTGCCGGAGTGGCTTCGGCGCTGAATGGGACGGGGGTCACGTTGGGCGTTTTGCCCTTGGGCACCTTCAACTATTTCGCGCGAGGGCTGGATATCCCTCAGGACGCGGCGGGCGCGCTAGAGGTATTGCGCGACGGCTCCCCCCGCACCTTGGGCACGGGCACCATCAACGGCCAGCTTTTTCTGAACAATGCCAGCATCGGGGTTTATCCCGCGATCCTGAAAGAACGCGAGACACTCTATTCCCGATGGGGTCGCAGCCGCCTGATCGCCTATTGGTCGGTCCTGTCGGGCATCAGCGCCCTGCGCAGCCCCTACCAGTTGGACCTGACCATCGACGGCACCGCGCATCAGGTCCGGACCGCATTGCTGTTCGTCGCCAACAGCGCCTATCAGCTGAATGCCTTCAATCTGGACGGGGCCGAGGCTGTGCGGGATGGTCAACTGGCGATTTTCACCTCCAAGGCGCAGACCCGAGCCGAAATGGCGCATCATGCGCTGAACCTGATGCGGGGCGCGACATTGAACGGGCGCGAATTCGATTTGTGGACAGGGCGCGACATTGACGTCAGCGTCGGAAGACGCCGCAAGGTTCTGGTAGCACGTGACGGAGAGAAAGCGCCCATGCCCGCCCCGTTCAAGATACAGCACAATGCGGACGCCTTGCGCGTAATCGCTCCGTAAGGCCCGATGAAATACCTTTACCATATTTCCGACCTGCATTTTGGCCGTGACCGCGCCACCCTGTACGAGCCGCTGCTGGAAGAACTGCAACAGGCTGATGCGGTGGCCCTGTCCGGTGATCTGACTCAGCGGGCGCGTCATGGTCAGTTTCGTGCCGCCAAGGAATTGCTGGACCGGATTCCCGCGCCCTGCCTTGTAGTACCGGGGAACCATGACGTGCCGCTGGATTTGTTCTGGCAGCGGATCTTCACGCCGTTCCGGAACTACAAGCAGCACATCAATCGCAACCTAGCCCCAGAGATGGCCCTGCCCGATATGACGCTGATCGGGATGAACACCGTGAACCCCCTACGCTGGCAGCGGGGCAAAGTGCCGTGGCTGTCGATGCCGCTACTTTGCCAACGCCTGCCCTCTATGGCAGGGCTGCGCATTCTGGTGGCCCACCACCCGTTCGAGCAACCGGAAGACAGCCGCAAAGCCCCCATGCGCGGCGGCGTGGCCGCGCTGAACACGCTTGCCGATTGCGGGCTGCATATGGTGCTGACCGGCCATCTACATAAATGGCGCATGACCAGTTTCATCACCCGCCACAACCAACCCAAAGTGCTGCAAGTCCATGCAGGCACTGGCCTATCCACCCGCCTGCGCGGCGAAGAGAATGATTTTGCGAAGATCGGGATTGATGGGGATCAGGTGCAGATCACCCGTATGGTCGCCGGTGAAGAGGCCCGCTTCAAGCCCGCCCAAACCCAGCTATTCCGCCTGACCGGCGATGGATGGGTCCGGCACTAGGCCGGACCCGATCCCAATTCAGTTCCAGAGCGCGTCCATCTCATCGAACGACCGGCGCAATGCCGCACTCCAGCCTTTGGACAAGGCGTCAAAGCTGGGGTCGTCGTTTTCGATCCGGCGGGCTTCCGAGATGCGGAATTCGTCCGTGCGAATAACAGTTAGGTCCAGCGGCATCCCCACCGACAGGTTTGACCGCAGGGTCGAGTCCATCGAAAGCAGCGCTGCCGTCACAGCAGTTTTCAGCGGTGTTTCCACGGTGATCACGCGGTCAATGATCGGCTTGCCGTATTTATGCTCGCCAATCTGGAAATAGGGGCTGTCTGCGGTCGCTTCGACAAAGTTGCCGGCTGCATAGATGTGGAACAGGCGCGGACGCCCGCCCGCCCGCTGACCAGCCACGATGATCGAAGCGGTCGAGCTTTCGCCCATCTGCGCCAGCGCCGGACCGTCGCGACCCTGTACAACACGCATAGCATCGCCAACGATCTCGGCGACGCGATACATGGAAGTCGCCGAAAACAGTGTCTCGATCCCCGGTTGCGGGTTTTCGATGTTCTCTTGCAGCAGGCCCATCACCGCTTGAGTGATGGCAAGGTTGCCTGCCGTCATCAGCACGATAGCGCGTTCACCCGGCACTTCCCAAGTGAAGCTTTTGCGGAACTTGGAGATATTATCCAGACCCGCGTTGGTGCGTGTATCCGACAGACACACGACACCTTCGTTTAGTAGCATTGCTAGGCAGTAAGTCACGTTTCGTCAGCTCCTGGCAGGCATTCACCTCAGGACCTACCGCCCGGCCTTCGGAACGGCAAGCCCTCAGTTCTGATGCTGCAACTGCTCGGAATTGGAGGCGGTTCCCTCTAATTCGTCGGGTTCCGGCGTATCTGCCTTGACCGGCTCAAAAAAGCCGTAGGCGTCTGCCAATTCGATACCCAACTGATTGGTTTCAACAATCATCTCGGTCAGCCATTCGTGCAGACCTTTGTCGATGATCTCAAGCGCCGAGAGCTGGGACATGTCATTCAGCAACCGTTCAGCCTTGGCCAGACCGTTGCGTTGGGCACGGGTGAACAGACCCACATCGCGCAGATCATTGCAAATCGCCTCATATGAGAATCGCAACGAACGCGGGAACTGCCGGTTCAGCACCAGCAAATCCACCACGCGCGGCGGCGTTGTGGCTTCGTGGTAGATGTGCCGGAAAGCCAGCAGAGCGTTCGAGGCCCGAAGGATCTGCTGCCATTGCATCAGGTCCAGACCTTGCCCGACCTCATCAGCGCGGGGCAGCAACACGTTGTACTTCACGTCCAAAAGACGCGCGGTGGCATCTGCCCGTTCGATGTTCTTGCCCAGATTGATGAAGGCCAGACGTTCATCGCGCAAGAGCGTGCCGTTCACAGCCCCGCGGAAATGGAAGCTGAACGCCAACACCCAATCGATGAAGTCCGCGTATTTCCCCTCGGCCATGTCCTCCATGGATTTAGAGCGCGCTTCGGACCAAGTGCTGTTGATCGCGGTCCAGACCTCTTTGGTGATCGCGCCGCGCATGGCGCGGGCGTTTTCGCGGGCCGCTTCGATACAGCTGAAGATGCTGGACGGATTTTCACGGTCGAAGGCTAGATGGTGGGTGACCGTCTCGCGATCCGCCTTTTCCAACTTGTCCTCGCCAAAGGTTTCCTCGCACCCCGCTGCGATGATGATCGAGGCCCACTCACTATGGGCAAAATCATCCGAGCCGGGCAGCCCTTCCATCCGGCGCCCAGCATCCAGCAGACGGGCCACGTTCTCGGCGCGCTCAACGTAGCGCGACATCCAGTAAAGTCCCTGTGCAGTCCGGCTCAGCATTACAGACTCTCCCCACGCAAAACCCACGTATCCTTCACCCCGCCCCCTTGGGACGAGTTCACCACAAGCGAGCCTTCGCGCAATGCCACACGAGTCAGACCACCGGGGATCAACTCTGTTGTCTTGCCCGAGATCACGAAAGGCCGCAGGTCCACATGGCGCGGGGCCAGACCTTCCTCGACCAGCGAAGGCACCGTGGACAGAGCCAAGGTGGGCTGCGCGATGTAGTTGGCCGGATTGGCGCGGATCAGATCGGCAAAGGCGGCGATCTCGGCCTTCGTGGATTTCGGCCCGATCAACATGCCGTACCCGCCCGAGCCGTGGACCTCTTTGACCACCAGTTCATCCAGATTATCCAGCACGTATTTGCATTCATCCTCAACGCCGCATTGCCATGTCTGGACGTTCGGGATGATCGGCTCTTCGCCGAGGAAGAAGCGGATCATCTCAGGCACGTAAACGTAAGTTGCCTTGTCGTCCGCAACACCCGCACCGGGGGCGTTCACAACGGTCACGCCGCCCGCCTTATAGGCGCGCATTAGGCCCGGTACACCCAGCATACTGTCGGGACGGAACGCTTCGGGGTCGAGGAAGGAATCGTCGATCCGGCGATACAGCACGTGGACGCGCTGAGGCCCGCGGATTGTTCGCATGTACAGTTTGTCGTCTTCAACGAACAAATCCTGCCCCTCGACCAGTTCAATCCCCATGATGTCGGCAAGGAAGCTGTGTTCGAAGTAGGCCGAGTTGAAATGGCCGGGCGTCAGGATCGCCAACGTCGGCGGACCGTCGCAATCGGCGGGGGCCACGCTTTCCATCGCGCTGGCCAGCATCTCGCCATAATGATCCACTGGGCGTATCTGCCCGCTGCGAAACATTTGCGGCATAATACGCTGCATCACTTCGCGGTTCTGAAGGACGTAAGAAATGCCGGACGGGGTGCGGCAGTTGTCTTCCAAAACGTTAAATTCATTTTCGCCGGTCCGGACCAGATCCACGCCAATGATATGCGAGAAAATGCTTTGAGCAGGCGTAAACCCTTGCATGATTTTCTCATAGGCGGGGTTGCCGTCCACCAGTCGGGGCGGGATTTTCCCAGCTTTGATAAACTCTCGCTTACCATAAACATCTGTCAGGAATGCATTCAAAGCGCGGGCGCGCTGGATCGAGCCACGCTCGATCATGTCCCACTCGGTCCCCGTGAACACACGAGGCATCAGATCAAAGGGAATCAAACGTTCCGGATCACCGCCTTCGCCATAGACTGCAAAGGTAATCCCGTTACGACGAAACAGCGCCTCGGCCTCAGCCTGTCTGTGTTGCAGTTGATCAGCCGGCGTCTGCGCAATCCATCTTGCCAATTCTGCATAGGCCGGTTTGATCCCTGCCTGTTGATTCATCTCATCAAAAATATCTGCCACCTAACACCCCGAATTCTATGGTGAAGTACTGTGCAGTGGGGCAGTTTCATGGTCAAACTTCAAGCAGATGCCTGACAAAAAGCCGAATTTTAGAACGGAGCGCCTAAATAAATGACAATTACTGTCTCTCTCCGACATGTGACGACGTACAAGTACGACCGGCTGGTTGGTCTTGGCCCTCATGTCGTGCGACTGCGCCCCGCGCCCCACACGCGTACACCTATAAAGAGTTATGATTTACAGATTACACCAGAAAGCCACTTTTTAAACTGGCAACAAGATGCTTTCGCCAATTGGCAGGCACGGCTGGCATTTCCCGAGAAGGCGCATGAACTGTCTGTGGCCGTCACACTGGTGGCCGAGATGGTCGCCATCAACCCGTTTGACTTCTTCTTGGACGAATCAGCGCAAGAGGTCCCGTTCGACTACGGGCGAGATCTGGAGCGTGATCTGCAACCCTATCTGGCGCAAGTCGATCAGGCCAATGACAGCGCCGAGCATCGCGCAGGGTTTGAGGCGTTTCTTGCTGCCGCGCCCAAGCCCGAAGGCGGCACGATTGATTGGCTGGTCGCCCTGAACAGCTATCTCCAGCGCGAGATCAACTACACCGTTCGCATGGAACCCGGTGTGCAGGTGCCCGGTGAAACCGTGACCAAGGCGCTTGGGTCGTGCCGTGACAGTGCTTGGCTGATGGTCGCGATGTTCCGGCGCATGGGCTATGCGGCGCGCTTTGTGTCGGGATACCTGATCCAGTTGGCCTCGGACGTGAAGGCCGTAGATGGCCCCTCTGGTCCAGAAGAAGATTTCACCGACCTGCACGCATGGTGCGAAGTTTATTTGCCTGGCGCCGGTTGGGTTGGCCTCGACCCGACATCCGGCCTTTTTGCAGGCGAAGGGCATATTCCGCTGGCATGCACCCCATCGCCCTCGTCGGCAGCACCGATCACCGGCGCCCATGACAAGGCCGAAGTCTCGTTCGAATTCGAGATGGAAGTCACCCGCATCGCCGAGCCGCCGCGCATCACCCGTCCGCTGACGCCCGCCCAATGGGCGCAGATCGACCGGGCGGGCAAAGTTATCGACGAGAAGCTGAACCGGAACGATGTACGTCTGACCATGGGCGGCGAGCCGACCTTTGTGTCCGAATACAACCGCGATGCGGAGGAATGGACCATCGGCGCGGTTGGCCCGACCAAGCGCGGCTTTGCCGATAATCTGATCCACCGCCTGCGCGATAAATTCGCCCCCGGCGGGGTCATCCACCACGGCCAAGGCAAATGGTATCCGGGCGAGCCTCTGCCACGCTGGGCCTTTGCGCTGATCTGGCGCGCGGATGAGCAGCCGATCTGGAAAGACCCCAGCCGTTTCACCCGTGAGGCAGCCAAGGATTACACCCATGAGGACGCAGCCGTTCTCATGTCCCATCTGACGGAAAGCCTTGGCGTGAACGCCGAAGCTGCGATGCCCGCCTATGAAGACCCGCTAGAGTTTCTGGAGCAGGAACATAAGCTGCCCGCCGATGTGTCCCCAGAAGACAACCGGCTGGAAAACCCCGTAGACCGGATGCGTCTGGCGCGGGTGTTCGATCAGGGGTTCAAAGACCCCGTGGCCTATGTGCTGCCCCTGCAATTGGCTCAGGCACAGGACAAGCGCAAGAACCAGCGCCGTTTCCGTTGGGAGGCCAGCAAATGGACCACGCGCCGTGGCCAGATCTTCCTGATCCCCGGTGACAGCCCTGCGGGTTTCCGTCTGCCGCTAAATGCCCTCAGCAGCTACCCCGGTGCGCCGATGGAGCTGTACCGCGATCCAATGACGCAGCCCCGTGAACTGGAGCCGGAAACCGAAACTGAGATCGAGGAACAGCGCGCAGAGACGCTCCGCCAGATGCGGATTTCCCGCCGTCAGCAGGATTGGGTTGGTTCAGGCGGGTTGGTGTCGAACGGCAGTTTCGCCCGCACCGCCCTGAGCATCGAGCCGCGCGATGGCAAGCTGACCATCTTCCTGCCGCCGACAGCGTCGACCGAGGCCTATCTGGATCTGGTCGAAGCCATCGAAGAGGCGTCCGAGGCCTGCGATCTACCCATCCGTCTGGAAGGGTACGAGCCACCCCACGATCCGCGCTTTAACATGATCAAGGTCACCCCCGACCCCGGCGTAATCGAGGTGAACATCCACCCTGCCCAAGGTTGGGACCAGCTGAGCCACATCACCGAAACCCTCTATGAAGAGGCGCGGCAGTGTGGGCTGGATTCGACGACCTTCCAGATCGACGGGCGCCCTGTGGGGTCCGGCGGCGGCAACCACATTGTGGTGGGCGGGAACACTCCCGAAGACAGCCCGTTCTTGCGCAGACCGGATGTTCTGGGCTCGATCATCCGCTATTGGCAGAACCACCCTTCGCTGTCCTATCTGTTCTCAGGCCTCTTCATCGGGCCGACCTCGCAGGCCCCGCGTCTGGATGAGGCCCGCCACGATTCCCTCTATGAGATGGAAATCGCCCTGAAGGAACTGGACCGTCTGGGACCGAACCCGCCCCTGTGGCTGGTGGACCGCCTGTTCCGCAACCTTCTGGTGGACAGCACCGGCAACACCCACCGCGCCGAGATTTGCATCGACAAGATGTATTCACCCGACGGTCCGACAGGGCGTCTGGGGCTGGTGGAATTCCGTGGCTTTGAAATGCCGCCCCATTGGCAGATGAGCATGGCGCAGGCCCTGATCATTCGTGGCCTAATCGCGTGGTTCTGGGAAAAGCCCTATACTGCGGCGCTCAAGCCAATGGGCACCCATCTGCACGACAGCTTCCTGCTGCCAACGCCGCTATGGGATGACTTCAAGGTCGTTCTGGATGATCTAAGCCGTGCGCACGGGATGAATTTCGACATCGAATGGTACCGCGCGCAGTTGAACTTCCGCTTCCCCGTCGCGGGCGAAGTCACAGTAGACAACACCAAGATGACCGTCCGCAACGCCATTGAGCCGTGGTTGGTCTTGGGCGAAGAGGGCATCCCCGGCGGTACCGCCCGCTACGTGGACAGCTCGGTCGAGCGGGTCGAGGTCAGCTTGGACAACTATGACCCAACCACCCAGCAGTTGCTGTGCAACGGGGTCGTGGTGCCGGTGACCAAAATGCCGGACGGCCAGTACATCGCGGGCATCCGCTTCCGCAGTTGGCAGCCGTGGAAGGCGCTGCATCCCACCATCGGCGCCCATGGCCCGCTGCGACTGGCGATCTACGACCAACTGACCGGCGTGGTGAAGGGTGGTGCGACCTATCACACCTTCCATCCGGGCGGGCGCAGCCATGAGATCCGCCCCATCAACGCGCTTGAGGCCGAAGGCCGCCGCATGTCCCGCTTCTGGCCCGGTGCCGATCTGGCCCCCGGACAGGTGCCTTATTACGGCGGCAGCCATCCGGCCTTTCCGATGACACTGGATCTACGCCGCCTGTAAGGCGCAGTTGCCTAAAAATTATGCCTCCGGAAGAATTTGCCTATTCCGGGGGCATGTTTTGAAGTGTTCGGACTTTTCCCCGCGGCAAAGGCGCTGCACTGAAAGCCTTGAGCTACCAGAAAGTGGTCACATGCCCTCGGAAGCAACGAGACTCTCCATCGTCTTGGTCGAGCCTAACAAGGATCGCGCCATTCAGATCATCGATAGCCTGCAAGACGCGGGTTCGTATGATATCCATGTCATCGCTGAAAACACGGGGTTGGCCCGTGCTGTCGTCGCCCATAACCCCGATGTGGTGCTGGTTGATCTGGCGAACCCCTCGCGCGATGTGATCGAGGAACTGTCGCTGGCCTCTGGCCCGATGGACCGGCCCGTCGCGATGTTCGTGGACACCAGCGATGACACCATGACCAAAGCCGCGATCGAGGCTGGGGTTTCTGCCTATGTCGTGGACGGTCTGCGCGCTGACCGGATCAAACCGATCATGGATGCGGCCATCACGCGCTTTAACATGTTCAAGCGCATGCGGACCGAGCTTGAGACCACCAAGAAAGCCCTTGAGGAACGCAAGATCATCGACCGCGCCAAAGGCGTGCTGATGAAGGCCCGCGGCATTGATGAAGAAGCCGCGTATCAACTGCTGCGCCGCACGGCGATGGACCAGAACAAGAAGGTGGTCGATGTGGCCTCGGCGCTGGTGACGGCAGCGGGGCTACTCTCATGAGGATCACCAAGCTTAACGTCGGATACATGCCGCTGGTGGATGCGGCCCCCTATATCATCGCGCAAGAAATGGGATTTGCCGCCGCCGAAGGGTTGGAACTGGACCTGATCCGCGCGCCCTCATGGTCAGGCCTGCGGGATATGCTGGCCTTTGGTCGCGTGGATGCGGCCCATATGCTGTCAGCTGTACCCGTCGCCATGGCGATGGGCGTGGGCGGCATTCCAGGGCGCATCATCGCGCCTGCGGTGACCTCTGTGAACGGCAACGTCATCGGCGTCAGCCAGCCCCTTTATGCGCGGATGCAGGAACAGGGCACCAATCTGGATTTCGCGGACGCCGCCAGTATCGGCCACGGGTTGATGCGCGCTGCGGGCGAGACTTTGCGGATCGGCGTGCCATTCCCCTTCTCGATGCATGCAGAGCTGCTGTATTACTGGCTGTCCTCACTGGGATATGCCGCGCCGCAAGGGATCGCGATCAAGACTGTCCCGCCGCCCCTCATGGCCGACGCCTTGGCCGCCGATGAGATTGACGCCTTCTGTGTGGGCGAGCCGTGGGGCTCGATCGCGGTCGAGCGCGGATATGGCTCGCTGATCCTGCCGGTCAGTGCGATCTGGAGCTTTGCCCCCGAAAAGGTGCTGGCCGTCCGCGAGGAATGGGCCAACAGCGAAATGGAACTGCTGTCCCGCCTGACCCGCGCCCTCTGGCAAGCGGGGCGCTGGCTGGCCGATCCGGGCAACCTCTTGGCCGCGTCCGAGGCGCTGGCCCAAAAGCAGTATCTGCAAACCCCCTCCGAGGTCATCGAGCGCGCCCTCAGCGGACGCCTGATCGTTGATCAATCTGGCACCAGCCGACAGGTGCAGAACTTCCTCGAGTTCCACGCAGGCGCGGCCAATTTCCCGTGGCGCAGCCAAGGTTCGTGGATCGCGCAGCAACTGGCCGCCCGTCTGGGACTGGATCGCAAGCAAGCTATGACCGCAGGACGTTCGGTGTTCCGCAGTGACCTTTACCGGACCGCCATGCAGCGCACCGGAGCCGACCTGCCCGGCGCGTCAGAGAAGGTCGAAGGTGGAATCGATGCCCGCCAACCGGCAGCATCCGAAGGCGGGACGCTGTATCTGGAACCAAACCTGTTTTTTGACCGCATAGTTTTTGACCCCGGCCCGCACAGCTGATCAAAAAATAAGCAAACGACTGGTTTGGCGTCAGAATTTACCGGCAATTTCGGGAACTCTGGCGCCTTTCTCTTTCAAAGACTGGGCCAACAACCCAGTATGAATGCAGCTGCAGCAATGGCGTTGCAGCGACCGAATTTTCCCAAAGAACGGGACATCCCGAGCACAGCCGCTCGACCCATTGCGCCTCCTCCCGCGCAGTGTGTGTCGTCGGCTGTTTTTCGTTTTCTGCCCGAACAATCGGTTCCAACAGAGGAAGTATACGAATGAAGAAATTCATCATCGCCCTTGCTGCCACAACAGCGCTGACCGGCCCCGCGCTGGCAGAACAGCTTGCGCTGGAAAAGGACGAGCTGACCTTCGGCTTTATTAAACTGACCGACATGGCACCGCTGGCGGTTGCTTATGAGCAGGGCTATTTCATGGATGAGGGCCTGTTCGTGACCCTCGAAGCGCAAGCGAACTGGAAGGTTCTGCTGGACGGCGTGATCGACGGCAAACTGGACGGCGCGCACATGCTGGCCGGTCAGCCTCTGGCGGCGACCATCGGTTTCGGCACCGAAGCCCACATCATTACTCCCTTCTCGATGGACCTGAACGGCAACGGCATCACCGTGTCGAACGAAATCTGGGAACAGATGAAGCCGAATATCCCCACCAACGCGGACGGCCTGCCCCAGCACCCCATCAGCGCAGCGGCTCTGAAGCCCGTCGTTGAGAAGTACAAGTCCGAAGGCAAGCCCTTCAACATGGGCATGGTGTTCCCCGTTTCGACCCACAACTACGAACTGCGCTACTGGCTGGCCGCTGGCGGCCTTGAGCCCGGCTACTACAGCCAGGACAACATCTCGGGCCAGATCGGCGCCGACGTTCTGCTGTCCGTGACTCCGCCGCCCCAGATGCCCGCAACTCTGGAAGCTGGCACCATCTACGGCTACTGCGTGGGTGAGCCTTGGAACCAGCAGGCCGTCTTCAAAGGCATCGGCGTTCCGGTCATCACCGACTATGAGCTGTGGAAGAACAACCCCGAGAAAGTCTTCGGCATCACCGCAGAGTTCGCGGAAGAGTACCCCAACACCACCAAAGCGGTTGTGAAGGCCCTGATCCGCGCGGCCATGTGGCTGGATGAGAACGACAACGCCAACCGCCCCGAAGCGGTGGAAATCCTGTCGCGTCCCGAATACGTGGGTGCGGATTACGACGTGATCGCGAACTCGATGACCGGCACCTTCGAATATGAAAAAGGTGATAAGCGCGAAGTTCCCGACTTCAACGTGTTCTTCCGCTACAACGCGACCTACCCCTACTACTCGGACGCGGTCTGGTACCTGACCCAGATGCGCCGTTGGGGCCAGATCCCCGAAGCCAAGACCGACGCATGGTACGACGAGACCGCCAAGTCGGTTTACCGTCCTGACATCTATCTGGAAGCGGCAAAGCTGCTGGTGGACGAAGGTCTGGCGAACGAGGCGGACTTCCCTTGGGATAGCGATGGCTACAAGGCAGCAACCCCTGCCGAAGACATCATCGACGGCATTCCCTACGACGGCAAAACGCCCAACGCATACCTCGATAGCCTGCCGATCGGCCTGAAAGGCGACCAGACGGTCGTCGGTACCGAAGTCCAAGGCTAATCCCTGAACGACTGGGGCGCGGCACGCTCGCGCCCCCTTTTTCCCCTCTCGAAAATTACGCGACCCACGTCCGACCCGCAGGAGCCCGATCCATGACCACCGTCGATCCCGAATTTGCCGCCGCAGAGGCCCGCGAAGCCCGGCGTGCCCGCATGTTCACCCGCATCAACGCCGCCGACAAATGGCTGACCGTTCTGGGCCTTGGCTGGGTGACCCCCATTCTGCGCGCCAGCGCAGGCGACAACCCCCAAGCACAGGCGAAGGAAATCTGGCGCCTGCTGGGGATGCCTGTTCTGGCAATCGCACTGTTCCTTGGCATGTGGGCCGCGCTTGCCCCCAAAGTGCAAACCTCGCTTGGCGCGATCCCCGGCCCCGTGGCTGTCTGGAGCGAGGCCGTGTCCTTGCATGATGACGCGATGGCCAAAGCCGCCAAGCAAGCCAAATTCGAAGCCCAAGTCGCCGCCCGCAACGAAAAGCTGATCGCTTCGGGCCGTGCGGATGAGGTCAAAGTCATCGCCTACACCGGCGCGCCCAGCTACTACCAGCAAATCTGGACCTCGATCAAAACCGTGTTCTTCGGCTTTCTGCTGGCGACCTTCGTCGCTGTGCCGCTGGGGATTTTCGCCGGTCTGTCGCCTTATGCAAACGCTGCGCTGAACCCGATCATCCAGATTTTCAAGCCCGTCTCGCCGCTGGCATGGCTGCCCATCGTGACCATGGTTGTTTCGGCCACCTACACCACCACCGACGGCTGGTTCGCCAAAGCCTTCCTGACCTCGGCTATCACTGTGACCCTGTGTTCGCTGTGGCCGACACTGATCAACACCGCGCTGGGTGTGGCCTCGATCGACAAGGATCTGGTGAACGTGTCGAAGGTTCTGAAAATGAACACCTGGACCAAGATCACCAAGCTGGTTCTGCCTTCGGCCCTGCCCCTGATATTCACCGGTCTGCGTCTGTCGCTGGGTGTGGGCTGGATGGTTCTGATCGCCGCCGAGATGCTGGCCCAGAACCCCGGTCTTGGCAAATTCGTCTGGGATGAGTTCCAGAACGGCTCGTCCAGCTCGCTGGCACGCATCATGGTGGCTGTCTTCACCATCGGCATCATCGGCTTCCTGCTGGACCGTCTGATGTACGCCATCCAAGCCGCCTTTACCTTCTCGAACAACCGGTGATCGATATGGCTGTCATCGAATTCAAGAATGTCACCAAAAGCTTCGGCACGGGCGAGCATGCGACCCAAGTCCTGAAGAACATCAACCTGAATGTCGAAGAGGGCGAGTTCCTCGTCCTCCTCGGCTTCTCCGGCACCGGCAAGACGACTCTGATCAACCTGATGGCGGGCATCGAAAAGCCCACCACTGGCGGCATCACCTACCGCGGCAAGGAAATCACCGGCCCCGGCCCCGAGCGCGGCGTGATCTTTCAGAACTACTCGCTGATGCCTTGGCTGACAGTGCACGGCAACGTCATGCTGGCGCTGGACACCGTGTTCCCCAAGATGCCCAAGGCGGAAAAGGAACAGAAGGTTGCCCATTACATCAAGATGGTGGGCCTGAGCCACGCCACCACCCGTCGCCCTGCCGAGCTTTCCGGCGGTATGCGCCAGCGTGTGAACGTGGCCCGCGCCTTGGCAATGGACCCCGATGTTCTGCTGCTGGACGAGCCTCTGTCCGCGTTGGACGCACTGACCCGCGCCAACCTTGGTGACGAGATCGAAGCGATCTGGAACGAGGACAAAAAGACCTGCGTTCTGATCACCAACGACGTGGACGAAGCCATCCTGCTGGCCGACCGGATCATCCCCCTGAACCCCGACGGGTCTTTGGGTGAGCCGGTGCGCGTGAACATCCCCCGTCCCCGTGACCGGATGGAAATGAACCACAACGAGACCTTCAAACAGCTGCGCATGCAGGTGACCAACTACCTGATGGACGTCGGCATTGAGGCCAAGGTCGAAGGCACCCGCCAGCTACCCGATGTAACTCCGATCCACGGCATCCCGTCGGCGGTGAAAGAGGCGCAGGAAGGTCTGATCGAAGAGCGTTTTCTCGACTTCTCGCAGCTTCACAAGATCTACCCCACCCCCAAGGGTCCGCTGACCGTGGTGGAAGACTTTGACCTGAAGGTGAACCGCGGCGAATTCATCAGTCTGATCGGCCATTCGGGCTGCGGCAAATCTACCGTGCTGACCATGGCTGCCGGTCTGAACGACATCTCTAAAGGTGCGATCAAGCTGGACGGTCGTCACGTCGAAGGCGCGGACCCCGAACGCGCTGTGGTGTTCCAGTCGCCCAACCTGTTCCCTTGGCTGACCGCCAAGGAAAACGTGGCGATCGGTGTGGACAAGGTCTACCCCCGCGCCTCTCAGGCCGAGCGTCAGGATGTGGTGGAATACTATCTGGAACGCGTGGGTCTGGCAGATGCGATGGACCGCGAGGCATCCTCGATGTCGAACGGGATGAAGCAGCGTGTGGGGATCGCCCGCGCTTTCGCTCTGTCGCCCAAGCTGCTGCTTCTGGATGAGCCCTTCGGCATGCTGGACAGCCTAACCCGTTGGGAGCTGCAAGAGGTTCTGATGGAAGTCTGGTCGCGCACCAAAGTGACCGCCATCTGCGTCACCCACGACGTGGACGAGGCGATCCTTCTGGCGGATCGCGTGGTCATGATGACCAACGGCCCGCAGGCGACCATCGGCAAGATCGTCGATGTCGACCTGCCCCGTCCGCGCACCCGCAAGGCTCTGCTAGAGCATCCGGATTACTACACCTACCGTCAGGAGGTTCTGGATTTCCTCGAAGAGTACGAGCACGGCGCGAAGCCCAAAGCGAAACCGGCACCAAAGCCAATCGCTGCGGAATAATCCATGGACCCCTACGCCATCAGCTTGATCCAAAACAGCTTTTCGCAGGTTCGCCCGCAAAAAGAGGCGTTTGCCGAACACTTCTATGACGATCTGTTCGCCACATCGCCCGAAGTCAAAGACTACTTTGACGGAGTGGATATGCGCCAGCAAGGCGACAAGCTGATGGCCGCGCTGCATCTGGTGGTGAAGGGGCTGACCAATCTGGACGCCTTGGTTCCTCTGGTCGAGGACATGGCCATACGGCACGTGGATTACGGCGTACAGCCTGACGACTACGACAAGGTGGGGGCGTCCTTGCTGCGCACGTTCGCCCGCACCCTGAACGAGGGATTTACCCAAGAAGCCGAAATGGCCTGGTCAGAAGCCTATGACACGCTGGCGACCGTGATGAAAGTCGCCGCCTATCCCGCAGGCGGGCGCGGATTTTCCGCCGCCCCTGCCTCGGACAAGAAACCCTTTTGGAAGTTTTGGTCATGACACAGAAACTTGTTGTTATTGGTGCCGGCATGGCCTCGGGTCGCGCCCTGGAGCACCTGTTCGAGGCGAATGCGGACTGGGATGTCACCCTGTTCAACGCCGAGCCGCGCGGGAACTACAACCGCATCATGCTAAGCCCCGTTCTGTCGGGTGAGAAAACCTATCAGGATATCGTGACCCACGATGAAGCCTGGTATGAGGCGAACGGTGTGGATTGCCATTTCGGCACCCGCGTGACCGAGATCGACCGCGCCGCCAAGATCGTCCGTGCAGATGACGGCAGCGAAGTGACTTATGACAAGCTGCTGTTCGGCACCGGCTCGAACCCGTTCATCATTCCGATGCCCGGCCACGATCTGGAGGGCGTGATTGCCTACCGCGATCTGGAAGACACCGAGCGCATGATGAACATGCCTGCAGGCAGCAAGGTTGTTGTCATCGGTGGCGGCCTTCTGGGTCTGGAAGCCGCCGCTGGCATGGCTGCCCGCGGCGTTGAGGTCACCGTGGTTCACATCATGGGCCACCTGATGGAGCGTCAGCTGGACGAGCCCGCAGGTTATCTGTTGCGCAAGGCGCTGATGGACAAGGGCATCACCGTCAAGTGCAAGGCGAACTCGAAAGAAATTCTGGGCGAAGACGGCAAGGTCCGCGCCCTGTTGCTGGACGACGGCACCGAACTACCCTGTGACCTGCTGGTCATGGCGGTCGGTATCCGCCCCAACACCAAACTGGCCGCCGATTGCGGTCTGGCTGTCGGTCGCGGCATTCATGTGGATGACCAGATGGTCACCTCGGACCCCGATGTACTGGCGGTTGGCGAATGCGTGGAACACAACGGCGCAATCTTCGGGCTGGTGGCTCCGCTCTATGACCAAGCCAAGGTCGTGGCGAAAACCCTGATGGGCGAAGAGGCGGCGTTCCAGCCCCGCGAAATCTCGACCAAGCTAAAAGTCACCGGCTGTGATCTGTTCAGCGCAGGAGACTTTGCCGATGGGGCCGACCGCGAAGACATCGTGTTCCGCGATCCCGCACGCGGCGTTTACAAGCGTCTGGTCATTCAGGACAACAAGATCATCGGCGCAGTCATGTATGGTGACACCGCCGACGGCAACTGGTTCTACGGAATGCTGAAGGACGGGACCGACATCGCCGAGATGCGCGAAACCCTGATCTTTGGACCCGCATACCAAGGGGGGGCCGCATCGGACCCTATGGCAGCCGTTGCAGCCTTGCCGGCTGACGCAGAAATCTGCGGCTGCAACGGCGTATGCAAAGGTCAGATCGTTGATGCCATCAATGCTGGGGCCCATGATCTGGGCGCCATCCGTGCAACCACCAAAGCCAGCGCGTCCTGCGGTACCTGCACAGGTCTGGTCGAGCAGGTTCTGGCGGTCACTCTGGGCGATGACTTTGTCATGCCCTCAGTCCCGTCGGTTTGCGGCTGCACTGACCTCAGCCACGAGGACGTGCGCCGTCTGATCAAATCGCAGGAACTGAAATCTCAGCAGGCCGTCTGGCAGGAACTGGGATGGAAAACCGTCAACGGTTGTCACGTCTGCCGTCCGGCGATCAACTACTACCTGCTGGCCGATTGGCCGATCGAATACCAAGACGATCCGCAGTCGCGCTTTGTGAATGAACGCAACCACGCGAACATCCAGAAAGACGGCACCTATTCGGTCGTACCGCGTATGTGGGGCGGGATCACCACCCCCAACGAGCTGCGCGCCATCGCCGATGTGGCGGACAAGTACAAAGTCCCCACCGTCAAAGTCACCGGCGGTCAGCGCATCGACCTTCTGGGCGTCAAGAAAGAAGATCTGCCAGCCGTCTGGTACGATCTGAACCAAGCGGGGATGGTCTCGGGCCACGCTTATTCCAAAGGTCTGCGCACGGTGAAAACCTGTGTGGGCAAGGATCACTGCCGCTTTGGCACGCAGGATTCCACCGGTCTTGGCATCAAGCTGGAAAAGCTGCTTTGGGGCAGCTGGACCCCGCATAAGGTCAAGCTTGGCATCTCGGGTTGCCCGCGCAACTGCGCCGAGGCCACCTGTAAAGACGTAGGCATCGTCTGCGTGGATAGCGGCTATGAAGTCAGCGTGGCAGGCGCCGCCGGTATGGACGTGCGCGAAACCGAACTGCTGGCCAAGGTTGCCACCGAGGAAGAGGCCATCGCCGTCACCACCGCCTTCATCCAGATCTACCGCGAAAACGCCAAATATCTGGATCGTGGCTACAAGTGGGTGGCCAAGGTCGGCCTTGATTGGGTCAAGGAACAGGTCGTCGACGATCTGGCGAACCGTCAGGCGTTGGTTGATCGGTTTGAACTGTCCCAGACCATCTATCGCAAGGACCCCTGGGCTGATCTGGCGCAGCCCCAGAAGGCCGAGCGCTTTGCCCCTGTCGCAGATTTCACCATGGAGGCCGCAGAATGAGCTGGACCGATATCGCTGCATTGGACGACATCCCCCTGCGCGGGGCACGGATCGTCAAAACCCACGCGGGTTGCGTCGCGGTGTTCCGCACCGACGAGAACGAGGTCTATGCCGTCAGTGACACCTGCCCCCACAAGGGCGGGCCTCTGAGCGAAGGCATCGTGCACGGCAAAAAGGTGACCTGCCCGCTGCACAACTGGGTTTTCAGCCTAGAGACAGGCGAGGCGCAGGGCGCCGACGAAGGCCAGATCGCAACCTATTCGGTCCGCGTCGAGAATGGACGCGTGCTGATGGACCTCAGCCAGATCAGCAAGGTGGCAGCATGATGGACGGTGCAGACCTACCCCGACACATTCCCCGTCGTTCGGCGAATATCTCTGCCGGTCCTACGGTCTGCACCACCTGTCCCTACTGCGGCGTTGGCTGCGGCGTGCTTGCCACGCCCGACGCCACTGGCGGCCTGACGGTCAAGGGTGACCCCAACCACCCTGCGAACCTTGGCCGCCTTTGCTCCAAGGGCTCGGCCCTTGGAGAAACCACCGACCTTGGCGATCGCCTGCTTGAGCCGAAGTTCAAGGGCCAACCCATCGGCTGGAACGATGCGCTGGATATGGTCGCGCGCAAGTTCAATGACGCTATCGAAGCCCACGGGCCAGACAGCGTAGCGTTTTATGTCTCGGGTCAGCTGCTGACCGAGGATTACTATGTGGCCAACAAGCTGATGAAAGGTTTCATCGGGTCGGCCAATATCGACACAAACTCCCGCCTCTGCATGGCCTCGACCGTGGCAGGGCACAAACGCGCCTTTGGCACCGACACCGTGCCAGGCACCTATGAAGACCTTGAGACCTGTGACCTGCTGGTTCTGGTCGGCTCGAATTTGGCATGGTGCCATCCGGTGCTGTACCAGCGCGTTGCCGCAGCCAAGGCCGAGCGTCCCCAGATGAAGGTTATCACCGTGGACCCCCGCCGCACGGCGACCACGGATATCAGCGATCTGCATCTGGCGCTGCAACCGGGATCAGACGTGGCCCTGTTCAACTACCTGCTGGCCGAGATTATCCGCCGCGATGCTGTGGATCAGGCGTGGGTCGATGCTCATATCGAAGGTTTCGACGATGCTGTTGCCGCCGCCCAAGCGGGCGATGCCAGCGTCACCGGCCTTAGCGATCCGGACCTGACCGCTTTTGCCGACATTTGGATCGGCACCGAGAAAGTCGTGACCATCTTCAGCCAAGGGGTGAACCAGTCCACCTCGGGCAGCGACAAGGTCAACGCGATCCTCAACTGCCATCTGGCCACGGGCCGCATCGGCCGCGAAGGCATGGGCCCGTTCAGCGTGACCGGCCAGCCGAACGCTATGGGCGGGCGCGAAGTGGGCGGTCTGGCCAACATGCTGGCCTGCCATCTGGATATTGAAAACCCCGCCCACCGCGATGTGGTCCGCGGCTTCTGGAACGCCCCACGGATGCCGGAACAGGCGGGCCTGAAGGCCGTGGATATGTTCAAGGCCGTGGGCGACGGGCGCATCAAGGCCCTGTGGGTAATCTGCACCAACCCCGCCGTTTCCATGCCCGAAGCCGGCGCTATCGCCGAGGCAATGAAGACCTGTGATTTCGTCGTGGTCAGCGATCTGACCGACAAGACCGACACCGCCCGTCTGGCCGATCTGGTCCTGCCCGCCACGGGCTGGGGCGAAAAAGACGGCACGGTCACAAACTCGGAACGGATGATCAGCCGCCAACGTGCGGTGTTGCCCGCCCCTGGCTCGGCCCGCCATGACTGGGACATTCTGGCAAACGTAGGCCGCCGCATGGGCTGGCATGACGCCTTTGACTATGAGACCCCCGGCGAGATTTTCCGCGAATATGCGGCGCTGTCGGGTCTGGCGGCAAAGCTGGGTCGGGACTTTGACATCTCGGGGCTGCAACTGATTTCGGACAGTGACTACGACGCGATGCTGCCCCAGCGCTGGCCGGTCACGGCCGATGGCCCCTCGGGTCGGATGTTTGCGGATGGCACCTTCTACACGCCCACGCAAAAAGGGCGGATGCTGGCGCTGGAACACCGTGAGCCTGCGTCAAAGACCAGCCCCGAACATCCCTTCCGCCTGAACACCGGACGGGTGCGCGATCACTGGCACACTATGACCCGCACAGGCAAAAGCCCGCGCCTTGGTCAGCACATCGCGGAACCGTACGCCGAAATCCATCCCTTGGACGCGGACCGTCTGGGGCTGCGGGATGCGGACCTGATCTGCCTGTCGAACCCCCACGGGGAATCTGTCCTGCGGGTTCTGATCACCGACCGCGCACAAGCCGGTTCGATCTTTGCCCCTATTCACTGGACGGGCGAGACCGCGCCAACGGGCGTCATCGACAAGCTGGTCACCGCGAACGTGGACCCCGTATCGGGCCAGCCGGAAAGCAAATCCAGCGTGGTCGCCGCAACGCGCTATGATGCGCTGTGGTACGGCTTTGCGGCCTCGACCAAGGAATTCCGCCCCGACACCGAATATTGGGCGCTGGGGCGCAGCGCCTCGGGGTATCGGGCAGAACTGGCCTGTCTGGAAATTCCGGAGGATTGGGAAGACTGCGCCCGCACCCTCTTTGGCATGAAGGACGCCGAGGCCGTCAGCTATCTGGACCCCGCTCAAGGCATTGCCCGCGTTGCGCTGATCAAGGATGGCAAGGTACAGGCCACGCTGTTCGCCGCGCCTGAACCCGTGGCCCTTTCGCGCGGCCATGTGATCGCGGAACTGGGGCAGGCGGGGGCAGAGCTGCTGTCGGGTCGCCCAGGTGCAGATCGCCCCGATCCGGGGGCAACGGTCTGTGCGTGCCTGAACGTGGGGATCAACACCATTCTACGCGCCATCGACGATCAGGGCTTGACCAGTGTGGCCCAGATTGGCGAAGCACTTGGAGCAGGGACAAGCTGTGGCTCTTGCCGCCCAGAGCTGGCACAATTGCTGGCACGTCGTCCCGTCCAAGAGGCCGCTGAATGAATGAACTTGCTCCTTACGTCCGTATCCTAGGGCGCGGCCCCGGCCGCAGCCGCAATCTGACCGAAACCGAAGCCTTTGAGGCGATGCAGATCATCCTGAAGGGTGAGTGCGCGCGCGAGGCTGTGGGCGGTCTGTTGATGCTGATGCGCTATCGTGGGGAAGAGCCGCAGGAAATTGCGGGCTTTGTCCGCGCCTTCCGCGAAACGCTGCCTGAATGGAGCGGCCCGCGTCCGGGTCTGGACTGGCCCACCTATGCGGCCGGTCGCAGCCGTGGTCTGCCGTGGTTCCTGCTGTCTGCCCGTTTGGTGGCGCAGGCCGGTGTGCCGGTGCTCTTGCACGGATGGAACAGCCATCAGACTGAGGGCGCAGACGTGCGCGGTGCCCTGCCCTATGTGGGCATCGCCAAAGCCTCGGGTCTGCTGGACGCCCAAGACATTCTGGCCCGCGATGGCATCGCCTATCTGCCGCTCGAAGATTTCGCACCGCAGGGCTTGGCCCTGTTGAAGCTGCGCGACGTGCTGGGTGTGCGGTCCTGCATCAACACCTGTATGCGCGTGATGAATCCCGCACAGGCAGCAGCGCAGGTGCAGGGCGTGTTCCACCCGCCCTATCTGACGCTACAGGCCGAAGCCTCGGCCCTATTGGGGCAACAGCGTCTATCGGTGCTGAAGGGCGGCGGCGGTGAATATGAACGCAACCCCGCAAAACCCATCGCGCTGCATGGTCTGCGCGACGGGCAGCTATGGAATGACACCGCGCAACCCATTCTGGATGTGCACCAGCGGCTGTCCGAAACCGATACACCCCACGAGGCCGAATACCTGACCAAATTCTGGGACGGCAGTCATCAGGACAATTACGCCAAGGCGATTGTTCTGGGCACGGCTGCTCTTGCGCTAGAGGTTAGCGGCGCGGCAGAAGAAGGGGCAGGTCTGGACCTTGCCCGCAGTTTGTGGGAGGCACGACCCGCTCTGCATACCGCCTGACGGGAGACGGCCCATGAAATCCTTTCCGATGTTCCTGACCATGGCCGGTCGGCGCGTGGTGATTGTCGGCGGTGACGAGACCGCCGCGCAAAAATCGCGTCTGATGCTGAAGACCGAGGCTGCGATTGAACTGTTTGCCCCTGCCCTAGAGCCAGAGCTGGCCGCGCTGGTCAGTCAAGGACGCGCCAGCCATTACGCCGGTCCCATCACGCCCGCGATCTTCAAGGATGCGGCGCTGGTTTTCATCGGCACCGGCTGCCCTGCTGTGGACGCCTGCATTCATGCGCTGGCGAAAGAGGCGGGCGTCGTGGTGAACGTGGTGGACCAGCCACACCTGTGTGACGCAACTACCCCGTCGCTGGTGGACCGCGATCCTGTGGTTGTCGCCATCGGCACCGAAGGCACCGCCCCCGTGCTGGCCCGCAAAATCAAGACCGAGGTCGAGACGATGCTGGACCCGCGCCTTGGCAGCTTTGCCGCTTTGGCAGGGCGTCTGCGCGATGCTGTGGCGATGCGGGTGCCGAAGGAAATGCGGCGGGATTTCTGGCGTCGGGCGTTCTCGGGCACCGCATGGCAAACCCATCGCGGCGGCGATGATGAGACCGCAGCCAAAATGCTGGCGGCCGAGATTGAGGCCGGCGGTATCACCGTTCCCGAAAAGGGCCGGATCGCGTTGGTTGGCGCAGGCCCCGGTGCGCGGGATTTGCTGACACTGCGGGCCGTGGCCCGTCTGCAAGAGGCGGACATCATCTATTACGACCGGCTGGTTGACCCCGATGTGCTGGAATTAGCCCGCCGTGACGCTGAACGCGTCTTCGTCGGCAAAGAGGTCGGCGCCCATTCGTGGCCGCAGGAAAAGATCAATGAGGTGATCGTCGCCTCGGCCCTTGAGGGCAAGAACGTAGTGCGTCTGAAATCCGGCGATCCGTCGCTGTTCGGGCGCAGCACAGAAGAGATGTCCGTTGCCAAAGGGGCGGGGATCGAGGTCGAGATCGTGCCCGGCGTCACCTCGGCCAGCGCAGCGGCGGCGTCTCTGGGGCGGGCTTTGACCGAACGGGGGCAGACCGATCACGTGGTGCTGTCCACCGGCACCTGTCGTCCCGGTGCGACTGATCCAGTCTGGGGCCGGATGCTGAACGAAGGGGCCACGCTGGCGCTTTACATGGCGGTGAACCGTGCGGATGATATCGCTGAGACTCTTCTGGCAAGCGGCGGCACACCTGATTGCACGGTTGAGATTGTCAGCAATGCCACCCACGCGAATGAGGCGATCTGGCGGACGTCGCTGGGTGATCTGGCCCGCTGCGTGGCCGAGGATGGCGTGACCAGCCCCGCGATCATTCTGGTGCGTCGCCCTAAATCCTGAGGCAGCGCCTTAGCCGTTGATCAGGGCGTTGCGGTCTACAAGAAACCGCTGTGACAGGGGCAGACTTGCGGCCCCCAAAGCGCGGGCATCGCTGCCAATGCTGCCAGCCCGCACGTCTGGGACCACGATCCCCGCAGTGTTGATGCTGTCCAGCTTGGCATGCGTGGCCGCAACTAGATCATCGCGCACCGCATCGGGCAGCCAGCCGTCGATCATCACACAGCTGAAATCGATCAGCGATGCCGATGAGGCGATGGAAAAGGCCAGACCGTCGCTGGCCGTATCGATCCACTCATCGATCATGCCCTGCGGGATCTGCCATGAGGCCGGATTGGACCAGATCGCATCCGCTGTCAGGCCACGATGGGCCATCGCGGTCTCAAGACAGGACAGGGATGCCACATCGACCAGTTGCAGCATCTTTCCACCGCGCCGCCCGATCGGCATCGAGCCGACCGCCGCCGCATTCCCTGATTTTCCCGTATAGAGAGCATTGTCCAAGACCAGCCCTCCACCCACGAAGAACCCGATGAAGAAGTAAAGGAAGTCGCTGGGACGGTCAGAGTTCCCGAACACCAATTCCGCCCCGCAGGCCGCTGATGCGTCGTTTTGCAAGAAGACGGGAAAGTCCCAACGGGCCTCGATCTCGGCGCGTATATCGCGGTCGCGCCAGTCTTCCATGTCGGATTTATTTACACCAAGCACACCGGCCCAGTCCCACAAACGGAACGGCAGGGCGATTCCCAAGCCAGCGACTCGGGTCCGTTCTTCTGGCGTTAGTTGCTCTAACAATTGAGAGATGCCGTGACCGGCAAACAAGACCACTCCGTCAGGGGTCGGGTATTTGTGGGTCAGATAGACCCGTGACCGGATGTTCCCAAGGAAGTCTGTGAGAATCAGATCAAGGCTACGGCGCCCTACTTTCAAGCCTAGAAAGAACGCACCGCCCGGAACCAGCTCCATCGGGATCGAGGGTTGCCCCACCTTCCCGCGCACCGGATTTCCCTTTTTAATCAACCCGTCAGCCTCTACGCCGCGCATGATTACCGAGACCGCCTGTGCAGATAATCCTGTAAGCCTTGCTAATTCAGCCTTGGCCAATGGCCCCTTCTGGCGCAACAATGAAAGCACGAGACGTTCGTTGTGCGCCCGCACCCCACTTTGATTGGTGCCGCGCACCGCGCCGACCGCTTGGTCAATTTGTCCTGAGTGTCTTTCTTTTTCCATAGTCCACCCGTTAGGCGCGCGCCGCTGTATAAATCAACTCTTACCTAAGGTTCTAGTATTTAGGCAGTCTGTCAATAATAAATCACAGTGATTTATTTATTGACGTGAGCCACTGATTCGGTCTCTCATAGGCGCAAGGCTCGCTCGGGAGGCGAACCGAGAGACGATCTTTGATCAGACACATCTGGGAGGAAATCATGATCAAATCCGCTACCAAAACCGCTCTGCTGCTGGGTGCAGCCACCATCGCAACCATGGCTGCAGCGCCTGCAATGGCAGCCAGCCACGAAGTTGGCGCATGCCTGATCACCAAAACCGACACCAACCCCTTCTTCGTGAAAATGAAGGAAGGCGCGGTTGCTGGCGCAGAAGCCAACGGCATCAACCTGCAGACCTTCGCCGGTAAAATCGACGGCGACGTGGAAACTCAGGTTGCCGCAGTCGAGACCTGCATCGCGTCGGGTGCAAAAGGCATCCTGATCACCCCGTCGGACAGCCGCGCGCTGGCCCCCGTTGTGACCCAAGCCCGCGAAGCTGGCCTGCTGGTCATCGCGCTGGACACCCCGTTTGAACCCGCAGACACCGCTGACGCGACCTTCGCGACCGACAACTTCAAAGCTGGCGTTCTGATCGGTGAGTGGGCGAAAGCAACTCTGGGCGACGCAGCGGCAAACGCGAAAATCGCGCTGCTGGACCTGAACGCTTCGGAAATCTCGGTCGACTATCTGCGCGATCAAGGCTTCCTGCAGGGCTTTGGCATCGACATCAAAGACCCCACCGACATCGGTGACGAAGACGACGCGCGTATCGTTGGCAACGACGTGACCAACGGCAACGAAGAAGGTGGCCGCACCGCGATGGAGAACCTTCTGCAGAAGGATCCCGAAATCAACGTGGTCTACACCATCAACGAACCCGCAGCGGCTGGTGCGTATGAGGCGCTGAAGTCGGTTGGCCGTGAAAACGACGTGCTGATCGTATCGGTCGACGGCGGCTGCCCCGGCGTTCAGAACATTGCAGACGGCGTGATCGGCGCAACCTCGATGCAGTTCCCGCTGCTGATGGCCTCGAAGGGTATCGAGGCGATCAAGCACTTCGCAGAAACCGGCGAGAAGCCCCAGAACACCGAAGGTCTGGACTTCTACAACACCGGCGTCGAGCTGATCACCGACAAGCCCGTCGATGGCCTTGAATCGCTGACCTCGGAAGCTGGCCTGGGCAAGTGCTGGGGCTAATCCAAGCGATTTGACGATTTGGGGGACGGTGCAAGCCGTCCCCTATTTTTTAACGAACCCCTGAAGAACACCACCAAGCGGCACCCAAGCCGCGCAGGAGGACCGCCATGAGCGAAGAGACCGTCTCCAGACCGAAAGGTCAGGATTTCGAAGCATCCCTCGAGCGAAGCGATAAACGCGTCGCCAGTTTCGAGCATAATCACCGCGGCGTGATGGATCACATCCAGAAGGCGCTGCATGGCAATCCCACGCTGGTTCCGGTCATCGTGCTGGTGCTGTCGGTGGTGATCTTCGGCGTGATCGCAGGGGGCAAGTTCTTTTCCGCCTTTAACCTGACGCTGATCATGCAGCAGGTGTCGATCATCGGCCTTCTGGCCGCGGCGCAATCGCTGATCATCCTGACCGCAGGCATCGATCTGTCGGTCGCGGCCATCATGGTCCTGATGAGCGTCATCATGGGCAACCTTGCCGTAAGCTACGGTGTTCCCACGTTTTTCGCCCTGCTGATCGGCTTTGCAGGCGGCGGCGCTGCGGGCTTTTTGAACGGCCTGATGGTCACCCGCCTCAAGCTGCCCCCGTTCATTGTGACCTTGGGCACTTGGAACATCTTCTACGCGCTGAACCTGTGGCTGTCGGGCGCGCAATCGATCCGCAGTCAAGACATTGACGCCAACGCCGCTGCCCTGAAATTCTTTGGCGAGGCATTCAAGCTTGGCAGCGCTCGCGTCACCTATGGCTCGCTTCTGATGATCGTCGTGTTCTTTGCCCTGTGGTTCCTGTTGAACAAAACCGCATGGGGCCGCCACGTCTACGCCATCGGTGACGATAAAGAAGCCGCCGAACTTGCAGGCATCCGCACCGACCGCACACTGGTACAGGTTTACATGCTGGCAGGCCTTGTCTGTGCCATCGCCGCTTGGAGCAGCGTGGGCCGCATCGGCTCGATCTCGCCGCAGGCGTTCTATGAGGGCAACCTGCAATCCATCACCGCGGTTGTGATCGGGGGCATCTCGCTGTTTGGCGGGCGTGGCTCGATCCTTGGAGCGCTGTTCGGCGCACTGATCGTGGGCGTCTTCCAGTCGGGCCTGAAGCTGGCCGGTGTGGACGTGCTCTGGCAGGTGTTTGCAGTGGGCTGGCTTATCATCCTTGCTGTTTCGATTGACCAATGGATCCGGAAGGTGTCGGCATAATGACCCAAGAACCCATTCTCAAAGCCCGTGGTCTGGTAAAGCGCTACGGCAAAGTCACAGCCCTCGATCAGGCAGACTTCGACCTTTACCCCGGTGAAATCCTTGCCGTGATCGGCGACAACGGCGCGGGCAAGTCCAGCCTGATCAAGGCGATCTCTGGCGCGGTCATCCCCGATGAGGGCGAAATCACTCTGGAAGGCAAGCGCATCCAGTTCCAATCGCCCCTTGAGGCCCGCGACGCAGGCATCGAGACCGTGTACCAGACACTGGCCCTGTCCCCTGCCCTGTCGATCACCGACAACATGTTTGTGGGTCGTGAACTGCGCAAACCCGGCTTCATGGGCAAGTACCTGCGGATGCTGGACCACAAGGCGATGGAGGCTTTCGCCCGCGAAAAGCTGAATGATCTGGGGCTTATGACCATCCAGAACATCAACCAGGCGGTCGAGACCCTGTCCGGTGGTCAGCGCCAAGGTGTCGCTGTGGCCCGAGCGGCGGCATTTGGATCAAAGGTGATCATTCTGGATGAACCGACAGCGGCGCTTGGCGTCAAGGAAAGCCGCAAAGTGCTTGAACTGATCCAGGACGTGCGTTCGCGCGGTATTCCGATCGTCCTGATCAGCCACAACATGCCCCACGTGTTCGAGGTTGCCGACCGCATCCACGTCCACCGTCTCGGCAGTCGCCTCTGCACCATTCGCCCCGGCGAATACACCATGTCGGACGCTGTGGCTTTCATGACCGGCGCGGCCGAGCCGCCCGCCGAGGCAACCGCCGCCTAAGCGTCAAACCTCTCTCCCCCGGATTGCATTCGCGATCCAGAACCAGAACCCGGTGCGTCCTCCGCACCGGGTTTTTTCATGGCCGATGCGGAGGACCTGGAAGGTGTCGGGCCATTGGACGGTTGTACGTTCTGATATGGAAGAAACTGACAGTTGGCAGCGTAAAGAACGTCGAATCTGCGTCTGGCAACCTTGTTTTCACGAATATGTTCGTCAATTCCACGAAAATGTACGTCTCAGGGCGAGACACTTTCTTCCGCAATTTGAGGCAAGTCATAGGCTGGGGACTGCCGCGTCCTGCATTCTTCTTGAAGTTGTCACAGTCGAAATCTATCCCCTCATCAATAGCTTACCCCCGACCACGCAGGAGTGCCCCCCGATGATCCCCAGCAGACTTGGTTTCGCCACCGCATTGGCCCGCAAAGCAGGCCTTTTGGCACAAGAGATGCGCGGACAAGCGCAGGGGTTGGCGGTGACATCCAAGGCGCCCATGGATTTCGTCACCAACGCTGATCTGGCGGTCGAAGCACTGATCCGCGAACGCATTGCGCAGGCCTACCCCGAAGATGCCGTCCTTGGCGAAGAGAACGGGCTGGAAGGCGACGGCCCCGCGTGCTGGATTGTGGACCCCATCGACGGGACCACCAACTACGCGCGGGGTATGGGAGACTGGGGCATCTCGATCGCGTATTTCGACGGGCAGAACTTTACCCATGGTGCGATTTTCTTGCCTGATCTCAATATCATGGCCACAGCCGAGGCTGGCAAAGGCGCTCAGTTGAACGGCAAGCCCATGCGGTTTGATCAGAGGGCTGGCCAAAGTGGCCGGATGCTTGCGCTGGGGTATTCCGGGCGCACGACACCAGAAACCTACAGTGCTCGCATCGCACGGCTGACAGCAGCGCAGATCGAACACCGGCGTCACGGCGCAGCAACCGTTGGTCTCGTCGGCACGCTAGCAGGTTGGTTCGACGGCTATCACGAGGCCTCGTTAAACATCTGGGACGGCGCTGCGGGCCTTTTGATGGTGCAGGAAGCGGGCGGCGTGACCATCCACGGCGAGATGGAGCGTTTCCTGACCGAGCCCACCGAAGTCATCGCCCACAACGGCAAAATCCCCAACCTATACGGGATTTTGGTCCCCGATGAGGATGCAGAGCGGAAAGCAGGCTGAAACTGGTTGAATTTTTCGTCAATTCGACGACATAGGTGCGCGATTCAATGTAAAAGGTTGTCAATAACGCGAAATACGCCCTCCCTTCCACGACAAGCAAGATTACGCTTTCAGGGCCACACCGAAAACCGGCAAATCAAGCGCCCGCTTTCATGGATTTTGACACAAATGACGTAAGTCATTGAAAAACAATAAATATCACAATTTCCCCACCTTCACGAAATCCGGTTGTTTTTCCAGAACCCTCGCTCGAAAAATTATTGGTAATTCAATGAAAGTTATCGTCAATTCAACGGATATTAACTACGTTTCCACAATAAACGCGCTCATTTCAACAAAACTCTAGTTTTCAAAGAACGTCAGATCAGCTATCAGAGGGCGCTCATGCGCCAAGACTGCCCCGCAGCACAGTGAAGCGCCGAAAGCCACGGTGGGCGCAACCAAACAGGTCGCGCATTCCATGTTGTTTCTTGTTCAGTAGAACGTCTCAGGGGCGGCAAAAATTAGCCTCAGCGGGACTTTTCCCCCTGCCCTTACAAGGTAACGCCGAACGCAAAAACGCCGCTCTCCGGTGCACGGAAAGCGGCGTTAGGTCTTGGTCGTTCAGATCAGTTTACGCGGTCTTGGCACCCGTGATCCGGCGGACCAGCACGTAGAAGGAGGGCACCAAGAACACGCCGATGAACGTGGCCGAGGCCATACCCCCCAATACCCCGATGCCAATGGCGTTCTGCGCCGCTGCCCCCGCGCCAGAGGCCGTAGCCAGCGGCACAACCCCCAACATAAAGGCCAGCGAAGTCATCAGAATGGGGCGTAGACGTAGGCGGGCGGCCTCAATCGTGGCGTCAACCAGGGCTCTTCCCTGCGCTTCCAGATCCTTGGCAAACTCGACAATCAGAATGGCGTTCTTGGCCGCCAAGCCGATGGTCGTCAGAATACCCACCTTGAAATAGACGTCATTTGACTGCCCAAAGGCCCATGCAGCCGCCAAAGCCCCCAGAATGCCCACGGGAACCGCCAGCATGACCGAAAACGGGATCGTCCAGCTTTCGTAAAGGGCCGCAAGGCAGAGGAAGACCACCAGAACAGCCAGCGCATAAAGGTAGGGCGCCTGATCGCCGGACTGACGCTCTTGGTAGCTGAGGCCAGTCCATTCCACGCCGTAGCCGCCTTCCATAGCTGCTGTCAGCTGCTCCATCGCGCCCATCGCCACACCCGAAGAGGCGCTGTCGCTGTTGCTGCCCGACACCTCAATCGCGTTGGTCCCCTGAAAACGCGCCAGCTTGGGCTGCACCGAAATCCATTCGGTTGTCAGGAAACTGGAGAAGGGCACCATCTCGCCGCTGGTGTTGCGGGCGTACCAATCTTCAATGTCCTCGGGCTGCATGCGGCTTGTCGCCTGCCCCTGCACAATCACAGGCCGTAGGTTGTTGTTCAGCACAAAATCATTCACCTCAGAGCCCGAGAAGATCACCGACAGCATCGCGTTCACTTCGCTGAGGGACACACCCAAAGCTTCGGCCTTTTGCTGGTCGATGTTGATGCGCAGGGCGCTTTCGGCCTCATTCCCGCTGACACGTACGTTCGTCAGGCGATCATCCTGAGCGGCGGCTGCAACCAAGTCATTTGCGGCCTCCAGAAGGCTATCGTATCCGTTATTTCCGTTATCCACCAGATACATAGAGAAACCGTTGGTGTTCCCCATGCCCTGAATGGCAGGCGGCTGCATAAAGAATATCTGCCCTGCGCGATGGCCGCCAAAGCGCATATTCGCACGCATTGACAGGGCACCTGCGGCCTCTTCCGCCGCTGTCCGGTCATCAAAGTCGTGCAGCTTGATGAACAGCATCGCCACGTTCTGGCCGCTGCCGCCAAAGCCGAAACCAAGCGCTGCGAAGGTTGATGCGACGGTGTCGCCTTCTTCAGTCAGCAGGTAATCTTCGATCTCTTGCACCACAGAAAGGGTCTGTTGCGAAGTCGAGCCTTCGGTCAACTGGATCATCGACATCAGCATGCCTTGATCTTCGGTCGGCAGGAAGGACGAGGACAGACGGTTAAACAAAGTCCAAGAGCCAAGCACGATCGCCACCAGCGCCACCGCCACGATCAGTGGACGGCGCAACAGTCGGGTGACGGTGCCCACATAGCCCTTGTTCATACGCTCGAACCCGTTGTTGAACCACTTGGCGGGTGCAAAATGCGTGCCGTGAGTCTTTTTCAGCATCGAGGCACAGAGCGCAGGGGTCAGGATCAGCGCCACAACCGCCGACAGCACCATTGCCGAGATGATCGTGACCGAGAACTGCCGGTAAATCACACCGGTCGAGCCGCCAAAGAACGCCATCGGCAGGAACACCGCGGACAGAACCAGCGCGATACCGATCAGCGCGCCGGTGATCTGACCCATGCTGCGTTCGGTGGCGGGCAAAGGTTGTAGGTCATCCTGATCCATCACCCGCTCGACGTTTTCGACCACAACAATGGCGTCGTCGACCAGCAGGCCGATGGCCAGCACCATCGCGAACATGGTCAAGGTGTTGATACTGAACCCAAGGGCCGCCAGCACCGCGAAAGTGCCCATCAGAACCACAGGAACGGCGATAATCGGGATCAGCGTCGCCCGCCAGTTTTGCAGGAACACAAGGATCACAAGGAACACTAGCACCACCGCCTCGATCAGGGTGTGATACACCTTCTCGATCGAGCGTTCGACGAAGGGCGAGGTGTCATAAGCGTATTGAATTTCAACGCCTTCCGGCAAAGATGGCGCAAGCGCGGTCAGGGTTTCGCGCACGGCAGCTGCCGTGTCCACGGCGTTCGCGCCGGTAGCAAGGTTCACACCGAAACCGGCTGCGTTCTTGCCGCTGAAACGGCTGTCTCCGCCATAGCTTTCCTGCCCGATTTCAATGGTCGCCACATCGCCCAGATAAACCGCGCTACCGTCCTGATCGGTGTTAATCAGGATGCTTTCAAACTCTTCCACGCTGGTCAGCTGGCTTTGCGCAGTAATTGTCGCGGTGAACTGCTGGCCTTGCACGGTTGGTTGGGTGCCAAGGCTGCCCACAGACACCGTTGTATTCTGGGCCTGAACCGCGCTGGTGATGTCCGACGGGGTCAGCTGATATTGCACCAGTTTCAGCGGGTCCATCCAGATCCGCATGGCATAGCCAGAGCCAAAAATGTTAATTCCGCCAACGCCTTCGGTCCGCTGCACGGGGCCAGAGATCGTCTCATCCAAGAGGTTGCCCAGTTCGACCTGCGAATAGCTGCCGTCCTCGGACACCAGCGCGCCCACCAGCAGGATAGAACTGGTCGAGCGGCGCACCGTCACGCCCCGCGTCTGCACGCTATCGGGCAGCTGGCTTTCCACCTGACGGACGCGGGTCTGCACCTCGTTCTGGGCATCGATACCGTCAACACTTTCGTCAAAGGTCAGGGTAAGGCTGGCCGAACCTTCGGACGAATCCGAAGTCATGTAGAGCAGCCCATCGATGCCGGTCATCGAGTCCTCAATCACCGAGGTGACCGAGTTCTGAACCGCGCTGGCCGTCGCGCCGGAATAGGTGGCCGAGACACGCACCGTCGTGGGCGCGACCTCGGGGTATTGGGACACGGGCAATTGCGTCAGCGAAAACGCCCCTGCCAGCATGGTGACAATGGCCAGAACCCACGCAAAGATTGGCCTGTGGATGAAGAAATTAACCAAATTACTTACTCCGCCGCAGGGGTTTGGGCGGCTGCGCTTTGCACGACCCCGTTTTCATCGATGGTCACCGAAGTGGGCGCGACCTCAGCGCCGTCACGCAGATTGCGCAACCCGTCCACCACCAATGCATCGCCATCTGCCACACCTTCTGTCACCACCCATGCGTTCTGGTAGCTGCCTGCTTCGGTCAGAACGACCTTCTTGGCCTTACCATCCTTAACCACAAAGGCCGTCAGATCGCCCGACGCGCTGCGAGTCGTCGCCCGCTGTGGTACGAGAATAGCGTTACGGTTGCCGATCTGTATGTTGGCGCGAAGGAACATGCCGGGCAGAATTTTGCGGTCGGGATTGTCGAACTGGATGCGGAACTCTACCGCGCCAGTGGTTGATGAAACGCTAAAGCCGGGCGAAACAAGCGTGCCGCCTGCGCTGTAGGTCGCGCCGTTTTCAAGGGTCAGATCGATCTGTAGCTTATCCGACTGGGCCAGATCACCGGCGTCGATCTGTTCGCGCACGCGCAAAAGGCGGGCGCTGGATTCGGTAAGGTCCACATAGATCGGGTCCAGACGCGTCACGGTGGTCAGTGCATCGCTTTGGTTCGCTGTCACCAGCGCTCCGACCGAGACCTCTGACACATCAGCAACCCCTTGAATAGGCGAAGTAATTTCTGTGCGTTTCAAGTTCAGCTGCGCGGTTCTCAGCGCCGCCTCGGCCGAACGCTGATCGGCTTCGGCCTGCATCAGGCTGACCTCTGCGGTCTCGACGCTTTCGCGAGTCACACCGACACCGTCCAGCTTTTGGTACCGCTCTAGCGTCGCTTTGGCGGCGGTCACGCTGGCCTCTGCCCCCGCGACGGCGGCCTCGGCGGCAGCCAGCTCCGCCTCATAGCTATCCCCTTCAATCCGATACAGAACATCGCCCACCTCAAGCGGATGACCGGGGATGTAGACGATCTCTTCGATGGTTCCCTCTACGCGGGGACGAATGTCGGTTTGCTCAAAAGCAACGGCCCGACCGGGCAATGTGACCGTGTAGGGCACCTCAGTTGTTTGCAGCGCCACCACCCCAACGTCGCTAGGACCAGCAGACCCGGGCATTTGCTGCGCCGCCGCATGGCCCGCGCTGAAGAGAAACCCCGCGCAGGCCATAGCTGCAACGGTGCGAAACGGAAGGGAGGGGAAAGTCATCTTGTTGCAACTCTTTGATTTTTGCCGAAACGGCGCTCACATTTTTTCTTGAAAGTCCTACGCAACGGTTTGGCCTTTCCGTCGGGCGTTCTGTCTTTACCTATGATCAAAACCCGAAATTGCTGCACCTGCACATCAACTGCGCGTTATCGAACAGCCGCATGGATGGCCGAAATTAGATCCTGAAACACCAATTCCACCGCCAATTTACGCCTATGCTTTGCTTTAGCCGCGCTTTCGATCTAATGGGGAAGATGTGGAGCACCAAAAATGACCAAGAACACACCGCAGTCCGAACCCGCATTTGATCGCCTGATGGCGGAAAAGATGCCCGCCGACAGCCGTCAGGCCCGCCAGTTGGCTCGTCGCAAAATGATCACCGAGGCCGTTATGGCCGAGGGCACCATGCGCATCGAAGACCTGACCGACAAGTTCGGCATCAGCTTGATGACCGTGCACCGCGATCTGGACGAATTGGTCAGCCTTGGCCTGTTGCGCAAGACGCGCGGGATCGTTTCGGCCGCTCCCACTAACCTGATCGAGAGCAGCGACATTTACCGGTCCTCCCGTCAGGTGGCGGAAAAACGCGCCATTGCCCAAAAAGCGATGGAGTTTATTGAACCCGGTCAGGCGGTCTTCCTGGATGACTCGACCACTGTCTGGCAGATGGTCCACCTGCTGGAGCAGAAGACCCCGCTGACGGTGCTGACCAACTCGCTTCTGATGATTAACGAGTTGAAAGAGGTGCGTGAGATCGCCTTGATCGCCTTGGGCGGCCAGTTCTTTAACTGGTGTAACGCCTTCATGGGCCGCATGACCCGCAGCCAGATTGCAGAGGTCCGCGCAGACACGTTCTTTGTTTCGATGTCGGCGATTGCCAACGATGTGGTCTATCACCAAAGCCCCGAGATGGTGGAAACCAAACGGGCAATGATGGCCAGCTCGGAACGGTCTATCCTATTGGCAGATCACACGAAATTCGACCAGCGGGCACTGCATAGCTTTGCCTCTTTGACGGAATTCGACACCGTCATCGTTGATGACAACACCACGCCCGAGCATATCGAGCGGATGCGCGATAAGGGCATCAACGTCGAGATTGCCAAGACCGAATAACCACAAACTGCAAAAAAGAAGGGGCCCGAAGGCCCCTTAGTGCACGGAAATTT
>NZ_PVTQ01000017.1 GCF_003003355.1 Donghicola tyrosinivorans
TCTTTCATGTAAATCCAGTTCTGTGTGGGCCATGTCCGGTCTCCTTGCTTTTCAGCAAGATAGAGAGTGTGTCGCAACGCAGATTAGAATGTGCCGGCGCTACACGGACAACACTTATAATTGGTATTATGTAATATAAATTGCGACTGCGGCGTTAGTTATACGACTAAAGTATTGGCTCGATAGAAAAAAGAGGCTCTCGTAATCGTGTGTTCTTGCTACCGGACGTGAAAAATAAGTATGTAGTATGTGCTCGCATTACCTTTTTCAGCGGGCAGTTAAGCGGATTTTGGTGTGAACTACAAAGCGGCATGTGCGCACTGCACAGTGCCTGAATTAGGACATTTTCAAAGTGTGCTGGTTTTATGAGTGTATAGTCGATGGGAAACTGGTGGCGCTATGAAGCAGCTTTCGTCTTACCTTGAAGATCTTACGGACGCAAAAACCCTAGAGGCGCTCTGGGCGATGCATAGCGAACGGATGGCGGAATATGGGTTTGACCGCCTCATCTACGGGTTCACCCATTACCGCAGCGAGACATCGCTTGGGGATCCGAACGATTTCCTGATCCTCTCGACCCACGATAAGGAATACATCGAGGCCTTTATCAACGGTGGCAATTACTTCCATGCGCCGATGGTGAAATGGGCCCTGGAGAACGAAGGCGCGTGCAGCTGGCGCTTTATGCATGAACTGATTGCGACAGACGCGTTGACCGCCAATGAAAAGCGTGTGGTCGAGTTCAACCAGAAGATGGATGTGGTTGCAGGTTACACGATCTCTTTCAAATCCGTGTCAGCACGTTCCAAGGGCGCGATCGCTTTGACCGGACGTCGCGGGCTGTCCCAGGACGATGTAGACGTCATCTGGGAGGCCCATGGGCGCGACATCATCCTTGCCAATAACGTTGCCCACCTGAAGATCACCTCCCTGCCCTATGCGCCGCCCACACGCGGCCTGACAAAACGTCAGCGCGAAGCGCTGCAATGGGTCGGAGACGGTAAGACAACCCAAGATATCGCGGTATTAATGGGGCTTACACCAGCTACGGTTGAAAAACATCTGCGGCTGGCCCGTGAATCGCTGAATGTCGAGACAACAGCGCAGGCTGTTTTGAAGGCAGCGTTTCAAAACCAGATGTTTATCGTCGAAGGGTGATGATCTTTTTCGTCATTAATTTTCAATGACTTAAGTTGAGAAAAGCGGCCGAGGTACGGAATACCATACTTACCGAACCTCACGGAAAGGTGGCATAAAACACATGTTCCGTGAGTGGTGGCTTTGGCCAGGGAACGCCGAAAGAAAACACTGGTATTTAGGTGCTCTTTCTTGAGGGTGGTCGTCAGACCCGTCGGTTTGGGTGAAATATTCTGCGCACAAACCGACACTTTATGCTTCGTATCCCCATCCCTCGAGGCATGATTTTCTTACAGGCGTCGGACTAGTTCCGGCGCCTCTTTTTTTGCCCAATCATCGGGAAAACTGCGCAGGAATCAAGCACTACAGCGTACCCGTAGGCGCGCCCTGCCCGCCTGTGGCTGCGGTCAAAATATCCGAAAACCCCAATAAAAAAGGGACGCCGAAGCGTCCCTTAAATCGTTTAGCGTGCCGAGCGAATTAGCCCTTGGCAACTTTCGCAACTTCAGCAGCGAAGTCTTCTTCGACTTTCTCGATGCCTTCGCCAACTTCCATGCGGACGTAAGCGACGATGGTTGCGCCAGCTTCTTTTGCAGCTGCTTCAACGGTCAGATCGGGGTTCACAACGAACGCCTGACCCAGCAGGGTCACTTCGCCCAGGAACTTGGCCATACGGCCTTCGATCATCTTTTCGATCACGGCTTCGGGCTTGCCCGACTCACGTGCGATGTCGATCTGAACCTGACGCTCTTTTTCGACGATTGCGGGGTCCAGGTCAGCTGCCGACAGCGACTGGGGGTTTGCTGCTGCGATGTGCATTGCAACCTGACGGCCGAATGCTTCGTCGCCGCCGTTCATGGCAACCAGAACACCGATTTTGCCCATGCCGTCTGCAGCTGCGTTGTGGACGTAGGACACAACGTTTTCTGCTTCGACCGACGCCATCCGGCGCAGGGTCATGTTTTCGCCGATGGTGGCGATTTTGTCGGTGATCATGGTTTCAACGGCTTTGCCGTTGATTTCGGCTGCTTTCAGCGCGTCCAGATCAGCTGCGTTCAGTGCCGCGCCAGCGATATCGCTAACCATGGTCTGGAATTCAGCGTTCTTCGCAACGAAGTCGGTTTCCGAGTTGATTTCGACAGCAACACCTTTGCCGCCTTCAACCTTCACAGCAACCAGACCTTCCGCAGCGGTACGGCCCGATTTCTTGGCGGCTTTCGCCAGGCCTTTGGTGCGCAGCCAGTCGATTGCTGCTTCCATGTCGCCGTTGTTTTCGGTCAGGGCTTTTTTGGCATCCATCATGCCTGCGCCGGTCATCTCGCGCAGTTCTTTAACCTGTGCTGCAGTGATCGCCATGGTTGGCTCCTCTCAAATGTCTTGTCTACGAGCCCGGGAATGGGCTTGGGCGCGGAAGTACCCCGCGCCCGTATCATTTTTTTGAAGCGAAGATTATTCGGCGCCTTCGGCGACGACTTCTTCTTCCAGACCAGCTTCCAGCTCGCCCAGGTCAACGCCTGCGGCACCCAGCTGAGCTGTCATGCCGTCCAGAGCGGCGCGCGACACCAGGTCGGTGTACAGAGCGATCGCACGTGCTGCGTCGTCGTTGCCGGGGATGATGTAGTCAACGCCTTCGGGGTTGCAGTTGGTGTCAACGACAGCAACAACCGGGATACCCAGCTTTTTCGCTTCCAGAATGGCCAGGGCTTCTTTTTTCACGTCGATGACGAACAGCAGATCAGGAACGCCGCCCATCTCGCGGATGCCGCCCAGAGAAGCTTGCAGTTTGGTCTGCTCGCGTTCCATCTGCAGGCGCTCTTTCTTGGTCAGACCCTCGGCGCCGCCTTCCATGGCTTCGTCGATGTTCTTCAGACGCTGGATCGACTGCGAAACAGTTTTCCAGTTGGTCAGAGTGCCACCCAGCCAGCGGTGGTTCATGTAGTACTGTGCGCACTTTTCAGCGGCTTCTGCGACGGGCTGAGCTGCCTGACGCTTGGTGCCAACGAACAGAACGCGGCCACCTTTTGCAACGGTGTCACGAACAACCTTCAGAGCAGCGTCCAGCATGGGGACGGTCTGGGTCAGGTCGAGGATGTGGATGCCGTTGCGCGAGCCGTAGATGAACTCGCCCATACGGGGGTTCCAACGCTGCGTCTGGTGACCAAAGTGAACGCCTGCTTCCAGCAGCTGGCGCATGGAGAACTCAGGAAGAGCCATGTCTTTATCCTTTCCGGTTTCATGCCTCGGCTGGGGTGAGAAGCGGATGCTTCAACCGGCGGACGTACAGGGATTTCTCCCCCGTAGGCCCAAACCCAGCCAGCGGTTTCGTGGGCGTGCCATTACTGGCAAATGGGGGGTATGGCAACCCCCTGCCCGCATTTTTGCGCAAGATACAAGGATTAAAGCCCGAAAGCCCGTTCCACGAACCAATAAGCGCCGATTGCGCCGATCACCAGACTGGCCGGAACAGAGATCGCCTTGCGGTACCAAGGTTTATCCCCGAACCAGAAACCGACCGCAAGAAACGCCAGCGCGATGACAGTCAGCTGTCCGATCTCGACACCCACATTAAAGCCGATCAGCGCGGGAACGAATTGGGATTGCGGCAAGCCGAATTCTCCCAAAACCGAGGCAAATCCAAGACCGTGCAGCAGACCAAAGACAAAGACCACCACTGGCCGCCACGGGCTAAGGCCGCGGGTGAGGATATTCTCGACCGCGACAAAGGTGATCGAGGCGGCTATCAGCGGCTCGACGATCGCGCCGGGCACAGCAACCAGCCCCAGTGCTCCAAGCGCCAGCGTGACCGTATGGGCCAGTGTGAAAGCCGAAATCTGCCACAGCAGTGGCTTTAGCTGTGTCGACAGAAAGAAAAGACCCAGCACAAACAAGATGTGATCCAAGCCTTTGGGCAGAATGTGGTCAAAGCCCACGGGAATATAGGTCAAAAAGGTCTCGGCCGCGCCCAAGCTGTAGCCGCCAGTGATGGCAACCGGATCGGTGCTGGTGCCAGCGGCCAGATAGGCTGTGTAAGGATCCTCGACCCCGTTCTGCCGGACGATCATCGCGCCATAGTTTGCGGGCCAGCCGATTGTCAGAGTGGACGCATTGGCCGGCAGATCAGCCTGAAGCGTCAGGACGGTCACACGGGGCAATTCCAGATCGGGTTGGGGTTCAACCTCGACACCACTCAGGATCGCGGTGACCGGTCCTTGATCGGTCTCTAACTGTAGGTCGCCAGCCATCTGGGGCCAGTAGGTGGTGACATCCTGCGTCAAAGCATCCGGTTCCAAGGCCCGTAGCCGGTCATATGTATCCACCTGCGCTGATGCATTGGTGTCCTCCAGCCCCTCAAGATCGATTCCGGCCAGAAACGCTTCGACATTGGCGCGCATGGTCACAGAGAGGCTGCCGTCCACGACGGAAAAGTCCGTGATGGTCGGCGTGACCTCATGGGCCTGCGCATGCGGGACAAGCAGAACACTTGACACCAGCGCTGCAAGCCACACCCTGATTACGATCATCATACGGGACCACCCAATTATGCCGCGCTCCATCCTGCTTGCCCTCTCCCTTTTCTTGCTGCCATCGATTGGCTTTAGCCATGAGACATGGCTTGAACCGCAGCAGTATCAAGTTTCTTCGGCGGGCACCCTACGGGCCGACTTACGCAATGGCGAGGCATTTTCGGGATTTCGTCTGGCTTACATGCCCGCGAAACAGGTGCGCATGGATGTGATTCAGGACGGTCAGACTGCCGCGATTGCGGGCCGGATGGGGGATATTCCGGCGGTGCAGTTGACAGGGCTGCAAGATGGGCTGGCCGTACTGGTCTATCAATCCACCCTCAACCGGATCACCTATCAGGATGCCTCGAAGTTCGAAAATTTCGTGACGCACAAGGGGTTTCCTGAGGTTCTGGAAGTGCACAAGGCGCGCGGCCTGCCAGAGACGGGCTTTGCGGAAGGTTACATCCGTTACGCCAAGGCGCTGGTTGCGGTCGGAGATGGCACGGGCGCTGATACGGCCACCGGCATGGAGACAGAGTTTGTCGCGCTTACAAACCCTTACGCGTCAGACTTTGATGGCACAATGCACGTGCAGTTGTTCTATCAAGGCCAGCCGCGAGCCGATGCTCAGGTCGAGGTTTTCGCCCGTGCGCCCGATGACACCGTGTCGATCAATACGTTCCGGACGGATGCAGATGGGATTGCCGCGATCCCTGTCCTGCCCAATCAGACTTACCTCTTTGATGGGGTTGTCATGCGCGAACCGGCCGATCCATCCCCTGACGGAAAAACCCCGATAGTGTGGGAAAGCCTATGGGCGGCGCTGACCTTCTTTGTGCCTGCCCGTTGACCCATCCCGATGAAGTATTGACGTCAGGTCGGCCTCTGCCAAAGGTGGCTTGCGGCCCGCCGCCGCTTTGAGGCATGAGGCCCCCATGACCACTTCACCCAACATCCTTTGCATCGGCTCGGTCCTGTGGGACATCATCGGGCGTTCGGCCAGCCATATGCGTCAGGGCAGCGATGTGCCGGGGCGGATCATCCGCATTCCGGGCGGCGTTGCCATGAACATCGCCATCACCTTGCGCCGTCAGGGTATGCACCCTGCTCTGCTGACTGCCATGGGGCTGGACCCCGAGGGGCAGGAACTGCTAGCCCAATGTCAGCGCATGGGTATGGCCTGTGACCATATCTACCTGTCTAAAGACCTGCCCACGGATCGTTACATGGCGGTCGAGGGCGGTAATGGTCTGATCGCAGCCATCGCTGACGCCCATTCACTGGAAGAGGCCGGAGACAAGATCCTCACCGCCTTGCTGGACGGCCCCCTTGGCAGCGCCTCTGCGCCCTATGAGGGGCTGATCGCTTTGGACGGTAACCTTACCGTTGAGTTGCTCACCCAGATCGCCGCATCACCAGCCTTTGCCAAGGCGGACCTGCGGGTCGCTCCCGCTTCACCCGGTAAGGCGCAGCGCCTGATCCCGTTTCTGGAGCAAGGTCGGGCAACGCTCTACGTGAACCTCGAAGAGGCCAGCCTGCTGTGTAGCGCCAGTTATGATAGTGCCGAGGCCGCCGCCCGTGGCCTTTTGGATCGCGGTGCGTTCCGCGCCGTTGTGACAGACGGTGGCCGCCCCACTGCCGATGGCACCAAAGACGGAATCCTTGTCCAAACCCCGCCCGAGGTGCTGGTGACCCGTGTCACTGGCGCGGGCGATACCTTTATGGCGGCTCATATTGCAGCCGAATATCGCGGCGCATCGCGCGACGCAGCCCTCAGCGCCGCCCTGACTGCCGCCGCTGCACATGTTTCCGGAGAGACTCCTTATGATTGACATCACCTACGCCCCCGAAGTCGCTGCCGCGAAAGAGAAAAAACAGCCCATCGTGGCGCTGGAAAGCACCATCATCACCCACGGGATGCCCTATCCGCAAAACGTTGAGACCGCCCGCCGTGTGGAGCAGACCATCCGTGACGGCGGTGCAGTCCCCGCCACGATGGCCGTGCTGGACGGCGTGCTGCATGCTGGCCTGACCGATGCGCAACTGGACAAACTGGGACAGGCCAAGAACGTGGCCAAACTGTCCCGCGCGGATTTCGCCGCCTGCATCGCCACCGGCGGCACCGGTGCAACCACTGTGGCGGCCACCATGATCGCGGCCCGCCTTGCGGGGATCGAGGTATTTGCTACAGGTGGAATCGGCGGTGTCCATCGGGGCGCGGAAGAAAGCTTTGATATCTCTGCCGACCTGCGCGAGCTATCCGAGACCCCCGTCAACGTGGTTGCAGCGGGCGCCAAGGCCATTTTGGACCTGCCCAAGACCTTGGAGGTGCTGGAAACCTTTGGCGTGCCGGTCATCGCTTTTGGTCAGGACGATTTCCCCGCCTTCTGGTCCCGCTCTAGCGGGATGGCCGCGCCGCTGCGGATGGATACGGCGGAAGATATTGCCAAGGCTTTCCGTCTGCGCGGCGCGATGGGCCTGCCCGGCGGCCAGTTGATCGCTAACCCCGTCCCGCAAGAGTTTGAAATTTCGTCGGAATCGATCACTCCGATCATCACCCAAGCCTTGGCCGAGGCCGAGCAGCAAGGCGTCAGCGGCAAGGGCGTGACCCCCTTCCTGCTGCAACGGATCTTTGAGTTGACCGAGGGGCGTTCGTTGGAAACCAATATCGCTTTGGTTCTGAACAACGCGGTCGTTGCGACGAAAATTGCGAAGGCATTGTGCAATTGATGCAAAATTTCACAAAACCTTCTCTACCCCCGTTGTAGTGCAGCCAAGGACTTCATAAGTTCCAAGTGGTTCCGCGGGGGAAATGGATCGGCATGACGACGCCTTTTGACGACAATTCGCATCCGGTTCATAAACCGGGCCTTTTTGCGCGACTGCGCGGGAATTTCTTTACCGGCGTCGTTGTGATCGCGCCTCTGGGCCTGACCGCGTGGCTGGTGTGGACCGTTGTCGGTTGGGTAGACAGCTTTGTCATGCCCTTCGTGCCGCGCGCCTATCACCCCGAAGAGCTGTTCATGCGCTACTTCGGCGTAGAATCCCCGATTGATATCCGTGGCTTCGGGGTCATTTTCTTCCTGCTATTTACCATCCTTATTGGTTGGATCGCGAAGGGTCTGATTGGGCGCTCGTTTATCCGCTGGGGCGAACGTCAGGTGGACCGGATGCCGGTTGTACGCTCGATCTATTCAGGCGTGAAGCAGCTAGCGGAAACCGTGTTTGCCCAGTCCGAACGCAGCTTTGAAAAGGCATGTCTGGTTCAGTACCCGCGCAAGGGCATCTGGGCGATCGGCTTTATCTCGACCGAGGCAAAGGGCGAAATCGTCCGTCGCAGCGACACGATGGAAGACCTGATCAGTGTCTTTGTTCCTACCACGCCGAACCCCACCTCGGGCTTTTTGCTGTTCTTTGCTGCCTCCGAAGTGGTCGAGCTGGACATGGCCATCGAAGAAGCTGCCAAATTGGTGATCTCGGCCGGTCTTGTATACCCGCCCGAGAGATTGCCGAATGTGAACCCCGTCACCGACGTGGCCCAAAAGCTGACCGCTTCAGGAAAACATTGAGACCAGATCGACGGTTGACCGTTCGTTCAGGTCTTTCTTGTGATCCGCAAGGAATTGGTCAGCCGCTTTTTGTCCAGCCTCTTTAAGGGTTTGCAGGATGTAAGGGGTTGGCACCAGCTTGGTGGCGACAGACAGTTTGTTCATCAGATCATCATCGGCGATCATATGAACATTCACATCCTTCATCGCCCCTTGCTGGATTGATCCCGCATCAATCAGCCGCTTCACAAATGAAATCGCCCGCAACTCTCGCAGAAGCGAGGCGTTAAAGCTGATCTCATTCACGCGGTTCTGGATTTCCTGCGCGGTCTTCGGAACGTCTTCTCGCTCAAGCGGGTTAATGTTCACGATGACAATGTCGTCCGGCAAGTCTTTCTCAAACAACGGAAATAGCGCCGGATTTCCGGTGTAACCACCGTCCCAGTAAGCCTCTAGCTTGCCGGTCTCAGGGTCTGCGATCTCGACCGCTTGGAACATGGTTGGCAAACAGGCCGAGGCTAGGATGACGTCGCAACTCAACTCATCCCCGCTAAAGACTTTCACCTTGCCGGTGCGGACATTCGTGGCGCAGATGTGCAGTTGTGGGCTGGCATGTTCGCAGACGTTGCCAAAGTCCAATTGTTCAACGATATGCGCCAGTGGGTTTCGATAGAACGGGCCCCATGCGTAAGGCGTAGTCATGCGCGATAAGGCGTCTGACATCATATACGGCAGGCTCAGTTCAATGGCCTGAGACATCTGTGCTGGTGTGGGAAGAAACAGGCTCATCCAGTAAGGAATGCGCAGGTCCTTGGTCATCCCGACCTCATGCCACAGCCAATCCAGCGTCTCGCGCGCGCCTGCCCGCCCGTTGCGTACGAACCCCGACTTATAGGCTGCCGCATTCAGCGCCCCAGCAGATGTTCCCGCGATTGCATCGATTTCCAGATCCTCCTCATCCAGAAGCCGATCAAGTACCCCCCATGTATACGCCCCGTGAGCGCCGCCCCCTTGCAAGGCAAGGTTAATGCGTTTGGTGGCCATGGTGCACCAATCCTATGTGTTGTTTGGAAATATCAGGACGCGCCCAAACAGCGCGTCCTGTTACAAGGCTTAAAGTGCGGTCCAGCCGCCATCAACGCTGATCGTGGTGCCAGTGATCTGCTTTGCCGCGTCCGAGCAAAGGAAGACCGCCGTGCCGCCCAGTTCCTCAACGGTGGCGAATTCCTTCGAGGGCTGGCGCTCCAGCATGACGTTCTTGATCACGTCCTCACGGCTCATGTTGTATTTTTCCATGGTGTCGGGGATTTGCGCCTCGACCAGCGGGGTCAGAACGTAACCAGGACAAATGGCGTTGCAGGTGATCGGCTCTTGGGCGGTCTCAAGGGCGGTTACCTTGGTCAGACCCACAACACCGTGTTTCGCCGCCACATAGGCCGATTTAAAGGGGCTGGCGGTCAGGCCATGGGCCGACGCGATGTTCACGATGCGGCCCCAACCGGCGGCGCGCATCTTGGGCAGCGCCGCTGCGGTGGTGTGAAATGCCGAGCTGAGGTTGATTGCGATGATCGCATCCCACTTTTCGGTGGGGAATTCGTCGATTCCCTTCACGAACTGGATGCCCGCATTGTTCACCAGAATATCGCATGATTCGGCCTGTTCGATCAGCGCGCGGCACTCGTCCGGCTTGGACATGTCGGCTTTGATGTAACGGACGGTTACGCCAAATTCCGCCGACATGTCGGCGGCAAGCTTGTGATCTTCGGCCGTATCGGTAAAGGAATTCAGTACCACATCGGCACCGGCTTTCGCCAATTCGCGCGCAACGCCCAACCCGATCCCCGAGTTAGATCCAGTCACAACAGCGGTTTTTCCCTTTAAAGTCATCGTGCAGTCCCCTTGAGTAAACTTGCGGTCGCAGCGGCACGCTGCAGATGCAGAATCGATTCCTATCAAAATCGCAATTCGCGGCGGGGGAAAGTGGTTCCGGCATTTTCCCGCCCCTCGCGGAAAAATGAGGTGGAATGAAGAACTTGCAAAGGGAACTGGCCAAAAAAAAGCGCCAGCACGAAGCTGGCGCAAGTCATTGAGGCAGGTTTCATACAGGCAAGAAACCTATCGAGCAGTACCTCTTATATAAGCAACTCAGCGCCGGCATCCAAGCTAAAAGTTTGAAAACACGGGGCTCGGTGGATAGGATTCACAGAAGATTGAATCTATTCCTTTGCGAGGAGTCCCCATCGTGGCAATAAAAATAAGGCAGTTGGCGCAGGCAGTCACCCTGACAGGCATCATCTCAGCACTTCCTGTTTTCAGCTTTGCAGAGCCCGCCCATGGCATCGCCATGTACGGCGAACCCGCTTTGCCCGCCGATTTCACCCATTTGCCATATGCAAATCCCGATGCCCCGACAGGCGGCGTTGTTGCAATGGGTGAAGTGGGCAGCTTTGACAGCCTAAACCCCCATCAGGCAAAGGGAAATGTCCCTTGGCAGCTGCGGTTCCTTGCCTATGAAAGCCTGATGGAACGCAATTGGGACGAACCTTTTGGCCTATATGGGCTCTTGGCCGAATCGATTGATGTGGGCCCAAATCGCGAATGGGTGGAATTTACCCTGCGACAAGAGGCAAAATTCTCGGACGGATCGCCGGTCACGGTTGAGGATGTGATGTGGTCCTATGAGACTTTGGCGACTGAAGGGCATCCCCGATACGCGGGCATCTGGTCCAAGATCGCCAGCATGGAAAAAACCGGCGAGCGGAGCCTGAAATTCACCTTCAACGTGGACGATCCCGAACTGGCACTGCTGGTGGGGATGCGCCCCGTTCTGAAGAAGGCGCAGTTTGACGGCATTTCTTTCGCAGAGGCGGGCCTGAGTGTCATTCCGATCTCTACTGCCCCTTACATGATCGACAGCTATGAGGCGGGCCGCTACGTGCGCCTGAAGCGTAATCCTGACTACTGGGGCGCGAATGTGCCGGTACGCAAGGGCACCAACAACATCGACGAAATCCGGATGGAGTTCTATGGCGACGCCTCGGTCATGTTCGAGGCCTTCAAGGCGGGCGAACTGAACGGGTATCGCGAAAGCAATGCGGAAAAGTGGGACACGCAGTTCAACTTCCCCGCGGTGCAAGAAGGTCGCGTAATGAAGTCGGAAATCCCGCACCAGCGTCCCTCGGGGATCACCGGCTTTGCCATGAACACCCGCAAAGCACCCTTTGACGATATCCGCGTTCGCGATGCGATGATGCATGCGTTCAACTTTGAATTCATCAACCAGACCATGACCGGCGGCAAGCAAGAGCGGATCACCTCGTTCTTCTCGAACTCGGTTCTGGGAATGGACAATGGCCCTGCAGAAGGCCGCGTGCTGGAATATCTGACACCCTACGCAGACGCCCTACCCGCTGGCGCGATTGACGGCTACGCCCTGCCTGTCAGCGACGGCACCGAACGCAATCGCGGCAACCTGCGCAAAGCGAATGATCTGCTGGAAGAGGCCGGCTGGACGATTCAGGACGGCAAACGCGTGAATGCGGCGGGCGAGCCGCTGACGTTCGAGATTGTCCTGTCACAGGGCAGCTCTGAGGTGCAGTCGATGATGGACATCTTCGCCTCCAGCCTTGAGCGTCTGGGCATCACGCCGACCATCACCGTCATCGATCAGGCCCAATATACCGAGCGTATGAACGCCTTTGACTATGGCATGACCTACTACCGTCGTGGTGTCTCGCTGAGCCCGGGCAACGAACAGTATCTCTACTGGGGGTCGGAGGCTGCGGATAAGGAAGGCAGCTATAACATTATCGGCATCGACAGCCCCGCTGTGGACGACATGATCGGCAATATCCTGACCGCCCAAAGCAACGAGGATTTTGTCGCCGCGACCCGTGCCCTTGACCGTATCCTGACCGCTGGCCGCTATATCATTCCGATCTATCAGTGGAATGTAAGCTGGATTGCTCATGACGCGCGTCTGAAGTATCCCCAGCACTTGCCGATCTATGGTGACTGGATCGGATTCATGCCAGACGTCTGGTGGTACGAGGAGAAGTAAACATGCGCCCCATCATCGCTCTCGCTGTGGTGCTGACACTTGCGGCCTGCAACACCGTTGCAGGGGTCGGAGACGACCTTTCCGGCGCGGCGCGCTCGGTTCAAAGCTGGGCACGCTAAAATTCCAGTAGCTTTGTGTGACGGCGCGCAGTAGCGTGCCGTCATTGTTTTAACTGGGACCCCCATGAATATCCTTGTCCTATCGGCAGCCAATGCTGCCCGTTCGCTGATGCTGGAAGCGTTGCTCAACGACATGAGCCGCGGCCGTATCACAGCTTACTCTGCCGCGCCTGTGCCGGCCGAGGCTCCGCATCCCCATACTCTTGATCTGCTGCGCGCCGATGATATCGACGCCGATGATCTGTACCCGAAGTCATGGGAAGAGTTTTCGGGCCCTAAAGCGCCCGAAGTGGATGTGGCCATCTATCTGGATTCGGACACTGCCGCCCTCAAGCACCCCACCTTTGCCGGTGGCCCGATCGAGGTGACTTGGCCGATCGACGATGTGAAGGCGTTGGACGAAGGCGCGCAGCCGCAGGCGATTGCGGCAACCTATGCGACCTTGCAAAAGCGCGTCTCGGCCTTCCTAAAGCATGGCCCCGAAACGCTGGATCAGGGCGAACTGAAGCAGGTTCTCAAGCGTCTGGCCAAGGTGGTCTAAAACCGCCTTTCAGGCGCTTTTATTGAAGGGATGTCACCCACAGGATGGTGGCATCCTCTGCGCTGGTTGAAACCACGTTGTGACCCATCGTGGCATCGTAATAGGCGCTGTCCCCCCGCTTCATTTCCACCGGCTCGTAGAACTCGGTGTAAAGGCGGATGGTGCCCGTCAGCACATACAGAAACTCTTCGCCATCATGGCGCACCCAACCGTCGAATTCTTCGATCTTGCGGGCGCGAATCCGTGCGCGGTAAGGCAGCATGGATTTCTTGCGCAGCCCTTCGGCCAGCAACTCGTGCTCATAGGTGGTGGTGTTATGCGCCGCGCCTTGCCCTGACTGGGTCGTGACCATGCGTCCGTTGATCTGTTCGCGCTGCGGAGGCGTGAACAGCTGCGGCACTGAAATGCCCAAGCCGACGGCCAGCTTTTTCAGCGCATCATAGGTGGGCGACATCTGCCCGTTCTCGATCTTCGAGAGGGTCGAGCGGGCCAGCCCCGCCTGTTGTGCGGCCTGTTCCATGGTCCAGTTCCGCTCTTTGCGCAGGTCGCGCACGCGGGCACCAAGATCAAGGGGCATGACATTCCCGTCCTCGCCGCTTTCACGGGCCACGCGGATCAGGTGCTTGGGGTCGGTTTGGGTCATGAAACCTCTGTAATTCCAGCCTGTAGGACTTGCAACATAGCCCGCCGCCGCTTACGCCGATGCTATGCTTTCGATCTCTGATACACCGGCATCGCCGCCCTGTCCCGCCCCATTCAATCTGGCCGCCTATGTCCTTGATGGCTCGGGCGCGGCGGATGACAAGATCGCTCTGGCGGTGCTGGCTTTGTCCGGCGCCGAACGCTGGAGCTTTGGCAAGCTGCGGGCCGCTGCCCTTGGGACCGGAGCGGGTCTTCTTGAGGCAGGTCTAAAGCCCGGCGATCGGGTGCTGATCCGGCTAGGTAATACGGTGGATTTCCCTCTGGCCTTTTTGGGCGCAATCGCCGCCGGTCTGGTGCCTGTGCCGACCTCAAGCCAATTGACAGCGGTTGAGGCGGAAAAGCTGGCCCAAGTGATCCAGCCCGCAGCCGTCCTGCAAGCGCCCGATGTGCCCGCACCCACGGGCGACTGGCGCAGCATCGCGCAGGATGATCTGCGCGCCATGCGGGATCTTGACCCTGTCCGGCCCGTATTGGGGGATCCCGACCGCGAGGCCTATATTATCTTCACCTCCGGCACTTCTGGCGTGCCCCGCGCTGTGCGCCACGCCCACCGCGTTGTTTGGGCGCGGCGGATGATGTGGCGTGGTTGGTACGATCTGCACAGCACTGACCGACTGCTGCACGCAGGCGCGTTCAACTGGTCCTTTACGCTGGGAACCGGTCTTCTGGACCCTTGGGCTTGCGGGGCCACCGCTCTGATCCCGCAGGACGGCACCGATCCCCGCGCCCTGCCCCTATTGCTCAAACGGCACGACGCCACTCTGCTGGCCGCCGCACCGGGCGTCTATCGCAAGCTGCTGACGGGCGATACGCCCCTGTCGTTGCCCAAGTTGCGTCACGGCCTTTGCGCAGGTGAAAAGCTGCCCGAGGCACTGCGCAGCAAATGGCAGGAAACCACCGGTACCGGCCTTTATGAGGCTTATGGCCAGACCGAGATTTCGACGTTTATCTCTTCCTGTCCCGCGACGCCCGCGCCCGCCGGTACGCTAGGGCTGCCGCAACCGGGCCGCCGTGTGGCGATCGTCGATGATAGCGGTCAACCCGTGCCTCTTGGCACCGAAGGCACCATTGCCATTCACCGTCATGATCCGGGTCTGATGCTGGGCTATCTGGACGCGCCCGAGGAGACCCAAGCCAAGTTCCGTGGCGACTGGTTCCTGACCGGCGATCAAGGCACGATGGATGAAAGCGGCGCAATCACATATCTGGGCCGCGACGATGACCTGATGAACGCGGGCGGCTTTCGTGTGTCTCCTCTAGAGGTCGAGCATGCATTGGCCCATCTGGACGGGATCCACGAAATCGCCGTCACCGATGTCGAGATCAAAGCCGACGTGCGCGTCATTGCGGCCTTTTACGTCGCCGACACAGAACTGGACGAAGCTGCTTTGACCGCAGCCGCCGGAGAAATTCTGGCCCGCTATAAACAACCCCGCCTGTGGGTGCGGCTGGACAGCCTGCCCCGCAATCCGAATGGCAAGCTGCGCCGCAAGGCGCTGGCACTGCCCGAAGACCGTTGAAGGACTCCCATGGTAAAGTTGAACATCTTTTCGGACCCGATCTGCCCTTGGTGCTACATCGGTTACACCCAATTAAGCCGCGCTTTGGAGGCCAAGCCTGATCATCCGTTTGAACTGGAATGGCTGCCGTTCCAGCTAAACCCCGAGATGCCCGCGGGCGGTATGGACCGTCGCGCCTATCTAGAGGCAAAGTTCGGCGGTAAGGACAATGCCGTAAAAGTTTACGGGCAAATCGCTGAAAAGGCTGAGGAAATAGGACTTGAGCTGAATTTGTCTGCGATTTCGCGCACACCCAACACGCTTGATGCGCACAGACTAATTCACTGGTCTGGGGTCGAATGCAGGCAAACCCCCGTTGCAACTGCAATGTTTCAGGCCTACTTCCAAGAAGGTCGCGATCTCTCGGATCATGAAGTGCTTGCCGATATCGCCGACGGGGCCGGACTGGACGCTGCTGTGATTATGCGTCTGCTGGCCAGCTCCGCCGACAAAGACGAAATTATGAAAAAAGACGCCATGGCCCGTGAAATGGGTGTTCAGGCGGTGCCGACGTTCGTCGTGGCTGGCCAACATGCCGTGCCCGGAGCGCAACCGACCGAGCTTTGGGCCAAGGTGATCGACGAACTTGTAGGAGCCTAAGTATGTTCGCCAGCCCCACGAAACCTTTGAAGTTACCGGAATTTGTGGGGTTGTTGGCGATGCTCTTCGCCACCATCGCCTTTTCGATCGATGCGATGTTGCCCGCGATCCCCAAGATCGCGCAAGAGCTGACGCCCGATGATGTGAACAAGGCGCAGCTGATCATCACCAGCTTTATGATGGGCATGGGGATCGGTACGTTCTTTGCGGGTCCCCTGTCGGACATGTTCGGCCGCAAGAACCTGATGCTGCTGGGGATCGTGATCTATGTCATCTCGGCGCTCTATGCGACGGTGACGACGGATATCGAACACCTGCTGTTCTCGCGCTTTCTCATGGGGATTGGCGCAGCGGGACCCCGCGTGGTCAGCCTTGCCATGGTGCGTGACCTTTACCGCGGGCGTGAAATGGCGCGGATCATGTCCTTTGTCATGACTGTCTTCATTCTGGTCCCCGCGATGGCGCCGTCGCTTGGGGCGGTGATTATCGCCTTCTCTAGCTGGCGCGGTGTGTTCATCGCCTTTGTCGTCTTCGCAGTGGCCTCGGCCGCTTGGATGATGTTGCGTCAGCCCGAAACCCTGCCGAAAGAGAACCGGCGCCCCCTGACTTTTGCGACCATCCGCTATGCTACGGGCGAGGTACTGGGCAACCGTCTGGTGGTCTTGTATATCGCTGCCTTGTCGTTCGGTTTCGGCCAGATGTTCGCCTTCCTCTCGACCGCACCGCAACTGTTTACCGAGACCTATGATCGCGGCGCAACCTTCACCTTGTGGTTCGCCTTGGTGGCAGGGTTTGCAGCGCTGGCCAGCTTCACCAACTCGCGCCTCGTGATGACTTTGGGGATGCGTAAGCTGTCCACCAGCGGCTTGGCGGCGCAATGTATCGCCTCGCTTGTCGCGCTGGCGATCCTTGGGTCCGGTGTCATCCGCCCCGAGTTCGAGTTCTACATTTTCATCGCTTACATGGCCGTCAGCTTCTTCATGATCGGTTTGGTGTTCGGCAACATCAACACCTTGGCGATGGAGCCTCTGGGCCACGTGGCGGGCTTTGCTGCAGCGATCATTGGGGCGATCTCGACCATTCTGGCGGTCAGCATCGCGGTTCCTGTGGGCTATGCCTATGACGGCACGCCCTTCCCGCTGATCATCGGCGTTGCGGTCTGTTCGGGCTCGGCCTTCCTGATCATGCTGTTCTCGCGCCGATATGAGGAAGGCGTTCAGGTTTAAGCGCCTCTGCTATTGCAATAATGAAAGCCCCGCCTTGGATTTGGCGGGGCTTTTGCGTCTTTAGGGTAACTTGTTTTCAAGACCTTCGGTTCATAAAACCAATGCAGGTTATTGATAAGGTTGCGAGTTTTCGATGAAGGCACTGAAACTAGGGGTCCTCGCCGTTGCGTTGGGTGTATTGGCCTCATCGGGGGTTGCACGCGATGGTATCCCCGAAGAGCCGAAGAAACCCAAAGGCATGACGGAGTGGCATATGGAGCAAGCCCGTCAGGCCCGCGCCGCCGAGCTTTCGGGCATTCAGATGCGCGGCGATCCGGAGAAGGTTTACAAGCGTTATAACAAAACCTACCGCAAGGTCCCCATGTCCAACCTCGCGCCAGATGCGTTGCGCCAGTTGATGTTGGATGGCGTCTACTTCTGGCGTCCCCAGCGACAGCGTAAGGCCCTTTGGACCGCAACCCGTGCTTTTGCGGATGGGACCGCCGTGTCGTGCAGCTACACCGGCAAGGGCTACTATTGGGAGCATGCTCTTGAATGGATCGTTGCACCGACGCCTGTGGGCGGCGCGGGGCTGATCATCCGCGAAGATGCCAAGAAATTCCGAGACGGCCATTTCACCTATGGCTACGTCTATGATCCTGCGAATGGCGAAGTCTTCTACCAGACCAGCGGCTATTCAACCGATCGGGTTATCGGGTGGGTTCAGTCCGATGTTCCGGCCGGTGTAGCCGAAAACTGTCCCAGTTTCGCAGATCTTGGCGTCAACCCAAATCAGCGTGGCGAACGGCTGGATGACCTGCGCGCGAACGCCCATACGATCACAGGCCGACCTGTCTTGTTCCAGAACAACAAAGACAACCCGCTGACATCCCAGATGTACATCTGGGCCTTTCCCTATGAGAAATAAAGGAAAAGCCGCTCCGGTATCGGGGCGGCTTTTGTCTGGCCTCAGGCCTTTTTCTTGGCTTCCACGACCTTTTCGGCCAGATCGCGGGCAATGGCGAATGCGCCTTTGATCTTGTCGCTGTCCTTGGCCCAATCGCGGCGGACGACGATCTTGTTGTCCTTGATCTTGGCCAAGCCCTTCTGGTCTTGAATGAACTCGACCAAGCCCTGAGGCGATGCGAATTTGTCGTTGTGGAACTGGATCGTCGCGCCTTTGGGGCCACCATCCAGCTTGGCGATGCCAGCCTTCTTGCACATGGCTTTGATGCGCACGATCAAGAGCAGCGTGTTCACCTCTTTGGGCAACTTGCCGAAACGGTCGATTAACTCGGCCGCAAAGCCTTCCAGTTCGACCTTGGTGGTCAGTTCTGACAGACGACGATAAAGGCCAAGGCGCACGTCCAGATCGGGCACATATTCTTCGGGGATCAGAACCGGCACGCCCAGATTGATCTGCGGCGCCCATTGCCCGCTGTCATCGGTCAGGCCCTCAAGTTCGCCCGATTTGATCTTGGCGATCGCCTCTTCCAACATGGTTTGATAGAGTTCATAGCCCACGTCGCGCATCTGGCCGGACTGCTCTTCGCCCAAGAGGTTGCCCGCGCCGCGAATGTCCAGATCCTGACTGGCCAGCGTAAAGCCTGCCCCCAAGGTATCCAGCGATCCCAACACGCGCAGACGCTTTTCCGCAGCTGGGGTCAGCTTGGCGCGCGGTTTGGTGGTCAGATAGGCATAGGCGCGGGTTTTCGAGCGGCCCACGCGGCCACGTATCTGATAAAGCTGCGCCAGACCGAACATATCCGCGCGGTGGACGATCATCGTGTTGGCGGTCGGAATATCCAGACCGGATTCCACAATCGTTGTCGCCAGCAGCACGTCATATTTGCCGTCGTAGAAGGCGTTCATGCGGTCATCCAGCTCGCCTGCTGCCATTTGGCCATGGGCGACGATGTAGCTGACCTCGGGGACCTGCTCTTTCAGGAACTCTTCGATCTCGGGCAGATCGGTGATGCGCGGCACAACGTAAAAGCTTTGTCCGCCGCGATAATGTTCGCGCAGCAGCGCCTCACGCGCTGTGACGGGATCGAACTCGGACACATAGGTGCGGATCGACAGACGGTCTACCGGCGGTGTCGAGATGATCGAGAGGTCACGCACCCCTGTCAGCGACAGTTGCAGGGTCCGCGGGATCGGCGTTGCGGTCAGGGTCAACACGTGGATGTCACTGCGCAGCTGCTTGAGCCGCTCTTTGTGCCCAACGCCAAAGTGCTGTTCTTCGTCGATGATCAGCAGGCCAAGGCGTTCGAACTTGATGTTCTTGGCCAGAACCGCGTGCGTCCCGATAACAATATCAACGGTGCCATCTGCGATCCCCTTGCGGGTTTCAGAGGCCTGCTTTGAGGAAACAAAGCGTGACAACTGTCTGACTTCTAACGGGAAACCACGGAATCTCTCTTGGAACTCCTTGGCGTGCTGGCGGGCCAACAGCGTGGTCGGGGCGATGACCGCCACCTGAACACCGGACATGGCCGCGACAAAGGCGGCGCGAATGGCGACCTCGGTTTTACCAAAGCCCACGTCCCCGCAGACAAGGCGATCCATCGGCGTGCCGCTGGTCAGATCGTCCAGCACATCGTTGATGGCCCGCAACTGATCGTCGGTTTCCTGATAGGGAAAGCGGGCGCAGAATTCTTCCCACGCATGGGGCGGCGGCTCCAGCATCTGACCTTTGCGCAATGCCCGTTCGGCAGCCACACGGATCAGCTTGTCCGCCATCTCGCGGATGCGCTCTTTCAGCTTGGCCTTCTTGGCCTGCCATGCACCGCCCCCAAGACGGTCCAGCAGCCCCTCATCGTGACCAAAGCGTGAGAGCAGCTCGATGTTCTCGACCGGCAGGTAAAGCTTTGCGGATTCGGCGTATTCCAGATGGATACATTCGTGGGCCGCACCGGCGGCGGTGATCACCTCTAGACCGTGATAGCGGCCAACCCCGTGGTCCACATGAACCACCAGATCGCCCGGTGACAGGGATGTGGCTTCGGTCAGGAAATTCTCGGCCTTGCGGCGTTTCTTGGGGGCGCGGATCAAGCGATCACCCAAGATATCCTGTTCCGAGATAACAGTCAGCTTGCCGCCATTCCACGGCGCTTCGAACCCGTGTTCCAACCCCCAGACCGCCAGATGCAGGCCGCGTTTGCCGATGCGTGTGCCATCCGCGATCAGGATGGTTTCTGACAGGCCCTCGTCCTCGATCAGGCCCGCCATCCGTTCCCGCGCGCCTTCGGAATAGCTGGCCAGAACCACTGGACCATCCTGAAGTTTTTTCTTCAGATGATCGCCCAAAGCACCGAAAAGGCTGACACTTTCCTGTTGCCGTTCGGGCGAGAAGTTGCGGCCGATCCGTGCGCCTGCATCCACCACACCCGGCCCGCTGGCCTGTGCAAGCGGATGGAACGAGATACGCCGATGATCGCCGGTGACACCCTGCCATGCGGCGTCATTCAGGTAGAACAGCTCGGGCGGCAAAGGCTTATAGACCGTATCGCCCTTTTTACGGTTTTGCTGAGCGATCTTGCGGGTTTCATACTGATCCGCGATCCCGTCCCAGCGGCTTTGTCGGGCGGCGTCCATCTGTTCATCCAGCGTGATGGTCGCCTTGGGCAGATAGTCGAACAGGGTTTCCAGATGCTCGTGGAAGAACGGCAGCCAATGCTCCATCCCCTGTTGTTTACGGCCTGCGCTGACCGCCTCATAGAGCGCATCATCGCTGCCCGCCGCGCCGAATTCGATCCGGTAATTCTGGCGGAAGCGAGTGATCGCCGCATCGTCAAGGATCACCTCGGACACCGGGGCCAGCTCAATGCTGTCCAGCTTGTCCGTGGTGCGCTGGGTCGCAGGATCAAAGCGACGAATGCCATCCAGCACATCGCCAAAGAAATCCAGACGCACAGGGCCGGTATCGCCGGGCGGGAAGATATCGATAATCCCGCCGCGCACGGCGTAATCACCGGGCTCCATGACTGTGGGGCTTTGAACAAAGCCCATACGCACAAGGAAAGATCGCAGGGCGGCCTCATCCACGCGCTCGCCCACCATGGCGATAAAGGACGCCTCACGCAGAACCGACCTCGCTGGCACCCGCTGGGTTGCGGCGTTCAACGTGGTCAGGACGATGAATTTCTCGGGCATCTGGTGGATCAGCGCCGCCAGCAGCGACATCCGCGCCGCCGAGATATCGGCATTCGGCGAGACCCGATCAAATGGCAGACAGTCCCAAGCCGGAAACACAAAGACCGGCATATCGGGCGCAAAGAACCGCAGCGCGTCGCGGATTGAGGCCAATCTTTTGTCGTCACGGGCCACATGCAGGACGGGCGTGCCGGATTTCTCCACTTCGTTCAGGATCAGCCGCGCGTCAAAACCCTCGGGCGCGCCGCCCATCTTGATCTGTTTGGCCTCTGCCATACCGTCTTATCCCAATACGCCGATGTTCATATTCTGGTACATGCCCCAGATCGAAGTCAGAAAGACCGAAATCATCCCGATCACCTGAATGCCAAACCTATGTCGGGTCAGCGCGCGGCACAGGGCTTCGTCCAGAATATCTTCATGTTCGATCTTGTAAGCCAGCCTGATGCGCATCGCGCCGACAAATGACATGGGCAGCACAAGCAGAAAGACCGCTTGGGCAAATTCGACCCCATAGTAAAAGCCGGTCACAGCCAGAATGGTCAGCACAAAAGCACTGCCGCCGATGATCCAGACGCCCGCACGTGCATAGACGTCCCGCAAGCGTCGCGCCTTGATTTGCGCCAGGTGATTCATATCAATCAGGAATTGCCCGCCTTTGCGCCGCGCCCGCCCGACCAGATCGAACGGCACCCCCATCACAAAGTGGCTAGTGGTAGACCAGAGCACAGCAAGGCCGATCCAATACCAAAGGTTTGAAAACGACCGCATATCGATCAACTCGAAAATCTGTCCACCCAGGTTCAACGGGGTCTCCTGAAAAAAGCTTCTTGAGACGTGACATAACCTGACCCTAAAGGATTGCCTAGACTTGAGATCATTTCCGATCCGTGGCACCCAATCGAAAACACCGGAGGTTTTTCCATGGTCTATCCCGCCGCCAGCTTTCCTGCCGCCCGTTTGCGTCGCACCCGCCGCACCCCTGCATTGCGCGGGTTGGCCCGTGAAAACAGTCTCAGCGTGGACGATCTGATCTGGCCGGTCTTTGTCCGTGACGGCGTCGGTGTGGAAGAGCCCGTCCCCTCGATGCCCGGTGTGTACCGTCGCAGCGTCGACAAAATTGTTGAGGCTGCGAAAGAGGCTTACGATCTGGGCGTTCAGACCATCTGCCTGTTTCCCTACACCGATCCGGCGAAAAAGACCGCAGATTGCGCCGAGGCATGGAACCCTGACAACCTGTCGAACACCGCCACCCGCGCGCTAAAGGCCGCCCTGCCGGACATGGCTGTGATGACCGACGTTGCACTGGACCCGTACAACATCACCGGTCAGGACGGCTTTGACGTGGATGGCTATGTTGTGAACGACGAGACCGTCGAGGCGCTGGTAAAACAGGCAGTCTCGCAGGCCGAGGCTGGCGCTGACATTATCGGTCCCAGCGATATGATGGATGGCCGCATCGGCGACATCCGCGAGGCACTGGAACATGGTGGCCACAAGAACGTCTGCCTCATGAGCTATAGCGCCAAATACGCTAGCGCCTTCTATGGCCCGTTCCGCGATGCGGTCGGCGCTGCGGGCGCGCTGAAAGGTGACAAGAAGACCTACCAGATGGACCCGCTGAATACGGATGAGGCGCTGCGCTGCATCGCTCGCGATCTGGATGAAGGTGCTGACATGGTTATGGTCAAACCCGGGATGCCATATCTGGACGTCTGCCGCCGCGCCCACGAGACCTTTGGCGTACCTGTCATGGCCTATCAGGTCAGCGGCGAATACGCGATGTTGCAGGCCGCAGCCCAGAACGGCTGGCTGGACGGAGAGCGTGTGATGCTGGAAAGTCTGATGTGCTTCAAGCGCGCAGGCTGTAGCGGTGTTCTGACCTACTTTGCGCCCGCCGCCGCCAAGATTATCGGTGCGTAAGCATCCTTTGACGCATCAAACCTACCCAAAGGTGACAAGCCCGCACTTACCAGTGTATAGTTCAGGTAAAACAACAACCGGGGTGCGCCCCAGCAGCACACAGGCACAACAGCATGACTGATATGAACCGCCGCGTATTCACTCTGACCGGCCTTGGGGCCCTTGTCACCACTGCCGCTTGCGGCAACGGTGTCGGCTCGCCCGGTCCGAACATCATTGACGCCCGCGTGGACACCACGCTGAGCTATATGTTCAACAACTACCCCGGAACCCGCGAACTGGCAGACAAATCCGTTGGCATGCTGGTCATGCCGCTGGTGACTGAGGCGGGCTTTGGTCTGGGCGGCGCTTATGGCCGTGGCGCACTGCGCATCAACAATGCGACTGTGGACTATTACTCTTCGACCAAAGGCAGCATCGGCCTGCAAATCGGCGCACAGCAATACGCCCACGTTCTGTTCTTCATGACCCCCGAAGCGCTGCAGGACTTCCGTCGTGGCAGCGGTTGGGCCGCTGGCGCGAACATCGAATACGCGGTCGCCGATCAGGGCGAAAAGATCCGTGCCGAAACCACCACCTCGCTGGCGCCTATCGTGGCTGTCGTCTTTGGTCAGACCGGCCTGCGCCTTGGCGCGACGCTGGAAGGTGCGAAGTACAACCGTATTATCCCCTAAGCCTCGGCTAGGATCGGAACAAAACGCTCCGTACCGGATTGGTCTTCCAACTCCGGTGCGGCGCAGACCGGCGCTGTTTTGCGCCTCGGGTGTCTGGCGCTTTGCGCCATCGACTGCATCCTCTGTCTCCCCGCCAGAGCCTTCAAATACAGGACGCACCCTATGAAAATTGACCTGATCGGAGCCCCCGTCGACAGCGGTAAGAAAAGCAAAGGCTGCCTGATGGGCCCCGATGCCTATCGCACTGCCAATCTGGCCCGCGCCCTGCGCAACTTGGGCCATGAGGTAAAAGACTTGGGAAACCTGTGCCCCGATCAGATAGAAAAGCCTGACTGCGCCAATCCTGCGGTTCATTCACTGGCCGAAACCATCGGCTGGACCAAAACGCTGGCCCGCGTAGGCGAAGATGCGATCCGTGGCGGCCGCCTGCCCGTCTTTATGGGCGGTGATCACAGCTTGTCACTGGGGTCTGTGACCGGCGTTGCCGCAGCGACAGACCGCCCGCAGTTTGTCCTGTGGCTGGATGCCCATTCGGATTTTCACACCCTGCTGACCACCGAAAGCGGGAATCTTCATGGCACTCCCTTGGCCTACATCACAGGGCGCGACGGGTTTGACGGCTTCCCCGAGGTGATGAACCCCGTACCGGAAAAGAATGTCTGCATCATCGGTCTCCGGTCCGTGGACGGAGCCGAGCGTGAGTTTCTGGAAGACAGCGACATCCGCTACCACGATATGCGCGAGATCGATGAGAACGGCATCTCGGTTCTTCTGCGCCGTTTCTTAAATGATATCAGTGAGGTAAATGGCGTTCTGCATGTGTCTCTGGACGTGGATTTCCTTGATCCCGCCGTAGCACCTGCGGTGGGCACCACCGTTCCGGGCGGTGCGACTGTGCGCGAAGGGCACCTGTGCATGGAGATGATCCACGACAGCGGCTTGATGACCTCGCTTGATCTGGTCGAACTGAATCCCTTCTTGGATGAACGAGGCCGCACCGCGCAGGTCATGGTCGATCTAGCCGCCTCTGCCCTTGGTCGCCGCGTCTTTGATCGACCCACCCGCGCTTATTTGTCATAAGATTCATATGGTTGAGGTGCACGGCTATTGTCGTTGCGCCTCAACCCCGACAATCACGTCCAGCATATCCGTCGTGATCTGTTCTTGCCGCGCAGTCCGCTCTTCACGGCGCAGGTTCTCTAAGGTTTCGTCGATGTTGCGGGCGGCGGCATCCATGGTCATGAGCCGTGCGTTGTTCTCACTGACAAGGCTTTCCATCAAGGCCTGCGCGACCTCGGCAAAGAGATACTCTTGCGACAGTTCCGCCATCAGCGTCCGTAACGGCAGGTGATGCAACGGGGCGTCGTTGTCGGTGCTTTGTTGCGTCAGTGACAGAGGCAAAATCTGCCGTTCCGTCACTTTGAAGGTCCCGCCTTGCTGGTGTGCCGCAAAGATGATCCGTGCCTCTGCCACTTGTCCAACATCGGCCAAAACGCGCCGCGCCAAGGTGGTCACCCCGTCAGCGCGAGAGGTCATTTGAAATGAGCCATCCACGCCAAGCCCTTGCTCTGCCGATAGAATTTGCCCCCGACGCCCGACAATCACCAAGCGTTCTTCAGGGCGACGGACGGATTTGACCTTTTCAATGATCCGGTTATTGAACCCGCCCACAAAGCCGGTTTCCGAGGTAATCACCAACAGGCTGGCGCCTGCGCCCTCCACATGAACAGGCGCACGCAAGCTGAGGATTGCGCCTTCGACCGTTTTGCGAAACCCTTCGGTGCCCGACAGCGCGTTTTGCGCTTGATGCACGCGGCTTCCCGCCATCGAGCGGAGCGCTTGTACCAAGTCCCCCAACTGCTCTAGCCCCTGTATGCGGGCGGCGATTTCAGCGCCTGAGGTCATCTAGCCATCCTGCTTTTTCAAGAATAGCGATGCGCAGTCTTTTGTCAATTTATCCAGCGCCTTACGGTCATCTTCTGACAGTTCATTCGTCTTATCGATCTGCGCCGCGAGTTGGGGCAGTTCGGCCTGTAACCGCTGTGCCAAGCTTTGCCGGTACGCCGCGATGTCTGTCAACGCGACCCCGTCCAAATGGCCCTCTGACACCGCGAGAAGCAGCGCGACTTGCAAGGATAGCCGCAGGGGTTTGTATTCCGGCTGCGCAAGGATCGCCTTCAGCCGCCGTCCGTGCGCGATGGTCTTGGCTGTGCGCTCATCCACCATAGCGCCGAAGCGCGTGAAGATTTCCAGCTCAAGGTATTGGGCGTAGTCAAGTTTTAGGGAATGCGCCAAGCTCTTGATCGCCTTGGCCTGTGTTGCTCCGCCCACGCGACTGACGCTCATCCCCACATTCACAGCGGGCTTTTGCCCCCCGTAGAACAGCTTCTGATCCAGAATGATCTGCCCATCGGTGATCGAGATCAGGTTGGTCGGGATATAGGCGGTCATGTTGCCCGCCTGCGTTTCGGCAATGGGCAGCGCAGTTAATGAGCCGCCCCCATGTTCTTCCGACAACTTCGCGGCACGCTCCAGCAAGCGCGCATGCAGGTAGAAGACATCACCGGGATACGCCTCGCGCCCCGGAGGTTTGCGCAGCAGCAGCGACAGTTGGCGATAGATGATCGCGTGTTTGGTCAGATCATCAAGGATCAACAAGGCGTGCTGGCCGCGATCACGGAAATACTCGGCAATGGTGCAGGCTGCATAGGGCGTAATCCATTGCGCCCCCGGCGCCGCATCGGCAGTGCCAACCACAAAGACGCAGCGATCAGGGTTGCCGTGGGTTTTCACCGCCTCAATCGCCCGTGCCACGGTCGAGGCTTTTTGCCCGATCGCTGCGTAGATGCAGATCACATCGCTGTCTTTCTGGTTGATGATCGTATCAATGGCGATCGCGGTCTTTCCGGTCTTGCGATCGCCCACGATCAATTGCCGCTGGCCTCGTCCCAAGGGGATCATCGCGTCAATTACCGTGAGGCCCGTGAGCATCGGTTCGGTGATCAGATCGCGATCCACGATCTGCGGAGCGGGCCGTTCAATCGGGTCAAACCGCTCGGGGGTAATCTCGGGCCCGCCATCCAGCGGCGTACCAAGGGGCGAGACCACCCGACCCAGCAGCCCGTCCCCAACGGGCACGCGGGCAATCTGGCCAGTGTTATAGACGCGAGTACCAGCCGAAATCTCGTCATCGGCGGCCAAAAGAATACAGCCAAGCTTGTCTTCGCTAATCGACATGGCCAGCCCGAAGGTGCCGTCCTCAAAGCGCAGGAGTTCGTCCAGTCTGGTCTCTTTCAGGCCCGATATGATGGCAACTCCGTCGCCGATCTGCTCGACCCGCCCGATACGCTCAAGGCGCGGCGGCAGTTCTTGCGCGGCGACTGTTTCCCGAGCCTGCGCCAGCCATGCGGCGGTTGGATCATCAGTACTCATCACTCAGGTCTCCAAAGCGGATGCGGCGCGGTGCAGTCGGTCGGCGGCAGAAAAGCGCAAGGCGGCGTGGGGAAAGTGCAGCTCCACCCCTGCAAGCAAAGACGGATCCTGCTGAAAGGTAACCGGTACGTCAGGGCCAAGCCGCGTGGTCAGCGCCATCCGCCATTTTGCTTGCCGTTTGGCACCAAATTCTTGGGCAGAGATCACTGTTATGGGGGCATCTGGCCCAAGCTGTTGCTTCAGCCCATCCAGCTCCGTCGCTGTCACCCCATCTAGATAACCTGCCGCTGCGGCCAAAGGATCGTCCCCGACCGAGGACAGCGCCTTGCGGGCCAGATCCTCGGCCAGAGCCACAATATCAGCGCGCAGGGCCGTCTGTGCGGTGGCCTTTTCGGCAGCGATCTTAGCGCGACCGGCGGTAAGTGCCGCCTCAGCCTCTGCCTGAACATCTGCCAGACGCTTCACACGCTCGGCCTCAAGGGTTTCGTGCAGGGATGTGATCTGCGCTTGTTTCTCGGCCTCGAAGGCATCCAGCTTGGCCTGATAGGCCTGCATTGCCTGTTCAGCGGATCGGACTTTGGCCTCGGCGGCCTCAGTTGCGGCGCGGTCGGCGGCTTCGCGATCGGCGATAACTTTCCGAATGGGACGGTAGAGAAAACGGCAGAGCAGCCAGATCACGATCAGAAAGTTGACCGTTTGCAATCCCAGCGTCCACCAATCAATCTGCATGGCTTATCCCACAAACGGGTTCGCATAGAGCAAGAGCAGCGCGATCACGAGGCAGTAGATCGCCATCGTTTCAATCATCGCAAGCCCGACGAACAGGGTACGCGACAGTGTGCCGGCAGCCTCGGGTTGGCGGGCGATGGCCTCCATCGCGGCGGCTATGGCGCGCCCCTCGCTATAGGCGGGAAAGATCGCCCCGAAAGACACGGCGATCACCGCGCCGATGATGCTGACGATTTCGATGTAGTTCATGGAAGGTGCTCCTATGTCTCGACCGCGCCGATAGCGCCGCCGATGTAGACAGTTGCGAGAATGGTGAAGATGTAGGCTTGGATGATCCCGATCAGGACACCCAGCAGCAGGAAGGGCACGGGCACGATCAGCCCCGCCAGAAAGACCACGATGGCGATGACGAACTCATGGCTCATCATGTTGCCGAACAGGCGGATCATCAGGGAAAACGTCCTTGTCAGATCCCCCAGTACATTGAGGGGCAAAAGGAACGGGTTGGGCTCTAGATAGTGCCCAAAATACTTTCGTGCGCCGCGGGTGCGGATACCGAAGTAATGCACCGACAGAAAGACGATGGCGGCTAAGGCCGCAGGGGTTTCCAGATGGCCCGTGGGCGGCGTCGCTCCGGGAAAGACCGCGGCCAGATTGGCGAGGCCAAGGAAGATAAACAGCGATCCCAAAAGCGGCATGTAGGGCCAAGGATCGCGGTTCAAAACCTGTTGCAACTGATCTGCGATGGCCAGCACCACGACTTCTAACGCCGCTTGGGCGGGGCCTGCGTTGACTTTCGGGGTGCCTAGGCTGACGCGCAAAACCACAAACAGCAGCGCCATTATCCCCCATGTGGTGACGACCGAGCGGCTGATCGGCACAAAGCCGATATGGAACAGGATGTCTGGAACGAGCGGGCTGGCCTCCATCCTCAGGCCCTCCGCACGCGGCGGATCATGATGGTCCGCGCCAGCAACAGTCCTAGAAGCGCGGCGATCAAGGGCAGCGTGCCGTAATGGACCACCACCGCAAAGCCTGTGACCGCAATCACGATCCGCAGCAGTAGAAAGCCAATGGCCCGTTGCCAATCGCTGCCCATCGCCGCGACCGAGCGTCCAAGCAGGTGGAAATAGGCGGTCCCGATAGCAGCCCCGACAAAAAGCCACGGAAGGGCTGTGATTACTTGGGAAATTGTCATTCGCTATTCATCCTCTGCCACGCCATGTAAAATCCCAGACACGCACCGCCGAAGGTCAGAGCTCCACTGAATGTCACCCCTGTTCCGAACCGGTGATCCAGCCAGCGGCCTGCAATGATGCCCAACAAGGTGGCTCCGACGATCAACCAACCCAAGGCGCCGATCATCGACAGGTTCTTCCAGAGCGGGCGTTCACCCTGTTCCGCCCACTGGGTGCGGCGGGCATCTCTTTTACGGATTGCCTCCAGTAGATCGTCACGGGACGTCTTATCGGGATCGGTCATGACTTAGCCCTCGGCCCGCTGGTTGCGGGGCTCTAGCCGTGGCGGGCTTTCGGGGATGTCGCGGCCTATTTTCAGTAGCCTCTCGACCTGCCGGATGGTCGCCAGATGCAAGCGGTGATCATAGGTGCGAACGCTGTCTTCAGCTTCGTCTGCTTTGGCCAGTTCCGCCAGCGCATTGGGACCAAGGGCTTTCAGGTCCGCCTCACGCCACGCGCCACGGGTGGCGATGTTGATCCGATCGCCGCCCTGAACGTGCAGAACGCCGCCACGCAGGGCAATGAACTCTTCCCCCTTCCCGTCATGCCATGAGACGACCGAGATGGGCAGCACTGTGACAAAATCCGCGTGTCTCCGCTGGATGCCAAAGGCGCCGGTCGCATCCTCGGCCCGCAGGGACAGAACGCCGTCCACATCGGCTATGATCTCGGTTGGGGTGGTGACGCGCAGTCTCATCCCTGCCCTTCCTGTGTGGATTGCTTGGTGCGGGCATCCTCTAGGGTGCCGATCATATAAAAGGCGCTCTCGTCCCATGTGTCCGCGTCACCGGCCATGATCGCTTCGCACCCGCACAAAGTATCCTCAAGCGAGACCGAGACGCCGCCGTGTCCGGTAAACTGCGCAGTTACCGCGAAGGGCTGTGTCAGGAACCGGATCAAGCGCCGCGCACGTCCGACAGCTTGTCGGTCCGTGGCGCCCAGTTCCTCGATTCCTAGAAGCGAGATGATCTCTTGCAGCTCTCGATATTTCGCGATCAACCCGCGCACATCCTCGGCCACTTTATAGTGCCGATCGCCCACGATCATCGGGTCCAGCAGGGTCGAGCTTGAGTCCAGCGGATCAATCGCCGGATATAGGCCTTCGCTGGCCATATCGCGGCTGAGGACAATCGCGCTGTCCAGATGGGTGAAGGTTTCAGCCACCGCCGGATCCGTGAAATCATCGGCAGGCACATAGACCGCCTGGATCGAGGTCACTGCCGCCCCATGAACCGAGGCGATCCGCTCTTCCAGTTCTGCGATTTCGGTCGCCAACGTCGGCTGATAGCCCACACGGGACGGCAAGCGCCCTAGCAAGCCCGAGACCTCGGACCCCGCCTGCACGAAGCGGAACACATTGTCGATCAAGAGCAGCACGTCCTGCCCCATCTGATCACGGAAATGTTCGGCCACGCTTAAAGCGGACAGAGCCACACGCCAGCGGGCACCGGGTGGTTCATTCATCTGGCCGAACACCAGCACGGTCCGGTCAATCACGCCCGAGCGCTTTAGATCAAGCCACAGCTCATGCCCCTCGCGGGAACGTTCACCCACGCCAGCAAAGACCGACTTGCCCTGATAACGATCCGCAATCGACCGGATCAGTTCCATGATCAGAACGGTCTTGCCAACGCCCGCGCCACCAAACATCGCGGCCTTTCCGCCACGGGACAAAGGGGCCAGCAGGTCGATGACCTTGATACCGGTCTGAAAGACTTCGGTGCCGGTGCTTTGCTCGGCCAGCATGGGCGCTTTCTGGTGGATAGCGCGGCGCGGGGTATCTGCGGGCAAGGCCGGGCCGCGATCGATGGTGTCCCCGACCACATTCATCAGCCGCCCCAGAACCGCATCGCCCACCGGTACTGCAATCGGCTGACCGGTGTCACAGACCGCCGTTCCGCAAGCCAAGCCTGCGGTTTCCTGAATGGCCACGCAGCGCGCAGTGTTGGGACCGGCGTGCTGGTGAACCTCTAACACCAAGCGGGTGCCTTGATCCCACAGCACCTCTAAAGCCGCGTTTATGCGTGGTAGCGCGTGGTCGGGAAAGGTGACTTCAACGACCGATCCATCAACCTGCGACACATGCCCTTCCCCAGTCATCGGACCCACTCCGCCTCTGCTGCTTTGGCAGAGCACGCGCGTACTGGGCTGTAGGCTTGGGAATGAACGGGGCTTTGCAAGGCACACTCCGGAACAGGGGATCACTGGTCTTTTCCCATGTTTTTCCTGCGTTAACTTACGGTGCCTTGATGCAGATCAGTATCACACATCTGTTAACCGGACGCTGGGCGCTGTTCCCGCGTCGGTGCCGGAAAAATATGCATTGACCGTGGATGTTTTGAGCTTTCCGCGGCCAATCGTTCCCTCGCACAAAGTGAGAAGTTGCTCTGAGAGGCTTTGAGTGCAGTGTGACAGAATGAGATTTGCTGTGATCGCCGACATCCACGGAAATGCCCGCGCCTTGCGCGCTGTCCTTGCGGACATGGACGCTTTGGGCGTGGCCGAGGCTGTGAACCTTGGGGACTTCTTCAGCGGGCCTTTGGATGCGGATGAAACAGCGGCATTACTGGCAGAGAGGAACTACCCGTCGATCCGTGGCAATCATGACCGCTATCTGATCACCCAAGCGCGTGAGGATATGGGCCTGTCGGACGGAGCGGCGTTTGATCTGCTCAGTGAAACCCATCTGGACTGGATCAGGTCCCTGCCCGAAACCTTGTCCTTCCATGGTGACGTGTTTCTGTGCCACGGCACCCCTACCAGCGATCAGACCTACTGGCTGGAACGGGTAAATCCTGACGGATCATTGCGCCGCGCGACCTTGTCCGAGATCGAGGCAGAGGCGAAGGGGATCGGTGCCTCACTCATCCTCTGCGCCCATACCCATCTGCCTCGCATTGTGCATCTGTCCGATGGCCGATTGATTGTGAATCCCGGCAGCGTCGGCTGCCCTGCCTATGACGATGATCATCCGGTCTATCACTGCGTCGAGACCGGCACGCCTAACGCCTCTTATGCCATCGTCGAGAAAACACCAGACGCTTGGACGGTCACGTTCCGATCCATCCCCTACGCATCTACCGAAGCCAGCGCCTTGGCCGCGAAAAACGTTCGCGCTGGTTGGGCGCGGGCTTTGGCGACCGGGTGGATATCCGAAGCCTCTGATTAAGCGTCCAGCTCGCTGTCCCAGTACAGGTAATCCACCCAACTGGAGTGCAAATGGTTGGGTGGGAACTTGCGGCCTTGGTTCCGCAGTTCCTCGGCCGAGGGCTGACGAACGGGCTTTCGTAGATGCATGTTCGCCTGTCGTAGGCTCTTGCTGCCCTTCTTCAAGTTGCAAGGCGAACAGGCCGCCACGACGTTTTCCCAACTGGTGATCCCGCCACGCGCGCGGGGTACCACGTGGTCAAAGGTCAGATCCCCGTGCGATCCGCAGTATTGGCACGAAAATTCGTCCCTCAAGAAAAGATTAAAGCGCGTGAAGGCCACGCGCTTTTGAGGTTTCACATAGTCTTTGAGGACGACAACGGAAGGAATGCGAACTTCCATCCGCTGACTTCGGACAACTTCGTCATATTCGGCGACGATGTTCACCCGATCTAGCCAGACTGCCTTGATCGCTTCTTGCCAGGGCCAAAGGGATAAAGGGTAATAGGACAATGGCCGGTAATCGGCGTTCAACACCAAAGCGGGGTGCTGCTTGAGTGCTGATGGTTCTCTTACAAAGTCCGTCCTGAAGTCGCCGTCCATAATCAAAGCCTCTTCGCCCTGTCTGTCGTGCTGACACCAAGGCGGGACGCCCCGCCCCGTATCAAGATCACTATATATCTCGGGGCTTGGCTGGCAAGTCCCGCAAGATGATGTAGTCACCGAAGAGGTAGCAACTTGCTGTGACGGCTATATGACAGGCAAAACCGCCCGAAGACCGGGCGGCTTGGGCCCTTACATCCCCAGTTTGTCGCGCATGAACGCCAACGAGACCCCAAGACCGTCAGGGGAAATACCGTGTGCGGTGCCTTTCATGACGTGGGCGTAGACCTCGGAAAAGCCTGCTTCTTGCAGGGCGTCGATGGCGGCAGGCAGGCTTTGGGGCGGAACAACGTCATCGTGATCGCCATGCAGCAGCAGGATTGGCGGTTTGGAACGCGCTTCATCCTTCAGCAGTTCAGGCTGCAAAAGACGGCCCGAGAACCCGATGATCCCGCCAAGCGCCTCTTCAAAGCGCGGGCCCACGTGCAGCGACATCATGGTGCCTTGGCTGAAACCGATTAGGACCAGCTGTTCGGGCAGGATGTCTTCTTCGTCGATGATGTTCAGCAGGTAGGCGTTCAGATCGGCAACGGCTTGCATCATGCCTGCCTCGGATTCTTCCTCGGACGAGTTGTCGATCCAAGGGATCGGGAACCACTGAAAGCCCATAGGCGATCCGGCGCAATGCTCTGGCGCATCGGGGGCGTAGAAAGTGGTGTCCGGCAGATGTTCCGCCAGCGGATCGGCCAGCCCCATCAGATCGGCGCCGTTGGCCCCGTATCCATGCAGAAAGACCACAACCGAGCGTGTCTGCCCCGAAGCCGCTTCGCGGCGCTTTGATGTCAGAACCCGAGTCATCTGATCCCTTCCCTGTTTTTCTCTACGTGGTAGTACGCCCACAGTAGCCGCGCCGCAACCGCCCGCCATGGCTGCCAGTCCTCGGCCATGGTACGCATCTCGCGCTCGGTCGGGCGTTTGGGCAGATCGAACAGGATGCGGGCGGATTCCTGCAAGGCCAGATCACCGGGAGCAAAGACATCGGCGCGGCCCAAGCTGAACATCGCGTAAATCTCGGCGGTCCAGACACCGATGCCGCTGACCTGCGTCAGGGTGCTGACGATTTCGGGGGTGGGCGCATCGCGGAGCGCCTTGAAGTCGATCCGCGCCTCGGCCAGCGCCTTGGCATAGCGGATCTTCTGGCGCGACAACCCGCAAGCGCGCAGTTCTTCCTCAGTGGCCCACGTGATCTTGCGCGGTCCGGTTAGCTTGGCCTCTTTCAAACGCCCCAGGATGGCACGGGCGGCGGCAACGCTGACCTGCTGGCTGACGATAGCCGATAGTAGTTGTTCAAACCCGTCTTTCCGCAGGCGGGTTGGCACGGTGCCAGTCTGCTCTAACGCATGGGCAAATCGTGGGTGGTGGGCGGCCAGATGGGCGCAGCCTTCGGAAATGCAATCGGGGCCTTGAATGACGCGCTCGTGCAAACTGATCCCCTTTGCAAGATATGATCTGGACGGGTTGAGTTGGACAGGCTACGCCACATCCATGACCGAAGTTATCAATGATCGACGCGCTTGGCGCAACGTTGCCGTTCTAGCTGCGGCACAGGCCATTCTGGGCAGCCAGATGAGCATGATTTTCGTGATCGGCGGCCTCGCCGGTCAGCAACTGGCCCCCAACCCCTGCCTTGCCACATTGCCGATCTCATTGATCGTCTTCGGGTCTATGACCTCGGCCACATGGCTGTCGAATGTGATGCAGCGCTATGGACGCCGCGCCGGTTTCATCATCGGCGCAAGCGGCGGTCTGTTCGGATCGCTGATCGCGGTGACGGCGCTGTTCTATTCGAATTTCTGGCTGTTCCTTTTAGGCAGCTACATGACCGGTATCTATATGTGCGCGCAGGGTTTTTACCGCTTCGCCGCCGCCGATACGGCATCAGATGCCTTCCGCCCAAAGGCGATTTCCTACGTTCTGGCAGGTGGTCTGGCCTCGGCCATCATCGGACCGCAACTGGTGAAAGCAACCGTTGACAGCTTTGTGGTGCCCTTTGTCGGCACCTACATGGCGGTGATCGCGATCAACGTCTTCGGGATGCTGCTGTTTCTGGCGCTGGACATCCCGCGCCCACCCGTGCCGTCTGAAACTGCCCCTGCTGCCCGCTCGCGCCGCGCCCTACTGTCCGAGCCGCGCATTCTGGTAGCGATCATCGTCGGTATGGTCAGCTATGCACTGATGAACCTTGTCATGACCTCGACCCCGCTGGCGGTTGTGGGCTGCGGCTATGAAAAGGGCGACGCGGCGGATGTGGTCAGCGCCCACGTTCTGGCCATGTTTATCCCGTCTTTCTTCACCGGTAGCCTGATCGCCCGATTTGGTGTGGAAAAGATCATCGCCTTGGGCCTTTTGATCCTCTGCGGCGCGGGGATCGTGGCGCTGAACGGCGTGCAGATCGAGAACTTTTTCGGTGCCCTCATCCTGCTGGGTCTTGGCTGGAACTTCGGCTTTATTGGCGCGACCTCCATGCTGGCCAGCGCCCACCGCCCCGAAGAGCGCGGCGTAGTCCAAGGCTTGAACGACCTGATCGTTTTCGGCGGTGTGACCGTCGCCTCACTGGCCTCAGGTGGTCTGATGAACTGCTCGGGCGGCAGTCCGGTAGATGGCTGGATGGCCGTGAACCTTGCCATGGTACCGTTCCTTGCTCTTGCAGGCGCGGCCCTGATCTGGCTGATTCTACGTCCCAAGGAAGAGAACGCCTAAATCCAACGAATAAAGCAAAGGCCGCAGATTTCTGCGGCCTTTTCAATTGGGTTACTCGCCAAAGACAGACTGTTTGATCAATCGCAGCCGCTTGCCAATGGGACTTAGCCCCAAGGCCCCCGCCGCTACGCGGGCCGGATGATCCACCACCTGCATCAGCAAACTGCGCGCCTGCCAACCCGCCAGCAGCGCCGGTTGCGCTGCCTTTTCGAACCGCAGCCCGCGTACGCCCTCCAGCGCGGTACGGGCCAAGGCAGCAACAGCCTCGGGCCGACCATCGGGCAAAGGCATTCGTCCACGGGCCTCAAGCTCCGGCACCGCAAGAAACCAGTTCGCAAGCCCATGCATACGTGCATAGGCGCGGATCGCAGCCTCATCCTTGGCCCCCAATGCGCGCGCACTGATCCACATCAGATTGCCCGCTGTTTCATCCAAGTAGGACCAGAAATGCGCATCATCCTCAAAGGGCTCTTTGTAGATGTCCCAGCGGCGTAATTCGACCAGCCCATCCAGAGCCGCCGCCCCGTCTGCATCAAGCACCTCGGCCACCGCATCCACAACCTCGTGACGGCGCACAACGCCGCCTTCGCGGATTTCGGTCAGCACATCGCGCCACCATTGCAGTCGCATTTCGGCGATCATGCTTTCCTGCGTCAGCCACGGGGCGCGGCTGACCTCGATGTTCAAAGCATACAGCGGAAACAGCACCCGCCGCGCATCCACGGGTGCCGCCATGGCCGCTAGGAACCGGTCGGGATCGCCCTCTTTGACGATGCGAGCACAGGCATTCACGCTCATTCCGCAGGCACCGCCCCGTCGCGCAGCAGCTTCCACGCGATGGCATCCAGCAGCGCCTCAAAACTGGCGTCGACTATGTTCGCGCTGACACCCACGGTGGACCAGCGGCGCCCTTTATCGTCTTCGCTATCGATGATGACCCGCGTGACCGCCTCAGTGCCCCCTTGAGTGATCCGGACCTTAAAGTCCACCAGACGCATGTCATCGATCATCTCTTGATACGGGCCAAGATCCTTTGCCAAAGCTTTGGACAGCGCGTTCACCGGACCCCGATCGGTGCCGTTCTCATCCATCGACTCGCTGACCGACAGCTTCTTCTCGCCGCCGACCTTCACAACAACCACGGCCTCCGACAGGCTGACCATCTTGTTGTACTTGTTCTTCCGCCGCTCGATCGAGACGCGGTACCGTTTCACCTCAAAGAACCGCGGCCGCAGCCCTAGTTCCTCACGGGCCAAAAGCTCAAAGCTGGCCTGCGCCCCGTCATAGGAATAGCCCTCGGCCTCACGTTCTTTCACCGTGTCCAGAATGCGGCCCAAGGCCGGATCCCCTGCGGCTACCTCCAGCCCCGCTTCGGCCAAACGGCGGCGCAGGTTCGACTGGCCCGCCTGATTGGACATGGGGATGATGCGGTTGTTCCCGACGGCTGCCGGATCAATATGCTCATAGGTCGAGGGATCCTTGAGGATCGCACTCGCGTGCAAACCTGCCTTATGGGCAAAGGCACTGGCCCCCACATAAGGCGCCTGCCGCTGGGGCACACGGTTCAGGATATCGTCCAGCATCCGGCTGACCTTCACCATCCCCTCAAGGGCAGCAAAAGACACGCCGGTGTCATACTTGCTGGCATAGGGCTCTTTCAGCAAAAGCGTCGGGATCAGGGTGGTTAGGTTGGCATTACCGCATCGCTCGCCCAAACCGTTCAGGGTGCCTTGGATCTGCCGCGCACCGGCCTCCAGCGCGGCCAAGGATCCTGCAACCGCCTGCTCGGTGTCATTGTGGCAATGGATGCCCAGATGATCTCCGGGAATGCCTGCCGCAATCACGTCGCGCACCACGTCCGCAATCCGGGAAGGCTGCGCCCCGCCATTGGTGTCACACAGCACCACCCAACGTGCCCCCGCCTCATAGGCCGCCTTCACACATTCCAGCGCATACGCAGGATTCGCATCATAGCCGTCAAAGAAATGCTCCGCATCAAACAGCGCCTCACGCCCCAAAGACACGATATGCGCGATCGAGGCGCGAATATTCTCCACATTCTCTTCCAAGCTGATCCCCAAAGCGCAGGTCACATGGAAATCATGGCTCTTGCCCACCAGACAGACCGCCGGCGTACCCGCATTCAGCACCGCCGCCAGAACATCATCATTCTCGGCCGAACGCCCTGCCCGCTTGGTCATCCCGAAAGCCGTCAGGACCGCGGACATCGCGGGCGGCACTTCGAAAAACTCGCTGTCCGTTGGATTCGCGCCGGGCCAGCCGCCTTCCACGTAATCCACACCAAGACGATCCAGAGCCCCTGCGATCTGCTGCTTCTCACGGGTCGAGAACTGAACCCCTTGGGTCTGCTGCCCATCCCGCAGGGTGGTGTCGTAAAGATAAACGCGCTCTTTCATGCCGCCCGCCTTTCATCTTGGCCGAAATACCTTCGGGGGGTGCGGGGGGCAGACAGCCCCCCGTTCCGGCCTATGCCATTTCGCTGTTACAGATCTGCCAGTTTGGCTGCATCAAACTCGGGCTTTGCCTCAAGGGTGACACCCTCTTTGGACATCCGAACCTCGACACCTGCCGCCAGCAGGACCGCTTTCATCCGGTCCACTTCCGAGAAATCCTTGCGCGCCATTGCATCGGCCCGCACGGCGGTCATCCGCTCGGCAATCGCCGCCAGAATATCGTCGCCCCCGGCAGGCGCATCAGCCCAACCACCAAGCTCTGGCGTCAAAAGGCCCAAGAACTGCGCGCCGGCCAGAAGACCTGCCGCATCGCCACTGCCTGCCAGTTTGTGCAACTCGGCCACGGCACCGGCGCTGTTCAGATCGCTGGCAACCGCCTCTAGCACGGCAGGCGAAACCTCTCCTGCCTGAACGCCATCCGTCAGCTTGCGCCATTTGCGCAGCGTGTCCATGGCGGTTTTGGCTTTGGCTTCGGTCCAGTCCATCGGCTTGCGATAATGGGTCTGCAAGAAGACCAGCCGGATCACTTCACCGGGCCAGCCTTGCTGGAAAAGATCCTGCACGGTGAAAAAGTTGCCCAAGGACTTGGACATCTTCTTGCCCTCGACCTGCAACATCTCATTGTGCAGCCAGACCTTGGCGAAACCACCCTCCGGATGGGCGCAGCAACTTTGGGCGATCTCGTTTTCATGATGCGGGAACATCAGGTCATTGCCGCCCCCGTGAATATCAAAGGTCGCACCAAGCAGCGCGTGGCTCATGGCCGAGCATTCGATATGCCAACCCGGACGTCCGTAACCCCAAGGGCTGTCCCAACCGGGCAGATCATCGCTGGAGGGCTTCCACAGCACGAAATCCATCGGATCGCGTTTATAGGGTGCAACCTCGACGCGGGCACCGGCGATCATATCCTCGACCGAGCGGCCCGAAAGCTGGCCGTAGCCCTCCTTCCAGCTATCGACGGCGAACAGCACATGGCCATCGGCTGCATAGGCGTGGCCCCGTTCGATCAGCACGCTGATCATGTCGATCATCTGCTGGATATACTCGGTCGCACGCGGCGCATGGTTCGGCTGTAACGCCCCAAGCGCGCCCATGTCGTCCAGAAACCACTGAATAGTCTCATCAGTGATGGTGCGGATATCGCGGCCGGTCTCTGCGGCGCGGGCGTTGATCTTGTCATCCACGTCCGTGAAGTTGCGGACATAGGTCACATGGTCCGCCCCGTAGACATGGCGCAATAGGCGATACAGCAGATCAAAGACCACCACAGGGCGGGCGTTGCCCAGATGGGCGCGGTCATAGACCGTGGGGCCACAGACATACATACGCACATTCTGCGGATCGATCGGCGCAAAAGCCTCTTTTTTGCGCGTCATCGAATTGGTGAGTGTAATCTCGGTCATGCCTGGTCCTCGCCCCAGAAAAGTGCCTTCGGGTCGCGGCGGGGTTTAACATTGTGCGTTTTGGGAAGAAAGCGCGAATGGGCCCGCCGGACGTTTGTCTCAGCGGATAATGCAAATGGTAATGATGGTGCCCATGATGCTCATGGGATGTGGTTACCATGCGTCACAATCTCTGCCAAGTCTCTTGCGGGATTGCTGCGGTGCAGCTACGCCTGATCCCATGAGCTTGCCATATCACACACCTTTGTCGCGCGATGTTATGCGCGATCACGGCATTCCCGACGCTTGGCCGCTGGGGATCGCAGATCGGGTCCACTTCGGGGATCTGGATGCCTTGCAGCATGTGAACAATGCCGTCTATCTCAAGTGGCTAGAGAATATCCGCATCCAGTATTTGATGGATTGGGGCATCACCAGCTATTCGCCCGATGATCCACGGATCGTGTTGCGGTCGGTCTCGCTTGAGTATCGCAAAGAAATGCTGCTGAACGAGGATTATATTCTGACCGCCCGCACGACCGAGTTCCGGACCACCAGTTTTACGCAGGAATACGGGATTTATTCCGGTGATTTGCGTGTGACTGGTACAGCGGTGATTGTGATGCTGGAACCTGATGGGTCCGGCAAGCGAACGCTGCCCGCAGCTTTGCGGCAGCGGTTTATTGAGGTTGACGGAGCAGTGGCGGCCTGAGGCCGGTTTGGGGGCGCTGCCCCCTCTTGGACCTGCGGTCCAATTCACCCCCGAGGTATTTTCGCCAAGATGAAAGAAGCTTGGTTTGAGCAAGTTAGGGCGCGCCTTTGATCTGGCGCGCCCTTTTTTTGCCTTAGTGGGTTTGGATGTAGCTGACGAGGCCGCGTGTTGAGGCGTCCTTGTCCGCGCCGTCCTCTTTGCCAACGAGGATCGGATCGAGCGCAAGGGCGAGTTCTTTGCCCAGTTCGACGCCCCATTGGTCATAGCTGTTGATGCCCAAGATCACTCCTTCGACGAAGACACGGTGTTCGTAGAGGGCGATGATCTGGCCCAGACGCTCGGGGGTCAGTTGCGGGTAGACCAGCGTGGTTGACGGGCGATTGCCCGGGAAGACCCGGTGGCGGGCCTGACGTTCCAGCTCGTCTCCGGTGAGGCCCTTGGCAGCCATGCGGGTGCGGGCCTCATCCAGTGAGCGGCCACGCATCAGGGCTTCGGATTGCGCGAGGCAGTTGGCGACCAGCAGTTGGTGATGGTGGGCCAGTGCGGACTCGTGGCCTTTTGCGGCGACCATGAATTCGCAAGGAACCACTTGGGTGCCTTGGTGGATCAGTTGGTAGAAGGCATGCTGGCCATTGGTTCCAGGCTCGCCCCAGACGATGGGACCCGAGGCGATGGTCAGGTCGCCGCCGTCCATCGAGACGCGTTTGCCGTTTGATTCCATTTCCAGCTGTTGCAGGTAGGCTGGCAGGCGGCCAAGCCGCTGGTCGTAGGGCAGTACCGCGCGGGTCGGGTAGCCACAGATTTGGTTGTGCCAGATGCCCACCAGAGCCAGCAGCACCGGCAGGTTTTCCGCGAAAGGCGCGTTCAGGAAGTGCTGGTCCATGCTGTCGCCCCCCGAGAGGAAGGCGCGGAAATCATCGGCCCCGATTGCGATCATCAGCGAAAGTCCAATTGGGCCCCACATGGAGTAGCGCCCGCCGACCCAATCCTCAAACCCGAAGACGCGGCTGGCATCGATGCCCCAAGCGGCGGTTTTGTCGGGGTCCGAGCTGAGGGCGGCAAATTGTGCGCCAGTGTCGGTGACCTTTTCAGCCATCCACTTTTGCGCGGTGGCGGCGTTGGTCATGGTCTCAATGGTGGTGAAGGTTTTTGAGGCGACGATGACCATGGTGGTGGTGGGATCAAGCCCCGCCAGCACCTCGGCGATATCGGCGCCATCCACGTTCGACACATAGTGGCAACGCGGGCCGTCGCGGAAGGGTGACAGGGCGCGGTAGGCCATAGCAGGCCCGAGGTCCGAGCCACCGATGCCGATGTTGATCACATCGGTGATCTTACCACCCTGCCCTTGATATGCGCCGCTGCGCACGTCTTCGGCGAAGGCTTCCATGCGCGACAGGGTTGCCAGAACCTCAGGCATGACATCCACACCGTCCACGGTAACAGCGCGGCCCGAGAGGTTCCGCAGGGCTGTGTGCAGCACCGCGCGACCCTCGGTTTCATTGATCTTTTCGCCACCGAACATGGCGGCGCGTTTTTCGGCCAGCCCTGCACTTTCGGCCAGAGAGACCAGCGCATCAAGGGTTGTGGCATCAATATTGGTTTTCGAATAATCGAACAGCATTTCTCCGAAACGGGCGGAAAATGTCGCGAACCGGTCGTCATCGGCGAAAAGGTCCAGAATGCTGCGGTCTTTGGTTGTCGCGTGAATATCTTTCAGCGTGCTCCACATATGGGCTTACTCCGTCCAGTGGATTTCTGCGTTGTCGAGGACTGCGGCCACGGGGGCCTCCATCGGGTCCAGCGTGCGGGCTTTTTCCAGCGCCGCGCGTTTCTCAGCACCGATGATCACGATGTGGGTTTTCAAAGCGCCTTGCAGGACACGGGCCGACAAAGTGATGCGCGGTTCGGGCGCACCGGGGGCACGCATGGGCAGCAATACGGGGGCATCCTCTGCCATCGCTTCGGCCAATTTGTCCGCACCAGGAAAAAGGGACGCTGTATGCATGTCTGCGCCCATCCCCAAGATCAGGACCGACAAAGGCAGCACTGGCTCAATGCCCTTGGCCAGCAGGTCCATGCTTTCCTCGGGCGTGTCGGTCGGCGCAAAAAGCGGAACGTAATTGGCCGCTGCCGCACGGTTCACCAACAGGCGCTGGCGCAACAAACGGGTGTTCGAGCGTTCATGATCTTCGGGCACCCAGCGTTCATCGTTCAAAAGAACATCAACACGCCCCCAGTCCAGCGCCACATCCGAGAGGACATCGAACACAGGACCGGGCGTGGTACCGCCGGGCACACACAGTGACGCGCGATCCCCTGCGCGCAATGCCTCGCCCAACTCGCCAGCGATCTGGTTGGCGAGGTCAATCATCATCATTTCGCGGTCGGGGTACTCATGGAAATTCATTCTTTGATCTCTCTCCAGCGGCGACCGTCCCGATGCATCAGCATCAACGCATCATCGGGACCGGTGCTGCCGGTATCGTATTCTTTTGGAACATCATTACGACGCTGCCAGCCTTCAATAATCGGATCGGTCCAGCGCCATGCGGCCTCAACTTCATCGCCGCGCATGAAGAGGGTCTGGTTGCCACGGATCACATCCATGATCAGACGCTCGTATGCGTCGGGCACCTCCTCTGCGTCCGGCCCCAGAGCCTCGGCAAAGGTCATGTCCAGCGGCACATCTACCAGACGCATCCCGCCCGGACCGGGTTCCTTGATCGTGACGCCAAGGGTCATGCCTTCGTTCGGCTGCAGGCGGATCGACAGCACGTTGCGGTGATAGCCCGCCTCGGGGCCAAAGATCGAATGAGGCGCGTCTTTGAAGACCACGGCGATTTCGCTAGTGCGGGCCTTCATCCGTTTGCCCGTGCGCAGGTAGAACGGGGTACCTGCCCAACGCCAGTTGGAAATCTGGCAGCGCATGGCGATGAAGCTTTCGGTGAAAGAACGCGCGTTCTCAACGTCGGCCCGATAGCTGGGGGTCTTTTCGCTGGCGGCATATTGGCCGCGCACGATGTGATGCGGCTCGACCGGATCAAGGGCGCGGATGACTTTCAGTTTTTCATCGCGCACCGCGTCGGGATCGAACTTGGCGGGCGGCTCCATCGCGATAAGGCACAAGAGCTGCATCAGGTGGTTTTGCACCATATCGCGCATTGCGCCCGAAGTGTCGTAATAGCTGCCACGGCCACCAACGCCCACCGTTTCAGCCACGGTGATCTGGATATGATCCACGTATTGGCTGTTCCACAGCGGCTCGAACAGCATGTTGCCAAAGCGCACGGCCATCAGGTTCTGGACCGTCTCTTTGCCCAAGTAATGGTCGATGCGGTAGATCTGGCTTTCGTCGAAGTGCTCCGACAGGCTGCGGTTTAGTTTCTTTGCGGTCTCAAGGTCCTTACCGAAGGGCTTTTCCACCACGATCCGGCTTTGATCATCGGCCAGACCAAAGGATTTGAGCCGTTCGGCAATCGCGCCAAACAGGCTCGGCGCGACCGAGAAGTAGAAGGCGCGCACGGTGTTCTCACGCATTTCGGCGTGCAGCTCTTTCCAGCCGCCCTCGCCCATGGCGTCCACAGCCACGTAGCCAAGCTGCCCAAGGAACCGCTCAAGGCAATCTTTGTGTTTGGCCGATGCAGGATCGAATTCATGGACCGCATCGCGGATCATGACGCGGTAGTCATCCACCGACATATCCGAACGCGCAGCACCAATGATGCGCGCCTCTTCAGGCATTTGCCCCGAAATGAACCGGCGGAACAGACCCGGCAGAATCTTGCGGCGGGCCAGGTCCCCGGTGCCGCCAAAGATCACCAAATCGAAGTTGTCGACCGGGATGACGCGTGAAACCATTGTTTCTCTCCTGAAGCTGGACAGGTCTTGTTAGCGCTAACTGACGCTCTCCTACCCAAGTAGAAAACAAAAGTCCACCACGCGCCACCCCGACCCGCAGAAAACCTGCGAAAAGGTGGTTTGTTTTGGGCCTTAGCTCAGTTTCTTGAGCCGCGCCATCAGCGACGAGGTATCCCAGCGTCCGCCGCCCATCGCCTGCACGTCCTTGTAGAATTGATCCACCAGCGCGGTGACAGGCATCGGTGCGCCGATTTCTTCGGCGGTACGCAGGCAGATGTCCAGATCCTTGCGCATCCAGTTCACAGCAAAGCCGTGCTCATACTGGTCGGCCTTCATGGTCTTGTGGCGATTCACCATCTGCCAGCTGCCCGCCGCGCCTTGGCTGATCACCTCAACGACGGCTTCGATGTCCAGACCGGCTTTGTCAGCGAAGGTCAGACCTTCGGACAGGCCCTGCACCAAACCCGCAATGCAGATCTGGTTGACCATTTTGGTCATCTGGCCTGCGCCGGTGTCGCCCATACGGCGGCAAATCTTGGAATAGGCGTCGATCACCGGCTCTGCCCGATCATAGGCCGCCTGATCGCCACCACACATCACCGACAGAACACCGTTTTCTGCCCCGGCCTGACCGCCGCTGATGGGCGCATCCACGAAATGCAGGCCCTTTACCGTAGCGATTCCCGCCAGTTCTTTGGTCACCTGAGCTGACACCGTGGTGTGATCCACCAGCACCGCGTCGGCGCTCATGCCTTCAAACGCACCGCCTTCGCCTGCGCAAACCATGCGCAGATCGTCGTCATTTCCGACGCAGGTCATCACAAATTCGGCACCCTTTGCGGCTTCTGCGGGCGTTGCGGCAAAGGAACCGCCGAACTCGGCTGCCCATTTTTCTGCTTTTGCTGTGGTCCGGTTGTAGACGGTGACCTCATGTCCGGCCTTTGCCAGATGGCCCGCCATCGGGTATCCCATGACCCCCAAACCCAGAAACGCGACTTTCGCCATATCAATCCCCCCTTGCGTCCGTGACGGCTATTGTTCAACACCAGTCGTAATACGCAAACAATCCGCGTCAACCAATGAGGTTACGATGAAAAGAGTTTTTAGATGGCTGCTCCGGATTACGTCGGTCGCAGTCGTGCTGGCGACCCTGCTTGTCATCGCGATCTATTTTCTGGCCGCGCGGTCGTTGCCTGACTACGACACCACGCTGACCTCGGCCGAGGTGAGAGCGCCGGTCGAGATTGTGCGCGATACCGCAGCGGTGCCCCATATCTTTGGCGCAACCGATGAGGATGTGTTCTTTGGCCTTGGCTATGCCCACGCGCAGGATCGCCTGTGGCAGATGGTACTAATGCGCCGTACCGCTCAAGGCCGCCTGTCCGAGATTTTCGGTGAGCGCACGCTGAACGTCGATCGCATGATGCGCCAGTTCGATCTGTATAACCTTTCGATCCGCGCCACTCAGGTTCAAACCCCTGAGGCGATGGCCGTGCTGAAGGCCTATTCCGCCGGCGTGAACGCGCGCCTCAATGAGATTAATGAAAAGGCATTGGGACGCGGCGCGCCCGAACTCTTCCTGTTCAACGCAGACATTGCTCCGTGGACACCGGCAGATTCGCTAGCCGTTCTGAAGATGATGGCCGTACAGCTAAGCGGGCACATGCAGTCGGAAATCCTGCGGGCCCAAACCGCGCTGATGATCTCGCCCGAGCGTCTGGCCGATATTCTGCCCGATGTACCCGGTGAAGGGATCGCCGCCCTGCCCGATTACGCCAGCCTGTTCCCTATGGGCGGTTTCGATCCTGTGCAGACCGCAGGCAACGATCTTTATGACAATCCCCTGTCGCCCTTTAACGCGCCTGACTTTGCAGGGGCCTCGAACGCCTTTGTGGCCAGCCCTGAACGGTCGGCAGCGGGCGGCGCCTTGCTGGCCAACGATCCGCATCTTGGCTTTACCGCCCCGACGATCTGGTATCTGGCGCGGCTAGAGCTGTCCTCGGGCGGGATTATCGGCGGTGGCATTCCGGGCCTGCCCCTGATCCTCTCGGGCCGCAGCGCTGATCTGGGTTGGGGGGTGACGTCATCCTACTTAGACGATCAGGACCTCTACATCGAAGAGGTAAACCCTGAAGACCCGAATGAATACCGGACCGAAGACGGCTTTGAGCAGTTTGTCAGCCGCCCCACGATCATCAAGGTCAAGGATGCCGCCCCCGAGACCTACACCCTGCGCTGGACCCGCAACGGACCTGTGCTGCCAAGCGAAGCACTGAAGGTGAATACCATCACGCCGCGCGGTCATGTGGCAGCCCTCAGCTGGACGGCCCTGACGCCTGATGACACATCATTCTCTGCCGCTCTGGCGATGATGAAATCCAAGACCGTCCGCCAAGCCATTGCTGCGGCAAAAGATTTCGTTGGCCCCAGCCAGAACCTGTCGCTAGCCGACGCCAATGGGGCGATCGGGATGAAGACCATCGGTGCGATGCCGCGCCGTGATGCGGCCCATCAAAGCAAGGGCCGTATGCCGTCCCCCGGTTGGATTTCGACCAACCGCTGGAAAGGCCGCATGAGCTACACCATCGACAACCCCGAGTTCGTCAATCCACAAGGCGGGATCATCGGCAACACCAACAACAAGATGATTGATCGCGCCTTTCCGCGCCATGTCTCGTTCGAGTGGGGCGATACCGAGCGTGTCCAGCGCTTTGAACGTCTAATGCAGGCCCGCAAAGTCCACACCCGTGACAGCTTCATTGAGGCGCAGTTGGATACGGTCTCGGTCACGGCGCGCACGCTGCTGCCGCTGATTGGCGCGGATTTATGGTTCACCGGCGAGGCAGCCGCCGATGGTACCCGCGAACGGCTGCGGCAAGAGGCACTGACCCTTCTGGCGAACTGGAACGGCGAGATGAACGAACATCTGCCGGAACCCCTGATCTACGCCGCATGGGTCCGCGCCCTGCAAGAGCGTCTGATCCGTGACGAACTTGGTCCCATCGCCAATAACTACACCCACATCGAGCCCCTGTTCATTGAACGGGTCTTCCGCGATGTGGATGGTGCGGCCCAATGGTGCGACGTGCGCCAAAGCGCCGAGGTCGAGACCTGCACCGACATGGCCCGTCTTGCGCTGGATGATGCACTGATCTGGATCGGCGAGAATTACAGCGGTAAGCTGGAAAGCCTGCGCTGGGGTGATGCCCATCAGGCCACCCATGACCATCCGGTTCTGGGCAATATCGCGGTGCTGAAGTACTTCGTGAACATCCGACAATCGACCAGCGGCGGCGACAACACCCTACAGCGCGGTCTGACCAAAGGGACCAACCCCGATCCGTTCTTTAACGTGCATGGGGCGGGTTATCGCGGTGTGTATGACTTTGCCGATCCTGAAAGCTCGGTCTTTGTGACCTCGACCGGTCAGTCGGGGCATTTCCTGTCCCGCCACTATGATGATCTGGGCGCACGCTGGCGGCTGGGGGAATATGTGCCCATGTCGCTGGACCCTGAATTGGCACGGGCGGCGAACCTTGGGATCACGCGGATCTATCCCGCAGCGCAGTAATCAGACGGTGTCAAAGACAAAGGCGATCCGGCAGTCATAGGTCTGGCCGGGTCGCAAGATCGTATCGGGGCGACCTGTTTCGGGCGGCATATTCACCGCATTCGGCCACGCCTGCGCTTCAAGACAAATGGCGTCAAAAGGCTGATAGGCGTGCCCGCCTTTGCCGATCACGTCCGGCGTCAGAGCCTGTGCAGTGTAGACCTGAAGACCCGTTTGGTTTGTCTCAAGCCGCATCCGCCGTCCGCTGACCTCATCCACCAAAACGGCCTGACCGTCTTCCAGGCAGAGGCAATGATCATAGCCCTCCAACGCGCCGCTGCGCACGGCAGTCACGGGCTGTCTGGGGCGGCGAAAATCAAAAGGTGTGGCCCCGACAGGCGCGGGCGCGGTCGGGATTTTCCTTTTATCAACGGGAAGATAGCGTCCTGCATTCACGGTCAAAGCATACTCTAATCCAGACGCGGGCCGCGCCGCTAATGCGCTGTGCCCACAAAGGGCAAAGTAGCTGTGGTTGGTCAGGTTCACCGGCGTCGGCGCATCGGTCTCGGCCCTATGGATGATCTCTAGCGCCACAGCGTCCCCGCGCGGAACCAGCCGGTAAGTCACTGTCGCCGTTAAACTTCCTGGAAAGCCCATGTCCCCGTCGGGACTGAGCAAACTGAGTTGAACCGAAGTGTCAGTGACTACGCCCACTTGCCAGTTCCGTTGGTCAAACCCGTCAGTCCCCCCGTGCAGGGTCGAGGTCCCCTCGTTCACGGCCACCTGATGAAAAGTGCCGTCAATCTGGAACCCACCGTCAGCGATCCGGTTCGCAACGCGGCCCACGGTGGACCCAAAGCATTTGCGGTTCTGCATATACCCCTCTGGCCCGTCATGCCCCAGAACCACATCGTCCAGAATGCCATCGCGATCCGGTACGATCAGGCTCTGCAGCGCCGCGCCAAAACTGATTACCCGCGCCGAGACCACCCCGCACCGCAGCGTCACCGCCCAAATCACCGAGCCGTCAGGCGCAGTGCCAAAGGGCTCTGGCCTAGTCATGAAATGGCTCAACCATGGAGCGGGAGCCGACCAGAAACGCATCGGCCACCAATTGCAACGGCATGACGTCCACGTCGCTTTCACCGCGCCCGATCAACTCGACAAATCGCGCATAGAGCCTGCGATATTCGTGATCCTCTGAGGAGCTGTGCAACACGCCATCCAGCCATAACTCGGCCCCGCCTTTCTTGAGGGTGATCGTGCCCGTGGTGGTTTGCACGGCTATGTCCCATTGGGGCGGCCCCTGCCAGCGCCAGTCGAATGCGGCACTCACCTGTGCCTTACCACCCGCAGACATTTGCACCGCCGCCGCGATGGGCGTCTGGCAATTCTCTGGCACCTCTAGCTGCGCATCGGTGACAAAGACCGGATCAGGCAAGATCCGCGTCAGGATCGACAGCGCGTTGATACCCGGATCAAAAACTCCCAAGCCGCCTGCCTGCCAGATCCACTGCTGACCTGGATGCCACTGTCGCACATCCTCACGCCAGTCGATGTCTACCCGCAGGATATCCGCATCAGCCAACATCGAGCGGGCAGTTTCCACCACGGCAGCCTCTCGCGAATGCCAAGTGGTGAACAGCGTCACCCCCTTGGCCTGTGCCAAGCGTCTGAGGGCGTGAATTTCGCTGACGCCGACACCGGGCGGTTTTTCCAGCATCACATGCCGCCCCGCCGCAATCGCGCTGGCCGCTTGGGCAAAGCGCCCCTGTGGCGGCGTGCAGAGGGAAACCGCCTGCACATCTTCAGCCGCAAGCAGGGCGTCAATGTCCGTGTAATTTGCCAGTCCCGCCTCTTGCGCATTGCGGCTGGCGATAGCAGTCAGGGTGATCCCATCCGTCGCAGCAATCGACGGTAAGTGCTGGCTGCGGGCAATGGTGCCCAACCCGACCAGAGCAAGTTTGATCTGATCGCTCATCCCCAATCTCCGTCATCCAAGATCACGCGGGGTTCGGACACGCCCGCACCGATCCCCTCTAATTGAAAGGTCTTACCCGCATCGGGACACGCCGCCAGCGCCTCTGGCGTCATACCCTCGGTCGCTGAGGTGCAATACAAATCGCTAAACGTCGGCCCGCCCATTGCCGGACAGGTTACGTGGGGTGCCGGTGCAGGGATCAATGTTCCGATCACCCCATCGGGCGTCACTGGCACCACACCACCCGCGCCCCAGCATGCGACCAGCAAAGTCCCATCTGCCAGCACAACCGCCCCATCGGGGCTAAGGCCCGCATTCTTGAAGTCGGCAAATACTTCGGTCGGGGTGTCAGGCCAGCCGTTTTCGTTCACATGAACGCGGCGGATGACACCCGTGGGCGTGTCCGTGAAATAGGCGCATTGGGCCGCTCCGTCAAAACAGATGGCGTTCGGGATAGTTACCCCGCCGTACAGCTTTTTCAACTGCCCGTCGCTGTAGCGATAAATCGCCCCTGCCCGATGCTCGGCCTTTTTGCCCATGGTCCCGATCCAGAAGCCCCCCCAAGGATCGGCGCGGCCATCGTTACTACGGGTCAGGGTGTTTTCGGCCTCAAGCACAGTCACATGGGTCCATGTTCCCTCTTCCAGATGGAACACGCCCAAGGCGGTCTCGCTGGCCACCAGAAGATTGTCCCGATCCACCCAACCGGCGGCCGAGCACATTTCTTCCAGATCCCAAACCTTCAGATCGGCCCCTTCACGGATGAACATCTTTTGGCCGGTGATATCAAACCAGATCAGCGCCTGCCGCTCTGGATGCCACAACAGCCCTTCACCAAGCTCGCATACGGTCTGATCGAATATCATCGGGTCACGCTCCTTCTCTCACACCAGATCGTTCGGCAGAACGCTGGCGGGGATGTTCTGGTAGCACACAGGCCGCAGGAAGCGACGGATGGCCAGGGTGCCGACGGAGGTCGCACCAAAGTTGGTAGACGCGGGATAGGGTCCGCCGTGAACCATGCTGTCGCAAACCTCGACGCCGGTGGGGAAGCCGTTGGCCAGCACGCGGCCCGCCTTGCGCTCCAATATCGGCAGCAGGCGGCGGGCGGCATCTGCATCGCCGTCGTCCATATGCAGGGTGCAGGTCAGTTGGCCCTGAAGGCTGCAGGCAATCCGCGCCATCTCGTCCATATCCTTGACCGTCACGATCAGACCCAAGGGGCCAAAGACCTCTTCGGCCAGCGCATGGTTCTCCAGCCACTCAGGCCCAGTGGTGCGGAAAAGATACGGCGTCGCGTTGCGCTGATCGCACATGCTGGTCAACAGCCCCTGCACGCCCGCGCCCTGAACCCGATCACGCCCGTCCCGATAGGCCGCCGCAATCCCGTCCGTCAGCATGACCTGAGCACTCACCTCGGACAGCGCCTCACGGGCTGCCACGGCAAAGGCCTCGCCTTCGGGGCCTTCCAGAACCACCGCAATACCGGGGTTGGTGCAGAACTGGCCCGCGCCCATGGTCAGGGACGCCGCCCATCCCTGCCCCAGCGCCGCGCCGCGGGCGGCCACAGCTTCGGGCAGCATGAACATCGGATTGACCGAGCCAAGCTCGCCAAAGAACGGGATCGGCTCGTCGCGCTGTGCACACAGATCAAACAACGCACGGCCACCGCCCAGACTGCCGGTAAAGCCCACTGCCTTGATCAGCGGATGGGTCACCAAAGCCGTCCCCACATCGCGCTTGCCACCCTGGATCAGGCTGAACACACCGGGATGGACACCGCATTTGGCAATCGCTGCGGCAATCGCCTCGGCCACGATCTCGCCGGTGCCGGGATGGGCGCTATGCCCCTTCACCACCACCGGACAGCCCGCCGCCAAAGCGCTGGCCGTATCGCCACCCGCCACGCTGAAAGCCAGCGGAAAGTTCGAGGCCCCGAAGACCGCAACCGGCCCGATAGGCCGCTGCATCATCCGCAGATCGGGACGCGGCAGAGGCGCCCGATCCGGCAAAGCCACATCATGACGCCGGTCCAGATAATCGCCCGCCAGAATATGCGCGGCAAACAGGCGCAACTGCCCCACAGTCCGCCCGCGCTCGCCCTGCAGGCGGGCCTCAGGCAGACCGGTCTCGGACGAGCCGATCTCGGTGATCGCCTCACCGCGCGCGTCGATCTCATCGGCAATCGCATTCAAAAAAGCCGCCCGCTCTTCGCGGCTGGAATAGCCATAAGACCAGAACGCCTCTTCCGCGGCCGCGCAAGCCTGATCCACCAAAGCCGGCGTTCCCACTGAAAAGGCAAACGCGCGCCCATGGGCCGGCTCGGACTGGAACGTTGCATCCCCTGCAACCCATTCTCCAGCCACCAGATGTTTCCCGTGCGGTTCAAACCCCATCACAACTCTCCCTCAAAACCGCCCCACCGCGCCAACGCAGCAAAAAGCAGCCCATGCTTCTTCATGATAAAAATACTCCCGCCGGAGGCGGAATACGTCCCTTAATGACTGTCCTTACCGACCGCATTTCCGCGGCAGCCCTTCAGAAAATCCAGATCCGCACCGGTATCTGCACCCTCAACATGGGTCTGATGGAGGAACGCATATCCACTTGCCGCACGCTCGTGAATAGGTGTCCACGCAGCCAGACGCGCGGCGATCTCTGCATCGCTCAGATCAAGGTGCAAACGGCGGGCGGCAACATCCACTTCGATCATATCGCCGGTTTGAACAATCGCCAGCGGACCACCCGCTGCCGCCTCGGGCGAGGTATGCAGAATCACTGTCCCATAGGCCGTTCCCGACATCCGCGCGTCAGAAATGCGGATCATGTCGGTCACCCCCTTGCGCAGCACCTTCGGGGGAAGGCCCATGTTGCCCACCTCGGCCATGCCGGGATACCCCTTGGGGCCACAGTTTTTCAGCACCATGATGCAGGTCTCATCAATGTCCAAAGCCTCATCGTTGATCTTGGCTTTGTAGTCGTCGATGTCCTCGAACACCACGGCGCGGCCCCGATGCTGCATCAGATGGGCGCTGGCCGCCGAAGGTTTCAGGACCGCCCCATTCGGTGCAAGATTGCCCCGCAGAACCGCGATCCCCCCTTGCGGGGTCAAGGCCCGCTCCAAGGGGCGGATGACATCTTCGTTGTGGTTCACCACATCGCGCACCTCATCCCAAATGGTCTGACCGGACACAGTCAAAGCATCCTTGTTCAGCTGTCCGCCTTCACCCAAGCGCTTCAAGACCACGGGCAAGCCACCGGCATAGAAGAACTCTTCCATCAGGTACTCACCCGAGGGCATCAGATTCACGATGGTCGCCACATCGCGGCCGCAGCGGTCCCAATCGTTCAAGGTCACATCCACACCCACACGGCCCGCAATCGCCAGCAAGTGGATGACCGCATTGGTGCTGCCACCAATCGCGCCGTTGGTACGGATCGCGTTCTCAAAGGCCGCTTTTGTCATGATGTCCGACGGCTTTAGATCATCCTTCACCATCTGCACGATGCGCCGCCCCGACAGCTGCGCCATCACGCGGCGACGGCTGTCGACCGCCGGAATGGCGGCGTTTCCTGACAGGGCCATACCTAGCGCTTCGGCCATCGACGCCATCGTGCTGGCCGTTCCCATGGTGTTGCAGGTGCCAGAACTACGGGACATGCTTTGTTCGGCTTCAAGGAACTCTTCCTGCGTCATCTCTCCGGCTTTCACCGCCTCAGAGAATTTCCACAGATGGGTGCCGCTGCCCACACGCTCGCCTCTGAAGTAGCCGTTCAGCATCGGTCCACCTGTCACGACGATCGACGGAATGTCGCAACTGGCCGCCGCCATCATGAGGCTCGGCGTGGTCTTGTCACAACCGACCAGCAGCACCGCCCCATCAATGGGCTGTCCGCGAATGGTTTCCTCAATCGCCAGCGCCGCCAGATTGCGGAACATCATTGCCGTAGGGCGAAAGGTATTCTCGCTGGCGCTGAAAACCGGCACTTCCACCGGAAAGCCGCCCGCCTCCCAGATTCCTGCTTTCACCTTCTCTGCCAGTTCGCGCAGATGCCCGTTACAGGGCGTCAGATCGGACCATGTGTTCAGGATGCCGATGATCGGCCGCCCATCGAACAGATCGTGGGGATAGCCTTGGTTCTTAAGCCAACCCCGATGATAGATCGTGTCACGAGAGTTGCCCGCATACCATTCCTGAGACCGCAGACGGCGGGGCCAAGGTGCAGGCGTAAAGGACAAGGCGGACATGCAAGGTCTCCGGCGTTAGAGTTGGTGAACGGTGACGGGCGCGGGATTTTCCGGCGTCACCTGCAAAGCGTTACGTAGTGGCTGACCGAAATCGGGGGCCGAGATTTCAAAGACATCGCCATCCTGCGTTGTCACGCCCGCCCCGACCGACAGGGTCGCGGTGCCGAACATATGCACGTGCAGATCGCCCGGCCGGCGGAACGGCGCATATTTGAAGTGGTGATGCTCAAGGTTCGCAATGGTGTGGGACATGTTGTCTTCGCCCGAGAGGAAAGGCGCATCAAAGATCACCTCATCCCCCCGGAAAATCCGCGAGCGTCCCTCAATATGACGCGGCAGATCACCCACGCGCAGTTCCGGCCCGAAAGAGGCTGGCCGCAGCTTGGAATGGGCAAGGAAGAGGTAGTTGATCTTCTCGGTCACATGGTCCGAGAACTCATTGGACAGGGCAAAGCCGATCCGGTGCGGGGTACCGCGCGGGCCGATAAGGTAGAAACCTGCAATCTCGGGCTCTTCGCCGCCATCCAGTGCAAATCCGGGGCTGACCAAGGGCGCACCGGGGGCAATCGCCTCGGTTCCCGGTCCTTTGTAAAACCATTCGGGCTGCGCTCCGATCTGGCCCGCAGCGGGCTTGCCGCCCTCAACGCCCATGCGGAACATCTTCATGGAGTCCGAGACATCCTCAGCGTCACTGGCGTGCATGGCGTTGCGGGTAGAGGCACTGCCCAGATGGGTCAGCCCCGTACCGCACAGATACATTCGCGCAGGTTCCGGATGGCGGACAGGAACGTCCAGCTTGCCCTGCACCGCCAAGGCCGCCAGATCCACCACCTCGCCCCCCTCAGGGATGACGGCAGCCAAAGGTGCCTCTTGGGCGACGGCCGTTTCCGCCAGAGCGTAGACTGTTGCGACACCGGACAGCAGGCGGGCGGTGTCTCCTTTGCGGACAATCACGCCGCCGCCGATCAGTTGAGAAAGATGCATCAGATCAGCCCTGCTTTTGCTTGTTGTATACGTCAAAGATCACAGCCGCCAACAGCACCAGACCCTTGATCATTTGCTGATAGTCGATGCCGATCCCGACGATGGACATACCGTTGTTCATCACGCCCATGATGAAGGCACCGACCACAGCCCCGACGATCTTGCCCGAGCCACCGGACATCGACGCGCCGCCGATAAAGACCGCCGCGATCACGTCCAGTTCCATCCCGAAACCGGCCTTGGGGGTTGCGGTGTTCAGACGTGCCGCAAAGATCAGGCCCGCCAGCGCCGCCAGAACGCCCATGTTCACAAAGGCAAAGAAGGTCAGCCGTTCGGTCTTGATCCCCGACAATTTCGCCGCCTTTTCATTGCCGCCAAGGGCATAGACGCGGCGACCGATCACTGTGTTCTGGGTGATAAAGGCATAGATCACGATCAGAATGCCCATGGTCACCAGAACGTTCGGCAGACCGCGGAAAGTCGAGAGCTTGAACGTCAGGAACATCAAAGCCCCCAGCACGATCACGTTGCGGCCCCAGAAGAAGGCAGAAGGCTCGCCTTCGATCCCGTAGGCTTTGGCACGGGCGCGGCCCCGCAGACCCAGCCAGATGATGACCATCGAAGCCACAGCGCCCACGCTAAGTGCCAACAGGTTGAAGTTCCGCGCACCGACAGCCTCAGCGATGGGGCTAGTCATGGCTTGCGGGAAGATATCCGCAACAAAACCGGTGGACAGAACCTGAAAGCTTTGGGGGAACGGGCCAACCGATTGCCCCTCTAGCAGCCAGAGCGAGGCACCGCGGAACACCAGCATCCCTGCCAGCGTGGCGATGAAGCTGGGGATGCGCCAGAAGGCCACCCAATAACCCTGCGCCGCCCCGATCAGACCACCAAGCACAAGGCAGACGGGGATCGTAACCGCGACGGGGATGTCGTAGTTCACAATCATCACCGCCGCCAAAGCGCCAATGAACCCCATGACCGAACCCACCGAGAGGTCGATGTGACCTGCGACAATCACGATCAACATGCCCAAGGCCATGATGATGATGTAGCTGTTTTGCAGGAACAGGTTGGTGATGTTGACGGGGCGCATCAAAGTGCCCTCGGTCACAATCTGGAAGAACGCCATGATGGCGATCAGGGCAAACAGCAGACCGTAATCGCGCATATGCGCTGAAAGATAGGCCTTCAATCCTTTGGATTCGCTGGTCATTTTCGTCCTCTTACTCTGTGACGATGAGCGACATGATGCGCTCTTGCGATGCCTCTGACGCTGGCATTTCGCCAACGAAGGCCCCTTCGTTCATGACATAGATGCGGTCACACATCCCCAGAAGCTCGGGCATTTCCGAGCTGATCATCACCACCCCTTTGCCTTGGGCCGAAAGGTCGTTGATGATCGAATAAATCTCGTACTTGGCGCCCACGTCGATGCCGCGGGTCGGCTCGTCAAGGATCAGAACCTCGGGGCCGGTGAACAGCCATTTCCCAAGCACAACCTTCTGCTGGTTGCCGCCTGAAAGGTTCCCGACCTTCTGGAACACCGACGGGGTGCGTGTCCCAAGGGCCTTGCGGTAACGCTCGGCGACTTCGGTTTCGGCGTTCTCATCCAGAACGCCCCGCGTGCTGACGCCTTCCAGCTTGGCCAGCGTGGTGTTGAACTTGATGCTCTCATCCAGCACCAGACCCAGTGATTTGCGGTCCTCGGTCACATAGGCCAGCCCCGCCTTGATTGCGCGGTCGACGCTGCCAAGGTCCACAGCGCTGCCCTTCAGCCGCGCCTTGCCCGAGATATTGCGTCCCCAGCTACGGCCAAAGATCGACATCGCCAGTTCGGTACGGCCAGAGCCCATGAGGCCCGCAATGCCAACAACCTCACCGGCGCGGACGTTGAAGCTGATATCGCGGATGACCTGCCGTTCGGTGTGTTCGGGGTGCCAGACGTTCCAGTCCTCGACCTCTAGCAGCAGATCGCCAGCAAAGCGTGTTCGTTCCGGATAGCGATGGGACATGTCGCGTCCGACCATATCACGGACGATGTCGTCTTCTTCGAAACCTGCTTTAGCATCCAACGTAGAGACAGCCATACCATCGCGAATAACGGTAACAGTATCAGCCACATAGCGGACTTCGTTCAACTTATGACTGATGATGATGCAGGTCACACCCTGCGCCTTAAGCTCTAGCATCAGGTCCAGAAGCTTGCGGCTGTCGTTCTCTTGCAGCGCGGCGGTCGGCTCGTCCAAAATCAAAAGGCGCACGTCTTTGGCCAAGGCCTTTGCGATCTCGACCAACTGCTGTTTGCCGACGCCAATACGGTCCACGATGGTACCCGGCGCTTCGGTCAGGCCGACTTTGCGCAGTAACTCTTCGGTCCGGCGAAAGGTCTCGTGCCAGTTCATCACGCCGCCGGACTGGCGTTCGTTACCGATGAACAGATTCTCGGCGATGGAGAGTTCAGGGATCAGGGCCAGTTCCTGATGGATAATCACGATGCCCTGATCTTCGCTGTCGCGCAGGTTCCGGAACTGGGCCAGAGCGCCGCCGTAATGGATTTCCCCATCATAGGTACCCACCGGATAGACGCCGGACAGAACCTTCATAAGCGTGGATTTACCGGCGCCGTTCTCACCGCAGATCGCGTGGATTTCCCCTTCGCGCACCTTAAGGTTCACCTGATCCAAAGCCTTCACGCCGGGGAATTCTTTGGTGATGTCCTTCATCTCCAGAAGGATGGACATGGGCTATACCCCGTCTTGATAAGTCTTTGAAAAAACGGGCCGCCCGCCCATAAGACAACAGGCGACCCGTCTGGGAGCAACGCTTACTTGATCTGGTCTGCGGTGTAGTAGCCCGAGCCGATCAGGATCTCTTCCCAGTTGCTGACGTCAACGGGAACGGGTTCCAGCAGGTAGGACGGCACGACTTTCACGCCGTTGTCATAGGTGCTGGTGTCGTTGATCTCGGGCTCATTGCCCTGCAGCATCGCGTCCACCATCTTCACGGTGACGCCTGCCAGCGTGCGGGTATCCTTGAAGACGGTCGAATACTGCTCGCCTGCGAGGATCGACTTGACCGAGGGGATCTCGGCGTCCTGACCCGACACGATCGGCATCTTCAGATCGCCCGAGCCATAGCCAACGCCCTTGAGCGAGGACAGAATACCGATCGACAGACCGTCATAGGGCGACAGAACGCCGTGGACTTCTTTGTCGGTGTAGTTGGCGGACAGGATGTTATCCATACGGGCCTGAGCCACCGCACCGTCCCAACGCAGGGTGCCAACCTTGTCCATGCCCATCTGGCCCGACTGGACCACAACGGTACCTGCGTCGATCAAGGGCTGAAGGACGCTCATGGCGCCGTTGTAGAAGAAGTAGGCGTTGTTATCGTCGGGCGAGCCGCCAAAGAGTTCCACGTTATAGGGGCCATCGCCGAAACGCTCTTTCAGGCCGTCAACCACGCTGGTCGCCTGCTGCACGCCAACCTTGAAGTTATCGAAGGTCGCATAATAGTCCACGTCGCCGCTGTCACGGATCAGACGGTCGTAGGCAATCACCTTGATGCCCGACGCGGCAGCGTTGCCCAGTGCGTTCGACAGGGTGGTGCCGTCAATCGCTGCAATAACCAGAACATCCACGCCCTTGGTGATCATGTTCTCGATCTGGGCCAGCTGGTTGGGGATGTCATCCTCTGCGTATTGCAGGTCGGTTTCATAGCCCGCAGCGCCAAACTGCTCGACCATCGAGTTACCGTCCGAAATCCAGCGCGACGAAGATTTGGTGGGCATCGAGATGCCAACAGTTGCCGCATCTGCCGCTGCTGAGAATGCAATAACAGAGATCGCGAGCGCACCCGCGAATTTAAAAAGTTTCATGTTGTTCCTCCCTTGAGAGGCGGCCTCCACACCACCTCTGACAGGCCCGTTCGCGCGGGCCTTGCGATAGGTTTTAAAAAGGTTTCATATAACAAACAAATTCTGAATATTGCAATCAACATACCAGAAACGTTATGCCAGCCTCTCTACGAAACCTGCGCCCTGCCCAAGCCCGCCTGATTGCCGCAATCCACCAACATGGCCAATTGCAAACGGCGGCAACCGCCTGTCACATGTCGCAGCCTGCGGCCTCGCGCATTTTGGCGGAACTGGAAAAAACGCTAGAGACACCGCTGTTCCTGCGCACCCCCAAGGGGATGGAGCCTACAGCCGCCGGTGAACTGGTTGCCCGCCACGCAGCGCGTCTGAGCCATGACCTCTATCTGCTAAGTTCCGAGTTCGAGGCCCTGCGCGGCGGTCAGGCCGGGGCTGTGCGTGTGGGAGCAGTGACCGGCCCTGCCCTTGGCCAATTGGTTCCCGCAATCCAGCGCATCAAGGAAGAGACGCCGAACATCGACATCTCGGTCGAGGTAGCGCCCTCGGTGATCCTGTCCCGCAGGTTAGAGGCCGGTGATCTAGACTTTGCCCTATGCCGCCTGCCCGCAACCGTGGACAGCCGCGATTACATCGTCGAGCCTGCGCGGGATGAGATCGTCCGCCTTCTGGTCCGCACCGGCCATCCAATGCTGAGCAAAGACCCCATGCCCATCAGCGCCCTGCACCATCTGCCGTGGGTCTTACAGGAACGGGGCGCACCGATCCGCAGCGCGATTGAGACCGCCTTTGCGGACGAAAGTCTGAGTACGCCCGATGACGTGATCACCACGTCTTCATTGCTGCTGATTATCGCGCTGCTGAGCCGAAGCGATGCGATTGCGCCCATCTCGCAAGAGGTGGTCAACTTGCTGTTGGATGCGCCGGTCTCGGCCTCTTTCGGGATGTTGCGGTTGAACCGCCCCATAACCGTTGAGCCCTATATGATAGTGCGCAACCGCGACCGAAGGATCACGCAAGCTGCCGAACGTCTGCTAGAGGCGGTCAGGCAGAACATCCGGCAGCTCGGCCCGCACGCCTTTTAGGGCGGAGGGCATCGGGTCAGGCACTGCCAGCCACGCAGCGACCCATCAACGCATCCAATCGCGCCTGCCAGCGTGTATCGTCCCGCACGCCAAGCCGGCGGCGGTGGTCATACAGGCGGTCCGACCAAGCGGCGATCTGGTCCGGCGACAGATCGTATTTGGGCACCTCTCCGGGCAGCAAGGGGCATAGGGTGCTATGGGCCTCAAGCTCGTCTCGGGTATAGATGATCCCGCGCTGGGTCAGCGCCTTGCCAATCACCTCTTTCCGGCAGGCCCGTTGCAGATCGGCCTTAGAAATGGTCACCGCCCCTTCGTGGCGGCGATAGATCACATAGGTTTCGGACAGGTTCCGCGCCTCTCCGAATTCCAGCAAGCGTAGAAACAGTTCCTGATCCTGACGGACCCGCAAGGTATCCAGATAATAGATCGCGTGTTCTGGGATACGGGATCGGTCGATCATGATCGTCGGGTGCAGCATGGGGGTACGGAACCACAATTCCTGCCGCACATCCTCGGGATCGCTGGGACAGTCGTGCATCCGTTCATCCGCCTGTCCGCCATCCTGCAAGATGCGCACGTTCGTTCCGCACAGCACCAACCGGGGTTCATTGCGGAAAGCGTAAAGCTGCGCGGCAAAACGGCCAGGCATGCTGATATCATCCGCATCCATCCGCGCAACATAGCGGCCCTGCGCCGCCTCTAGCCCCGCATTCAGGGCTTTTGGCAGTCCCACGTTTTGCGGCAGGTCAATCAGCTTTAGCCGAGGATCGCGCATCCGGCGCAGACGGTCTGCGCTGTCATCGCTAGAGCCGTCGTTGACCACCAGCAATTCAATGTCGCCAAAGCCGTCATCAAGGATGCTCTGCGCCGCCTCGCATACCGTATCGGCTCCGTTGTATACCGGCATCACAACCGAAACGACAGGCCTTGGCGGGCGGCTAAGATAGGGCGCGCTATCCATTTTCGGCCAGCATCGAGGCAAGGCGGGCACGGTCTGGTTTGCCATTCGCCGCACGGGGCAAACTGGCCAGAACCGAGATCTTGTCCGGCACCGCAAACGGCCCGACCGAAGCATTGATCGCTTGCGACAGGGCCATCGTCAGCCAATTGTTGTCGTTCTGCGCGGCCTCAACCGCCAAGGCGAACCGCTCGCCCCGTTGGCTTGCAGGCAGTTTAACCACCACCGCATCCTGCACCGAGGCCACGCGCAGCGCGGCGCTTTCAATCGCGATCGGCGAGATAAACTCGCCCTCTTGGGATTTAATCAGGTCGTGACTGCGGCCTACGATGGCAAAGCTGCCATCCCGCTGACGGACCCCAAGATCACCCGCTGTGAACCACCCCCGATGCCGTTCGATATAACCGGCCGAAGTATATTGCCCGCTGAACAACCCTTCAGAGAAGATGCGCACGTGGCCGGTCTCGCCAATTTCGCATGGGGTGCCGTCGGTGCGCACAATCCGCACCAAGGTGTTGAACGAAGGCGCACCTGCAGTGCTGACGGTGGCCTCGTCATTCCACGCAAAGGCGCCGGTGCATTCGTTCATGCCGTAGTTGTCCCGCAGCACACAGCCGAAAATCCGCGCGGTTTCATCGCGAATGGCCCCATGCAAAACGCCGGTGCCGCTGGCCACAAGCACAAGGTTTTTCAGGTGCAGCGCCCCGAGACGGCTGTCGCCCATCTCGATCGCCGCGCGAAGACTGCCGGGGATCACCTGCGCGTGGGTGACTTTCAGACGGCCAAAGGCTTCTAGGATACCAAGGCTGCTTTCGCGAATGCCGTCCACCAAGATAACCGCCGCATGGTGACTAACCAACGGCAAAGCCGCCAGACTGCGCAGACCCGCAATCGCCGTCAGATCGGTCGAGGATGAATGCCGATGCGCCCCCCCATCCACAGGTTCAGGCGCTGACGACAGGGCCAGATGGGTGCTGTGAAACAGACCGCGATGGCTGAGGGCCAAAAGCTTTGGCTCGCCCGTTGAACCTGAGGACGGCACCACGACGGCCTCGGTCTCGGGGGTGACTTTGCAAACGGGCTCGCCCATCGGGCCCGCGTCCAGCCAATCGTCAAACCCGCCAGAGGCCGCGCCAGTTAGACGTACCACCTTTCCACCAGCGGGGACCTTTTTCCCCTCAGGCAAGAACCAAAGTTTCGGGCCAACGTGTTGGTCGATAACCTCCATCAGAGCGTCCGAGGCAGAGTCCCGCACCAGCACCGCCGAGATGCCTACCTCCCATGCCGCATGCAGCAGCACGATGGATTCAAGTGTCGGGTTAGAGGACACCGCGATATGATCACCCGCAACAATGCCTTCGCCCGCAAAACGGGCCGCCACATCGCTGACCAAGGCGTGTAGGTCTTCAGCGCTGATCTCATAGGCGCCAGTGTCAGGCCCCATGTCCAGAATAAGGGCCAGAGCCTCGGGCTGCTGTGCTGCGCGCTGCGCCAGCCTGCCTGACAGCATGCGCTGATGGGACGGCGTGACATGGGGCAGAAAGTGAAAGCCCTTCGCAGTTGGATTAGGGGACAGCGCCAGATTTACATCTGCATCTCGCAAGGTCTGCAACGCGGTTTCCGCGTCGGCCAACCTGTGCGGCAGATCATCAACCCCGTAGCCCAGGGACACCAGAAGGATCGCAGCCAGCGCGTCTTCGGTGACAGCAAATTCGTGATAGCCATCGCCGCTGATGACAAGGCGATCATTATCCAGAAACAGCTTAGCCAACGTGTTCCTCCCGGTTGAATGCAACCTCGTTCGCTTGGAACAGCAACTCGTGCATACGTGCCCCTTCGTCGAACATTGGATCATCGCGGTGCGCCGCGAATTGGGCGAAAAGCCCGATGTAGTGATTGGTCAGACGGGGCTGCCCGTTTGACTGGTCAAAGGGACGCGCAATGCCCTGATGGGTCAGCACGGCAACCTCATCGGTGTGATGCAGCAGCAACTCGGCCTCTGCGAAGCGCACCTTGGTCGTCTTGAGGTTCTGACCGCGCTGCCAACTGGTGTTGATCACCCCGCGCCCGCCCGGCCAGACCAGATCGACCGAGGAATAAGTGTCCAGCCCCTGCCCCTGTGCGTGTCCCATCAACTGCGCTTTGCCCACGGTGACCGTTTGCAAGTCCAGTACCAGATCAAGAACGCTCAGTGCGTTGATGCCGCTGTCGCGCCACGAGCCATGCAGCCCGACCGCCTGAGGCAGCAACTGCCCGTCGACGACATAGGGATCGAAAAAGTTACACTCGATCCCTACGGGCTGGCCGTAAGTCCGGTAAATCTCGTCCCGCGCCTCTTTGAACCAGTCCATCTCGCGACCGAAGGCGGCGTGAAAGGCTAGTTGCAACCGCTGCCCCGAGCGTTTCGCGGCCTGCAGCAGAGCGCGATATTCCTCGGGCTCAGGCGTGGCAGGCTTTTCCAGCAGCACATCCACCCCGGCGTCAAACGCCTCTTGCGCCAAGGCCAGATGGGTACTGGGCGGCGTGGCGATCACCACCACGTCCATAGGCACGGCTTCGATCATCTCTGTGAGGCTAGCGAAATGAGGACAGCGCGCGCCGACGTCCTGTGACGGCTTGACCGGATCGGCGGTTCCAACCAAGGACAACCCCTCTGCCGCGCCGATGCCGATCACATGGTGCTTGGCCACATGGCCCATGCCGACGATTCCAAGATGTAATGTCATGATCCTTCAGTGCTCCTGCATTCGGGCAGAATTGCCTCGACCTCGGGCAAAACCAGTTCCATCAGATCAGCCGTGCCTTTGCCGGTCAGATGCTCTGCGTCGCGGAAATGTTCGGGGTCGGCGGGGATTTGCGCCATGGCATCCACAAAGCTCCAGCCGTTGCTCCGGGCGGTTTCAGCCATGGCGCCAATCGTTGTTTCCGTCAGTTCAAGCGCGCTCTCGGGCCGTTTGATATTGCGTTTGTAGCGCAGCTCTCGGGTCAGAGCGGCCAAGGCCGTACTATCGGCATCCCGCACCTGCGCCCGATCGCCAATCAGGATTGCGCGCCCTTCCGGCACCAGCGAGGCAAGATCGCCCTGCATATCGCTGATATTCTGGGTAAATTCGCGCTTGAAACTGCTGGTATCCTCACGGGCCATGGTTATGGCACGCGCCAATGAAAGGCGACGCAGGACAGCCTCGACGAAACGTCGCAAGTGCGGGGCTTCCCAGACATGGGGCGGAGCGGCTGCCGCAGCGCCACTCCCTGATCGGCGCCCGTCTGGATCAGGGATCGCCTCATAGGGCGAACCTGCCAGAATGATGGTCACATCGGGATCGACCTGATCCCTCAGCGTGGGCCATTCCTGCGCCAGAAACTCCAGCGTATAGGCTGGCCCCGAAAAATTCGCGTAGTCAAAGCTGCACTCTGGGTGCCGCCGCGCAAGTTCCTGCGTCAAAAGCCCTATAAATGTCTTCTCTTCCGGCAGCACTGCGTTGAACAGCGTGCTGTTGCTAACCACGGCCAGCCGGATCGTCTCGTCAGGCTTGGGGGTGCGCAGCCCAGGACTGCGCAACCCAAGATCATCGAACGCCAGATGCTCATATGAAGCGCCGGGTTGGAACCGGTAGGGAATATCTGTTCCGGGGACTCTGGTTGCGATCTCTAACGCGGCCCAATCAAACCCCGTCGGGCGCTTGGCACTATAGAATTTATGCGCGCCAATCTCTCCCACAACCAACAACACAAAAGGAACCAACAAGACCCAAAGGCCGAAACGAATTTCTTCCCTGCGCTCCACGTCTAACCCTTTCTACAGAGCGCCGTAAGAGAACGGTGCGCCAGGGCAATCAAGACAGAGGAAAACGACCCCCAGCATGACAGCATAAAGCGAAGCGGTTAGAAGACGGCCTTTGGGGCCGGGAACATGGCTATGTAGTACTGCGTACATTAGTGACCTCCAAAACCAAACACGGTTAAAAATTCATTAGGAATGTCGCTCAAATTCGGGGTCGTCAGGACGATGAACCCAAACCAGACGAAATGGACCGTCAGCAGCACGCTTGCACCGTGCAACAGACGCTTTTGCAGGTTGCTCTGGCTGCTGCTTTCCTTCGGCGGGAAGGCGTCATGAAAGCGTTGCCAGACAACAATGCCGAGGCCGTGATAAGCGCCCCACAGCATGTACCGGACCGAGACCTCGTGCCACAGACCGATGACCACCATCGTGACCAAGGCACCAAGCGCAGGCTTACGTGTCCGGGCCACAACGGGGCCGTAGATGTATTCCCGGCACCACTGCGACAGCGAGATATGCCAGCTGCGCCAGAAGGCCGAAATGTTCGGCTGCAAATATGGACGGTCAAAGTTCTCGATGACCTTGAACCCCAGTGCAGCCGCAAACCCGATGGCCACATCGCTGTGCCCCGAGAACTGCAAATAAATGTTCAAACCGTTCTGAACGATGGTCAGATAGGCGGCGAAACCGGGCGCGTCGGCGGCGACTTCACCAATGATCTGTCCAAGCATCAGCTCGGTTAAAAGGTTGCTCAGAACCACGATTTTCACGTAGCCCAGAATGATCCGTTCGGCCGCGGTGAAGATCCCATCCAGATCGAAGCGCTGTCGCTTCTGGTCCCGTATGAAGGGGCGGAACCGGTGGATCGGACCGATCACGAAGGTCGGCACGAAGAACAGGTAACTTGCCAGCTCGCTGGCCGTTGCCGGACCAAGCGTGCCTTTGAATTTCTCGATCAGCACGTGCAGGCACCGGAAGGTGTAGTAGCTGAGCCCCAGCGGAATCCCGACGTCCGTCAGAAAATCCTGCGGGTCCAGCGCCACCTCAAGCTTGAAGCCCACCAGCACTGTCACCATCACGCCGCCGATCCCCACGAGCATCGGCAAAGTCAGTTGCGGCACGCGGATACCGACTGTCGTCATCCCCCATGCCGCCACCAGAAGACCTGCCGACAGCAGATCGACCACCGCCATAAACCCAAGCGACAGCCCCATCAGGACCCAAGGTCGCCATTCCCTTGGTGCCAACCAGTAAAGCCCGATCGTCAGCCACAAGCACGCCGCCCAGGTCAGTGAAACGAAACTCATAACCTGACGCCGCTCCGGCGTTTCCGGCTTAGCTCAGTCATCTTCGTCCGGCTCCTACGCGGGCACACTGCGTCGGGCGGCCAACAGGTCCACCAGCGCGGACAGGTTGCTGATCCGTAGGATCTCCTGCGCCGAGAACGTGGTGTCGAAATTCGCTTCAAGCGCGGTCACCAGCGTCAGATGCGCAAAGCTGTCCCAACCGCGAGTCGTCGCTGGCTCCGAGCTGAGGTGCAGCTCATCCACGGGCACACCAAAGGTCTGCGCCGCAGTGGACAGGACCGCATCGGCAATCGCGGATTCCTGAACCGAGCCCGAAGACAGGTCCATCGTATGGCTTTCCGAACGCAACTGCTTGACCAGAACCTTGCCCGCTGGGTTGCGGGGCAACGCATCCACAAAGCTGACAATGCGCGGCAGTTTATGGGCGGTCAGATGCTTGGCGCAGTATTGGATGACTGCTGCCTGATCCATCTGAACATCTTCATCCAGCACGATGGCAGCAGCCACCTGTTCACCCCAGACGCCATGGGGCAGACCGAAGGCGATCGCATCAGCGATGCCTTCGCACGCCAGCAGGCAATCGGTGATCTCTTGCGGCTGGATGTTCACACCGCCCGAAATGATCAGATCCTTCTGGCGACCCGCGATGGTGACAAAGCCATCCGCATCCGCCGTCGCCAGATCGCCTGTGCGCAGCCAGCCGTCCTGAATGGCCGCAGCGGTCAGTTCAGGCTGGTCACGATAGCCTTTGGTGATCAAGGGGCCTTTTAACAGCAGCTCGCCGGTTTCGCCGGTGCTCAGGCTGTTGCCCTCTTCATCGACGATCTTCCATTCCACACCCACGGCCTTGCCGATGGTCCCGACCTTCCGGAGCTCGTCCGAGGGGCCAGAGAAAGTCGCTTCGCAGACGGTTTCCGACATCCCGTAGGTATTGACCACGCGGGTCCCGTAACGGGCCTCAATCGATTCCCACAGGGCGGTGGGCAGACGATCGCCGCTGCTACGGATGTAGCGGAAATGAGGCGACTTGAAGGTATCCAGATATTCGCTGCCCATCCGGTCCATCAGCGCCAGAATGGCGGGGACGACGATCAGGTGTGTGATCTTCTCGCGATAGACCTCGATCAGCAGGTCTTCCAGCTGGGTAATGTCGAATTCGCGGGGACGATACAGGGTCGCACCCTTCAGGAAGGTGATCAATGGGCCGTGGCACATCCCGTCTGTGAAATGCATCGGCAGCGGGTTCAGGATGCGGCTATCGCGGGAATAGTCATATACCTGATCAAAGATATCGAACTGCGCCGAGATATTGGCATGGGTCAACTGCACCACTTTGGGCTGGCTGGTTGTACCCGATGTATACAGCATCAACGCCAGCGTATCGGGCGCGATCTCTGCGGGCGGATCTTTAGGAGCCACACCGGCCAGCATCTGTTGCAGGGTCTCGGCCTGCCCGCTGGATTGTTTGCGCCGCAGCCGTCCAAGCAGCCCGCCACCGGATGCCTCCCCCCCCCAAGGGGTAAAATGGGTCACTGCAAGCCCGTCGGGCAGAACACGCGGATTTGTCGGGTCCACCTCATGGAAAAGATGGGCCAGACCACAGGCTTTCTGCGCCCGCTCAAGCTCTCCATCAGTCATTTCCGGGTTGATGACCACGACACCAATGCCCGCACGCATTGCAGAAAGCACAAGCGCACTTACATCCGCAGGCTCACGACTAAGGACACCGATGCGATCACCGGTTTTCAGGCCCAATTGTTCATAAAAAGTAAACATTCGCCGTAAGGTCTCATTAAAAGTCTTACGGTTCAGGCTGTATTTTTCAGTTTTTAGAAACAATGATGCTTCGGAAAAGCCTTTTGCAGCATTGTCGAAACAATCTATAAAATTCAACACGTTATGCCCTGACAGGGTTAAATTCCCCGCCCCATACAGAATACCCAATATAGATTTCTACCTATCGTTGTGTAAGCGTTCAAGCAAGAAATCTTTTCAACCTAAAGGTGATAAAACTCACGCCTTAGGCCTATTTTTCAAGACTCTAAAAGTTTGCGATCAGCCTAACCAACTGAAAAAAATGATATTTTTGCACTGCAGAAATACAATGCAGTCGCCGCATTTTGAGACACAGGCCAGTTATCTTTGTCGCCACTTGCCCAACGTTTGCTCTGTGCTCACTGGCAGGTTGGTCAGTCGTTGCGACCCTGACGGAAATCTCAACCGACATCGTACACAACTTGAAGTTGTTAACCAAGAAAAATGCCAAAGGCACACGCCGAAAGAGAATCCCCATCGGGATCGTCTACGCCTGTCGATGCATCAGCTTGGCGCCAATGCAGCCCATGAAACTGGCATGCGAGGAGCAGAGCGCAAGGGATTGTTTCCCATAGCTTCAAACCCGACCACGAAGATATATGATCCACCACACGCACGGAATTTTGCCAGTTAGGACGACTGAATGCCCCTATGCCTGATGAACGATAAAATGCTGCTGTTCGTACATATTCCAAAATGCGGTGGTAGCACGGTCGAGACCTATCTGCAGCAAAAGGGAAAAATGGGGTTCAAATTGAAGGGGCGGAAAGGCTGGTGCAAAACCGTTCCCCAGCATGTTCACGCAGAAATTTACGAACCCTTGTTTCCCGATGGCTTTGTAGACGAGACCTTCACCGTCTTTCGCCATCCTGTCGAACGCATCCTCAGCGAATATCGCTACCGTGTGGACAATGTTCTTGAGGCGTTGCCGTTCTCGGAGTGGCTGGAACAGAGTTTGGCGGTCTATGCCGATGACCCCTATGCGCTGGACAACCACCTGCGCCCGCAGGTCGAGTTCCTGTGTGACGGGATCAAGATTTTCCGGTTTGAGGACGGGTTGGACAATGTCCTGCGCTACATCGACCAGCACTCAGGCAGCGGGCCAATCGCACAGCCGATCTGGGAGAAGAAAAGCAGCGCGCCAAAGCCTGTGCCCTCGGACGCCGATCTGGAAAAGATCATGGCCTTCTACGCCGAAGACCTGCGCGTCTACGATCAGCTGGTGAAGGGTCAGATCACGGTCTGGTCACGGGTCGAGGCAGCCGCATAGGAAAACCCCGCCACTTTGGATGGCGGGGTTCGCATTCAGGTTAGACCTCAGGCCTTTTCAGGCATCAGCCCTCTGGCCCGCGCCATGGTCATGGCGGTGTCTTGGATCATATCCTCTTGCCCGCCGATCATCTTTTTGCGGCCAAGTTCCACCAGAATATCGCGGGCAGGCAGGCCGAACCGCTGCGCCGCACGTTTGGCGGGCAGCAAGAAGGTCGAATAGACCCCCGCATAGCCCAAGGTCAGTGCCTCTCGGTCAGCGCGGACGACGTGATCCATGAAGGGGACAACCACATCTTCGGCCAGATCCATCAGGGCGAATGTATCGCTGCCCGTGGCGATCCCCATGCGGTCACAGACGGCGGTCAGAACCTCAATCGGGGCATTGCCCGCACCGGCCCCAAGACCGGCAAGCGAGGCATCAATGCGCGATGCCCCAGCCCCGATGGCGGCGATCGAGTTCGCAATCCCCAGACCAAGGTTATGATGCCCGTGAAAGCCGATCTCGGTCTCCGGATTTAGCGCATCGCGCAGCATACTGATCGCCTCATGCACCTCATGGGTCAGCATTGCACCCGCCGAATCCGTCACATAGACCGTATTCGCCCCGTAGCTTTCCATCAGCAGCGCCTGCTGCACCAAGCCTTGGCTGGTGTTCAGGTGAGACATCATCAGGAAGCCGCTGGTATCCATGCCCAACTCGCGGGCAAAGGCGATGTGCTGGGGGGAAGTATCAGCCTCGGTGCAGTGGGTCGCCACATGGACCGACCGCGCGCCACAGTCATAGGCCTCTTGCAACTCGGCCATGGTCCCCATGCCGGGGATCAGCAACACGGAAATCACCGCGTTCTGCACCACCTCTGCCACGCCCGAGATATATTCGGCGTTCGAATGCAGCGCTCGCCCATGCTGGATTGAATTGCCCCCAAGGCCCGCGCCATGGGTCACTTGGAGATAAGGGACACCCGCCTGATCCAGACCCTTGGCGATCTGGATCATCATCTCTAAGGGGATTTGTTCACGTTTTGCATGCATCCCGTCGCGCAGGGACATGTCGTGCAGTTTGACGGTCATGCCGTCCATCGGGCTTTTGGTCATTGGGCCATCTCCAGTTTCGGCAGGGTCAGCGATCCGTCCAGCAACCTTTCCGCGAACATCTCGGCGGTTCGGGCGGCGGCGGCGGTCATCACATCAAGGTTGCCCGCATAGGTCGGCAAAAAGTCCCCAAGCCCCGCAACCTCAAGAAAGATCGCCACGCGGTTGCCGTCAAAATCTGGACCGTTCACCAGCTTGTAGCCGGGGACATAGCGCTGAACCTGCGCGATCATCGCCTTGACCGAGGCGGTGATGGCGGCCTGATCCGGTTCGCCTTCAACCTCGCAATAGACGGTGTTGCGCATGATCAGGGGCGGTTCGGCGGGGTTGATGATCGCCAGCGCCTTGCCCTTTTTCGCACCGCCCAGTTTTTCCAGCGCGTTCGAGGTGGTGTAGGTGAATTCATCCAAATTCGCCCGCGTCCCTGGCCCCACGGATTTGCTGGAGAGGGACGCGATGATTTCGGCGTAATCCACCGGCTGGACCAAGCTAACAGCAGCGACCATCGGGATCGTCGCCTGCCCTGCACAAGAGATCATGTTGACGTTCATCGGCCGGTCGCCAACCAGATCATTCAGGTTCACCGGCGGCACACACAGCGGACCAATCGCGGCTGGCGTCAGGTCCACCATCAGCACCCCCAGATCGTTCAACTTGCGGCTGTTTTCCGCATGCACATAGGCCGAGGTCGCATCAAAGGCGAACTGCACACCGTCTGCCTCGACGTGCGGCAGCAACCCGTCCACTCCGGCGGCGGTGGTCTTCAGCCCCTTCTCTGCTGCGCGCTTCAGTCCTTCGGACTCGGGGTCGATGCCGACCATCCACACGGGTTCCAGCACGTCGGAACGCAGCAGTTTATACATCAGGTCGGTGCCAATATTCCCCGACCCTATCAGAGCACATCTGATCTTGTTCATGTTGTCTTCCTCCCTGTCGGGCGATCAGTCGGTGAAGGTCACCGTAATCGAGCCCATTTCGTAAAATCTTGCGGTGATGGTGTCGCCCGCCTTCACGGGAATGGCCGCCGTGATCGCCCCCGCCATGACAAAGCTGCCAGCGGGCAGAGTCTCGCCAATGTCATCCAGCACACCGACCAGCATGGCGATGGCCTCGGCGGGGTGGCCCAGAACCTCGGCCCCTGCGCCGATCTGCGCGATCTGGCCGTTGTGTTCCATCACCACGCCCACCGTGCGCAGGTCCAATGCATCGGGGCGGATCATCCGGCCCCCCGGCACGTAGCGGGCGGATGAGCTGTTGTCGGCAATCACGCTTTCCAGATCGAACTTGAAGCCGGAAAAGCGGCTGTCGATTACCTCCAGCGCGGGCTGGACATAGTCGGTGGCGGCCATGACGTCCGCCGCAGTGACCTTGCCCGACAGTTCGGTCTTGGTGACAAAGGCGATCTCGGCCTCGACCCGCGGGTGGATCAGATCACTGACGCTGATCGCGCTGTTGGCAGGCCGCTCCATCGCGTCGGTCAAGAACCCGATTGCAGGGGTCGAGACCCCCATCTGCGCCATCTTGGGCTTTGAGGTCAGACCGGCCTTCCAGCCGATCACCCGCTGACCGCGCCCTTCAAGGCTGCGGCGCAGGGCGGTCTGAACGCGGTAGCCCTCGGCTACGGTCAGATCGGGGTAATCCTCGGTCAGTTTGTGGATCGGGGTGGCATAGCGCTGCGCGGTTTCCACACGCTCGGCCAGCCGCTGAATGGCGATGTCACTCAGGGCTTTCGGGGTGTCAAAGCTCATACCTGTGCCTTCCCTTTGAAACGCATTTCGCATTTGCCGACGCCGGCGATTTCGCAGGTGAAATGATCGCCATCAGCCACCGTCATCAGCGGGGCCTGCGCGCCAGACAGGATGATTTCACCGGCTTTCAGCCCGATCCCCAGCTTGCCAAGGGTATTGGCCAGCCAAGCCACTGCCATCACGGGCGAGCCCTGAACCGCGGCCCCTGCCCCCGTGGCGATCACCTCGCCGTTCTTTTCCAGCACCATACCCGCAAGGCTCAGGTCCAGATCGCGGGGATCGGCCTGCGCACTGCCCAACACGAACACCCCGCAAGAGGCATTGTCCGCCACGGTGTCCTGAATCTTGATCTGCCAGTCGTCAAAGCGGGTATCGACGATCTCAAAGCACGGGGTCACGTAGTCGGTGGCGCGGATCACATCGGTCACCGTCACCCCCGGCCCCATCAGGTCGGACTTCAGGCGAAAGGCCAACTCGCCCTCCAGACGCGGCTGCATCAGGGTGCCCAGATCAATGGTCGCGCCATCCTGAAACAGCATCGCCTGCGTGACCTGCCCGAAATCGGGCTGATACACGCCCAAAGCATCCTGAATGGCCCGGCTAGTCAGGCCGATCTTTTTCCCGATCACCGCGTCGCCCGCGTCCAGACGGCGCTGAAGCATGCGCAACTGGATGCGATAGGCGTCCTCGATATCGCTGTCCGGCTCTAATGCGCTGATTTTCGGGGTGGGTTTGCCCGAGGTGAGCGCATCATACAGCGCGTCCCCAAGCGCATCGGTTCTTGATTGGTCCAGCATTGCTCCTCCACTCGCAAAACGTGCAAGGTCCCGTTGGTGCAAGGCTAGAGGGGCGGCGCGATACGCTCCAATACTTTGAAATGCCACCTTTGATACGGGTTTTGCATCGCAACCCGATACCGAAAGCGTATCGCCGCACCCCATCAAAAGCATTGGAGCGTATCGCGACACATCCCTACATTCCCGCTTAAGTGGTTTCGGGAGGGAAGAATTTCATGAAAACCCATCAGCTGTTCATTGATGGCGCCTATGTGGATGCGCGCTCGGGTCGGATGTTCGACAAATTCTCGCCCTCGACAGGGGAAAAGATCGCGACCGTGCACGAGGCGCTGGCCGAAGACGTGGATCTGGCCGTGAACGCCGCCGCCAATGCGCTAAAAGGCGAATGGGGCAAAATGCCCAAGGCTGTGCGCTGTGATCTGCTGATGGAACTGGCGAACGCCATCGCGGCCCGCACCCCCGATTTCATCGAGGCCGAGGTCGCCGACACCGGCCACACCCGTCATTTCGCCGAAAAGGTGGAAATCCCCCGCGGCGCGGCCAACTTCCGCATCTTTGCCGAAATGCTGAAACACACGGGCGGCGAGTTCTACCAGATGGACACCCCCGACGGCACCGGCGCGGCGAACCTTGAACTGCACCGTCCCAAGGGGGTGATTGGGGTGATCTCGCCTTGGAACGCGCCGTTCCTGCTGATGACGTGGAAGGTCGGCCCTGCGCTGGCCTGCGGCAACACCGTGGTCGTCAAACCGTCCGAGGAAAGCCCTGCCACCGCCACCCTGCTGGGTGAGGTGATGAACAGCGTCGGCATCCCCAAGGGCGTCTACAACGTGATCCACGGGTTCGGCCCTGCCTCGGCGGGCGAGTTGCTGACCCAGCACCCCAAAGTGAACGGAATCACCTTTACCGGCGAAACCCGCACCGGTGAGGCGATCATGAAGCAAGCCGCCGTGGGCCTGCGCGACGTGTCGTTCGAACTGGGGGGCAAGAACCCCGCGATCATTTTTGCCGACGCAGACATGGACAAGGCGATCGAGGTCACCATGCGCTCGGTCTTTGCGAATACAGGTCAGGTCTGTCTGGGGACAGAGCGCGTCTATGTACAGCGCCCCGTCTTTGACGAATATGTCAGCCGGCTGAAAGCGGGGGCCGAAGGCTTAAAGCAAGGCGGGCCTGAGACCCCTGGCGCGACCATCGGCCCGCTGATCTCGGACGAGCATCGCCAGAAGGTTCTAAGCTATTACGCCAAGGCCCGCGAATTGGGCGCGACGGTTGTCACCGGCGGCGGTGTGCCGGAATTCGACGATGCGCGTCAGGGTGGCTTCTTTGTAGAGCCCACCATCTGGACCGGCCTGCCCGAGGACAGCGCCATCGTGAAAGAGGAAATCTTTGGCCCTTGCTGTCACATCACCCCATTCGATACCGAAGAGGAGGTGATCGCGATGGCCAACGACACCACCTATGGCCTGTCAGCCACCATCCTGACCGAGAACCTGTCACGCGCCCACCGCGTCGGCGGGCAGATCGAGGCGGGGCTGGTCTGGGTGAACTCGTGGTTCCTGCGGGATTTGCGGACGTCCTTCGGGGGCTCGAAATCCTCGGGCATCGGGCGCGAAGGCGGCGTGCATTCGCTGGAATTCTACACCGAGCGCAGCAACCTCTGCATCAAGCTGTGATGCGACCGCGCGCCGCTTGCAAGGCGGCGCGCCTGACCGCAGTGTAGTGCCATGAGTGCCGCAAACCTGAACCTTCGCCAGTTACGCTATTTCATCGCCGTCGCCGAAGAACTGCACTTTGGCCGCGCCGCCGAGCGGCTGCACATCAGCCAGCCCCCCATTACGCGGCAAATTCAGAGCCTTGAGGAAAACCTAGGCGCGCAATTGTTTATCCGCACCCCGCGCGGCGTGGAACTGACCCAAGCGGGCAGCCTGTTTCTGGAAGAGGCCCGCAACATCGCCGCCCGTCTGGACCAAGCCGCCGACCGCGTGCACCGCGCCGCCGAGGGGAACCTTGGCCGCTTGGACATTGCCATCTTCGGCACTGCAATCCTTAGCCTGATCCCCCGCATCATTTTGGAATTCAAACACCGCTATCCCGATGTGAAGATCGTGATGCATGCGGCTGACAAACTGGGTCAGATCGAGGGGCTACATAACCGATCCATCGACTTGGGGTTCAACCGCATGCTGGTGCCCACCCCCGGTCTTGTGGCCGAAGAGCTGTGTACAGAGCCGCTTTTCGCGGTGCTTCCCGATCCGGGCCCATGGTCGGGGCGCGACAGTGTTGATCTGAGCGAATTGCGGGGCGAACCCATGGTCCTGTTCCCGGCCAGCCGCGCACAGGGCTTCGTGGAAAAGGTCACGGGCCTGTGCCATGAGGTCGGCTTTGCCCCCAACGTGGCGCAGGTGGTTGGGGACGGGTTTACCGCAATGGCCTTGGTCGCTGCCGGTTTCGGCGTCTGCCTAGTGCCAGAGTCTATTACCAGTGTGCGCATGGATGGGGTTATTTGCCTTCCACTTGCCAACCTGCCTACGGGGGCCTCGGTGGACATCTCTTGCCTCTATCGCGCGGGCGATACCTCGCCGTTTCTGGCGAATTTTCTGGCCGTCGCCCGAGAGTTAACCACTTGATATTGCGTAACTTCGCCAACCACCCGCCCTGCCCCGCGCAGTTGGCGGGCGCACCCGTTTTCGCGCCCCCAATGCCATGCAACATCGGTATCGGAACCGGCCTCAAATGGTATTTGATAGCATCGCCCCCTTTGGGCCACTCTCCTTATACGGAAGGCGCAATCAGGTCCGGACACCCGGCCAACAGCGCAAACCACACCCAGAGGAGCCCCGATGCCTGTCATCCAGATTCACCTGATGGAAGGCCGCACGACTGCCCAGAAGCAGGCACTAATGCGCGAAGTTACCCGCGCCGCCGCCGAGACTTTGGGCGTTAGCCCCCAGTCGGTACGCATTCTGTTGCAAGAGTTGCAATCAGGTCATTTCGCCGTCGCGGGCGAGCCCAAATACGCGGACCACGATCCGGCAGCGAACGGCCATGCCCCGCAGCCAGAGTCAGTCACCAGTAATTGAGACCCCCGTTCAGGTTTTAGGGAGGAAACCATGAGCTTTCAGGAACAAATCCACGACGTCGCCCAACTGGCGATGGTCGAACTATTCACGCCGAAATTCGAAGAATCCTTTTGGTTCTTCCACGACGTTCTGGGCATGACCCCGACCGAGGATGACGGCACATCGTGCTATTTGCGCGCCTATGAGGACCGCTATCACCACTCGCTCAAGCTGACCCGCGCTGATCATGCTGGTGTAGGTGTGGTGAGCTGGCGTGCTGCGTCCCCGCAGGCATTGGAACGCCGTGTGGCTGCGATTGAGGCCTCGGGCCGTCCGGGGAAATGGGTTGAAGGTCACAAAGGCTATGGCCGCGCCTATGAGTTCACCACCCCCGATGGTCACACGCAGCACCTGTTCTGGGACGTGGAATACTTTAAACCCAGTGCCGACCAGAAATCCAAGCTGCTATCCCGCCCCCAGAAACGTCCCCTGCGCGGCGTACCGGTCCGCCGGATCGACCACCTGAACCTCTTGTGCTCTGACGTGACCAAGAACGCAAAGTTCATGCAGGACACCATGGGCTTTCTGAAGCGCGAGAACGTGGTCTTTGGCGGTCAGGATGAACTGGCATGCTGGCTGTCTGTCAGCCCCTTGGTGCATGAAGTTGCCTTTACCAAGGATCAGGCAGGCCCCGGTAACCGCCTGCACCATCTGGCCTTCTGGTACGGCAATCAGGGTCAGATGCTGGATCTGGCGGATGTCCTGATGGAATACGATGTGCATATCGAAGCCGGCCCCGCCAAGCACGGCGTCTCGCAGGCGTACTTCATGTATGTCTATGAGCCCGGCGGCAACCGGATCGAGCTGTTCGGCGACTCGGGCTACCTGATCTTTGATCCCGAATGGAAAACCCTGACCTGGACCGAAGAGAACTTTTTTAACGGTGGCGGGGTCTGGTTCGGAGGCGAACTGCCGCAGGACTTCTTCGTCTACGGCACCCCGATTGTTGAGGCCGCCGCCGAAGCTGCGCAGGCCGAAGCAGAAGTCGAACCCGCAGAATAAGACCAAGCGGCCCGCCCAAATGGCGGGCCGATTTGTTTAGAGGGAAGGCCCGATAACAGCGGCGCTTGGGCATCGCCACCGACATGCAGGCACTGTCAGGTCTTCGCGCAAGGCAGAGATGAAGAACCCGATCAGGGGCGAGTCGTCATCCGCCTCATGCCTGCAGGTGAACGGCGTCGGTAGCGTCAGTGTCAGTTAACTTTCCGTGTCGTAGATAAAACGCCGATCACCGATCTAGCCGTTCTTCCAACCGCTAAGCAACTGAACCAGCCCCGCCTCATAGACCAGAGGCGCAGCTGGAGTCGACTGCTTGGTCCAGAACAAACGAACCACGGGAATGCCGGTTTCCACAATCACGTCAGGAGACAGTGATGTGTGATCACTGCCTGAACGGCGCCGATCCTGCGCGCCATCAATTCAACCGCAGCGATGTGCTGACCTCGGCCACGGCCGCAACAGGGATTGCGATGATACCAAGGACGGGCAACGCCCAAAACACGCCCCCGTCCTTTGCCGTCAGCACCCGGATCCCGACCCGCGGATTTGACCTGCGCGAAACTGGAGCGCTTGTGGAATGGGTCGAATACATGCAACGGGCCATGTGCCCGGATGATGTTGTGATCAACATCGTGTACGGGGGCATCTGCCATTCCGACATTCTTACCTACCGTGCCGACCAGCTTTCCCATCGACCAATTCACACCCATGCTGAAACTGGAAAGATATTTCGTGAATGTCGGGCAATTAGAACCGATCGAAGGGATCAGGGGCTGACCCTTGATCATGGCGCGCCGCAGCGTCGCGGGCTCGAAAGTGGGCGGCGTGCCAGAGACAAGAGCTCTTCTTGAATATTGTGCACGTAACAAGACTGCCCCCGAAGTCGAGCTCATCTCGGTCGATCAGATCGATCAGGCATGGGATCGCGTGATTGCCAAAGATGTCCGCTATCGATTTGTGATCGATATGAGGACCCTTTGATTTTAAGGATCGCCGGCGAATGCGCGTCAAATCACGCTGCTTCCATTTCGTAGAATTCAGCATAATGACGACGCATCCGCGCCGCCAAATTAGGGCCTGCAATCTGATCAAGGGCCAAAAGCGCTTGTTCGGTTTGATGCCAAGCGTGCAAGTTCCGCCAACGGTGATAGTGCATCAAAACCGGCTTTGCGTCCGGTTCGAATGCGCGATCAGATATAGAGAAATTCAGTGCTGTGTCTGCGACTAGGTAGTCATAGCCAAATCGCTTGATCGTCAGTGGTAGCGTGATCTGGTCAAGCCACGGCCGCTTTTGGCCGATGGAACAGTGTTGATCGAAATGCAGCGCTGTTTCCAGCCACTGTGCCCCAAAGCTCCCCCCGGACTGTGGCGCATTGGGAAACATCACAAACCCTGCGTTGAAATAGGGCAAGTATTCGATCCGGCGCCGGCGGGTCAGACGCACCCGTTCACTTGGTACCTCAAGGCCGAAATGGGCGTAGGCCCGTTCCCATCGGTCGCTATTCTTTCCCCAAGACGGCACGCCCTCTGGCACCAAAGCCAATCTGTTTGGCTCTTGTAATGAAGCAAGCTCCAGCGAAGCCGCGCAAACCATATCTGAACCGCCCCGACTTTGCCGGAGGGTATTTTGTTCAACGACTAGGCGACCATATCGAGTGACTTCAGGTTTGCATAGAATGCTTCCTCTGCTTCAGCGGGCGGAATGTATCCGATGGGTCCCAGCAAGCGGCGGCTGTTATACCACTCGACCCATTTGAGCGTTTCCCATTCGACGTCACGGACCGATTTCCATGGTCCGATCTGATTGATCACTTCTGTTTTGAAGAGACCGATCACGCATTCGGCGAGTGCATTATCGTAGGCATCACCAACGCTTCCGACAGACAAATCAATGTCTGCATCCGCCAATCGCTCCGTAGACTTGATAGACAGATATTGCGAGCCGCGGTCCGAATGGTGAACCAAGCTTTTGTTATCTGGTGTTTTTCTTTGCCAGATCGCTTGCTCGAGTGCGTCGATAACGAACTGGGTCTTCATAGAAGTGGATGCACGCCAGCCAACAATCTGCCGCGCAAAGACGTCGATGACAAAGGCCACGTATACAGTGCCCGACCAGGTAGACACATAGGTAAAGTCCGACACCCAAAGCTGATTGGGACAGTCCGCGAAGAACTGGCGGTTGACCTTGTCATCCGGGCAAGCGCAGGATTTGTCAGGATTGGTCGTGACGACTTTCTTCCCCCGGACCACACCCCTGGCCCCCAACACTTTCATCAACCTCTCGACAGTACAGCGAGCGACGTCTTCGCTGTCGCGCCGCAAAACATGCCAGATCTTCCGTGCGCCAAAGAGCTTGCGGTTCTCCTCCCAGATTGCTTCGATCTTAAGGCACAAGGATGCGTC
>NZ_PVTQ01000018.1 GCF_003003355.1 Donghicola tyrosinivorans
AGGACGAGCAACAAAAAACATCAAAGCAACCGCTATGGCGGGTCAATTGTCTTGGGCAAAACTGCTTGACTGAGACGCCCCCGTTACCGAAGTCCAGAGCCTAGATAACTCTCTGTTATCTAATGGGAGTCGCACTTGAAGGTAGCGCGCACCCCACATCCCCGATCAGGCGCATAAGTTTCCGGGTCAACTTTCAGGCGGTCAGCAACAGCGCGTGGCCATCGCGCGGGCGCTGTGCATGAACCCCAAGGTTCTGTTGTTCGACGAGCCGACTTCGGCCATTGACCCCGAAATGATCGCAGAGGTTCTGGACGTTATGACCTCGCTTGCGTCTGAGGGCATGACCATGATCTGCGTCACCCACGAAATGGGCTTTGCCCGCAAGGTTGCCGATCGGGTGATCTTTATGGACCAAGGCGAAATCGTCGAGGAAAGCCCGCCCGAGGCCTTCTTCACCGCCCCCCGAAACGAGCGCACAAAGATGTTTCTTGCACAGGTGCTGGGTCACTAAAGCGGGCGGTCGGTAAGCCTGACATGCAAAAGGCGGCACCGAATGCTATCGGTGCCGCCTTTTCTTCATGCTGAACCCGTAGGCTCTACGCTGTTAATCAAGATTGAAGCTGAAATCTCCGGACTTGCCGCCACCAAGATTGCCTTCCGGCAGCTTCACGATTTCAGCAGTTGCCTGAGGCGCCGCTTTGGCCGCTGTAGCCGCAGCTTTTGGTGCCGTTTGGGCATGTTTTATCGCATTAGGATCAACCGCCACGGTTGCGTCAGTGGTCTTGAAGAAAAGCACCGCATCCGCCAGGGCCTGCGCCTGACTTGAAAGCTGGGTCGCTGCCGAAGACATCTCTTCCGATGCCGCGCCATTGCCTTGGGTGACCACATCCAGTTCCTGAATCGAGCGATTGATCTCGACCGAGCCCTGCGCCAGTTGCCGCGACGCCACGCTGATTTCGGTAACCAGTTCCGAGGTGCGCTCGATATCCGGCACCAAGTCCACAAGAACCTTTCCGGCAGCAACGGCAGACTCGACCGTGTTCGCCGACAGCGCCGAGATTTCTGCAGCCGCTTTCTGGCTGCTTTCGGCCAGTTTGCGCACTTCGGACGCCACAACAGCAAAACCCCGACCGTGTTCACCCGCACGTGCCGCTTCGACAGCCGCGTTCAGGGCCAAAAGGTCGGTCTGGCGGGCGATTTCCTGCACGACCAGAATACGCTCTGCGATGCGCTTCATATCGTTGACCGCCGTAGCCACCACACGGCCGGATTCTGTTGCACTCGACGCCGATCTACGGGCGATCGTTTCGGTGGTGTTTGCATTTTCAGAGCTATTCGAGATGTTTGACGCCATCTGTTCAACCGAAGCCGAAACGCGCTCGGTCGAGCTGGCCTGCTGCACAGCGCCCAACGCCAGATCTTCCGAGGTCGACGCCATCTGGTTCGCGCCGGCTGCCACGTTGCGTGCAGCCTCAGCCACTTGGCCAACGGTTTGACGCAGCCGAAGGACCATCTCGTTCTGCTCGCGCAGCAGATCCCCGATTTCATCATTGCGCTTGAAAACGGACAGCTCGCGCAGATCGCCTTGCGCCACACGCTTGGCCTGCGCCAAAGCCTTGCGCATCGCACGGTTGAACGACGTGATAATCATAAAGGCCGCATATACACCAAACAGCGCGACAAGCCCTGCTGCGCCCAGTGAATAAAGGACGACATCGGACTTATCGATATCTGCCTGTTTGACAGAAACCTTCATCTCGTCGGTGAAATCAGCAACCAGTTGTTCAACAAGCTGGAAAATCTTGGCGGAAGCAATCTTGGCGGTGGAATGGAACACCAGGTTTGCATTTGTTCCATCGCCCGAAAGCTCATAAGCAATCGACTTTTTGTTCAGGCCCACAAGCTCGGTGTGCAGCGCCGCAATCTGCTGCAATACATCCTTGGTTTCACCGGGCATCCGGTCTGCCAATTCATTGATCTGATCAAGCAGCTTGGCGCTGTCAGCTTCGATCTGCTTTTGCAAATTCGGAATGCGCGCCGGATCATCCTCGTCCAGTCCGATCAGGATTTCAGCAACCATCGAACGGATGGTCAGCTCATCTTCCGCGATGCCCTTAACGAACATCAGGTCTTTCGCTTCAACGTGAACGATCTGCGCGAATTCACTCGTGACACGCTGGAAGCTTTGGATTGAATAGCCGATCACACCGCCTAGCATTATGAAAATAAACGAGAATGTCAGGATCAGCTTTGATTTGATGGTAAAACGCATTGTTCCTCCTAGAGGTCAGCCTAATGTGATCAGCAATTTAACGAAGTGTGGCGACCAGTCAGGCAGCGCCATCCCGTATCGCTGAATCACCAACGATATTGACTGACCCAGAAATACGCCGAAAAAACGGGCGTCGTTAGTAGCCCCAATCTAAGTCGATTCAATCATATACCAAATGAAAGGAACCCTCTCGGTCGAACGGAATTCCAGACAATTAGTTAGCACGCCTCAAAGCCCAATTACGACGCGGTTCCTATGGCCTTTGGATATCAAGGTGTCCCTTTGGCAGAACAAAGCGGGCGGGCGTGGGGGTCGCATGGGGCCAACACGCCGAAGTCATCAGCAAAAGCACCCAGATCGCATGCAGCGCGTCATCGCGGCTCAACTCTGGCAGATGCCTTTGTAAAGCAGCGGCGACTGACTGCGGACGGGTTCGAGCTGCAATTGGGCACCAACCATCTGGGCCATTTCGCCTTGACCATGTGCCTGATGCCGTTGCTTCTTCGGTCCCCTGCCCCGCGCGTTGTCAGCCTGTCCAGCAGCATGCACGAACCCGGCAAGATCAGCTTTGATGCCCTGCAATCGGCCAAAGACTATTCAGCCGTCGCGGCCTATGGGCAATCAAAGCTAGCCACGCTGATGTTCGCAGTTCAACTGGACGCCCGCATGAAGGCCCAAGGCCTGCCCCTGATCAGCGCGGCAGCCCATCGGGGGATTGCACGCACCGAACTGATGAACAACCGGCCTGCCGGTCAGCCGGTTTTGCAAGCGATCTTACATTTGATCGAATGGATCATGGGCCAGTCCGCCGCTGATGGCACCCTGCCCGTCTTACGCGCAGCCACTGATCCGGCGGTCAAGGGCGGCACCTATTTTGGCCCCGCAAAGTGGGCAGAATCCAAAGGCCCGCCGGTTCCGGCAAGTAGCACTGCCAGTGCGCAGGACAAAGACGCCCACGCACGGCTATGGCAGGCCTCGGTGCAGCTGACCGGTGTCGACCGGCCAGAGGGTTAAGGGATCACAAAACGCCCCCGCCATCATGGATCGCGGGGACGGATGCGTTATTGCGCGGGTAAGGTTGTTGCAAAGTTCTAGCGGGCAATCTTCCACGCCGTGCCCTCTTCGCGATGCAGAACAAACAGTTCCTGATTGGCGTTGGGGATCGTCGCGGGCGCATCCCCCTTGATCGTGATCTGACCGCCGGAACGGGTGCGGACCACGGCGTAATCGGGACCGGTCTGCAACGACTCGTCAAAGCTGAAGTCGATCTCAAGGTCCAGCATACCGATCAATCCGCCATAGGTGGCCTTCACGGCTGCGCGGCCCACGGCAAGGGCGCTGGCCATCTGAGCCAAAGACAGACAAATCGCTTTCATCATCTGTCCTCCTCACACCCACGCCGGCGCGACCGAGGTTCCAGGCCCCTGAAACGCGCCAAGCTGGATATTCAGCATTCCGGTCGGCTCGATAAAGCGGGCGTTGCGCAGGGGGCCAGCAGTCACAGGCGTCAGACCAATCAACCGCGCCACCTGCCCCACTTGGGCCACCACATCCGCATCATTGGCGGCCACAAAGGTCTGCACATTCTTGCCTTTGCGGGCTTCAGGGGAAATCAGACCAGCAAACAGGGTGTTGAAGGCTTTGACCACATGCGCCGTCGGGGCCAGCGCCTGTAATTCCTCAGCCGCAGAGGTGGTGTGACCGACCACTATGCGCTGGAAATCTTCGGTGATCGGGTTGCTGATATCCACCAGAACCTTACCCGACAAATCACCGGCCTGCGCCAGAAACGCCTGTGCCTGCGCGTAATACAGCGCAAGGATCACCACATCCGCCTGTGCGGCTGCCTCATTCGGGGACAGCACATCTGCGCCGGTCTCTGCCGCCAGCGCCGCCACCTTGGCCGCATCCCGCGCCCCAAGCACAACCTGCACCCCAGTTCCGGCCAAAGCGCGGGTAAACGCACCGCCCAAATTGCCTACTCCGATAATCGCGATCTTCATGAACCGAAAGTGGATCACTTGAAACCAAAAGGCGGCAATTGGACAAGCTTGCAGGATTTGAAACCTTCGTCTGCGCGGTCGAGATGAGATCATTCACGGCAGCCGCCGACAGTCTTGGTCTGTCCTCGCAGCAGGTGGGCAAACAGATCCGCAATCTGGAACAGCATCTTGGCGTCAAGCTGCTGCACCGGACCACACGTCGCCAAAGCCTGACCGACTTTGGCCGAAGTTTTTACGAACAGGTCACGATCAATGCGCGTCCACGGGGCAAGCTGCGGGTGAATGCTCCGGTCAGTTGGGGATGCGGGCGCTGGCCCCGCAGCTACCTGCCTTCATGATCGCCAACCCCGATATCAAGGTTGAACTGTCCCTGAGCAACCGCATGTGCGATCTGGTCGACATGGGCTTTGACGCGGTGTTCGGGTGGGCCAACTGGACGATAGCAGCCTGATGGCGCGCAAGCTGGCGCCTTACCGGCTGCTCCTATGCGCCGCGCCCGCTTATCTGGCCGCCCATCCGCCAATCACCTGCCTATCCGATCTGGCCGCGCACAATTGTCTTGGGTTCGTACATACGGAATTTCGCGCGCAATCACAGACCTAGGATGTTACAAACGTCCCGTATTTAAGGCCGCAACCTCAACAGTTGTTAGGCGATTAGTCCCTGCACTGCACGGCGCTTTGGGATGAATCGGACGCTCTATCTTCAGGACTATATCCCGATCCGAAACATTATGTTTACAGCGGCGACGTGATCTCTTCCGCGAGTTGCCACCGAGAATGGCGTACAAGCAAAAGATTAGGGCAAAAATTCTTTACCTTCTTTCTCTCTAACATGATGTGTTTTCGACAGCTTCCCGCAAGAGTTGCGCGATCTTCACACACTCAATCTAGCACTACTTACAGCTCATCCTCACCTTACAAAAATGTACGATGTAGCGCTGGAAATACCTGTTCGTAAGAGTGTCTGATGCGTTTGCGAAAATGGCGATCAAGCCACGCAACAATGCAACTCAGGACGGAGCCAGCCATGTCGCTAGCCACGCATGTCGATGTCACCCGCAGCACCCAAACCATTGCGGATCTAACGGGTTTGCCCTCAGGGGTCCGACTGACGGGGACTGGGTTGGATGGATTGTTGACCTTGGTCGCGACGGATCGGGCGCTAAACTACTATGTCTCGAGTTTTGACATCCAGACGGCCATTTCGGCAATGGGCGAGCTGAATGCCATAGTTGTCCAGTCGGTCCATGCAACCGGAGTTGCGGCAGACGGAGAAATCGGCACGCCTGATGTGCATGCCCTATCCGAATATATCTCGACGAATTTCTCCGACGAATGGGCCAAATTTCACGGTGATGACGAAGGCACCGAGGAAACCGGTTTCCATCTGGTCCAGAACGACGGAGCGCGCAGCACCTTGTTCGGGGAAAACGCAGTAAATACCGTCATTGATGGGCTGTACCACTTGGGCTTTGGCAGTATCGGGAACAACCTGATCAACGAAGATGGCAACCGCAACGTGCAGGTTGATGATGCTGCCTTCTGGCTGAATGCCTTGCTGGCGCAAGACATCGCAAACGGTGTTTTCGCCAATGACGTGGCGCCTGCTGCGATCGCCACCACGGGGACCGGGCTGGATGCTCTTGTGGCCATGATCATGACCGACGAGCGACTGAACCAACGCCTGAGCGATGCCGATTTGCGCGGTGGGGCCCAGGCCGCGAACACGATGAACACGATTATCATCGAGGGAATCAAGGCGCTTGGCTTGGCCAATGATGGAACGATCACGGCCTCGAACGTCACGGCTTTGTCTGACTGGATCCGCGCGAACTATTACGACGAATTTGTGACCGCCCATGGTGACGACGAAGGCAACGAGGAAACCGGTTTCCATTTGGTCCAGAATGACGGTGCGAACACGCGCCTTTTTGGTGAAAACGGTGTGAACACCGTTGCCGATGGCATCTACCATCTGGTCTTTGGCTACTCTGGCAAAAATCTGATCAACGAGGACGGCAACCGAAACGCCAATACCGAAGATGTTGCCGACTGGCTGAACCGCCTGCTGGCGGATGATTTGGCTGCGCTGGCCAATCCCGACGTTGCTGAAAAAGTTGTCGGGACCACAGGCAGCGGACTGGACCGGCTGGTTTCCATCATCGTGAATGACGACGGCCTGAACCGCAATGTCTCGGACTCTGAACTGCGCGGCGGAGCCGAGGCCGCGAACACAATGAACACCATTATTGTCGAAGGGATTAACGCGCTTGCACTTGGCGATGACGGGAAACTAACAACCTCTGAAATCCTGACCCTGTCTGATTGGATCGCCGAAAATTACTACGACGGCTTTGTCACTGCCCACGGCGACGATGAAGGAAGCGAGGAAACTGGCTTTCACCTGGTGCAGAATGACGGCGGCGAAACGCAGCTGTTCGGCAACAACGCAGTTAACACGGTGGCCGACGGCATTTACCATCTGGTGTTTGGCTACGACCGCTCGAACCGTTTGGTAAACGAAGATGGCAACGCCAATGCCCGCGTCGAAACCGTGGCCTATTGGCTAAACGAGCTTTTGGCCGAGGATCTGGAAAACTGGCGCGCGGCGGCAGATACAGGAAACGCGATCGAAACGGGTCTGGACCAGATCCTGTCTGTCATCGTCAATGATCCAGAGTTAAATAATCGTCTGCCACTGACCGAAATTCTGGATGGTATGGCTGCGGCCCAAGGCATGAACGCAATCATCATCGAAGCCATCAAGGCGACGGGTGTGGCCGCCAATGGCACCTTGTCAGCAGGTGACGTGCGCGCGATTTCCGACTGGATCAACACCAACCGCTATGACCAGTGGGTGACCCTCCACGGCGATGACGAAAACGGCGAGGAAACAGGTTTCCATCTGGTGCAGAATGACGGCGCTGTCAGTCGGCTGTACGGTGAAAATGCCGTGAATACGGTGGCGGATGGCATCTACCATCTGGGCTTTGGCTATAATCAAAGTGGCCGACTTATTAACGAAGACGGCAATGCCAATGCCTCGACCAATGATGTTGCTTATTGGCTGAACGATCTACTGGCGGACGCGCTGGCAGATGGGTCGCTGCGCTCTGATATCAATCCATATGACGTCGCAAGCACGGGCACCGGACTGGATGCGATTACCAACGCGGTGTTCTCGGACGCGGTTCTGTCGCGTAACTTTGCGACCTCTGATCTGAATGTCGCCGCGACCGCAGCCGATGGGCTGAACACCATTCTGCTACAGGCAATCCATGCCACCGGAACTGGCAATAACGGTGCCTTTGACGAAAACGACGTGCGTCTGATCAATGCATGGATCGCGCAAAACGCCCAAGCCGAATGGAACGCCCTTTATGGGGCGGACAGCACCGCCAGTGATGGCTTTGGCAAGATCCAGCGCGAAGGCGCTGTCGCGACAATCAATAACGAAAACGTCATCGATAAAATGGCTCGGCTTATCTATGCGATGGGCAACACGATCACTTGGAACGTGCAAATCCGTGATGCCAATGGCTCTTACATCGGACGGGTTGAGGATGCCGCCAACTATCTGAACATCCTGCTGGCGGACGAACTGGCCTCGGGCACGCTTACGAATGCGGACCTCTTGGCGGCTGACCCCGCAAGTTTTGCGGATGCGTTGGTTCTTGATATCGACACCCCAATGACCTTTGGCAATGGCGAGAACGCCCTGCTGGTTGCCCACGATGCTGCTCAGGAGGTTGCGCAGGGCGCGATTGCGGTTACTTTTACAGCCGACACGATCGAAAGCTGGCGTTCCCGCACACTGGTGTCGAAGGACTTCCGTTATTTCGAAGACGGCGGACATCTGACCATCCTTGTGCGGAACGAACGAGTCGAGGTGCGTCTGGAATCCGAAGACGCCACCTATGTGCTGACGTCGCCTTTGGGAATGCTTCAGGCCGGTGTGTCCACCGACATCGCCGTGAACTTTGGCGAAAATGGCGCACAGCTGTATCTGGATGGTGCCTTGGTGGCCGAGAATACGGATGCCGTCACCAGTTGGCTAAACAACGACAATCCGATCGCCATAGGCGAGTCCCGCATTTGGGCGTGGAACGATGGCAACACGAACCGCGACCTGTTTGATGGCGAGATCTCTTTGGTTCAATTCTACAACCGCAACCTGACTTCTCAGGAGGTTCTGGCACTGGACAACGACCTGCCAGAAGCGTCCGCAGCCGTGGCTGTGGATTTGCCAGAAGGTGCCCTCCAAACAGTCGGCAATGGCCTGAGCGGTACGGTCTATGACGTCAATTCGTCCTTCTCGGCGGTCGAAAAGCTGATCACAGGCATTGATAACGGGACCCTGGCAGCGACCCATACCTTCACTGCCAATGCGATCAGCTTTTCCGGCACGGGCCGCCAGAGCCTGACCGATTTCCTCTCTGAACATGGCACCGTCACATCCGGCGAGGGCAGCACCGCAGTGCATACGATGGGCATGCACCTGACCGGCTATATCTGGCTGGATGCGGGCGAGCACACTTTCACCGTTCGTTCCGACGATGGCTTTGCACTGGAGATTGGCGGGACGGAACTGATCAGCTTCTCTGCGGCCCGCGCTGTCGGCTCCAGCATCGGGACCGGCACGTTCACAGCGGGTCTGTATCAAATCGACCTCTACTACTACGAGAACGCCGGCTCTCAGGTGCTGGATTTGGCTCTGGATGGGGAAGCGATCAAAACGGCTCAGCTTTACACCAGTATCGAAGCCTATCTGAACGCAGCAGAATACGATGCCGCCGCAAGCGAAGTTGCCCTGACCGGCACGGGTCTGGATCAGATCGTTGACTGGATTTCCGAGGATGGAGGTCTACAGCTAAGCACCCTGTTTGCAGACCGCGCCGAGGCGATCGAGGCAGCCAAAGGCATGAACCAGATCATCGTAGAGGCGATCAAGGCCCTTGGCGCCGCAGATGATGGCACCATCAGCACATCCGAAGTGTACGACATCGCCACTTGGATCAACGAAAACCGCCTGGAAGACTGGGGTCTTTTGCACGGTGATGACGACGGGAACGAAGAAACAGGCTTCCATCTGGTGCAGAACGACGGCGGACAGACTCTGGTCTTTGGTCAGAAGGCCATCAACACTGTCGCGGACGGCATCTACCACCTAGGCTTCGGTTACAAGAACCAGCGCCTGATCAACGAGGATGGCAACAACAACGCCAAGGTCGAAGATGTCGCTGACTGGTTGAACCACATTCTGGCGGCTGATCTGGCCGACGGCACGCTTGCCTCTGGCAATGATGTCTATGTTCAGGGCACCACCGGCACCGGGCTGGATGAATTGGTCGAGGTGATTGCCACCGACACCGAATTGGGCCGGCGTATTCCCGAATCCGATCTCATCCGCGCAGCAAATGCCATGAATACCATGAACGCGCTGATCCTTGAGGGGGTTCAGGAACTGGGGCTGGCAAATGACGGTGTGATTACGGCTGCTGAAGTTGCTGGCCTATCCGATTGGGTTCAGACAGATGCGCACCGTCTGGCCACCTTTATCGAGGCACACGGCGATGACGAGGGGAACGAGGAAACGGGCTTTCATCTGGTACAAAACGATGGTGCCTACACCCGTCTTTATTCCCAAAACGCCATCAACACCGTCGCCGACGGTATTTACCACCTGCCGTTCGGTTACGCCAAGGGTCGCCTGATCAACGAAGATGGTAACACCAATGCATCACTGAACAGTGTGGCGGAATGGCTATCGAACCTCTTGGTTGATGACATGGGGGCCTTGGCGAACCCTGACGCGACAGCCGTGGTGACGGGAACCACTGGCACCGGCCTTGATGATTTGGTTAGCCGGATCGGCGCGGATCTGGGACTACAGGCGCGCATCACGTTGGCCGAAATCAACGAAGGTGCAGCGGCGGCAGATGGAATGAACCACATCATCGTCGATAGCATCAAGGTGCTGGGTTATGCGAATGACGGCACCCTGACCGAGAGCGAAATTCGTGGCCTGTCCGAATATATCGCCGCCAACTACGCAGATGGCGCAGCATCCGCTTGGCTGACCCTGCATGGGGATGACGAAAATAACGAAGAAACGGGCTTTCATCTGGTTCAAAACGATGGCGCGAATGCGCGGATTTTCAACGAGAACCTCGTAAACACCGTTGCTGATGGCATCTACCACTTGGGCTTTGGCTACAACAAGTCGGGCCGTTTGATCAACGAGGATGGTAACTCCAATCAGACGATCGCGGACATTGCTGACTGGCTGAACACGTTGCTGACGGACGATATGACGGCACTGGCCAACGCTGATGTGGTTGCCTTTAGCGGCAGTACCGGCACCGGACTGGATCAATGGGTCGACTTGATCATGGCCGATATCGGACTGAATCAGAATATCTCGATTAACGATATCACCACGGGCGCGTTTTATGCCGACCAGTTGAACACCATGATCGTGGACGGGATTATCACGACTGGCATCGCCAGAAACGGTGGCTTTAGCGCCAGCGATATTCGGGTTCTGTCGGACTATATCGCGCAGACCTACTATGGTAGCGACGCGACCTCGGCCTTTGCCATCGCGCATGGTGATGACGAAAATGACGAGGAGACAGGCTTTCATCTTGTCCAGAACGATGGTGCAACTGCTGAATATTACGGCGAAAATCTGGTGAACACCGTGCTAGATGGGGTCTACCATCTGGGCTTTGGCTACAACGCTTCAGGCCGCCTGATCAATGAAGATGGCAATTCCAACCAGCGCCTGTCCGATGTTGCCTACTGGCTTGAGGCCGCCTTGGCCGTGGAACTGACCACCGGCGCATTGGTCACCGAAGCCTCTGCCAACCCCTATGTCACGGGCAAAACCGGCACCGGACTAGATGCCTTGGTGAATTTGATTACCGAAGATGACGCACTGAACGCCAAGCTGACCACGACCCAGATCGCCGAGGCCGCCTCTGCCGCTGATGGCCTGAACACGCTTCTGCTAGAGGCGATTACCGCGACCGACGTGGCACGGGACGGGGCGCTGACCATGTCCGACCTCAAGGATATCTCGGTCTGGCTACAAAATAACTATTCGGCTGAATGGGCAGTCCTGAATGGCTCATCCGCATCCGGTTTCGGACTGTCGATGGATGCGCGAACGGGCTTATTTGGTGAACGGGCTGTGCAAACCGTGATGGATGGCCTCTATAACCTTGGCTACGGTTACCGCTATGATCGCGTGGTCAATGAAGCCGGCGGGACCGATGAAAAACTATCGGAAATGGCGCTGTGGCTCTCTGATCTTCTGGCCGACGAATTGGCAGATGGGTCGTTGGTCGGGCCGGCTGTGACGGCTGACAGCTTTGACGCTGTTCCGTTTATGACCCGCACGGATTTGTCCGTGCAAAGTTCGCAGCAGGCAGAGCTAAGATATGTGGATGCCACCGCTGAAGGGTCGATTGTGGCCAGCTTCACACTGGATGAAATGACCTCTGGCAGCCGCTATACCCTGTTCTCTCGCGGGGCGAATGGTGATGCGGACGGCTTCTATCGGGTCTACATGCTAAATGGTGAGCTCCGGATGGATGTCCGCCAGGGCAGCCATTACGCTTACCTGAGAAGCGATCAGCTGGGGATCGAAGCGGGTAAGGAATATACCGCTGCGCTCAGCTACGATGGGGACACGATCAGCCTCTACTTGAATGGCGTCAAAGTCGAGGCCGAGCATAATCCGTCGATCGACTTCGGCACTATGGATCAGGACCTGATGCTGGGGGCGGCCTTCAGCACCGGATCGGCGGGGCAGGTCTATCCCTGGTGGAGCTTTGACGGCACCATCAGCGCGCTGTCGGTCTACGATGAGGCACTGAGCAACACCGAGATGGACTACCTGAACACTTCGGGCAGTTGGGTTCAGGCCCTGATTGTGGAAAATGTTGCGCTTGCCGCCGAAGAGGCCGCCATGGGTGACGGCTTGAACGGCGCGGTATTTGATGTGGACAGTGCAATCGGTTCTGTCGAGGTCTTCCGCACGTTGACCGAAGGCACAGAGGCCGACATCACCTTTGACGCCAAAGCGGTCGAATTCACGTCCCCAGCATATGGGTCCATTGATGCCTTTGTCGCGTCTAGCGGAGATAACCAGACCGGTGATGGGTCAGCCCGCGCGGATACCTTTGGTTTGACGCTTGACGGCTTTATATTTGTCGAGGCTGGTACCCACAGTTTTGACGTTTACAGTGACGATGGTTTTTCCATGAGCATCGGCGAAGAGGTCGTGGCGGAATATGCCGGACTGCGGTCACAGGAAACAACCCGTGCCGAGGTCATATTTACCGAAAGCGGCTATTACCAAATACACATCGACTACTTCGAAAACGGCGGTGCTCAGGTCCTGCGTCTGGAAATGGACAATGACATCCTAGACGAGGAAGTGCTTTTCAGTGCCCTGCCGGAATTGGTCTAGAATGAAACACAGAGGTGGTCGCCGAAATCAAGGCCAACGCCGAAGGTGGATCGCATGACGAAAGAGACGATCCAGAAAGGCAACGAGAAAGAACCACTCTCCTGATTTCAAGTCTAAGTTGGCTATTGGCGCGATCCGCGAGGAGATGACACTCGCGGGGCTGTCTAGGCTCCAGACTTCGGTAACGGGGTCGTCACGGACAAGCGTCTTCACCCAAGTCAAACTGATCCGCCTCGGCGGTTCTCTAGTTGCATTCAGAAAAACCAAATGAATGCGCGAACGAAGCCAGCAGCGAGCGCAGTGCCTGTGAAGCGAAATTTACACTGGTTTGGTGATTGATTGTTGGCAGGCAATGGATGTTTGGTGTTTCTGCTCGAAAACCGCGGCTAACGCTCGTGACGGGGCAGGCGTGCGCCAGTCAGCGAAACAGCTATCCCTTAAGGGCGCGGGTCACGCGGGGCATGACGAAGTAAGTCATGAGCAAGACCTGCGTTACCGCGATAGTCAGGGTGCGCAGACAATGCGGCCAGCCTGCCGTCAACGGGGTCACGATCAGCTGGAGCGGGTAGACGATCACGAAGACCACGACGATCAGGGTGATGGCCATCTTCCACCGGGGCGCGTGCTTTGCCGTGGGGACTTCGGGTAAGTCGAACCAAGCGTCCAGCCCCGTCACGCGGCGCATTTCCGCTTCGCCTTCGACCAAACCTTCGAGCCGATCGACCCACATAGCTCGGGTTTCGGATTTTTACCAAGCCTCGCAATGGGCGAAACTGTCGAAACGGTAGATCAACACGTAGCGCCCGTCCGTTTTGCCAGAGGGGCGCAGGATGTTAACGCCGAGGTGGCCTGGAAAATCGGAGGCCGCCTCGACAACACCATGTAGCCAGTCTTCATAGTCGGCCTCGCGGCCCGTGACGACACGGCGGCTGATTTGCAACGTGACCGGGCCCTCATGGCCCGGTTCGACGGTGGTTTTTTGCGGAGTGCTCATTCCGCTGCCTTGGCCTTCGGGAACTTAGGCTTTCCGCCCACCCCCCACTGGTTGCCCGGCACTTCGCGGATCACAACGCGCACCGTTTCCATCGGCACGCCCGTGGCCTCTACCGCAGCGGCGGACAGCTTTGCGATGAGATCCTCTTTCATCTCATCACTGCGGCCCTCAATCATTGTCACGTCAATGAACGGCATGGGTTACTCTCCCACGTTGAAGGCGACGTGACCGAGACCCTCGACTTCTAGCAGGATCGACTGACCCGCCTCCATCGGAACCGCAGCCGTTCCCCCGCCAGCAAATACGATATCGCCAGCCGCGAGCACTTCGCCTGCTTCCGCAACCATACGCGCCGCTGCGACCAACGAGCGTACTGGATGACCGAGGATCGCCGCCGAAGAACCGATCTTTGCGGGGCGTCTGTTGACGTTGAGCACCGAGATATCGGTCTCATTGGGCGCCTATTGGCCAAGGATAAAGCCCGAGGACGAGGAGTTGTCGGAAAAAACAACGCCCACGTCGAACTTGAAGTGCTTGTAGCGGCTGTCGATGATCTCAATGGCGGGCGCGATGGCCTCTACCGCATCCATCGCCTCAAGTGCAGAGACCTTGCTCGAGAGCGGCTTCTTCATCAGAAACGCGATTTCGGGCTCGGCGCGCGGGTGCACGTAATCGGCCATGGATACGGTCCCGCCTTCTTCCTCGCGCATGGCGTCGGTGAGGCGGCCCCAGACCATATCTTCTACGCCTAACTGCACCATCTTGGCGCGGGAGGTGAGACCCATTTTATCCCGATCCGCTTTTCGCCGCGCGCGTAGCGGCGCTGCATGGAAAGAGCCTGAATGGCGTAAGCCTCATTGAGCGTGAGTTTTTTGGTTTCGGAGAATTGCGCGATGTCGGTGGCGGTGCGCACCCCTTCGTCGACGATCTCGGCGGCTTTGGTAATTTCGGTCATTATTCCGCTGCCTCCTGTTCTTTCACCATGTCGAGAGCCACGTCCACGAACATGTCTTCCTGACCGCCGACCATGCCGCGGCGACCGACTTCCGTCAGGATGGCACGGGCGTCGAGGCCGTACATGTCGGCCGCTTTCTCTGCATGGCGCAGGAAGGAGGAGTAGACCCCCGTATAGCCGAGTGTCAGGGTTTCACGGTCCACACGCACGGGGCGATCCTGTAGCGGCCGCACGAGATCATCAGCGGCGTCCTGCAGCTTAAAGACATCGCAATTGTGTTCCCAGCCATAGAGGTTAGCTGTCGCATCCCGGATGATTGTAGACCCGCTTCCTGAAGAGATTGGGTCTTTGGCTTTGCCAGTCCTTTAGCGTGGCGATGGGGGATCTTCCCTTCAGGACGGTTTGCGGAAGCTGGCTGTTGTAGAGGTGGACGTAGCGCAAGATGGTTTGCTCGAGGTCCTCACCACTCTGGAAGTGATGGCTTTGAAGAACGTCCTCGATCCGGCCGTTGAAGCGCTCGACCATGCCGTTCGTCTGCGGTCGCATTGGGGGCGCGAGGCGGTGCTCGATGCCAAGGTCGGCGCAGAGCAGGTCGAACTCGTGCTGTCCCGTGGGGCTGCCCTTGCGCAGGCCGAACAAGCGGTCGGTGAAGGCGCGTCCGTTGCCGGTCAGTACCCGGGTGATCTTCATTGGTGCGGCACGCTGCAGGTCACGCAAAACGCGACGCGCGTTTGCTGCGGTCTGTGCCGGAGAGATGCGCACGAAGACCCAGCGGGTGGCACAGTCAATCGCCACAAAGAGGTAGCGGCGGCGATTTTCGTCAGCCATTTGAGGCAGGTATTTCACGTCGATGTGCAGATAGCCGGGCTCGTAAGCCTTAAAGGTCCCATGCGCGGGTTTCGGGGCTTTCACTTCAGCGCCCGCAGGTTGCCCGCCCCATACCGCCGCAGGCAGCGGTCGAGCCCCGAGCGTAACACGTCCGGATTCAGGAACTCGCGCATCACCGCCAGCAGTTCGTAGAGCGGCAACAGCAAGGTCACCGCAACGGCTTCCTGTGCAGGTGTCAGGGTAGTTTGCAGCCTGTGTGCGGTGTGGCTGCTGTCATGAACGCTGTCCCGGTTCTGCCACTTCCACACCGTCTGTTCGGAGATCCCGTAGCATTTCGCGACCACACGGGCAGGCTCAGAGCTGGCCTGAATTGCCGCCCGGATCCTGGGTGTTGTCGTTGCCTGCTTGTGAAGTGAGATCAGCATGCTTGCCTCCCGTCCCGAACTTCGCGCAGGATCGATCTTGCCATGAAAAAGGGGCAGAGCGCCGAGGGTCTATGTGATCGTCTGGGACGGGACACCTATTTGCGTCCTCATGACACTGACAGGCTAGCGGGCTGGGGACGAAAACATGCCCCCGCGGGGACGCTGGCCGAGGTTCGCTTGTGGTTGGCAAATCAGGCAATGATCGGCTGGCGGGCACCGACCAAAACGACAAGCTGACCGACGGGCTTGGTACGGATCGCTCTGTCTCTACGAACGACATTCTGTACTTTGAGGTCGGCGTAGACGTGCTTGGCCGGTCAGATGCGGCTGCGTTGATCTGATCTCCCGTCGCGCCGCTGGCGTTCGGGGGTCATAATACAAAGGCGACGCCCCACCTCCACGGGCGGGGCGCCGCTCGCTGCGATTAGCCCGGAATAAAAGGCTGCACGGGGTCTTCTTGAGCGTTCATCAGGGCCTCGAACTCAGGCAAGCCAAAGGTGGCCAGCGTCTCGTCATTCGGGCCCAGAATTTCGTAGATAATGCCGTTGGTCACCTTGTTGCTGAACCAGCCGATGCAATCCACATCGCCGCCCCCTTCGGTATGGGGCGCACCGCCGCCGGGCTTTTTCACATAGCTGGCAGTGGGGCGAATTTCGGTCAGCGCCCCTTCAGCGTCATAGATGCGCAGCTCTCCTTGCAGGATAAAGGTGCTGTAGTCTGCGTGATGGCGATGCAGGGCGATCTTCTGGTTGGCCGAGAACTTGAACAGCACGTCCACCACTTGCAGATCGTGATCCACATTCAAGACGTGATACCACAGGTGATCCAACCCCGGCAGGCTGTTCCATTTGATGTTACTCTGGTCAAAAGCCGCTGCGGCCTTTGACGCAGCCGTGGTGGCATCCGCCCCCGTGGCAACTGAGGCGACAACGGCCCCCAATGCGGCCAGCCCTTCGCGGCGGGTCAATTTGGTCATGTGGTTCCTCCCGGTCTTTCCGATAATGTTGGGTGCGCTGCCCGTCGGCAGCAGGGAAAGAACAGCAAAGGCGCGCGCATCTTGTGCGAGGTTTGTGCAAAATCTTCGCAAGAACAGTGCAAAATCCGCCCTTACGGCAGCAATCGATAGCCCACACCGCGGACGGTCTCGATCAGGACCGGCAGGGATTTGTCGGGGTCTAGCTTGCGGCGCAAAGTGATCATGTGCTGATCCAGCGCGCGAGAGTTCGGCATGTAATCGCGCCCCCAAGCGCCGTCATACAGTTCATCCTTGGTGACCACATCGCCGCAGCGGTCCGACAGCAGGGTCAGCAGCTTTAGATCACGGGGGGTCAGGGGAACCTCAAGGTTGCCGCGCAGGGCCAGATGACGCTCTGGCAGCAACTGGAAGGTGGCGGCCTGCGCATCCTCATTGCGGCGGGACATGCGGCGGCGCATGGTCAGGGCAGACCACCCGCAGACCACGCCGCTTGCCAGCAGGATCAGGCCGAGCAAGGACTGGCGGCTTTGCGACAACAGCGCCCCCGAGGGCAAACCCAGCCCCTGCACCATCTGTTGCCGGTCATAGATCAGACAAATGTCCGGCTGGGACCGGCAATACAGCAGCTTGTCCGTTGTCGCGTCAAACTGGTCCCAATGAGGCGCCGGGCTTGCCGCACGGATGCGGGCCAAGCGGTTCACACTGTCCTCTGACAGCTCATAGGGAAACGGGGTCATGCCCGCAGGAACGGGATATAGACGCTGGCCGTCATCGCCCCAAATCACCACATGCAGCAGCGCCGGATCTTGCGAGAGCTGCCAGCTGATCTGATCCGTGACCCCGATGTTCTGGTGGATCCGGTCGGCATCCTCTGCCGCCTTGGCGCCGGCGGCCTGCCAAGGATCAGGCCGCAGGGCAGAAAACACTCCACCCGCGACAAGCACCACGCCAAGAACTGTCAGCCACCGAACCATAGCCCGAATTTACAGGCGATGCCCGCGCCGAGGGTAACCGGACTTTAGTCCATGTCCTCTGTCATGGAGGGCGCCGCAATCACCGGATCGACCCTTAAAACCCGTGCATCCGCTTGGCCCATTGGATCGCAACGAAAGCGCCCTTGACGGGGGGCAGCATCACAAGTGAGGCCGCGATCGCGACCGCCGCCAAAATCAGCGCCAAGGTCAGTGGATCGTCTCTGAAGCCGTTGAACGTCAGGTGCAGCACAACGCCCATGATGTGGCACATAATCAGGATCACCACATAGGCTGGCCCGTCGTCGGCACGCTGCGCGGTAAAGTCCTGCCCGCAATGCTGGCAGTGGTCCGCAACCTTCAGGTAGCCGCGAAACAGCTTGCCCTCGCCGCAGCAGGGGCAGCGCAGGCGCAGACCGTTCAGCAGCGCCGTTTTCATGTCCCGCTCAGGGGTCGTGTCTTGCTTCGTCATCGGGAATTCCTCAGTTCAGGCCCGCCAGCCCATTTCGATCGCGATGGTTTCCAGCCCCAGAGACAGGGCTTCGATGTCATCAGCGGTGTGGTGAGTGCCGCAGGTAATCCGCAGATGCTCATGCCCTGCGGTCTCAACGGCGGTGACCGCAATCCCGTAGTGATCCCGCAGCAGACTGGCCGCAAGACGGGTTTGGCGCAGGTTCCGGACATGCACGCAGACGATATGCGACGCGGCATCCGCCACCGGCAGCCCGATATAGGTCAGTGCCGCACACAGATCATTGGCCACACCGCGCAGCTTGGCGCGGGCCTCATCCTGCCTTTGGATCAACGCCACCGCACGCGGCACCGCATCCAGCAGGAACAGGGGTACGGCCAAGGCACGCTCACCCGCCAAATGGCCCGAGACCATCGCCACCAAGTCCGCCTGACCGGCCACATAGGCGACCGGAAGGCCAAGCGATCCGGCGCTATAGACCAGCGCAACGCCTGCGTCTGATAGCCCTGCACCCTCTGCACCGAGCGCCCCGACGCCATTACTGTCATCCAGAATGACGCGGGCGCCGTGGTCTTTGGCAATGCTGCAAATCCGCGCCAGCGGAGCAATCGCCCCGTCGTTCCGACCAATGCTGTCCAGCACAATCAAGGTCGGACGGCTGGGATCGGCCTCTGCCAGCGCCTGCGTCAGGGTCTCAGGGTTGGCAGGGTCAAAGCCGGTCTGTGTAGGTGCCACGTGGGACGCGATGATGTTGCACCCGCCAAGCCCTGCGACCAGCGCCGCCAGAACGCGGTCCATGCCCGCCCCTTGGAGCACGCAGGCGGCGGGCTGATTGTGCCACGCGGCCAAGGTCTGCTCTGCCACCAAGCGCACGGGATGCAGGCCGGGTAAGGCGCTGTCATCCCCTGCCCCGTGAAACTCGATCCCGTCACAAATCGCCCGATGCAAAGCGGGCATGGCAGCGATCCCCAAGGCATCGGCCGAGGTCCACAGGGTGATCTCTTGCTGTGCATCATCATAATCGCCGCGCAGGGCCTTGGGGTATGGCGCGAGGCCAAAGACATAGGTCGTCTGCTGCGGGGCGCACGCGGTCCTGATTTCATCTGTCCTGAGGCAGGTGGCAATTTCGGCCATGTTGCATCTCCTTCGCGGGACATCCGCGATTCACCCTGGCCGGATTGCTATGGATTGACTGCATACAAATCAAGTCAATCAATCAGATTGATTTGCGTATAATGACCGATTGACTGGACGCAAACTAGCTTACGAAGATTCCGAAAAATGTTATAAACTCAAAATAATTCAGCACTTTAGCATCAATCCAACAAGTCACCCGAAAGCGCAGCGCCCTAAAGGTGCGGCACTTTGAACCAACGGCACCCCACATAAAATCCATACATTACATACAATATGACACCCTCAGCCCAGAAACGTATTCAGCACCATAGCGTTAGACAGCTCATGCAGCGCCTCACGTAGGGCTTCGCGGGTGATCGGCCCGCCAAGACCCACGCGGATCTGCTCTTTCGGCGCCCCAAGCACAGTAAATGCGTCCGAGGGCATCAAGCCGATCTGCCGCCGCGCCATGCGCGCCACCACATCCGCGCGCGAGGTCCCATCGGGCAGGGTCAGCCACAGGTTAAACGCGTTTTCCGAGGACAGATATTCGAAATCCCCCAGCACCTCGGCGGCCAGCGCCTGCCGCGCTGCGCTTTCAGAACGGATAAAGCGGCGGATGCTATCGGCGGTGCCGTCCTCAATCCATTGGGTGGTCAGCGCAATCGACAGGGGCGAGGGCATCACCGACAGCGCCCTGATCGCCTGCGCCAGATGCATCGCGCAGCGTGCTGTGGGCGCAATCGTATAGGCCAGCCGCAACCCCGCCCCGATGCACTTGGCCAAGCCGCCGATGTGCCACGTCAACTCTGGTGCAGACAGAGCAATCGGCGCGGGCGCTTTGGCGGGGATAAAGCCGTATGCGTCGTCCTCGATCAGGAACAGTTTGTGCTTCAGCATCACCTCGGCAATCGCCTCGCGCCGGTGGGCGGGCACGGTCAGGGTGGTGGGATTCTGCAAGGTCGGGTTCAGGTACAACGCCTTGGGCCGGTGCAGCGCGATTGCCTCGGCCAGTGCCTCGGGGATGACGCCGTCGCCATCCATCGCAACCCCGATCAAGGTCACGCCGAACCGCGCCGCCACGTTGCGCACACCGGGATAGGTGATCGCTTCGCACAGAACCACATCGCTAGGCTTGGTGATGATCGAGAAGATCGCCGCCATCGTCGCATGCGCCCCCGGCGTCACCGCCACACGATCCAGCGCGGGCGTCAAACCACGCATCGACAACCAACTGGACGCCGCGACCTTGTCCCGCTCGGCCCCGACGGGGGACTGGTAGCGCAACAGATCAATCAGGTTGGCCGAGACAAGCCCAAGCCCCGCCTCCATCTTGCGCAGCAATTCGGGGTCCGTGGGTTCGGGCGCCATGTTCATGGACAAATCCGCTTCACTGGACCGCGCCGGATCGGGCCGGTGTGCCGCTACATTGCCCCGCACAAAAGTGCCGCGCCCCACATGGCTTTCCACAAGCCCGCGGGCCTGCGCCTCGGAATACGCGCGGGAGACGGTGGTGAAATCGATCCCCAAAGCCTCGGCCAGTTTGCGCTGGGGCGGCAGGCGCATCCCGTCCTTCAACCGCCCGTCCGCGAGATCGCGAGCGATGGCATCGGCGATAGCAAGATAGCGCGGCTTGCCGCTTTCAAGGGATTGGGGCGTCCAATTCATTGGGGCTTCCTTCATGGCGTCTGCCTGCCCCTTTAGCGCGGCTTTGCAATTCAATGAAGCACCAATTGTATGGAAGCTTTCACTGCTGCCGTTCTTGGATCCGTGTCTGATATCGCCAGATAACCCCGAAAAAAGCGTCGTTCGGCCGCTTTGGCGCGCACTCGTAGCGCGAAACCAAAAGAAAAAGGCACGCATCATTGTATGCAAAGCACCTAGCGATTTTGCACCAACAATTTGAGGGGCCAGACGTCATCCAACGCATGGGCCAAAGGCTGGAGAGCCGCTGGCCCCACTACAACCTTAAGGCGCTTGACAGGTGGCCATTTGCCCTCATACCAATTCATGGAAACGTTTCCATACGTATTTGGAGGAGGAATACGATGAAAACCGCACGGATGAACCGGCTGTTTGGACAGTCCGGCAACTGCTTTGACGTGGCCATCGATCATGGGATGTTTAACGAACGCTCGTTTCTGGGCGGGATCGAGAATATGGCCACGGCGGTTGATATCGTCGCCAATGCCGCCCCTGATGCGATCCAATTGCCGCCGGGTACTGCGCCGCTGCTGCAATCACGAAAGGGCAAGGACCGCCCCGCTTTGGTCCTGCGTACCGACATCGCCAATGTCTACGGCACGCCCCTGCCCCGCGTCCTGTTTTCCGAGCTGATCGACAAGCCCGTCGAACAGGCCGTGCGTCTGGATGCGGCCTGCGTGGTGGTGAACCTGCTTAGCCTGCCGGACCAGCCCGAGGTCTATCGCGCCTGCATTCGCAACATCAACGCGCTGAAACATGTGTGCGATCTGGCCTCGATGCCGCTGATGGTCGAGCCGCTGGTCATGCAGGACAACTCCAAAGGCGGTTATATGGTTGATGGCGATCTGGAACAGATCCTGCCGCTGGTTCGTCAGGCGGTTGAACTGGGTGCCGACATCATCAAGGCCGACCCTTGTGACGACGTGAGCCAGTACCACAAAGTCATCGAAATCGCGCAGGACATTCCGGTTCTGGTGCGCGGCGGGGGCAAGGTCTCGGACCAGGAAATCCTGACCCGCACCAAGGCACTGATGGAGCAAGGTGCCCGCGGCATCGTCTATGGCCGCAACGTGATCCATCATGAAAAGCCCGCCGCGATGACCCGCGCGCTGATGGCCATCGTCCATGACAATGCCAGCGTCGCGCAGGCGCTTGAGATGGTGCAGCAGGCATGAAAACCATCCGCTTCGGCATCATCGGCTGCGGACTGATGGGGCGCGAATTTGCCTCGGCCGCGGCCCGCTGGATGCATCTGACCGACACCAAGGCCCGCCCCGAAATCATCGGGGTCTGCGACAAGAACGAAGCCCTGATGGGCTGGTTCACCACTCATCTGCCATCGGTCACGCAGACCACCACCGATTTCCGCGATCTGCTGGCCAACCCCGAAATCGACGCGATCTATTGCGCCGTACCCCATGTGCTGCACGCCGACATCTATCCGCAGATCGTCGCGGCGGGGAAACACCTGCTGGGGGAAAAGCCTTTCGGCATGGACCGTGCGCAGAATGAGGCGATTGATGCCGCTATTGCTGCGCGTCCCGATGTGCTGGTGCGCTGCTCATCGGAAATGCCCTATTTTCCGGGGGCGCAGAAGGTCATCGACTTTGTCCGCTCGGGCGCGGTGGGCAATGTGCTAGAGGTCGAGGCGGCCTTTTTGCACTCGTCCGATATCAACCCCGACAAGGTGATCAACTGGAAGCGCGACGTGAACGTGAACGGCGCCTATGGCTGTATGGGCGATCTGGGGATGCATGTGTGCCACGTGCCCCTGCGCCTTGGCTGGAGGCCGGATCGCGTGCATGCCAGTCTGGTCAAACAGATCACCCAGCGTCCCGACGGCAAAGGCGGCATGGCCCCGTGCGAGACATGGGACAACGCCACGATCACCGGCAATGTCCCGTCCGAGAACGGAAATTTCCCGCTGGTCCTGAAGACGTGGCGCATCGCGCCCGGTGAATCCAATACATGGTCGCTGCGGGTGCTGGGGATGAACGGCTCGGCCTTTTTCACGACCAAATCGCCGCGCCAGTGGCAGTTCATGCAGTATGAGGCGGGCGGTCGTCAGACTTGGCAGGTCGAGGATCTTGGCTATCAGTCTCTGTTCGGCTCGATCACCGGCGGGATATTCGAGTTCGGCTTTGCAGACGCGATCCAGCAAATGTGGGCGGCCTTTGTGGATGAGCTGGCAGGCGGCGACGCGGGCGGATTTCACTGCGCCACCCCGTCCGAGGCCCGCGCCCACCACAACATCCTGACGGCGGCATTGGCATCGGGGACCAGCGGACAAGTTGTGCCGGTGGACTATGCGCGATGAAACGCTCTGCCATGAACGCGGCCATCCGCGCCGCCGAGGAAACGCTGGCCGCGCACAGGTGGGCCTTGCCCGCTTGGGCAGGTTGGAGCCCGCAGGATCACCGCGATAACTCCGATCTTAGCGCTTGGCTGCGTGACCGGCAGTTAGGCTGGGACGTCACCGACTTTGGCCAAGGGGATTTCGCCGCCCGTGGTCTGACCCTGTTTTGCGTGCGCAATGGCGGGCAAGGACCGGATGAGCGGCCCTATGCGGAAAAGCTGCTGTTTGTCGGCGTGGGTCAGGAAACCCCCTTTCACGCCCATAAAATAAAGCTGGAGGACATCATCGTGCGCGGTGGCGGCACCCTGTGCGTTGAATTCTCTCGGCAAGGGGCGGTGCTGGACGGCACCCCCGATGAGGTCCGCATCGATGGCGTCCCATCCCCGATCTATGACCGCATCCACCGCCTGACCGCCGGTCAAAGCATCACCGTTCCGCGCGGCGTACAGCACCGGTTCTGGGGCGAGGATGCGCCGGTGTTTGTCGGTGAGGTCAGCCAATGCAACGACGATTTCGGGGACAACTATTTCCTTGAACCGCTGGGGCGCTTTACCGCCATAGACGAGGACGCCCCCGCCCATCGCCTCTGCTGGAACGAAGCGCCATGAGTGCGCAGCGGCAAGGCATCATCTGCGCGGGCAACTGGATCTTGGACCTGATCCACGACATCCCCTATTGGCCGCAGAAATCGGACCTGATCGAGATCGCCTCGCAGACGGCGGGGATCGGGGGCGGGGCGGGCAATGTCTCGCTTGATCTGGCGGCGCTGAAGGTCGGCTATCCGGTGATCCCGATGGGCTGCGTGGGCGACGACGCCTATGGCGAAACGGTCCTGCAAATCTGCCGCGCGGCGGGTTTGTGGGTGGATTACATGCAAGTCATCGCTGGCACGCCAACCGCCCATACCCATGTGATGAACATCCCCGGCGACAGCCGGACGTTCTTTTATTCCGGCGGCGTCAATGATCTGCTGGACGAAGGGCATTTCCCCGTCACTGGCATTTCCGGTGCTGACCCCAAGATCTTCTACTTAGGCTATCTGAACCTGCTGCCTCGGCTGGACCACGTTGACCCAACCGGCACCACCGGCGCGGCGCGGCTGCTGGCGCGGGCGCGGGCGGCAGGGATGATGACCTGCGTCGATCTGGTCTCGACCCAAAGCGAAAGCTACGCGCAGACGGTCAAGGCCACCTTGCCGGAAATCGACTGGCTGTTCCTGAACGAGGTTGAGGCCGCCCGCGCCACCGGCATCACGGCTACGGATGAGGCTGACCGCGACAGCCTGTTGCGTGCCGCAGACGCGCTGCTGGCCTCTGGCCTGCGCCAAGGCTGCGTGATCCACAGCCCGCGCCTGTCCTTGTGGCGGACCCGCACTGCCACGGTCTGGCGCGACTTTGACCCGCTGCCCAAGGACCAGATCAAAAGCGCGGTCGGCGCGGGCGATGCCTTTGCCACCGGCATCCTGCATGGCCTGCACGAAGGCTGGCCGCCTCAGGACTGCCTTGATCTGGGCCACAAAGCGGCCTGTGCCTGTCTGCGCCTTCCCACCGCCTCGGGCGGGTTGCCGCCCTTGCAGGATTTGTAGATCGGAGACCAGAGATGATACCCGCAAGCACGTTCCAGCCGGTCGACACTGCCACCCAGTCCACCTTGATCTGGCCAGACGGTAGCCTGAGCCTGCAACGGCGCGGCGCGATGATACGGGATCTGACCCTGCGCACCGAAGACGGCTCTATCGTGCGCCCTCTGCACACCGCCCCTTGGGTCGGCACGCCCGAGGCCGACGGGCTGACCGGATTGATGCAAGGGCTTAGCGGCGAATGGCCCTGCGTGCCTTTCGGCGTGGCCCATGACGGATTGCCTGCGGAATGGACGGCTCCAAGCGGTTGGGAAGATCCCTTTGCCCACGGCTACGGGGCGCATCATGACTGGGACATCGCGGTGACGCCGGACAGCATTGAGGCACAGATCGACTATCCCGCAGATCACCCGATCCAATCGCTGCGCCGTCGTCTAACCCCCAGCAAACACGGCATCACAATCGAACTATGGGTGCAGCCACGCCGTGATTGCCGCCTGCCGATCGGCCTGCATCCGGTCTTTTCCCTGTCCTCCAAACCCCAAAGCACCGAGGTGATCGTGCACAGGGCCAACCAAGTCTGGTCACATCCGCAGGTGTCCAGCGACGATCCCACACCGGCCCGCGACAATGCCCGCTCAGCCAGTCTTGAGACAATCCAAAGCTTTCACAGCAGCCCGCTGGATTTCAGCCGCCTGCCCCGTCTTGAGCAAAGCGAAACGCGGCTTTTGGCCTTGGGATGCGACGGGCGCGTCACATTGCGCGACCGCGGGTCGGGCATCCAGCGGCATCTGGACTTTGACCCCGAGCAGTTCCCCTTTGTGATGCTGTGGGTGTCGAACCAAGGGCGCGCGGCGGCGCCTTGGTCGCGGCGGCATCTGGCCTTGGGGGTCGAGCCTGTGCGCGCGGCCTTCGATCTGGGCACCGCAACCTCGGCGCAGGCAAACCCGCTATCCGCCACCGGACAGGATACTACCTTTGACCTGCGGGCGGATCAGCCGTTCTACACCCGTTACGCGATCTCGGTCTCATCGGGCGCGGCAGGGCCAGTGGATTCACGCTGACGCAAGGCGACCGGCAGAACTGTGTCTTTGGCCACCGCATCGCTTGGGGCGCGGATCATCTCTAGCAATGCGGCAATCGCCTCATCCGCGATCCGGTCAATGGGCTGTGCGATGGTGGTCAGCGCGGGAAAGACATAGGACGCCAGCGGCGTGTCATCAAAGCCCGCAACGGACAGCTGCGATGGAATGTCGATCCCCATGGCGCGGGCGGCATGCATGATCCCGATGGCCGCAATATCGCTGGTGCCGACGATGCCCGTTGGCCGGTCGGCCCGATCCAGCAACTGCCGCGCCAATGCGGCGCAATCCTGCACCGTGTGATCCGGTCCCAGCATAACCGTCGGCGCGGGCAATCCCTGCGCCGCGCAAGCCTGCACCGCACCCGCAGCGCGGGCCTGCACGGGTGGCGACTGAGCCGGTGCGCCAAGTACCGCGATCCGCTCATGGCCCAAGTCGATCAGATGCTTGGCCGCAAGCTGCCCACCGCCAAAGTGATCTGCCCGCACCGACGTGGCCGCCGGATCATCCAAGGACCGGTCCAGCGCAACAATCGGCACGCCCGCCTGCCGCAACTTGTCAAAGGCTTGGGGCTGATCGCCCACCGGCACGACCAAAAGCCCGTCGATCTGCTGTGCCAGCAACATGCGGACATATTCGGCCTCATGCTGGCTGTCTTCGGCTGTGGAACAGATCAAGGTCTGATAGCCTTGATCAAACAACCGCCGCTCTAGCCGATGCGACAGACGCGCAAAGAAATCCACCTTGATCGAGGGCACCAGCAGCCCGATCAGATTGCTGCGCCCGCTGCGCATGACACGTGCACCGGCGTTCGGGCGGTAATCCAGTTCGGCAATCGCTTGCTCGACCCGCTTTCGGGTCGCCTCCGAGACATAGCCGCTGTTGTTGATGACCCGCGACACAGTCGAGATTCCGGCCCCTGACAGTCGGGCAATATCTTTGATTGAGGCCATTGGGTTCCTCGACTTGGGTCTTTGGCGCAGCTTACCGGTCTGCTCTGTGCAATACCACTTTCGAAAAGGCCAGCTTTGCCGCAGGGGCGTAGGCAAAAAGGCTGCCTCCGGAGAGCAGAGGCAGCCTTGGAATTCGCACGAAACGGGATGCCGCTTAGGCAGTGGCCCCCATCATCAGCCGCACGATTTCCTCATCGTTGGTCTCGGCAGGGCGGCGTTCGCCGCCAACCACACCACGGGCCAGAACGATAATCCGGTCCGCCGCCGCAAAGATATCCGGCAGGTTGTGCGAGATCAGGATGATCCCCACGCCCTGCTCTTTCAGGCGGTGGATCAGAGCCATCACCTCGCGCTGTTCCGGCACGCCAAGGGCGGCTGTCGGCTCGTCCATGATGACCAGTTTGGCCTTCCAGTGGATGGCGCGGGCAATGGCAATCGCCTGCCGCTGTCCGCCCGACAGATCGCGCACTGGCGCGGAAGGATCGGGGACAACGATGCCCAAACCTTTCATCACCTCTGCCGCGTCTTTGCGCATCTGGGCCCGATCCAGAAAGGTGAACCCCATCACGGATTTGGTCTTTTCGCGCCCCAGATAGAGGTTCAGACCCGGATCAAGGTTATCGGCCAGCGACAGATCCTGATAGATCGTCTCGATCCCCGCGTTCCGCACCCCTTCGGGGGACTGGCCAGTCAGCAGGTTGCCGTCAAAGTAAACCTCGCCCTCGGTCGGCGTATACACCCCAGAGATCATCTTGATCACTGTGGACTTACCCGCCCCGTTGTCGCCTGCCAGAACCACGCATTCGCCAGCGTTGACCTCAAAGTTGACGTTGCTGACAGCCTCGTTGCCGCCGAACCGCTTTTTCAGCCCTTTGACTTGCAGAAGTGCGCTCATACCCGGCCTCCTGTCAGCTTGCTTTTCGACTGATCCACCAGAACCGCGACGATGATCACCAGACCCACGGCCACGAACTGCCAATAGGGGGGCAAGCCGGTAAAGACCAAGCCGAACTGGATCACGGCGATGATGATCGCGCCGATGACGGTGCCGATGATCGTGCCCTGACCGCCTGTCAGCGACGCGCCACCGATAAAGACTGCGGCCACGGCGTATAGCAGGATCGGCTCGCCCGCGTTGGCAGCGCCAGCCGAGAAACGGCCCGTGTAGACCAGCCCGCCGATGCCCGCCGTCACGGCCGAGATGACGAACAGCTTGATCAGCAGCTTGTTCACATCCACACCCGCCCGCTCGACCGAGGCGCGGTTGGCCCCCAGCGCATAGGTATGCACGCCGAATTTGGTGTAGGTCAGCAAATAATGACAGCCGACCGCCAGAACGATGGCCACCACGACGGGGATCGGAACCCCCAGCAGATCGCCATTACCAAAGGCCCGCGCCTCGTCGCTGCGGATCGAGACAGTGGCCCCGCCCGCAACAATCAGTGCCGCGCCGCGCGCCACGCCATAGGTGCCAAGGGTGCCGATGAAACTGGGCACATCCAGCTTGGCCACAAGCCAGCCGTTGACCAGACCGACCACAATCGCGGCCCCCACCCCGACCAGCATGGCAAGGATCACCGCCAAGAGCCCTGCATCGGGACCAGCGGCGCGGATAACCAAGGCCATGACAACCGCTGAAAGCCCCGTGGTGAACCCGATCGACAGGTCGATGTGACCGGCCACAATGACCAGCGTCAGCCCCAGCGCCAATAGCAGGATCTGCGAGGACGCCACCGCGATCGACTGAAGGTTATAGGCGCGGAACAAGAAGGTATTTCCTGCTTCAAGCTGCGCGTAAATCTCGAAAAAGCCCAGGATCAGAACCAGAAACAGCCATGACCAGGCGTTTAGGAGGGACCTCAGTAATGAGGTCCCAGTTTTTTGTGTCTTGCTCACCAGTTCTACTCACTCGGAATAGATGAACTTGGCGATGTTCTCGTCGCCCACGTTGTCGGCGGTGATGACGGTAAAGCCGGTCCCGATCGAGGTCGGCACGGATTCACCAGTCAGAACGGCATAGGCCGCCATGACGCCGAAATAGCCGATCTCAGCGGGGTGCTGCGCGATGGCCGCGTCCACCAGACCCGACGAGATGTTGTCGACGATGCTTTGCGGAGCATCAAAGGCAATCACGGTCACGTCGTCGGCTTTGCCAGCGCCTTCAACACCGTTGCCCGCGCCCAAGGCCGAGAACAGGTTGGCCCCGAACACGCCTTTGACATCGGGGTTCCGTGCCAGAACCGCAGCGAACTGCGATGCGGCCAGAGACGAGTCATTCTCGTTGTACTGGGTCTCAAGGACGGTGACGTTGGGATAGTTCTCGGCCATCTCGGCCTTGAAGCCCTCTTCGCGCTGGTCCGTGGTCGAAATGCCCGGACGGACGTTCGATACATAGACTTGCCCTTCACCGCCGATGGCTTCGGCCATGTAACGGGCCGCCATACGGCCACCGCCGGTGTTGTCCGAGGCGATATAGGACATCGGGAAATCCCCATCGCCCGAGCCGGTCTGGTATTTGCCGTCGTCAATAAAGGTATCGACGGTCACAACCGTGATGCCCTGATCATGGGCGCGGCGCAGGGGCTCGATCATCTGGGTGGTGTCGGTGGGCGCGATCAGGATCGCGTCAGGCCCACGGGCGATGACCGCATCCAGAACGGGGGTTTGCAGAACCGGATCAAATTCTTCCGCGCCCTGAAAATCCACGGTGATGCCAAGCGCCTGCGCCGCTGCTTGGGCCCCGCGGTTCATGGTGATGTAGAAAGCGTCGGTCGTCAGACCGGGCACCAGAGTGATGTTAATGTCTTTTGCGTCTTCGGCATGAACTGCGCCGACCAGACCCGATAGCCCCATGACGGCGGCCAGTGCGGTCGTCTTGAAATAATTGAGCATACAAAGCTCCTCCCTTAATTGCGCAGCACCCCTCCTGATGCTGCCAAATGTGACGCGCAGCCTTTTGGGTCGCGGCACTCAGACGTTGTCTGTAAATATATGTTTGCGCATCCGGCGCTGATCGCACAAGAATAAAATGTCAGAAATAAATTTCACGGGGCCGCAAATGACAGAACGCTTAAAAAACACAGGGCTTATGAATCGCACGTTGATTCATACGGCGGCCCGACTGCACTACATTGACGGCCTGCCGCAGGTCGAAGTGGCCCGCAGAATGGAGATGTCGACCGCCAGCGTGTCCCGATTACTGACCCGCGCACGGGAAGAAGGCATCGTCCGATTCGAGGTCCCGCCCCTTGAAGAGCTTGCGAACGAACATGACGCGGTGGCCCGTGCGCTTGGCCTCAAACAGATCCGCGCGATTGAAACGGGGCACCCGCCTGCCCTGTCGGTAGCCGTGGGCAAGCTGATCCAAGACGCGAACCTTGATGCCAATCCGGTGGTCGCCATCGGCTGGGGCCGCGCCATGCAAAGCGTGGTCACCCACGGCCTGCCTGCGCTGGCGAATGCAACGGTCGTCCCTGCGACGGGCGGCATGAACCAGACCCAGTCACACTTTCAAATCAACGAGTTTGCCCGCACCACAGCCGAGCAAATGGGCGGTCAGGCCAAGCTGCTGTTCGCCCCTGCCCGCCCCAGCCCCGAGCTGTACACCCAACTGGTGCGCACCCCAGAAATCGCCGAGGTCATGGCCCTGTGGGAACGCGTGGATGTGACGGTGACGGGCATTGGGAACTACGTGGATGCCTCGACCAGTCACGGTCCGGGCTTCTTGCCGGAACAGGCCAGCCGCGTGGTTGGCGACGTGGTGCGCCAGTACTTCGACATCGACGGCACCCCCATCGAATGGCCCAACCAAAGTTACCAAATGGGCATGAGCCGCCAGCAGCTGCGCCGCGTTCCCTTGGCGATTGGCGTCTGCGTCGGGGCCGACAAGGTTGATCCGATCATCGGCGCGGCGCGGGCGGGCTTGATTAACACTCTGGTCACAGATGCGCGCACCATCGCCTTGGTCGAGGCAAAGCTGGATGTGTCAGAAGCCGAATGAAAACAAGGGCCAACCACGTCTTGAAATATCTTTCGGAAATTAATTGTTGAACGGCGATTTCGGAATCGCTAACCCTCTATGCAAGCCAGCATTCAGGCGCGCCTTTCGGCGCGCCAAAAACCATAGAGGAAAGCGAATTATGACAGCGCAAATGACGACGGCTGAACGGCGCGGCTACCAGCAGATCTGCTCGGACAACGGTTTTATGATGGTGGTCGCCTGCGATCAGCGGGGCGGAATGCGCAAAGTGCTGGCCGATACGCCCGAAGCCCAAGCCGCGATTGGCGTGGATATTCTGGGGCAAACCAAAGCGGACATTACGAAATTTCTTGCGAACAAAGCCACTTGCGTGCTGCTGGATGCCACCTGCGCCGTACCGGCTGTGGTGGATGACGGTGTTCTGGCCCGTGACACGGGCCTCCTGATTGGCCTCGACGATTCCGGCTGGGACATCGATGAAAACGGCTACCGCAAGTCGATCCTGACCCCAGGGATCACCGCCCGCCGTGTACGCGAATTGGGCGGCACGGGGGCCAAGCTGATGGTCTATCTGCGCCCCGATCTGCCCGAAGCCAATGCCTACAACGTCCAGATCATCCGCGACTGCGTTGCCGATTTTGCCGCCGAAGACCTGCTGCTGGTGGTCGAGATTCTGACCTATCAGGTCGATGGGGAATCCGACACTGACTACAAAGCCGCCTTCCCCGACCTGATCGTCGGCTGTGCGCGGATGGCGCTTGAGGTTGGCTCGAAGGTGCTGAAACTGCCCTACCCCGGCACGCCTGAAGCCTGCGCCGAGATCACTGCCCTGTGTCAGGGCGTGCCGTGGGCCGTTCTATCCGCTGGGGTGGATCATGAGACCTTCGTGACGCAGGTCCAGACCGCCATGGACAACGGCGCATCGGGCGTCATCGCGGGGCGGTCCCTGTGGAAAGACTGCATTTCACTGGACCGTAAGGTGTCCGAAGAGCGCCTTGAAAAGATCGCAAGCGCCCGCCTTGCCGAGATCTTTACCATTCTGAACGCACATGCAGACAAAGCCTGAGACAGCCATCGGACTGGACGTCGGCGGCACGCGCATCCGTGCCGCCCGCATCGAGCGTTGCGGCCACATGCGAGCGCGACTGGCCGAACCTGTTGCCCGTGATCGCGCAGCGTTTGTGGCTCAGGTCGTGCGCCTGATCGAGGCGGTGCGCGATGGGTCCACCTGCGCCGTCGGGATCGGTCTGCCGGGCCGCATCGCCGGTGTGACGGGCGGCGTTCATTCCGCCGGTTATCTGGACATTGCCGGATTGGACTTGGCTGGCGTGGTCACTGAACAGACCGGCCTGCCCTGCCGTATCGGCAATGATGCCGCAATGGCTCTAGTCGCAGAGGCGCAGGGCATGGCCGGTCTGGTCGCTATGATCACAATCGGAACCGGTGTCGGCGGCGCGCTATTGTTGGACGGGCGGCCCTTTTACGGCAGCAATTTCGCGGGCCAGTTCGGTCATATGGTCGTCGATCACGAAGGCCCCTTGTGCAAATGCGGGCAGCGCGGCTGCATTGAGACTTTCTGCGCTGGACCCGCCTTGGGCGCACTGATCACCAAAGGCGGCTTGCCGGAAACGACCAAGGCCGAAGACCTGCTGGATGCCACTGACGCGGGCGACGAGGCCGCCGCAGAACTGGTCAAAGCATGGGCAAGCCCCATGACCCGCGCCCTGCAATCCCTGATTGCAGTGGTCGATCCGGCCTGTATCATTCTAGGGGGCGGGCTGGGTCACGACATGGCGCGGGCGCTGGGTCATTTGCCCAAGGCAGGCACTTGGTTTGATCGTCCTGTTGTCGCGGCACGGATGGGCGATGATGCGGGCACCATCGGCGCGGGCCTAGCCGGTTTTCTGGCCGTTGGCCCCACATAAGGCAGACCCGATCATGAGACAGGCAGTTTTGATCAACGGGGTTCCCGCCAGCGGCAAATCCACCATCATGGCCGATCTGGTCCCTTTGCTGCATAAGGCGGGGCTTTGCGCCGTGCCGCTTGGGTTGGACACCGTGAAAGAGGGGCTGTTCGCTCAACTAGGCACCGGCGACCGAGAGTATAACCGGATGCTTGGCCGTGGCAGCTATCATGCGATTTTCAACTCGATCGCCGCCTTTCCCGACCAGCTGCTGCCGGTGATCGACGCATGGCACGGGTTCCAACCGCCCGAGGTCCTGCAAGCCCACCTGAAACGGGCGCGGATCGACCGCGTGGTCGAGGTTTGGGTGCAGATCGCGCCCCAAACCGCCGCCGACCGCTACCGCGCCCGCAGTCAGCAGCGGCATGCAGGCCACCTGCCCGCCTCATACGCGGATGAGCTGTTCACGCTGGCCCAAACCGCCAAACCGACGGGCTTCGGGCCGGTCATCACCGTGAACGGCCAAGCGGCCCTGTCAGCGGCCGAAGCCCACCAGATCATAGATATTTTAACTTCCTGAACCTGCCACCCCGGCGATTGACCGGCTTTCCTCATTGAAAGGACACCCCATGAAAGGACTGGATAAAGGCCCGATACTTGTCACCGGCGCGACCGGCGGCATCGGCGGCGCGATTGTGCGCCAACTGACCGAGGCAGGCGCCGACGTCATCGCAAACGGTCGCAACACCGAGGGCCTTGAAGCGCTGGCCACGGAGACCGGATGCCGCACGCTGGCGTTCGATCTGGAATCCGAAGACCAGATCCGAGACGCGCTAGAGGGTCTGGACCTGTGGGGCGTGGTGAACTGCGGCGGCTTCGGCGGCGAGATTGCCACCCCGATGGAGACCGACATCACCGTCTTTGACAAGGTCATCGCAATCAACGCGCGGGGCGCGCTTTTGGTGACCAAATACGCCTCGCAGTCGATGATCCGATTGGGCAAGGGCGGCGCGATCGTCAATGTCTCAAGTCAGGCATCACTGGTGGGCTTGCGCGGGCATATCTCTTACGGCTCATCCAAGGCGGCGCTGGACAATATCACCCGCGTCTCCGCGATGGAGCTTGGACCCTACGGCATCCGCGTCAACAGCGTGAACCCGACCGTGGTTATGACGCCCATGTCCGCATGGTACTGGGGCCGCCCTGAAATCGAAAAGCCGTTCCTGGACACCATGCCCCTGCAAAAATGGGCTACCGAAGACGATATCGCTGCGCCGGTGGTCTTTCTGCTGTCGGACGGGGCCGCGATGATTTCGGGCGTCAGCCTGCCGATTGATGGCGGCTTCACCGCAGTCTGAATAGAAAAGGCGGCACCGGTTTGACCCGTGCCGCCCTTTGTCCCGACCTAAGGCCGATGGCCTCACGCTACATTAAAGCTGTAGTCGGGGGCCTTTGCGGGGGCAGTATTCGCAGCACTGGGCTTTTCAAGGTCAAACGTGACCATCTCAACCTTTGGCTTTTCAGCGGTTTGGTCATTGGCCGCATCATCCGTATGCTCAACGGCAAGAGGCGCCAGATCATCAATGGCCTCTGCGTCCGTAGTTTTGAAGAACTGCACCGCCTCGGCCAAAGCCTGCGCCTGATAGGACAGCTCAACCGCCGCCGCAGACATTTCCTCAGAGGCCGCGCCATTGCCTTGGGTTACAACATCCAGATCACGGATCGAGCGGTTGATCTCGTTCGAGCCTTCCGACAAGCGGCGCGAGGCATCGCTGATCTCTGTGACCAGATCGGACGTCCGCTCGATATCAGGGACCAGATCCGCCAGCACCTTGCCTGCGGTGACCGCCGATTTCACCGTGCTGACCGAAAGCTCCGAGATTTCCGAGGCCGCCTTCTGGCTGATCTCGGCAAGCTTGCGCACCTCTGAGGCCACAACCGCGAAACCGCGACCATGCTCGCCTGCGCGGGCAGCCTCAACGGCGGCGTTCAGGGCCAGAAGGTCGGTCTGACGCGAGATTTCATGCACCACCATGATCCGTTCCGCGATACGTTTCATGTCGTCCACCGCAGCGGCTACGGCCTTGCCGGTCTCGGCCGCGCTAGAAGCGGACTTGCGGGCGATATCTTCGGTCAGATTGGCGTTCTTGGAGGCGTCTGCAATGCTAGTGGCCATCTCTTCGACCGAGGCCGACACACTTTCCGAGGTTCCGGCCTGCTGCGCGGCCCCCGATGCCAGATCCTCTGAAGTTGAGGCCATCTGGTTCGCACCGGACGCCACATTCCGCGCAACCTCGGTCATCTGACCCACGGTTTCGCGCAGGCGTAGGACCATGTCATTCTGGGCGATCAGCAGATCTCCGATCTCATCATTGCGATTGAAGGTGGCCAGTTCGCGAAGGTCCCCTTGCGCCACGCGCTTGGCCAGCGCCAGCGCCTTGCCCATCGCACGGTTAAAGGATGTAAGGATCATAAAGGCGGCAAAGATACCAAAGGCCCCGACCAGCGCCGCAGCGGCCAGCGAATACTGCGTCAGGTCGGTCTGCGCCTCTTCGGCGTGATCAACCGCGGCCACCATTTCCGCCGTCATGCTGTCGCTCAGATCTTCGACAAGGTCGAAAATCCGCATGATGACGATCTTGGCATCGCTATGGAAAACGACGTTCGCGTTCTCGCCGTCGCCTGCAAGCTCAAGATCGGTCGCCCGCTTGTTCGCCTGAACCAGCGCATTGTGCTGATCCGCGATTTGCGCCAGCAGCTCTTTGCTGTCGCCCGTCGAGCGGTCCGCAAGCGCGTTGATCTGTTCCAACAGCGCGGCGCTGCGGCTGTCTACTTGCTCGACCAGATGGGGAATGCGTGCGGGGTGATCATTGACCAGCGAGATCAGAACCTCGGCGACCATCGTGCGGATGGCGGACTCTTCTTCCGCGATCCCCTGCACGGCCATCAAATCCGGCGTGTCCACATGAACGATTTGCCTGAATTCACCAGTGACATTCTGAAACCGCACAAGCGACAGACCGATCACCGCCCCCAACATCAGAAATATAACCGAAAATACTGCGATAAACTTTGCTTTGATCGTGAAACGCATAGGTCCTCCTTACCGATCACTACTGCCAAACCCTCACCCATTCGTATTTTGGAATTTATTTGTCGGAGGCTGTATTGCGGGTGTCCCTAAATCCCACGCAATTTTCCACGACTCTTCCATGAATCGGGGTTACGGCAGAAAATGGAACCAAGGAACCGGGGCTAACCCAACGCCCCTTGCACATATACAAAGTGGGTTTTGCTTTCGGGATTGGTGCCAAATAGCTTTGTGTTTCCACATGCTTACGCAGAAAGTGCAGTAAAATAAGGCAAAAGTGACGTAGCGACAGTCTGGTTTTCAGGGCGCTTGGGGCGTGGAACCGGCGTCTTTCGCCTTATCCGGTTCCATTCGAAAGCAAGCCGAAAATATATTCGATGGGCCGCATATCTTTATTTCCGAGGCACCGAGAATCGCGCAGCCGCGATGGAGCCGGAACAATTGGAAGTGCATATTTCAAAACAGCCGCTGCTGTTGTCCCGGCGGGTCGCGCAAGACTGAAAGCACGCGGCCATACACTTCAGTCCTGAGGAAAAAACATCGACGCAGATGCACAGAAGGCTCGGCAATTCGCCCGTCCCAACAGCGATGCACTAACCACCCGATGCCGTCAGCCCCAGCCAGTAGCGCGTGTATCGGCGCTCGCCAGTGCGGGTGAGGGCGCCAATCTCGACAAGGTCTTGCAGATCCCTCGTTGCGGTCGCCCGCGATGTGCCTGTGATTGAGATATACTTCTCTGCGCTTAAGCCACCTTTGAACCCGTCCGGACCTTCGCGGAACATCCGCGCAATCACCTTGGCTTGGCGGTCATTTAGCTGATCACGATGCCGGTCGTAGAAATGCGCCTTGGCAATGAAAAAGCCGACGCGGTTCAAGGTGATCTGCTGCGCTTCCAGCACGGCCTCGGCGAACCAGACAAGCCACGCCGTGACATCCAGCGTTTTCTGATACCGCTCAAGCTGATCGTAATAGTCCTTCCGCTTTCGCTCGATTGTGAAGGCCAAGGCGATCAGACTGGGCTGACCGATGTTTTGCGCCAGAGATTTTTCTGCCAAGGCCCGACCCAAGCGACCATTGCCGTCCTCAAATGGATGGATGGTTTCGAAATAAAGATGGCTAAGGCCCGCGCGGGTCAGTGCTGGCAAGGGCGCGTCACCCCCCGGCCCGCTCTGATTGAACCAGTCCACATAACGGTTCATTTCCGCCTGAACCTGTTCCGACGGCGGGGCCTCAAAATGCACGACAGGGCGATCCACGCGCCCCGAGACGATCTGCATCGCGTCTTCGTGCCGCCGGTACGCGCCGACCGCCTCTAGCCGTTTGTCGAAAGACAACAGCATGTCATGCCACCGAAACAGCGTGTCATGCCCAAGCGCTGCGGCAAAGGTCGAGTAGACATCAACCATCATTTCGGCCACCCCTTGCTCGCGGGGTTTGTGCGGATAGCTGTCCGGTTCCAACCCGAGGTGCCGGCGGAGAGAGGATTGAACACTAAGCCGGTCCAGCATTTCGCCTTCAATGGCGCTGGTCTTCATGGCCTCATCGCTGAGCAGATCAATGCGGAACTGGTCGCGCTCGGTCGGATTTACATGGTGAACAGCCCCAAGCACCTCGCCCGACGACATCAGAAATCGCTGTTCAAGCGGTGCCAATGCTGCCGCATCATACCGAAATTCAGGCCAGCCGGATATCTGCCAGTTCCATGCCATGAGTTATAGGACCTCTTTCTATAACTCATAACTAGATCATTTTTGAGGTATAAGAGTCAATTCTATGCCTCAAAGCACCCTGACGACTGCTAGACCGCCCTGTCCCGCGCGATGGATCGCGGCAAGGACATCTTAAACCCCCGCCAGAATGGCGCGGGCGCGCAGGCGGACGGGTTCGTCCACCATCTCGCCATCCACGCGGGCGGCGCCTTCGCTGGCGGCCAGAACGCGGGTGGCCCATGCGATCTGCGCGGCATCTGGACGGAAAGCCTGCGTTGCGGGGGCGATTTGGGCGGGGTGGATGCAGAGCTTGCCGCTCATCCCCAGCGCTTTGGCGCGGGCCGCATCAGCGGTCACGGTGGCGGGATCGTCAATGCGGGTGGTCACGCCATCCAGCGGACCCGCCAACCCGCCAAGACGGGCGGCCAGAACCAGTTCAGAGCGGGCGGTGAGCAGAGCCTCGGGCGTGTGATCGCACCCCAGATCAGCGCAGTAATCGACCGAGCCGAAGGCCAGACGGACCACCCCTGCGGTCTGCGCAATGGCGCGGGCGTTTGCCATGCCCAAGGCGGTCTCGATCAAGGCGACCAAGGGTTTGCCAGTGGTTTCAGAGATGCGGCGCAGGGTTTCGGGGTCTTCGGCTTTGGGCACCATGACGGCGGCGCAGTCCAGCGCGGCGACAGCGGCGCAGTCGTCCTTGTGCCAAGGGGTGCCTGTGGCGTTGATCCGGACGATGACCGGACAGTCGAAACCGGCGCTTAAGTTCGCGCGGGCGGCGTCTTTGTCATCGGGCAAAACCGCGTCTTCAAGGTCCAGAATAATCGCATCCGCACCCGAGGCCGCCGCCTTGGCAAAGCGGTCAGGGCGGGTTGCTGGCACAAACAGGGCGGTGCGCAAGGCGTCCAGCGTTACCATGAGGCTGTCGCCTCCATCGCGACGGGACCACCCGTGCGGTTGGTCCAGAGCAGCAGATCGTCGCCGTCCTCATCGGCGTTGATGTAGAAATCATCGGTGTCGAAGATGGGCGAGAGGCTGCGGAAGCGGAAGCTGGCAGGCACGCTGCCACGCACATCGGCGGCCAGTTGCGCCAGAAGCGTGGCCTGCATCGGGCCGTGGATGATCAGACCGGGATAGCCTTCGGTCCGCGTGGTGTGCGGGTTGTCATAGTGGATGCGGTGGCCGTTAAACGTCAGCGCCGAGTAGCGAAACAAAAGTGGGGCCGAGGCGATGATGCCCCGCGACACATGCCCCTTGGGCGCAGTCTCGCCTTCGGGGACCGTGGCAGATGAGATGTCGCGATAGACGATGTCCTGCCGTTCCGTCACGGCCAGCGTGTCGCCGCTGGAAATCCGGTGTTCCACGGTGACGAAACATAGGGTGCCAGAGCGGCCCTCTTTCACCACCACATCCAGAATCTCGGACTGGCGCGTGACCGTATCACCGATGCGGATGGGGGCGTGGAAACTGAAGGCTCCGCCAGCCCACATCCGGCGGGGCAGCGGAACGGGGGGCAGAAAGCCGCCCCGTGCGGGGTGGCCATCGGGGCCAAGCTCTGCCGTGGGCACGGCGGGTTGGCACAGGCACAAGTGGATCAGCAAAGGGGCCTTAGCCCCAAGGGTCAGATCAGAGGTCCGGTCGAAGGTCGCGTTGAAGCGCTGCACTTGTGATGGGGTCAGCAATTCGGACTGGGTTTCCGTGCGGCCAATCCATTGGCGCAGGTGGGAAAGATCAACGCTCATCTTGGGTGTCCTTGATCGGGGTCAGCGCAGGGACCGCGCCAAAGCTGCGGGCGGCACCGTCAAACAACGCGGCAGGCGCAGGATAGCTGACCGGCCCGTTGGGCGTATCCACGGTGACGCGGCGCAGGTGGGGATGTTCAGACAGACCCTGCATGTCATTGACCGAGGCAAAGGCCACATTCACCGCCTCTAGGGCGGCAATCGCCTCGGCCTTGGTGCGGGTGGCGAACCCTTGGGCGACGGCGTCATCGACCTCAGTCCGGTTGGCGACGCGGTCCACATTGCGGGCATAGCGCGGGTCCGTGCCCAGTTCGGGGCGGTTCATGAACCCATCGCACAGCATCCGCCATTCGCGGTCGCTTTGCACCGCCAGCAGCACCTGCGCCCCGTCCCTTGCGGTGAACACGCCATATGGCGCGATCGAGGGGTGCGCCATGCCCATCCGGCGCGGCGACTTTCCCCCCTGATGGTTCAAGAGCGGCACGGTCAGCCAATCGGCCAGCACGTCGAACATCGAGACCGAGATCGCCGTCCCCTGCCCCGTGATCCCGCGCTGAATCAGCGCCTCAAGGATTGCCGCATAGGACGTGGCACCCGTGGCAATATCGACGATTGAGATACCGACCCGCGCGGCCTCGGACGGGCCGCCGGTGATGGAACACAGACCGGATTCCGCCTGGATCAGCAGATCATAGGCCTTGCGGTCGGCCATCGGGCCAGCCTCGCCATAGCCCGAGATTGAACAGGTAATGAGGCGCGGATAATCGCGGCGTAGACGGTCAACGCCAAAGCCCAACCGCGCCAGTGCGCCGACCTTGAGGTTTTGCAGCAGCACGTCTGCATCCTCAAGAAGCGCGGCCAGTTCGGCCTTGCCCGCATCGCTGGCCAGATCCAGCGTTACCGAGGTTTTCCCCCTGTTCAGCCAGACAAAGTAACTGGACTGCCCGTTCGCCACATCGTCATAGCCACGGGCGAAATCGCCTTCGGGGCGTTCGATCTTGATCACCTCGGCCCCTGCATCGGCCAGACGGCAAGAGGCAAAAGGCGCGGCCACGGCCTGTTCGATGGCCACGACCTTGACCCCCTTGAGGGGCTGCATCACGGCCTCCATCAGAACGACCTCGGCAGGCCGAGGATGTGCTCGGCTACGTAAGACAGGATCAGGTTGGTCGAGATCGGCGCCACTTGATACAGGCGCGTTTCACGGAACTTGCGCTCAATGTCGTATTCGCAGGCAAAGCCAAAGCCGCCGTGGAATTGCAGACAGGCGTTCGCCGCCTCCCAACTGGCTTTGGCGGCAAGGTACTTGGCCATGTTCGCCTCTGCCCCGCAAGGCTGGCCGGCGTCGAACAACTGACACGCTTTGTAGCGCATGAGGTTGGCGGCCTCGACCTCGATAAAGGCTTCGGCGATGGGGAACTGAACCCCTTGGTTCTGACCGATGGGGCGGCCGAAGACATGGCGCTCGCTGACGTATTTGGTCACGCGGTCGGTAAACCAGTAGCCATCCCCGATGCATTCGGCGGCGATCAGGGTGCGTTCAGCATTCAGGCCGGTGAGGATGTATTTGAACCCCTGCCCCTCTTCACCGATCAGGTTGTCGGCGGGGATTTCCAGATTGTCGAAGAACAGCTCATTCGTTTCGTGGTTCACCATGTTCAGGATCGGACGCACGGACATGCCCGACTGCATGGCTTGTTTCACGTCCACGAGGAAAATCGACAGCCCTTCGGACTTTTTCTTCACCTCGGCCAAGGGAGTGGTGCGGGCCAGCAAGATCATCAGGTCTGAATGCTGCACACGGCTGATCCACACCTTTTGCCCGTTGATCACATAGCGATCGCCTTTGCGCACGGCGGTGGTTTTCAGCTGGGTGGTGTCGGTGCCGGTGGTCGGCTCGGTCACGCCCATGGACTGAAGGCGCAGCTCGCCGCTGGCGATCTTGGGCAGATAGGCCTGTTTTTGCGCCTCGGACCCATGCCGGATCAAAGTGTTCATGTTGTACATCTGCCCATGACACGCGCCAGAGTTCCCGCCCGCGCGGTTGATCTCTTCCATGATGACGCTGGCCTCGGTCAGACCAAGACCCGAGCCGCCATATTCCTCGGGGATCAGGGCGGCCATCCAGCCTGCGCGGGTCAGGGCATCGACGAACTCTTCAGGGTAGGTGCGGGCCTCATCAATCTTGCGATGGTACTCGTCAGGGAATTCGGCGCACAGGGCGCGAACCGCATCGCGGATGTCCTGAAATTCGTCATTGGCGGGCTGGTACATGGGAATCCTCATTGGCCTGCTGTGGCGTTCAGTCGGTTATGGCCCACCGGCATGATATATTTCCAATATATGATTTGCCTGATCCCTATATCAAAAATATATACCCTCTATCCGCGACAGGAGGCCCCGATGGATTTCAGGCAGCTCAGATATTTTCAGGCCATCGTGGAAGAGGGATCGTTTTCCCGCGCGGCCAGCCGGTTGAACATCGCGCAACCGGCCCTGTCCCTGCACGTCCGCCGGATGGAAGAGGACATCGGCGCCCCCCTCTTGCTGCGCGGCCCCCACGGCGTCACCCCGACCGAAGCGGGCGAGGTTCTGGCCCGGCGTGCGGCAGCTTTGTTGGCTGACCTCGCCCAAACCCGAGAGGAACTTCGATCCTTAGGGCATGAGCCCACAGGAACCGTGCGGCTGGGGTTGCCCGGCACGATCAGCAATCTGATCTCGGTTCCGGTGATCGCGGGCAGCCAAGCGCAGTTCCCCAAGATCAAGATCATCGTTGCCGAAGCCATGAGCGGCTATGTCCGTGAATGGCTACTGGACGGGCGGATCGAACTGGCGGTGGTCTATACGGAACTGCGGGATGCCGGAGTGCGCTCGGAACCGCTGCTGCACGAAGATCTGGTGGTCTTTGCCCCAGCGGGAACTGACGCGGATTTAGATGCGCAAACCCTGCTGGCCAAGATGCCCCTGATCCTGCCCACCGGATCGCACGGGCTGCGCAAGATGCTGGACGACCGGCTGCGCGGCATGGACATCCCCGTTGATCCCGCGATTGAGGTGGACAGCTTTGCCAACATCAAGCGGCTGGTGCGCGACGGGTACGGATGCTCGGTCCTGCCATTGCACGCCGTTCAGGCCGAGGCGGCAGAGGGCGCTGTCACCCTGCACCCCTTCGGCGGCGCGGGGCTGCGCCGCACGGTCTATCTGGCCTATAGCACATCACGCCCATTGGGTCGGGCGGCGGCAGCCATTGGCGCTCTGCTGCGGGAATTGGCCGTGGACATGGTGCAGAAGGGCCAGTGGGCTGGGGCCGAACTTGCCGAATAACGGCGCAGGATCGTTTCCCCAACCTGTTCAGTCTGGATTGGGCCTTTGGCGGGTCGTTTGACCACGGTTCAAAAAATCACACACCTCAGAATCTTACTGAATTTCAGTGCACATTCTGACCACATATATGCACTTACTTTGGTGTGTCTTGGCGTGGCCCGATTTCTCGTAAAAAGTGGCCCTGATATCCGCTGATCGCACACACTGCAAAAATAGCCCGTCTATGAGCTGCGGAACAGTGAAAACGGCACCATGTCTGCGGTCATTCCCCTGCCCCACTCTGCCTTGATCCTGTCCGATGCGAACCATGCCGCGCCGATGGATGTTGATGTGCGGCATGCGTGGGAACGCCTGCCCGTGGAAGACCGCCCGTTTTGACACCGCTCTGATATGGTCCGAAATCAAGGATGCAGCGCCAGCTTCGCAACTGGATCACACCATGGTTTGACCGCGGCCAAGGCGCGTGCTGCGCCAGCCATGCACAGCGCTATTTTCAAATGTGGAGATTGCCGAGACCCCCGCAACGTATTTGCTTGCGTGTTCACCGGCACCCTGCCCTGATCATCTACTGACAAACTTGTGTAGCCCCTGCGCGGGAAAACGGGCGTACCCTGACCATGGTCAATTTCCATGCTATTGGAGGAATCCATGGAACAAACGTCCCAGCGCCGTTTGACGGCGAAAGATTTTAGTCCCGAACTGCTCGAACTTTATGACTTTTACGCCCACGGCATGATTACCAAACGCGAGTTTCTGGACCGCGCCGGAAAGTTCGCCATCGGCGGTTTGGCGGCCACAACCATTCTTGGGTTGATGAAGCCGAACTATGCGCTGGCCGAACAGGTCAGCTTTAACGATCCTGACATCAAGGCCGAATGGATCACCTATCCGTCCCCAAACGGACACGGCGAGATCCGTGGTTATCTGGTGCGTCCAAGCGGACTGGAAAAGGCTCCGGCCGTCGTGGTCGTCCATGAGAACCGCGGTCTAAACCCCTACATTCAGGACGTGGCGCGGCGGGTTGCGAAAGCAGGTTTCATTGCGCTGGCCCCTGACGGGCTAACCCCGATGGGTGGCTATCCTGGCAATGACGACGAAGGGCGCGAGCTGCAAAAGCAGGTAGATGGCACCAAGCTGATGAATGATTTCTTCGCCGCGATCGAGTTTCTGATGGCCCATGAAGATGTCACCGGAAAGGTCGGGATCACGGGCTTTTGCTACGGTGGCGGCGTCGCCAATGCAGCAGCGGTGGCGTATCCCGAACTGGGCGCGGCAGTGCCGTTCTACGGGCGTCAGCCCGACGCGGCGGATGTGCCTTTGATCAACGCGCCGATCCTGTTGCATTACGGCGGTTTGGATGAGCGGGTGAACGCGGGCTGGCCCGCCTATAAAGCCGCGCTGGATGAAAACGCCAAGACTTATGAAGCCTACATCTATGAGGGCGCGAACCACGGGTTTCACAACGATTCAACTCCGCGCCATGATCCAGAAGATGCCGAACTGGCATGGTCGCGCACGATAGATTGGTTCAAACGTAACCTTGTTTAATCCGACACTGACCCTGCCGGATCAGGTTCGGCGGGGTTCTTCTTTGACGAAGTACAGGTGAAGTTGACCGTGGTCTATCAGAGTTATTTCAAGCCTGAATGAAACTGCTCCGTTACTGAAAATAAGGCATGACGCGTTTAGCTTGAAGATTACAAGGTGTGACGAAGATAGCGATCCGGATTTGCAATCTCTGCGCATTTCTCAGTAATCGTATCCAGTCTCACCAGCATTCCTAAGATACCCGCTTTTTGTAAACCACTTGCCAAGGTTTCTTTGGTTACTCCCAGCATATGACCAAGAGATCTGATGATCGTTATTGCGGCGTCCTGTGTCTGAGGTTCTTCAGGGAAGAAGGCACTGACAGATTTTAGATCGCTCCAGCGTTTGACTTCTGAGCGCGATTTTTTTTGAGTATCTGATTTTAATGGTTCTATGTGCCGGACGTTTTGTCCGTCTGTGGCGGTCGTTTTGTTTGTGTTTGACCGCGGGCAGGGGGTTGGTTTTGGGGTGCTTTCGACGGCGGTAGGTTGCTCTGCGGGTTGATCATCGGGGGCCACAAGGCCCTGCATCCAATTCAGCAGCGCACGGATTTCAGTGACAGAGGTGGTCGCACGGCGCAGGATGTTGCGCACGCCCAACAGCCGTTCGGTGACATGTGTTGGCAGTGACAGGTCTCCACACAAGCCAAGCAGTTTGCCGATGCGGGCCTTCAGACCGCGCAGCTCTTGCTGTTCGGCTTCGCGCTTTTCGGCCAGTTCAACGATCTCTTCGGCACGAGAGAGCAGGGGGCTCAGATCAATCCCATAGGCACCGATCACGTGGCCACCTTCTTTGATCGGGAAGCGTTTGCCGTTGTTGCTGTCGCGGCGGGTGATCAGGCCAAGGCTTTCCAGCTTGTCGAAATGGCGGCGTAACTGGCGATCGGTCAGGCCTTTGGAGCGTTCGCAGAGTCGGTCGTTTGAGGCGTAGACCGTCAGCAAGGTTAGGGGTGTGATGGGGCGTTCCGATTGGGTTTGCGGATCGCGGCAGGCCAGAAAGCTAAACAGCGCATCCAGAACGACCAGATTGCTGGACCGCAGACCAAGGTCTTTGGCCGCCGTATTGACCGCTGCCAAAAGGGCGCGGCGGGTGATCGGTTTGAAGAAGGGTTGCGCGGCAATCGCCCCCATTCCTGCGAAGGGCAGGGCGCACGCCTGCTTTGCCCCGACGCGAACGGTCGTGGATGTGTGATTCATATCAATTTCAGCGGACAATAAGTGTTTGACCACCCAAAAGGTGTTGCGCTGATTCGAATGTTGGGCTACGAATTAGGTGCTAATCAAGTTCGGAGCCCCTCGTTTGCTTAACCGCTTTCGGGGGGTTTCTTCTTATATGGCCTTCTGCTCCTCTGCTCTGTTTTCGTTCGTTGTTGGATAAATTGACCAGTGGTCAAAATAGGTCCGTTTTGCTACCTAAATTGACCGCCGGTCAATCTGGTCACTTCTTCTGCCCGCGAAACTCGGCTAGCAAAGCATCCATCCGTTCGTCCAGAAATTCGGTAAAGCCATCGGTGTCATTTCCTTTGACTTTGATTAACAAACGGGAAGGGCTGCGTTCGATACGCAGGCTGCCGGATGCAACACTGCGCTTGGCGGCTTCGGGCTTGGCGGGTTGTTCGCTGGTGGTCAGTTGCTTGACCAGTGCGGTCAGGCGATCTTTGGAGGGCAGCGACATGTTGATCTGCTTCAGGACCTTTGCGGTGTCCTGACCCGCGTTGATCAATTCGCGCAACTGCAACCAAGGGCGGCGACCGGCGTCATGGGCGGGGCCGATGGCGCGGATGATCTCATCAGGGATCACACGAACCACGCCGAGCATCCGGCTGACGGTGGTCTCATCCACAGCCAGAACATCCATCACCTCATCGCGGGACAGATCATGTTCGATCAGGCTGTAGGCATAGACCGCCTGTTCGATGTAGCTGCGTTGCAGGCGGGCGGCGTTCTCAAGCCCCTGCGAGACCAGCGCATCGTGGTCCGACATATCGGTGATATGGGCGCGGACGGGGATGCCGATCTGGCGGCAGGCCTCGATCCGGCGGCGACCAAAGACCACCTCATAGGGACGATCCGCGCCTTTGGTGCGGCGCAGCAGAACGGGCAGCTTTTGGCCCGACCGTTCGATTGATGTTTTCAGATCTTCCAGACCGTCGCTAACGCTGAAGCGGTCCTTGATGATGCTGTCCTGAATAAGGGCGGTATCCACGTCTTGCGGTGCGCCAGAACTTAGATGCTCTAGACCCTTTTGGACGGCCATAACGCCAGAGGTCTTGCGCGGGGCAGGGGCGGTCTCTTCGCCCGCCGATTTACCTTCCTTAACCCGCTTGAGGCTGCTGGCCAGTAGATCTTTCCTCATGCCGAACGTCCCCAGCTGGCCTGAATGATCTGCTCCATCTCATCAGTGATCTCATGGACCGACTGGATGGCGCGTTCATAGGTCTTGCGGTTTTTGACTTCGGTCAGGTCCACTTCCAGCACCGTCTGCTGAGAGATGCCCGCCTCACTGACGGCCGAGGATTTCAGGAAGGCCGATTTCATCACGGCATCGCCGAACAGTTCGCGGATAAAGCCCGCCAGGTCCACTTGGGTCGCGACGTTTGTGTCGAAGCGGCTCAGCAGGAAGCGGAAGTTATCAAACAGGCCGATGCCTGCGTTTTCGTGCAGCACTTCGGTCAGGCTGGCCGCCATGTTCAGGAATTGCGCGGCTGATGCCATATCGACCCGCTCGGGGATCAGGGTCATCATGATATTCTGCGCCGCGCAGATCGCCGAGAGGGTAACGTAGCCAAGCTGCGGCGGGCAGTCCATGATCACCAGATCATAGTCATTCTCTACCGCCTTCAGGGCATCGCGGATTTTGTTGAAGAACACCGGCAGTTCGCCACGGCTCAGGGCCGAGGGGGTCTCATGTTCGAACTCGGCCACCTGAATGCCGCCCGGCACCAGATCAAGGTTCGGGAAATAGGTGGTCTTGATGATGTCGGTGATCGGAACGGGGCCTTCGCCGCTTTCCTTATCCTTGTAGCGGATCACATCATAGAGCGAGCCGGAGTCGAAGAAATCGATCTCGGGCTGGTAACCGAAGAAGGTGGTGATCGAGGCCTGCGGGTCGCAATCCATCACCAGCACCTTATAGCCCTTCAGCGCCAGTGCGTGGGCCACGTGAATACCGGTCGAGGTTTTACCCGACCCGCCCTTAAAGTTCACAAAGGCCCAGACCTGTAGCGCGTCCTTTTCCAGATCGCGGCGTCCGGGCATGAACTGTTCGGGCTTTTTGGCGGTCTCTGCCAGAACCTGACGGATCTCTTGGATCTGTTCGGCGGTGTAGCGGCGGCGGTTACCGGGGCCCATCTCGACATCGGGGATGCGGCCTTCGTGATGGGCCTTGCGCAGATAGCCGTCGGCGACCCCAAGATAATAGCTGGCCTCACCGGCGCTAAAGCTGCGCAGGCTTTTGACGTCATGGGGTGCGAATGAGCTTTCGGACATCGCCTTCAGCGCTGTGGTCAGATCGCCTGCGAAGCCTTGCAAGTGCTTATGAAGTAGATTGGACACGGGTATGCCTGTAAACTGCTGGGGACTAAGGAACGCTTTCGTCCCGTTTTTTGTCTTCTTAGCGTTCAGTTTATGCCTTCAGGCTGGGAAGCTGGCAAGAATTCTTTCAGGGGATAAAGACGCTCAGGGGGCTGTTTTGCCGGTCAAAGCGTTCTTAATCCTAAGGTGACGGATGAATTTCGATCCGTAAGTGTTTGTTATTTATGAATAACGTATGTGGCAACCGGTCCGCAACGCCCGTTTTTCAACAAAAACCGTGATTTTCGTGTTCGGAACGCCTGATAGTCCTTAATGACGCATTTCCCCCGAATTTTGCGCCGCTGACCGAATCTGACGCGACTCGGGGCACGGCGGTAGGGCAGGGACCTTTTGCATGGTGCCTTACATGGTCTCGGGCAGACCAAACGGCCCGCCGATGGCCCTGTATGCACGTCAAAGGTGTAAGGAATACCTGCCTTGGCACATGAAAATTCCCGCCCATACTTTCAGCTTTCAAGGGTGGTACGAATGATGAGAGCCGAAGTTTCCATACGATCGCCAGAAAGCGATCCGAGGCGCCAGAGGGCGGCGGCGATCCGTGCCCTGCTGCAAGTGCCGCCGCTGTATAAGGTGGTGACCTTCGGTCAGGACCCCAGCGATGACGACCGGACGCGGCGACTGAAAACCATGGCGGTGATCGTCGCGGTGGTGATGACGCTCTTTTCCGCCTCGATGCTGTTTGTGCCGGAACGCTCGCTTTTCCTGCGCCGGCTGGATGTGCTGATCGTGGCGGCAGAGGTAAACGGCTTGTTCTGGTACTGGCGCATCCGCACGGCGCCTTCGCTGTTCTACTTGGTGGTGCCGCCCTATTTCGCCTTCATGGCGTTTTCCGCATTGATCAATGGCACGACCGAGGGCGATCACTTTGCCATCATGCTGATCCCGACAGCCGCAGTGGTCATTCTGGGGCCGGATCGCGCTTTGGGCTGGTTGGCTGCGGCGTTGGCAACGCTGTTTGCGGTCTATAGTCTGGACCCGTACCTGCCCCATTGGACGTTTGAAAGCGTGCGCAGCGTCGGGCATCCGGACGGCTCGCTGTTCCATTCGGCCTACAAACAGCATCCGACCTTTTTGGAAATGGAAACAACGATCTACGCGACGATCTTGTTCTTCTTCATCACCCGCTCGGCCTACATCCAGTTGACCCGCATGGGAGAGCAAATCAAGGCCGAGAAAGCCAAGGTCGACCAACTGATGGACGCGGTCTATCCGGCCTCGGTCAGTGAACGCTTGAAGGTTACGGACGGTCAGATCATCGCAGATGACATCCCAGAGGCCTCCGTTCTTTATGCGGACCTTGAGGGCTTTTCGCGGTTCACCAAGCAAAACGATCCTCAAGATGTGGTGGCCTTTCTGGACGCAATGTTCGGTCGCTTCGACATGCTGGCCGAGCATCACGGTGTCGAAAAGATCAAAACCATTGGCGATGGCTATCTGGCGGCCTCGGGAGTGCTGGCCGAGGATACCTCGGACGCCGCTGATCTGTGTGCCTTGGGGCTGGATATGATCCATGCGGTGCAGGTGCTGTCCAAGGTGCATGGTGTCTCGATCGGGGTGCGGATCGGGATTCATACGGGGCCGGTGATGGCTGGCGTTATGGGCCGCAAGCGTCCTCACTTCGACATCTGGGGCGGCACGGTGAATATGGCGCACCGGCTGCAAGCCACGGCGCCGCGCAACACGATCCAGATTTCAGAGGAAACCTGCGGACGCGTGGCGGGAGTTTTCGATTTCAAACATCGGGGCGATGTGCGGATGAAAGGGCTGGGATTTGTGCCGTGCTGGACGCTTAAGCCCACCCTCTTAAAGGCCGCCGCATGATGGCGTGGGTGGCCCCGCTGATCGCCTTGCAGGTCAAACATGTGCTGTTCGATTTCTGTTGTCAGACCGGCTGGATCCTAGAGGGAAAGGCCCGATACGGCGCTGCGGGCGGCGTCTTGCACGCGGGCCTACATGGCGCGGGAAGTTTTCTGGTTCTGCTTTTTGTGGCGGCCCTGCCGGTCGCGCTGGTCCTGTCCTTGCTTGAGGCCGTTGCCCACTATCACATCGATTGGCTGAAAGCGCGGGTGGGCGACAAGGCAGACACAGGGTCACCACGGTATTGGTGCCTGTTCGGGCTGGACCAGTTGCTGCACCAACTGACGATGATCACCGTGCTGGCCATCGCGCTAACTCTTTGAAGGGGAGGAAAAGACAATGATCATGTTCGATTTCGGCCCCTCGATCTTTGCGCAAGGGGCGCTGCTGTTCTACGTGATCGGCCTTTTGATGCGCGACGGGCTAAAGCTGCGGCTGTTCCTGCTGGCGGGCACCAGTTGCTATCTGGCCTATTACTACACCATCGCAGACCAGCCGCTTTGGGATGCGATCATTTCAAGCTCGGCCATCGGGATCGCCAATCTTTACGCGATCTTCAGCATTTTGCTGGAGCGTACAACCTTCACCATGTCCCATGAGGACAAAGAGCTATACGCCCATTTCCCCACCATGACCCCCGGCCAGTTCCGCCGGATCATGCGGTTTGCCCATCATGTGGATGTCACCCGCACCCAGAAACTGACCTGTGAGGGGCACCCGCCGCAGGCGCTGTATTTTGTCTCGCACGGGCCTATGACGCTTGAGCGTGATGACCGCTCGGTCGCTTTATCCGGTGGGCAGTTCATCGGTGAGGTGTCCTTTATTGGCGGTCGCGACACCCCCGCCAGCGCCACCGTCAGCGTGTCGAAAGGGGCAAGGTTTGTCTCATGGGACCGGCGCAAGCTGGATCGGGAATTGGAAAAGTCCAAGCCCATCGCCAACGCCTTTAGCGCCCTGTTCAACCGAGACCTCAGCGCGAAGGTCACCCAAAGCTGGCCAGGGGCCTATGCGCCGAAATAGACCGGTGCGTCCCCTTCGTGCCACTGGGCGAATTTCGGCATGGCACGGGCAAAGCGGGGGCTCTCCAGAAAGCGGTTCAGCCAAGCGATCAGATCGGGCCAAGGCTGCGCGTCGAACCAAGCGCGGTCGATATGGGCGAACTGGCGCACAAAGGGCGCAATCGCAAGATCGGCAAGGGTCTCTCGGTCGCCCATCAGCCAATCCTGCCCGTTTAGGCGCTGGTCCAGATCGCGCAGATAGCTTGATGCCGTGGCGCGCTGCGCCTCCGGGTCACTGTCGGGATAGCGGGTGACGTATTTCGTCCGGTCCAGCGCCGTTTTGAACGGCCCGTCATTGGCGGTGATCAGATCCCATCCCGCTTGGGACATTTTCAGCAGGTTTTCTGGATCGTTATGGCGCAAAGCCCAGACCATGATGTCGAGACTTTCGTCAATTATCACATCCCCCGCCTTCATGGTCGGCACCGTCCCCGTGGGCGAAGTCGCTAGAAAAGCCTGCGGCTTGTCCCGCAGCACCACTTCGCGCAGTTCAACCGTGAGCCCCGCACTCAGCACCCCCAACCGCGCTCGCATCGCATAGGGGCATCGGCGAAAACTGTAGAGGATCGGGGGCAGGTTGGACATGGGGTCGTTCTTGATGGGATGAAGTGGTATACGCCAACATCAATTCCCGCACCCTCCGGGTCAACCCACCTGCAAGTTTGGCATAGTAGGGGCTACCCCAGCAGCCGGTTTAACAAGCCCTCTAGGGGCGCAGCTGCCCATGCGAATGCTTTGCCTATTTCGCCGACCTTCTTTGCGATATTTAGGGCATCCTTTTGGCTGAGGTCATTTTTCTCCAAAGCGTCCTTGATGGGTTCAAGCTCTGCTATGGCGTTTTGCAAGTCATTGATTGACTTGCCATTTGCGAGTTGGGCGGCCTTTAGGTCTTTCAAGGTTTGCAGCCAAAGTGTGCCTTCATTCTTGTGGTCTGAGGCAACTGTTGCTGTAGCAGTATTGTTGTTGCCCTGAACAATATTGCCGCTGGCGAAATGTCCGCCGTTTAGGTTTATATTGAGATTTCCTTTGCTTGTCATTATGCGCTACCCATTCTGGAATCTACAGAGTTGGACTGGCCCTGAATAATGTTGCCGAATGATGCGCGACCGTTTCCTGCAACAGTAATGTTCATGATCTGAGCGCTTTGCTGCTTGAGGTAGGAGATATCCACACCATTTTCTTCTAATAAGCTTACGAGCTCCTTAAACGTCGTCCGTTGTATGATCCGAAGTCTGGCAGTGGCGTCAATTCTCTCAAAGTCACTATTGTAAATTTCTAAGATAGAATTCCGAACTATTGTCCGTCCGCGCAGCTTTGGAATAATCCAGAACCATATTGTGAGTGGACTTAAGGACACGGTTACGAACTTCTTGGTGTTGCTTTCGTAACCCCCCGCAACGACCCACCAACTGAATGACTGCACTTTGCCGATTGCCTCAGTTCTCAGGACAAGCGAGTATCGCGTTCCTCGTGAGGTTCTGAAAATCTCGGATGCGCAAAAATGTCTGGATTCGTGATTGATGAGCTTCCTGTCACGGTCATTGAAGTCCAGCGCTTTGAAGTCAACGTCTTTTGTGATGCCCTTAAATGCGCGGTCAACGTTCTGAAGGAAGGTGAGAGAAAGCGGCTTGTCGCATGTGAAGTCGTGCTCAAAAGACCAAATACGGCTTCCAAAGCGGTTGAACATTCCGAAGCGTTTGAAGGTCTGGGCCGTGTCGCCTTGGCTTCGCATCCTTTCTGTTCGAATGATGCTGATTGTGATGATCATGCAGATGCCGCAGGCGAAAAGAAACCCGAGTGTATAGATAACGACACCTGAATCGGAGCAGCTCCAACATTCATCGTAAAGGAACATGTAGATAAAGGTGGTTATGACTAGGTAGGATATAGTGATCAGCAGGAATGGAATTATGTGAACTCTATTTTTTAGGTTGAAATTTTGTCCTTGCATTGAATCTCCAATCATCGAGCGTCTGTTGAAATTAATTAAATAGTGGCTGATAGGTGATATGTGGGGCTTTTAAAGTGAAATATAACTTTGCATCAATATAGGAAACAATGCCTTTAAGAGTAAGAATTTTTATGCGACTTGAACTAAGTCATTCCGCGAGAACATCAATTTTGTGAATATGTTGAAGGATGCACACGTATAGCGTGCTAATTAAAGGCTTTTGTGGTGCGCAAGCCGCCGGAAACAAATGTCCAGATTTTTTCCTTTCAGAGCTGCCGCGCCGCCTGAGACCACTAGTTTGCCCGCTCTCATGGGGCCTCATTCTTGCGTCAGTCTCCGCTATGGGATTGGATGACCCGCATTCAGCAAATCCAATTTTCGTAAAGTTTGAACATGGACGATACCCTCCGCGACCAGATTACCGCTGCCATAGCCGCATTGATCCGCGACGTGATGCCAGACGCCAGCTTTCATGAGAAATACGGCGGCATCGTCGCCCGCCGGCCGCACGACAAGCCCACCACGCAGGTCTGCGGCTATTATGTCTACCAACAGCATGTGGCGTTGGTGTTTACGCAAGGCGCGCGGCTGGATGATCCGGAGCATCTTCTGGAAGGTAGCGGCAAGCTGCGCCGTCAAATCCGTCTAGAAAGCTGCGAAGACATCGAAACCAAGCGCTGCCGCGCATTCCTTGAGCAGGCCTATGGTCTGTGAGCGGATGTTTCTAGGCAAAATTTGTGGCTTAGTTTTGCTTGGGCTGCGCTGCTGAAGGCCAAGTCCGTTTTCGAAAGACGCTTTCATGTAGCGCAGCACCCACTATGACCAGCTTGGCAGGGCCGCGTGGCGCGAGCGGTGGGACGCACGCGCTCGCTTCACTGAAAAATCATGGCGATTTCGTCTTCGCTCAGCAGCTTCCACTGACCGGGTGCCAAGCTATCGGGCAGGGACAGGCCGCCCATACATTCGCGGTGCAGGTCCTCGACGTGGTTGCCCGTGGCTGCAAACATGCGGCGCACCTGATGATATCGGCCTTCGGTTACAGAAAGCAGGGCTTCGGTTTCCGAGATGATCACCAGTTCGGCAGGCGCCAGCGGCTTCTCTTCACCCTCAAGCATCAAACGGCCCGAAGCAAACAACGCGCCTTCGCTTCCATCGAGAGGGCGGGCCAATTTGGCACGATAGGTCTTCTTGACGTGACGCTTTGGGCTAATGATCCGGTGAAGCAGGGCACCGTCATCGGTCAGCAACAAAAGGCCTGATGTCTGCTTGTCCAAGCGACCAATGGTCGAGATCGCCGGATTACGCCGTCTCCATCGCGCGGGCAGCAAGTCATAGACGAGTTTTCCCACTTCCTTGTGCGAACAGGTCACTTCCAAGGGCTTGTTCATAAGAATGACCATGCCCGGGATGGGATCGAGCATATCGCCGTCAACCATCATTCGCTTTGGCAGATCCGGCGTGACAGGGATACGTATGCTGACATCTAGAAGCGGGGCAGCGTCCAAAGTTATGCCACCCGCCATTGCCAACCGCGCCATTTCCTTTCGCGATCCATAGCCCATTGAAGAGAGCAGTTTGTCGACGCGAGAGGTTGGGGTCTTCGGCATAGTTCGTCGTTCCTTATGTTCCTCGCATGCGCGGGGATGAACCGCTGGCCGTGCGGAGCGCGGACCCGCTTTTCCCTGCATGCACCGGGGTGAACTGACAAACAAGGATGCTTTGAAAGGGATGCGGCCCGGCTCATGATTTTAGCCCATGAGGGAAAAACGGTACAAGGTGGGATGGGCGTGTCCGCCTTTTGTGTTGCGTAACCTATCTGCTATCTCGGAAACATGCTGGACATCGGTTGAACAGAACTTGGACGAGATCGGACATTCTGTGACCTTTGTCCAAGGACCGGCTTGCCTTGGGACGGCAACATCCGGTTGATGCCGCTTTCAAATGCGGGGAGCGGTTTCATGTCGGTTGGCAACGCATCTCTGCGCAGCCTACCGATCTATGGCCCTCCGAGACATGAGATAGACCCGATTACGCCAAAATCATCTCACTAAGCCTCTGACAGAAAAAGGTTATCTGGAGTTTCCTGTGAGCAAGCAGTTTGCGGCAGGATCGTCTGGCGATAGGGCGAGCCGCGTCTCTGATACACTAATATATTAATGTATTGACTCACCAAAGGTATGATGTATGACCTTTAGGAGGGAGAGAGACATGACTGCATTGCAACCTTTTGGCGAAACTGCCGAAGCGCTGAAATTTGATGTTCTCACGGATACTCGTGCAGAGTTGGCCGAGTCCCCCACGTGGGACGAGCGGCGGCAGTGTCTGTTTTGGTGCGATATTCCCAAAGGGCTGATCTGGTCGTTTCATCCGGAAACGGGGCGGGTCCGCGACTACCAGTTGCCGGGCCGCGTCGGCAGTCTGGGCCTATGTGAAAGTGGCCGACTGATTGTTGCGTGCGAGCGGGACGTCCTGTTGCTGGACCCTGATACTGGCGAAATCACCTACGTGCTCACGGTCCAAGAGGACTTTGAAGGTCGCCTGAACGACGGGCGCGTCGGGCCGGACGGCGCTTATTGGGTGGGTAGCGTTTCTGATGCACCCTTGGCAGAGATGCAGCCGGTGGCGTCCCTCTGGCGGATCACCCGTACCACCGCGAAACGGGTACAGACGGGGATTAAATGCTCGAACGGGTTGGCCTTTGGTCCCGACGGTAACGCGTTGATCCATAGCGATTCCGTTGCAGCTTGGGTGCGGCATCACCGCTTTGATCCGGCCACGGGCGCTGTGTATGATGGCCGGATTATCTGCACCCCGGACGAAGGCGCAGGCAGGCCCGACGGGGCCGCGATGGATGTGGATGGCGTCTATTGGAGCGCGGGTGTTTCCGCTGGATGCCTGAATGCCTTTGACACTGACGGGCGGCTTTTGGGGCGGGTGCCGACGCCTGTGCCGCATCCCACGATGCCCTGTTTCGGCGGGCCGGACTTCATGACGCTGTTCCTGACCAGCCACTGCACAAGCATGACCCCCGACGACCTATCCAACGCGCCGCTTTCTGGCCGGCTTTTGGCAGCCCGTGTCCAGCGTCCGGGCTTTGCTGCGCCCCGTTTCAAGGATCTGACATCATGATAAGAGACAAGTTTCCAGACACCGGACGTTTTCCGCGACCGGTCCGATCGCTGCACGCCGAGGTGGTCGAGGAAATTGCCCGCTGGCTGATCGTTGGCGATTTCACCGAAGGCGACGTGCTGCCCAACGAACAAGAGGTCGGCCAGGCCCTTGGCGTGAGCCGGACCGTCGTCCGCGAGGCCGTTCGGACGCTTGTGGCCAAGGGCATGCTTCAGGTGCGCCGCCGCACCGGCACCGTCGTTTTGAGCGAAGATGAATGGAATATCTTCGACACCGAGGTTCTGGCGTGGCGGTTCCGCTACGGAGTCAGCAATGATTTCCTGGAAGAGCTGTTCAAATTCCGCGCGGGCACCGAAACCATCGCCGCTGAGCTATGCGCGACCAATCCCGATTTCGATGTGGCCGAACTGCGGGACTGCTGCGACGCGATGGAGCGCGCGCTGGACGGGCAGGGGGACTGGTTCGAGGCCGACTTGCGCTTTCACCGGCTGCTGCTGACGGGGGCAGGGAACCGCTTTCTGGCCCATATCGTGCCGATGCTGGAGAACCTCTTTGACGCTTTGCTGTCGCCCGATGTGCTGATCGAAGAGAACATGCGCCGCACCTTGCCGCGTCACCGCGCTGTGGTGGACGCTATCGCCAGCGGCAACACCACACAGGTCCGCGAGGCCATGTTGCTGCTGGTCTCCGAAGCGCGCGAGGACACCTTGCGCCGGATCGGTGACGCAGGAGGCGCGGAATGAGCGTTTCTCGTCTCTGTACCCGCCTGATCGAGGCGCTGATCGTGTTCCTGCTGGTGTTCATGGTGGTGATCGTTTTCGCCAATGTGGTGCTGCGGTACGGGTTCAACTCAGGCATCCATCTGTCGGATGAACTGTCGCGCTATGCCTTTGTATGGCTGACCTTTCTGGGAGCGATCGTGACTTTTCGCGAGAACGCCCATGTGAATATTGAAACCCTTGTCTCCCGTTTCGGGCGGCGCGGGCGGCTGGTCTGCATGGGGCTGACCCAAGGGGTCGTCATGATCTGCGCTGCGGCCATGGTCATGGGCACCCTGCGCCTGCACCCACTGAACGCCACCATGAAGGCCACCGTCAGCGGCATTCCCATGAGCTGGGTGTCCGATGTGCTGGGTGTCTGCGGCGCGGGCATCTTCCTGATCGCCGCCGTTCGTCTGGTTGCGATCCTGACCGGCCGCATCAGCCAGTCCGAACTTGACGCCTTCGCAGGCCAAAACCTGTCGGAGGACCACCAGTGACCATCCTTGTTTTCCTTGGCACTCTGGCCGGAACAATGGCCATCGGCGTGCCGGTTGCCTTTGCGCTGATTTTCTGCGGGATGGCTTTGATGCTCTTTATGGGGGTCGGCGATCCCCAGATCATCGCAGCCAAGATGGTGGCTGGAGCGGACAGCTTTACCCTGCTTGCTGTACCGTTTTTCCTGCTGGCCGGAGAGTTGATGAACGCAGGCGGTCTAAGCCGCCGGATCGTGAACTTTGCCGTGGTGGGCGTGGGCCACATGCGCGGCGGTCTGGGGATTGTGACGATCTTTGCCGCGATCATTATGGCATCGCTGTCCGGCTCGCCCTCGGCGGATACGGCTGCGCTGGCCTCGATCCTGATCCCGATGATGCGCAATGCGGGCTACAACGTGCCGCGGGCTGCGGGCCTGATGGCCGCTGGCGGGATCATTGCGCCGGTCATTCCGCCCTCGATCGCGTTCATCATCTTTGGCGTTGCGGCGAATGTGTCGATCACGGGTCTGTTCATGGCTGGGATCGTGCCGGGTCTGCTGATGGCTGTCGCCCTGACAGTGGCCTGGTTGATCGTGTCGAAGAAAGAACAGGTCGAACTGCTGCCGCGCCAGCCTTGGTCCGTCAAACTGGCAGAGGCCCGCAAGGCCGGTTGGGCCCTGTTTATGCCAGTGATCGTGATCGGCGGCATCCGTTTCGGCATCTTCACCCCGACCGAGGCTGCCATTGCAGCCGCTGTCTATGCCTTGTTTGTGGGCACGGTGGTTTACCGCGAGCTGGACTGGCGCGAGCTTTACGGCGTCTTCCTGCAAGCGGGCAAGACGACCTCGGTCGTGCTGTTCCTGATCGCCTCTGCGATGGTGTCGGCCTATCTTATAACGCTGGCCAATATTCCGGCAGAACTGTCCACCTATATCGAGCCCTTCCTTGATCGCCCCAAGCTGCTGATGCTGATCATCATGCTGTTGGTGCTGGTCATGGGCACCGCACTGGATCTGTCGGCCTCGGTTCTGATCCTGACGCCGGTTGTGATGCCGATCATCAAACAGGCCGGCATCGACCCTATCTACTTTGGTGTGATGTTCATCATGAACGCCTGCATCGGGATGATCACCCCGCCCGTAGGGATCGTGCTGAACGTGGTGTCCGGCGTGGCCCGCGTGCCAATGGGGCAAGTCATTCGGGGTGTCTCGCCGTTCCTGATCGCGCAGATCGCCCTGCTTTTCATTCTCATCGCCTTTCCGGAACTGGTGCTTGTGCCGCTTGCGGTCCTGCGATGAGCCGCTTCAGACAAAAGGGAGGAAACCTGTAATGAAGTTTACCGTAACCGCCAGTATTCTGGCACTTTCCATAGTGGCAGGTGCGGCCACGGCCCAGATCGGTGAGATCAACATCAAGATGTCCAATGGCCTGAACGCCGAGCACCCCATCGGCGTTGGGACAGAGGCCATGAACGCCTGCCTTGCCGCTGGCTCTGAGGGCAAGGTGCAGGTCACGCCCTACTGGTCACACGCTCTTGGTAGCGAGGCCGAGGCCGTGCAGTCGCTGCGTGCCGGTCTGCAAGAAATGATGATCGAGCCCCCTTCGGCCCATTTCGGGATCGAACCGGCGCTGGGTGTGTTCGATCTACCGTTCCTGTTTGATGGCGAAACCGCAGTAGACGGGGCGCTCGATGGCGCGTTCGGTGACCACATCGCCGCCAAGATGGAGCCCCATGGGCTGGTCGTTCTGGGGTTCTGGGAACACGGGTTTCGCCATGTGACCAACTCTCGGGCACCCATTGAGACGGCAGACGATCTGAAGGGACTGCGTATCCGAGTGATGCAGAACAAGATCTTCCTCGATACCTTTGACCGGTTGGGAGCCAATGCAATCCCCATGGCATGGGGCGAGCTGTTCGCCGCGCTGGAAACCAAAGCTGTCGATGCCGAGGAAAACCCGATTGCCGTGATCGACGCGGCCAAGTTCTTTGAGGTGCAGGATTATCTGTCCCTGACCGGCCACGTCTATGCGCCGCTAATGGTCAGTTATTCCAAGGTTCTTTGGGACAAACTGTCGGCGGATGAGCAGACCCTGATCCGGTCTTGCGTTGCTGCGGGTCGTGATGCCGAACGCGCAGAAATGCGCAGCCGCAACTCCGCCACCCTACAAAAGCTGCGCGACGCGGGCATGCAGGTGAACGAACTGACCCCAGAGGCTCTGTCTGCCATGCGCGAGGCTACCGCTCCGGTTTATGAGGCGAACCGCGACACGATCGGGCAAGACACCATTGATGCCCTGAACGCCGCACTGGGGCGCTAATCCGCTCCGAGCCGAACCTGATCGGGGCGCGCGCAACTGCGCCCCGTGTCATTGTGCCCTCATTAATCCAGCTCCCTGCATGGACTGAGGTGAGCTGACAAACAAGGATGCTGCGAAAGGGCTGCGGATCGGCTCGCGATTTTAGCCCGTGAGGCAAAAACGGTACAACGGTACAAGGTGGTACAGACGCGTACCGCTTCTTGTGCCGCGTAACCTGTTGCCCCGAAAGGAAAAATCGAAAGCGGTGCAGCGGTACAGGTTTTTCCGGAAATATGTGTGAGTGCGTGTGCGCACGAATATCTCCTCCTAAAAATAAAGATATGTTGGACATTATCTATTAAATTATTGATTTATATATATTATCTTTCTCTATCCTTGGAAACATACCGGACATCGGTTGGACAGAACTTGGACGAGATCGGACATTCTGTGACATCTGTCCAAAGACCGGCTTGCTATGGGACGGCAACATCCGGTTGATGCCGCTTTCAAAAGCGGGGAGCGGTTCCATGTCGGTTGGCAACACAGCTCTGCGCAGCCTACCGATCTATGGCACTCCGAGACATGCGATAGACGCGATCACGGGGACCGAAACTCAGCCGGTTTTGGAGGCTCCCGTCTTTCGCCCGGATCAAGATGCTTTGGCTATCCAAGAATTTTGCCATCTCGACGGCGCTGCCGTTGCTCACTTCATTTAATGCGTCTTTCGTGTAGTCATATTCATCATTTGTGTACCAGCCCTACTTCACGGATTGGCCCATTCCTCTGATGGCCCGTCCGCATCGCATTCCGGTTCCAGCTTGCTCCGCTCTGTTATGGCATTGAGGACATCGAGCCAGTTCTTGCAGGGGCGGGTGGCACCTTCGATGCGTGCGGGCGGTGCGTGGCGTTCGACGGTGGGAAGAATGCGCCTCAGCTGCGCGTGCAGAGCCTCACCAGCGCGGTCGTTGTCAAAGCCCGAACATACCTGACGACCTATCGCCAAGGTTTTCAGGGCTTGCTCGGTTCTCTGACTGAAGCCGCCGCCGGTGCTGACGTAGATCGTGTCATGCCGCGCCTCTAGTTCGGCGAGGGCCAAGGCATCCAAGCCGTCCTCAAACACCACCATCCGCGTTGCGGTTTTGGGGTTGCCAAGAACCGAGACGGTCTTCACCCCGCCTTTGACAAAGCGGGCGGTGTTGCGGGTGCCGTGTTTTTCCCACGCCTGCTCAAAACCCAAGATATCGCCGGTCTCGGGATGCCTGTGTGCAAAGTAGATGCCGCCGTAAATGTCCGCGCGGACGTTGTTGCGGAACCGCTGCAGGGTTGCAATTGCAATGCCTCGGTCTTCCGCATAGGTGCGGCGATCCTCGATATAGGGGGCCTCTTCCCAGCGCCTGCGGGCTTGGGTGTGATCCCGTGGCTCCTCATAGGACCCGTCGCGGGCTGGCATGGGCGCTGGCCCCTGAGGCCCCATGATCTGGCGGAATGCCTTGCGGGCATCACCCAGTGTACTGCCGGGGTTGTCTGCCTGCCACAGATCAATCACCGAGCCGGCTTCCCCCGTCTTGTTGTTCGTCCAGACCCAGTGGGGGCCTTTGCGGGTTGCCTTGATGGTCTCGGGTCCCCGCGTATAGGCGCGCAGCTTTTGCCCGTTGGGGTCATTGTGCCCGTCTTTGTGGCGCGGCGCGAAGGTCCAGCCGCAAAGACGGGCGATCGCATCGATGGATACTTCCTTCATGCGGGCCAACTCGGTCTCGTCATGATCACGGAATGTCCGCGCGATCCGTCGTCCCTTGGCAGAGCCTGCCAGTCTTTCGGCGTCTCTCGGAGGAAGTGCGCTTGTGCTGTCACGCTCATTGCGTAGAGCCGCGGTGATCCGGCGCTTTTCATCCAGCGCAACGCGCTTTACGGCCCGTGAGACAGGGTCTTTGTCGGGCTTCAGGGCGTCTAGAACGTCTTCCACCTCTTTGAGGTTCGCGGCCTTCTCAGCGCCTCGCGCAGCCCGTGCCTGAGCGCTCTTAGCGCGCGCTGCATCATGGTCTGCGACAGCTTCCAGCGCCGCGACTTGAACCCCTTCGGCGATGTCCTCGATGCTGGTTTCCTGCGCCTTCAGACGCGCAAGGATGGCATCACACTCGGCTTGCAGGTCTTCGGGAATGCCAAAGACTGGAAGTCCGGCCTGTGCCGCCTCAAGTGATGCGGCGCGGACAAAATTCGGTGGGCCTCTGAACCGTACAGAAGACCAGCCCTTGGCCTTTGCCATCGCGATCATGATGGCCCGCGCTTCTTTGGTATCGCCAGAGGTTGTGACCTTCTCGCCATGATCCAAAATGGTTGTCGTGTCCCGCAGGGTGATCCGAGGGGGCACTTCGGCAAAGCCGACGAACTTGATCGCCTCTGCAACAAGGGGATCAACGTGGATCCCGCAATAGATGCGGCGCAGGAGCGTCAGCTTGAACGAGGAGGCAGAGGTGTATTTGTGATCCTTCTCCGTGATGAGGCCGGACATGCCCGCGATGGGAGAAGGCGGCGCGGGCAGCGGGGCCTCCTGCACTTGGGGCGGCGCCTTATAAGGGCCAAAGCGCTTTTGCAGCTTCGAGATCGAGAACTTTGCCCCGATGGCCGAGGCTTTCAGATGCTCTCCGCTGCCCAAAAGTAAAACCCGCGCGCCCGAGCCGTGCTTGTCATAGCGCAGACCCATTGCCAGAAGCGCATCGTGGAGGCTTTGCCAATCCGGACTTGTCGTCACAGCCGCGGCAAAGCGATCCCGCAGAGCATCTGTCAGGGAATGCTCGAAGGTCTCAAAGCCGGTGGATTTCTCATACTTGCGATCACCGCTGGTTTTGGGGCGTTTGCCTTTTGCCCGTGCCGCTTTCTTACGCTCATAGGCCTCAGGGGATGGTTTCAGGCGCACTGATCCGTCGGGGGCAATGTCAAAGTCAAACTGGCCGCGATCATGGCTCCACCCCTGCAGAACCTCGATCTCGCGGCAGGCCTTTTCGACCCGCATATGGTCGTTGGATTTGGACCAGACCTTTCCAATGGTGGGATGAACCGTGTTTACAATGATATGGAAATGCGCCTGCGCCTTGTCCCGATGCAGGGCAATGACGGCCTGATGGTCCTCAAGCCCTAGAGCCTTGATCAGATGGGTGGCCGCCGCCATCTGCTGCGCGTCTGTGGGCTGCTCCTGTGCGTGCCAGCTGGCGGCCAAATGGTAGTAGGGCTTTTGCACGCGGCTGTTCAGTTCCGAGACAAGCCGCATCTCTGTGGCGGCCCCGCGCCAATCGGTGGCGGCAAGGTTGCGGGTCTCCACATGGGCAGCCTTTTGCCAGATATAACGGACCCCGGGCAGGAAAGCCTCTGCCGTGCCACCTGACCCCTTTTCACCGGGCTTTCTGATGATCTCGACAATCATGACAGCGCTTTTCCCAGCCGCTTGATCAACGCCCCATGGAGTGCTTGGGTGGTTTCAAAAACCTCCATGTCCGATTGCGAGAGTTGCGCGACGCGCCCTGTGTTGATGGCACGGGCGATCTGGTTGAGGTTGGACCCTTGCTTTGACAACTCGGCAAAGAGCTTGAGTTGATCCCCCCTTTCGCGGCGCTTGATGGCGACGTTGCCCAAGACGAAGGCTTCAAGATAGTCCTTCGGGGTTTCATAGCCTGCCGCCGCAGCACGTTGCGCGAAGGCTGCGTGCTGTGCCTCGGTGACACGTTTCTGAACGATTCTGGCGGCGCGCCGCCGTTCTGATCTGGGCTTTTTATCCCCTGCTTTTGCCATCTTCTCTGTATCCTTCATGACCGGAGGACCCGCCTTTCTCGGGCCGCTCCCTTCTGTCTTCTTCTTCCCTACGGCCCATCTCCGCCGCCCGCCGAGGCCATCAGGCCGAGAAGGGCAGGCGCTTCACCTCGCAAAAGGGCGTGCCACTAGGAGTGCGATAGGTTGGGGGCCCCTCGCAAATGCCGTTCAGGGCCATAACGCTGTAGGTTATGGCTACGGCAAGGCCGGTCAGGCAGACCCCCAACGCGCCACTCAAGAGGGCCGCGCGCCAGATGGCGCGTTTACTGATCGCATCCGCTCGGCTCTGGATTGCAGCTTCGGAGATCGCAGCGATCTTCTCGGCGCTTTCCGAGATGGCCTCAGCCACAGCCCTGCGGGCCTGCGTGTCAGCAAGTGCCGATGATTTCCTCAAGGTCTGCTCGAACTTACTGAATTCGCTGCTAACCTCTTTGACAACGTAGTCGCCTGCGTACTCGAAAGTCTGGGAGTATTTGTCGA
>NZ_PVTQ01000019.1 GCF_003003355.1 Donghicola tyrosinivorans
GCTCGGATCAAAGAACTAGAACGAGAGATCCGCGAGCTGCGTCAAGCCAACGAGATCCTTAAGAAGGCCTCAGCGTATTTCGCCCTGGCGGAGCTTGTCTTATGGAATTCTTGGCTCCTGAGGCAAAAAGGAGCCGCTGCCCGGCACCGCAACTTGCGAGGCAGCGGCGGGGGTGGCGTCGTGCGGAGCTTGGTCTTGTAGGACCGCGGTCGAGTTTGACGAGCCCCCGTCTTTTCTAACGACCTGAACAGATACGTGGGCTGCGGGCCCGAACGACAAGCATAGGTAGGAAGAAAAGATGGCGAAGGATACCATCGGAATAGATGTGTCGAAAGACCGTCTCGACGCGTTCTGGCATTCTCGGACAGAAGCACGCTGTTTACCCAATACGCCTGACGGCTTCAGGCAATTGTGCGACTGGCTGGGAAAAGAGGAAGACGTCCTTATCGTCTTCGAAGGTCAAACCATGGGCTTGACGGTGCCTATCACCGCGGGCTTGAACGGCATCTGAGCTTGGCAGAGTTGCCTTTCATCAAGGTCAATCCAAAACAGGCACGACGCTTTGCGCAGGCCATCGGGCGATTGGCAAAGACAGACAGCGTAGATGCCAGAATGCTGGCGCGCATGGGCGTTGTACTTGACCTGATGCCTCAAGTCGTCGAAGGCGAAGATGTTCATGATCTCAGAGAGTTGCTGACTGCCCGCCGCGCTTTGGTCAAAGATCAGGTGACTGCGAAGACCCGGCTTGCGACCGCACTGAACCCGCTCGTGCGTGAACAACTTAGTCGTCGTATTGACGACATCGGCGCCGATATCCAGGCAATTGACGCGGTTATTGCCCAGATCGCCAAGCAGCGAGGTACCCTTGAAGAGCGTATCCGCCGCCTGATGACCATCCCGGGGATCGGTCGGCTGACCGCGACCACTATGCTGATCGACATGCCAGAGCTTGGGCATCTTGAAGGCAAGAAAATCACTGCATTGGCCGGATTGGCACCAATGACGCAGCAATCTGGAAAGTGGCAGGGCAAAGAACGGATCACTGGGGGACGATCATCAATTCGGCGCGCGATCTATATGCCCGCGCTTGTCGCCATCCGCTTCAACCGAGATCTTCACGACAAATATCAGCAGCTACTAAAGGCCGGCAAAGCCAAGAAAGTCGCCATTACCGCCATCATGCGGCGTATGATTATCCTTGCGAACACCTTGCTGCGCGAAAAGCGAGATTGGCTGCCTGATCGCCCTTGACCAAGACAGATACTCGACCGCCCATTTCGCAAGTGATTGCTTTTATTGCAGAACATCGTGGATTTTACGGGGTCGAGCCGATGTGCAAAATGCTGCAGATTGCTCCGTCCACATACTATGAGCGGCGTGCTGTTTTACGTGATCCGTCCCGGGCCTCGGCTCGGGCAAAGGCTGACGCGTCCTTGTGCCTCAAGATCGAGGCAATTTGGGAGGAGAACCGCAAGCTCTTTGGCGCGCGAAAGATCTGGCATGTTTTGCGGCGCGACAGCGAAGACGTTGCTCGCTGTACTGTCGAGAGGTTGATGAAAGTGTTGGGGGTCAGGGGTGTGGTCCGGGGGAAGAAAGTCGTCACGACCAATCCTGACACATCGCACGCTTGCCCTGACGATAAGGTCAACCGCCAGTTCTTCGCGGACTGTCCCAACCAGCTTTGGGTGTCGGACTTTACCTATGTGTCTACGTGGTCGGGCACTGTGTACGTGGCCTTCGTCATCGACGTCTTTGCGCGGCGGATTGTTGGCTGGCGTGCATCCACTTCTATGAAGACCCAGTTCGTTCTCGACGCACTCGAGCAAGCGATCTGGCAAAGAAAAACACCAGATAACAAAAGCTTGGTTCACCATTCGGACCGCGGCTCGCAATATCTGTCTATCAAGTATACGGAGCGATTGGCGGATACAGACATTGATTTGTCTGTCGGAAGCGTTGGTGATGCCTACGATAACGCACTCGCCGAATGCGTGATCGGTCTCTTCAAAACAGAGGTGATCAATCAGATCGGACCATGGAAATCGGTCCGTGACGTCGAATGGGAAACGCTCAAATGGGTCGAGTGGTATAACAGCCGCCGATTGCTGGGACCCATCGGATACATTCCGCCCGCTGAAGCAGAGGAAGCATTCTATGCAAACCTGAAGTCACTCGATATGGTCGCCTAGTCGTTGAACAAAATACCCTCCGGCAAAGTCGGGGCGGTTCAATTCTGTCAAGGATGAGACGATCAAGTCTGCTTGGGAGGGCAGCGAGATCTACGGCAAGGCGCTGATCCAAGGGGCCAAGGTCGACAGCGCGGGCAACATCTATGTCTCCACTGCCCGCTGGGGCGGAAAAGAGATACCTGCGACCTTGTCCAAACTGGTCCCCGATGCCTCGGGCGGGTTTGCGCTGGAGGCATTCCCGAGCGAGGCGATGAACGACATCGCAAATGCAGCGGGCCTCAAGGCGGTTTTGGGCTTCGAAATCGACCGCAATGACGTGATGTGGATATTGGATCAGGGGCATGTGGCGGGCGCGCCGAATGCTGGGGGTGATGCAAAGCTGGTCCTGTGGGACATCAAGGCCAACAAGGAACTGCAACGCTACGAGTTCACGGGTGAGGAAGCGGACGCCAAATGCTCGTTCCTCAATGACATTGCCGTCGATAACGACACGGGATTTGCTTACATCGCAGACAGCGGCATTTTCTGCGATCCGTTGCACGGTGGTCTGATTGTCTATGATAGCAACACCAACACCGTGCGCCGTATTCTGGGGCAGAGCCGGTTCACCAATGATGAGCCGAACTTCTTTTTCAACATTGACGACCGCCCCGTTCTGAAAGGCGGCGGGATGCGGACGGGTGCCGACGGGATCGCCCTGTCGGGTGATAAAGAGACCCTCTACTGGACCAACCTGACGGGCAACCACCTTTACAGCCTGCCGACCGAGCTGCTGCGTGCCTTCGACACCAATGAAACTGTGATCGAGAACGCGGTCGATGTGGCCGCCGTTCTGCCCTCGAACACGGACGGGATGACCGCTGACAATGCGGGCAACATCTACATGACCGCGCTCTCGCTGGATGGGGTGATGAAGTTTGACGAAAGCACGCGCGAAGTGTCTCGGTTCGTCCATCACCCCGAGATGAACTGGCCGGACACACTGGCATGGGGCCCTGACGGGGCGCTCTATGTTGTGTCCAACCATCTGCATGTCTGGGTAGATGGGGACATGGATTTCGAGAACCCCGCGATCCCCAATTTCCGTATCTGGAAAGTGCCCGGCGTGGGCCAGAGCTACACCACCGAGTGAACATTTGCGGGCCATCCCCAATCGGGGTGGCCCATTCTTCCACATACCGAAACGAAAGAAGATCATGACCCCCGACATTCTCTGCCTTGGCGAACCGATGCTGGAGTTCAACCAACAGCCCGACGGCAACTACCTGCCCGGACACGGGGGGGACACGTCGAATTGTGCGATCGCCGCAGCCCGTCAGGGGGCGTCGGTCGGTTATGTGACCCATCTGGGTGCGGATACTTTCGGAAATTCCTTCATGGACCTGTGGCGGGCCGAGGGTATTGATACCTCAACGGTCAAGCAGGTGGCCACGGTCCACACGGGCATCTACTTTGTTACCCACGGCGCGGACGGCCACGAATTCAGCTATTTCCGAGCTGGATCGGCCAGCAGCCGGATGGGGCCGCAGGATTTGCCCGTCGATGCGTTGCAACAGTGTAAAATCCTGCACGTCTCGGGCATCAGTCAGGCCATTTCAGATTGCGCCGCCGATGCCGTATTCGAGGCGATCAGACTGACCCGCGCGGCGGGCGGCAAGGTGTCCTATGATACCAATCTGCGGCTCAAGCTCTGGCCGATAGAGCGCGCGCGGGCCGTGACCCATGCCGCCATGGCGCAATGCGATATTGCGCTGCCGGGCCTCGAGGATGCACAGTTGCTTACGGGGCTTACTGAACCTGATGCCATCGTCGATTTTTACCTGCGTCTCGGTGCCTCGGTCGTGGCGCTGACACTGGGGGCCGAAGGCACGCTCGTTGCGACACTTGATGAACGTGCGCGTGTTCAGGGGCGTATGGTTAAGGCAGTAGATGCGACGGCGGCTGGCGATACCTTTGACGGGGCATTCCTTGCGCGGGTCGCCGCGGGGGACACCCCATTTGAGGCCGCGCGATACGCCAATGCGGCGGCGGCTTTGTCGACCTTGGGTTATGGGGCCGTGGCACCGATGCCGTGCCGGCCCGAGGTTGAGGCATTCCTGTCGGAGGAGAGATCGTGAAAGAAGTTGTCATTATTGGCGGGACCCGTGGGATCGGGGCGGGGGTTGCCTCGGTCCTGCGCGGGGCGGGCTGGCAGATCAGGGCAACTGGCGTGTCAGAGGCAGAGGTTGCCGCGCATGCGGCCAACCACCCAGCGGATCACTGCGCGGTCCTTGATGTGCGGGATATGGCGGCGGTCTCGGCTTTCTTCAGTGGCCTGACACGGCTGGACGGATTGGTGAACTGCGCGGGCGTGCTGGCGCGTGGCGCAGAATACGACATCGAAACCTTTGAGCGGGTGATCGATGTCAACCTGACCGGCACGATGCGCTGCTGTCTGGCGGCACTGCCGCTATTGACCCAATCGGGCGGGGTGATTGTGAATACAGCGTCGATGCTTAGCTTTTTCGGCGGCCCGCTGGTACCTGCCTATTCGGCCTCCAAGGGCGGCGTGGCACAGTTGACCAAGGCGCTTGCGGGCAAATGGGCCGCGCAAGGTATCCGCGTCAATGCCGTTGCCCCCGGTTGGATCGCGACCGAGATGACACAAGCCCTGCAAGACGACCCAGCACGCGCTGAGCCGATACTTGGCCGCACGCCACTGGGACGCTGGGGTGCGCCCGCCGAGGTTGGCGCGCTGGTCGCTTGGCTGCTTTCAGAACAAGCCTCTTTCGTCACCGGCGCGGTCTATCCCGTCGATGGCGGATACGCTGCAATGTAATTTCAAGAAGGAAATCCATCATGCCCGTTCAAGGAAAAGACGACGATCCACGGATGCCCTATCAACTGCCGTTTCCGCCAGACGCGATGGATGAAATCGTCGTGCCGGAAGCTATCGCCACTGATGAGCGTATTTGGGTGCCTCAGGCAGAGAATGTCGCCTTCCGTCCGCTCTGCCTCAACGCCTCGCAGGGGTATTGGATGAACCTTCTGCGGGTGCGAAAATCGGGCGTTTTGTCCCGTCACCGCCATCCGCAACCGGTGCATGGGTTCGTGCTGAAGGGCCGCTGGCATTATCTGGAACACGACTGGGAAGCGAAAGAGGGCGGCTATGTCTATGAGCCGCCCGGCGAGACCCATACCCTTGTTGTTCCCGATGATGTTGATGAGATGATTACGTTTTTTCAGGTCAACGGGGTCATGCTCTATGTGGACCCGTGGGGTAAGACGATGGGGTTCGAGGACGTGTTCACCAAGATCGAGATGTGTCGCAAGCACTATGAAGCCGTGGGACTTGGCGCGGACTATGTTGACCAGTTTATCCGCTGATCGCCCCAATTGAGCGCGTCCCCATTTTTCGGACAGGGTATGCGGAGCGGCAAATTTTGCCGACTGATCATGTCGCCTGAAAAATGGGCTTTCACCGGTGTTTTGCCCAAGCGCCGCATACGGCCGAGCTGTGTTGATGCCGCTGATTCCGTCCTTCTAGATGTGGCTAGGATTGGACGCAGTTCAGAAGACAGTCGCGCCGGGGATCAGGACGTGCCCAACATCGCGGTTCTTCTCGACCACACGGCCTTGAATGCGTGACAGGACCATCTCGGCGGCCAGTTGCCCGATCCGCAAATTTGGCACCGCCGTCGAGGTCAGTCGGACCGGTTGGATCGCAGCAACGGGCATGTCGCCCCATCCTGCAATGCCGATGTCTTCGGGGATGCGCATCCCGATCTTCTGGCAGTAGTGGATACCACCGACGGCAAGGTTGTCATTCTGGTAATAGATCACCTCGACCCCGCGATGCGCCGCCAACAATTGCTCTGTGCCGTAGTGGCCCGGATAGAAACCCGGCACGTCGCGTAGTAGCACCGGCTGCACCAGCGTGCCGCCGGCATCCTCGATGGCTTGTCGATAGCCTGAAAGCCGTGCGGCGGCGGCATTGGCGGTTTGGTGAAAGGTGCCCACATAGCCGAAACGCTGGTAACCGCGTTCTGCAAGGTGTCGCCCCATCGCATATCCGCTGTCGAAATGATCAAGGCCGACGCACATATCGATAGGGCTGGAATTGTAGTCCCAGATCTCGACCACCGGAATGCCCGCGCCGCGCATCATGTGAACTGCCTTCGGACTATGGGCGCGTCCCGTCACGATCAGCCCCGCAGGTTTCCACGACAGTACTGTTTCGATCCAGCGCTCTTCTTGCTCAAGAGAATGCTCGTTCATGCCAAGCATTGTCTGATGCTGATAGGCACCAAGCTTGCGGTCGATGCCTTCCAGAACCTGTGTGAAAATCTCGTTGCCGAGGCCCGGGATCGAGACGCCCACAAAGGTGGAACTGGTGTCGCCTGCGAACACCGTCGCCAGTCGATTCGGCACGTAGCCCAATCGCTCGACCTCGGCCATGACCTTTTCGCGGGTTTGCTCGGAGTAGCCACCTTCTTCGCGCAGCACGCGCGAGGCGGTCATCTTTGAGACCCCCGCTGCCGCTGCGACCTCTGCGAGGCTTACCTTGCTGTTCTTGTTCACTTTTCCAGTTGCCTGCTCTAAGGTCCAACACCTACGTTACGGGTAACTTATTTGTATTGACGGACCGTCGTTTTGAAATAATGATACCCTTACGTTACGGGTAACTCAAGGCGATGTTGAGGAGCATCGAGCTATCCGTACAAGCATCCTGGAGGAGGATCGAGATGCTTGCGGAGGCAAGAAGAAACCTGTTTTTTAACGGGATAAATAAGCATTTCGGCGGCACATACGCACTGCGGAATGTCTCTCTCAATATCGAACGTGGAGAAGTTGTCGCTCTGCTCGGAGAGAATGGCGCAGGCAAGTCTACATTGATTAAAATTCTGGGCGGCATTCATCGCCCTGATGAAGGGCAAGTGCTGATTGACGGCCAGCCCTATGAACACCGCCCTGGAGGCTTTGGCGAACGGCAGTCTGTCGCGTTCATCCATCAGGATCTTGGGATGATCGAATGGATGACCGTTGCCGAAAATATCGCGCTGGCCTTGGGCTATGCCCGTAAAGGCGGGCTGATCCGCTGGGGCGAGGTTGAAAATTTTGCCGCCCGTGCATTGGCGAAAGTGCGCTGCGATATCGATCCGACCACCCGCGTGCAGGACCTTTCACGGACCGAGAAATCTCTGGTCGCGATTGCCCGTGCGCTGGCTGTCGAATGTGACTTTCTGGTGCTGGATGAACCTACGGCCTCTTTGCCTGCCGATGAGGTTGAACGCCTGTTCGAGGCCTTGCGCCCGCTGAAAGAACAGGGCGTAGGGATGATCTATGTCTCGCATCGTCTGGACGAGATATTCCGCATCGCCGACCGCGTGGCCGTTCTGCGCGACGGCGAATTGGTGGGGATGCGAGACATTGACCATACCTCACCGGAAGAGCTGGTCTATATGATTGTCGGGCGCAAGACGCGTCAGGTGATGAAGCCTGCGACTGAGGCGGGGCCTGCATTGCTGACGGTTTCTGGGTTGCATGTTTCCGGCGCGGGCCCTGTCGATTTTTCATTGCATCGTAATGAGATCGTGGGGCTAGTCGGCCTGCGCGGGGCGGGGCACGAAGCGGTGTCGCGCGCACTGTTCGGGGCCACATCATTTACGGGTGAAATCCGTCTTGAAGATCAGTTGCCGGATTTGACGTCTCCTGAGGCAGCGCTGAAATCGGGTATTGGCCTTGTGGCCCGTGACAGGACCGAAGAGTCCGTCGCCATGTCCCTGACCATTCGCGAGAATACGTACCTCAATCCCGCAGCCGTTGGGCGCAGGCTGCTTTCCTTCCTGAGCCCGCAGGAAGAGACACGGATGGCCGAAAAGATCGGCGCCGAAGTCGCGCTTTCGCCCAATGACCAGTCTATGGCGATCGAAAGCCTGTCAGGCGGCAACCAGCAGAAGGTGGTGATCGGGCGCTGGCTTGCAAGCGGCCGGAAACTGCTGATCTGCGAGGACCCGACAGCTGGCGTGGATGTCGGCGCCAAGGCCGAGATTTACGCCCTTCTCAACAAGGCCATGGCAGCAGGGGTCGGGATTATCGTTGTCTCGACCGATTTCGAAGAAGTCTCGCTGATTTGTCACCGCGCAATCGTCTTCAGTCAGGGCCGCATCGTCGGAGAGCTTTCCGGCCCCGCGCTAAGTACCGAAAATCTAATCCAGACAGCTTCCGCCTCGAATGCGGTTGCGTCGCAAGGAGCCAGCCATGCAGTCGCTTGAGTCCAATGCCCTCGAACCAACGCGGGCCGAGCTGCGGAATGCCGATACAAAGACCCGCGTACTGCGTCTGTTGCCGGTTTATGGCTTGGTGATCTTGACCGCGTTGTTGATCGGCGTCTTCTCTTTCCTGCTGCCCACGACCTTTCCGACGATGTTGAACCTGCGGGCGATCATCTCGGACAAGGCAATTATCGCACTGTTGTCACTGGGCGCGATGATCCCGATGGCAGCGGGACGCATCGACCTGACTGTGGGATATGGCATTGTGCTCTGGCACATTCTGGCGATCTCGTTGCAGACGATGCTTGGTCTGCCTTGGCCCGTCGCGATCTTTATTGTGCTGGCTCTTGGGTTGTTCACGGGCTTTCTGAACGGGATGCTGGTGGAAGTCGCCAAAATCGACAGTTTCATCGCGACACTTGGCACCGGCACCGTCCTTTACGCGCTTGCCCTATGGCATACCGGCGGGCGTCAGATGGTCGGGGCGCTGCCTGACAGTTTCTATGCGGTCAACGGCACCTTCATCTTCGGCCTTCCGATTACCGGCTTCTATGTCTTGGCAATCACGCTTGTGATGTGGCTCGTGCTCGAGTTCACGCCCATCGGTCGATACCTCTACGCTATTGGCGCCAACCAACGCGCAGCACAGTTGAACGGTATCCCGACCCGCAAGTTCGTGATCGGTGCCTTCATGTCCTCGGGCTTTATCACCGCCTTTGCTGGCGTGCTGCTGGCCTCAAAGCTGCGCATTGGTCAGGCCTCGGTCGGGTTGGAGTTCCTGCTACCGGCGCTGGTCGGTGCCTTTCTTGGCTCGACAACGATCAAACCCGGTCGGGTCAATGTCTGGGGCACCATCATCGGCGTGACCATTCTGGCGGTCGGCATTTCCGGCATTCAGCAATTCGGCGGGTCCTTCTGGGTCGAGCCGATGTTCAACGGCGTCACCTTGCTGATCGCAATCGGCATCGCGGGATACGCCCAACGGCGCAAGGGCGCCAAAAAATAACGAAGAGTCTCTGGGAGGAGAGTTTGCCCATGCATAGATTTATCAGTTCGATGTCGACGATTGCCTTGATGGCAGCGATCACATCTCCTGTCTTGGCCGAAACGGCCTTTGATGGGCCTAGTACCGGCCCGAAGGCCGCCGAAGGCAAGTCGATCGTCGTTGTGGCGGGCGATCTAAAGAACGGCGGAATTCTGGGGGTGACCAACGGCGTGGAGGAAGCCGTTGGCAAGATTGGCTGGGAGATGCGGGTGCTGGACGGCGCTGGCTCGATCCAGGGCCGGACCGGTGCGATCGGACAGGCGATGGCGCTGAAACCCGACGGGATCATCATCAATGGCTTCGATGCGGTAGAACAGCAGGCGGCCTTGGAAGAGGTCGTCAAGGCGGGCATCCCGATGGTCGCTTGGCACAGTGGCCCCAAGATCGGCTGTGACGCCCCCGGCGGAATCTTCGCCAACGTTTCCACCGATGCAATGGCTGTGTCCGACGTGGCCGCCGAGTGGGCCATCAACGATGGCGGCAAAGATGTGGGCGTGGTGATCTTTACGGATTCCACCTACCAGATCGCCATCGATAAAGCAGACCAGATCAAAGCCACGATTGAGGCCAATGGTGGCACGGTGCTGGAATATGTCGATACTCCGATTGCGGAAACCTCGTCGCGCATGGGGCCGCTGACCACCGGACTGCTACAGAAATACGGGGCGAAATGGACCCACGCCTTGGCCATCAACGACCTGTATTTTGACTTTATGGGACCGGCTCTGGCGTCGGTCGGTGTGCCAAGTGCTGATGCACCCAAGGCGGGGTCGGCAGGGGATGGCTCAGAGGCTGCATTCCAGCGCATCCGCACAGGCAACTATCAGGCAATTACTGTGGCCGAGCCGCTGAACCTACAGGGCTGGCAGCTGGTGGACGAGTTGAACCGTGCCATCTCTGGCGAGGCTTGCTCTGGCTATGTGACGACCCCCGCGCTGGTCACTCAGGAAGGGTTGGCCAAACTTGGGGATAGCAACACGTTTGACCCCGATAGCCCTTATCGCGACGCCTATTCCGCGCTTTGGGGTAAGTAAGACCGGCTTGGAAGGGACGGGGTACTGTTCCTTCCAATTCCCTTTGTTCTTCTTGCGTGCAATCGCCTGAACGCGGGCATGTCGCGCTGGGGCGTGGGGCCTGAAAACAAGGAAAGATGACGATGTTCGGAGTGCTGGAAGGTACCGGCTTTGAGGTGATCGCCCCTGAATTCGGGGAATGCCTGATTGGTCACGCCCGCGTCGAGCGCCTCTGGACGGGCGCACGCTGGTCCGAGGGGCCGGTATGGTTTGCCGCAGGACGCTATCTGCTGTGGTCGGACATCCCGAACAACCGGCTGATGCGGTTTGACGAGACTGACGGTTCGGTCTCGGTGTTCCGGCAGCCTTCAATGAATGCCAATGGCAATACCGTTGATCGGCAGGGACGCCTTGTCAGTTGCGAGCATCTGACCCGCCGCGTCACCCGTACGGAACATGATGGCTCTATCACTGTGTTGGCCGATGAATGGCAGGGTAAGCGGTTGAATTCGCCCAATGATGTGGTGGTGAAATCCGACGGCTCGATCTGGTTCACCGATCCCAGCTATGGGATCATGATGGATTATGAGGGCGAGCGGGCGGAAAGCCAGATCGGTGCCTGCCATGTCTATCGTATCGACCCCATTAGCAGAGAGGTCTCGGCGGTGGCGACGGATTTCGTCAAGCCTAATGGGTTGGCGTTTTCAGCGGATGAGAGAACGCTTTACATCGCGGATACTGGTGGCACCCATCAGGTGGATGGTCCGGCCCATATACGCCGCTTTGCGGTTGGTGATGACGGGCGTAGCCTTTCGGGTGGCGAGGTCTTTGCTGACTGCACGGCAGGTTTCTTTGATGGCTTTCGACTGGACCGTGACGGCCGGATCTGGACCTCGGCTGCCGATGGTGTTCACTGCCTGAATCCAGCGGGCGAGTTGATCGGCAAGGTCAGGATACCAGAGTTCGTCGGAAATCTATGCTTTGGCGGGGCAAAGCTGAACCGGCTTTTCATCGCCGGAACGACTTCGCTTTACTCGGTTTTCCTGAACGTGAATGGTATCTCTCCGTTGTGACGTCACAACAATGGGGGGCTTTGCTCCATAGTTAGGCTTGGTCGGGCTGATGGAGATGATGCTTCGCGCCTTGGGGTTTGTTTAAGAGATTGATTTTGTTAGCTTGCATGTAAAATGTCAGATGCAGGCAGCCCATATGGATCAAGGACACACCTATCCCGATGCTCAGGACCCGGAAAGAGTTGGGGCCTACCCAGCTGTGGTAAAGGCGGGTGGTGGCTATGTTTGGGACGAAGTTCTGGAGTATCGCGTCTGGTGTTTTCCGCGCTTGGGTGCTGAGGACCTCGAAGACGGTAGCGACTACTACTATGTAATTGACACCAAAAAAGACGCGCTTTGTTTTTCAGAAGAGAACGAAGGCGTCAAAGTCCCCTTGGCACTAGTTCTTCAGCGCGAATACATCGATGAGCCCGAGCAGGGGCAGTACATTCATCGCAAAGAGGAAAGGCTAACGGAGTGGCATGTTGCGTTTCTCAGCAGGCCGCGCAGAACCGCTAGAACCATTCCCGATTTCTTTGCTCCAGACGCGCCCGCGAACCGGCTGGAGATTTTGCGAGGCCAAGCGGGTTTAGAATGATCAAAGACCGGTGTGATGTATAGGGGTTTGGCAAGTCGGGGTCGCACCTCAGCGTCGAGGTATCTGTGGTCTGAGTTAAGTTATTGAAGCTCATCCCTAGAGTTTTGGGGTTCCGTGACGGTGCAGGATTCGCGGTCACAATGTAAAGCGGCGTTCACCTCGTCCTGATTTCTCGTCCAGCGTCTGGAAAAACACAAAAACGGGGTGCCAAGAGGCCTATCGCTTGTCGACTGAACAAAAAAAATTTTATATCTTACAAAGAATTAAGCGGTATCCATCTGTAGGTTGTCATATGGGTCGCGCAAATTGGTTGCCCTGATTTTTGCTTTGTTGCGCACTTGCAAACCTATCACTTTGCGTCTCAGATCGGGTTGAAATGACACCCTCAGCATGCCCGCTAAGGTTAACCTGTGTGAGAAATGCTTGAAAAGTAAACCTAAGCGAGAATAACATCAGGGTTGAGTGTGCTAACCAGTTCCAGGATGTCAGAGAATGCTTCAATCTGTGCCAACAAGCCTTCGCCAGAGAAATCGGGCGAGCGAAGCGCAGATGCTTCGGACTTTGAACACCTTCGCGGTGGATCTTATGTCCATTCCCTGTGTCGAGGATCTGTTCTGGTACGTTGCCCAGAACGTGGTCGGGAAATTAGGCTTCGTCGATTGCGTGATCTATCAGGCAAATGATGCGCAGACCGACCTGACCCAAGCCGCCGCTTGGGGGGAAAAGAACCCCTTCGGGCGCAATATTATCAATCCGCTGGTCATTCCCTTCGGGCGCGGCATCACCGGACAGGTGGCGCAGACCCGTAAGCCGGTCATCGTGGATGATCTCTTAAGCGATCTGAACTACATTCCGGACACCCAGCCTGCACGATCCGAGATCTGCGTGCCCTTGATTTGTGGCGGCCGGATTGCGGGTGTCATCGATAGCGAACATCCGGAAATCGGGTTCTTCGGTGATGCAGAGCTTGAGATACTCAGCACCGTTGCCGCAATGACCAGCGCCAAGCTGGAGTTGCTGGCGGAAACCGGCCGCTCGCAGCGGCGGTACGAAGATCTGGTGGTGGCCCATACCCAGCTGACCCGCGAAACCGAGAACCGCAAGGCGCTGGAAGCCAAGCTGTTCGAGGCGCGAAAGCAAGATGCGATCGGCCGCCTTGCGGGTAAATTCGCCCATGAGTTCAACAACCTTTTGACCGTGATCGCGGGCAATATCGAGTTGCTGGAATTGGACTCGCCCGAAGTCGGGTCTCAGGAAACGCTACAGGATGCGAAAACGGCGTCCGAGCGGGGGGCTCAGTTGATCCGCGATATGCTGGCTTTCGCGCAAAGAACGCGCCTTGTGCAGCAAACCGTCGATCTGAACGCGAAGGTGATCGCCTTCTGCGAAGAATGCGATGCGACCTTGTCGCGGGGTGTTGTCAAGGTTCTGGCAAAGGATATCTGGCCGGTTTCGGTCGACCCAACCGCTTTGGAAAATATGCTACTGGCTTTGACCCTGAACGGGGTCGAGGCAATGGACACCGACGGCGTGCTGAAGATCACGACGGAAAATGTCTTCCATACGTTGGCCGAGGCGCCGAATTTCCCGTCAGACCTGACGCCAGGGCGCTATGTGCGGTTAAGTATTACCGATGAGGGGCGCGGCATCGCGCCTGAACTTCTCGAACAGATTTTCGATCCTTTCTTCACGACCAAAACCGTGGGCGAGGGGACCGGTCTAGGCCTGTCGATGGTGCTTGGCGTGATGCGCCAGTCCGGCGGCACGGTCGCGGTGCATAGCGCCGTCTCGTTCGGGTCAACCTTTGATCTTTATTTCCCAGCTATCCCTATCGCCACGGAATAAGTGACCAAATTCAATACAGGGAGGTGCGGTCGCGAGTGGAAACGTTGATTGCAAACCAGCGGACTGACGGTTCGGGGAACGAAGAAGGTCTGCCTTTAATCGACATAAGCGGGATCAGAACTGCGGATAGACGCAAGCTGATGCAGATCGCTGACGAAATCGGATTAGCCGCGCGTGAAATCGGCTTTTTCAGGCTCATCGGACACGGGATTGACCTGTCATTGGTCGAAAGAACCTACCGTATGGCCGAGCGGTTCTTTGCCATGCCTGACGCGTATAAACGCGCCTATTACATCGGGCTAAGCTCGAACCACCGTGGCTATGTGCCGTTCACCGAAAAAGGGGACTACCCTGATGAGGTGAACCGCAGCTACGAGGCTTTCGATATGGGTGTTGATCTGCCCCATGACGATCCGGATTATCTGGCGGGCAACAGGCTGTTGGGGCCGAACGTCTGGCCTGACGTGCTGGGGTTCAAAGAGACGGTAGCCGAGTACTACAGGCAGATATCGGCTCTGGGGCGGTTGGTGAGTACGGTGCTGGAACTGCATCTGGGCCTGCCGCCGGGATCCATGACCGATCACATGACCAAGCCGATTTCGCAGCTACGCTTGCTGCACTATGTGCGCCGCAACGATCAGGTGGATACCAAGTCGGTGAACATGGGCGCCCATACGGATTACGAGTGTCTGACGCTGCTTCACACACGAAACGCGGGTCTTCAGGTCATGACCGCCGAGGATCGCTGGATCGATGTTCCCGTCGACCATCGGGTCTATGTGGTGAACATCGGAGACATGATGGAGGCTTGGACGAACGGGCTGCTACGCTCGACCCCCCATCGGGTGACGAACCGTAGCCCCGAGCGGTTCTCGATGCCCTATTTCGTGGCGGCGAACCACAGCACGGTAATCCAGCCTTTCCCCGAATTGGTAAATGCGGATAGACCGTCGGGATACGAGCCCTTCAGGGCAGGGGACCATTTGGAGCGGATGTTGATACGGGATTTTCCCTATCTCAGAAAGCAGGGCGCGGTCGCGTCTGGTGACAAAAGCCAGAGCGTCGAGAACCCGTTTGAAAAAAGAATGAACAGGAGCTCAAGTTAACATATGCCAAGTTTGGATGCGATGATTGCGGTGGCGCTGGCCGGATTGGCTCTAAGTGCGACTCCCGGTCCGTCGATGCTGTATGTGCTTTCTCGTACTGTAGGGCAAAGCCGTGCGGCGGGGCTGGCTTCGGCCCTTGGTCTTTGTCTGGGCGGGATCATTCTGGCGATTGCCTCGGCCTTGGGGTTGGCGGCGGTATTCCAACAAGCCGATTGGTTAGTGACTGGCCTGCGCTATGTGGGCTCGGCCTATCTGATCTGGTTGGGATATGGCATGATCCGCAGCGCCCGTGCTGACGCGCAGGTCACGCTGAACGTGGAAGAGGTGCGGAAAAAATCGCTAGGATCGATCATCTGGCAGGGCGTCGTTGTTGAAGTGCTGAACCCCAAGACGGTTCTCTTTTTCGCGCTGTTCTTGCCGCCCTTCATCAGTGCGGGCGATCCCCAAAGTGCCATGCAGAATGTGACGCTTCAACTGTTGGTCCTAGGAGCGCTGGTCCCGCTGACTGCAATTCCGTCTGATCTGGTGGTGGCCTATATGGGCGGGACCATGACGCGGGTTATCAATCGCCAAAGGGCCATGCGTGAAGGCATGGCTTGGGTCAGCGGATTGATCCTGATCGGGATTGCGCTGAACCTGCACCTGCAATTCCTTTAAGGCGATTTCACCGCGGTTTTGAAAGCACCCCACCGGCAGACTTTGCCGGTGGGGTTTGCGTTTCCGCGCAGTCTTCCCATTGCCGCGCGCAACGATTGGGTGCCGCCGCGACAAGTTTAGTCCCGCCGCCCGCAAGCTGATATGAATCAAGGTAGCCCCACAGCCCCTAATGCGACACTCTCGGGGTAGGTTTAAAGGCGCTCCCCTTCGTCGGGGGACGGCGCAGGGCGCATGGGTGGTTGCAGGGTGAAGCACAAAGACAGACTAGCTTTTGTCACGCGCGGCCTCACTAAAAGCTATGGCGAGGGGCGTTCGACGGTCCATGCTCTGCGTGGGGTCGATCTGGACATCCCCGAGGGCGAGATCGTTGTGATGCTTGGTGCCTCGGGCAGTGGCAAGTCGACGCTTTTGAACATCCTTGGCGGTCTTGACCGGCCCACCAGCGGCACCGCCCGTTTCCGCGATATCGATATGGGCTGCCTGTCCGACGAAGGGCTGACCAAGTTCCGGCGCATGCACGTGGGCTTTGTTTTCCAGTTCTACAACCTCATGCCAAGCCTCACGGCCCTTGAGAATGTGGAACTGGTGACCGAGATTGCCGAAAACCCCATGCCCGCGCAACGGGCGCTAGAACTTGTGGGGCTGACGCACCGGCTGGATCACTTCCCATCGCAGCTTTCAGGGGGCGAGCAGCAGCGCGTCGCTATCGCCCGCGCCATCGCCAAGCAGCCGGACGTGCTGTTCTGCGATGAACCCACCGGCGCATTGGACAGTGCCACGGGACGCGCGGTTCTTGAGGTTCTGGATCAGGTGAATGCAGAGCTGAACGCCACGGTTCTGATGGTCACCCATGCGGCGAATATCGCCGGTATGGCCCATCGGGTGATCCGGCTGGTGGACGGGCAAATCGGGCGGGTCGAGGTGAATAAGACCCGTCTGCCACCGGCGGAGATCGAATGGTGAGCCCCCTTGATCGCAAAATGCTGCGCGATCTGTGGCGGATCAAGACGCAGGCCATCGCCATCATTCTGGTCATCGCGACGGGGGTGATGTTGCAGGTGATGATGTCGGGGCTTGTGGCCTCGCTCACGGAAACGCGGCGCACCTATTATGAGCGGAACGCACTGGCCGAGGTCATCGCGCCCGCCGTTCGTGTCCCCGAAACAGTGCTTGGGCGACTGGCCGCGATTCCGGGGGTGGCGCGGGTCTCGGGCAGAGTGGTGGGCAGCGCCCTGATCGACGTGCCAAGCGATCCGGTTCCCATTCAGGCCCAAGCGGTCGGACTGCCCGAGAGCGGTGTTCAGGACCAGAATATCGTCTTCCTGACCGCCGGTCGTCTACCCGCCAAAAACCATCGGGATGAGGCGCTGCTGCTATCGGGGTTCGCAGCGGCCCACGGCTATAAGATCGGCGACCGGATCGATGTGGTGATGAACGGGGCGCAGCGCCGCATCCGGATCGTCGGCCTTGCCCAATCGCCCGAGTATCTGTTCGTTGCCGCTGCTGGCGAGATGGTACCAGACCCCGCCCGCTACGGGGTGATCTGGATGCGCCATTCGTCCCTTGCCAGCGTTTATGACATGACGGGCGCCTTCAATCAGGCGCTGTTTACCCTGACCCACGGCGCGTCAGAACAAGCGGTGATCGATGCCGCCGATCGTGTTCTGAAGCCTTGGGGCGGGACAGGGGCCTACGGGCGCAGTGATCTGGTGTCGGACCGGTTTGTCAGCGAAGAGATCGGCGGCCTCAGAACTATGTCCCGCGCCGTGCCGCCGCTGTTCATCGCTGTGGCGGCCTTTCTGCTGTACATCGTCGTCAGCCGCATCGTGCAGGCCGAGCGGGAAGAGATCGGCTTACTGAAGGCATTCGGCTACACGAACAAAGAGGTCGGCGTTCACTACACCAAGCTGCTACTGATCATCGCGGTTGCGGGGGCTGCATTGGGGTGTTTGCTGGGGGTGCTGGCGGGCAGGGCGATGATCCCGATCTACACCACCTTCTACAACTTCCCCTTCCTTGTGTTCCGGCCTGATCCCGCGTCTTTTGCCATTGGTGCGCTGGCCAGTGTCGTGTCGGCCTCGGCGGGCAGCGTCTTTGTGCTGCGGCGCATCTTTGCTCTGACCCCGTCCGAGGCGATGCGCCCGCCCGCGCCCGCAGACTATTCGAAAACCGTCAGTCTCAAGGGGGCTGTGGGCCGCTTGCTGGATCAGCCTACACGGATCGTTTTGCGCAGCCTTGCACGGTCTCCTTGGCGGGCTTTGGGGCTATCTGCGGGGATCGCGGGCGGCATGGCTTTAGCGTCAGGCATGACAACGATCTATGGCGCTTTTGACCGGATGATGAACCTCAGTTTTACGGTGATCGACCGTTCAGATGCGACGGTCTATTTCTACAGCCCCTTGGGAGAGAAGGCCGCGTATGAGTTGGCACGCATCCCTGGCGTTATCGCGGTCGAGCCCTTCCGCGAGGTTGCCGCTACCTTGAAGTTGGGGCGCAAGGAACATCGCGGCAGCGTCTCGGGTATGATCCTTGACCCGCAGATGGTGCGGGCGATTGATGATCAACTGGCTCCTATCCATCTACCCGATCAGGGGCTGGTTCTTAGTCAGGCGCTGGCCGATATTCTGGGCGCCGCGCCGGGGGATATGCTGACCGTTGATGTCCGCGAAGGCCGCCAGCCGGTGCTTGAGGTGCCCGTGACCCAAGTCGCCAGCAGCTTGATCGGCGCACCGGCCTATATGCAGATGCAGGCTTTGAACCGTGCGATGAGCGAGCCGAACCGCATTTCTGGTGCCCATCTGCGCGTTGATGCCGCACGGGCCGAGGCGATCTACCAGCGCCTGAAAGATATGCCCACCGTCGCCGGTGTCAGCGTGGCAGAGAACGCCCGTGCCTCACTGCAAAAACTGATGGATCAGGGGGCGGGATCGGCCCGATATATCATGGGAGCCGTGGCCTTTATCATCACCTTTGGCGTGGTCTACAACGCCGCCCGCATTGCCCAGAACGAACGCGCCCGCGACCTTGCCACCCTTCGGGTCATGGGCTTTTCCAAAAGTGAAACCCTGTTTGTCCTGCTGGGAGAGTTGGGGCTGATCACGCTGGTTGCCCTGCCGGTCGGCTCGCTGGCGGGCTATGGTCTGTCCTTCGCGATTGCGCGGGGGTTTAGCTCTGAACTTTACCAGATACCCGCCTCATTCGACCCGTTCAGCCACGGGTTTTCGGCGGCATTCATCCTTTGCGCCGCGGCCATTTCGGGCTTGCTGGTCGCACGTGACGTGAACCGGATGGACCTCGTGTCTGTCCTGAAATCGAGGGATTAAATCATGGCCCGCAAGAAACTGTCCCGCTCGGTCCTTATTGCGATTGCTGCCTGCCTTGTATGTGCGGCATTGGTATTTGCCTTCTGGCCTCGGGCGACAATGGTGGACTTGGGACACGTTAGTCGCGGCGAAATGCGCCTGACCGTGGATGAGCAGGGCAAGACGCGGGTGCGCGATGCCTATGTGATCTCGACCCCCATCGATGGGCGGCTGTTGCGGGTTCAGGTCCAGCCAGGTGATCCGGTTCAGCAGGGCGTGACAGTTGTGGCGCAGATGCTGCCTGCCAATCCCGCCGCGCTGGATATCCGTACCCGCGGGCAAGCCTTGGCTGCGGTTGAGGCCGCAGAGGCCGCCTTGCATGTGGCCGAGGCAAATCTGGAAGCCGCCCGCGCCGATGCGGATCTTGCGCAATCGGATCTGGACCGCACCAGCCGACTGGCAGGCAGCGGCATCGCCAGCCCTGCCGCTTTGGAGCGGGCGCAAAGCGCCGCCCGCGCGGCGCAGGCCCAATTGGCCACCGCCGCCGCTGCGATCGAACAGCAAAACGCCCAAGTTCGCAGCGCCCGCGCCGTGCTGATCGGCTTTAATGATCCGGATTTTTACGATGATGAAAATGACCATACCGATCAGGCGCGGATTATCCATGCGCCCATCAGTGGCGTGGTCTTGCAGGTCATTCATCAGGACGAAACCACCCTATCCGTCGGCTCGCCCATTCTTGTGATCGGCGATGTGGAGCAGGACCTAGAGGTCGTCGTCGAACTGATCTCATCCGATGCCATCAATGTGCATACCGGCGATCCGGTCGAGATTGTGAACTGGGGTGGCGAGGGGGCGCTGACCGGCAAGGTGATCCGCGTTGAACCCTATGGCGAGACAAAGGTCTCGGCCCTTGGGGTGGAAGAGCAGCGGGTGACGGCGGTAATCCATCTGTCCAGCCCGCCGCAGGACCGGATCGGTCTGGGGCACGGCTTTGCGGTTGAGGCGCAGATCGTGGTCTGGTCAGCCGAAGATGCGCTTAGGGTTCCCTCTAGTGCCCTGTTCCGAGAAGGCCCAGATTGGGCGGTTTTTGTCGCCAATGACGGCACGGCGCAGATGCGCCGTGTCACTATCGGCTTTGACAACGGACAAGAGGCCGAAGTGAAAGAAGGGCTGGCAGAGGGTGATCAGATCGTGCTGTACCCGCCTGCGGATTTGACGGGCGGCACGGCGATCACCCAAAGGGTAGTTGAATAGGAGCTGCGCGCTTTTTCACATGCTTGCGGGTGGTTCGCTGCGTCCAAAAGGCTTATCCGATTTCTCCACTTTTAATTTGATCAAATTGTGTCAAATAATGTGACGATCAACGGAGAGACGCGATGCCAAGCAGCGCAGACCACATTGCCGGTATTGACCGTGCCCGCCTTCAGGCCATCGCCGCCCGTGAGGCCGAGGCCTATGCTGCCGCACGGCCTGAAACCAGAGCCGCGCTGGATGCGGGGGCCGAGGCATTTCTGGATGGCGTTCCCATGCATTGGATGAAGGACTGGCCCATGCCGTTCCCGATGCTGGTTGCAAAAGCCAAGGGCGCAAAGCTGAGCGATCTGGATGGCAACAAGATCGATGATTTCTGTCTTGGGGACACGGGCTCGATGTTCGGCCATTCTCCGGCACCGGTCTCCAAAGCCATCCGCGATCAGGCGCAAAACGGGCTGACCTATATGCTGCCAACCCAAGCCGCATTGGCGGCGGGTCAACTGCTGACCCAGCGGTTCGGCGACTTTCGCTGGCAGATCGCGACCACCGCAACGGACGCAAACCGCTTTGCCCTGCGTGTCGCGCGGGCGGTGACCGGCAAGCCGAAGGTGCTGGTCTTTAACGGCTGCTATCACGGCACTGTAGATGACGCGATGGTCGCTTTGGAGGATGGCGTGACTGTCACGCGGGCAGGGCTGACGGGGCAGGTCACCGACCTGACCACCCTTGCCACCTGCGCCGAGTTCAATGACCTGAGCAGCGTTGAGGCAGCCCTAGCCACCGGACAGATCGCGGCCATCCTGACCGAACCCGTGATGACAAATTCCTGCATGGTGCTGCCGGACCCAGACTTTCACACCGGTCTGCGGGACTTGGCCACGAAATATGGCGCGCTTTTGATCATTGATGAGACGCACACAATCTCGTCCGGTCTGGGCGGCTATACCCGCGTGCATGGGTTAGAGCCGGATATTTTCGTGGTCGGAAAGTGCGTGGCAGGCGGGATGCCCACGGCCGTTTGGGGCCTGCGCCCCGAGGTTGCCGCGCAATATGCCCGCTACAATGAAGCCCGTCCTTCGGGCCATTCGGGCATGGGGACAACCCTGTCGGCCAATCCGATGCAATTCGCCTGTCTGACTGCGACCCTGTCTGAAGTTATGACGCCAAAGGCTTATGCCCGCATGGAAAAAGGGGCGAAGCGGTTGGCAGGCGGACTGGCGCGCGCGATCGCCGCACATGGCGCTCCTTGGCATGTGGTCCGCGTGGGCGCACGGGTCGAATTCATTTGTGCCCCTGGCCCCCTAAAGAACGGAACCGAGGCCGCCGCCGCCCATATGCCTTCAGTTGAGGCCACCCTGCACACGGCCCTTTTGAACCGCGGCTGCCTGATCGCGCCGTTCCACAACATGATGCTGATTAGTCCGGTGACCAAGAAGCGCCAGATTGATCGACTGATCACCGCCTTTGATTCAATCCTGACCGAGCTTTTTGCCTGAGGACCCTATGACTGACACTTGCCCCTCGGGCGCGACACTTGCCGAAGCCGAGGCCTTTCTGGCCGCACATCCTGAAATCGAAGCCGTGGATATCATCTTGCATGACTCCAACGGCATCGGGCGCGGCAAGATCATCCGCCGCCACGAACTGCTTTCTCTGTACAAGTCGGGCCGGCATATGCCGATCTCGATCCTTGGGCTGGATATCTGCGGCGAGGACGTCCATGAGACCGGTCTAATCTGGGATCAGGGTGACGGCGATCTGCGGGCTTGGCCGATCCCCGGCTCGCTGAAGGCGCTGCACAACACCACGCCGCCCCGCGCTGAGGTTCTGATGTCGCTGTATGAGCTGGACGGCCAGCCCATGACCTCGGACCCGCGGCACGCGTTGCAGCGGCAGGTGGATGCCTTGGCCGCACAGGGGTTAAAGCCCGCCGCCGCCTTTGAGCTAGAGTTCTTTTTGCTGGACCCTAAGCGGGATGAAAACGGCGACGTGCGTCCTGCCTCTGACGTGCTGGACGGGCGTTTCAGCCGTAAGACCGAGGTCTATTCCGTAGACCATCTGCACGGGATGCTGCCGCTGTTTTCTGACATCTACGCGGGGGCGGAAAAGGCGGGGATCAAGGCCGAAACCATGATCTCGGAATATGCACCGGGCCAGTATGAGCTGACCCTGCATTACCGAGAAGATGTGATGCAGGCGGCGGATGATCTGATCCGTCTGAAACGCATCGTGCGGGCGCAGGCCCGTGCCCACGGGGTGGTTGCCTGTTTCATGGCAAAGCCTGTGGCCGATTATGCCGGATCGGGGATGCACCTGCATGTGTCTTTGATGGATGAGGCTGGCCAGAACATCTTTGCCGAGCAACCGGACGCGGGCTGGACCCAGCCCCTGCTGCACGCGCTTGGCGGGCTGCGGTCGACCATGGCTGAATCCATGCTGGTCTTTGCGCCGCACCTGAATTCGTGGCGCCGATTTGCCAATCAAAGCTATGCGCCTGTCTCAACCAGTTGGGGGGTGAATAACCGCTCGGTGGCGTTGCGCATTCCGGCTGGCGACGTGAAAGCGCGGCGGATCGAACACCGTCCCTCGGGCGTGGATGCGAACCCCTATCTGGTGGCGGCGACTGTTCTGGCAGGCATCCGTTATGGGCTGGAACAACGCATGGACCCCGGAGAGCAGACCAAGGGCAATGGCTATAGCGAAGACGCGGACGACAGCGCGATGCCCCGCGATTGGAAATCCGCGATCGAGGCAGCCAAGTCTTCCGAGTTCCTGAAAGACGCTTTGGGCGAGGACATGCACCGCACGTTTACGGCGGTGAAAGCTGCGGAATATGCGCGGGTAGCGCGGACGATCTCGGATGTGGATTACGATCTGTACCTTCACACGATCTGATCAATAGAGCTTTAAGATAGATCTGTAAGGTGTTGTTATAAAAAGATGCCGCCCTAAGGCGGCATTAAGTCTCGCACGAAAGAGGTGTCAGAAGGCTGCTTACGCTTTAGGCTGCGCGGGCTTCTTCGACGATCTCGCCAAAGGATTTGAAGAACATGCCTGCCAGCTTGGTGGCGGTGCCCTTGATCAGGCGGCTGCCAAGTTGTGCCAACTTGCCGCCAATGTCGGCTTTGGCCTCATAGCGCAGGATGGTTTCGCCATCGACTTCTTCCAGCGTCACGTCCGCGCCGCCTTTGGCGTGACCGGCCGCGCCGCCATTGCCTTGCCCTGATAGGGACATGGCATCTGGGCCGCCAGTGGTGTCCAGCACGACATTACCTGAAAAACGCGCCTTAACTGGCCCAATTTTAAGGACAATTGCCGCTTCATAGGCGTTGTCATCGGTTTTCGTCAGCTCTTCACAGCCGGGAATGCAACGACGAAGCACATCTGGGTCCTGAAGCGCTGCGTACACCACATGCTTGGGGGCCGCGATGCGGATTTCATCTGTCAATTCCATGGAAGGTCCTTTCTTCAGCAACAGGGAAACTTGATATTCGCCAGTATCTCGGCGTGATCGGGTTTGAGGGTCACGCGGGTCAGTGCGCGACTAATCCACGAATTTTGATATTTTTCAGTAGCTTGTGTCTCTAAGTTCGTGCAGCTGTCGTGCACTGGCTGAGTCAAGCTACAAGGCGGGGGCAGATCATTCATAGCTGTTCTTCCCGTCAAAGCGGCGGCGCGTCTGGATCAGCTCTGCCAGAATGGACAGGGCGATCTCTTCGGGCGTCACCGCCCCGATATCGAGACCCGCAGGCGCCGAGACCTGATCGACCCGCGCTTGATCCGCACCGGCGGCGACCAGCTTGGGGGCAAGGGCAGCGTATTTCTTGCTGCTACCGACAAAGGCGATGTAACCGGCGGCTGATGCCAGCGCCTGTTGCAGCGCATCCATGTCCCCTTGGCCTTGGGTGGCGACGATAATGGCTTGCATGCGCGGAGCGTTCGGGCGGGGGTGGATGGCGGTTTCGACCGACCAGTGAAAGCGTGGGGCCAGATCGGCCAGCGCCATCGCGACAGGGGATGAGCCGACGACAACAAGTTCAGGCATGGGCAGGATCGGTTCGATAAAGATGTCGATGGTGCCGCGCGATGGGCAGCCGTTGCGGGCGTAGGTCACCCCGTCCACCTCGGATCCGGCGGCAAGGCCGCGCTCGCTGAGGTTCTCTTCGGGGGTGACCGAGATCAGACAGGGCGCGCCGGTCTCAAGCGCCTTCAGTGCCGCCCGCCGAACGGCCCCCCGCGCACAGCCGCCGCCCAGAAAGCCGCGAATGATCGCGCCTTCCGCATCGATGATCGCCTTGGCACCGGGCTTGGCCGAGGTGGTTCCGGCGGTGCGTACAATGGTGGCAAAGGCATAGGGCTCTTGCCGCAGGCGCAGGGTTTCGGCCATGTCGGCCATATCGCGCGAGATGAGATCGACGTAGGTCATAAGCGGGTTAACTCCGGTTCCAACGCAGCCAGATCGGCCAGCGTGTTGGCAGGCTCAAATAGATCAAGGTAGGGCAGGGCCGCAGCCATGCCTGCGGCAACGGGTTCGTAGTCTTTCCAGCCCTTCAGAGGGTTCAGCCAGATAATGCGGCAGCCCCGCTTGCGCAGGCGGGCCATCGCCTGTTCCAACTGGTCCGCGCTGGCGGTGTCATAGCCGTCCGACAGGATGATCACGACGCTGCGGCCATCCACAAAACGGCGGGCGTAGGTTTCTGCGAAAAGACCAAGGCAGTGCCCGATCTTCGAGCCGCCGCCAAAGCCGTCCGCCATAAGGGACATCCGCCCGATCGCCCGCATGGCGTCGCGGTCGCGCAGCGCCTCTGAGATGCGGACAAGGCGGGTGTGAAACAGGTAGGCATCTGCTGTGCTGTCACTGCGGATGAGGCCGGCGATGAAGGCCAAAAAGACCTGCGCGTAAACGCCCATAGACCCCGACACATCACAAAGGGCCACGATTTTGCGGTCCCGTTCGGGGCGCTTTCGGCGGAAAAGACGCAGAGGCTCGCCACCTGTCGAGAGGCTGCGCCGGATGGTTTTGCGGAAGTGCAGCCGGTCGCCTTTGCGGGCTGCGATCCTGCGACGCGAGCGTTTGTCACGCAGGGCAAGGCCCATGCGGCGGGCAACGGCCTCGGCCGCTGCGATGTCTTCGGGGGTGACCAGATCGCGCAGGTCGCGTTTTGACAGGGTTTTGAGCTGGCTGGCAATCAGTTTGCCGGTGCCGTCACGCTCTGCCTCGCCGTCGCCGCCGTCCGGCGCGGTGGCATTGCCGGTGCCGCCTGAGTCTTCGCCTTGCGCCCGGCGCGAGGAATGCACGCTGTCCTCCCCTTTTGACGCCTTCGGCGAGTGAACAACCTTTTGCCGGACACGCCCCATGTCCATCCAGTAAGACGCGAACAGATCGTCAAACCGTTCTGCCTCATCCTTTGAGCCTGTGCAGACAGCCCGAAGGGCGGCGCGGGCCAGCATCGGTTGCGCGGCCTCAACTTGGGTCAGGGCAGAGAGGGCTAGTTCGGTTTCCTGCGTACCAAGGCGCAGGCCGTTCTCACGCAGATGCGCCAGAAACCCTGCCATACGGGCCGCGACACCCGGATCACGGGCGGCAAAGCGGGTGACGCGGCTCATGCGGCTTTCCCCGCAAGGCGTTGCGACACTTCGGTCGAGATCGCCGCGCGGTCCGCTTGTGTCTTTAGCAGCGTCGTCAGGGTGGCCTGCAAAACCGCCGGATCGCGGGTCAGATCGTTGATCCCGAGGCCCATGAGGGCAGCGGCGAAATCCAGTGTCTCGGCAATGCCGGGGACCTTTTCCAGATCCTCTTTGCGCAGGGCTTGGACAAAGCCGATGACCTGCTCGGCCAGCCGTGCCTCGATACCCGCGCAGCGGGTGGTCAGGATGGCTAGTTCGGTCTCTTTGTCGGGGTAGTCCACATAGGCGTAAAGGCAGCGGCGGCGCAGGGCGTCTGACAGATCGCGTGTTCCGTTAGAGGTCAGAATAACCACCGGCTTGGAGGTCGCAGTGATTGTCCCAAGTTCCGGCACGGTGATCTGGTATTCGGCCAGCATTTCCAGCAGGAAGGCCTCGAATTCCTCATCCGCGCGGTCAATTTCGTCGATCAGCAGAACGGGCGGTGTATCTTGGGTGATCGCCTGCAACAGGGGGCGTTCCAGCAGATAATCGCGCGAGAAGATGCGTTCTTCGATGCCTTTGGTGTCCTCGCCGCGCTCGCTGGCGGCGCGGATAGACAGCAACTGGCGCTGGTAGTTCCATTCATAGATGGCTTGGGCCGCATCCAGCCCCTCATAGCACTGAAGGCGGATCAGCTTGGTGTCACGGGCGGCGGCCAGAACGCGGGCGACTTCGGTCTTGCCGACACCGGCGGCGCCTTCCAGCAGCAAGGGGCGTTGCAGTTTCAATGCCAGATGCATGGCCACAGACAGATCGTCCGAGGCGACATAGCCCAAGGTTTTCAGGCATGTTTGTAGCTCACGAAAGTCCTTCATCAGAGCCTCTTGCCGTTTGTCGTCTGAGATTCTTCACTCGGGTTCTGGGGGAGGCATTGCCTCCCCCAGCCATCGGCGCGCATGAGCCGCTCAGCTACGCGCACCGAAACCGGTTTACCCGTGCAGGCCCAACTCGTTGGCGGTCTTCCATATCCGCCAGTGATCGTGGGGCATGTGGGTGTGCCGCAGGCCAAAGGCCCGGAAGGCATCGTTCACTGCGTTCGAGAAGCAGGGCACGCCGCCCACATGGGGGCTTTCGCCCACACCCTTCGCACCGATGGGGTGGTGCGGCGAGGGGGTGACGGTGTGGTCGGTCTCATAGTTCGGAACCTCCCACGCGGTGGGCAGGAAAAAGTCCATCAGCGTGCCGGTCTTCACGTTACCCATCTCGTCATAGGCAATCTCTTGGCCCAGTGCGACGGCCAGCGCCTCGGTCAGACCGCCGTGAACCTGTCCTTCGATGATCATCGGGTTGATGCGTGTGCCGCAGTCGTCCAGCGCGTAGAAGCGGCGGATGTCCACTTCGCCCGTGTCCACGTCGATGTCCATCACGCAGACGTAAGCGCCGAAGGGGTAGGTCATGTTGGGCGGATCATAGTAGCTGACCGCTTCAAGACCCGGCTCGATCCCCGGAATGGCCTGATTATAGGCCGCAAAGGCGATCTCTTTCATAGTCTTGAACTTTTCGGGCGCGCCTTTGACCACAAAGCGATCAACGTCGAATTCCACGTCGTCGTCGTGGACCTCTAGCAGGTAGGCCGCGATCATCTGCGCTTTCGCACGGATTTTGCGTCCTGCCAGCGCGGTGGCCGCCCCTGCAACCGGTGTCGAGCGCGAACCATATGTACCAAGCCCGTAGGGCGCGGTGTCGGTGTCGCCTTCTTCGATCGTGATGCTGTCTGCGGGCAGGCCGATTTCTGTGGCAAGGATCTGCGCAAAGGTCGTGGCGTGGCCCTGACCCTGACTGATGGTGCCTAGACGTGCGATGGCCGATCCGGTGGGGTGGATGCGAATTTCGCAGCTGTCGAACATGCCAAGCCCAAGGATGTCGCAGTTCTTCACCGGACCCGCACCGACGATCTCGGTAAAGTGGGTCAGGCCGATGCCCATTAGCTTGCGGGTTTTGCCAGCCTTGAAGTCCTCGACTCGCTGGGCCTGTTCGGCGCGCAGCCCGTCATAGTCCACGGCCTTCATCGCCTTGTCCCAAGCGGTGTGATAGTCGCCGCTGTCATATTCCCAGCCAAGGGCGGCTTTGTAGGGGAATTGGTCCTTGCGGATAAAGTTGATCCGGCGCAGCTCGGCCGCGTCCATGTTCAGCTCAATCGCCAGAACCTCGATCATCCTTTCGATGAAATAGACGGCCTCGGTTACGCGGAACGAGCAGCGATAAGAGACGCCCCCCGGTGCCTTGTTGGTGTAGACCCCGTCCACGGCCAGATAGGCGGTGGGGATGTCATAGGAACCTGTGCAGATGTTCATGAAACCGGCGGGGAATTTGGTGGGGTCCGCGCATGCGTCAAAGCCGCCGTGGTCCGCGGTCACGTGACACTGAAGACCGGTGATCTTGCCCTCTTTGGTGGCGCTGATCTTGCCTGTCATCCAGTAATCGCGGGCAAACGCGGTGGTCATCAGGTTTTCCATCCGGTCTTCGATCCACTTGACCGGCACACCAGTCACGATGGATGCCACGACCGAACAGACATAGCCCGGATAAGCGCCCACTTTGTTGCCAAAGCCGCCGCCGATATCGGGGGAAATGACGCGGATGTTATGCTCTTCAATCCCCGAGATCAGGCTGACCACGGTACGGATTGCGTGCGGTGCCTGGAAAGTGCCCCATAGGGTCAGCTTGCCGTTCACCTTATCCATCGAGGCCACGCAGCCGCAGGTTTCCAGCGGGCAGGGGTGGGTACGGTGGTAATAAACGGTCTCTTCTGCGACGACCTCGGCGCTGTCGAGAACCTGCGTGGTAGCTTCCTTCTCGCCCACTTCCCAGGTGAAGATGTGGTTGTGATGCTTGCGGGGGCCGTGGGCGCCATCGGGCAGGCTGCCGTCTTCGGCCACCAGATCCTCGCGCAGAACCACGTCGGATTTCAGGGCTTCAAAGGGATCGACGATGACGGGCAGTTCTTCGTAATCCACCTCGACTAGCTCGACCGCGTCGGCAGCGATATATCGATCCTTGGCGACCACATAGGCCACCTCTTGCCCTTGGAACAGAACCTTGCCGTCGGCCAGCACCATCTGTTTGTCGCCAGCAAGGGTCGGCATCCAGTGCAGACCCAGAGGGCGCAGATCCTCGGCGGTCAGAACCGCAATCACCCCGTCCAGCGCCAGTGCCGCAGAGGTATCAATCGACTTGATCCGCGCATGGGCATAGGGCGAGCGGACAAAGTCCCCGAACAGCATACCCTTCAGCTTGATGTCGTCTACATAGTTGCCCTTGCCTTGGGTAAAGCGGGCGTCTTCCACGCGCTTGCGCTTGCAGCCCATGCCGCCCAGAGCATCAACGCGGCTTTCACGGGTTGTGACTTCGTCTTTCATTCTGCCGCCTCCTTGACTGCGTTCATCTCTGCCGCGGCGGCGAGGATGGATTTCACGATGTTCTGGTAGCCGGTGCAGCGGCAAATGTTGCCTGCCATGCCGAAGCGGACTTCTTCTTCGGTGGGGTTGGGGTTTTCTTCCAGCAGCTTCGAGGCGCGGGTGATCATGCCAGGTGTGCAAAACCCGCACTGAAGGCCGTGATGTTCTTTGAACGCCGTTTGCAGGACGTGCAGGTTGTCGGGGCTGCCAAGGCCCTCGATGGTGGTGATGTCGGCGCCATCGGCTTGCGCAACAAAGACGGTGCAGGATTTCACCGATTTGCCGTTCAGCGTGACGGTGCAGGCACCGCAGTGGGAGGTTTCACAGCCGATGTGCGGCCCGGTGATCCCCAGACGTTCGCGCAGGGTGTGGATCAAAAGCTCGCGCGGTTCGGCCAGAAATTCTTGTTCCTCGCCGTTCACCTTGAGCGTGATGTGCATTTTCTTGGACATGGGTTATCTCTCGAATTTGGGTGCGCGACCGCGCGGCCAAAGGCTGCGCGCGATCATGGATCAGAGCGATGGCGTCAGGCGCGGGACCAAGCGCGTTCAATGGTGCGGCGCAGGATGACGCTGGCGGCGTGGCGCTTGAACTCCACGGGGCCACGGTTGTCCTGTGCGGGGTCAATATCGCCCAACATGGCCTGCACGGCGGCCTTGATCGCTGCGTCATCAACCGATGTGCCCACTAGTGCATCGCCTGCGGCAACCGAATGGACCGGCGTGTCGCTAAGGTTGGTCATCGCGATCGAGGCTGCGGTGCAAACGCCGTTCTCTTTCACCAGCTGCACGGCGGCAGCGGCGGTGGCATAGTCACCGATCTTGCGTTTTTGCTTCACATAGCCATAGCCGCCTTGGGGTACGGCAAAGCTGACGGCAGTCAGCACTTCGTCGTCCTCGCGGGCGGTCATGTACGCGCTTTCGTAGAAGTCACGCGCTGCGACGGTCCGTTCGCCATCAGGACCAACCAGATGGAAGGTCGCATCAAGGCACTGCATCAGGCCCGGCATGTCGTTGCCCGGATCACCGTTTGCCACGTTGCCGCCGATAGTGCCCATGTAGCGCACCTGCGGGTCGGCGATCTGCAGCGATGTTTCGCGCAGGATCGGCGCGGCGCTGGCAAGCTCTGCACTGTCGATGATATCGTGCTGCGTGACCATGGCACCTAGGCGAACGACGCCATCGGCCACGGAAATGCCGCCAAGACCCTCGACGCTTTGCAGGTCGATCAGGTGAGGCACATCCGCCATGCGCAGCTTCATCATCGGTATCAGGCTGTGACCACCCGCCATCACGCGGGCATCGTCTCCGTACTGGGTCAGCACGGCTAGAACACCCGCCATGTCCTTTGGACGGTGGTATTCGAAGGCTGCTGGAATCATTGCCTCTCCTCCCTAAGCAATCAGTCTGGCTTGTCGGGAGGCTGCGCCGAGGCAGGGCGCCAGGCTTTAGAAATCGCTTTATTTTCGCGCATTTTGCACGAAATGCGCCGTTCTCTGCACGAATTGCGCCGCCACTTGCACGGGTTCAGGCGAAAACGTCTTCTGCATCTTTAAGGTGAGAGCGGCTGACTGGCACGTCCGGCAATCCGGTCACCGCGAATGAGCATCGGCCCTTGTCTTTGCTGCGCTCAAAACGGGCGACTTTGCCCGGATTGACCAGATAGCTGCGGTGCACCTTGATAAAGCCTTCGGGCAGCAGGCGCTTGGTGGCTTCGGTGATCGGCCAGACGCAGTAAAAGCGTCCGTTGGACGTGTAGACCTGCGTGTAGTGACCGTCAGCGCGGACGAATGCGATGTCTGTTGCGGGGACGCGCACCTTGCCGCCGTCCTTTTCGCAGGGCAGCCAGAGGGGCGCTGCGGGGGCTTTCGGCTTTTGGGTCAGCGCTGCTGGTGCTGCGTCGATTGCAGCCTCTTGCGGGGCGGGGGATGGGGCGATCTCATTTGGTACCAGCATGGTCGAGCCCACCCAGAGAAAGGCGCCAAAGATCACAAAGCTGCTAAGGATCACGCCGATGGCCATGACCTCATTGCTAATCAGGGGGCCGATCTCTTGGGTCGCAGCTTCAGCGATGAAATTGGTGCTGGTCATCGCTAGGCTATGGACCGCTGTGACTGCCACGCCAAAACAGATGGTCCCGATAAGGATGTTCCGGTTGGTCCGGCTGCCATAGGCGATCCCGAAGGCCAGAATGCACAGGCCAATCGCCAGCACCGATGAGCTGATTACGCCAAAGGCCGTATAAACAGGACGGCACAGTTGCATGCCTGCCATGCCCACGTAATGCATGGTCAGAACGCCGACCCCCACCAGAACTCCTGCGGCAAAGATCGTAACGTGGGTGCGTTTGGTGAAATGCAGCAGCAACAGTGCCATCGTGACGATTAGGATCGCGATCAGCGCCGAGACCAGCGTCACCGCCGCATCATAATAGAACAGGATCGGCATTTGCAGGCCAAGCATGGCCACGAAGTGCATCGACCAGATGCCGCCGCCCAATGTGATCCCCGCCAAGGCCACCGACAGTTTGCGTTGAAGGACAGTCTTTTTAGACAGATCTTTGGTTAGGGAAAGGCCCGTCGCGCCGGCGACCAGAGCCACCAGAAACGCAATCGCAAGCAACCAGTAGTTATGCTGATAGTCGATGAACTCCATGGCGCGGAGCATGCATGAGGCGACCGATTGACGCAACATGGCTTTCAGAGACGTCGGGTCTCTTCTTTAGAATGGCAGATTTCAAAGGGTCTGGGCCGTTCGAAAGGACAAAGGGCGCACGGGATGCATGCGCCCTTTGGTGTTCAATCAGGTCTTGGCGATCCGGTAGATGGCCGGAATCACCAGCACCGTCAGTGCAGTGGACGACAGCAGTCCAAACAGCAGCGAAATCGCCAGACCCTGAAAGATCGGGTCCACAAGGATCACCGCCGCCCCGATCATGGCCGCCAACGCAGTCAGCAGGATCGGTTTGAAACGGGTGGCGCCTGCCTCGATCAGCACATCCACGGTCACGCGGCCCTCGGGGTCTGCGTGGCGGATAAAGTCCACCAAGAGGATCGAGTTGCGCACGATGATGCCCGCCAATGCGATAAAGCCGATCATCGAGGTAGCCGAGAACGGCGCGCCGAACAGCCAATGACCGACCATGATACCAAGGAAGGTCAGCGGCACCGGCGTCAGGATCACCAGCGGCAGACGGAAGCTGCCGAACTGCGCCACAACCAGCACGTAGATGCCTAAAAGCGCGATGGCAAAGGCGGCCCCCATGTCGCGGAAGGTGACCCATGTGACCTCCCATTCGCCGTCCCAAAGCAGAACAGGCGTTTCGGGATTGTGGGGCTGGCCGTTCATGCTGATCTGGGGCTTGGTGCCTTCGGGCCAGTCCATCGCGTCCAGTTTGGCGGCAACTTCCAGCATTCCGTAAAGGGGCGCTTCAAAGTCACCAGCCAGTTCGGCCATGACCATCACCGCCTCTTGCCCGTTGTGGCGGAAGATCGGGAAAGACGCGCTTTCTTCCGACAGGGCCACCACATCGCCAAGCTCCACCACGCCGCGCCCGCCGGGCAGAGCGTTGGCGGGAACGGGTGTGGACAGAGCCTCGGCGTCCATCACACGGTCTCCGCGATCACGGGTCACCACGATCGGGATCGGCGGGCGACCTTCGCCGCGGTGGGAGTAGCCCACGGTGCTGGACCCGTTCAGCAGTTGCAGGGTTTGCAGGGCGTCGGCCTCTTGGACATTGTAGAACTCAAGGTCCGAGGGCTTCAGTTCAGCCCGCAAGCGGCGGGCTTGGGTGCCATAGTTGTCGTCGGTGTCGACGATAAAGGGCACTTCTTCGAAGGCCGCGCGCACCTTTTCAGCCACCGCACGACGGGTTTCCCCATCGGGGCCATAGATTTCGGCCAGCAGCGTGGCGATGACCGGCGGGCCGGGAGGGGGCTCGACCGTTTTCAGGATAGTGCCTTCGGGCATGTCGATCGCCTCAAGCCGTTTGCGCAGGTCCAGCGCGATATCGTGGCTGGTACGATCGCGGTCTGTCTTGGGCAGCAGGTTCAATTGCACCTCGCCCATTTCAGGGTTTTGGCGCAGGTAGTAGTGACGCACCAGACCGTTGAAGTTGAAGGCCGAGGCTGTGCCCGCATGGGTCTGCAGGCTGACCACCTCTGGCAGGTCCAGCGCAATGGCAGCGACCCGCTGCGCGATGGCGTCGGTTGCCTCGACGCTGCTGCCTTCGGGCAGATCGATCATCACCGAGAGTTCGGATTTGTTGTCGAAGGGCAGCAGTTTGACCGTTACGTCCTTGGTATAAAGCATCCCAAGCGAGCCGAAGGACAACACCACCACGATCATCAGAAACACCGCGCTGCGCCCTTTGCCAGCCAGCAGCGGGCGGGCGATGCGGGCATACATCCGGCCCATGCGGCCACCGGGTGTGCCGTGATCGTCATGGTGCAGGCTGGCCCGTCCGGCGATCTTGAACATCAGCCAAGGGGTGATGATCACCGCCACAAAGAACGAAAAGATCATCGCGGCCGAGGCATTGGCGGGAATGGGGCTCATGTAAGGGCCCATCAGGCCTGAAACGAACAGCATCGGTAACAGGGCCACGACCACGGTCAGTGTGGCGACGATGGTAGGGTTGCCGACCTCTGCCACCGCGGCGACGGTCGCGCCAAACCGGCTTTGTCCTTCCTTCTGCATGCCCCAGTGGCGGGCGATATTTTCGATCACCACAATGGCATCATCCACCAGAATGCCGATGGAAAAGATCAGTGCAAACAGCGAGACGCGGTTCAGCGTATAGCCCATCATATAGGCCGCAAAGAGCGTCAGCAGGATGGTGACAGGGATCACGATGGCAACCACAATCGCCTCGCGCCAGCCGATTGTGAAAAACACCAGCGCCACGATTGAGACGGTCGCCAAAGCAAGGTGGAAGATCAGCTCATTGGCCTTTTCATCGGCGGTTTCACCATAGTCGCGGGTGACTTCGACCTTGACAGAATGGGGGATCAGCTTGCCCTCCATCGCCTCGACCGAGTGCAGCACCTCTTCGGCCACGGTCACCGCATTGGCACCTGCGCGTTTGGCCAGCGCCAAGGTCACAGCGGGGGCGCGGCTAACGGTACCGTCTTCGGCTTTGCTGAGGGTGCTGACATAGGCGTCGTCAAGGTTTGAGACAAAGCCCACCTCGGCCACATCACGCACATAGACAGTCCGGCCATCGCGGGCGGTCAGTTCCAGATTGCCGATTTCATCGGGGGTGGTCAGGGTCTGGCCCACGATCAGGCTGACTTGCTGGCCTTCATCACGGATCAGGCCACCAGGCGCGGCGCTATTGGCACCCTGAACCTTGCCCACCAATTGCTGCAAGGTCACGCCATAAAGTGCCAGCTTTTCAGGGATCGGAGCTACGCGCAGGGCCTCTTCCGTGCCGCCGATCAAATAGGTCAGACCCACGTTCTGGATGCTGGCCAGATGCACCTCGACCTCTTTGGCGATGCGGGTCAGATCGGCTGCGGTCACGTCGGCAAAACCTTCGGCAGGGCTGAAGGTCAGCGAGACAATCGCCACGTCGTTGATCCCGCGTCCCACTACAAGAGGTTGGGGAATGCCAACGGGGATCCGGTCCAGATTGGCCAGAATACGGTCACGCACGCGCAAGATCGCAGTGTCCGCGGAAACGCCCACATCGAAACGGGCAGTAACCATGACGCTGTCATCGCGGGTGTCGGAATAGACATGTTCGACCTGATCGATGCCTTTGACGATAGTCTCCAAAGGCTCGGTGATCAGTTTCAGTGCGTCCTCGGCCCGCAAGCCGCTGGCATCTACAAAGATATCCACCAGCGGGACCGAGATTTGCGGCTCTTCCTCACGGGGCAGGTTCATCAAGGCAATGAGGCCAACCGCCAGCGAGGCCATCAAGATCAGCGGTGTCAAAGGGGATTTCAGGAATGCACGGGTCAAATTGCCCGCCAGTCCCAGCGCCCCTGATTGGATGTGTTCATTACTCATCAGCGATCACCAGCGTTTCACCGGCACTGAGGCCCGTGACGATTTCCACCATGGCCGCATCGCCGCTGCCGATCACGTCACCGGGGATCACCACCTGATGCACGGGCCCTTGGGCGGTCTGGACCGTCACATAGTCCAACCCGGCCTCCTGGTGCAAAGCGGCAGCGGGTACCAAAAGGGCCTGACGTTCGGCCACGGGCAGGCGTACCTGCACTCGGCGACCGACAAAGCGGTCATCAAGGCCCTGAACCTCAACGTCGGCCTCAACCCGTCCGCCTTCGATCAGGGGATAGACCTTGGCCAGCGTGCCGGTGATTGTGCCGTCCGCGCGGGCGATTTCGATGCTGTCGCCGGTTTGCAGGGCCTCGGCATGGCGTTCGGGGATCGAGAGGCGCAGATAGCTACCGCCGCCGCCGATCACCGCCACGCTTTCGCCAGCACCAATGACCGAGCCACGGGCCACTGGCACATCCAGCACCACGCCCGCATCGGGGGCCAATACCTGTCCTTCTTCAATCTGGCGTTCCAACACCAGACGTTCGGCGGAAATTGCGGAAATCTCGCCGTTAAGCACATCAACCGCCGTTTGCAGCGCATCCAGTTGCTGGTTCGAGATCACGCCCCGTTCTTTCAGCGCCGTGCCGCGATCAAGATCCGCCTGAGCGGTGTCCAAACGGGCCTGTTGTGCCTCAAGGCGAGCATCCAGCGCCGAGATCTGAAAGTCGATCTTTGTGTCGGTGATCACGGCGATCTGTTGGCCTGCGGTGACCATATCCCCTTCCGAGACCTCAAGTGTCTGCAGAGTGCCGTTGATCCGCGCACGGGCAGGAACCCTGTCACGGGTTTCGATCTGTCCGAAGACCGATTTCCACTCGGTCACAGGGGTTGCGGTTATCGTGAACGACTCGGCAAAGGCGGCGGTGCTTGCGCAGGCCAGCCCTAGGGAAAACAAGAACGCGCGCATCATATCCTCTAAGGTTTGGAATTCCAAATATTGAATATGATGGGCGGCATTTCAATGATCTAGCGCAAATTCTTTGGGTTTTCCCGCGAAGAGCGCCCATTGTGCGGTTATTTGACCTCTCGCTCTGTAATGCGCAGTTCTCTTGGGGCGATGCCGAATTCCTTCTTGAACGCCCGTGTTAGGGCGCTGGCATTGAGGTAGCCGCAGCGGGCACTGATCTCTTCGACTGAAAAGCCGGTGTTCAGGCACAGCCTGCGGGCCTCGCGCAGGCGGATGGCTTGGTAAAGCCGAGCGGGGCCAAAACCGTAGGCTTCGTTGCAGAGTTTCGAGAGGGATTTTTCTGGCAGGCCGATCCTCTGCGCGAGGTCGGGGATTGCGACCGGCACTTCGATATTTCGCCGCATCAGCGCCGCTGCCATCCGCAATTTGCCCGCGCGAGTCGCCTTCATCTGGGGGTCAAACCAACTGGCTTTCTCACCGAACATGAACAAGGCGCTAACCTCTAGGGCCAGCATCGGGCCGTGGTGTTGCTCGATCAACTTCAGGACCAGTTCAAACGTTGTGGTGGCCCCGCCGCAGGACATGATCGGACTGTCCAGAACAAAGCGGTCTTCGGTGACGTGAACAGCGGGGAAGGTTTCGGCAAAGTGGACCAGTTCGTCCCAGTGGATGGTGGCGGTGTGTCCGTCCAACAAGCCAGATGAGGCCAGCAGCCAACTACCCATATCCATGCCCACAAGGGTCCGGTACCGCGACCGCGCCGCCCGTAGGCCAAGGTGGCAGGCAGAGGTCGCGTGGGTCTTGAAGCGGTAGCTGGGCATGACAAACAGGTAGTCGCCCCTCTCATGGCCCAAAGCCGCATGAGGTTGGACCGGCAGCCCGCTAGAGGACACCACCCCGTCTCCGTCCAGACTTAAGAAGGACCAGCGATAAAGGGGCTTGCCCGACAGGGTGTTCGCAGCCCGCAGCGGCTCGACCGCGTTGGCAAGGCACAGGTTGGAAAAGGCATCGAACAGCAGGATGCCGACAGTGCGCGTTGCGTCAGAAGATTTCCAAATCTGCATGAAATTGGCCGAAAACTGCATGATGTGATGGTGAACTCTGCCGCACTCTACCTGTTATCCACAAGGGGAGAGATCGATGCACTTCGGATTGAGCGATGAGCAAGAGATGATCGTCAGCACAGTGCGGTCCTTCGTCGAGAACGAAATCTATCCGCATGAGGCGATGGTTGAGCGTACTGGTCAGGTGCCGTTCGAACTGGGCCAAGAGATAAAGCGGAAGGTCATCGATCTGGGGTTTTACGCCTGCAACTTTCCCGAAGAGGTGGGCGGTGCGGGGCTTTCTCATCTGGATTTCACTCTGGTTGAACGAGAGTTGGGTCGCGGATCGATGGCATTGACCCATTTCTTTGGCCGCCCCCAGAATATCCTGATGGCCTGCGCAGGCGATCAGCGCGAACGTTATCTGCTGCCTGCGGTGCGCGGCGAAAAGATGGATGCGCTGGCGATGACCGAACCCGATGCGGGCTCGGACGTGCGGGGCATGAAATGTTCGGCGCGGCGGGATGGTGGCGATTGGGTCATCAATGGCTCAAAGCACTTTATCTCTGGCGCGGAACATGCTGATTTCTTTATCGTCTTTGTAGCAACAGGTGTGGATGAAACTCCTAAAGGGCCGAAGAAGAGGATCACCTGTTTTCTGGTGGATCGCGGCACGCCGGGGTTTGAGGTGCGCGATGGTTATGCCTCGGTCTCGCATCGGGGCTACAAGAATTATGTGCTCTATTTCGACAACTGCCGCCTGCCGGATGCGCAGGTTCTGGGCGAGGTGGACGGCGGTTTCGCGGTCATGAACACGTGGCTCTATGCGACCCGTCTAACGGTGGCCGCGTTCTGCGTGGGGCGCGCGCGACGTTGCTTCGATCATGCCCTCAGCTATGCGGCAGAGCGCAAGCAGTTCGGTCAGGCCATCGCCAAATTCCAAGGGGTCAGTTTCCAGATTGCCGACATGATCACCGAGATTGACGCCGCCGATTTGTTGACCCTCTCGGGCGCATGGCGGCTGGATCAGGGCTTTGAGGCGAACCGAGAGATCGCCAGCGCAAAGCTTTACGCCTCGGAGATGCTGGCGCGGGTGACTGATGCGACCTTACAGATACATGGGGGCATGGGGCTGATGGACGATTTCCCGATCGAGCGGTTCTGGCGCGATGCGCGGGTGGAACGGATCTGGGACGGGACCAGCGAAATCCAGCGGCATATCATCAGCCGCGATCTGTTCCGACCCTTGGGGGCCTGAGGTGCAGCGCCTTTTCCAACCGCGTTCCATCGCGGTAATTGGCGGCGGCACGTGGTGCGCCAATGTGATCCGAGAATGCCAACGGATCGGCTTTACGGGCCAGCTTTGGCCGGTGCATCCCTCGCGCCCAGAGATCGCGGGGGTGCCGGCATTCCAAGACCTTGATCATTTGCCAATGGCGCCGGACGCCGCCTTTGTCGGTGTGAACCGAAGCGCGACTGTTGACGTGGTACGTTGCCTCTCGGCAATGGGTGCGGGTGGCGCGGTGTGCTTTGCGTCCGGCTTTCGCGAAGCCTTGGGAGAGATGGCGGACGGCAACGATCTGCAAGAGGCTCTGGTAGACGCTGCAGGGCAAATGCCGATTTTGGGGCCCAACTGCTATGGCTATGTGAATGCGCTGGACGGTGCCGCGCTGTGGCCTGACGTGCATGGGATGACCCGATGCGACAGCGGGGTTGCTATCGTGGGGCAATCGTCGAACGTGGCGATCAACCTGACCATGCAGGTGCGGGGTCTGCCCATCGCCTACGCGGTGACCGTGGGCAATCAGGCGCAAACCGGTATGGCGCAGATCGGTGAGGCGCTGCTGGCCGATCCAAGGGTCACGGGGCTGGGGCTGCATATCGAAGGCATCAGCGATCTGCGCGCCTATGAGGCACTGGCCGCCACGGCCCACCGCCTTGGCAAGCCGGTCGTTGTGATGAAAGTTGGCGCCTCTGAGCAGGCGCGCACTGCTACTGTCTCCCACACCGCGTCCCTCGCGGGCAGCGATGCGGGGGCGCGGGCACTGATGGCGCGGTTGGGCTTTGCCATAGTCGATAGCCCCGCGACCTTGCTTGAGACCCTGAAGATCCTGCATTTGACGGGCGGCTTGGCATCGCGCCGCATCGCCTCGATGTCTTGTTCGGGGGGCGAGGCTTCGCTGATGGCCGATCTCGGGCAGGCGCTTGGAGTGGAATATCCGCCTTTGGGGCAGGCACAAGCTGCGGCCTTGCGCACGGCCTTGGGGCCTAAGGTGGCGCTGGCGAACCCGCTGGATTATCACACATATATCTGGGGCGATCAGGCGGCACTGACCGGCTGTTTTAGCGCTATGATGCAGGGTGATCTGGCGCTTGGCTGCGTGGTGCTGGACTTTCCAAGGCAAGACCGGTTCGACGCCCCTGAATGGCAGTTGGTTTTGAATGCTGTGGCCGAAACGCGGTTGGAGACGGGCAAGCCCATGGCGCTTTTGGCCTCGATGCCGGAAGGGATGCCCGAAGCTGTTGCCGTGAAGGCGATAAAGGCCGGTGTGATCCCCCTTTGCGGGATGGCCGACGGGCTAAAGGCCATCGCGGCCTCTGCAGCTGTTGCAGCGCCCAATTCAGAGCCGCTTTTGATGCCAAACGTGGCATCACCGGCGCAGACGCTGGATGAGGGACAGGCAAAGGCTCTGCTTGCGCGTTTTGGTCTGAGTGTGCCGCGCAATGCACTTGCGCATTCGGGAGAGGAGGCCGCTCGGATAGCCACTGAAATCGGCTTTCCGGTTGTCCTGAAGGGCCTTGGAATTGCGCATAAGACCGAGGCTGGTGCTGTGGCGGTCGGCCTATCCAGTTCCCAAGCGGTGTTGGAGGCGGCAAAGGCGATGCCTTGCGATCGCTTCCTCGTCGAAGAGATGATCGATGATGCCGTGGCCGAACTGCTGATTGGTGTGGTCTGTGATCCGGCCCATGGGTTTGTCCTGACCCTTGGGGCAGGTGGTGTCCTAACCGAAATCCTTGCGGATACGGTGTCATTGCTGTTGCCTGTGACCGAGGGGGACATCCGCGATGCCTTGGCCAGCTTGCGCGCCGTACCGCTGCTGTTTGGGTATCGGGGGCGTCGTGCCGCGGATATCGGCTTTGTTGTGGAGGCTGTCCTCTCGGTCCAGAGTTTCGTGACCGCTCACGCGGCGCAGGTGCAAGAAGTAGAAATCAATCCGCTGCTGTGCTGTCCGTCTGGTGCAGTGGCAGTGGATGCGTTGATCCGGCTGGGAGAGGCCACATGACATCCCCTTTGAAAACCACTCGCAATGGCGCTGTGCTTGAGGTCGTTCTGGACCGACCCAAAGCCAATGCGATCGATCTTGCGACCAGTCGCGCTATGGGCGAGGTCTTCACCGACTTCCGCGATGACGACAGCTTGCGGGTGGCGATTATCACCGGCGCGGGCGAGAAATTCTTTTGCCCCGGATGGGACTTGAAAGCCGCTGCCGAAGGCGACGCAGTGGACGGGGACTACGGCAAAGGCGGCTTTGGCGGCTTGCAGGAACTACGGGGGTTGAACAAGCCAGTGATCGCGGCGGTGAACGGGATTGCCTGCGGTGGTGGGTTGGAGTTGGCCCTGAGCGCTGACATTATCCTTGCCGCTAGCCACGCCAGTTTCGCGCTGCCGGAAATTCGGTCGGGGACGGTTGCCGATGCGGCCTCGATCAAGCTGCCAAAGCGCATTCCCTACCATATCGCCATGGAGATGCTGTTTACCGGTCGTTGGATCGATGCCGAAGAGGCCGCCCGATGGGGCCTCGTGAACCGCATTTTGCCTGCCGATGATCTGATGGCAGAGGCCCGCGCGATGGCGCAGCAATTGGCCAAAGGCCCGCCGCTGGTCTTTGCCGCCATCAAGGAAATCGTGCGCGAGGCCGAAGATATGAAGTTCCAGGATGCGATGAACCGGATCACCAAGAGCCAGTTTGCGACGGTTGAGAGGCTTTATCGTTCCGAAGACCAGTTAGAGGGCGCGCGGGCCTTTTCCGAAAAGCGCGATCCTGTCTGGAAAGGGCGATAATCACGTGAACTACGCCGAATATCTATCTGAAGAGGTTCAGGATTTTATCGCCAAGACTGAGGAGTTCTATCCCCGCGGTCTGGACCTTTCTGACTGGGATATAGTGCGGGCGGTTTATGACCGGATGTGCGCGCATTTTAGTGGTCTGAGACCTGATGGCCTGCCGGTCGAAGACCGGCTAATCGCAGAGGTGCCAACGCGCATCTACGGAGCGCAAAGCGCGGTCACGATCCTTTTTGCCCACGCGGGCGGCTTTGTGTTGGGGGGCCTCGATAGTCACGACGATCTATGTGCAGACATTGCGGTCGGGACGGGGTGCCAAGTGGTTGCGGTGGACTATCGCCTTGCGCCGGAAAACCGCCATCCGGCAGCCTATGAGGATCTGTCCCATGTGGCCGAAGTGCTGTGCCCTCAGGGGCCAGTGATCCTATGCGGTGACAGTGCGGGCGGGACTTTGTGTGCGGCCTTGGCAGGCACGCGGGCTGATCTGGGGTTTCGTGGTCAGGTGCTGTTGTATCCGTTGCTGGGTTATGCAGCCGAAGGAGGCAGCTTTGACCTACATGCCCATGCGCCGATGCTGACCACCGCTGAGCTAAAGGATTACGCTGCTGCACGGGGCAGTGCGCCTGATGATCCTAGTGCGGTGCCTGCGCTGGGGGATTTGGCGAACTTGCCGCCGACGCACCTATTCCCTGCCGAATGCGATCCCCTGTGTGATGATGCGGTCCGCTATCATGAGGCAGCTTTGGCCGCAGGGGCTGATAGCCGACTTACCGTGCAGATGGGCATGGTGCATGGTTGGCAGCGGGCGCGGGGGCATGGCCCCAAGATGCGTGCGTGCTTCGCGCAAATTCTTCAGGCGATACGGGAATTGGCGGATCAATGAGGGCGTGATCCGCGGGATTTCCGGATGGGATGACCGAAGGCTTTGCGGAAGGCTTTGCCAAGGGCCGAGGCATCCGCGTAGCCGCAGCGCAGGGCGATTTCCCGCAGGTCGTAGTCGGTGCTGGTGGACAGCTCTCGCGCATGGGTCAGGCGCATCAATTGGTAATATCGCCCCGGTGACATCGCCAGTTCGGCCTGAAACAGCCGGTCTAGCGTGCGGCGGGTCAGGCCCGATTGTTGGGCCAGTTCTTCCAAAGACAGGGGCGTTTCGATCGTCTCGACCATCCGGTTCACGATCTGGCGCAGTTGCGCCGTGCCTTTCCCTTCAAGGCGGTTCGGGCCCCGTCCGGTGCTTTGCTGTTGGGCGGCATCATGCAGGAACATGGTCGAGGCAATGAACGCATCCGCCGGACCGAATTGCTCAGAGATCATTGCCAGCATCAATTCCAGCGCCGTCGATGCACCGCCGCAGGTCGAGATGCGGGGATGCTTCACAAACCGCTCATAGCTGGGGCGCACCTTGGGAAATTCCTCGGTAAAGTCCGAGATTACCCCCCAATGAATCGTCGCGGTCTGGTCATCCAGAAGCCCTGCCGAGGCCAGCAGCCAACTGCCCGTATCCGCCGCCACTATGCTTGCCGCTTGGCGGGTCAAAAGGCGTAATGGGCGTAGGTTTTCCGGCTTTGCGTGTTGTCGGTAGCCGTAGCCGCTGACAACCATTAGCAGATCGCTTTTAATTACATCCTTGCAGGCCAAGTCCGGCGCGATGTTCAGCCCGCTGGAACTGCGGGCAGGGCCATCATGAGGGGTGACGATGTGCCAGTGTAGAGCGCTTTGGCTTTGGTCGCGGACGGCACGCAGAGGCTCAAGCAGGCACGACAGCACCATGTTCGAGAACCCGTCGTACAGAAGGATCGTGACCGATTTCACTGGAATTTGTCCTAATTGGAAGATTTGTTGGCACATATGGAATAAAAAATCCTGCCTCTCCGCAATAGCATTTCTGAAAAGCGCTGCCTGAATCGCACCCGACTTTGTGCAAGGCCCCGACGCGCGATCCGAATTTCAGGAGTTTGCCGATGCCTTTGGCGATGAACAAAGAGGTCTTTATCACCTGTGCCGTGACCGGCTCTGGTGCGACGCAGGACCGCTCGCCCCATGTGCCGCGCAGTCCGGCGCAGATCGCGGAAAGCGCGATTGATGCGGCCAAGGCCGGTGCGGCGATTGTCCATTGCCATGTGCGCGATCCCGAAACCGGCAGGCCATCACGCGATCCGGCCCTTTACCGCGAAGTGACCGAGCGTATCCGCGATGCCCAAGTGGATGTGGTGCTGAACCTGACTGCAGGGATGGGCGGCGACATCGTCTTTGGTTCGACCGAGGCGCCGTTTCCCGTGAATGCTGCCGGCACAGATATGGTCGGCGCGACAGAGCGGATGGTCCATGTGGCCGAATGCCTGCCAGAGATTTGCACGCTGGATTGCGGCACCATGAACTTTGCCGAGGCCGATTATGTCATGACCAATACGCCCGGCATGTTGCGGGCCATGGGCCGCATGATGACCGAGCTTGGCGTCAAACCCGAGATCGAGGCGTTCGACACAGGCCATCTGTGGTTCGCAAAGGAGCTGGTGAATGAGGGGACTTTGACCTCTCCGGCCTTGGTGCAGCTGTGCATGGGGGTGCCATGGGGCGCGCCGAATGATCTGCATACCTTCATGGCGATGGTGAATGCGGTGCCGCAGGATTGGACGTGGTCTGCCTTTAGTCTTGGGCGGGACCAGATGCCCTATGTCTCGGCCGCAGTGCTGGCGGGGGGCAATGTTCGCGTCGGGCTTGAAGATAACCTGTGGCTTGGCAAAGGCCAGTTGGCCACGAACGCGCAACTGGTGGAACGCGCCGTGACGCTGATCGAGAATATGGGCGCCCGTGTGGTGGGCCCCGATGCCGTGCGTGAACGGCTTGGGCTGGTGAAACGGGCCCCGAAGGTGGCAGCATGAGCGCCCCGCGTAAGAAGGCCGCCATCATTGGCGGCGGTGTAATTGGCGGCGGATGGGCGGCTCGGTTCTTGCTGAACGGGTGGGATGTGGCGGTCTTTGATCCCGATCCTGAGGCCGAACGCAAAATCTCTGAGGTGATCAGCAACGCCCGCCGTGCCTTGCCCGCGCTTTATGATCGGGCGATGCCAGATGAAGGAAGCCTGAGCTTCCATCAGCATTTGGCTGAGGCGGTTTCGGATGCCGATTGGGTGCAGGAAAGCGTGCCTGAACGGCTGGATTTGAAGCATAAAGTGTTGGGGTCTTTGTGCGACCTTGCGCCCGATGCGGCGGTGATTGGGTCTTCAACGTCGGGCTTCAAGCCTTCGGAATTGAACGAAAAAGGCGCCCGTGCTGTGGTCGCCCATCCTTTCAATCCTGTGTACCTGCTGCCGCTGGTCGAACTGGTGGGCGAGGCGGAGCATACGGAAAAGGCCGCCAGTATCCTGCGCCAGATCGGGATGTACCCGCTGACCCTTCGCAAAGAGATCGACGCGCATATTGCAGACCGCCTGCTTGAGGCTGTCTGGCGCGAAAGCCTTTGGCTGGTGAAAGACGGTATCGCCACGACCGAAGAGATCGACGATGCAATCCGCATGGCCTTTGGCATCCGCTGGGGGCAGATGGGCCTGTTCGAGACATACCGCATTGCGGGTGGCGAGGCGGGGATGAAGCACTTTATGGCGCAGTTTGGCCCGTGCCTGGCGTGGCCGTGGACCAAGCTGATGGATGTGCCGGAGTTCACCGATGAGCTGGTCGATCTGATCGCGGGCCAGTCCGATGCGCAGTCCGGCCATATGTCGATCCGTGAACTTGAGCGGCTGCGTGATGACAATATCGTCGGCATGGTGCGGTCACTGAAACGCACCGGCTCGGGCGCTGGCGGGGTGGTCAAAGCCCATGAAGCGGCGCTGGCCAGTGGCGAGAGTAAAGACGGTTTGCCCGTCACCGCCCGCCGTCAGGTGCCCACCAGTTGGACCGACTACAACGGGCATATGAATGAGACGCACTACCTAGAGGCGGCCTCGCAGGCGACCGATAACCTGATGGCAATGGTCGGTGCTGACGAAAAATATGTCGCTTCTGGCAAGAGTTACTTCACCGTCGAGACCCATATTCGATACTTGGAGGAGGTTCACGCCGGAGATCAACTGACCATTACGTCGCAGGTTCTGGCAGGAGAAGGCAAGCGATTGCATCTGTTCCATCGTCTTTGGCGCAAAGATGGAACCTTGGCCGCGACAGTCGAGAAAATGTTGCTGCACACAGATCTGACCACGCGCCGCGCTTGCACGCCAGAGGATTTGGTGGCGAAACTGGTGGCGCAGATGGTGGCGGATCATGCGGGTAAACATGCCGATGGTGCCGCCCGCTATGTGGGTCAACCCAGAGACACCGCCTGAGTGACCTGACGCGCATAAGAATTTCGAAGCGGCCCGCCGCTTCGCACATAAGGCCCCCGAAAAAGGGGGAAAGGCCAAAGGCCAAAATTAACAACAGGGAAAACAAAAATGACTGATCAGACAAAAGGCACGACCTTCCAGCGTTTCAGCCAGAAAGGGATGACACGCCGTCAGATGCTTGGCCGGGCCAGTGTGCTCGGCCTTGGTGTTTTGGTGGGGGGCACTGTTCCCTTCCGTGCCGCTCTGGCACAGTCGCCTGTAAAGGGCGGCATCCTTAAGATGGGCCTTGGCGGCGGTGAAAGCACCGAGTCACTTGATCCCGCAATGGCGCTGGCGCAGGTGGCGTTCCACGTCACCCGCACCTTCGGCGAGACCTTGTTGGACGTGAACAACGACGGCTCGCTTGACATGCGTCTGGCCGAGGATGTGTCCTCTAGCCCCGATGCCAAGACTTGGACCTTCAAAATCCGTCAGGGCGTTAAGTTCCATGATGGCGCGGTTATGACCGCCAATGACGTTCTGGAAACCATGCGCCGCCATTCGGACGAAGAGGCGAAATCCGGTGCGCTTGGCATCATGAAAGGCATCGCGGATATGCGTGTGGATGGCGACAACTTTGTTGTCGAACTGACCGATGCCAACGCCGACCTGCCGTTCCTGATGTCGGACTATCACCTTGTGATCCAGCCGAACGGTGGCCGTGACAACCCGAACGCAGGCATCGGCACCGGCCCCTACAAGGTGGTCGAGGCAGAGCCCGGCGTGCGCTACACCTTTGAAAAATTTGCGGACTACTGGGATGACAGCCGCGGCCATTTCGATGGCGTCGAATTTGCCGTGATCAACGATGCAACCGCCCGTAACGCGGCGCTGCAATCGGGTCAGGTGCATATCGTGAACCAAGTCGCGCCCAAGGTGGCGGGTCTGTTGGGCCGTGCGCCCGGTATCTCGGTCAAGAACGTCTCGGGCCGTGGTCACTATGTGTTCATCATGCACTGCGACACCGCGCCGTTTGATAACGCGGACCTGCGTATGGCGCTGAAATACGCGATCAATCGTCAGGAATTGGTGGACAAGATCCTGCAGGGCTATGGCTCGATCGGGAACGACATTCCGATCAACTCGGCCTATCCGCTGTTCGATGACAGCATTCCCCAGCGCGAATATGACCCCGAAAAAGCCAAGGAATACTACGCCAAATCCGGCCATGACGGCAGCCCGATCATCCTGCGCGTGTCGGATGTGGCCTTCCCCGGTGCGGTCGATGCGGCGCAGCTGTTTCAGGAAAGCGCCCGCGCCTGCGGTATCCCGCTGGAGATCAGCCGCGAGCCCGCAGACGGCTATTGGTCCGAAGTGTGGAACGTGCAGCCCTTCTGCGCCTCGTATTGGAGCGGCCGTCCGGTACAAGACCAGATGTACGCCACTGCCTATCTGTCGACTGCAGACTGGAATGACACCCGCTTCAAGAACGAAACCTTCGACGCCAAGCTGTTCGAAGCCAAGGGCGAGTTGGACGGCGCCAAACGCAAGCAGCTCTACCGTGAGATGGCGGACATTCTTAGCAATGAAGGCGGTCTGATATGCCCGATGTTCAACGATTTCATAGAAGGTGTCAGCGATCAGATCGCGGGCTGGGAACAGAACGGCGTCTGGGAAGTCATGAACGGTCTGGCTCCGCACAAGTGTTGGCTGGCCTGAGGCGGGCCGGATGAACGCATTAGTCCTTAAATTGTTGGTCCAGCGCATTGCGCTGGGCCTGCTTTTGATTTTTCTGGTTTCGATCATGATCTTTCTGGGCACGCAGATCCTGCCCGGAGATGTGGCGCAATCGATCCTAGGGCAGACGGCCACGCCGGAATCCCTTGCGAACTTGCGCGAAGAATTGGGTCTGAATGTTCCGCCGCTTGAACGCTATCTGAACTGGCTTGGCGGGGTTGTGCGCGGGGATCTGGGAACATCGCTGACCAACGGGCGCGATATCGGCGCGTCCATTGCGGACCGTCTGGGGAACACCCTGTTTCTAGCCATGTGGGCGGCGATTATCTCGGTCCCGCTGGCGATTACCCTTGGCCTTGTCTCGGTTCTTTATCGGGGGCGCTGGCCGGACAAGCTGATCTCGGCGGTGACGCTATCCGCGATTTCGGTGCCTGAATTCATGATGAGCTACATCCTGATGTACTATGTGGCCGTGCAACTGGGATGGGCCCCGTCGGTGGCGATGCTGAACGACCGGATGAGCCTTCTGGACAAGCTGCACGCTATATCGCTGCCCGTTGCCGTTCTGGTCATGGTGGTATTGGCCCATATGATGCGGATGACCCGCGCGGCCCTGCTGAACGTGATGCAGTCGGCCTATATCGAGACCGCCGAGCTGAAAGGCCTGCGCCGCGCAAGCGTGATCTGGCGTCACGCCTTTCCAAACTCGATCGCGCCGATTGTGAACGTGGTCATGCTGAACATGGCCTATCTGGTTGTGGGCGTCGTCGTGGTTGAGGTGGTCTTTGTCTACCCCGGTATGGGTCAGTATCTGGTGGATCACGTGGCCAAGCGCGATGTGCCGGTGGTGCAGGCCTGCGGTCTGATCTTTGCCGCCGTTTATATTTTCCTGAACATGTTTGCAGATATCGTGTCGATCCTGGCGAACCCCAGATTGAGGCACCCGAAATGATGCGCCTTCCTCTTCCGACCTTGATCGGACTGTTTATCACCGGACTGTTCCTGTTTACCGCCATTTTCGCCCCGTGGATTGCGCCCTATGGCGTCAGCGAAGTGGTTGGCGACGTGTGGGAACCGGCCTCGGCTGAATATTGGCTCGGGACGGACAATATCGGACGTGACCTCTTGTCCCGCATGATCTGGGGCGGTCAGACGACGATCTTTGTGGCGATTGCCGCGACGGTGGTCAGCTTTGTCACCGGCTCGGTTCTGGGGCTGTTCGCGGCAGTTGTGGGCGGATGGCTGGATCAGCTGATGTCGCGCTTTGTCGATCTGATTATGGCGATCCCGACGCTGATCTTTGCGCTGGTGGTGCTGTCGGTGATGCCGGTGACCATCCCTGTGCTGATCCTTGTCATGGGCCTGTTGGATTCCACCCGCGTGTTCCGTCTATCCCGCGCAGTCGCCAGCGATATCGCGGTTATGGAGTATGTGGAATCCGCCCGCCTGCGCGGCGAAGGGCGCGCTTGGGTGATCTTTCGGGAAATCCTGCCCAACGCCTTGTCGCCTTTGGTGGCCGAGGCGGGGATGCGCTTTATTTTCATGGTACTTTTCGTCTCGACCCTGTCGTTTCTTGGGCTTGGCGTGCAACCGCCTGCGGCGGACTGGGGCGGGATCGTGAAAGAGAACAAGGACGGGATCGTTTACGGCATACCGGCTGCACTGCTGCCCGCGGTTGCGATTGCGGCGCTGGCGATCAGCGTGAACCTTGTGGCCGACTGGGTGCTGGATCGCACCTCCTCGTTGAAAGGGGGGCGCAATGCCTGATCATGTGCTGAAGATTGACAACCTCAAGATCGAAGCCACCGCTTATCCTCCCGGTGAGGCGCCCCGCCGCGTGACAATTGTGGACGGCGTGTCCTTAACCTTGGAAAAGGGCAAGGTACTGGGGCTGATCGGGGAATCCGGTGCGGGTAAGTCCACGATTGGCCTTTCGGCGATGGCCTATGGCCGTGGCGGGATCGAACTGACCGGTGGTGAAATCCACCTGAACGGGCGGGAAATCCGCAAGGCAAAGGGTGCTGTTCTGCGGTCCTTGCGCGGGGCTGAGGTCACCTATGTGGCCCAATCCGCCGCTGCTGCTTTTAACCCTGCGAAAAAGCTGATGGAGCAGGTGATCGAGGCCACAGTCTCGCACGGGCGGGCCTCGCGCCAAGAGGCGAAGGAGCGGGCGGTTGATCTGTTCCGCAAGCTAGGGCTGCCCGAGCCGGAGACCTTCGGAGATCGTTATCCTCATCAGGTGTCGGGCGGGCAGTTGCAGCGTGCGATGACAGCGATGGCACTGTGTCCACAGCCTGATCTGGTGATTTTCGATGAGCCCACGACTGCGCTGGATGTGACCACGCAGCTTGGCGTTCTGGCCGCGATCAAGGGGGCGATCCGCGATCTGGGGGTGGCTGCGCTTTATATCACCCACGATCTGGCGGTGGTGGCGCAGATTGCCGATGACATCATGGTGCTGCGGCATGGCAAGACGGTGGAGTACGGCTCGACGCGGCAGATCATCACCGAACCGCAGCAGGACTATACCCGTGCGCTTGTGTCGGTGACGGCCAAAGAACATGCGGAGAAGACTTCGGACCAACCGCCTGTTTTGCAGGTCACTGGCCTTTCTGCGGAATATCGCGGGATGGGGCGTGATGTGCTGTCGGATATCAACATCGCGATCCAGCCCGGCACGACGCTGGCGGTGGTGGGGGAGTCCGGCTCTGGAAAATCCACGCTGGCGCGGGTGATCACGGGGCTTTTGCCGCAAAAGGCGGGGCAGGTGCTGTTTGATGGACGCGCGTTGTCTCGTGATCTGAAGGGCCGCAGCCGTGAAGACCTGCAAGAGTTGCAGATGATCTATCAGATGGCTGACACGGCGATGAACCCGCGGCAAACCGTGGGAACGATCATCGGGCGTCCGTTGCAGTTTTATTTCGGTATGAAAGGCGCGGCGCTTCGGGATCGGATCGTGCAGTTGCTGGATGAGATCGAACTGGGCGCGGGCTTTATGGACCGCTATCCGGCCGAGCTATCCGGCGGGCAAAAGCAGCGTGTCTGCATCGCCCGCGCGCTTGCCGCCAAGCCAAAGCTGATTATCTGTGATGAGGTGACCAGCGCACTTGATCCGCTGGTGGCCGAGGGGATTTTGCAGCTGCTCTATGATCTGCAACAGCGTGAACAGGTGTCCTACATGTTCATCACCCACGATATCGCAACGGTGAAAGCCATCGCGGATTCTATCGCGGTGATGCATCTGGGCAAGGTGGTGCGCTATGGGCAGAAGTCCAAAGTGCTGTCGCCGCCCTTTGATGATTATACCGAAATGCTGCTGCGTTCGGTTCCCGAAATGCGGCTGGGGTGGATGGAGGAAGTGGCACAGGTCTAGGTGCCACCTTCCGCCGCGGGTTTTAGCCTAGCGCATCACAAAGGGGTCAGGGATGGGATCATCGCTGACCCGCAGCCACACGGTTTTGACGGTGGTGTAATCAAGGGCGGCTTGCAGGCCGCCTTCGCGTCCGTGGCCAGATAACCCATGCCCGCCAAAGGGCGCGATGGGGCTGACGGCGCGGTATGTGTTGACCCAGACGATGCCCGCCTGAATACGGCGGATCATCCGGTGCGCGCGGGTCAAATCGCGGGTGAAAACGCCAGAGGCAAGGCCGAAGGCGGTGTCATTGGCGATGCGCACGGCGTCTTCTTCGGTGTCAAAACCCACGACAGACAGGACGGGGCCAAAGAATTCTTCGGTCAGGCAAGGTGCATCAGGCGCGTCCGAGCAATCAATGATCGTAGGTTTGAAATAGAACCCGTTGCCGCTTGGGGCCGTGCCGCCGGTGATAACCCGCGCCCCTGCGTCGCAAGAACGGGCGATCAGGTCTGTCGCATGGTTCCGCTGGCGGGCGCTGCAGAGGGGGCCGACCTCGGTCGCCATGTTGTCTGGCTGGCCGATCACGATGGCTTCGGCCTTGGCTTTCAGGCGCTCAAGGAAGGCCTCTTTGATTGAATTCTGCACGACAAGGCGCGATCCTGCCACGCAGCTTTGTCCCGTTGCCGCGAAGATGCCCGCGACTTGCGCGTTGGCGGCGCTGTCCAGATCTGCGTCCTCAAACACGATAAAGGGCGATTTACCCCCCAACTCCAGTGAGACACTGGCCAGATTTTCGGCGCTGCCGCGCACGATATGGCGGGCGGTGTCCGGCCCGCCGGTAAAGGCCACATGAGCCACATCGGGATGGCTGGTCAGCGGCGCGCCGCAGGTGGCGCCAAATCCGGTGATGACGTTCAGCACGCCTTTGGGAAAGCCTGCCTGATCGAAGATGCGGGCAAATTCCAAGAGGGGCGCGGGCCCTTCTTCCGAGGCCTTCAGCACCACCGTACAGCCCGCCGCTAGTGCAGGTCCCAGTTTGACCGCCGACAGAAAGAGTTGCGAGTTCCAAGGCACCACCGCTGCCACAACCCCGATGGGTTCGCGGCGTAGCCAGACCTCCATGTCGGGTTTGTCGATGGGCAGATGCGCCCCTTCGATCTTGTCCGCAAGCCCCGCGTAATAGCGATAGTAATCGGCCACATAGGCAATCTGGGCCGAGGTTTCGCGGATGATCTTTCCGGTGTCGCGGGTTTCGATCTGCGCTAGCTTCTGCGCGTTCTCGGCCAGAAGGTCGGCCAGCCGCATCAGCAGCTTGCCCCGTGCTGTGGCCGTCATGCCCGCCCAGTCAGGCGTGTCAAAGGCGCGTTTGGCAGCGGCGACGGCGCGGTTGACGTCATCTTCTTTGGCCTCGGGCATCATGGCCCAAGGTTGCGCTGTGGATGGATCAATGCTGGGGAATTGGCCCGATCCGTCGCAGAAAGCTCCGTCGATATATAGCTGGTAACGCTGCATGGGCTGCTCCTTTGCGGGGTTACTGAAAGGCGGGCATGACGTCCGAGATGAACCGCTGAAGCGAGGCTTTCTTGCGCTCGAAGCTCATGCCAGAGTCGATCCAGAAACTGTACTCGTCATAGCCCATGCCTTCATAGACCTTCAGGCGTTTGATCACCGCGTCCGCGTCACCGATGACCAGATCGCGCATCATCGCATCGGCGGAATAGAAGGGGTGGGCTTTGATGTCTTCGTCGCTGAGCGTCTCGATCAGGCCCTGCTTGACCTCGCGCTTGTTCATGAACCATGCCCCGAAGTAGTTGTAAAAGCGGTTCAATTCGTCGGCGGCCACGGCGGCGTCGGCCCCGTCTTCTGCCACATAGGTGTGCATCAACAGCATGATCTTGGGGCGAGGTGCCTCCGTGCCTGCGCAGGCCGCATCAAAGGTGTCGATCAGGTGGCGCACCTCAGGCTCGCCCTTCCAGAGAGGCGTGACCTGCACGTTGCAGCCATGTTTCACTGCAAATTCAAAGCTGTTTGGATCGCGGGCGGCCACCCACAGGGGCGGGCCGTTTTCCTGCAAGGGCTGCGGGGCAGAGGTGGTTTCGGGGAAGGAATAGAACTGGCCTTCCTGCGCGTAATCCCCTTTCCACAGTGCCCGCAGGGCAGGGACCAATTCGCGCATCCGCTGGCCTGCTTCCCAAGCATCAAGACCGGGCATCATGCGTTCGTATTCATAGGTATAGGCGCCGCGGGCGATGCCAAGTTCCAACCGGCCTTCGGTGATGATGTCGGCCATCGCCGCCTCGCCCGCCAGCCGGATCGGATGCCAGAACGGCGCGATGACGGTGCCGGTTCCTAGGCGGACGTTGCGGGTGCGGCGCGCCAGATCCACCAGATTGAGCAATGGGTTCGGCGCAATGGTAAAGTTCATGCCGTGATGCTCGCCGGTCCAGACCGCGTGCATCCCGCCTTCGTCGGCGATCTGGCACAGCTGGATAAATTCGTCATAAAGCTGCTTTTGGCAGTCGTCCGCAGAGATGCGTTCCATGTGGGCAAAAAGCGAGAACTTCATTTCAAATTGTTCCTTTGTTAATCGGGCGCACTTCGCCGCTGCGGGCGTTTCCGTAATAAACTCCGAAATTTCCAAGCTTTGCCTCGCTGGCAAAGCGGGTCAGCATGGTCAGCATCGCGGGGTCGGCGATATCCATCAGCGCCGAGGGTTCGGGCGTGACGAAGGTGCCGCCTCGCGGGGTGCCTTCGGGCGCATCACAAAGGAAGGTGATGTGCTGGCAGCCGCGCAGACTGTCCTCATAGACTGCATAGATGAAACCTGCCTCGGTCTTCAGGCCGGTCTCATCGATCAGACGGGCTAGGGTGGCCGACAGCCCCTCTTTGCCGACGCGGGCTTCGGGGAGGGTCAGGTTGCCGTCCTTGCGATCCACCAGCAGCACCGTATCGCCGCGCTTGATCAGGGCCGAGACCATAACCCCTGTCTGCCCCTCTAGTGCCTCGGCCTCGGAGGCGGGGGTCACATAGGCACCGCGGGCATAGCCAAGGCCGGGGGCAGGGGCGGTGTCAAAGGCCTTGACCTCTCCGATCAGGATGGCGTGGTCGCCGGCGGGAACCACTTTGTGCATGGCGCAGTCGAACCATGCCGAGACGCCTTCGAGCACCGGTGCCCCTTGCGGGCCTTTGCTCCAGTTGACGCTAGCAAAGCGGTTTTCGGACGGTCGGGCGAAGGTGTTCGAGACATCTTTCTGGGTCTCGGCCAAGACATTCACCGCAAAGCCGGATGCCTTGGTAAATGCCTCATAATTGGCCGAGCGATTGGCCAGACACACCAGCACCAGCGGCGGGTCTAGCGAGACTGAGGTGAACGAATTTGCCGTAAAGCCCAGAGGCTGGCCATCGTCGTCCATGGCCGTGACCACGGTGACACCTGTCATGAAGGTGCCAAATGCCGTGCGCAACGCGCGGGGATCAAGATCACTCATCGGGGGTCCTCCTGTGTGGGTGTCGCCAACCATGTGTCTAAAGCTGCGTTTACGGCCTCGGGCGCGGTGAGGTTAACCATATGTCTGTGCCCCTTGATCACGACACAGCGCCCGTTGGGGGCGGCATTTGCTATTGCTTGCGCCATTGCGGGCGTGGAATTGGCATCGCCGTCGCCGGTCAGCGCCAGAAGCGGGCAGGTGATGTCCTTGATCCGGTCAGCATAGGTCGCGTCGCCGCGGGCGAACGCGCCATATGCGACAGCGTAGCCCTTGGGATCGACGGAGCGCAGCCATCCAGCCACCAGATCGCGGGCCGCGATTTCGGACGGACTGTCACCGAACCAGCGGTTCAGCGGTGTTTCCAGATCGATCTGGCCGTCTTTGATCTGGCTCGCGCGGGCCTCAACTGCGGCGCGGGCCTCGGCTGAACGGCGATAGACGCCGTTAATCAGGGCAACTCTGGCCACCAGGTCGGGGCGCGTTGCCGACAGTCCGCCAGCCACCAGCGCGCCCATGGAATGGCCTGCCAGACTGACGCGGCCAAGGCCAAGAGCAGTGATCGCATTCGCGGCCCATGCCACGAAATCTTCTAGCGTCGCGCCAAGGGGCAGGGCGGTGCTGCCCCCATGCCCGGGCATATCCAGCGCAATCACGCGGCGGGCCTGCGCTAGATGCGCGATCTGCGGTCCCCAAGCGGCGGACTGCATGCCGACACCATGGATCAACACAACCGGCGGTCCGCTTCCCGCCGATCTGAAGCTAAGGGTGCCCTCAGACAGCGGCAGGGTTGTCGACGTCATGACCAAGCTCCTTGAGGTCCTGATACCGGTCACCGATGCGGTGATGGGGGCGTCCGCCGATGGATGCGCCAAGCGCCACGACAATCTCGTCCGGCGCGGGGGCGTCAGCGATCGACAGTTGGATCGTCAGGTAGTGGCTGCGCCGACCGCCATCGTTCTTGTCCATCAGCGGGATCATCAGCGGTGCGTTGGCCGGACCGCGCGTGTTGCAAAACGCCAGATAGGATTTCGCGCCGACGGCCTCGCGATAGTGGTTGCCGAACCGTAGGGTGTGGATCAGGGCCGAGGCATGTTCGACCTCACCGTTCACGCCGACGATGGCCGATTTTCCATAACCTTCAACCTTGTCACCGCCGCCAGCGGCCTCCAGCACCATGCGGGTCAACAGGGCACCCAAACCCGGTGCGCAGTCGGTGATCTCGGGGCGCAGATCTTCGACAAAGCCGCGACCAGCCCACGGATTCTGGATCACCGCCACCGCTGCAATCATTTTCAAAGGCACCGGTGCGGCCTTGCCTCCTTCGATGAGCGTTTCCTCAACATGAAGCAGGGTCTTGCGGATCACAGCGGGCATGGGGGCGTCCTTGGTTGAAAGTGAATCGTCTGATTTGAATATGGTGTGCCGTAATACAATCAGTCAATTCTCTTGTTCGGCGAAATCCGCACTGCTAGCTTGAGGCATGCAGAATCGAGGCCTCAGTAAGATTGACCTTCAACCCACAACCCTTCGGGATGTGGTTCTTGAACGGTTGCGGGATGCGATCATCGACGGAACGTTCAAACCGGGCGAGCGTCTGGTGGAGCGGGTTTTATGTGAGCAACTGGGCGTCAGCCGCACAGTGGTGCGCGAAACCCTGCGCTATCTGGACGCCGAAGGTCTGGTTGAGTTGCAGCCCAACAAGGGGCCGATTGTCTCGCGCCTGACATGGGATGATGCGCGGCAGATTTACGACATTCGCCTCAAACTTGAGACAGAGGCCGCCAGCGCCTGCGCCGCACATATGACTCCCGCGCTGCACAGCCAGTTGTCTGCAGCGATGGAAGCTTTGCAGAAGGCGCAGGCCGACATGGACGGCGGGGCTTTGTTCAAGGCAACGACCTGTTTTTACGACGTTATTTTTCAGGGTGCGCAGCATTCGATCGCATGGGAGGTGGTCCAACGCCTGAATGGACGCATCTCGCGCCTGCGTTTGATGACCCTGACCAGCGCCGAACGGCGCACACCGGGGCCGACCCATATGCGGAATATTTATAAGGCGATCCGCAGCGAAAATCCCGATGCCGCACGTCAAGCGGTCGAGGATCACCTTTTGGACGCAAAAGCCGTGGCTGAAAAGCTGCTGGCGCGGGAGCTGGCCGAGGTGGGCGAATGAAAAAGGCCTATTGGATTGCCCGTGTCACTGTCACCGATCCTGAAGCCTATGCAGGGTATCAGGCTTTGGCACCTGCGGCCTTTGCCCGCCATGGGGCGGTGTTCTTGGCCCGCGGCGGGACGACCGAATGCATCGAAGGCCCTGTATGGGAGCGCCACGTCGTAATAGAATTCCCGTCCTTGGATGCGGCCAAAGCCTGCTACGCGTCACCCGAATACACAGCTGCGCGGGCCAAGCGTTATGGCGCTTGCACCGCTGAAATTTTCATCACCGAGGGCGCATAAGCGCCAATGCAAAGCGAGGACGACGATGGGAACCTTTGATGAGAATCTATTTCTGAAAGGCCTCGAACAGCGCAAGGCAACCTTGGGCGCTGAATATGTCGAGAAAAATCTGGCTGCCGCTGATGATTTTACCCGTCCGTTTCAAGAGGCGATGACCGCATGGTGCTGGGGCTTTGGTTGGGGCGATGACGTGATCGACGCCAAAACGCGCTCGATGATGAACTTGTCGATGATCGGGGCGCTAGGGAAGATGCACGAATGGGAATTGCATTGCCGAGGCGCGATCAACAACGGGGTCACGCAGGAAGAAATCCGCGCAATCATCCATGTGATCGGGATCTACTGCGGCGTGCCGCAGGCGCTGGAGTGTTTTCGCGCGGCGCGGAAGGTGTTGGACGCGATGGAAAATGTGCGCGCTACCTGAAGCGCGACTCCTATTCCTTTCGAGGGTAGGGGGGCCGTCCCATCTCTTCCATCATTTTTTCGCGGAAGACCTCGGCTGGTGTCCTCCAGCCGAGGCATTTTCTGGGTGTTGCGTTGAGGCGGTCACAGATCATTTTCAATTCATGATCTGTGACTGCCGTGATGTCGCGCTTTCTTGGCAGCCATCTACGAGCGCGTCGGTTTGTGTTTTCAACGGTGCCTTTCTGCCATGGGCTGGACGGATCACAGAACCAGGTTTGCGTCCCGATCTCGGCTTGCAGGTGTGGCCAGCTCACGAACTCGGTGCCGCGGTCAAAGGTGATGGAACGACGCGCGATGTAGGGTAGATCACGGACAGCTTTCATGATTTTGCCCATAACGGGTTTGGTCCGTTTGTCCGGGTTCTTTAGCAGCACGGTAAACCGGCTGACACGCTCAACCAGAGATGTCACGTTTGATTGCCCAAACCGTTGTTTGAACAAGACAAGATCAGCTTCCCAATGTCCGAATTGGCGGCGGTGTGTGACGTCATCCGGTCGGAACAGGATGCTGACATCACGATCAAACTTAGGCTTCTGGCGCTTTCTGGCCCGGCGTGGACGACGCGCTTTGCGATGCTCGGGCAGGTACCACCACAGCTCCTGATCCATGCCTTC
>NZ_PVTQ01000020.1 GCF_003003355.1 Donghicola tyrosinivorans
AAACACTCAGCACTCGGCTATAAAAGCCCCTTGGCGTTCGAAAGAAAGGCCGCATAAATGAGCAGCAGGATCGGAACTTAAACGCGACAAGTCCACCCTGACCCTTCTGTATCCCGGATCTGGTAGCGTGGTCCCGTCACGTGTCCCGGCCAGGACCCGCGACGGGGTGGTGCTCGACGTCTGACCCTTGTGGCATGACCACGCTTCTTAGCCTGTCGGCACCGCCTCTCTTTCATTGTCTCGAACAGTTGCCAGCGGCCCTCGTGGGACCGCGTATCAGAAGGAGGAGAGCATGGAGAAGGTAACACACGGTCGGATCATCGGGATAGATGTGAGCCGAGACTGGCTCGATATTCACTGCCTTCCGGACGGCCAGCGACATCGCATCCCCAATTCCGATGATGGCCATGTCGCGGTGTCCGATCTCGCTCACGACCAGAGAGCCGTCGTTTGTTTCGAAGCGACGGGCGGGCAGGAATGGCGGCTCTGGTTCCATCTGGAGGATGCAGGCGTCGAAACCCGCCAAGTGCCGCCAGCCCAAGTCAAGGCCTTCGCGCGCAGCCTGGGAACCCGCGCCAAGACCGACAGGATCGATGCCGAACTTATAGCGCGTTTCCTAGTCTTCAGGCCCGAGGCGGGACGAACACTTCCCGCGGAACATCTACGTCTTCTCAGGGCCTTAACCACCAGGCGGGCACAGGTGGTTGAGATGCGAAAGCGGCTTCTGGCGCAGATACGGGCGCATCGGAAATCGGGAACTGCGGAGCTGTTCGAGGATATCGATGTGGAGCTGAAAGAGCGGTTGGATGTCGTGATCGCCGAGCTGGAAAGCCGAATTTCAGAGCTTCTCGGTCGCGACAGGCATCTTGCGGACACCGCGCAGATCCTTCGTTCCGTTCCCGGAATCGGGCCGGTCGCCGGTTCGACGCTGATCGCCGAACTTCCCGAACTCGGCGCGATCACCGGCGAACAAGCTGCAGCGCTGACCGGTCTGGCGCCTGTGGCGCAGGACAGCGGAACGCTGCGTGGCAAGCGCGCCATCGCCGGTGGCAGGCGTGCTCTGCGGCACGTTCTGTTCCAGGCGGCACTGGTTGCCTCACATCACAACCCGACGCTCAAAGCTTTCGCCGATCGACTCCGCAAAGCCGGCAAGCCGCACAAGGTCATCGTCACGGCCGTCGCGCGCAAGCTCGTCATCATCGCCAATGCTCTTTGCAAAAAACGGCGGAAATGGGAGCCCCGCCATCCCTGATGAATACAGTTGCTAACCATCAGCATTCCCGAGGTGAATCCCTCTCACCGATATGTGCAACAAGCCCATTTTTGTTTGAATTTGTTGTCCACCTTCAGAGATCAAGAATGGGTGTAGTTTTCTCGGGATCAATGAAGCGCGGACGCAGGACGTCCACTCAACCATACCTGTGGAAGATATTGAGGCCTTGCTCTGGGCCATATGGACCCTTGCAACGGCCATCGGCGACAGGTGCCAAAGGCAAAGTTATGCCAGCTGTCTCTCAAACAGCAGTTACGCTTGCACTGATGCCCAAGGCCGCCAGCGCTTCATCATAGCTTTGCGCTGGATCGGTCACATCGAAATGCACCGTCTGCATTCCTGCATATCGCGCCCCGTCGATGTTCTTGCGCTGATCATCAACAAAGACGCAGGCCTCAGGCGGCAGGTTCAACGCGCAGGTGATCGCCTGATAGGCGCGGGGATCAGGCTTCAGAATGCCTGTGTATGTTGCATCGACGATCACATCGAAATCGGCCAAAAACGGCAGCTTCGTCCGGAAGTCCGCGCCGTAAAAAAGGTCCAGCTCATTGGACAGGATCGCTAGTTTGCGCCCTGCTGCATTGGCTGTTTGGATCGCAGCCAATGCCTCGGGGCGGATGACAGCGGCGGGATCGGCACCGCGCACGCGCCCGACGAATTGTGGAAAATCAGTCCAATCCTCGCCCACCAGTGCGGCTGTCTCGTGCATGCGATGGGTCCAGTAATCCCGCTCGGAGATTCCGCCTGCCTGCATTGCGCGCCAGACCGGATCGCCCTCCGGCTCAAATGGACCGCGCCATGTTAGGGTACCAGCGGCAAGGCCAAGGGCGGCCTCGGTCAGATCATGGGTTTCAAAAAGGGTGCGGCTGATCACGCCGCCGAAATCCAGCACAAGCGCCTGACAGGGCATCGTCATGAAATCGGCTCCTTGGAAAGCAGCCCGGCCTTCGCCAGATCGTCAAAGACCTTCAAGGCGGCAGTGCAGAAGGCGTCATCGTTGATATGACATTCCAGCTCTTGTAGCCTGACGTTTTCGGGACAGTTCTGGCGCAACTCTTCGATAAAGGCGGCTAGACCGTCGGGGTCCGACAGCGGGCCACCTGGTCGGTCCCATTCGTTGCCACCGTGCAGCGGCAACAGCAGAGTCGTCGACCCTTCTGCTGTGGCCAGCCGTTCGCACATGGTACGCGCCATCTGGCGGCGCTGGTCGGTGGTCATCATAACCGAGGATAATAGCCGGTTATGGGCATGCTGCTCTTGTCCCGCGACCAACGGCGGTACCGGCTGCCAACCCACAAAATCCACCAGATCGTAACACCCTATCGAGACGATTTGCGGCGTGCCGCGCTTGCCGGCATTGGTCATCCGGTCCGCCCCTGCTGTGATGGATGAACCCATCAGATGGTTGCCCACCTCTTGCGGTGCAAAATCTAGAACAGCGGCAAAAGCTCCCTCGGCTGCGAGGCTTTCAAAAGCCCGCCCGCCCATGCCTGTGGCGTGGAAAACGGCAACTTCATAGCCGCGCTTTTCCAGTTCGGGCTTGAGGCCCACCATGTAGCGCAACACTGTTTTGCCAAAGGACATCATCCCGATCAGTGGCTTGTCTCCCGTTGGCCGTTGCGCTGCGCGGGCGGCCCCCAGCACAGCTCCCGCTGCCTGGCTGAGCGAGGCTTTACAGACCGAGTTCAACCCGTAGAGCCCGCCCGCCCAAAGGATCATCTGCACATCGGCGGGCAGACGCTCCGGCGGGATGAGGGGCGAGAATGACACCGTCGAGACGATATACTTCGGCACTCCGATGGGCAGGGCGCTGCAGACATCCAAAGCCAGATCGGTGCCCATGGTGCCGCCCAGAACCAGGACGCCATCTATCCTGCCTTCGCGGTAAAGACGGGCGGTGGTCAGGGCTGCGCCCTTGGCCATGATCTGCATGGCGATGTTTTCATCGCCTCTGTCGATGGCCTCTTGGATCGAATGGCCCCCTTCTTGGGCGACATCATGCTTTGAGACATCCGTAGGCGTTGCTGCTTGCCCCAGCACGCTGACATCCATCGTCATCACCTTGCCGCCTTGGGCGTGGATCACCTCTGCGATGTAGGACAGCTCGTCCTGTTTGGTGTCATAGGTGCCAACGATCAGGATCGTTTTATCGCTCATGGTGTCCCCCTCGGCTTGCGTCCCGTCATCACAGTTTGAACCATGCGGTTTTAAGGTCGAGATATTTATCAAAGGCGTGCAAGGACTTGTCATGTCCGTTGCCCGACTGTTTGACCCCTCCCAGCGGGACGGTCATGTCAGAGCCGCCATAGGTGTTCACATGTACGATCCCCGCCTGAAGACGCCGCACCATCCGGTGCGCCCGCGACAGGTCCGTGGTCCAGACCGCCGCTGCCAGCCCGTAGTCGGTACCATTGGCGATGCGCACTGCGTCCTCTTCGGTGTCAAAGGGCAGCACTGCCAGCACAGGGCCAAAAACCTCGGCCTGCGCCAGACGGTCTTGGGGCTGCACGCCGGTCACAATGGTCGGCGCCATGTAATAGCCGCCGGTCTCTTCAAGGATACGCGTGCCGCCCGTGACGATCGTGCGTCCTGCAGCGCGGGCTTCATCCACGAAGGATAGGTTCTGTTCTAGCTGACGCAAGGAATTCACCGCCCCCGCACCTGTGCTGGGGTCCAGAGGGTCGCCAGTTTTCAGCGACGCGAGATGATCCGCTAGTCGTGCGACGAAGTCATCGTGAATCTCGCGCTGCACCAGAAGACGCGATCCGGCGATGCAGACTTGGCCCGCGTTGCGGAAGATGCCGTTGACGGATGTTTTGGCTGCCTCGTCCAGATCTGGGGCATCGGCAAAGACGATGTTGGGGGATTTTCCCCCAAGTTCCAGATAAACGCGCTTGAGGTTTGATGCGGCAGCAGCTTGCATCAGCCTGCGCCCCGTTGCGCCTGATCCGGTGAAGACCAGCACATCGACCAACATCGAGTGGGCAATTGCATCGCCCACCACAGCGCCTTCGCCGGTGACAACGTTCAAGACCCCAGCAGGCAAGCCCGCTTCTAGCGCTAATTCTGCCAGACGGATCAGGGTCAGTGAGGCAGTTTCAGCCGGTTTAAGCACCACCGAGCATCCCGCCGCCAGCGCCGGTCCCAGTTTCCACGCGCCGATCATCAGCGGGAAGTTCCAAGGCACAATTGCGCCCACAACGCCCACAGGCTCGCGGTGGACCAGTCCCAGATTGGCGGGGCCAGTGGCGGTGATCTCGCCAGTCAGCTTGTCGATCGCTTCGGCGTAATAGCGGATGGTGCCTGCGGCAGACATCGGCTCGGCCTTCAGCGCCATCGCGATTTCGGTGCCGTTGTTGCGAACTCCAAGAACGGCTAGCTCGGCGGCGTTAGCCTCAATCAGATCGGCCCACCGCAAAAGCACTTTCTTGCGACCCGCAGGGGGCATATCGCGCCAGCGGCCATCGTCAAAGGCAGTGCGCGCACTAAGAGCGGCGGCATCGGCATCTTCGCGGGTGCCGCGCGGCATGGTGGTCAGTGGTTGGCCATCCAGCGGCGAAAGCACCTGCATCACCTCTGCATCCGAGGCCGCCCGCCGCCCGCCGTCAATGATATGCGCACCGGGAGTGACGGGGCTGGCCCGCAAGGAATTGATCAGGGACAGATCCATGTCACTTGCCCTCTTCTTTGCTGGTGCGGGTGTCGCGCCAGAGTGTGTAGAAATGAATGCCAACTGCCGCGACGATCATCGCGAAAAGCACCATGGCGATGGGACGTTCGATAAATTCCAGCGGGGACCGGACGCGGGCCATCGCGGTGCGCAGCTTGTCCTCCATTAGACCGCCGAGCACGATGCCAAGGATCACCGGAGAGGTTGGCCAGTCCAGCCGCTTGAGGATCATCCCGAACACGCCGAACCCTGCAGCGACGAAGATATCGGTCAGCGAATTGCGCAGGGAATAAACCCCGATCAGGCTGAAGGTCATGATCATCATCCCCAGAAAACGGTTGGGGATCAGCATCACCTTCATCAGCGTATCTGTTGCCAGAAACAGGAACGCGACGACGATCACGTTCAAGAGGATCAGGCAGATATAGAGCGCCAGAATGAAATCCATCTGGTTGGCAAATAATGCGGGACCGGGGATCACGTTATGGACGTAGAACACCGACAGCATCATGGCGGTCAGTTCCTCGCCCGGAATTCCCAGCGCCAGCAGAGGCACCATTGCTGCTGGCGGGACCGAGTTATTGGCCGCCTCAGAGGCAATCAGCCCTTCGGGATTGCCCTTGCCGAATGTCTCGGGCGTCTTTGAGGTGCGCTGCGCGTAGGAATAGGACATGAACTGGGACATAAATTCGCCCACACCGGGGATCATGCCACAGATCACGCCAAAGCCTGATCCCACTGTCGCCACGCGTTTGAAGTGGCGCAATTCCAGAAGTGTGTGAAAGAAGCCCTTCTTGCCCACATGAGGCATTGGAAAGTTCTTGTCTTCGTCCAGAAACAGCACCAACGCCTGCGAGATCGCGAAAAGGCCAAGCACGACAACAATCAGATCGATGCCGTTTTGCAGCCAGCTCTGCCCGAAGGTGAATCGTTGGGTGTAGGCGCTGCCCTCGATCCCGATAGTCTGTAGAAAGATGCCAAAGCAGGCCAGCATCCCCGCCGCCAGCACCTGCCCGCGATGGGTCACCACCACCAGCACAATCCCCAGCAAGGCTGCCAGAAAAATCTCGCGCGCGCCGAACATGGGGGCGACCTTGGCCAGAACGGGGGCAAAGATCATTAGGCACAATATGGCGAAAATGCCCCCAAAGAACGAGGCCGAGTAGGCCAACCCCAAGGCCCGCCGCGCTTCGCCGCGTTGGGTCATCGGAAAGCCGTCATACGTGGTAAGGGCGTTCACCGGCGTGCCGGGGGTGTTGACCAGAATGGCCGGAATGGCGCCGCCGAACATGGATGATCCATAGACCCCCAGCAAGGCGGTCAGGCCGACGATGGGTTCTAGCATAAAGGTTGCGGGCAGCATGATGGCAATCGCCACCGCCGCACCCACACCGGGCAGCGCCCCCACCAGAACACCTCCGATCGAGCCGATAAACAGCGCCGCGATAACGTCCCAGCGCGCGATAATGTCGATGCTTGAAAGCAGTAGGTCCATGAAACTCGCTCAGAAATAACGGATGAGGATGTAGCGCAGGTCTTCGGGGGCCAGTTCATAGAGGGCGCCGCCAGGAATCTTGACGTTGAAACCGGTCTTGAAGGTCAGCACCACAAACAGGGCAAAGCCGATGGCCGATAGGATCGCCTGCCGCGACCGGTATCCCAGCCGCACCGCCATAAAGAGGCAGAAGGCTATCGTTGCCAGTAGATAGCCGATCACCGGAATGGCGGCGACGTACAGGACGTACCAACCGACAAACTCTAGGGATTTGACCCAGCACAGGGCCTCGCGCCAGCGGCCGGGGGTGCGGGTGATGTTGCGGGTCTTCAGCCACAACAACAGCCCGAACAATGCCATCCCCCCAAGCGAGATCGCTGGCCACAGGCGTGGCTGCGCGGCCAGTGCCTTTTTCGGGAGCCAAGTCGTCTGCCACCCGATCTGCGCCAACAGCAGGCCCGAGAACAACAGGATCAGCGCCGCAAACAGTAGCTCGCCGGGTTTGCGCCCGATCGGAAAGACGTGGGGCGCGTCTGGATCTTCTTGCATTGTAAATCTCCCTGACAGCCGCCCGCGATTGAACGGCTGGTCGGGGCCGCGCACGGCCCCGACGTGATTACTCGGCGATCAACTGGTTGATGTGGCCGGTGATCTCGATGTCACTGGCGATGCGGGCCGCGGCGGCTTCGGCATCCATCCAGTAGACCAGCGCGCCGGTCTCTGCGGACAGCTTTTGCGCCCGCTCTGACGTGACGGTTTCACGGGCGACCTCGATGATCTTTTCACGTACATCGTCGGGGGTGTCTTTGTGTACGAACAGCCCGTTCCACAACGAGATCCCCAAATCAGGGGTCACAGCCGCCAGCGTCGGCGCATCGGGTGCCAACGAGATCGGGCTTTCGGTGATGCTGGCCAGAATAGTGATTTGGTCAAGGCAAGGCTGGATCAACTGGATTGTGGTGTTCACCACATCGAAATCGCCAGAGGCTAGCGAATTGCAGTCCAGCGCGTCGGACGAGGCCTCGGCCCCCCATTCGAACCCAAGCTCTTTGGCGGCGGCAAAAGTGGCCTGCGTCGGCAGCAGAAACGATCCAAAATGCCCCAGCACGACTGAATTGTCTTTGGCGTATGCTGCCAGTTCGTCCAGCGACTGGAACGGGGCGCTGGACGAGGTGGCAATGACAAAGGGGTAGGTCAGGAAAATGCCCAACGGCTCGAACGGGTTGTCGGCCAGCGCCGGAATACCCACTTGCGGGCCGACTACAGGAATATCCACCACGAAAGAGCCGACGGTATAACCATCCGCTGGCGCACCTGCGACCTGCGCCGCGCCGGGGAACGGACCGCCATCCGACGGGCGGTTGATAACTGCGGCGGCCACCCCGTACTTGGTTTGGAAATCCTCGGCGATCATGCGGGTCAGTACATCTTCCAGATCACCGGGCGGGAAGGGCACCACAAAGTTCACCGGCTTTTCAGGATATTCGGCCTGCGCCGCCAGCGGCAGCGCCGTCAGGGCAATCGCCACCGAGGTCTTTAAAAACGTGTTCATACAAGCTCTCCCGTTGGATGGTTCATTATTTGAACCGTTGGTGCATTAATTGTTGCCATCGCAACGATCTTGTGTCAACTTTTCTTTGCCAAGCCCGAAAACGGCGATGGAAAAGACAGAGGACGACAATGGGAACGATCACAAAAGCCCTTGAATTACTGGGATATTTCTCGCGACGCAGGCCAGAAATCGGGTTGACCGAATTTGTGCGCCTTGCCGGACGTGACAAGGCAACTGTGCATCGTCATCTGGTAGAGCTTGAGGAAAATGGCTTTCTGGAACAGCATCCTGTGGCCCGTACATACCGCCTTGGGCCCGCCATTTTGCGTCTGACGGCAGTGCGCGAAGCCACCCATCCGATTCGCGCTGTCTTCCGCCCTGTGGTCGAGGAACTGGCCCGCCAAACGGGCGAGCTTTGCCATGCCTCACTGTTGCAGGGCAAAGTCCTGTCGCCGGTGTTCCACACCGACCCGCAGGTTCACGGCACGCAGGTGCATTTCGACGAAGGCGAAATCCTTCCCCTGCACGCGACCTCTTCGGGACTGGCGGTTCTGGCCTTTTCGCTCTCCCGTTTTGTGGATGACGCTTTCGGCGCGCCGCTGCCCGCATTTACTGACAAGACCCACACCGACCGCGCTTATCTGCGTGCGGTACTGGAGGACACCCGTCGCACTGGCGTGTGCCGCGTGGACCAGACCTATGACAGCGAAGTCTCTTCCGTTGGCGGGCCGATCTTTGGCCCCGAGGGCATCCCGATCGGGGCCATCGCCGTGGCTGTGCCTACCGTTCGGGTCACCGAAGACAAGATGAATGACGTTCAACAGGCGCTGCTGGCGACGATCCGGCAAGCCTCAATTTCGGCTGGCGGCGTTCTGCCCCGCGACTTCCCCGATGCGCCCAAAGGCTGATCGCCTAGGCGCCGCTTTAGATGAAAGATCCTGATTGAGATGAAAGATTCCAATTTCCTGACCGAACATAACGCCCGTCACCTGTGGCATCCGATGGCCCATCCCGCCGATAGTCTGGCCAATCTGCCCGACATCATTGTCGAAGGCGAAGGGGTGCAGATCATGGATCTGGACGGACACCGCACCGTAGATGCGGTGGGCGGCCTTTGGAACGTGAACCTTGGCTATTCCTGTGCGCCGGTCAAAGAGGCGATCCGCGCCCAGTTGGACCGGCTTCCCTATTATTCGATCTTTCGTGGCACCACCAATGACGCGGTGATTGAGCTGAGCGTAATGCTGCGCGATTTTTTCGCGCCCGACGGGTTGAGCCGTGCGTTTTTTACCTCGGGCGGATCGGATTCCGTGGAAATAGCGCTGCGACTGGCGCGTCAGTATCACAAGGTGCGCGGTGATGGCGGACGGGTCAAATATCTGTCCTTGAAAAAGGGTTATCACGGCACCCACACCCTTGGGGCTTCGGTCAACGGAAACGCCAACTTTCGCACCCAGTACGAGCCGCTGATGCCCGGCTGTTTCCACGTGCCTGCGCCTTACCCCTATCGTAACCCTTTCAATGAGACCGACCCCGAGCGTCTGGCCCAATTGTGCCTTGCCGCGTTGGAAGACGAGATCAAGTTTCAGGCCCCTGAGACGATCGCCGCCTTTATTATGGAGCCAATTCTGGGTGCTGGCGGCGTCATTCCGCCACACCACAGCTTTATGCCGGGCGTGCGGGCACTTTGTGACAAATATGGCATTCTGCTGATCGCTGATGAGGTGATCACTGCTTTTGGCCGCACCGGCAGCTGGTCAGGATCGCGCCACTGGGGCGTTAAGCCAGACATGATGTGCACCGCCAAAGCGATCACCAACGGCTACTTCCCGTTTGGTGCGGTGATGATCTCGGATCAGGTGGCTGAAGTGTTCGAAGGCGACACCTCCGGCAAAGGGGCCATCGGATCAGGCTATACCTACTCGGGGCATCCGGTGGGGGCTGCTGCGGCGATCGCTTGCCTTCGTGAGACCCAGCGTTTGCAGGTGAAAGACAACGCTGCCGCACGTGGCACCCAGCTATATGAAGGGCTGCTGAAACTGCAGGAAGCCTATCCGGTGATCGGCGACGTGCGTGGCGGCCACGGTCTGATGTGCGCGTTGGAATTGGTCTCGGATCGGGGAACCAAAGCGCCCATCGACAAAAAGACCATCGGCGCGATCCATCGCACCACCTATGAAAACGGTGCGATGGTGCGGGTGTCTGGCAATAACATCATCATGTCGCCGCCGCTGATCCTGACCGAAAATGACGTGACCACTATCCTGACTGCCCTGAACGCCGGCTTTGCTGCGCACGGCTGATCAAGTCGCAAGCTACGGCCCCGCTTTAGCCTGTGGGGCCGTTTGCCGGTCTTTGGCATTCAGAGGTGACTGCGCAATCAAACCCAAAAGTGTGCGCAAGGCCTTTAAACTGCCCCAGAGCTGCAGGCCGATATTTTGGAATATTGGCGGTCAAATACTGCCGAGATAGTATCCGATGGCCTCTGCCAGCTCGGTCTCTTCATAGCGAAAGTGCGAGCGTACAATTTCTTCCAGTTTTCGATAAGTGGCGGCGGCCTGCGTGAAATGCGCTTCACTGGGGTCTTCAATCAGTGTGTCAGCAGCGTCGCTTAGGCGGATGATCAGTTCATGAACCACTTCGTGTTCGGACAGAAGTTTGGCCACTACCTCGCGGAACATGCCACCACCGGCGGCGCTGATGCGGGGGAACATGTCGTCGCCCTCAATATCGTGGTGGAACTTCAGCACCTGACATTCGCGGCCGCAAAGGTTCCCGAAGGCTCTGAAATTCTCTGCCATGTTGAGGGACAGAACGATCCGTTTCAGGTTTTCGGGCGGCGTGTCGCCTGCCTCGATCCGCGCTAGAACGGCACCGATCTGGGCCATTTCCATCAAATAGTGACGGTGAATGGCCGCCAACTGCCCGCCTTGGCGGCGGTGCGTGTCTGTGGCGGCGGGCACTTTGGGCGCTGAGGGGCGGGCGGCCTCATTCAGCGAGAGCGCGTCGAGAGGCAGGGTCGAAAGGTCGGTCATGATTGCTAAGAATGCCTTTCCCCTTGCCAAGTCAAGCTTATCGGCTTGGCGCGGCCGTGCTTGGGTCGCAGCCCCTCTGAGGTCTGTCAGGTTCGCGTCGATTGCAGTTTTGCCATTTGGGATTTCACGATCGCATCCACTAAATCATCAGGAACCGGCTGGTGTAGCGGTAGTTGCAACGTGTCTGTTTTCGCACGGAAGGGTGCGACGAGCGCTTCGAACGCCTCGGTGCCCCGATAGATCGGGTAGAGGCCGATGTGTTTCTTCCAGAACGCGAAATAGATAACGGTCACCCCGTTATATTGAAACGCGGGCATGTCGTAGCAGATGGTTTCTACCAGTCCCTCTGCCGCCGACGAAATGGCGCATCGCAGCGCCTGCGCCTGTTTCCGCACCTCTGGCGGAAGCGTTTCGATGTACTGATCAATGCTTGCGAACTTGGCCATTTGCGCATCACGCTACAGCGCTTTTGATCCGTGATAAACAGTTTCGTCATGGGTTGTCGGACGGAGGGGCGCGGGTCTCAGCCGCGGTATGATCCCGGCGTGCGATTGGTCCATTTTCGAAAGGCGCGGTGAAAGTTTGCAGGGGCGGAAAAGCCGGTGTCGAAGGCGATCTGCTCGATGCTGTCAGTGCCTTGTTGCAGGGCGCGGATGGCAATGTCGCGGCGCAGGGCGTCTTTGATGTCCTGAAACGAAGTGCCTTCCTGTTTCAGGCGGCGGTTCAGTGTGCGCGGGGTCATTTTCAGGGCGTCGGCCGCATCTAGCAATTGGCAGGTCTGCCAAGTGGCACCGTATAGGAAGGCGCGGACGCGCAGGCTGTTTGTATGGGCGCGTGAGCCGGTAAAGATCCAGTCCAGCGGTGCGCGCTCAAGGAATACCGAGGCCTCCGCAGGGGTGCGGGTGATCGGGCGGTCAAACTGCCGCGGATCAAAGAGGATGGCGGTCTCGGCGGCGTCAAATTCGACCGGGCAGGGAAAGACCACCGCGTAATCGGCGGCGAAATCCGGACGCGCAAAGGCAAAGCGCACGGCCTTCACATTTGTTTCCGCCCCTGCCAGCCATGACAAAAGGCCGTGGGCCAGTTTCAGGATAAGCATGTGGCCAAACCGCTGCGGGCGGGTTTCGGCGGCATAGGGCACAAGCGCCAGTTCTACCTCATCATCTTGGTGGCGCAGATCCAGACGGAAATCATCCAGAAGCAGGTTCCAATAGGTCGAGAACCGATACAGCGCCGAGGTCAGGCTGCTGGCCTCTCGTTGTACGGTGACAAGGTGTTGCAGGGCGCGGGGGCGGATCGGGCGGCTCCAGAGGCCCATCATCTCGTCGCCGGTCTCTGGCGCGGCCAACTGATACAGTCTGGCGATTTCCTCTAGTGTGATGCGCTGGGTGGGGGACATCGGACCGGATTGCAGGCCTGAACGTTCCAGCAGGGATGCCATCGTCTCTGGCGTGCAGCGCGATGCCAGCGCGTCCAGCCAGTCCTGAATGAACCCCGCCGATACGGTCGTTAGAGAGATAGGGTCATGACTGCTCATGGCGGACCTAATGTGTCGTGATCGGATAATAGTTTGGCAAAAAATGAGCTTATGGGCAAGCTGTGCAGCGGTTAGATGTCAGAAAACCATAGTGCCTTTGGGGAGACAGGCATGACCTACCAGCCGCCCGTCAAGGATTTGATGTTCTGTATCGAACACCTGTCACATTGGGGAAAGGTGTCCTCTTTGGACGCTTATTCCGAATGCGATCTATCGGATATTGGCGCGGCTCTGACGGGCTATGCCCAGTTCTGTGCCGAACAGATTGCGCCCTTGTCTCAGGACGGGGATCGGGCGGGGACCAGTTTTGACAAGGGCCGCGTGACAATGCCCGAAGGCCATGCGCAGGCCTACGCGCAGTTTGTTGAAATGGGCTGGCAGGCGCTGACCCATCCGGTGGCCTATGGCGGGGTAGGCCTCCCACGCGTTGCGGGTGCGGCGGCGACAGAGATGCTGAACAGCGCCGATATGAGCTTTGGCCTGTGCCCGCTGCTGACCGATGGCGCGATCGAGGCGCTGCTGCTGACGGGTTCGGACGCGCAGAAATCGCTGTATCTTGAGCCGCTGATTTCGGGGCGCTGGTCCGGCACGATGAACCTGACCGAGCCCCAAGCGGGCAGCGATCTAGGCCTTGTTGCGACAAAGGCGATCCGGCGTACGGATGGCAGCTATGCCGTCAGGGGCACAAAGATCTTTATCACCTACGGCGCCCATGATCTGACCGAGAACATCATCCACCTAGTGCTGGCGCGGACCCATGGTGCGCCCGCCGGACCCAAGGGGCTGAGCCTTTTTATCGTGCCGCAGACGCTGGTGAAGTCGGACGGAACGCTTGGGGCTGCGAATGCAGTGAAGTGTGTCAGCATCGAACACAAACTGGGCGTGCGGGCCAGTCCTACGGCTGTGTTGGAATATGAGGATGCGACGGGGTTCCTGATCGGCAATGAGAATTGCGGGCTGGAATACATGTTCATCATGATGAACGCCGCGCGGTTTACTGTGGGCGTGCAAGGCGTTGCGACCTCTGAACGGGCCTATCAACGGGCGCTGGCTTATGCGCAGGGCCGCGTGCAAAGCCGTCCGGTGAACGGTCAAACCAAAGACGCCGTGCCGATCATCGAACATCCCGACGTGCGCCGTATGCTGATGCGGATGCGCAGCCTGACCGAAGGCGGGCGGGCGATGGCGGCCGCAACCGCGGGACTGCTGGATATCGCTCATTACCGGACAGACCGTGTAACCAATGCGCTGGCCGAATTCATGGTCCCGCTGGTCAAGGGCTTTTGCACCGAACGCGCTGTCGAGGTTGCCTCATTGGGCGTGCAAATTCATGGCGGCATGGGCTTTATCGAGGAAACCGGCGCCGCGCAGCACTACCGCGATGCCCGCATCCTGCCGATCTATGAAGGCACCACGGCCATTCAGGCCAATGACCTTTTGGGACGCAAAGTGATGCGCGATGGCGGGGCGGCTGCCCGCTTGTTCGCCGCTGGAATAGCCACGACCGAGGCAGAACTGGCCAAGGGCGATGCCTCTGCCCAAGCGATTGGCGCGGGCCTTGCGCAGGCGCGGGCGGCGTTTGAGACCTCGTTGGAATGGATGTTGGATAACAAGCCCAAGGATATCGACGCGGCCTTTGCGGGCTCTGTCCCGTTCCTGATGCTGACCGGAACGCTGGCGGCGGGCTGGATGCTTGGCAAAGGGGCTTTGGCGGCGCAAGCCGCGCTGGACGCGGGTCAAGATGCGCCCTTCATGGTCCGCAAAATCGAAACCGCCCTGTTCTATGCCCAGAACATTCTGCCCGAGTGCGCCACCGAACAAGCCCGCATCCTGCACGGCTCTCGCAGCCTCTTGGACGCGACTTTCCCTGAATGAATTCTCTCGAAAAGGACCAGACATATGAATGACGTTGTAAATCCCGCCACCTATGAACGCCTTGCGATTTCGGCGCGTGACAATGGCCTCTATGTTCTAACCCTGAACCGTCCTGAAAAGCGCAATGCGCTGGATGTGGTCACGATCGAGGAACTGATCCGCTTTTTCAGCGGTGCGCGGATGGCGGGCGTCAAAGCTGTGCTTCTGGAAGGGGCAGGGGACCATTTTTGCGCAGGGCTTGATCTGGTCGAGCATTGGAAGGCGGATCGCAGCCCCGATGACTTTATGCACGTCTGTCTGCGCTGGCATGAAGCGTTCAACAAAATGGAATATGGCGGGGTGCCGATCATCGCCGCGCTGAAGGGCGCGGTTGTTGGCGGTGGTCTGGAACTGGCCAGCGCCGCCCACGTGAGGGTGATCGATCCGGGCACCTATTTCGCTCTGCCCGAAGGTCAGCGCGGGATTTTCACCGGTGGGGGCGCAACGATCCGTGTCTCGGATATGATCGGCAAGTACCGCATGATTGACATGATCCTGACCGGCCGCGTCTATCAGGGTCAAGAGGCCGTGGATCTGGGGCTGGCGCAGTACATCACTGAAGAGGGTGGCAGCTACGCCAAGGCGATGGAGCTGGCCGAGAAGGTGGCCCAGAACCTGCCGCTGACAAACTTTGCGATCTGCTCTGCGGTCAGCCACATGAACAACATGTCGGGCATGGATGCCGCCTACGCCGAGGCCTTTGTGGGCGGGATCGTCAACACCCAGCCCGCCGCGCGCGAGCGTCTGGAAGCCTTCGCCAACAAGACCGCAGCCCGCGTGCGGCCCAACACTTAAATCAGAGCGGACAACGACATGCGTCACCATTTCGAGGCTCTTCAAAAGACACGGGCGAACCATGTGCCGCTGTCGCCCCTGTCCTTCCTGCGCCGCGCTGAAAGCCTGCATGGTACGCGCACGGCGGTGATCTATGGGGATATCCGGCGCAGTTGGGCCGAAACTGCCGCGCGTATCCGTTCTGTGGCGGCGGGTCTTATGGGGCTTGGTGTTGCAAAGGGTGATACGGTCTCTGTCCTTAGCCCGAATGTGCCCGAGCTGTTTGAACTGCACTTTGCGCTGCCCTTGACCGGCGCGGTGATGAACACGCTGAACACGCGGCTTGAGCCGGAAACCATCGCCTATATTCTGGACCATGCGGACAGCAAACTGGTGATCGTGGATCGGGAACTGGTGCCTTTGTTGTCCAAGGCGTTTGACCTTTTGGGGCGTACATTGCCCGTGGTCGAGATCGCCGACCCCGCCGCACCGGGCGAAAGCCTTGGTGGCCCCACCTATGAGGCGCTGGCCGACACCGCGCCGATGCCGATCCTGCTGCCAGAGGATGAGTGGGATGCGATTGCGCTGAACTACACGTCCGGCACGTCGGGGCGGCCCAAGGGTGTGGTCTATCACCACCGCGGCGCGTACCTGATGGCGCTTGGCGCAGGGACCGCGTGGCAGGTGCCGCCCTATCCGGTCTACCTGTCCGTGGTGCCGATGTTCCACTGCAATGGCTGGGGGCATCCTTGGTTGGTGGCGATGCTGGGGGGCACGTTTGTCTTTACCCGCATTCCGGCTGCGAACCGTATTCTTGAGGCGATCCGCACCCACGGCGTGACCCACTTTGGCGCCGCGCCAATCGTGTTGCAGATGCTGGCCGAGGCCGAAGGTAACGCGGCCCCCTTTGAACCCTCGATCCGCGTGATGACAGCAGGCGCACCGCCGCCGCCTTCGGTGCTGGAAAAGACACGGGCGATGGGCTTTGACGTGATGCAGGTCTATGGGCTGACCGAAACCTTTGGCCATATCTCGCAGTGTCTGTGGCAAGAGGCTTGGGATGATCTAAGCCCCGCCGAACAGGCCGAACTGCAAGCGCAACAGGGCATTGCTTTTCCGATGGTCGAAGAGGTCACGGTCATTGACCGCGCCTCTGGCCAGCCCGTGCCTCGCGACGGCACCACTCAGGGTGAGATTGCCATTCGGGGCAACACGGTCATGTCGGGCTACTACAAAGACCCCGAGGCCACCGCGAAGGCCTTTGAGGATGGCTGGTTCTGGTCCGGTGATGGCGCTGTCGTCCATGAAAACGCCTACATGCAGATACGTGACCGTCTGAAGGATGTGATCATCTCGGGCGGTGAGAATATCTCTTCGGTCGAGGTTGAGGCGGTTTTGTATCGCCATCCCGCGGTGCAGGCCGCCGCCGTTGTCGCAAAGCCCCACGAAAAGTGGGGCGAGGTTCCTTGCGCTTTCGTGGAACTGCGTGACGGGGCAGAGGTCACCGCCGAAGACCTGATCGCCTTTTGCCGCACCCGTCTGGCGGGCTTCAAAGCCCCCAAGGCGGTTATCTTTGAAACCCTTCCTAAAACATCCACCGGCAAGATCCAGAAGTTCCAGCTTCGCGATCGCGCCAAAGAACTGGAGTAAACCGGTATGGCACTGCTTTCCCCTTCGCGCAGGCTGCGCCGCACCCCCTTCTCGGACGGTGTCGAGGCCGCTGGCGTCAAAGCTTACACTGTCTACAACCACATGCTTCTGCCGACGGTGTTCCGCTCGGTTCAGGAAGACTACCACCACCTGAAACAGGCGGTGCAGGTCTGGGACGTGGCCTGTGAGCGTCAGATTGAACTGCGCGGCCCCGATGCGGGTCGTCTGGTGCAGTTGATGACCCCGCGCGATTTGCGTTCGATGCTGCCGGGCCAGTGTTTCTATCTGCCGATTGTCGATGAAACGGGCGGCATGTTGAACGATCCCGTTGCCGTCAAACTGGCCGAGGACCGCTGGTGGATTTCGATCGCCGACAGCGATCTGCTGTATTGGGTCAAGGGGCTGGCTTATGGCTATCGCCTTGATGTGCTGGTGGATGAGCCCGACGTGTCGCCCTTGGCCGTACAAGGCCCCCGTTCCGATGATCTGATGGCGGCGGTGTTCGGTGATCAGGTGCGAGACATCCGGTTCTTCCGCTTTGCCCATCTTGATTTTCAAGGTCACGATCTGGTCGTCGCTCGCTCGGGATATTCCAAGCAGGGCGGCTTTGAAATCTATGTCGAGGGCGAACAGATCGGTATGCCCCTGTGGAACGCTCTGATGGAGGCGGGCCAGTCCATGGACGTTCGCGCAGGCTGTCCCAACCTGATCGAGCGGATTGAGGGCGGGCTGCTGTCCTATGGCAACGATATGACTGACGACAACACGCCCCATGAGTGCGGCCTTGGCAAGTTCTGCAACACCCAGACTGCAATTGGCTGTATCGGGCGCGATGCGTTGTTGCGTGTGGCGAAAGAGGGCCCTGTCAAACAAATCCGCGCTATTCAGATCGACGGTCCCGCGGTGCCCGGTTGTGACCGCTGGTGGCCCCTCAAGCACGGGGAAAAGACGGTTGGTCGTGTCTCGTCTGCCGCATGGTCCCCGGATTTCCAGACCAACGTTGCCATCGGCATGGTGCGCATGACCCATTGGGACGCGGGCACCGAGCTGACGGTCGAAACCATCGATGGCCCGCGCCAAGCCCTAGTCCACGAGACATTCTGGGCCTAACCGCGTTTCCGCGCTGACATTGGAGGCAAGCAAAGCCCCTTGCTTGCCTCTATTGCAGATATCAACGGGGCAAGCATACTCAACCGCTGCATATTGCGCTGATGAGAATATTAAATCTCTGGTATTTTCTGATTTTATCGAAGCTTTTATGCGCACTTATTCGGATTAAGCGAATTTCGCGGCCCTAGCTTCTGTGAAAAATTAGAGAAAAGTCTTACTCTGATTTTTATTTTAGCATTGGTTGATTCCGATGAAGCAAGCAATTGTCATCTTGCATGGCATGGGCGAGCAAATCCCCATGGCCACGCTGAATTCATTCGTGAACTCTGTTTGGACGCTAGACCCCAAGCTGGTTAGCGTGTCCAAGCCCGATCCCAATACAGGGGGTACGCGGGCTGGCAATGTGTCTTGGGCCAAGCCCGATCCGCGCAACAGTTCGTCCGAGTTGCGCCGCATCACGACGGAACAAGACAAAAACGGAAACTATACGGATTTCTACGAATACTACTGGGCGCATATGATGCAGGGCACCACATGGGAGCATGTGCAGACCTGGCTCAGGGATTTGCTATTTCGTATCCCGCCCAAGCGGGTGGCCCATGCGTGGGTACTGCTATGGGCTGTCACGTTGATCATTGGCGGGCTGACCCTTTGGGGCCTCTGGCCCAAAGCCGAGGCTCCGGCGCCTTGGGTTGCGTGGTTGTCTGCCTTGGGCGGTATGGCGGTGTCGGCCTTCGTCTCGACCGTGCTGATCAAACGGTTCGGCGATGTGGCGCGTTATGTGAAGGCTCTGCCGCCGAATGTGGCCAAGCGGCATCAGATCCGGCAGGGCGGCGTTGACCTTCTGTCACGGCTGATCGATAGCGGCGATTATGAACGGCTGGTCGTCGTTGCCCACTCTCTGGGCGCGATTGTCGCCTATGATATTCTTGCGCAAACCTATGCGCGTTATAACAAGATCGGGGGCACAGGTCCGCAGCCAGAGCGTGACGCGCTGGAACAGATGATCCGCGAAGCGATCAAAAGCGGCGGGCTGGACCTTGATGCGTTTCAGGACCAGCAAGCGCGGACCTTTACCGAGGCCAGAGAACAATGCGCGCCTTGGATCGTCTCGGATTTCGTGACTTTGGGTGCGCCTCTGACCCATGCCGAGTTTCTTAGGGCCGAAAGCCATGAGGACCTGCGTGCCCGACAGCGGGATCGACTATTGCCGACCTGCCCGCCGACGCTTGAGTATGATGGCACGACAAAGACGCACCACTTCAGTTTTTCGAACGAAGAGCAGCGACAGCCAATTGACCGCCGCACCCCCCATCACGCGGCTCTGTTCGCCTATACCCGCTGGACGAATTTGTACTCGGAAGAAAAGTACATTCTGACCGGTGATCTAGTCTCGGGGCCGGTGGCAGAGGTCTTTGGTCTGGAGTTCCAAGACAGCGAAACTGACGAAAAGGGCGTGCTGAAAGGCATCCGTGACATCGCCGTGCTGCCCAAACTGGATGCGGCGGGAAATGTCGACAAAGATCACCGTAGGTCTTTCATTTCGCACAATAATTACTGGGCGATGGACAAGGGAACCGAGAAAGCCCCCAAGCCAAAGAAAGGGCCTCCACCGCACCACATTGAAGAGCTTCGAAATGCCTTGGGAATAGCGGAGTAGGCCATGCGGTTTATTGATCGAACAAAACTCACGCCCCCTGCAATCCTGTTCAGCGAACGTGCCAATGAGGCGCGGGAAGAGGTGCGGGCCTTTATCGAAGAAACACAAACCAAAGGCGGTACGCGGCGTGCGCCACGGTCGGACTGGCTGGATGAGGACGAGGGGATGCGCCGCCAGATGGCTGATCTCTTTGGCGAATGCTGTGCCTATTGCGAAAGCCGCGCGTCGTTCGATGGCAGTCGATTAAGAGGTGTTGCCAGCCGTCACAGGCCACCAATGTTGGCACAGAACAAAGACGGAAGCACTGATCTGCTGGCCTATAGCTGGCTGATGTTCGACTGGGAAAACATGCTTTGGCTTTGCTCAAGCTGTGCGCGTTTGAAGGGCAACAGTTTCTTTGTTCAGGCCGCGCGTGGCCGCCCTTCAATGTCCGTCGCGGAGCTACGGCAGCGCGAACAAGAATTGATGCTTGATCCATGCTTTCACGAGCCGCGCGAACATCTAATTTTCCAACCGAACGGTTGGGTGGATTGGATCACTTCGCAGGGGCAAGCGACGTCCGAACTCCTTGAACTCAATCGGTCTGAATTGGTGGAGGGACGGCGTTCTATCATCAAGACTTGGGGAGAAGCGCTACAATCGGGGCAGTTGAAAGCTACTGGCCAGACCTTGGGCGTTCAGGGTTTGTCCGGTCCTGCACCCCATACCGGCGCAGCAACTGCGGTACTGATGGCTTTTGCCCGATCAAAGAGTTTCCCTGCGAACACTGCCCAGGACGTTGCCGACGCCTTCAACGAACTGCCTGAAGGGCGACGTGGGGTTCTAGCGGCGGAGTTCTTGACTGGCTCATTTGATGCCAAATTCGAAATGACGGCCACCGACCCGATCCAGCCTAAACCCACCACAAGTCGCATCCCCAATATTCGCCGTCTGCCAAATGCCTTGAAACCGATCACCCATGTAGAGATCAGCAATTTCAAGGCTTTGAAAGATATTTCCTTTGATCTGCCCGACACGGTCGAGGACAAAGACCAGTCCCCTTGCATGTTGCTTCTGGGGGAAAATGCGACGGGGAAATCCTCGGTGCTTGAGGCGATGGCGCTGGCGGTGATCGGCACCCATGAGGCGGCGGAACTGGACAAGGCAATTGATGACGAGCCGCTGTCGCCCGGTGATCTGATCCATCGCCCCGACCCCTACCGCTGGCAGGAAACCGCGCCGGATATGGCGGTGCGGCTGGAATTTCTGGACAGCAGCGCACCGGCAAGCATCACCGCAATTGCAGGGGACGCACGGTTCTCGGGCGATGCTCAATGCGCCAAGATCGTGCTTGGCTACGGACCCCGCCGGTTCTTTACCAAACGCAAGACGCGCCGCCTGCGGGCACCGGCGCATCGTGTCCGGTCTCTGTTCGATCCGATGGATATGATCGCGAACCCGATCCTTTGGCTGACCACGCTGGAAGGTAAAGAGTGGGAGGCCGCCGCCCGCGCTTTGCGCGAGGTGTTGATGCTGTCGGATGCCGATGACTTTGAGCGGGATGATGACCCAGAAACACCGGGGCAAATCTATGTGCGGCGGGATGGGCAGCGGATGGCCATGAAGGACCTCTCGGTCGGCTACAAATCCGTCATCGCAATGGTCTGCGATATCATCCGCGAGATGCTCTACCACTATGACAATATGGAGTTTGCCAGTGCGGTGGTCTTCATCGACGAGATCGAGACCCACCTGCATCCGCGCTGGAAGATGCAGATCATGACCCTGTTGCGCAGGGCTTTTCCCAAGACACAGTTCATCGCTACCACCCATGATCCGCTGTGTCTGCGCGGGATGTATGACGGCGAGGTCTTCGTCTTGCAGCGCTCGGCCACGGATCAGGTCGAGCGTGTCATGGACCTGCCGTCGATCCGCGGGATGCGGTCTGAACAAATCCTGACGTCCGAGTTTTTCGGGCTGGGTTCAACCGATCCGGAAACGGATGCGCGGCTGGAGCGTTACAACCGGCTGGCTGTGCGGATCGAAGACCTGACACAAGAAGAGCATGAAGAAATGGAGGTACTGCGGGGCAAGTTGGATGACGGAATGGTGCTTGGCTCGACCTTGGCTCAGCAAGCCTATGCCGAGGCGTTGAAGCAGAAGGCCAAACAAGAGGTGAGCCCGACGAAGGCGCCTTCGCCGCGCCGAGCAGAGCTGCGGCAGACGTTTTCTGCACTCTTCGAGAAGCGCAAATGATCAAGGTTGCGCGCACCCCTTGTCCGGCTGCGTTGGACCCGAATGATCCGGACTCGGCGGGATCGCGGGAACTGGCTCGGGTCAAGGCCAAGATGGCAGCGGGAGAAACCCTGAAAAGCGGCGATTTCAGCGCCTATGGCAGCCGCGCGGTGCGCGATGCTCTGCGAGAGATGTTTCACGGCAAATGCGCCTATTGTGAAAGCAAGATCGCCGGAACGCAGGACACCGATGTGGAACATTATCGGCCCAAGAAAGGCGTGTCTGAGGCCGATGACGCGGGGGTGGTGCACCCCGGTTACTGGTGGCTTGCCATGCGGTGGGAGAATCTTGTTTTGTCCTGTCAGCATTGCAATCAGTCGCGCAGTTATCACGTTATCATCCCCGACGATGTGGAAGCCGAAGCGGATCTGCGCGCCTTTCTTGAGCGCCAGCCAAAGACGACCGCAGGAAAGCTGAACGCCTTTCCGGTGGAAGGGAATGCTTGGGTCACGCAAGAAGGCGGCGATCTGACGACGGAAAGGCCGCTGATCCTGAACCCAGTGGAAATGGAGCCGGGTGACCATCTGGACTGGGTGCTGTTTCAGGGGGCATCTACCGTTCGGGCCAAGGATGGCAGTCCGGTGGGCGAGGCGACGCGCACCATCCTTGGTCTGAACCGGCGATGGCTGGAAGAGGAACGGCGGATACGGCTACTTGAGATGCGCCGGCTGCGGGACCGGTTGATCGAAAAGTTGAACGATTGGCTTGTGGCGGATAATCCCACTATTGCCGCGATCCATGAAGCCGAGGCGCATTGGATTATCGAAGAGTTGCACGCCATGTGCACTGACGAGCAGCCGTTTGCTGGTATGGCGCGAGCCTTCTTTCAGAAGGTACAGGATGAAGTCGGCGCGATGGCGGGCTAAGAGCGGCCCCGCCACCAATAACAGCTGTGCGATGCGGGTCAGGCGCTGACCCGCTGACCGTCTGTGAAGACATGCAGCATCTCCGGCCGCGGCGAGGCATGAAGTGTGGTGCCCGCCTGTGCGGATAGATCGCCCGTCACCTTCACGGTCAGACTGCCGACGCATTCGCTGTCCAGATGGACTAGCGTTTCGCCGCCAAGGTGTTCGACGTGCCGGACTGTGGCAGGCCATTGCCCCCCAGTCTGGGACAGGGTGATATGTTCGGGGCGGATGCCAATCAACGCGCCCTGTGGCGCACTGGCCCAAGGCTTGGGGCCTTGCAAAAAGTTCATCTTGGGCGATCCGATAAACCCCGCCACAAAGGGCGTGGCGGGTGCGTTGTATAGATGCATGGGCGCGCCGACTTGCTCGATATGGCCCTTATTCAGAACGACGATCTGGTCCGCCATGGTCATGGCCTCAACCTGATCATGGGTGACATAAACCATAGTCGAGCCAAGGCGTTCATGCAGTTCCGAAAGCTCGACTCGCATCTGCGCCCGTAGCGCGGCATCAAGGTTCGAGAGCGGCTCGTCGAACAGAAAGACCTTGGGTTTGCGCACGATGGCGCGGCCAATGGCGACGCGCTGGCGCTGACCGCCCGAAAGCTGCTTTGGTTTGCGATCCAGCAGCGGGCCAAGTTGCAGGATATCGGCGGCCTCGCGCACGCGACCTTCCATCTCGGATTTGCCCATCCCCGCCAACCGCAGGCCGAAACCGATGTTTTCGGCCACGCTCATGTGCGGGTAAAGGGCATAGCTTTGAAACACCATCGCAACGCCGCGCTGGGACGGGGCGGTGTGGGTAATGTCGGTGCCGCCGATAAAGATTTTGCCGTCCGAGACCGTCTCAAGCCCTGCGATCATCCGCAATAGTGTGGACTTGCCGCAGCCGGACGGGCCGACAAGTACGGTGAAAGAGCCTTCGGGGATCTCTAGGTTCAACGAGGGGACAACTTCGACAGTGCCGTAGCGCTTTGTTACGGACTGGATCAGGACGTCAGCCATTGTGGCCTCCTTCGGACAGGTGACGGGGAACGGCGCGGCGTGTGCCGCTGGCGTGATGGGTCAAGGTGACGGGGCCTTCGGGCACCGCCGGAAAATGCAGGTTGGTCAGGGACACGGTGCCACCGGCGCAGAACATCTCGACAAGGCCGCGATCGACGAACAGTTCGATATCCAGCGGTCGGGACAGGGGCCAAGTGAAGCGGGTGATGACCTCATGGCCAAAGCCGGTCAGGCCGTCGTGGTCGGGCCGCCGAGAGGTTAGCGTGACCACGTCGTCGGTCCCGCGGGTCAGACGCAGATGCGGCACGGTTTCCCCAAATAGCGAAACTGTCACATCCCGCGCGCCCTCTGCCTCTAGGTGGAAGCCGTGATGGAATGTGGCGCGGTCGCGCTGGTTGGCAAAGGCATTTCGCACCGCTTCGGGCACCCTTTGGGCAATGCGCAGCCCGTCCGGTGAGCGCGTCAGGGACAGCTCTCGCGGAAGGCTTGCGGCCCCGCGAAAGGCCTTGGTCGGGGTCTGACGGGCATAGCTCCAGTTGCTGGCCCAAGCCATGACGGTGGGCGGGCCACCGGGATCGAAAAAGCTCTGCGGCGCGTAGAAATCGCGCCCCATGTCCAGCCAAAGCACCGCTTCCGCCGGATTGACGTTGGTAAAGCGGGTGCCATCAAAGGCGCCGATGAAATACTGGGTGCCAGAGCCGCCACCGGGCGCATCCTCTGAGATCGAGACGATCAGCACCCAAAATGCTTTCCCCTGATAGCGCATTTCCAGCAGGTCGGGGCATTCCCAAACGCCTTTGCCGTGCTGCCCGTGGCAGGCCCCAAAGCTGCTAAGGTATTCCCACCTGCGCAGGTCTTCGGATGCGTAAAAGGCGATCGACTGGCCTTCGGTCACCAGCATGATCCAACGGGCGGTGTCTTGGTGCCAGATCACCTTGGGATCGCGAAAGACCTCGCGACCGGGGTTCTCCAGCACCGGATTTCTGGTGTCGGTCTGGAACTGCGTCAGGGTGTCATTCGCGTGGGCGACGCACTGGACCTGAAAGTCGCGCCCTTCGGGCGTCAGGCTGTGGGCGGTATAGAACAGCTTGACCCCCTGAGGCGCGGCGATAGCGCTGCCGGAAAAGCAGGTGCCGAGCGCGTCGGGATAAAGCGCGACAGGACGTTCCTGCCAGTGCACAAGATCACGGCTGACCGCATGTCCCCAGTGCATCGGGCCGTGGTGGATGCTGTTGGGGTCATGCTGAAAGAACAGATGCCACAGGCCGCCATGACGGATCATGCCGTTGGGATCGTTCATCCAGCCTTTCGCAGGGGTAAAGTGCAGTTTCGGGCGGTAGGTCTCGGTCATCCTTTGACCCCCGAACTCATAACGGACGCGATGAACTGGCGCTGCATCAGCAGGAAGAACAGGATCACCGGCACGGCCATCGACACCGCAAAGGCCATCACATCGCCCCATGGGATACGCTGGTTGGTGCCAAAGAACGCACCCATGGCGACGGTCAGTGGGCGCACCTCGGGGCCGCGTGTGACCATGACCGGCCAGAGGTAGGCGTTCCACATCTCAAGGAATTGCAGGATCGCGACAGCCGAGATCACAGGCTTCGACAGGGGCAGGGCGATATGGCGGTACTTTTGAAAGAATGAAAAGCCGTCCAGCTCTGCCGCCTCGAACAGGTCTTTGGGGATGCGGGAAAAGAACTGGAAGAACAGGAAGATCGACAGGGCGTTGGCGATACCCGGAAGGATCTGGACCACATAGGTGTCCACAAGTCCCAGCTTGCCCGCAAGGATCAACTGCGGCAGCACAAGGCTTTCTGCTGGTACCGCAATGGTCGCGACCACAAACAGCAGCACCATCTTGTTGCCGGGCAGGCTACCTTGGGCAACGACGAAGGCCGCCATCGAGTTGATGGTGATCGAGATCAACAAGGTCGCCACGGTCACAATCGCGGTGTTCATCATGTAGCGGAAGAACGGACGCGCCGGATCGGTCCAGACGTCGATATAGTTCTGGAAACTGACGGTCTCGGGGATGAAGGACTTCAGCGACCCCATCGAGACAAGGATATCCTGCTCATCAGGATTCAGGCTGATCGTCACCATCATCATCAGCGGCAACAGCACCCCTAGGGCTACTGTGCAGGCGAAAAGAAATGGCATCAGGGTGCCACGGGGAAAGATCCGGATCATTGCTCGCCCTCGTTTTTCAGAAAGACCCGTTGCAGTACGGCGATGGTGGTGACCGCGATGAAGAAGAAGACCGAGATGGCCGAGGCGTAGCCGATCTTCTGCGAGGTGAAGCCCTGCTGGAACAGGTAGTAGATGATGGTCGTGGTCGACCCGTTCGGCCCGCCCTTGGTCATCACAGAGACCTGCGTGAACAGTTTCAGCGCCTGAATGGTGGTGATGATCAGCAGGAAGATGTTGACGTTGCGCAGACAGGGCCACGTCACAAATCGAAAGCGCTGCCATGCGGTGGCGCCGTCCAGTTCGGCGGCTTCATACAGATCGCCCGGCACGTCCTGTAGACCCGCTAGATAGATCAGCATCTGGTAGGGAAAGGTCGCCCAAGCCGACAGCACAACGATGGCGACCATCGCGGTATCGGACCCGCCCACAAAGTCGATGTAGGCCTCGGGGCCTGCGAACAGCTGGTAGATCGTGTTAAGGGGGCCCGTAGGGATGCGGTACAGCACGGCCCAGATCGCCACGACCACGGTGATTGGCAGCAACAGCGGCAGGATCGAGACGGTGCGAAACAGCCCTCGGAAAGGGATCGCGGCATTCAACGCCATCGCAACGCAGAGCGAGATCATCAGCTGGAAGGGTACCACCAGAACGGTGAAAAGTACCGTATTGCCAATCGCTTGCCAGAACAGCCGGTCGGCAAACATCCGTTCATAATTGGTCAGCCCGACAAAGCGCGTCGGGATCGGGCGCGGCATCAGGCGCTGGTCGGTGAAACTGAACCCGATCGAGAGGCAAAAGGGCACCACGATGATCAGCACAAGACATGCCATCGCGGGGAAAAGCATCGCCAGCTCTTGCGAGCGGCCTTTGAATATAGTCGGCATTTGGGCCTCCGGTGCGGGGAAAAGTGGGGCGTGCGGTCTGCGCTGGCTTGCGCTGGCCACACGCCTCGGGGAGGAACCGTTAGTTGGCCGAGAACGGCGGGTAGCCTGCGTTGTCCTCGATATCCATGTCGATGTACTGGGCCACGCCATCCAGTTCGGTCTGCACGTCAGCCGCGCCGTCCGAGAAGATGTTCAGCATGGCACGCGACCAGCTAAGGGTAATCGCCGGATAGGCCGGATGCACGGGACGCACCACGGCGCAGCAGTTGCCTTGCGCGGTGAACAGGTCCTGCACACCGGGGGTCGAGAACTTTTCGCTCAGGGGAACAGCCGCAGCGCGTGATGGAGCAAAGCCGGTGATGTCGGCGTATTTGGCCACCTCGGCATCGGACATGACAAAGTTCAGGAAGGTCGAGACATCCTCAAGGTTCGTCGTGCTGGCCGGAACCGACCAACCCCAACCGCCGTTCGGGGCCGTTACCCCTTCGGGACCAAAGGCGGGGGCGGGGATCATCACCATGTCCTCGCCAAGGCCCGCTGCGTGCGGAGGCCACATCCAGTTGCCAACCCAAGAAAGTGCTGCGGTCTTTTCGCCGTAGAACTGGTTGTCACCTGCCGAGGCAGGCACGATCCAGCCGTTCTTGTACCAGTCTTGCAATTCGGTGATCGCGGCCACAGCTTCGGGTGCGTTGACGGTGCCGTCTGCTTTCCATGTGTCGCGGTCGATCAGATCGGCCCCTGCGGACTGGATGAAGGGCGCAAAGCCGTAGGTCATCCATTCGCCGCCATAGTTCAGCTTCATGTCCAAGGGCCAGCGCACGCCGTCGACCTTTGACAGGGCCTCGACCGCGGCGGCGAACTCATCGCGGGTCCAAGCGTTATCAACGCTTGTGGGGATGCGCACGCCTGCGGCCTCAAGATAGGATTTGTTGCCCCAAAGGATGACGGTCGAGTCATAGGCGCTGATGTGGTACAGCTTGCCGTCCGGCCCGTAGGTGCCTTGTGCGATGACGCCGGGCATGGTGTCGGCAAGCAGGGTAGGATCAAGCAGATTGCCAATGGGCTGGATTGTGCCTGCCCACGCGCTGGCGGCCATGTTCGGGCCGTCCAGCAGGATAATGTCCGGCAGATTGCCCGAGACAGATGCGGCCTGAATGGCGTCCACATAACCCGGAACCGGCACAACGTTCAGGGTAACATCGGGATGGGCGGCGCTGAAGGCCGCGCCAAGCTGGTCGAAATAGGGCTTTTCGGCTGCTGCATCGATTACCCATGCGGTGATCTCTCCGGCATAAGCCTGTGTCGCAATGCAAAGCGCCAGCGCGCTGGAGCCAATAAGGCGTTGGTAGTTCATGGCAAATCCTCCCTGTCGCGCAACTCTCCCGTGCTGCGCGTGTTTTGATCCAAATCCGAAGAAAATGGTTATGACAACGTGAGACAATTGATAGCGGCAAATGTCTCACGTTGTCAATCGTGCGTCAGGAACGTCCCTAAGGCTGGTATTGCCTTGAAAGATAAAGGAAAATCAGGCGGACTGTCGGAGGGGCAGCGAAGCGCGCTCGACCAACTGACCCTGCACCAATTGCCGGATCGGAGAATCATGTTCAGACAGGGCCTGCTGCATGGCGATGCGGCCCATGTCGTAATAGGGCAGATCCATTGTGGTCAGGCCCGGCTGCATCAGCTTGGCCAGCGGTTGCAGGTTGTCAAAACTGGTAACGGCCACATCGCGGCCCACGGCCAACCCCAGTCGGACCAGCGCGAAATAGACTGGCAGCGCCATTAAGTCCTGACCGCAGATCAACACGTCTGGCGGCTCTGACCCAGTCATCTCGGCGGGCAGGATGTCATCGACGAAATATGTGTGATCGCGGTCCGGTCCCGCCGAGGCAGTGCGGATGCGGTCCGCAAGGTTCAGCCCTGCCGCCTGTCCGGCTGCAATGAAGCCCTCTGCACGAAGGCGGGCGCCTGCCAGTTTCGGTGCAAGGTTCAGGAACAGAGGGCGGCGATAGCCCCGTCGCAGAAGCTCAGTCGTCAGATCATAGCCCAGTTGGCGATCGTCGGGCAGGACGGTGGCGGTATCGCCCGCAGCATCGTAGCAGTTCAGTAGCACCGTCTTCATGTCCGTGCGGGGCAGGGGAACCTCTCGGTGAAAGCTGGTCGCCAGAATGCACGCGCTTGCGCGAAAGCGGGCCAATTGCGCCAGCGCCTCGGTCTCGGACGCCTCGCCGCGACGGATGTTGAACAGCATCATCTGCTTGCCCATGGCGTGGGCTACGTCCTGCGCCCCACGTACAAGGTCGATGGACGATGAGGTCGTCGCCACATCCTCTGACAGAAACCCCACGATATCGCTGCTTTGCGAGCGCATCATGCGGGCGGCCTCATTGGGGACATAGCCGGTCTGGTCGATGATATCCTGAATGCGCTTGCGCGTAGCCTCATTGACCAACGGATCGCGGTTGATCACCCGCGAGACGGTCTTGAGAGAGGTCTTGGCGAGGCGGGCAATATCGCGTTGGGTGGTCATCGGAGCCTTGGGTGCGCAAGTGGTTTCGGGTTTGCCCCGTGATAGCGGACCCTGTCCCGAAGGAGAAGTGTCTTACGTTGTCAATCGTGGCGGAACACCACCGCTGCTTTATGCGCGCGCGGAAGGCACTAGGACGTCTTGGCGGCCCGCAAGGAAGGCCATAAGGATATCCTCGGGCGAGGCGTCGGGGTGCAGGTACATGGCCCCTGCGACCGGATCGATCAATGTCTGGGGATGTAGCAGCACGGTCATGCCCGCCGCCAGTCCGGCGCGCGCGCCGGTCGGGCTGTCCTCGACCACAAGGCAGTTCTGAGGGGCGACACCCAGCTTTTGCGCCGCCAGTAGATAGCCTTCAGGGGCAGGTTTGCCTTTTGCCACGTCGTCCCTGCTGATCGTGTGGGCAAAGGCATAGGACATGCCAGTGACGGCAAGGTTCATCGCCACCTCTTGCGCGGTCGAATTGGACACCAGCGCCATAGGATGGCCCCTCGCCGCCAAAGCCAACGCAATTTCTGCTGTGGGCGTGCGGCGCGTGATCCGCGCGCCTTGTGTGGCGTAATGTTGAGCTTTCAGCGTGGTCCATTGTGGCAATGACAGCGTTAGCCCGACCTTAACCAGCGCAGCGTGGACTTGGTCACCGCTGGCACCCAGCAACAGATCGTGGAATCCCGCGGGCAACTGTAGGCCCAAAGCGTTAATCGCCCCATGAAAGGCGGCGTCGTGGGCGGGTTCACTGTCCAGTACGGTTCCGTCCATGTCCCACAGGATCGCCCTCATCCCAGAGCCTCAATGTCTTTGTAGAACCCTTGGGCGCTGTCATAGAGGCGGCTGTAGATTGGCATCATGCGGTCATAGACCTCGGACCATTCGGGGTCAGGCGCGATCTCTTGGGCAAAATGCACCATGCGCCCCGCGGCGGCGGGCAGGTCTGCGTTATCGCCGTTGGCCACAGACATCAGCATCGCTGCGCCAACCACGCCGCACTCCAGTTCTGATGGAACAAGGTAGGGGACGCCGTACATGCTGGCCTTGATCCGCAGCCAAAGCGTGTTCTTTGCACCACCGCTGGCGGCTACGATCCGGTCAGGTCGTCCGTGCCCGCCTTGTAGCGCGTCAAGGCGCTGTCGCACGGAAAAGGCCACGCCTTCCAAAACGGCGCGATGCAGTTCTGGCAGCCCGTGGGCAGCGGTCAGGCCGAAGAACTGGGCGCGGCTTGAGGGGGCCAAGCGTTCGCCCGAAAGGTAGGGCAGGAAGAACAGCGCCTTGCTGCCCGTTGCCGCGCGTTCCGCGTCGGCGGTGACTTCGGCGTAGCTGCGGGCGTTCTCATGGAACGCTCGGCGTGCCCACCGTACCGCATCGCCCCCAGCGTCCAAGAGGGTCATTGCGCCCCAATCACCGCCCGCCGACAAAACGTTGGAGATCGCAGGATCGATCACCGGCGCGTCGTGCATTAAGGTGATGATCGTTGAGGTCCCCGTCACGTCCGACCCCATCCCCGAGCCGATCACTCCAGATCCGATCAGGGCCATTGGATAATCGCCTGCCCCGACCAGCACCGGCGTCGCAGGGTCCAGCCCCAGTGTCTGAGCCGCTTGGGGGGTGAGCGTCCCCAGTACATCTGAAGGGTTCCGTAGGGGCGGCAGCAGGGCGCGATCAACGTCCGCCAAATCGCACAGGGCCTGCGACCAGTCGCGGCTGCGCCAGTCCATCAGAAAGGACAGCGAGGCCTCGGTCACGTCCTGCGCCCGTTGGCCGGTCAGGCAAAAATTGATCCAGTCCTTCGGCATCAGCACAGTCGTTGTGCGGGCCATTGCCTCGGGGTCATTTTCGGCGATCCAGCGCAGTTTGAAAGCGGGCCACGCGGTGGCGGGCATATTGGCGGAAATGTCCAGATAGGCGTCTTGGTGGATGCGATCAGAAAACGCGGAGACCTGCGGTGCGGTGCGCTTGTCGTTCCACAGGGGAGCGGCATCCCGTGTCAGGCGGCCGTCGTCATCAATCAGAACCGTGCCATGCATCTGCCCGCAGGTGCAAATGGCTGCAATGCGGTTTGCCGCGTTGTCGACCTTGGCCAGCACGGCGCGGATGGTCTCTTGCGTGCCTGTCCACCAGTCAGCGGGGCGCTGCTCGGACCAGCCGAAACGGGGCACGATCTGTTCATGTTCACGATGCGCAAAGGCAAGGATGTGGCCCTGCCGGTCAACAAGGGCCGAGCGCAGCCCGCCGGTGCCCACGTCGATCGCCAGATACAGGTCGCGCATGATGTCTCCTTCGTCACCGCCGGTGATTCTCGTTCCTTTGGCAGAGTGCCTCTGGTAGCGGGTCTGGGCAAGGGTAAAAGTAGAAAAACTACTTATTGGTATTGGGGTGCTATTACGGATGCGGCGCTTGCTGCGCTTACTTCAAATACTTGTTTTGGTGATCAATTCGGCATCTGAGGTGGCATTTTCTGGAAATTCCGCCTCAGATGCCGCTTGCCAGTCAAATCGTGATGCCGTAGTAAAAAAGTAGTTAAACTACATTTCCATCATGAGGTCACAGATGCATCAAACCCCGACAGCCCATGTTATCGACCCTGGCAGCGGTCACATGAGCGCGGCCACAGGCCGGTATGAAAAGCGCATCTCCGATCTTGCGGGTCTTTATGAGGATGCCGCCGCCTTTGAGGCTTTTGCCGCCGAAGATCCGGCCCGCATCGTCTACGCCGTGCATGAGGCGCGGCCGCTTCAGTCCTCGGGCGATCTGATCTTCGGAACAACGTGGATGCAGCCGGGGCGCATCGGGCGCGAGTTTTTCATGACCCGTGGTCACATCCACGCCACTGCCAACAGGCCCGAGACCTACTATGGCGAAAGCGGCGAAGGGCTGATGCTCATGGAAAGTCCCGAAGGCGAGACGCAAATTCTGGAAGTCCGTCCCCGTGTTCTGGTCTATGTGCCGCCCATGTGGATTCACCGCTCGGTTAACACGGGGGGCACGCCCTTGGTCATGAGCTTTTGCTACCCCTGCGACAGCGGTCAGGACTACGGCATTATTGAGCGGTCCGGCGGTATGGCGACGCGCATCGTCGCGGACGGATCGGGCTGGAAAGCGGTCGAGAATGCCGCCTATCGCCCCCGTTCGCTTGCTGAAATCGACGCCGTACTTGCGACTGCAGCTTGAGGGGAATGCTATGACCGTCTTTGACACTCTTTCCGAATATGGCGTTGTTCCTGTCATTGCCATCGACGATGCGGATCAGGCCCTGCCGCTGGCGGATGCCCTGATCGAAGGGGGCTTGCCTGTCGCGGAAATTACTTTCCGCACCGATGCTGCCCGCGATGTCATCGCGCAGATCGCCGCAAGCCGGCCCCAGATGATCGTCGGGGCAGGCACTGTCTTGACCGAAGCGCAGGCGGACGCGGCGCAAGCGGCGGGGGCGAAATTCGCCCTCTCGCCGGGCATTGACGGGGCCGTGCTGGCCCATGCGCAGCGCATTGGTCTGCCGTTTGCGCCCGGCATCATGACCCCCTCAGAGTTGCAATTGGCCCTGCGTCACGACTGCCCCATGGTAAAGTTCTTTCCGGCGATGCCTGCCGGTGGCCCGAATATGCTGAAGAATATCGCAGCCCCCTACGCCCACACCGGCATCGGCTTTAATCCCACTGGCGGCGTCACGCTGGACAATCTGCCGGACTGGCTTGCCTTGCCGCAGGTCCGCGCTGTCGGGGGCACCTGGATTGCCACCCGCGCCGATATTGCTGCCGGCAACTGGGACCAAATCACCCGCAATGCCGCCGAGGCCGTCGCCCGCATCAAAGACATCAGGAGCAAGGCATGACCCTTCAGCCCGCAACCCGCCCGACCTTTTATTTTATCGGCGTGACCACGGGGGCCTCGTCCATCATGCGGGTGTTTCCCAAATGGGCCGCGCATCTTGGTCTTGGCGATGTGCAGATTAAGGGGATTGACCTGAAACCCCATGACACGGTGGAAAACTACCGCGCCGTGGTGCGCTTTCTGAAGGATGATCCGCTTAGCTACGGGGCTCTGGTGACAACGCACAAGCTGGACCTTTATGCTGCCTGCCGTGACATGTTCGATGAAATTGACCCCCATGCAGCCCTGATGGCCGAGACCTCATGCCTGTCAAAGCGGGATGGGCGGCTGATCTGTCATGCCAAGGACCCGATCTCGTCCGGTCTGGCATTGGATGGGTTTCTGCCCGCCAACCACTTTGCCGACACGGGGGCAGAGTTGTTGTCTATGGGGGCGGGCGGCTCGACCATCGCGCTGACATGGCATCTGGCGCAGGCGTCGCGGGGGGCAAACCGGCCTGCGCGAATGGTGATCACCAACCGCTCGCAGCCGCGCCTTGACCACATCCGCGAGATTCACCAGCAAATGGGCTGTGACATTCCCTGCGACTACGTGGTGACAGAAAACGCAGCCGACAATAACGCGGTAATGCAAGGGCTGAAGGCGGGCTCGGTCGTGATCAATGCGACGGGGTTGGGCAAGGATGCGCCGGGATCGCCCCTCAGCTTTGACGGCCGTTTCCCCCAGAGCGGCATCGTGTGGGAGCTGAACTACCGCGGCGATCTGGTCTTTCTGGATCAGGCGCGGGCGCAGCAGCAGGCCCGCGATCTGCAGATCGAAGACGGCTGGACTTACTTCATTCACGGTTGGACGCAGGTCATCGCCGAGGTCTTTGACATTGTGATCCCGACCTCTGGCCCTGAATTCGATGCCATCAGCCGCATCGCCGCAGAGGCGACCGGACGTGTGACTGAGGTGGCATGATGCGGATTTTGATCACGCCCCGCTCGCTATCCTCCGGCAGTCATCCGGCATTGCAGCCCTTGCGGGCTGCGGGCTTTGATCTGGTGATGCCCACACCGGGCGCAACCCCGTCCGAGGCTGACCTGATCGCGGCCCTGCCGGGCTGCTCCGGATGGCTGGCGGGGGTCGAGCCTGTGTCTGAGGCAGTGATCGCTGCGGCCACGGACCTGCGGGTGATTTCGCGCAACGGGACGGGGGTGGATAACCTGCCGATGGCCTACCTTGCGCAGCGTGGAATTGCGGTCAAACGGGCCGAGGGCACCAATGCCCGCGGTGTGGCCGAACTGGCTTTGACGCTGGCGCTTGCCGGTTTGCGGGATATCGTCCCGACCCATGCAGGCTTGCAAGGCGGGGCATGGCCGCGCCGTGTGGGGGCGGAAATTCGCGGTGCGCGCATCGGGGTCATCGGTCTGGGCGCGATCGGTGCCAGCTTTGCCGAGATGTGCTTGTCGCTTGGTGCGCGGGTGCAGGGCAATGATCCCTTCGCGCCAGAAGATCGCATCGTTCATCAAGGCTTTGAGCGGGTGGGGTTTGACGACGCCCTTCGCGGCGCTCAGGTCCTTAGCCTGCACGCGCCGCTGCCTGCGGACGGCAGCCCTTTGCTGGAGGCTAGGGCACTGTCACTATTGGCTACGGGTTGCGTGGTGGTGAACACCGCGCGGGCGGGTCTGGTTGATGAAGCAGCCATGCTGGCCGCGCTGGATGCGGGGCAAGTGGGCACCTATGCCACCGACGTTTTCCATGCCGAACCGCCCGAGCCGTCGGCGTTGTTGCGCCACGGGCGCGTGGTGACAACGACCCACATCGGCGGATTTACCGGTGCCTCCGTCGAGCGTTCAACGCGCCGCGCTGTCGCAAACCTGCTCGAGGTCCTGCTGGCTCATGCGGATTGAGCGCACGATAGGTCTGCCAAAGGCCGGTCAGCCCGGCCTCTTCTGGCTGGGGCAGGCCGGTTTCTGGATCGAGACCGGCCGCCATCGGCTGTTGATCGACCCTTATCTGTCTGACAGTCTTGCCGTGAAATATCGGGGCAAGCTGAATGATCATCGCCGCATGATGCCGCCGCCTCTGACGGTTGCAGACTTGCCGCGCCCCGATCTTGTGCTGGTCACGCACGGTCATACAGATCACCTTGATCCGGATACGCTGGGGCCGCTGCACCGGCGCTTTCCCGATGTGCCTTTCGTTGTGCCAGCCGCCTGCGCCGAACTGGCGCGGGCGCGGATTGGTGCTGAGGCGCGGCTGATCCTTGTGGATGCTGACCAAGACCTGACGCCATTGCCTGATTTGATGCTGACAGTGTTTCCTGCCGCTCACGAGGCGCTGGAGCGTGACGATGCGGGCCATCACCGGTTTCTGGGCTACGGGATCGCCGCGCCTACTCTGCGGATTTACCATTCAGGCGACAGTATTCCTTTCGATGGGTTGGCGCAGCGCGTTAGGGGCTTTGCGCCCGATATCTGCTTGTTACCGGTCAACGGGCGCGATGCGCAGCGTGCGGCCTCTGGAATTCCGGGGAATTTCCATCTGCCTGAGGCGATTGAACTGGCGCAGGACTGCCCCTTTCTGATCCCGCATCATTTCGGTATGTTCGCCTTCAATACCGTAGACCCGGACGTCATCGACGCGGCGGCACTTGGGTCAGAGTTCCCGCTGATCATCCGACCCACCGCCGGAGAATGCCTGTCCATCAAGACCTGAAAGGCCGATCCATGGACAGCGCACGCACGCCGGATGACAACCTTCTAGAAGATATCGTCCGCTTGCGCGATGACCTGCGAAAGTCTGACCGGCGCGTGGCAGAGGTGATCCTTGATCGCCCTGAAGAGGTGGTTGGCATGACGCTGGCCACCCTTTCCAAAGCCGCCGAGGTTAGCGAACCGACAGTCATCCGCTTTTGCGCCGCCATCGGTTGCGAAGGGTTTCGCGATCTGCGGGTCAGGCTGGCGCGTAGTCTGGCCTTTGCCCGTACCACCTCGCACACTGCGATCACTGCCGAGGATGATCTGGGCGCGATTGTGAATAAGGTCTTCGACTTTAACCTCTCGAACCTGAATTGGGCGCAATCCAAGCTGGATACAGCGCAGATCGGCGTTGCTGTGGATGTGCTGGCGGGCGCACGGCGGATTGAATTTTTCGGTTTTGGTGCTTCGGGTATCGTGGCGCGGGATGCGCAGCAAAAATTCCCCCTGTTCGGCGTGCCCTGCGGCGCGCCTGTAGATAGCCACCAGATGTATATGACCGCCGATATGCTGGGAGAGGGCGATGTGGCAGTTGCAATCTCGAACACCGGTCAAACCCGCGAGGTTGTGCAGGCGGCAGAGGTGGCACGGGCCCGTGGGGCAGCCACCATCGGGATCACAGGCCACGCAGGCAGCCCGCTGGCGGCCCATTGCGATCTGGTCCTGCTGGTCGAGACGCTAGAGAACACCGACCTTTACACGCCGACGGTTTCGCGTCTGTCGCATCTTGTGGTGATCGACATTCTTTCGACCGCGGTCAGCTTGCGGCGTGGGACAGCGCACCACGATCGCGTGGCACGGATGAAGGAAGGTCTGGCGAAACTGCGCGGCGCCTCCTGACAGTTTTGTAGTAAAATTACCCAGATATTCAGGTGTTTGGGATTTTTGGCAGTGAATGCCGGAAGTTCACCACATATTTTGTAGAAAAACCTATCGAACCCAGTTGACCGGCCTGAAAGTTACGTATTAAAACTACAAAATACGAGGCAGCAAAGACTCGCCTCGGAGTAAAAACCGGGAGGATATCATGAACCATTTGAAAACCACCGCTGCGGCGGTGATCGCGACCCTGTGCGCAACCGCTGCCAGCGCCGAAGGCTGCACCATCGGTATCTCGATGAAGACGCTGGACGCGCCCTACTTTGCTGCGCAGGACGTGGCAGCCCGTAAACGGGCCGAGGAAATCGGCTGCACCCCGATCTCTGCTGATGCGGGTAATGACCTGAACAAACAGGTGGCCGACGTCGAGGATCTGGTGGCGCAGGGCGTTGACGCGCTGATCATCAACGTGCGCGACAGTCAGGGTCTGGTCCGCGCCGTGAATGCTGCCGCAGATGCTGGCGTGCCGGTGATCGCGATCGACAGCAGCATTGATGCGTCGGCAAACATTGTGACGCTGGTGCAGTCCTCGAACACCCGCAACGGCATGCTGGTGGGTCAGTGGCTGGCGGATGAGACCGACGGTCAGGATCTGAAAATTGCGCTGCTGTCCGGTGATCAAGGCAACGAAGTTGGTCAAGAGCGCCGTCTGGGCGTGCTGGCTGGCCTGATCGAAGGCCAGCTGAAGAACGGCGGCAAGGCGTCTTATGAGATCGTCGGCCAAGGCTGGGGCGGCTGGGGCAACGAAGGTGGCCTGACCGCGATGGAGGACATCCTGACTGCCCATCCCGACGTGAATGTGGTTCTGGGCGAGAATGACTCGATGCTGCTGGGCGCGCGCAACGCTCTGCGGGCGCAGGGTCTGGAGGACAAGGTGCTGCTGGTGGCGGCTGCCGATGGCCAGAAAGAGGCGCTCGAGCTGATCAAGACCGGCGAATACGGTGCAACTGGCCTGAACAATCCGGCGCAGGTTGCGGCGACCGCTGTGGATATCGCCAAGGGCGTCATTGACGGCACCATGACCGACATTCCCAAAATCACCTACACCGAACCTGCTGTGATCACGCAACAGAACGTTGACCAGTACTACAATCCCGAAGCGGTCTTCTGATCGCCTCCTCTCTGGCGCCCGGACCTTGCGGGGTTCGGGCGCATCCCTTTGACCAGACAGGAGGACGCGATGGGCGATCTGGTTCGGTTAACCGGTATCCACAAGTATTTCGGTGGGGTTAAGGCGCTGCAAGGCGTCGATTTCGATCTGCGGGCCGGAGAGGTCCATGCGCTGGTCGGCGAAAATGGCGCGGGCAAATCCACGTTGATGCGCGTGCTAGGGGGCGAACATGTGCCCACCCACGGAACGGTTGCCATTGATGGCAGTGAAATCCGCTTTGCCAGCCCGCAAGAGGCGATCGACCGTGGCATTGTGGTGATCCATCAGGAAATGGCACTGGCGGGTGATCTGACCGTGGCCGAGAATATTTTCATGGGCCAGTTGCCCGGCGTGATCCGCTGGCCTGATCTACGTCGCCGCGCCCGTGCGCTGCTGGACAGTCTGGGCTTTGATATTTCCCCCGATGCGCTGGCGGGCTCGCTGTCTGTGGCCCATCAGCAGGTGGTCGAGATTGCAAAGGCCCTGTCCAAGAACGCCCGTGTGATGGTGTTCGATGAGCCGACCGCTGTGCTGCCCGTACAGGACGCACAGCGCCTGCTGGCGATCATTGATGACCTGCGCGCCAAGGGCGTTGCGGTCATTTATATCTCGCACCGGCTGGACGAGATCATGCAGATTTCGGATCGGGTCACAGTGCTGAAGGATGGGGCTTCGGTTGCCACACTTGACCGGCAGGGGCTGACGATTGACCGCATGATTTCGTTGATGGTGGGGCGGGCGCTGTCGGATCTCTTCGGTGAAGACGTGCCGCGCAGTCCGGGGGCTGAGGTTTTGAAGGTTCAGAACCTGACCCGCGGCACCGCCGTGCGCGATGTGTCCCTCTCGGTCCGTGCAGGTGAGATTGTCGGTCTGGGTGGATTGGTTGGCGCAGGCCGCACCGAGCTATGTCGTCTGATTTTCGGCGCGGATCGTGCGGACAGCGGTGTCGTCACGATGAACGGCAAGGCGATACGCCTGCGGTCCCCTAAAGATGCAGTTCAGGCAGGGATCGGACTGGCACCGGAAAGCCGCAAGGAACACGGCGTTATTCTGGACACCGCGATCCGCATCAACACCACGATGGCGCGGCTGACGCCTTTGACTCGTCTCGGCGTGCTGAAGGGGCGTAGCGAACGGCAGGTTGCCGAGGATCACGCCCGCGCCCTGCGCTTGAAGGCCGACAGCGTTGAGGCACCCGTATCCTCTCTTTCTGGGGGTAATCAGCAAAAGGTGGTGCTGGCCAAATGGTTCCACGCCGAGGTCAACCTGATGATCTTTGATGAGCCCACGCGCGGCGTTGATGTTGGCGCGAAATCCGAGATTTACGCCCTGATCAAACAGTTCGCGGCGCGGGGTGGGGCGGTGCTTGTGGTCTCGTCCGAACATCATGAACTGTTCGGCCTGTGCGACCGCGTGCTGGTGATGCGCGAAGGGGCGCTGTCCGGCCAGATCCTGCCGCCATCCTATACCGAGGAAAACCTCTTGAAACTCGCCATGCCCGGCGTCGAAAACGCTGCCTGAGGAGAAAGCATGACAACCCTCACAACCAATACCGACCGCCCCCGTCAGGGTGATTTCGTCAAGCGACTGCCCGGCCTTGTTCATACGCTGGGACCGGCGATCATTCTGCTGGCGCTTTTGATCCTTGCGACCGCCATGTCGGACGTGTTCCTGTCCACCCGCAATGTTTTCAACGTCTTGCGCCAGTCTGCGGGCATTGGCCTGATGTCGGTCGGGATGCTGTTTGTCATCCTGACCCGTGGCATTGACCTGTCGGTCGGCTCGGTCGCGGCGCTGGGATCGGTGATCGCTGCGGTCTGGGTTCAGGACTATGGCACCGGCATCGCACTTGGCGCGGCCATCGCGGTGGGCGCGGGCTGCGGGTTGCTGTCGGGCGGGCTGATCGCCTTTCTGAAACTGCCGCCTTTTGTGACCACCCTTGCGGTCATGACCATTGCGCGGGGCCTTGCGCTGATCGCGTCGAACGGCCAGCCGATCCGTATGGGTGCGGCGGGCGAGATGATCACCGAATTCGGCGTTGGCCGCTTGGGAATGGTACCCTATCCGGTGATCCTGATGATCGCGGTCTTTGTGGCGGCGGGGCTAGTCCTGAAATTCACCCGCTTCGGGCGGATGGTCAAAGCCGTGGGTTCGAACGCCGAGGCGGTGCGCCTGTCGGGGATCTCGATCTCTCGTTACCAGATCTCGGTCTATGTGATTTCCGGCGCGCTTGCGGCGCTGGCAGGTGTTGTGTCAACGTCGCGGACAGGGATCGGCTCGGCCACGATCTCGGTCGGGGCAGAGCTTGATGCCATCGCGGCGGTGGTCATTGGCGGCGCAAGCCTGCTGGGGGGACGCGGCGGCGCGATCAACACCTTTATTGGCGTGGTCATTCTTGGGGTCATCGCCAATCTCATGAACCTTGCCAACGTGCCCGGCTATCACCAGCAGGTGTTTATGGGGGCCATCATCATCGGCGCGATGTTGCTGCAATACGGCACCTCCGCCCTCAAACGCTGAGAGACCACATGTATCTGGACAAGTTCAAACTGACGGGCCAGCGCGCCCTTGTGACCGGCGCGGCGCGGGGCATTGGCGCCGCCATCGCCGAGGCACTGGCCGAGGCGGGCGCCCATGTGATCCTGACCGATCTTGGCACTGCTGCGGAACCCACCGCGCAGGCCCTGCGCGACAAGGGCTATTCCGCTGAGGCTGCCGCACTGGACGTCACCGACAGGGCTGCGGTGGACGCGCTGGCCGAAACCGTCGGCGCGCTGGATGTGCTGGTGAATAACGCCGGTATCGCCATCTCTAACCACCCCGCCGAGGATATGACCGATGAGGTCTGGAACAAGGTGCTGGACGTCAATCTTAACGGCACATTCTGGTGCTGCCGCGCGTTCGGAAAGCGGATGCTGGCGCGGGGCAAGGGCTCGATCGTGAACATCGGGTCCATGTCCGCCGATATCGTCAACCGCCCGCAGGAACAGGTCAACTACAATGCCTCAAAGGCCGCTGTACACCACCTGACACGCTCTCTCGCGGCGGAATGGGGCGAACGGGGCGTGCGGGTGAATGCGGTGGCCCCGACCTACATCGAGACCGACATGAACACCTATGTCTATGAGAACGAAGAGATGTATCGCCACTGGATCGGCGGCACACCGATGGCGCGGATGGGCAAGCCGGAAGAAGTGGCCTCGGTCGTGCTGTTTCTGGCAGGACAGGGGGCCAGCCTGATGACAGGCGCGATCGTTCTGGCTGACGGCGGATATACCTGCTGGTGATTGCAAGGGGGCGACCCAAGCGCCCCGATTGGCCGCCTGCTGCAAAGCGGGCGGCTTTTTATTTGGTGATGTGGCGCTGGAGGCCGCAGATGCCCGACGTGCCGCTAGACGTAACGTCACTTCATGCACGGACATGTGGCGTCCGGCTGGCCTGTTGGCACATCCCCGAATTCACGCTTAACTGACCTGAGACCGCAGGGAGAGCCTGACGGCGCAGGGGCATTTCTTGCTTTGCGCCAAGGGTATGGGGGCGGTTTCGGGGAGGGGAATTGCGCGTAATGTTTGAGGATTTAAGGGGAAAGACGGCGATTGTGACCGGTGCCTCTGGCGGATTGGGTCTGCAATTCGCTCAGGTGTTGGCAGAGGCTGGATGCGCTGTGACTTTGGCGGCGCGGCGCAGGGACAAGCTTGAGGCCGCAGTTGCGCAAATCACGGCGGCGGGTGGCGCGGCAAAGGCGGTGTCACTGGACGTGACCGATGACGACAGCGTCGCGCAGGTCTTTTCCCAAGCAAGTTACGACATTGTAGTGAACAACGCAGGTGTGACCTATGACGGTCCCGCGCTGAAAACCGCGATGGATGATTGGCGCCGTGTGCTGGATACGGACCTGACCGGCGTTTTTCGGGTCGCGCAGGCAGCAGGGCAGGGCTTGGTCGCGGCAGGCAAGGGCGGCAGCATCATCAACATCGCCTCGATCCTTGGGCTTCGGGTGGCCGGCAACCTTTCAGCCTATGCGGCGGCAAAGGCGGGTGTGGTGCAGATGACGAAAAGCCTTGGTCTGGAATGGGCGCGCTATGGCATCCGCGTGAATGCCCTGTGCCCCGGTTATATCGAGACCGATCTGAACCGCGATTTCTTTGCCTCGGGCGCAGGGCAGGCGTTGATCAAACGCGTCCCACAGCGCCGTCTTGGCCGCATGTCTGACCTTGATGGGCCGCTGTTGCTGCTGGCCTCGGACGCCAGCGCCTACATGACCGGAACCGAGATCGTCGTTGATGGCGGTCACCTTGTGTCCTCGCTCTAGGAGACCTTTCATGGATTTTACCATTACCCCCGAGATCGAGGACTATCGCCAGCGTATCGCGCAGTTTGTCGCGCGTGAGTTGCTGCCCCTAGAGGCGGATCGGGCGAACTATGACGCCCACGAAAACATCAAGGTGGACGTGCTGAACCAGATGCGCGCCCGTGCCAAGGCCGAAGGTCTGTGGTGCCTTCAGCTGCAAAAAGAAACGGGCGGGCAGGGGCTTGGTAAGGTCGGCATGGCGGTCTGCTATGAAGAGATGAACCGCTCGATCTTCGGGCCGGTGGTGTTCAATTCGGCCGCACCTGATGACGGCAACATGCAGGTGCTGGAAAAGGTCGGGACCGACAAGCAAAAAGCCGAATGGCTGCAACCCATTGTGCGCGGCCATGTGCGCTCGGCGTTTGTGATGACGGAACCCGCACCGGGGTCTGGTTCGGACCCTGCGGGAATGATGCTGACGACGGCCAAGAAACAGGGTGACAGCTATGTGGTGCGGGGCCGCAAATGGTTCATCACTGGCGCTGAGGACAGCGATCATTTCATCCTGATCGCCCGCACCTCGGACGATCCGCGCAAGGGCTTGTCGGCCTTTCTGCATCGCAAGGATACCCCTGGTTTCCGGATCGAACGCCGCATCCCCATCATGGGCCCCGAAGAGCATGGCGGCCACTGCGAGGTGGTCTATGAGGATATGGTGATCCCCGCCGAGAACCTTCTGATGAACGAAGGTGATGGGCTGAAGCTGACCCAGATCCGCCTTGGACCGGCGCGCCTGACCCACTGTATGCGCTGGCTTGGCCTGTCCAAGCGCTGCGTCGAGATTGCCAGTGAATACGCCCAGAACCGCTTTGCCTTTGGCGAACGTCTTAGCCAGCGGGAAAGCGTCCAGATGATGATTGGCGATCTGGCGATGCAGATTGAAATCGGTCGCTTGCTGGTGATGAAAGCCGCGTGGGAATTGGACCGAGGCGGCTTTGCCCGCAAAGAGGTCTCGATGGCCAAGGTGCATGTGGCGAACCTGCTGCACAAGGCTGCCGATACGGCAATCCAGATTAACGGGGCGCGGGGCTATTCCAAGGACACGCCGCTGGAATGGATTTACCGCTACGCCCGTCAGGCCCGCTTGGTGGATGGCGCCGATGAGGTCCACAAGATGGTGCTGCACCGGAACGTGGAAAAAGAGGGCCGCGATTTCTGGAAATGGGACGCAGGCGCATGAGCGACATCGACTTTGACCCAAGCCGTCTTGAGGAGTTCCTGAAGGGCCATTTCGGCGCGGCGGCGCTGGATGTGCAGCGCATTGCAGGCGGCCAATCGAACCCGACCTATTTCGTGACCTACGGGGATCACCGCTTGGTCCTGCGTAAGCAGCCTAACGGCCCGATCCTGCGCGGCGCCCATGCGGTGGACCGTGAATATCGGGTGTTGGCGGCTTTGCATCCGGCGGGCGTACCGGTCCCGCGTCCCGTCCTGTTCCATGAGGACCCCGACCTGCTGGGAACACCGTTTTACCTGATGCAGCGGGTGGACGGGCGGGTCTTTCCCGATGGGGCCTTGGCGGCAGCAGATCCTGCGGAACGCAGCGCGCTCTGGCTGGGGCTTGCGGATGCGATGGCGGCGATGCACGCCGTTGATCCTGAGGCAGTGGGCTTGGGGGACTATGGCCGTCCGGGCAACTATTTTGAACGTCAGATCGCCCGTTGGTCGCGGCAATGGCAGGCCAGCGCGTCCGAGCCGATTCCGGAAATTGACCAGTTGTCCGAATGGCTGACACAGCACCAGCCTGCAGATGATGGGCGCGTCAGCGTCGCCCATGGCGATTTCCGCATGGGCAACGTGATTTTTCACCCGAACGAGCCTCGGGTCGTGGCGATCCTTGACTGGGAGCTATCCACCCTTGGTCATCCGCTTGCCGATCTGGGCTATTGCTGCATGGCGTGGCACACTGCCCCAGAGGAATACGGCGGCATTCTTGGCCTTGATCTGGACGCAACGGGCCTACCGGATGAGGCTGCATTCGTGGCGCGATACATGGACAAAAGCCCGCAGATGGCGCCACTGACGGCGTTTCACAAGGCCTTCGCCCTGTTTCGCTTTTCAGTGATCTGGGTCGGTATCGCTGACCGCGTCCGCCAAGGCACTGCCGCAGGTGCCGCTGGGTCAAACCCTACGTACCTTGCCCGCAGGTTTGCCATCCGTGGTCTTGAGGTCATCGAAAAGGGTTAGGCGGTTTGCATATTCCGTTTTCGGGGGTCGCTGTTGTTGATCAGGCTGACCACATCCGATGCGACGACCAGAATATTGCCCCTTGGCGGAACCGCGACGTAGATCGGCCGCCACTCGGGATAGAATTTGCCCTTGAAGGCACGCAGCCCCTCGAAATTGTAGAACTGGCGACCATGGCGGTAGACCAACGCGCCAAGGCGGGTGGACAGAGTGGCGCCTCTGCGGGCCTCAAGACCGGATAGGGGCGCGTTTCCAAGCGAGAATTCGGCAAAGCCTTCGGCGGCGAAATACAGCAGCAATTCGGTGAACAGGAACTCCATCATCCCCGAGGGGGCGTCATCCGAGTGCCGCATTAGATCAATGGATGCGGTCTGCCGCAGGTCTGTCACCCACAGGTTGGCAAAGGCCACGATCCGTCCCGAATGACGCACTACGGCGATGGGCGCACGGGACAGCACGTCAGGATCGAAAGCACCCACCGAAAAGCCCTTCTCGCCGCCGGTTTTGGTCGTTAGCCATGCGTCAGAGATATCTTTGAGTTGATCCATGAACCCGTCTGCAAAGGGGGGATGCATCACCTCAAAGCTCATACCGTCGCGCAGGGCGCGATTGTGCGATCCGCGCAGGCGCTTGCGCGATGGCCCGTCCAACGAAAAGCCGTTCAGGGGCACAACAGCCTCTTCGCCCATTTTGATCAGGGCAAGGCCCATCTCCAGCCACAGCGGGATCAGCGCTGTCCCGACCGAGTAGAATACCGGATGGCCGTTGGCCGCGTAGGCCGCATCATGGAAGGTCCAAGCCAGCTGGCGGAATTCTTCGGAATCGCCGAAGGGCTCGTGCAGGGCAATCCAGTTGCGGCCTTGGATGCGGTACATCAGGGCGCTGCGAGCACTGTCAGAGAGCATCAGGCATTTGTCGCCGGTCAGGGCGATGTTCATCGCAGGATCTGGTTGGCCCATAACGATGGGGCGCACCTGCTCAATCTCTTCGGGGGTTGGCAGCGTGTTGGACATGCTGCCGGGGCGCAAGCCAAAGATCAGTAGTGACAGGCCCAGAACCATCACCCCCACCAAGGCTGCCCGCAACGCCCGCGGTGCGCTTTGGTCGATGGCGAACTGCCACCACAACTCATGAGCGTAGGGGGTGGCCTTTTGAGCGAAGAACAGCATCAGTACCATCGCGACCATCAGGCCAAGGATCAGCAATGACCAACGCATGCTGAAGGTGTCGCGGGTCAGACGCGTGGTGCGAAAAAACTCGCGCCGTGTGGGCCACAGGATCAGCGCCGCGATTGTCAGAGTGACCGCCCGTTCCACGTCCAGACCGTTGGCAAGGCTGGCTGCAACACCGGCCGCAAGAGCGATCATCGCAAGCCACCAAGCGCCCGCCATCCGCCGCAGCAAACCGTTCGAGATGACCAGCATCGTCGCGCCAAGAATACTGGTCATCAACGCCCCCCCTTCAAGCACGGCCAAGGGGGTCAGGAGTTCTAGGTTCTCGGTCAACTCTGAGGTTGGCGGTACAAGAGACGACACCATCAGGAAGGCGCCAGAGGTCAGCATCATTGTGGCCATCGCCACCGGTACCAGCGCGCTGATCGAGCGGGTCAGCGGGGCAAGGCGCTGCATCACCGGTCCGGCAACACGGCCAGAGGCCAAGCGCGCCTCGGTCACAGCGATCAGCAAAAGCGCCACACAGAAGGGCAGAAGGTAGTAGCACAGTCGGTACAGCAGCAGGCCCGCCGCGGCATCCACCACCGGCACCGACGGAGGAAGGGCGGCGATGATCACCGTTTCAAGAACACCCACACCGCCGGGAACGTGGCTGATGACGCTGGCCATGATTGCTGCGGCATAGACGGCAAGGAATGTGGTGAAGCCAAGATCAGACGGAGGCAGCAGCAGATAAAGGGTCGAGGCCGCGAACATCAGGTCTACGGCGGTCACCAGAAATTGTGCGGCCATTGCCTGCGGCGACGGGGTGCGCAGGGTGAGGCCGCGCAGGCTGATCTCGGACCCGCGAAACGCCATCACGAACAGAAGGCCCAGACAAAGCAGCACGATGGCCACCGAGCCCATACGGATCACGTCGGGCTCAAAGGGCAGAATGTGGGCCAGTGCATGGGGATGCACTGCCAAGGCGCCAAAGCCGATGATCGTTGCGCCGACCCCGAATGAGACAGACGCGAAGGTCGCAACCGCTGCGATATCAAGGGCCGAAAGTCCAAGCCCCGAATAGATGCGGTACCGTACCGCGCCCCCCGTAATCGGCCCCGCGCCGATCGTGTTGCCCACCGCATAGCCCAGAAAGCTGCCCAAAGCGACGACCGGCGTGGGCAGGTCTTTTCCAATATAATGCAGCGCGGAACGGTCATAGCCGATCAGGGCAGCATAGCTGCAGAAGGTCGTTACCACCGCAAGCAGCAGGATCGGCCAAGGGGTGGAGCGCGCCCTCGACATCACTTGCTTCAGATCTACATCCGCCAACAGGTGATGCAGCGCCAAAGCGCCGCCCGCGAAAAGGGCGGCGGTAACCAGCCAGGGCACGATCGGTTTCAGGCGTTGCCATACGCTGGCTGCGGCGGGGGATAGTTCAGTCATTCTAGTTCACCTGTGGCGGCGTCCCTGATGCAACGCGCGGCTATGTGGCAGATGATATGAACTTCGGGAATTTACAATGCTTTTGCCTTGGCCAGACATTACCGATCCCTAATGTTTGCGTCATGCACGCGAAGGGTGGCGACCCCAACTTTAGTCCAGACACAGACAGAGAAGGAGTTTCTGTGATGAAAAAGGTAAAAGTCTGGACGGCAGATGTTCTGGTCGCAATCGTTCTGGTCACGGGTTTCGGCTTTAGTCTGATGGCGATTGGCGGCGCGCTGGTTCTGGGGCTGATGATCGCGGTCGCCATGAGTCTGGCTGGCCCCCATCTGTTGGCCGAGGCGGAACGGCGCGCGTCTGACCTGCGGGCACAGGGCGCGCGGCGGGTCGATCCCGAAGCGGTCTATGAGGACCACGGACACTCACCGGCCTGACATTGATCGTCGGGCGTTCGCATTGGATCAGTGAAGCAAAGGCCCGGAGGACATTCCTCCGGGCTTTTGCATGGCGGCGCGGCGGTCTCGTAAGAAAAGCGCAGATTACCGAACCGTAATGTTCGGATAAGGTAATCGCGCAAACGCCTCTGTCATGAAAACGCAAGTTGAATGACAGGAGCCCCCGATGATCGATGCATCGCATGACATCCCCGCTATTGCCCTGCGCGGTCTGAGCCTGCGCTATGGGCGCCATGTAGCTTTGCACCCTTTGACCCTAGATGTGCCAAAAGCCGAGGTCTTCGGGTTTCTTGGCCACAACGGCGCGGGCAAGACCACCACGATCCGGCTCTTGACCACCTTGTTGGCGCCGACCCATGGCGCGGCGCGGGTGGCGGGCTACGATATCACCACCCAAGCGATGCAGGTGCGGGCTAATATCGGGTATCTACCTGAAAATGTTCGGCTTTATGATCGCTTTTCCACCCGCGAGAACCTGACCTTCTTTGCGCGCCTTTCAGGGGTTCAGGATGCCCGTCGCCGCGTGGATGAGGTGCTTGAGCGTCTGGGTATCGCAGATTTGTCGAACCGCCGGGTCGGCAGCTTTTCCAAAGGCATGCGCCAGCGGGTAGGTCTTGCGCAGGCGATCTTGCATGACCCGCAAGTTCTGTTTCTGGACGAGCCGACCTCTGGGCTTGATCCTGTGGGTGTCCGGCACTTGCGACAGATGATCGATCAGTTGCGGGCAGAGGGCATGACAATTTTCATGAACACCCACCTGCTGTCGGAGGTTGCCAGCAGTTGCTCCTCGATCGGGGTGTTGGCCCACGGACGGCTGGTGTTCCATGACAAGGTTTCCGCCATCGCGGGCTACGATGAGCGCCGTCTTGAAGAACTGTATGTCAGCGTGGTCCGGCAGGAGGATGCCGTATGACCGTAATGCTGATCGTCCGGCAGGCGTTGTCGGGGATTGTGCGGGATCGCGGCGTGCTACTGCTTGTGGCGATCTTTGCCGCGCTGGTGGCCGTCTCGGCCTTTCTGGGATGGTCCGCGACCAACGCGGTGAATGCGATCTATGGACAAGCGGTGGACTGGCTGACGGCGCAGGGCGCTGTGGTCCCGCCGAACCCCATGCATCAGACACCGCCTCTTGCCAGCTTGCGGAACCTGCCGGTCTATATCTCGTTTCTTGGGGCTTTTACCGCGATTGTGATCGGGCAAGAGCTGGTCGAGACCGAGCGCCGCGCAGGGGTACTGCCACTGATCGGTTCGCGTCCTGTCCCGCGCGGACGTGTTGCGGTGGCACGCATGTTGGCGCTGCTGATCGCGACGTCATTCCTGACAACCGTGGCAGGAGCCGTGGCGATACTGGCACTGCTTAGCCTGCCCTTGCAGATGCGGGCGGCGGACTGGGGTGCGTTGGCGTGGGCGCTGTTGCTTGGCTGGACCTATATGAGCGCCTTTGGTCTGCTGGCGCTGGGGTTTGCAGCGCGGTTGCAGGGCACTGCGGCGGGGCTGCTGGCCGCTACCGTGGTTTGGCTGGCAATTACCTTTGTGCTGCCGGCTCTGACCGGCAACGTGAACCCGACGGCGGCGATCAATCCGGTTTCAGCGCTGGCTCTTGTGCCCGATACGCCGTTTTTCCACTGGTCTTCGAGGCTGCTTGGTCCTGTCTCGCTCTCAGAGGCCTTCGGTTGGCTTGACGCCCGCACGATGGGCTATCTGCCCGAGGGTCTGGCCCCCCGCGCGCCCTTGCCGCTGCTGGGGCTGTGGCTGGCCTTTGTGGGCAGCGCGGCTTTTGCCTTTCACGCAAACAAGACACTTGATCTCAACGGAGGCCGCGATGCCTGACACCCTTTCTCCTATGGCGCGAATGGCCACCATTGGTCTGCGTGACGCGCGTGAGGCCCTGCGGGACGGGTTCGTCCTGGTGGCCATCGCGGCGCTAACGCTGGCGGCGCTGGTCTCGTTCGTGACAGGGGCTATCGCTTTGAATGGGGACGCGGCGACCTATGCCCAAGCCAAGGCATTGCTTCTCAAGCTGGGTAAGGATGTGTCTGTTATCGCTGCGCCAGAACTGTATCCGCTCAAGCTCTTGCGCGGCACGGTCGAGCAGATCGAGATCATGGGCGCCGTGATTGCGCTGGTGGCAGGCTATCGGGCGGCGGCCGCGGAACGGGGCAGTCAGGCTCTGGCGCTAATCCTGACCCGTCCGCTGCACCATTGGCAGTATCTGGCCGCGAAACTGGCAGGCGGCGCTGGCCTTGCCGCCGTATTGCTGGCCGTGGTTTTCACAGTGACGGGAATGCTGTTGCCTTGGGTGTCCGGCGTTGCGTTGTCCGCTGGCGATGCCCTGCGTCTGGTCATCGCGTGGGGGGCAGGCGTTCTTTATCTTGCCGGCATCTATGCGATGGGTTTCGGGCTGTCGCTTTGGGCGCGGTCTCCGGCGGCGGGTCTGATTACGGCCTTTGCCCTGTGGCTTATGGTGGTGCTGGTTGCGCCCCAGATCGGCGACACGATGGATCCGGACAATCAGGTTGCGGGGGGCATCTATGCGCAACTGTCTGTGCCCAAAGCCGAACAGGACCGCATCAAAGCCGGTTTCGCCCTCTATGAGACCATTCGCGGTGGGATCGAGCAGGCCTCGGTCACCAAGCACTACGAGCGTCTGACCTTTGCGGTGCTTGGCATCAAGGACAGCTACACGGGCAAGCCGCTGGGGCCGATCCTGACCGAAAAGCGTGGCGACCTGTTGTTTCTTCTTTTCTTCACTCTGGGCATTGGCGGCGTTGTCCTGCTGCGCCCGATCAATCCCGACCGTCTGACCAAGGAGACCTAACCATGAAGACGTTCACCCCCTCACTTGCGGCGCTGTTGCTGATTGGCGCACTGACACCGGCGCTGGCCGCGAATGCGGATACGGATAACGACGGCATTCCCGACCTTGCCGAGCCGTTGCTGCACACCGACCCGATGAACGCCGACACGGATGGCGACGGGATGGATGATCTTGCCGACAATGATCCTGTTCTGGCTGCCAGCCCGATTGTGGCCGGTGGCGCGGTAGCCACTTTCCGGATTGGTGAGTTGCTGGTGGAAAACAACGTTGATCCGGTCGCACATAAAGACGCCCCTGACCATCTTGAGGTTCAGGTGATCAACGACGGCAGCACAGAACTGACCGGCTTCACGCTGTTCTACACCTTTACCGATGCCGATAGCGGCGCGACCGAGGCTTATGTGGTCCATCCTGCCGTCTCGATCCCCGCCGGTGCAGAGGCGCGGATTCACGTGGATGACGGCACGAAGGCGGGGCATTTGCGGGCCAACCCGAACTCGATCTATTTGACGTCGGTTGCGGGAAAACATGTGACGGCTGAGTTGCAAGTGGCAGGTATGGCACCGGTCAGCGCCACGGTGGAAAAAGATCCGGGCGGTGCAGAGGTTGCCGACTGAACGCAGTTCAATTTGCACTTTTCCCAGAAGCAAAGGCCCGACGGATCATCCCGTCGGGCCGCTTTGCTTTTGCCGGAACGCATGGCGCTGAGTGGTGTTAAGCGGGATGCACCGGTCTGATTTGCGGGGCAGGGCACGCGCGCAGATTGCCTGTTAGGCGGGAAACACCACCGTCACCACAAGACCCGGCGCTGCATCATCCAAGTCCAGTTTTGCCCCATGCACATCCGCGACGGCCTTGGCCAATGCCAGCCCCAGGCCCGAGCCGAGGGTTGAGCGGCTGGCCTCTAGCCGGACAAGGCGTCGCAGCACCTTCGCGCGCTGTTCGGGCGGGATGCCCGCGCCGCCATCGCGCACCGAGAGGGTCCGCGCAGCCAGCGACAGATGGATATCGGTTCCGGGCGCGTGGCGCAGGGCATTTTCCACAAGGTTGGCGATCAGGCGCGATAGCAGGTGACGATCCCCGATCACGGGCAGCGGTTCAATGATCGTGCAGGTCAGCCGGACGCCTGCATCCTCTGCGGCGGCCTCATAAATCTCGGCCATGTCCCGCACCAAGGCGGCCAGATCAATGGCCGAGAAGCCGTCGCGGCCTTGGCCGCCCTCTAACTGGGCGATCTGAAGCAGGGACTCAAAGGTGGCGATGATCTGCGAAGTCTCGTCTCGGGTCTGGTCCAGAAGGCCGCGCGCATCGTCGGTCAGTTCTGTCTCTCCCAGTCGCTCCAACCGGACGGCAACGCGCTGGATGGGGGTTTTCAGATCATGGGCAATATCGGCCCCGATCTGCCGCAATGCGCCTGTGGCCGCCTCTTGGGCCTCGGCCATGCGGTCAAGGTCGCGGGAGATGTCGCCAAGGTCGGTGTCAGGATGGGGCGCACCAACGCGGGCCTCAAGTTCCCCGCCTGCCAGCGCGTGCAAGGTACGCCGGATCGCCTCGACCCGCGTGCTGGTCCGCCGCACGACGACGATCCCGATGGCCGAGGTCAGAAGCAACGCAGGCAGCAAGGCAAAGCCCAGAATGGCCACGAAAGTTTCGTTCAGTTCCGCGATGCTGTCCCGCCCCACCGCGACCATCAACTGCCCCGGCGCAAGATCGGTATGGCGTACCAGATAGCTGTCGGCCAGCGGTTCAGGCAGACCTGTGTCTTCGGCGTCGATCAGGCCTTCGGGCAAGGGGCGGACACTGGCAACGGTCTCTCCGTTCAGCTCCAGTCGCAGCAATAGGCTGCGCAGTTCCGAGGCGACGACGATCTCGGTTGCGCGTTCCAGACGCTCTGCAGGTTCAGGAATGGCCCGCAAATCCTGCATCACCTGTTCGGCCCGCAGCGCGACATCGGCCCCCAGAGCATCGCGCATGACCACATAAGCGATCCCCAGACCCGCTGTCATGAACAGGGTAAAGACGGCGATCAGGATTACCGACAGTCGCAGCGGGGTCGAACGCAGGCGTTTCATTCGACGATCCGGTAGCCTGATCCGCGGACGGTCTCGATCAGGGTGACGTCAAAGGGCTTGTCCACCTTGGTGCGCAGGCGGCTCATATGGGATTCGACCACATTGGTCTGCGGGTCGAAATGGATGTCCCAGACCCCTTCCAGCAGCATGGTGCGGGTCTGCACCCGCCCCTTGCGCCGCAAGAGGTGTTCCAGCAGAGCAAATTCGCGGGGTTGCAAGTCAATCAACTGGCCTGCCCTGGTCACCCTGCGGGTCAGCAGGTTCATTTCCAGATCCTTGACGCGCAGCACTGTGGGTTCATCCGCGGGTGGCGGCCTACGTGACAGGGCGGTCAGACGCGCGGACAGCTCGCCGAAGGCAAAGGGCTTGGTCAGGTAGTCATCCGCGCCCGCATTCAGGCCGTCGATCCGGTCCTCGACCCCGCCAAGGGCGGTCAAGAGCAGCACCGGCACCGGATTTTTCGAAGCACGCAGGGTCCGCAAGATCGACATGCCATCCACATCGGGCACCATCCGGTCCAGCACCATGACATCATAGGTGCCGCTCATCGCTTGTATCAGGCCATCGCGGCCATTGCTGATCAGGTCGACCACATGGCCTTCGGATTGAAGACCGGATGCGATGTAGTCGCCGGTGGTGGGATCGTCTTCGATCACAAGGATATGCATGTTCTCTCCACGAAGTCAGGGCGGCAGGGCAGACCTGCCGCCCGAAAGCGGTCTAACCGATCAAAGGTTTGGTGTCAGTCTTCGTCATGCCGGTCCCCATCGTGGCCATCCTTATCATGCCTGTCCCGCGCCTTGATCACCTGTTGGGCCGAGCCATCAGCGGGATTCACAAACCACATCTGCATAGCGTTCGACGCATCCGCGATTTCGACCATATAGCCGCCGCTTGCCTGATCCTCGGCGTCCCATTCAGCCGCAAGGGCCGTGCCGCCACTTGTGGTTTGGGCGAGATTGACGGCCTCGGTCAAAGTCATACCGCTGGACAGTGCACGCGTGGCTTCCTGTGCGTCGGACATTCCGGCTTTTTCGGTGCCGGCCATCGCAGTGCTGCTGATGCTTGCGGCCAGAACCAGCGGGATCAGCGCGGCGGAGGTGATGCGTTTCATTAGGTCTTCTCCTGTTTGGGGCCCGACAGAGTGCCGTGACCTTGTGGTGAACAGGTGGGCCTCGGTGTGTGGCGTTGCCTGACCCATAGATTGAATATCCGTAATGCGGATCGAGGTCACATTACGCTTTCACAACCTTTTCATAAGATAGCGGTGCGGAGAGGGGATCAAAAGCGGACTATCGCAACCTCCAATGAGGCATTCCTCGTGAAACAAATTCTTCTCGCCGCCGCGCTTGTTGCCGTGCCGGTGGCCGTCTTTTCCGGCGTCGAACATTATATTATCGGCACGCAGGCCACCGATCAGCAGGCAAGCGCCCTGTCCCCCAGCTTGGGGGATGTCTCGGCGTTCGAAGCCATTGTCACCGATACCCAGACGATCGCCCGAACGGGCGATCTTGTTGCGGCAGAAAAGCGGATCACTGATCTGGAAACCAGTTGGGACACTGCTGCGGCCGCGCTACAGGCAAAGGCTCCGGCGGCATGGGGCATGGTGGATGCCAGTGCTGATGCGGCCTTTTCCGCTTTGCGCGCCCATACCCCTGATCCAGCGAAGGTCGAGGCAGCACTGAGTGCGCTGGCAGCTACCCTCAGTAACCCTACGGCTGACATCACGGCCAGCGCCGTTGTCCAGACCTTGAATGGCATAGCGATTACGGATGCGGCCGGGCACCCGCTGCCCTGCGAGTTGATGCTAAGCGATCTGCGCGACGGCCTTGCGGCCAACCGCGCGCCTGCCAATGCGCAGCAAAAGATCGCTGATCTGCAAGCCAAGTCCACCGAGCGTTGCAATGCCGATGACGACCGCCGCGCTGACGATTTCTCGGCTCAGGCGCTGGCCCTTCTGACCCCCGGATCTGCACAGGTGACCAAATGAACACGATTGATGCACGGATTGACATGAACTTCGGTCGTCAGACCAACCCGCTGAACAAGCTGCCCGAGGTCACAGCGGCCTTCTGGTTGATCAAGCTGATGGCCGTAACCATGGGCGAAACCGCAGCCGATTATCTGAACGTCAACCTCGGGCTTGGCTTGTCTGCGGCCTCGCTGATGATGACGGTGATCCTGATTGGCACGTTGGCGCTGCAATTATCTCATCGCCGCTATGTGCCGTGGGTGTACTGGCTGAACGTGGCGCTGATTTCGGTGGTCGGTACACTGCTGACCGATTACCTTGTGGACAACCTCGGGGTCAGCCTAGTGACCTGTACGGTTACCTTCAGCGCCCTTCTGGCCGCAACCTTCGCGGTCTGGTGCCGGATCGAGGGGACTCTATCGATCCATGACGTGGACACCGCCCTGCGAGAGGCCTTTTACTGGCTGGCCACCCTGCTGACCTTTGCTTTGGGCACTGCGGTTGGCGATCTTGTGGCCGAGCAGTTCGCCCTTGGCCTTGATGGCATCCTTTCCTTCTGGCTGATCTATATCCTGACGCGGCCGCTTGGCGCCTCGTTCGGGGATCTGCTGTCGCAGCCGGTGGTTTACGGCGGGATGGGGTACGGTACAATCATGACCAGCCATGGTTTTCTGGCTGTGATCGCCATCACGTTCGGCGCCATGACCATCATGCAAGCGCGGCAAAAATAACCGATGTTTCCTAGTGTTGAAGGGCGGCCTGATTGGCCGCCCGCTGAAGTTTAGTTAAGCCGCCAGCTTCACGAGCTGTTCAATGATGTCGGATGCATTCGCACCAGTATAGTTGGTTACCATTTCGCCAGTCTCTTCGATCAGCTTGGCGAGCTTTTTGAGCCCTTCATAGCCGTCACCGAGAAGGTTCATATGTCCAACCAGGTTCTTCAACTTGGTTGCGAGACCGGTCGACTTCGGATTCTCGACTTTCGACTGCAGTTCATCTCGTACTTCGGCCAACAGTTTTTCGACTTCGGGATTGGAAGTGCGCGCCTGACGTGCAGCGTCTGCCAGATAGGTCGCCAAAGTTTGGTTGATCGCATTGACCAGTTCGGGATCGGTGCTGTTGTTGTTCGTAATAGTGAAATTGTTCTGGATATTAGTAACTGATTTCCCACGGGAATAGTCATACGAGATGTTTGTCACGCTGTTGATAAGTAGCTTTCCGTCGTCGGAGCCTGAAAACACATCAAAAACTTCGTTAAAGGCTTCTTGGCAGCGGACTTCGTTATCAAAATAAATTACAGCGCCTGAATTGCTGACAGGTGTCACCATGATCCCATGTCTACGAGGGGGTAGTGCCAAGCCGCATCCCCACATTATAGCATAGATTATGATCGGCCAAATTGCATCAGTTAGTGTGACGCCTGAGTAGTAACTTTGCGACATTGCGAAGTAGTAGGCAATGTAAAATACCAGCGGGATGGCCGATAGAAATTGGGCGAGGCCAATGAACTTTCGGTTTTGTATATCTTCAAAGCACTTCTTTGCATAGTTCGCACACGCCATCGCGCCAAGTGCAACAAAAGGCGCCGCTACGGAAAGGGTGGCATTCGTTGCAATGGCTAGAATAATAGCAAGTGCGAATTGCAGCAGACGAATTTTCCCAAGGTGCTTGCTGTCCCTTGAGGACATTCCTGTCATCATCTCAATCGAGGAGATGTAATGACCCACTGATTTCCTGCTCATGCTATAAAGGAAGAAAGTAGCCATGAGTAAGAGTATGGACGAGACTGTCAAACGCTGGACAGCCAAGCGAAAGACCGCCCTGGTGATCGAGATCATTCAGGGCAAAACCACGGTGGCGGAGGCCAGCCGGACCTATGATCT
>NZ_PVTQ01000021.1 GCF_003003355.1 Donghicola tyrosinivorans
GTGCGCAAGGCAGAGGCAGCGCGCATCTTGGGGATCAGACTGGCGTCCGCGTGGTCGTGAATGGTGTTCAGGTTGCATCCGGTATTGGCCATGAAGGCGACTACCGCAGGGTCAAGGCGCGTCATGTCGGCGATCTGTCCGCCAATTTCCGACAGGGTTTGTCTGGTCATGCTCTCTTCAAAGAGGGTAAAGGGCCGGTCTTGGAAATGGTTCCGCACCACAACCCAGTCGGGTTGGTGGCCTGCGAAGACCGCCAGTTCGTCGCGAAGCGCCGCAAGAACTTCGCGGCTTTGGTCGATCACGAAGAGCATCACCGCGCGGGCGTCGATCTGATCTAGCAAGAATGCAAGATCGATCATGCCCTCGGCAGACCCGTCAGAGGTCATCTTTGCGGTTGCGTCCGACCCTCCGGCGGGCAGGTCTATCAGCACGTCATCTGGGCTGCTGACGATGGTTTCGAGCATCTCTTCCATGCCCACCGCAGTCCGTAGGTCCACACATGTGGTTCGGTCTTCAAACAGCATGTGAAGGCCTGGGTTTTTGACGTCGCCGTCGATTAGCGTGAGCGGTCGCCCCGCAGCTTCAAAAGCTGCCGCAGTCCGCGTGGCGCATTGCGTCTTGCCCACGCCCCCTTTGTCGCCATGGATAAAAATTACACTCTTCATAGGTCACCTTTCATGTTTCGACCGTTCGTCTTTTGAGTAGGAATCTGGCGCGCCACGTGCGCGTCAGGGCGGGTGTGCGGCCGAGCAGTTGGCTCGGGTTGCACAAATTTGCTGTTGGTTTTGACGGGCCTTGTCTGCGTCGGCTGCGCGCGTTTGGGCTGCACTGGCGCGAGACCCTGTTCAGCCCGAGCCTTCTGGAGATAGTTCCTGAAGGTCTGCGGGTTGATCTGCTGATCTGCGTCGCGGTTTGCGTTCAGCGCAGCCACGATGTCTGTCAGAGTATGCCCCTCCAACATCGCTGCACGGATGTCTTCGGCAAGCTCACGCACCAGGTCCATCAGCGGACTGCCGCGTTTGGGGGGCTGTGTCTTTAGATGCTCTAACGCCTCTCTGGCGCTGGTGATATCTGTGTCTTTACTCATGGTGAACTCGCATTCAACTTTCCATGAGTGTAGAATCGATTAGCGAAAAACCTCAGAAAAACTTATAAAAATCTGATGTTTACTGGAGCAGTTAATTTTCGGGCGCCACAGGGTTCGAATATGGTCAACGGAGAGGTATACTCAGGGTATTCGGCAGATCGACATGCGCATCGACCCGTAAATCGCTGCCAAGCAGGGTATGGCGACGGTAAACCGTCACCCCTGCTTTTATCGCGGCGGCCCTGACGGCCTTCTTGATAAAAGACATCTCCCGCACCGCCCGAGATGCCGTTTGGTGTGGATGTGGGCAGTAGATCGGGTGGGGTGTACTTCGGAAAAATTTGTGTTTGCGCGTCGCAGAAGGCGGTGCGATCGCGGTCAAATCGCAACGTTTCGCCAAACTCAGGACAGTGAGTCACAGCATGCCAGAATCAAAAGGACCGCGTTGATCAGCGCGCGGCCTCAGCTTTCCTGTAAATAGGCAAATAGATTTTGGTGGGCGTGTAGTAGGCGAATGATGTCGATGCCCTGATCGGTCATCTGATAAATTACCAGATGGGTCCCGCTGGGATGGATGCGCACGGGCGGGGTGAACTCGGATCTCACCGGTGTCATTTGGGGAAAGTCAGCCAACAGATCGAAAGTCGCAAACAACGCATCTACATAGCTATCCGCTTGCTGAGGCCCCCATGTCACAGCACTGTGCCGCCAGATTTCGCTGAGGTCAGCCTCGGCTGCGGGCCGCAGACCCCATGCTTTATACTCCGCCATTCGGGTCGCGCATCCGGCGCTTGAACGCGTCCCGGTCCAGCGGAGTGGCGGCCCCGCTGGAAAGGCCCGCATCGACAGCCGCCTGAATCTCGGCAACCGCTTCGACACGAGCCCGATCACGGCGGATCAGGTCCCTTACATAATCGCTAGAATTGGCGTAGCGGCCTGACTTCGATTGATCTTCGACCCAAGACTTCATCTGATCAGGTAGCGAGATATTCATAGTGCCCATGACGATCTCCTTTTCCAGCAAGGTTATGACAAACTTTGCCAAGAGGCAACGCAGGTGAAGCCGTGGAATGCTTCAAAGAAAAGGGCCGCGTTGATCACACGCGGCCCTTGGGAGGCAGACTTAACTGGCCTCTTTGGTCACGACGCGATCAAAGAGGGTGAGGATGGTTTGCAGCCGATCTGGTCGATAGACTTCGGAGACCACATTGATGCGGTCTTCCAGCTCTGGTCGGGGAACCACCTGATCGGGATGGGCTTCGCGCAAGGTCGCGTGGAGCTTCTTCTCCACGCAGCAGGCTTCATGTCCGGTTTCAAACGGTACGTTCCGAAGCAAGTCCACGTCGACATCCTCGGCCAAGCCCAACTGATGGCGGAACCGCTTTTCGGGATGGTTGCTGAAGCCGAGCTTGATCCACGGCTGATCCTGATCGGGCCACGTCAGTTGCAACAGGTAGATGTTCGACGGGCGCGAGGTCCAGCTTTGCCCGCAGCCCGCGCAGTCCACCTGACCCCAATGCATATTCGTGCGGGCGACGCGCTGAACATGGCCGCAGCTGTGCTGGTAGATCCGATAATTGGCGTCATCAGGGTCTCTGCAAAGCAGGTTCCAGCCGATGCTTTGGGCCTCAGCGCGGTCCCGATCCTCGAGGCAGTATTCGCAGCGATGGGCGACTTCGCCGGCGGTGATACGCTCTAGAAACGCGAACTGTCGGGATATCTTGTGCCCGCAAGGGGCGCGAAAAATCCCATAGTGGCGGTTCGAAGGATCGCGGTGCAGGAAGGACAGACCTGCCGCCTGCGCAAGGTCTTCGCGGGCCTGACATTGGCAGGCAACGCAGGCAGGCTGCGCGGTGCGCAGTGTGAAGACTTTCTGGGCAGTGAGGGCGCCGCAGGTCTGGCACTGGAGGCACAGATGGAACTTGTCACGAATGCGGCTGTGAATGGCGAAGCCTTTTGCCTCGGCGATGGCGTGCCAGTCCTTCGGGATTGGGCCGGGGTAGGGCACCCAAACTTCTGCGGGAACATGGTTGCTGCCGCGGGGCAGGTAGAGGCGCAGGCCGCTCTCGGGCAGGATGACGTAGTCGGGTGCGGGTGTGTTGCCTTTGGGCATAGGGTATCCTCCTCGGAATCTGAGGTTAGTGAGATCAAGGCCGGAACGGCCAAATAGCTTGGGAAAGTCAGATCGCTGGACGCAGCAGGACGGATCGCTGCCGGAGGGCAGTGGCCTGTGCTGAAGGCGCAGAGCGGGTCTGATTAAGACTGCAAATGCCGCCTGATGGTATCAGGCGACGGAGGTGATCCCGGATGTCCAAGAGGGGGCGCGATATTGCGAACGCTCGCGCATGCGTTTAGGGAGGCCATAGCCATGACGTTGTCTCCATACGACACGTTACGGTCAGGGCGGGGTGGAGGTTGCAGCCTCCATGTCGCCCGCTTATTCGGGCGCCCGATAACCATATTCCCAGAATAAGAGACCGCAAATGCGCTCGCAATGCAGCAATGTGATAGTGTTTGTAACGGTTTGAATATGGATCGTTTAGGTTCCAATGTATTCATGGCATTTGAAACAACGACAGCAGGCGCTGACGTGATGGTCGGCAGAGATCTCGTCTGACGTGATCTTTGGAATGCGCGACATTCCATGACCCAACGTTGGGGTAGGCGGCCCGTCCACCCTAAGCTACCGTTCGCGCAAACACTCACCTTGAAAGGACCGCGCCCATGGCCACCACCGGCAAACAGTTGTTCACCACGCTGGAGGCGGACGGCACGCTGACCGTCGCGCTTGAGGATGTGACGCTGCCTGATCCCACCGGCGCTCAGGTGCTGGTCCGGATGGAGGCCGCGCCGATCAACCCCTCGGATTTGGCCATTCTGGTCGGTGGCGCGGATGTGGAGAACGCCGAATACTCGGCTGGCAAATTCGTGGCCAAGCTGCCTGCGCCGGTGAACGCCGCTTCAAAAGCGCGGCATGGGTTGAAGCTGCCCGCAGGCAACGAAGGCGCAGGCACGGTGATCGCCGCTGGCGACAGCTCCGCTGCGCAGGCGCTGGTGGGGCAGCGGGTGTCTTGCGTGCCGGGCAGTGCCTACAGCGAGTATTGTTTGGCGGATGCCAATCTGTGCCTGCCCTTGGGCGATCACACCGCAGAAGAGGGGGCCAGCGCCTTTATCAACCCGATGACTGCTTTGGGGTTTGTGGAGACCGCCAAGGCGGACGGGGCCAAGGCGATCTTGCACACAGTGGGGGCCTCGAACCTAGGGCAGATGTTGACGCGCATCTGCCTTGAGGACGGGATTGAACTGGTGAACATTGTCCGCAAGGCCGAGCATGTGGACCTGCTGAAAGGGCAGGGGGCAAAGCATGTGGTGAATGCCTCGGACAGTGATTTCTTTGAGCAACTGACCGATGCGATCCGCGAAACAGGTGCGTTTTGCGGCTTTGACCCCATCGGGGGCGGCACGCTGGTGGACACGGCCTTCAAAGCGATGGAGCGCGTCGCCTATGAGCAGATGACCGAATATTCGCGCTATGGCTCGAACCAGATGAAGCGGATGTATATCTACGGCCGCCTTGATAACAGCCCCACGACCCTGACCCGCAGCTATGGGTTCGGGTGGAGCCTTTCGGGCTGGTTGATGTTCCCCTTCCTGCAAGCTATCGGGCGGGACACCGTGATGCGGATGCGCCAGCGGGTGCGGGATAATCTGACCACCACTTTTGCCAGCCACTACAAGACCCGCGTCACGCTGGAACAGATGCTGACCCGCGATGCGGTGCTGGACTATCGCGCCATGAAAACGGGCGAGAAATACCTTGTGACCCCTTGGGGCTAAGGGGGTAGGCGCCGCCCCAATCGGGCGGCGCATGACCTATTTCATGAAGAACAGCGCGGCCATAACAAAGCCCACCGTGATGATGAAAACGCGCAGCAACGCGGTGTTCTTGATCTTGCGCGCAAAGTTCGCGCCCAGATATCCGCCGATCGCGCAGGACACCCCGACCACGACAAGCGAGCCCCAGTCGATCAGGCCAGCGGCGGAGTATGTTGCCACCGACACCACCGACAGCACAAAGGACATCAGGTTCTTCAGCCCGTTCATGTGGTGCAGGTTCGTCATGCCGATCAGGCCAAAGGCCGCCAGCAGCAGGATACCAAGCCCGCCGTTGAAATAGCCGCCGTAGATCGCCACGCTGAGAACGATCACCAAGGCCACAGGAACCGAGGTCTGACGCCCCGTCTTGGTCAGATACCGCAGGAACGACGGCCCTACTGCAAAGGCAATGGTCGCCAGCAGCAAAAGCCACGGGACAACGCCGGAGAACAGCTCTTCGGGGGTGACCAGCAGCAGGCCCGCGCCGATCAGGCCGCCCAACACAGCCATCGCCATCAGTTGGCGCAGCGAAGGTTTGCCGCCGCCCGCGATCTCTTTGCGGTAGGCCCACGCGCTGCTGGCATAGCCGGGTAGGGCGGCAAATGTTGCCGTCGCGTTGGCCATGATCGGGGGCACGCCTGCCCAGACAAGGGCGGGGAACGACAGGAACGTGCCGCCTCCTGCGATGGCATTCAGCACGCCGGCCCCCAGTCCTGCGACGGCCAGTACGACATATGTCAGCATGTTTGTCCTCCTCGTGACGGCGCAGTCTGTTGCATGCCGCTGGATTGGTCTGCAAATTGGTCTGGTGGGGGAGAGCCGATGACACGCAGACAACAGATCACCGAGGCGCTGGAGCGCCATATCACCAAGGCCGGTCTGCGCGTCGGGGACAAGCTGCCGCCGGAACGGGAACTGTCGCGTATTCTTGGGTGCAGTCGCGAAACCCTGCGCCGCGCCTTGGCCGAGATGGAAATGCGGGGCGAGCTTTGGCGGCATGTGGGCCAAGGCACCTTTCTGGGCGCGCGCCCATCGGGTCATCCGGTTCGCGATGCGATCCTTGTGCAAGGGGCGACGCCGCTCCAGTTGATGCAGGCGCGGATGACAATTGAACCATCCGTCGCCGCAGACGCTGCAGTTTTGGCCTCGCCCGCGCAGATCGCTTGGCTGAACCATCTGATCGCCCGCGGACGCGCCGCCACTACCCGATCTGAATGTGAACAACTGGATGCCGCATTCCATCGCGGTCTTGCCGAGGTGACCGGCAACCCGATCCTATTGGGCCTGCTGGACTACCTGACTGGCGTGCGCCGCCACGCCGCTTGGCAGCGGGAATGGGAACAGACCTACCGCCGGCTTGGGGTGTCGACCTTCACGACGTTTCACTGTGAGCAGCATGCAAAGGTCGTCGCTTGTATCGCGCAGGGGCAAGGGGATGAGGCCGCAACGGCCATGCGCCAGCATCTGGAGACGATCTTTGAGGCGATGAAGGGGGCCGGTCCGGTTTCCTGAGCGCCGCTGCCTTAGCTTTCAACAGCAAACAGTCCAGTCACGAAACTTACAATTAATGTGATCTCGATCCGTCATCCTTTTCTCTGAACCCTGCGTATTCAAAGTACAAACCCTGGAGGAAAACTCAGATGAAGACTTTGATTGTTGCTGCCGCTCTGGCTCTGACCTGTGCCACTGGTGCCTATGCCGCTTCGCATTCGGAAACCGGCAATCCGATGGTGGGTGGTGCGCCCATGTTCATGGACAAGAACATCGTCGAGAATGCCGTGAACTCGGCCGATCACACCACGCTGGTTGCCGCAGTACAGGCCGCTGGCCTTGTGGATACCCTGCAAAGCGAAGGCCCCTTTACCGTCTTTGCACCGGTGAACAGCGCCTTTGACGCTTTGCCCGCTGGCACCGTGGACACGCTGCTGAAGCCTGAAAACAAGGATATGCTGACCAAAATCCTGACCGCCCATGTGGTTGCAGGCAATTGGAGCGCCGCTGACATCGTCGCCGCCGCCAAGAGCTCGTCCGATGGGTTCTACCATTTCAATGCCGTGTCGGGCGATGCGCTGTCTGCGCAAGTCACGCCGTCGGGGAGCGTGTTCATCTTTGATGAAAGCGGCAATGCCGCCGAAGTCACCACCGCCGATGTCAAACAGTCGAACGGTGTGATCCACGTCATCGATAAAGTGCTGCTGCCGAAGTAATCGGCTCGCTCTTGCGAACAATGGCCGTGGCAGATCCGTTCTGCCGCGGCCTTTTCTTATGAAGCGCTTGTCTTGAACCCTGCGGCTAGCCCATAAAATCAGCGTATTTTATGCATTTTTATCATCGGACCGCAAAAGCCATCCGATATTTATTGACTGGATGGTCAAAAACTGTCGATCCTGAAGGTCGGTCCAAGGGGAATTATTATGTCAGACAAGCTGATCACGCAGTTTACCGGCCTTACCTTCGTTAACCCGTTCATCCTTGCCTCGGCACCTCCCACCGAGAGCAAGCGCAAGATCCTGAAGGCATTTGAGGCCGGATGGGGCGGGGTTGTCACGAAAACCATCGGCTTGCATCCGGTGGAAAACGTGGCCGGTCCAAAGACGATCTACCAGCGGGCCAGCGAAGAGAAACCCTATGTGTCGCGCTACAAACGCCCCGACACGGTGTCCCATTCCTCTTGGAACTGGGAACTGATCTCGGACCAGCCGCTGGAACAGTGGCTGCCTGATCTGGAAGAGATCAAGACCACCTATCCCGACCGGATGCTGATCGGCTCGATCATGGCGGGGGCTGGCGGCGAGGCAGAGATGGAGAACTGGCGCAAACTGGCCCGCGCTTGCGTGAACGCGGGCTGCGATGCGCTAGAGCTGAACATGTCCTGCCCCCACATGGACCGCAAGGATATGGGCGCCCATATCGCCAACGACGAAGATATCATCCGCGCGGTTTTGAAGGCCGTCACCAGTGCGGTGGATGTGCCGATCTGGGTGAAACTGACGCCCGCGACCTCGACGTTGGTGGATGCCGCAGGCGCGGCCTATGAGGCAGGCGCGGCCTCAATATCCTTGTGCAACACCTTCCCCTCTTTGCCCCTGATGGACCCCGAAACCATGAAGTTCGAGGTTGAGGTCGATGGCCTTGTGACCTCTGGCGGTTTGGGCGGATTGGCCATTCTGCATCAGGCATTGCAGCGGGTGAACGACATTTCCCGCGCCTATCCGGACAAGGCGATTTCGGGCATCGGCGGGATCAAGGGCTTCCGCGAGGCGTTCAACTTTATCGTCCACGGGGCGGGCAATTTGCAGGTCTGCACGGCGGCGATGGAAGAGAAGGGCAGCGGCGGGGTCGGCGTGCAACTGATCCAAGAGCTGACCAGCGATCTGTCGGACTATCTGGACCGCAAGGGCTTTGCCTCGATTGAGGAGTTCCGCGGCGCGGCCCGTGATCGGGTGGTCGAACACTCAAAAGTCCGCCGCAAGAGCGAGAGCTACAACGGCGGCTATGTCCAAACCGAAGAAACGGTTTAAGCCGGATTAAGATGCGCCGCCCCTAATCGGGCGGCGCTTTTCGTTTACCTTGACAGCCATCCGCCATCGACGTTCAGGATCGCACCGTGGACGTAGTTTGAGGCGGGTGCAGCCAGATAGGTGGCGGTGTCTGCGATGTCGCGGGGATCGCCCCAGCGGCCTGCGGGGATACGCTCCAAAATCGCCTGATTGCGGGCGGGGTCAGCGCGCAGGGCCTCGGTGTTGTTGGTGGCGATATACCCCGGTGCGATGGCGTTCACGTTGATGCCTTTTGCCGCCCATTCATTCGCCAGCAGCTTGGTCAGACCCGCAACGCTGTGCTTGGACGCGGTGTAGGACGGCACGCGGATGCCCCCTTGGAACGACAAAAGCGAGGCGATGTTGACGATTTTGCCTGTGCCTTCGCGGGCAAAGACCGCCTTGGCAAAGGCCTGACAAGTGAAGAACAGCGCCTTGGCGTTCAGGTCCATCACCGCGTCCCAGTCCTCTTCGGTAAAGTCTACCGCGTCGGCGCGGCGGATGATGCCTGCGTTGTTCACCAGAATGTCGACCTGACGATCCGCGAAGATATCCTTCGCGGCCATGGGATCGGACAGATCCAGCAGCAGCTCTTCGCCGCTGCCCATGGCGGCCACGGTCTCGGCGCAGCTGCGGCGGCCTGCGGCGATCACATGGGCTCCGTTTTCCGCCATCGAGACCGCAATCGCTTGACCGATGCCTGTGTTGGCGCCGGTCACAAGGGCGGTTTTGCCTGCAAGGGAAAAGCGGCTCATCGCAGATCCTCGGGCTGGATAAAGTCCATGTCGGTGTAATCGACGTTATCGCCTGCCATCGCCCAGATGAAGGTATAAGCCCCGATGCCCGCGCCCGAGTGGATCGACCACGGCGGCGAGATCGCGCCCTCTTCGTTGCCGATGAAGAGGTGACGGGTCTCCTGCGGCTCGCCCATCAGGTGCAGCACGCGGGATTCAGGGGCCATGCCGAAGTAGAGATACGCCTCCATCCGGCGATCATGGATGTGCGAGGGGATCGTGTTCCAGACCGAGCCGTCGTGCAGCGTGGTATAGCCCAAGATCAGCTGGCAGCTTTCCATCACCAGCGGGTGGATGAACTGCTTGATGGTGCGCTTGTTGCTGGTCTCGCTCGCGCCCATATGGACCTCTTTGCACTCGGCCATGGTGATCAGGCGGGTGGGATAGGCCTGATGGGCAGGGGCCGAGGTGATGTAGTAGCGGCCCGCGCCGCTGAAAGTCACCGCGCCGGTGCCCATGCCCAGATAGAGGACTTCGCCGTGCTCCAGCGTGTGGGTCTGGCCACCCGCAGTGATGGTGCCGGTTTCGCCAATGTTCACAACGCCCATCTCGCGGCGCTCAAGGAAGGTGGCGGTCTTGGTCTCGGCCACCACATCAAGGGTCAGATCACCCCCCGCAGGCACCGCGCCGCCCATGACGAAACGGTCGTAATGGGTGTAGATCAGGCGGATTTCGCCGTCCTTGAACATGTCCTGGGCCAGGAAGTTGTCCCGCAGGGCGGCGGTGTCCATGCCCTTGGCGTGCTCGGGGTGAATGGCGTGGCGGGTGGTGACGGTCAGGGTCATAGGCTGGTCCTTTGAGGGGTGGGTCACAGGCCAAGGGCCCGCGGCAGCGCCATTGAGATGGCAGGGACGTAGGTCACCAGCATCAGCACTGCAAAGAGAAGTAGGTAGAAGGGGCCAAGGGCGCGGATCGCGCGTTCGACCCGAACACCGGCGACACTGGCGCCAACGAACAGGCCGGTGCCAACGGGCGGGGTGATGGTGCCGATCGCAAGGTTGAACACCATGATCGTGCCGAAATGCACCGGATCGACACCCACTTTCTGGGCGATGGGCAGCAGGATCGGGGTAAAGATCAGGATCGCAGGGCCGATGTCCATAAAGCAGCCAACCACCAAAAGGATCATGTTGATGATCAGCATCACGATGATGGGGTTTTCAGACACGCCTAACACCAGCGCGGTTACGGCTGCGGGAATGCCAGTGAAGGCCATGGCAAACGATAGGGTCGCCGAGGCCGCCAGCAGCAGCATGATTGTGCCAGTGATCATTGAGGTTTCGATCAAAAAGCGTGGCAGGGCGCTGATCGGCATGGTCCGGTGGATCAGAAAGGCCAGCGCCATAGTATAAAGGACCGCGATGCCAGAGGCCTCGACCGGTGTGACGATGCCAAAGAGGATGCCGCCGATGATCAGGACGATCAGCATGAGGCTAGGAATGGCTTGCCACGTGACATTCAGCGCCTCGCGTATCGACGGGCTTGGGGCCAGCGGATAGTTCCGTCGCTTTGCAATCGCGACTGTCAGGGCCATCATGCCGATGCCCCAAAGGGTGCCCGCCACAGCGCCTGCCATGAACAGGGCTGCAATCGACGTGCCGCCAGAGATGAGCGAGTAGATGATAAAAGCGGTCGTGGGTGGGATCAGCATGCCCGTGGGCGCAGAGGCAATGTTCACCGCCGCTGCAAAGTCGCGATCATAGCCTTCTTTGGCCTGAATGGGCACCATGACGCCGCCAATTGACGTGGACGCCGCAATCGCCGAGCCGGAAATGCTGCCGAACAACATGTTGCCCGCGATGTTTGTCTGCGCCAGCGATCCGGGGATTCGGCCCGCAATCAGCTTGGCAAAGTTCACCAGCCGTAGGGCAATCCCGCCTGAGTTCATCATGACGCCGGAGAGAATAAAGAACGGTACAGCCAGCAGGGAAAAGCTGTCCAGCGAGGCGACGATCTTTTGGGCGGCCGTAAAGACGGCCATGTCGAAAGGTAGCACCAGAGCTACGGCGGCAAAGGCGGCGGCGACAATCGCCACCGCAAGGGGCAAGCCCAACAGGGCCAATACACCGAAGACGGCAATCAGGATGAACGAGGCTTCTCCGGCCATGGGTCAGTCTCCGGCGGCCACGGCACGTTCTGCCGCGTCGGGCAGATCGCGGGTGCCAGTGATTAAATCGTATAGGTTTAAAAGGCAGTAGAGGATCATCAGCGTGCCGCCGACGGGCAGCGCCAGATAGACCCAGCTCATGGGGATTTGCATGACAGAACTGACTTGGCGGGCGGCAATCGCCGTTGCCTTGTATCCACCGTAGATCAAGGTGACGCTGGCAAAGGCCATCAGACCCAGCGGGACCAGAAATTCCAGCGCTCGTTTGCGCCAGCCACTGCTGAATTCCCGCAGCAGGTCCACACACATATGAGTGCCTTGGCCTGTGGCATAGGCCGCCCCAAGAAGGGACAGCCAAATCACACCGTAGCGCAGGATTTCCTCGGAATAGGTCGAGGGCGCATTCAGGGCGTAGCGGCTAAGCACTTGCCATGTCAGCACCCCGACCAGCGCCAGAAGGAGGGCTGCGCACAGCCCCCCAACCACCCGATCCAGAAGATCACGCAGGTGCTTCATTTACTTGGCCGGTGCCACAGCGCGGATGGCTTCGAACACGGCGTATTTCTCGGGCTCGGCCTTCAGTTCATCATACATCGGGGCCACGGCTGCCTGGAATTCGGAGACATCAGGGTAGAGGAATTCGATGCCGAACTGCTCTTCGCATTCCTTTTTGGCCGCGTCGATCGAGGCACCCCAAGCAGCTTTGTGGAACTCGGTGGATTCCTTGGCGGCTTCCATCACGGCGGTGCGGTGTTCGTCCGACAGGCGGTCCAAGGTGGCGCTGCTGATCAGCATGATGTCGGGGATGCGGGTGTGCATGTCATAGGACATGTACTTGCTGACCTCGCCATGGCGGGCGATGGTTAGGGCGAATTCGTTGTTCTCTGCCCCATCCAGAACCCCCTGCTGCAGGGATGTGTAGACCTCGGCCTGCGACATGGCCACGGGGGTCGCTCCCAGCATTTCGACCATCTTGATCGAGGTCGGGCTTTGCAGGACACGGAACTTCAGGCCTTTGAGGTCGGCGACGCCATTGATCGGCTTGTTGGCGGTGTAAAAGCTGCGCGCACCGCTATTGTAGTAGGTCAGCCCCACGAAACCGGTATCGCGGCTGGCCTCATAGATCGGTCCCATGATGTCGGCGTTGTCCATCGCCGCGTAGAAATGCTCTTCGTTGTCAAAGAGGTAGGGCATCGGGAAGACGCCGTAGACGGGGGTGAAACTCTCCAAGAGGCCGCCCGAAACCTTGGTCATGTCCAGACTGCCCGCCTGTACCATCTCGACCAGTTCGCGTTCGCCGCCAAGTTGCCCGTCGGGGAAATAGGTGACGGTTACTTCGCCGCCGGTCTTTTCCGACACCAACTCGCCGAATTTCTGCATTGCCTCGACGGTCGGAGTGGCGTTGCTGGCATAGGCAAAGCGCAGGGTCTCGGCCATAGCGGGGGTGACGGCGATGGTGGCAGCCAAAAAGGCCAGCGTGGATAGGGGTTTATTCATTGGTTCTCTCCTCCTGAAACCAAAAAATTTCTGAAAACGGGTTAGATGTAGGATCGTAGGAATTCCGACAGGCAAAGCATGGCCATCGCCTGCCCATAGGGCATCGAGGTCAGGGGGATCTGACGGTAGTAGTTCAGGTCGCTGCCCATTGCGGTGCCGAAGGACACCTGCTGTAGCTCTCCTTCGGGGTTGATGTTGTCGATCACACCTTTCACGGCACTTTCGGCCACAGGCAGGTAGTCGGCGGGCAGATAGCGTTTGCGCACGGCCTTCATCAGACCATAGGCGAAGCCTGCGGTGGCCGAGGCCTCAAGGTAGCTATCAGGGTCATCGAGCAGCGTGTGCCACAGCCCGCTGGTGTGTTGGCACCCTTTCAGCGTCCGCGCCTGCCGCCCCAGCAGGGAGAGCAAGTGGCGGCGGATCGGATCGTTGGGGGCAAGGTCCAGCAGCTCGATGAACTCGGGGATGGCGATGGTGATCCAGCTGTTTCCACGCGCCCAAAGCGCGCGGGCAAAGTTGTGATCGCCGTCAAAGGTCCACCCGTGAAACCACAAGCCTGATGAGTTATCAGACAAGTACTGCGCGTGGACTAGAAACTGGTATTTCGCCTCTTCCACATACTCGGGGCGGTTCAGAACCAGTCCGATTTTGGCCAGCGGCATGACACTCATCATCAAGGTGTCGTCCCACATCTGCTGGTCGTTCACGCTGTTGTAGACGATGTGTTGTAGACCGTCTTCGTGGGTGCGGGGCATTTCGTGCATGACCCACTGGGCCCATGCTTCCAAGTAAGGCACCCAGACCGGATTGGGGTCTTGTTCGTAAAGGCATGCCAGCGTCAGGAAAGGGGCAACCGTGTTGATATTCTTGGTGGGGGTGCCCTCGGATAAACGCGCCTCAAACCAATCAGTTATGATCTTAAGCGCGTCCTTGTTGCCGGTCTGCTTCCAGTAGTTCAACAAGCCATAAAGGCCAATGCCGTGGGTCCATTCCCAACCGGCCCATCCCTTGGTGTCGATGACGCGGCCATCCTCTAGCCGCAGCAGAAATTCGCCCGTTTCGTCGGTGATATTGATCAGGTTATCGGTCAGCCGGTCGATCAGTTCGATCACTCCGGCGCGATTGATAAAGCGATCCTTCTGCCGCAAAAGCGGGTGCATGGTCATGGTCAGAACTCCTCCGGAACGGCCTTTACTATTTTCGGAATGCCGTTTCGAAAATTAAGAATGCACAGTCCAAATATTTAATCAAGCCCTATCTTGTCATTGGGGTTTCTGCTAGTTGTCGTATGAATATCAGGGTGTTCGGGCGCTCAAATGGTCGCCTTGACTTAATTTCCCAAGAAAAACAGAATGCTGTTCCAGAATTTTCAGGACACCGACCATGGCTCAGAAACCACAAAAAACCGAAAACGCCGCCGCTGTTCTCAAGGTCTTTGCTGTTCTCGAATCGCTGGTTGATGAAAAACGCGTTGGTTTGGCCGAGCTGGCGCAGACCGCGATGACGTCAAAGACCACGGCGCACCGGCTGCTGCAGACCATGATTGAGCTTGGATATGTCGAACAGGACCCCGAGACCGAGAAATACAGTCTGACGCTAAAACTGTTCTCTCTGGGCGCGCGGACGCTGTCGGGGCAGGCGGATTTGCTGCGGGTCGCCGACCGCGAAATGGGAAAACTGTCCCGCGCTACGGGCGAGTCCATCAATCTGGGGGTTCTGGACGGCACCGATCATCGGGTGGCTTACATCCACAAATATGACTCGGCTTATAGTCTCTCGATGCATTCGACCTTGGGCAAACGGAACCCGATTCATAGCACTTCGTTGGGTAAGGCCCTGTTGGCGTGGCGCAGCGAGGACGAGATCAATGACCGTCTTGCCCAGATGGATCTGGTCAAACTGGCCCCGAAGACAATCACTGATACTGAAGCCTTGCGATCAGAACTGATCCGAATTCATGCTCAGGGTTACGCCGAAGAGATTGAGGAATCCGAGGCAGGCGTGCGCTGTATGGCAACACCGGTTCTGGACCACGCGGGCCGGTCAGTGGGGGCTATTTCCATCGCCTTCCCTCTGTTCCGCTTCGATGAGGCGAAAAAGCCTGAGTATGTGGCGCTGCTACGTGAAGCCGGTCGCGCAGCCTCAGCTTCGCTGGGATTCACCGGAGAGATCGGCGCGGGTGCGATAACCGTTTAACCTAAGGCAGCAGTGGTCCGGCCTTGGCTGTTCACGGCTGATCACCCTGAAAAACCTCTTGATAGATCGCCGCAAAATCTTCGGCCTCTACATCGGTCAGCATGGCAAACTCTGCCCGCCGTGCCCGCTTTGAAAGCTGGCCGTTGTTCTGCTTGAGGAAGTTGAACAAGAGATCGATCATGGAGGCGGGCATATCGACATGCGCCTCGATACGGGATCGGAACAGATCATAGCGCCGGAGGAAGTCTGCTTCTTCGGGTAAGTCATGGGTGATCGTGCGTTCCACGCATTGAAACAGGAATTCCGCTTGGGGCGTTGCGTCGAAGAAACGGTAAAAGTCGCCCGTATCATTCAACACCTCAACATTCATCTTGGCTGTCGGGCGCCAGTCGATGTGGGGCAAGGCCCGCTTAGAGTAGCTTTCCAGCACCGCACGATAGTCAAGAATGCGGTCAAGAATGGCCGAAGAGACCGGAAAGGCCAAGCCCGGCGGATTAAAGCCGCGGGCGCTTAGGGTGTGGTGGATCAGGTAGCGGTGGATGCGTCCGTTGCCGTCTTCGAACGGGTGGATATAGATGAAGCCGAAGGCCAGAATGGTGGCTGCGATCACCGGGTCCAGATCGGGCGCATGGTCCTGATCAAAGGCGATCATGCCACGGATCAGATCGGGCAAATCATTTGGCCGCGCGCTGATATGGTCCGGCAGGGGCATCCGCGTGTCTTGCTCATGCTCGCCGACAAAGCCGCCATCCTTTCGAAACCCCATCTTGATAAAGCGGTTGTCTTTGCCAAGGACGATCTGTTGCAGACGCAGGAATTCGGTCTCGTTCAGGGGGTATTTTCCGGCCTCACCGATGGCTTTGCCCCAGCGCTGGATGCGGTCATGCGGAGGGGCTTCGCCCTCGATCGCGTAGCTGGATTTTGAATCCTTCAGCAAAAGGAAGGCTGCGGTGCGGGCCAAGAGGCTGCCGGAAATCTTCCCAATGATCGCCTGCGCCTGCGCATCCAGTTTCATCTGCACAAATTGGTCCAAGGTGTCTGACCGGCGCACCATAGGGCAAAAATCTGGCGTGCCTGGCAGGTTGTTGCGGACACGGTGGCGGGTCGAAGTCGTTCCCTTGCCCGCCCATTGCATTTTGGTGTCGACGATGTCGGCATAGGTTGCTGATTTCGCGTCCGGCAAGTCCAGCGCCCGCCCCAGCAACCATTCATATAAGAACCAAATCCGCCGCATATAGGCGCTGGTCGGCTTGGCTGCGATCATTGCCTCAAGATCCGACGGTTCAACCGCCTGAAACAAGCGTTTTAGTACCGCCAGATCAAGGCCCTCATATTTCAGGGCAAAGGTCAGATGTCCTTCCAGCGTCGCGGCGGGGGCGTGCCTTGGTGTGTAGATGCGCCAACCTTCGGCTTCAAACACCTTGTGGCGTGACCCTATCGCGCACATGGTTAGTGGATGCGGGACGCGCAGATCATACGCCTCGATCAAGGCTGCGTAGCCAGAGGGCACCGCAGGCTCTGGCAAGCGCATTTCCCGAAAAACGCTGACGGCGTCTGAAAAACGGTGATGATCGCGGGCATCCATGAAATGCACTTACTTTCCATGAAAAAGGGTTTCTATTTCACCTTTTCATGAAAAGTAGTGATTTTCTATGAATTTCTTTGTGGGCTGGAGGCCCGAGCGTACGCGCAGGATCGGGTTGGCCCCCGCGCGTACGGAAATCATGGGTGCCGTTTACCTTGCCAGCCAGCCGCCATCCACGTTCAGGATCGCGCCGTGGACGTAGTTTGAGGCTGGTGCAGCCAGATAGGTGGCGGTGTCCGCGATATCGCGGGGATCGCCCCAGCGGCCTGCGGGGATACGCTCCAAAATCGCCTGATTGCGGGCGGGGTCAGCGCGCAGGGCCTCGGTGTTGTTGGTGGCGATATACCCCGGTGCGATGGCGTTCACGTTGATGCCTTTTGCGGCCCATTCATTCGCCAGCAGCTTGGTCAGACCCGCAACGCTGTGCTTGGACGCGGTGTAGGACGGCACGCGGATGCCCCCTTGGAACGACAAAAGCGAGGCGATGTTGACGATTTTGCCTGTGCCTTCGCGGGCAAAGACCGCCTTGGCAAAGGCCTGACAAGTGAAGAACAGCGCCTTGGCGTTCAGGTCCATCACCGCGTCCCAGTCCTCTTCGGTAAAGTCTACCGCGTCGGCGCGGCGGATGATGCCTGCGTTGTTCACCAGAATGTCGACCTGACGATCCGCGAAGATATCCTTCGCGGCCATGGGATCGGACAGATCCAGCAGCAGCTCTTCGCCGCTGCCCATGGCGGCCACGGTCTCGGCGCAGCTGCGGCGGCCTGCGGCGATCACATGGGCTCCGTTTTCCGCCATCGAGACCGCAATCGCTTGACCGATGCCTGTGTTGGCGCCGGTCACAAGGGCGGTTTTGCCTGCAAGGGAAAAGCGGCTCATCGCAGATCCTCGGGCTGGATAAAGTCCATGTCGGTGTAATCGACGTTATCGCCTGCCATCGCCCAGATGAAGGTATAAGCCCCGATGCCTGCGCCCGAGTGAATTGACCACGGCGGCGAGATCGCGCCCTCTTCGTTGCCGATGAAGAGGTGACGGGTCTCCTGCGGCTCGCCCATCAGGTGCAGCACGCGGGATTCAGGGGCCATGCCGAAGTAGAGATACGCCTCCATCCGGCGATCATGGATGTGCGAGGGGATCGTGTTCCAGACCGAGCCGTCGTGCAGCGTGGTATAGCCCAAGATCAGCTGGCAGCTTTCCATCACCAGCGGGTGGATGAACTGCTTGATGGTGCGCTTGTTGCTGGTCTCGCTCGCGCCCATATGGACCTCTTTGCACTCGGCCATGGTGATCAGGCGGGTGGGATAGGCCTGATGGGCAGGGGCCGAGGTGATGTAGTAGCGGCCCGCGCCGCTGAAAGTCACCGCGCCGGTGCCCATGCCCAGATAGAGGACTTCGCCATGTTCCAGCGTGTGGGTCTGGCCATCGGCAGTGATGGTGCCGGTCTCGCCAATGTTTACAACGCCCATCTCGCGGCGCTCAAGGAAGGTGGCGGTCTTGGTCTCGGCCACCACATCAAGGGTCAGATCGCCCCCCGCCGGCACCGCGCCGCCCATGACGAAACGGTCGTAGTGGGTGTAGATCAGGCGGATTTCGCCGTCCTTGAACATGTCTTGCGCAAGGAAGTTGTCACGCAGGGCGGCGGTGTCCATGCCCTTTGCGTGGTCTGGGTGAATGGCGTGGCGGGTGGTGACGGTCAGGGTCATAGGGTCGTCCTTTGAGGGGTGTTTCAGGCGTGAGCGGCGGCTTGAATTCGTTCGGTCAAGGCGTAGGCGAAGGGGCCGACACCTTTGATATCGTCGGGTTGAATGCGTTCGGTCACGTAGTATTCGGGCGTGCCGTCTCGATAAACTCCGTCAAATCCGCCAAGCCCTGCGACACAGCAAATGTCGGTCAGTTGGGTGCGGCCATCGATAGGGGACAACTTGCCTTCAAGGGCTGTCAGGGCGCGTAGGCCTTGGGCGTTGTCGGGGATCAGGCCCAGACGTGCGCCCTTGAGGATGGCGTAAGAGAACATGGCACTGGCCGAGCTTTCCTCATAGTTGCCCTTCAGGTCAGGCATGCACATCACCTGATGCCAGAGGCCAGAGGGTTGCTGTTGTGCGATCACCGACTCCAGCAGGGCGCGGGCAGCCTCGCGCGGGGCGCGGGGATCGTCGGGCAGCAGTTCCACCAGATCAACCAGCGCCATCGCAAGCCAGCCGACAGCGCGGCCCCAAACAGCGGGCGAAAGGCCGGTTTCCGGATCGGCCCAAGGCTGCTGGCGGGCATCATCATAGCCGTGGATGTAAAGACCGGCGGGGCCTTTGGTGAAGGCCAGTGCGGTCTGAACTTGGGCCAAAGCGTCTTGGACCAGCGCGGCATCGCCTCGGCGCAGACCGTATTCCAACTGAAACGGCAGACCCATATAGAGGCCGTCTAGCCAGACCTGATGGGGATAGCGCTGTTTGTGCCAGTAGTTGCCCGCATCAATGCGGGGGTGGCTGGCCAACTGGCCCGCCAGCACATCGGCGGCGGCTTCATAGCGGGCATCGCCAGTGGTGTCGGCCAGATGGAACAGGCTGCGGCCCGACAGGATGTTGTCGATGTTATACTCACCCACCTCATAGTCGCGGATTTGGCCTTCGGGGGTGACTTGCGCATCTACCAGACGGCGCAGATGGTCCAGCCAACGCGCCTCGCCTGTGGTGCGGTGCAGGCGCACCAGCGCCAGATACAGCAGGCCGTCCTCATAGCACCAGCGCCCGTCTTTATAGGCGCGGTAGTCGCGGGCATAGGCATCAAAGTAGTCAAGCAAGTCCATTAGTCTGTCCTTTCCGAAAGCAGGGTCAGCCCGCCTTCTTCGATCGGAATGTCGGTGTCCGCGATGATCTGCGCATACTCATGCGCGATGCCCGCGTGGCGCAGGGGGCGGATGTGATCGGCCATAACGGGGGCCGTAGGAATGGCATCGGGGTTCAGATCCTGCACGGTGATGCGGGTCAGGTGGATTGGGCCGATGGGCTGTTCAGGCAGGCCGATGAAGGCCCCAAGCGCGTGGGATATTCCGGTGATCGAGACGTCTGATACCTCGATCCGGCCGATCTGCGGGGTCAGGTGCGTGACAGGCGCGGGATCGCGGGTCTGCACCCAATCGTCGTGGCCATCGTGATCGCAGTAGTAAAAGGCGTTGGCGCTGAAGGCGGTCTCTACATCTGTCATCGCCACATCGCGGAAGGTGATGCGATCAATCCTGCCACCCCGCCCGCGGCGGGTCTTGAGGCGCAGGCCGCGATCGGTTCCCCGCATTTCACAGGCGGCAACGGTGATGTCGGTGATGTCGCCGCTCATCTCTGATCCAAGGACAACGCCGCCGTGGCCAGCCTCCATCAAGCAATGAGAGATGGTGATGTCGCGGGTGGCGGTCAGGTGATCCTCTTCGCCCGCATCGCCGCGCTTGCCTGCTTTGATGGCGATGCAGTCGTCGCCCACGGAAAAGCGCACGCCGGTCAGGCGCACGTTCTGGCACATTTCGGGGTTGCAGCCGTCGGTGTTGGGGCTGTCATCGGGGGCGCTGATGTGCAGGCCCGCGATGGTCAGGTCCTGGCAGCCCTGCGGGTGCACGGTCCATGAGGGCGCGTTGCGCACGGCGAACCCGATCAACTGCGTCTGTTGGCAGTTCACCAGATGCAGCCCACGGGGGCGGTGGGCGCCTTGGCGGGTCTCTTTCGGCCAGGTCCACCAGTCGCCGCGATCCCCGCCGCCTTCCAAAGCGCCGGGGCCAGCGATGGTCAGACAGTTGGTGCCCACAGCGTAAAGCGGTGCGGCAAAGCAATCGGCGGGCAGCCCTTCCCACGATCCAAGCATCTTACCGGCGTGGTTGCGGGCGGGCAGGATCGGCCAACCGGTCCGATCTGCGGGGGCCTTCAACGTTCCTTTCAGCCACAGGGTCAGATCGCTGCGCAGGGCGACGGGGGCGCTAATCCACGTTCCTTCGGGGATCAGCACCGTGCCGCCCTTGGGCGCGGCGCCGATGGCGCGGATGATCGCGCGGGCATTCTCGGCGGCGTGTTCGGCGGTGTCGGGGCCATCTGCGACCGCGCCATGATCGGCGATGTTCACCAGACCGGCGCAGGCGGGCGTCTGGAACGACAGCACCTTACCCTGCACCATCAGCGTGTAATCGGTATCGGGCCGCAGATCATCCACCACGGTCAGGGCGGTACGGGTCTGGCCCTGACGCACCATGCCCGCGCCGCTCAAGGTCCATTGGACTTCTGCGGGCAGGGCATAGCGCGCCCCGTCCGGAGCATAGCAAAAGGCGATTGTACGCACCGAAAGTGCGGTCAGCGAAAGCATGTCCGTCTTAACCTTTGATCTCATAAATCGCCCTGCCGCGCTGGGAGGTCGCGACAGGGCAGGGGGCTTAGCTGGGGTCGAAACCGCGCAGCACTTTGTTGGCACCGTCGATGATGACCTCTGCGGCCTCATCGGCGCTGATCATGCCGTAGGCATATTCTTCCAGCGTATCGATGAAGATGCCGCGCACCTCGGGATGCTCGTTAAAGGGCGAGATGGTCGGGCCGCTGGCCGCCATCACGATGGCATTTGCCGCTGCAACGTTGGGGTTGATCGCCCCGGCGTCGGTCAGGCGCTTGGCCGCGATGGCCGAGGCAGGCAGACCACGGGTGTCACCCAATGCATCGATGCCTTCGGCTTCGTTCAGCAGGCAGTTCACGATCTGCGCGGCTGCCTTGGGGTCCTTGGCATTGGCCGAGACCGCAAAGAACATCGAAGGCTTGGCGTAGATGCCATCCACAACCGCATCGTCAAAGCGCAGGTGCGCAACTGCTTGCAGGTTCTGACCTTCGTTCAGCGGCTTCGCGTATTTGCTGTAGGTCGAGTCCCACTCGTACGAGCCAGCAATCTTGCCCTCGGCCCATTCGGGCTTTTCATAGAGGTTCACGTTGCCCGCAGCCGCATCTTCCTGCATCGAGCGGATGGCTTTGGTTTCAACCATCTTGCCGTAATGCGCGATACCGGCGGCCAGTTCTTCGGCGGTCCATGCCACGCGGTTGGTCGCGGGGTCCACCAGATCCTTGCCGGTTTTCTGAACCACTGCCAGCGTCACCAACAACTGCGCGGTTTCTTTCACAGCGTTGAAGAGGGTGTATTCGTCGCCCTTGGCGGCGCGCAGCGCCTCGGCAGCGGCGAAGAATTCATCCCAAGTGGTGGGAACGGCAACGCCTGCCTCTTCCAGCGTGGTCAGGTTAAAGAAGAATACGCGGCCAGAGGTGGACAGGGGCAGGCCGTTCAGCTTGCCATCTACGGTCACGGCGGCGCGCTGTTCTTCGGTCAGCTGGGTCAGGTCGATCACATCGGACAGGCCGTTCAGATCGGCAAAGCCGTTACCGTCCTTGGAGAACAGCGGCAGCCACGGCCAGTTGACCTGCACGATGTCCGCCTCGGTGCCGCCCGCCATCTGGGTGGTCAGCTTTTCAAGGTAGCCGTCAAAGCCGGTGAATTCGGGCGCGATGGTGTGGCCGTGCTTTTCGCCGCAAATTTTCAGCGCCTCTTGGGTCGCGACATGGCGGCTTTCACCGCCCCACCACGACATGCGCAGATCGGCGGCAGACGCGGCACTGGTGGTCATCATGGCCGCAAGGGCGGCAGTCGTCATCAGGGTCTTCATTTCGGAGCTCCTCCTCTATCTTCCGAAATCACGCGGCCCCTTGGGGCAGCGAAACATTCGCACCGCTCTCGCGGTCGAAAATGTGCATGTGGGCAGGGTCTGGTTGCAGCGTCAGGTGGTCCGCGCTGCGGTCCATCGCGTCAAATTCCGCGGTCGAGGCCACGCAGACAACGTCCGTTCCATCCAGATTGGCGTAGAGGTAAACCTCATGGCCCATGAACTCGACGTTCTTGAGGGTGGCGGTCAGGCCGGTTGTCGCCAGCCGCAGGTGCTGGGGCCGGATGCCAAGCACCGCCTTTTTGGGATAGCTGGACAGGCGTCCCAGTAGATGCGGGGGCAGCTCGACCTGCTGGGTGGCGGTGGTGAAGGTGTTGCCGTTCAGGCTGCCGTCGATCAGGTTCATCTCGGGGCTGCCGATAAAGCTGGCCACGAACAGGTTCGCGGGCTGATCGTACAGTACCTTGGGGGTGGCCACCTGCATGATATGGCCCGACTGCATCACACAGATGCGGTCGCCCATGGTCATCGCCTCGGTCTGGTCGTGGGTCACATACACCACGGTCGAGGCTTTGCCTTCCGCCTTCAGGCGGCGGTGGAGATCGGTGATGCGCACCCGCATGGATGCACGCAGTTTCGCGTCTAGATTCGAGAGCGGCTCATCGAACAGGAAAACTTCGGGCTTCTTGATCAGGGCGCGGCCCAAGGCCACGCGCTGCGCCTGTCCGCCCGACAGCTGCTTGGGCAGACGGTCCAAAAGGGGCTCGATTTCAAGGATGCGGGCAACTTCATCCACGGCCTTGGCGCGTTCGGCCTTTGGCACACCCGCCAGACGCAAGCCGAACGACAGGTTCGAGCGGACTTTCATATGGGGGTAAAGGGCGTAGTTCTGGAACACCATTGCGATGTGGCGCTTGCCCGGTTGCAGATCGTTGACGATCCGGTCACCGATGCGCACCTCGCCACCGCTGATCTCTTCCAGTCCGGCGATCATCCGCAGAGTGGTGGATTTCGCGCAGCCCGAGGGGCCGACGAAAACCATGAACTCTCCCTCTTCGATATCAAGGTTGATGCCATGCACGGCGCGGAACCCGTTGCCGTAGGTTTTCTCAAGGTTATGCAGTTGAAGACGTGCCATTTTATCCTTTGATCCCCCCGGCGGAGATCCCTTCGATGAAGTATTTCTGGGCAGCGAAGAACACGGCGAGCGCAGGCGTGATGGTCAGGACTGACATCGCCAGAATGCGGTTCCACGCAAAGGCTTCGGTGGTGTCGATGGACAGTTTCAGGGCAAGGCTGACGGGGTATTTGTCGACCGAGCTGATGTAGATCAGCGGCCCGAGGAAATCGTTCATGGTCCACATGAACTGGAACAGCGCGACCGAGATCAGGGCAGGGGCCAGCATGGGGACCACAATGAACACCAGCGTCTGCCAGCTGTTGGCACCATCCACACGGGCGGCCTCTTCCATGTCGCCGGGAATGGCGCGCAGGAACTGCACCAGCATGAAGACAAAGAACGCATCCCCTGCCAGTGCCGAGGGCACCCAAAGCGGCAGAAAGCTGTCCAGCCAACCCAAATCCCGAAACAGGATGTACTGGGGAATCCGCGTCACCACATTGGGCAGCAGCAGGATCGCGATGACCGAGCCAAAGAGGATCTTCTTGAACGGAAAATCAAAGCGGGCAAAGCCATAGGCCACGAAGGTACAGCTGATCACGGTGCCGATCACCTTGGGCACGATGATTTTGAAACTGTTCAGGAAAAACGTCCCGAAGGTGTAAGGGGTCGAGGTCTTCCACCCCTCGATATAGCCGTCCGCTGTGGGGTTTTGCGGCAGAAAACCGGGGTTGGCGAAAATCTCGCTGTTGGTCTTGAATGATGCGCCCACCAGCCAGATCAGCGGGTACAGCATCACCAGCCCCACAATGCCAAGGACGACATAGCGGATTGCGGCGTTGATGCGGGCTTTGCGGATGCGGGCATTCGCGTGTTGGCGGGCAAGGTCTAGAGTTGTGTCGGTCATTTGGGTCATGGGTCAGCTCCGCTTATCGCCGGCGTAGAACACCCACTTTTTCGACGACCAGAAGGCGACCAGCGTCAGGACCATGATGATCACAAACAGCACCCATGCGATCGCCGAGGCATAGCCCATGTCGAACCGCTTGAAGGCCTCATCATAGATATAAAGGGGCAGCAGGTAGGTGGATTTCAGCGGGCCACCGCCGGTGATGATGTAGGGGCCGTTAAACTCTTGGAACGCCTGCACCATCTGCATGATCAGGTTGAAAAAGATCACCGGCGTCAGCAGCGGAATGGTGATGAAGATAAAGCTGTGCAGCTTGGACGCGCCATCAATCGCTGCCGCTTCATAGAGCGATTTGTCGATGGATTGCAGCGCCGCCAGAAAGATCACCATAGCCGAGCCGAACTGCCAGCAGCGCAGCAGCGTGATGGTGAACAGGGCATTGCCGGGATCGCCGAACCAGTTGACGGCCTCGAACCCCATGGCAGTGAGGCCCATATTCACAAGGCCATCGGTGGCAAAGATATAGCGCCACAGCACCGCAATCGCGATGGATCCGCCAAGAATTGACGGCACATAAAAGGCGGTGCGGAAGAAATTGATGCCCCGTAGGCGGTAGTTCAGGATGTAGGCAATGAACAGCGCGAAGGCCAGTTTCAGCGGCACCGTGGTGAACACATAGATCAGCGTTACCGTCAAAGACCGGCGGAATGTGCGGTCCGAGGTGAACAGATCGATATAGTTCTGAAGACCCGTCCAGACGGGGGCCGACATCAGGTTATAGTCGGTAAAGCTCAGGTACAGAGACGCCAGAAACGGCACCATCGTGAAGACCAGCAGGCCGGCGATATAGGGCGCCAGATAGCCCAATCCCAACATACGACGCGCTGTCATGGCGCACCAAGCCTGCCGCCCAGTGACGGCACTGCAATTTGATCCATCAAAACTTCTCCTCCGTGGCTGCGTGGGCGGGCTCAGCTTGTGGCTGGGGCCCGCGCCGCGGCAGATCGGGTTGTGCCTTTCCTGCACGATTCCCGATGTTGTCAGACAAATTAGCAGATCATATGGGATATGTTGGATACACGATTAGGGAAAAAAAGATGGACGAAATTGAACGTCCTTTGGTGTGAGTTGCTGGGGGCGTGCAGAGGGAGTTGTGTGGCTGAATTGGCCCTATATCTCTGGAAAATTTGGGGTATTACCATAATTAACCGGTTTAATCCTACGGCGAGCAGGTATCTGGCATGCCCGAAAGTGCTAGGTTCGAAAATGTCCAGAACGGGGATGCCTCGCATCCTCTGTTGACGGCAAGCGCAATTCAGGTGGTATGATGAGTCGCAACCCATCAGACAGGAAGGGCAGGGGATGGAGGAAATCGAAGGCGGTGTTCTGGACCGTGTGCCGGTGGGTGCGCTGAGCCTGTCGCTGACACGCTCGACCATCCGGATGCAGCACGCGCCCTCATGGCAGGTGGATAAATCGAATGAGGTTTATGACCTGATCATCGCGCTGGACGGGCAGGGGGAATACCTGATGGACGGCCAACGCCTGACCCTGCGGGCGGGCCAAGCGATGTTGATCCCGCCGCACACCCGCTTTGAGGGCTGGATCGAGCATTGCGATGAATACATCGGCATCGCGCAGCATTTCACCCTGCGGGCCTTTGGCGAACACGATCTGCTGTCCCTGATGGAGCTGCGCCCGATTGCCGATCTGGCCCCCTGGCCGGTGCACGAACCGCTAGCTCGTCATTTCCGGTCCCAATCGCCGCCCGGCTCGGTCACCTTGCCCCAGCACCATCAGTTCATGGTGCTGCTGAATGCCTATATTAACGCGGCGTTTATTCGTTGGCGGCCCGATACGGCGCAACCCATTGAAGGCACAGCGGGCATCGATCTGGCGGTGATGCAGGCGGCCTCAAAGATCAGCGCCCACCCGCTGGACGCCGCTATCGTGCAAGCCGCGATGGATGAGGCGCCCTATAACCGCGACTACTTCCAGCGGTCTTTTCAGAAACGCATCGGCCGTACCCCGCGTCAGTACCAGCAGTTCTGCTTGATGGAGCGGGCGATGGAGTATCTAGAGTCCGGCCATTCCGTCACCGAGGCCGCCGCGCGGGTGGGCTACAGCGATCCCTATTACTTCTCGCGGATGTTCAAACGCATCATCGGCCTCAGTCCCCGCGCCCATGTCGAGCGGCTGAAGATCAGCCGATCCGGTCAGTTGTTCCAGTTTGACGAGGGCGAACAAAAGGCACGGTTGGAAGGCGTTGTTGACGAAGGTTAACGATATGACTTGCGCAAAAGGGCGCGGTAGCGGTCCAGACCGCCTTCAAGATGCGCCTTCATGGCGCTTTCGGCGGCATCGGGATCGCCTTGGATGATGGCGTCGATGATGCGGTTATGCTCGTTCACCAGATCGGGGTTCGGGATATAGGCCCGGGGAGGGCCGTCGCCTGCCTCAAGTTCCACGCGGGGCACAAGGCCGGGGCGGATCAGAGTCAGAAATTCGGCAAAGCGCTTGTTTTGCGAGGCTTCGGCGATGGCCACGTGAAAGGCAAAGTCGGCCTCGCGGGTCGATGCGCCAGTCTCGAAACACTTGGCCAGCTCTTCTTGCGCCCGCACGATCTTTTCGATTTGCGCGCCAGAGCGGCGCATCGCCGCCAAGCCTGCGGCGCGAATTTCAAAGGCCGAGCGCAGTTCGAACAGCTCGATCACCCCCGACAGCCGTTCGGTGTCCAGATCGGAAAACGGGCGCTGTTGGGTTTGCGCGGGGTCCAAAGCGTAAACGCCCGAGCCCTTGCGGGCCTCGACCAGTCCTTCGGTGCGCAGTTGGGCGAACGCCTCTCGGACCACGGTGCGGCTGACGGAATAGGTCCGCGTCAGTTCGGCCTCGCTTGGCAGGCGGTCGCCTGGGGCAACCTCGCCCGACAGAATCGCGGCCCGCAAGGCGTCCGCGATGACGGTCACACGGGTGCGCGGCGGAGTGTTCTGAAGGTTTGTCGTCTCGATCACGCGCGCCTCGTTCTTTCATATATTACAGGTTTTATTCATAGCGGGCTTTGCGGGCTTAGGTCCAGCGGCAAATTCGGGCAGTTCGGTGAGAGTTTTGAAGAAGCCTGTTGACCGATTCACAAATGCTGTAATACAACTTGTCATACAGCAATTGACCCGTGCGGTACGCCGCGCGGACGGAGGAGAATACAGTGATCATCACCGACGTCTCAGCGCGGGTTTTCCGCCATAAGACTCGCCGCCATTCGGACAGCGCAGGACACGCCCACCCCGGACCCGAACATGAGGTCGAACAGGGCATTCTGACCATCCGCACCGAGGACGGCAACGAGGGCCACAGCTTTGCCCCGCCCGAGGTGATGCGCCCCCATGTGCTGGATAAATTCGTGCGCAAGGTGTTGATCGGACAGGATCACCGCGACCGCGAACGGTTGTGGCAGGACCTTGCCCATTGGCAGCGCGGTTCGGCGGCGCAGCTGACCGACCGGACCCTTGCGGTTGTCGATTGCGCCTTGTGGGACTTGGCCGGACGCACTTTAGGCCAGCCGGTCTACAAGCTGATCGGCGGCTATCGCGATAAGGTCCGCGCCTATGGCTCGATCATGTGCGGGGACGAGCTAGAGGGCGGTCTGGCGACCCCTGACGACTATGGCCGCTTTGCCGAAACGCTGGTTGCGCGGGGCTACAAAGGGATCAAGCTGCACACATGGATGCCGCCCGTCAGTTGGGCGCCCGATGTGCGCATGGACCTGAAAGCCTGCGCCGCCGTGCGCGAGGCCGTTGGCCCCGACATCAGCCTAATGATCGACGCTTTTCACTGGTATTCGCGCACCGATGCCTTGGCGCTGGGGCGGGGTCTGGAGAAGCTGGATTTCGACTGGATCGAAGAGCCGATGGATGAACAATCCATGTCATCCTATCGCTGGCTGTCAGACAACTTGGACATTCCTGTGATAGGTCCGGAAAGCGCCGCCGGAAAACACTGGCACCGCGCGGAATGGATCACCTCGGGGGCCTGCGACATCCTGCGGACCGGCGTGAATGACGTGGGCGGGATCACCCCTGCGCTGAAGACCCTGCATCTGGCCGAGGCTTTCGGCATGAACTGCGAGGTTCACGGCAACACGGCGATGAACCTTCAGGTCGTGGCGGCGGTCAAAAACTGCCGCTGGTATGAGCGCGGGTTGCTGCACCCGTTCCTCGAATACGACGACGGGTTCGACTACCTGAATGCGCTGTCCGATCCGATGGACGCAGACGGATTTGTCCATGTGCCCGACCGCCCCGGTTTGGGCGAGGACATCAATTTCGACCACATCGAAAACAACCGCGTGGCTTGACGCGCCCGCTTTTTAACTAGTCCAAAACTCTCAGGGAGGAGATTTATGAGACATTTGCTTGCAAGCGCTGCCGTGGCCGTATTGATGGCCGGCACCGCGCCGGTTCTGGCTGAAACGCCTGCGGACCAGCTGATCGTTGCGTTCGACATGACCAACGTGCTGACGATGGATCCTGCGGCCATCACCGGCGGCGAGGCGGTTCAGATCCTGAACAACGTCTATGACACGCTGGTTCAGTTGAACCCCGAAACCCGTGCGCTTGAGCCGCGTCTTGCGGAAAGCTGGGAGGTCGCGCCCGACAACATGTCGGTGACCTTCAAGCTGCGTCCCGATGCTAAATTCGCGTCCGGCAATCCTGTGACTGCCGATGACGTGGTTTACAGCTTCAAGCGGATGATGACCCTTAGTCTGGCGCAGGCCTCGGCCCTGAATTCTCGCGGCTTTGTGGTCGAGGATGTGGACAGCTATTTTCAGGCGGTCGATGCCCATACGTTCAAGCTGACCCTGCCGCAGGCGGACGACCCCAAGCTGATCATGATGAACCTTGCGGAATCCGGTCGCGGTTCGATCCTTGATAGCAAGCTGGTTCAAGAGAACGAGAAAAACGGCGATGCGGGGCAGGAATGGCTGACCAACAACGCGGCAGGCTCGGGTGCGTTCACGCTGGACAATTGGCGGGCGAATGAATTCGTGATCCTTGGTCGCAATGACAATTTCTGGGACGATGCGCCCCAGATGTCGCGCGTTCTGATGCGCCATTTGCCTGAAAGCCAGTCGCAGCGTTTGGGGCTGGAGCAGGGCGATCTGGACGTCGGTTTCTCGCTGGCGGCACCTGATCTGAAGGCGCTGGAAACCAACGAAGAGATCACCGTGGAAACGGTCCCTTCGGCTGGTTTCTATTACCTCGCCGTGTCGATGGAGGACGAGCGTTACGCCAATCCCAAGGTCCGCGAAGCGCTGCGCTACCTGATCGATTATGAGGGGATCAACGGGGCGATCATGCCGTATTTCGGGGTGCCGAAGCAGCGTCCGATCAACTCTGGCGCTTTTGCCCTGCTGCCCGATCCGGGCTACACGCTGGACGTGGAAAAGGCCAAGGGCCTGCTGGCTGAGGCGGGCTATCCCGACGGGTTTGACACCACGCTGCGCGTGATCTCGACCCAGCAGTTTCTGGACAGTGCGACGGCCATTCAGGGCACGTTGGCCCAAGCGGGCATCAATGCCGAGATCATCACCGGCGATGGTGGCCAGATTTACGGCGCGATGCGCGAGCGCAAGTTTGAACTGCTGGTTGGTCGCGGCGGCGGCGGTCAGCAGCCGCACCCTGACAGCAACCTGCGGGCGATGATCTATAACCCCGACAACTCGCAGGACGCGGGACTGACCAACTATCAGGGCTGGCGCACCTCGTTCCAGAATGAAGAGCTTAACGCGATGATCGAACAGGGGTTGATTGAACCGAACACAGACGCGCAGGCCGATATCTACAAGGCCATTCAGGACAAGATCGAAGAGGTTGTCCCCTCGATCCTGCCGTTCTCGGAGCGGGTTGTGACGGCGGCCTATCAGGACGACATCGAAGGCATCATCGTTGACCCGTGGGTCACGCGGTTTGAGGATGTGGTTAAGAAACGCTGACCCGGTTTAGGGCGAAAAGGAAGGGGCGCTGAGATTACTCAGCGCCCCTTTTTTGATGCAAGAATGACAGCCGTTGGTGTCAGAGGTGTCGGCTGAGGAAGGTGATAGCCTCGTCCAATGACTTTCGCGGGCATGTGTGCCCTGCATCATGCATGGCGGTGTCGGGCGCAGGGGCACCTGCCGCCTTCGCGATCCGCGCAATTTGGGTCCAAGCCTTTTGGACGCTGGCCTCGGGCATATGCCGATCCCCGCGTCCCGAGCGGTAGAATTGGGGTTTCTGCACGCCAAGTCCCGCCAGATCGGCGAAGTCTGCGCGGGCGGCGATCGTGGGGTGCAGCATGTAAAAGGCAGATTGCCCCGCCAAAAGCGGCGCGTTTTCCTGCATCAGATCATTGCGGCAAGCCATCCAAGACAGGCTGGCATGGGCTGCGATATCGGGGCTAAGCGCGGCCACTTGCCATGCGCGGAACCCTCCGAAGGAAAAGCCAAAGGCACCGATCCGCATAGCGTCGATTTCAGGCTGTTTGGCCAGCCATGCGGCGGCTTGGGCGTCTTCGCCCGCGACCAGTCCGGCCAGTGACCAGCCAAGCCCAAGGGCGTTGGCGGCAAGGGCTTGTTGGCCCTCATAGCCGCCCGCTTGCCGTGCGCCCCATCCCAACGCATCAAGGCAAAGCACCGCAAATCCCGCCTCTAGAAATGCCGAGGCAGGGGCGGCACCGTCATAGTGACGGGCGCGGGTTTCTGTGCTGGCGGGATCGTCAAAGAGCTTGCGCAAACCGTGTTCGAACGCGCCGCCGTGGTCGTGCAGCAGCAGAACGGCGGGGAAGGGGCCTATGCCTTTGGGCAGGACAAACCGGCCAGAGGCTGTCGCGCCGGTGGCAAACTCCAACGTCACTTCCGTACCATCGTGCCGCCCTTTTGCCGCGCCGTCCATCGGGGGCAGGCCCGCCCGCCAAGCGCGCATCAAGCGATCTGCCCAAACGGAATATGGCCCCCGCGCAGAGGCGAAGGACAGATCCATCGGCAGCGCGTCGCGCCGCGCCGCCAAGAAGGGGGGCAGGTCAGACGGCGTGTTCATACTCAAGGCTCGCGGCGATCAGCTCTTTCGCGTAGGGCTGGGTTGCGCCGCCTTGGGTGATCGCCTCACGCGGCAGCACCTCAACGACCCGCCCGTGCTGCATGATCGCGAAGCGGTCGCACATGTGATCGACCACGGCCAGATCGTGGCTGACCATGAGGTAGGTAAAGCCCTTTTCCTTTTGCAGCCGGACCAAAAGGTTCAGAACCTCTGCCTGAACCGAGACATCAAGGGCTGAGGTCGGCTCATCCAGCAGCAGCACGTCAGGCTCTAAGATCAGCGCCCGCGCGATGGCCACCCGCTGACGCTGACCGCCAGAAAGCTGGTGCGGATAGCGGTCAAGGAATTCCACCGGCAGGCCCACATCGCGCATGGCCTGCGCCAGACGGGCGTCGCGGTTGCCTATCCCGTTGATGCGCAGCCCTTCCTCTAGCGTTGTGCGGATCGAGTGGCGGGGATGCAGCGAGCCGTAGGGGTCTTGAAAGACCATCTGCATGGCGCGGCAACGCTCGGCCACGGACATATCGCGCACGCTTTTGCCGCCGATTTCGACCGTTCCGGTCCATTTCTGGTTCAGCTGCGCGGCGCAGCGCAGGATCGTGGATTTCCCCGAGCCGCTTTCGCCCACAAGGCCGAAACATTCGCCTGCGGCGACCTCTAGCTGGATGTCGTGCAGCACCTGAAGCGCACCAAAGCTGACGCAGAGATCGCTGATTGTAACGGATTTCATAGGGCGTCTCCTTGGGCCTGCGGTGTCAGCCAACTGTCCTGCCGGTTCAGGACCGGCAGCGGGGCGCGAGATCCGCCGATGCGCGGCTGTGCGGCCAAAAGGCCACGCGTGTAGGGGTGCTGTGCGTTGTTCAGATCACGGGCGTCCAGCGTTTCCACAAGTCGGCCCGCATACATGATCAGCACGCGGTCGCAGAAGGCACGGACAAGGTTCAAGTCATGGCTGATCATCACCAGCCCGATCCCCTTGTCCTTCACCAACCCGTCCAGAATACGCAGCACTTGCAGGCGCACGGTCACATCTAGGGCCGAAGTCGGCTCGTCCGCGATGACCAGATCAGGCGAGGTCAGCAGCATCATGGCAATCATCACCCGCTGGCCCATGCCGCCAGAGACTTCGTGCGGGTACAGATCATAAACCCGTTCGGGGTCGCGGATATGGACCTGTTCCAGCATCTTGACCGCCTTGGCGCGGGCCTCGGCCTTGGAGCAGCGGACATGGGTGCGGTAAGCCTCGGCGATCTGGTGGCCGCAGCGCTGGATCGGGTTCAGCGAGAACTTCGGGTCCTGCAAGATCATCGACATCCGCTTGCCGCGCACCTTCAGCATTTGGCGCTCTGATGCGTTCAACAGGTCCACGTCCTCAAAGCGCATGGTGTCTGCGGTGATCTCGGCGCTGTCGATCAGGCGCATGATGGCGCGGCCGACGGTGGACTTGCCCGACCCGCTCTCGCCCACGATCCCCAGCCGTTCACGGCCCAAGGTAAAGCTGACGTTGCGCACCGCTGGCTCGGGTGCACCGTGGTACCGGATCGACAGGTTTTTCACCTCAAGAATAGGGTCCATGATTACCCCCGGTTCATCTGTTTGGGGTCCAGCGCATCGCGCAGGCCGTCGCCCAAAAGGTTAAAGGCAAGGCTAACGCAGAGGATCGCAAGGCCGGGGAAGGTCACCAGCCACCAGCTGTCGATCATGTAGCGGCGGCCCGTGGCGATCATCGCGCCCCATTCGGGCAGGGGCGGCTGTGCGCCAAGTCCCAGAAAGCCCAGACCTGCGGCGGTCAGGATCACGGTGGCCATGTTCAGCGTCAGGCGGATCAGGACCGAGGGCAGGCACATGGGCACGATCGACCGCCAGATGATCCGCGCTGACGATGCCCCTTGCAGCTTTGCGGCGGCGATATAGTCTGCCTGCCGGAAGGTCATCGTCTCGGCCCGCGCAAGTCGCGCAATGGGCGGCCATGCGGTCAGCGAAATCGCGATGATTGCGTTGTTCAGGCTTGGCCCGAGGGCGGCGACAAAGGCCAGCGACAGGATCAAGGACGGGAAGGACAGGAAAATATCGGTGATCCGCATCAGCACTGTATCGACCTTGCCGCCGTAGTATCCCGCGACCGTGCCGAAAAACAGCCCTAGCGGGCCGACCACGATGGTCACCAGAAAGATGATCGAGAGGGTAATTCGCGAACCGGCGACCAGACGCGAAAAGATATCGCGTCCCAATTCATCTGTGCCGAAAAGATGTGCGGCAGAGGGCGGCTGAAGCGTGTTTTGCAAGTTCTGCACATAGGGATCATGGGTCGCGATCAGCGGCGCGAAAACCGCAAGGGTGATCAGCAGCCCCAGCACGATCAGCCCGAACAGCGAGGTCGGCGCACGCATAAGAAACAGCAGGATATTGCGGGCAACGATCAGCCCGTGGGGCAGGCGGCGCGGCGCAGGGGCGCTTGAGAGGCGGTCGGTCATACTCATCTCGTTCTCGGGTCGAATACGCGGTAAAGGATGTCGGACAGGATATTCAGGCCGATAAAGATGACGCCGACGATCAGCACGCAGGTCATCACGGCGTTCATGTCCCCGATCAGTAGGTTCGAGGTCAGATATTGGCCAAAGCCGGGCCATGCGAAGACAGTCTCGATCAGCACGGCTCCTTCCAGCAGCGCGCCATAGGCCAGCGCCACGATGGTCACCAGCTGCACGCGGATATTGCCGAAAGCGTGGCGCCAGATGGTTTGCCGACGGCTGAGGCCCTTGACCCGCGCGGTGGTCACATATTCTTGGTTGATCTGGTCCAGCATGAAGCTGCGCGTCATCCGCGTGATATAGGCCGAGGATGAATAGCCAAGCAGGCTGGCGGGCAGAATGATGTGGTTCAGGGCGGATCGGAACACGTCCCACTGGCCGGCCAATGCACTGTCAATCAGTAGGAAATTCGTCCGCTCCGGCACAAGGCCGATGTAAAACTGGCTCATCCGGCCAGAGCCGCCGACCCAGCCCAGATTGGCGTAGAACACCAAAAGGGCAATCATCCCCGTCCAGAAAATCGGCATCGAATGCCCCATCAGGCTGAACACGCGGATCAGCTGATCCTGCCATTTGTCCTTATTGGTGGCGGCGATGACCCCCATCGGCGTGCCAAGGCCCGCCCCGATGATGATCGCAAAGGTCGCCAGCTCGATCGTGGCGGGCAGGACGCGGGCGATGTCCTCTAGCACCGGTTTGCCCGTGCGGATCGAGGTGCCGAAGTCAAACGTAGCGATATCGCGCAGGTAGATCAGGAACTGCTGCCACATGGGTTTGTCGAGGCCCAGTTGGCGATAGACGTTCTCATACACCTCGCGCGTTGCATCCTCACCGACCATGGCGCGCACCGGATCGGTGGGCATGATGCGCCCGATCACGAAGGTCAGGATCAACAGCCCAAACAAGGTGATCAGGATCGACACGCCCTGTTCCGCGACCCCCGCGTAACGGCGTTTGCTTTGCCGCATAGTCCCCTCCCGTTTCGGCCGAATCTGATTGGCCGGTTAGTCATACATCTTGTCCATACTTGTTATACAGATATTGATCTGTCAAGTTCTCATGAGAACAACCAGTAACCGCGCAGATTCGGGCCAAGCCTTCGGGATGCTGTTCTCTTGGCTAAAGAATTCTTGTCATGCATGTTTTGATACTTATATGATGAATGCGCATCGCCAAACCGATTGAGGTGCAAGATGACAGAAATTCTCCGCAGCTTTCCGATCGTGTCGCCCGACAAAGGCGTGACACGCCAAGTTCTGGCCGACGCGCCCGATCTGATGGTGGTCTCGTTCCGCTTTGAGGTCGGCGCGGAGGGCGCGCTGCACAATCACCCGCACGTGCAATCGACCTACGTCGAAAGCGGCCGCTTTCGTTTCCACCTGAATGGGGAAGAGTTCGAAGTCGGGGCAGGGGACAGCTTTGTCATCCCCTCCGGCGCTATGCACGGTTGCATCTGCCTTGAAGCGGGCCAGCTGGTAGACTGCTTCACCCCGCGGCGGGATGATTTTTTATAAAGCACGCCCCGCGCATTTGGTGTGCCCGAAGGGGCTAGACGCCAAATTGCGCGGCGGTTTCCTTCAGAGGGGGCACCAGCAGATCGGGCCCATCACCGGCCTGAGAACGCTCGGGCAGCAACAGGCTGATCGCGCGGTCCGCGTCCGGCACGTTGAGGGGGATGATCTTGACCTCTTCCCGGTGCACCGCTTGGCGGCGGGCGAAAAGGTCGGGCAGCACAGCCACGCCCGCGCCGGTCGCCGCCATCAGCAGGATCGAGTCCAGCGACGTCCCCTCATAGTCATTCGAGACAATCCCGCCGTTCTGCCCCGCGATCGCGTAAACGATCCGCGCCAGCCGGTGGCCCGTGTCCAGCGTCAGCAACCGCTGGCCTGCCAGATCCCCCGCCGTGATCTCATCCAGTTCTGCCAGTGGATGGTCACGCGAGACCGCCGCCCACAGCTGTTCCCGAAACAGGAAATGTTGCTGGGTGTTCGGGTGATCCTCGGGGGTCGAGATGATGGCGTCGAACCGCCCGTTCCTGATCCCTTCATCAAGGCTGAGGGTGTTTTCCTCACGCACCACAACGCGCAGGTCCGGTTGCGTCTGGTGCAGGCTGCGCACCACTTGCGGCAATAGATACGGCCCGATTGACGGCAAAACCCCTAGGCGCAAACGCCCACCGAACGGGATTTTGCTGGTCATGGCGGCATTCAGCGCCTCGACCTCGGCCAGAATACGGCGGGCGCGGGTGACGAATTCCAGCCCCTGCGATGTGGTCGTGACACCGCTGCGACCCCGTTGAAACAGGCGCACGCCCAGTTCGGCCTCAACCGTGGCGATCTGGTTGGACAGGCTTGGCTGGCTGACATGCAGCATCTCTGCGGCAAGGCCAAAGTTGGCCAGCTGGTGGACGGTCACCACATATTCCATCTGTCGCAGGGTCGGGCGCATACATAGCCTCAGGCTATTCATAACAAGATCAGTTTGTATTTATGCTATCGCAGAATTTCGGGCAAGAGGCGCGGGCCATTCGCTAGGAGATCCCGATGCCGCTTATTTTCGACAGTCTTGTTGGCAACCTCATGGTGCCGACCATCATGTTTTTCGCCCTTGGTTTGCTGGCCGCTGTGTTGCGCAGCGACCTATCCATTCCCGAAGGGGCGGCCAAGTTCATGTCCCTTTATCTGCTGCTGGCGATCGGGTTCAAAGGCGGCAATAGTCTGGCGCAGCACGGATTGCGGGCCGATCTGTTTCTGGCCATCGGGGCAGGGCTGGCACTGTCATTCCTGATCCCGTTCGTGGCCTTCATGTTGCTGCGGGCGATGACGCGGCTGGACGCCATGAACGCGGCGGCGGTGGCGGGGCACTACGGGTCTATCTCTATCGTGACCTTCGTCGCCGCCTCTAGTCTGCTAGAGCTGACGGGTATTGCCGCCGACGGCTACATGGTGGCCGTTGCCGCCGCGATGGAGGTCCCTGCGATCCTATCTGCCCTCTGGATTGCCGCCCGCTTTGGCCGGTCTGCGGGAGAGACCGCTTGCGTGCCGATGCGAGAGCTGTTCGCCAATGGCTCGATCGTGCTGCTGACCGGAGCCTTCGTGATCGGGGCCGTCACGCAGGACAAAGGCATGCAGATGATTGCCCCCTTCGTGGTCACGCCATTCACGGGGATTTTGTGCCTGTTCCTGTTGGATATGGGCCTGTCGGCGGGGCGTAGTCTGCTGAAAAACAAGCATATGCTTAGCGCGGGCCTCTTTGCCTTTGGTTTGGTGATGCCTGTTGTGGGGGCGGCTTTGGCTTGGGGCGTAGGCAGCGTGATCGGCTTGCAGACGGGCAGCCTGTTTCTGCTGATGGTGCTGGCGGCATCGGCCTCATACATCGCTGTGCCTGCGGCGATGAAGATCGCCCTGCCCAAGGCCGAGGCAGGTGTCTACCTGACCCTGTCGCTTGGGGTGACCTTTCCCTTCAACATCACGCTGGGTTTGCCCCTTTATCTGTGGCTGGCGGGGCTTGGATAGTGATTGGCTGGCGGTTGAGGGCCGCCGCGCACCCATAGAAAAAGGCGCACGGGGGGTGTTGCGTGCGCCTTTACCCCTTCCGGAGAAGATCTGTCAGATCATCATCACAAGCGCGGCGGGCAAAGCGACCATACCGCCCAAGATCAATGCCATTGCCAGTCCCAGTCCTTTGAACATCGCTATCCTCCCTGTTCATTCCGTTGTCGCACCGCGCATTTCAGGTCTTTGTGCGGTGCAGGCGTTTTTTTGACGTGGGGCCGGTTTGCGCTAAGAAAAGACAATGAAATGCAAAAGTAGGATAGGATTTTCCTATCAAAATTAGCGGCGGAGAACCGATGGCAGAGATCACCCTGCGCCAATTGCGCTATTTCGCGACGCTTTCCCGCGTGCTGCAATACCGCCGCGCGGCGCAGCAGTTGGGGATCAGTCAGCCCTCGCTCAGCCTGCAAATCAGCGCTTTGGAAGAGGCCGTGGGCGCGCCGTTGCTTGAGCGTAAACGCAATGGCCTAATCCTGACCCCAGCGGGCCGCGATGTGGCTGTGCGCGCTTTGCACATTCTGGCCGAGGTAGATGGTTTGATGCACCGCCCGCTCTCTGCCCATGAGGGGCTAAGCGGGACGTTGCGCCTTGGATCGTCGCCTTCAATCGCGCCCTATCTGATGCCGCGGGTGCTGCGAAAACTGCATGAAATCTATCCCGATTTCAGACTGATCATCCGCGATGGCCCGTCAAAAGCGCTGATCGAGGATCTTCTGGCGGGAACCCATGACCTGATCCTGACCCAAGCGCCTGTCGGCCATGACGACGTGCGCTTTTATCCGCTGTTCCGCGAGCCTTTGTTGCTGGCGGTTGATCACGGAAACCCGTTGGCGCAGCAGACAAGCGCACGCCTTGAGGATCTGTCTGCCCTGACCTTCATCACACTGGACCCAGCCTACACGTTACACCGTCAAATCAAGGACTTGAGTGAGCTGTCCGGTGCGCAATTGCGTCAGGATTTTGAGGGAACCAGTCTGGATGCCCTGCGCCAGATGGTGGCTTTGGGGATGGGCGTCACCTTGCTGCCCGCGCTCTATTCGAGATCCGAGGTCGAGCGCGCCGACAGCGACGTTTGCACTATCCCCCTAGCGCCCCCGCGAATGCGGCAGATCGGCCTGGCCTGGCGCCGCTCAAGCGGCGAGCCCGCAGCCTTTCTAGAGATGTCGCAGCAGATCAGCCAAGTGGCGCGGGCCGAGTTTTCGGGATGTGTGAGGTTTTAAAGGATTTTGCTTTCAAAGCGGTGTGTGTATCTCGCGCAATCTGATTCTTTGCCAAGAGCAAAACCGGCGAGTTTGGAATTCCTGAAAGACGATAAGGCGCTGCTTTTCGACCGCAAACACGCAACTCGCCCATGGGGTTTAAGGCAGAGCGAACAAAAATTGTTCCAAAATGCTAAATTCAGTGGGTTGCTTTTTTGCGAACAATTCACGCTTGGGGATTGAGGTTGTGCGCTGATTCAATCTTGAGCTGCATTGCAAGTACCTTCAAAAGACGTGTTTTTTGGCAGAAAGTGCCTGTTTGAAGTAACGTGGCCTTTCGTTGTTTCTCTACAGAAGGTTCCCCAGAAAGCTGATCTATTGCCTTTCAAAATGAGAGTTTCCCCATTAGTACGACCACAACGGTGCTTTCAGATTTGTCGAGAATTTTCTTATGAACCAATCCATTCATCCAGTCCTTCTTTGTGGTGGCTCGGGCACGCGTCTTTGGCCTTTGTCGCGCAAGTCCTATCCTAAACAGTTCGTGAATCTTTCTTGTGATGAAAGCCTCTATCAAGCGTCAGCGCGGCGTTTGTCTGGCGCGGGTTATGCTGCACCTATTATTGTGACAGGCGCGGATTTCCGTTTCATCGTCATCGAACAACTGGCTGCCGTTGAAATGGCGCCTGCAGATATCTTGATCGAGCCGTCCGCCAAGAACACCGCTGCTGCGATCTGTGCCGCAGCCCTAGCGCTTGAGGCACGGGAAGCGGGCGCATTGATGCTGGTTGCGCCGTCGGATCACGTGATCCCCGATGCCGCGCAGTTCCGAGATGCTGTTGCCGCTGCCGCACCGGCGGCGAAATCGGGCCAGCTGGTGACTTTCGGCATTCGCCCTGACCGCGCCGAAACCGGCTATGGTTGGCTGGAACTATCGCAACCAACCGACGATTTCGGCCCTGTTCCTCAGCCGTTGAAGAGTTTTGTCGAAAAGCCAGACCGCGAGAAGGCCGAGGCGCTATTGGCTGGTGGTATGCATTTGTGGAATGCGGGTATATTCCTATTCTCGACCACGACCATTCTGGAAGCCTTCGCAAAACACGCGCCCGAGGTTCTGGATATTACTCGCGCAGCCTTTGGGGCGGCTGAGAAGGATCTGTCCTTCACACGGCTTGATGCAGATGAGTGGGCTAAGCTGCCCGACATCTCAATCGACTATGCGGTGATGGAGCGGGCGGACAATTTGACGGTCGTTCCTTATTCCGGCGCTTGGTCCGATCTGGGCGATTGGCAGGCGGTCTGGCGTGACGGAGATGCGGATGCGTCAGACACCGTGTTGACTGGGCCCGCGACGGCTTTGGACTGCGAAGGTACGCTATTGCATGCCACAAGTGAGGCGCAGGAACTGGTCGGCATCGGCCTTAAAGATATCGTCGCGGTTGCCATGCCTGATGCGGTGCTAGTTGCCCACAAAGATCGCGCCCAAGAGGTAAAAGCCGCCGTTGCCAAGCTAAAAGAAAAGGCCGTGCCGCAGGCGGAAACTCTGCCGCGCGATTACCGCCCTTGGGGCTGGTATGAGAGCCTTGTTGTGGGCTCGCGCTTCCAAGTGAAGCGGATCGTTGTGCATCCGGGTGCCGCATTGTCGCTGCAAAGCCATCACCACCGCGCCGAGCATTGGATTGTGGTCGAAGGCACCGCCAAGGTAACCGTGGATGATACGGTCAAATTGGTGACCGAGAACCAATCAGTCTACATCCCTCTGGGCGCCGTGCATCGGATGGAGAACCCGGGCAAAGTGCCCATGGTGCTGATCGAGGTTCAGACCGGCAGCTATCTGGGTGAGGACGACATCATCCGCTACGAAGATGTCTATTCCCGCGGACAAGGAGCAAAGGGATGAGCGCGCTAACCTGCTTCAAAGCCTACGATATTCGCGGTCGCCTTGGCATCGATCTGGACGAAGAGATCGCATATCGGGTCGGGCGTGGTTTTGCCCGTGCTTTGGCAGCCAAAACCGTGGTGCTTGGCCGCGACGTGCGCGCCTCATCTGAATCCCTCGCGGCGGCAGTCGCTCGCGGCTTGATGGACGAAGGCTGCACCTTGCTGGATCTTGGCCTGTCGGGTACCGAAGAAATGTACTACGCCACCACCCACTTTGCCGCCGACGGGGGGATTTGCGTCACTGCATCGCACAACCCGATGGATTACAACGGGATGAAGATGGTGCGCGCCGGCTCTGCGCCTTTGGATGCGGCGACGGGCTTGGCTAAGATCAAAGAACTGGCCGAGGCGGATGCCTTCGGCGACGCAAAATCCGGCGAGACGCGGGACGTTGCCGCCGAGGCGCGTGCCGCTTACGTCGAATGCGTTTGTTCTTTCGTGGATGTCCTCGCTCTGAAGCCGCTGAAAATTCTGGTGAACGCAGGTCACGGTGCGGCGGGTCCGACCTTCGACGCGATCTCCGCACGTTTGGCCGAGACAGGAGCGCCTCTCGTATTCGAACGGATGTTCCACGAGCCCGACGGCACCTTCCCGCAAGGCATCCCGAACCCGCTTCTCCCCGAAAACCGCCCCGCGACTGCAGAAGCTGTTGTCGCCGCTGGCGCAGATTTCGGCGTAGCATGGGATGGCGACTTCGACCGCTGTTTCTTCTTCGATCACACCGGCGCTTTCATTGATGGCGAATATGTCGTGGGCCTGCTGGCGGAAGCGTTCCTGAAAAAAGAACCGGGCGCCACGATCATCCACGACCCCCGTGTGATCTGGAACACGCAGGATGTGGTCGCAAAGGCAGGGGGTAAGGCGGTCCAATCCCGCACCGGCCACGCGTTCATTAAACAAGCAATGCGCGACGAGAATGCAGTCTACGGCGGCGAAATGTCAGCCCACCACTATTTCCGCGATTTCGTCTTTTGTGACAGCGGCATGATCCCGTGGTTACTGGTGGCTGAATTGGTGAGTCGAAATGGGCCATTGGCAAATCAGATTGCCGGTCGGAAGGCAGCATTCCCAAGTTCGGGTGAGATAAATTTCACGTTGGAAGACCCGAAAGCCGCGATAGCGCGCGTCCGCCGCGAATTTGAGCAAAAAGCGAAAGAGATCGACGAGATGGATGGCCTTAGCTTTGATATGGGGGATTGGCGGTTCAATTTGCGGAGTTCGAATACGGAGCCGATTGTGAGGCTTAATGTGGAAGTGAAAAATACAAAGTACTGCATTGGAAGTGTTTCGCAGAGAGTGATAGCGGCGCTCACTTCTGATTGAGGGTAATCCCCCTGATCTTAAATGGATGCGGAAGTAGAATTTTATCGGCAGGATGAACGAGGAGATTCCAATGAAGAAGACACGCTTCACAAAAGCCCAGATCATGGGTGTGCTGCGCCAGATGGAAGGCGGCGTTCCTGCTGAAGAGCTTTGTCGCGAGCATGAGATGAGCAGCGCCACGCTTTACAAATGGCGCGCCAAGTATGGTGGCATGGCTGCGAGCTTAATTAGCGAGATGAAAGCGATGGCCGAGGAGAACCGGCGGCTGAAGCGCATGTATGCCGATGTCAGCATGCAGAATGATCTGCTCAAGGAGGCCCTTGGAAAAAATGAAGCGGTCAGCTCAGCGCCGAGAGTTGGCCATGAAAGTGGTGGCGATAAAGGGCATCAGCATTGCGCTGGCGTGCCGAGCGTTCGATGTTAGCGAGACGTGCTACAGGTACAGCCCCAAGCTGGACGACGAGAACGAGCAGATCGCCGATCTTCTGCTTGGACTGACGAAGGCGAAGAAGACTTGGGGTTTCGGCCTGTGCTTTCTGTACTTGCGCAACGTCCAAGGACACGTCTGGAGCCACAAGCGGGTCTACCGGATATACCGTGAATTTGAGCTGAACTTCCGTATCAAGCCGCGCAAGCGTCATAAGCGGGAGAAGCCCGACGAATTGGCCGTGCCAGAACTGCCGAACGATTGTTGGATGTCACCGAGAACTGATGGGGTGGATACCCCCTCCCGACGGCATCGCAACGTGCCAAGGTGATGTGGGTCACATCAGCTGAATGAGGAAGTATCCATGGAACAAGTTAGCATCATCGGCATGGACTTGGCAAAAAGGGTTTTTCAAGTCCATGGCGCCACAGCGGATGGCCAAGTCGCATTCCGCAAGAAGCTTTCGTGTAACGACCCACTGATTTCCTGCTCATGCTATAAAGGAAGAAAATAGCCATGAGTAAAAGTATGGACGAGACCGTCAAACGCTGGACAGCCAAGCGAAAGACCGCCCTGGTGATCGAAATCATTCAGGGCAAAACCACGGTGGCGGAAGCCAGCCGGACCTTTGATCTGACGCCGTCCGAGATTGAAACTTGGATCGACGATGCGAAGAAGGGGATGGAGAATTCCCTGCGCGCCACGCCGCAAGATATCCACGCGCAGTACGAGAAGCAGCTCAAAGACCTGCAAGAAGCCTATGGCGAGGCCATGCTTGAGCTGCGCGCTCGAAAAAAGTTCCAGGCCCTCATGGAGCGGGAGGACGGCAATTGATCCGGACGCTCCATGAGGGCCTTTTGGCGGACGGGATCAAGGTCTCGATCGCCAAACTCTGCGCTTGGTTCGGCGTCCCGCGGCGAACCGTTTACTATCGACCGACAAAGTCGGCGCCCAAGGTTGATCCCCGTTTCGCAGAGCCGATCAAAGCCATGATCGAGGAAGAGCCTTCCTTCGGCTATCGAACCGTGGCCTGGCTGTTAGGGTTCAACAAGAACACTGTGCAGCGGATTTTCCGCATAAAAGGCTGGCAAGTGCGTAAGCGTGCCATCGGGATGCGCCCTCGCATTCAGGCTGTGCCCTCAGTTGCCACGGCGCCAAACGAGCGCTGGTCCACGGATCTGGCCCGCGTCTGGACTGGAAAAGACGGTTGGGCATCACTGGCCTTGGTCATCGATTGCCACACGCGGGAACTTCTGGGCTGGCACATCTCCAGATCCGGCAAAGCAACCACTGCCAGCGCAGCCTTGGAACATGCTTTGATCAGCAGGTTCGGGACCCTTGGCCGCGTCCAGAACGAATTCCTGCTTCGCTCAGACAACGGCCTCATTTTTACAAGCAGGCACTTCACAGCATTGGTCCGCAGCTATGGAATGAAACAGGAGTTCATCACCCCGCATTGTCCGCAGCAAAATGGCATGGTCGAAAGGGTCATTCGTACTCTCAAAGAACAATGCACCCACCGTCACCGCTTCGAGAGCATCCAGCACGCCACGCGCGTCATCGGCGACTGGATCAGTTTTTACAATAACCGCCGCCCTCATCAGGCCCTAGCAATGCGCACGCCTGCCGAGGCATTCAGATTAGCGGCTTAAACTGAGCAGATTCAGCTGGGTCATTACACTTACAACTGTCCTATTGACCCTGACGGTCGACAAATGCCATGCTAGGTCACAGTTTATCCCATTAGCTCAAGAAACTCCGAACTTGCGCCGTGCGAGTTCTGCGAGGTGGTGACGTTGTTCAATTGGCAAAGGTTTGGTGTCTTTAAGCGCGGCTTGCAATCCTGCTTGAGTTGGCGGCACGACCACGCCTATTCCGTCAAGTTTGGAAATTACCTCGGGTAATGCGTTCACATCTGTTACGATTGAGGGGCAGCCCCAGAAAGCGGCTTCTACAACTACGAGCCCGAAACCTTCCAAGCCTATGGTAGGCACTACATTGAAGTTGGAAGTCGCGAATAACCTGTCTCGCTCTTCTTGCGAAACGTGTCCCAATAGCTCCACAGAATCTGATAGATCTTTGTTCTTGATTTTTTCTTCAAGTATAGGTCGCTGTGGACCATCGCCTACAATTCTGAGTACAGCACCACTTGGCAGACTTTTGGAGGCCTTAGCGGCAAGGAAGGCATCTAACAATTGGGCCGTGCCAGTCCGCTCTACAAGTCTGCGAACGCAAATATAGCTAAGCCGCTCACTCTCGGGCGTTTGGGCTGTTGGAGTGTCCAATTCATGTGGTAATTTGATCCTGGGGTAACGGATCGCGACTTTTCTAGATCGGCGAACAAGAAAGGAGTGTTCCTCAAGCAGAACATTGCGGAAAGCCTGCGAAACGCAATAGTTGACGCGACTTCGGCGCAAACAAAAGTGCTCTAGATAATACCTGAGAGTATACCTTATGCGGCTCGCACCTTCGATCTTGGCCTCAAGTCGAGCGGGGCCATGAAAAAAATAGGTGGGTTGCGTCATGCCGAAGAGTGGGAACAGCGCAAAAATAGGTAGGCCCACAGGTATATTATGAATTTCAATCACGTCAGGACGCCAACTCCGGATTTCTCTCAAGAGACGCATCCAGGTGAATAGAAAGTTCTTCTTGAAATTTTTTGAAGGCCCCAAGCTAACCTGTTTGTATTGCGCAGAGCTATCTCCGGAATCCACCTGACCTAATGCGTAGACTCGCACGTCTACTTTTCGTGAAAGAAAGGTGGCTCGGCCGTCAACATATGTGGGTACTCCGCCTGGCTTTTCGGTTGGAAAGGTTGATGAGATAATTGCAATTTTCATGACAGAATTGTTTTCTTGATGAAGGATTGTGCATCTGTTCCGGCTAATAGCGCCAGAGCCTGTTGGATCGAGGCAAGGTTCGTTCGTCGATTGGGATCACTCTCCAAACGTTTGACTTTTTCAGCAAGATCCTCGGCGTTCTCGTACATAAGATCGTCATGATCGCCAAAGATAGCGGCTGCTGTTGGGGTTTTCTTGTGTAATAACAGACCGCCATAAGAAGGAACAAGTATTGTGCGTGATGTTATTTCGTCACCAGTTCCGTGAGCTCCGACTGCTTCCATCAACAATCCTAGTACACAGGTTGAACGCTGGTAAACATCATTGACTGCTCTGCCATAAAGAGCGGGATGTATAACGATGTCTGCCTTGGCATTGCGGAACATATTTGCCGACCACCGATCACCGTAGATTGAAACCCTACCGGAATAGAGTGACGCAAACTCAGCGATACTTTGTTCCTTACCCGGTGAGTGGTGGCCGATAAAGCTCACGCCGATTTCTGGATCTGCTTGCGCTATTGGCGCTACCAGAGCTGGATCATAAAATGGCCCAATGGCTTGAGAATATTTGTTTATGCTATCTCGGAAATAATCTGATAGGTTTGGTTTAGTATGAAAGAACAGATCAATTTCGGACAGGGCATCAACATACTCAGCGCCGTATACAGCAGGATCGAGATCAGGGTATATTCCCACTGTCTTTGCGCCAACAGATTTTGCCGCCAATACAACTTTCCGCGACAGCGATGGCGACTTGAAGATCAAAAAATGTGTCGGTCGTGTTTTTTCTAAATAGTATATTAGCCGCTCGTCAAGCGCTGTTGCCAGAGCACGGCGGTTCCATCGGCGGGCTAAACGGTGTGACTTCGTCGGAACTTCGTGCCAACAGTAAAGCCGGTCATCAAAATTCACCACATCTAGATCACTCGAAACCAAGGCTCTGAAAAGAGGGTATTCATCCAGCCCCGAGGAGGTCCGCAATAAGGAAAGTACAGATGGCTTCATGTGTGTAAGAGTACCTTCTCGATTGTTGTCATCTCGGCGCTGTGTAATGCTTCGACATAGCCACGAATTTCTCTGCGGTTGTTGCGTTGGGCGGCGGCCAACAATATTCTTGCCGCGTGGTCAGGCTCCGCGAGCTGATCGAATTCTAGTACAGTTCCTGTTTTAGCCACGCTGTCACGCATCCCTGAAATGTTGCTTGCGACAACAGGACAGCCCGCTGCGAGTGCCTCGAAAATGAAAACGGAATTTGCCTCCCGCCAACTGGTAACAAGTACAGCATCAAACTGGCTCAACTTTGTCAAAAAATCTAAACGTGTCAGTCCTTGCAAATGTGTCAATTGCGGGCTGGAGACAGACTTTATTTCCTCAATTAACCGATTTTCAAGAGGTCCTTTTCCCACCATGAGAGCTTCGGTCTTGGGCCCGAGTTGTACTGCTTTGGCTAAAACTCGAAGCGCAGCTGTGGGGTTCTTTCTCTGATTCAAGGCACCGGACCAAAGCAGGCATGTGGTTTCTTTGTGGGGTTTCTGGGCGTTGGGATGTGGGACTGAAGCGAGAATACCTTCGAGATCAACTTCACTGTAAAGAGCATCACGTATGAGATGAGGGCGCATTGCAATGGTCCGTGCGAAAACACTACGGTCAGTTTGGGTGGCAAAGAGCAGGGTGAGCGGCTGGCGCCGCAAGCGAATTGCAAAATGAAAGACCGCTCGCTCCAAAAGTATTAAAATGGCGTAAAGGCTGTATTTTACTAAAAGTGATCGGGGGCCGTAGCGCGCAATTGCCCTCAAAGGTGGATATTCTAGTCCAGAAATCGCACCTAGGATGATTTTCTTTTGTACAAACAAGAATGGCAGGTAAAATAAAGCGTTAACCTGACCAGATTTCCAAATCACTGTCTGTGCGTCATTCGTGCGTAAGGCCGCACTATATAGTCGCAACAGGTCGGCGAGAAAATGCAATCGTGTTGGGTGATCTCCATTACTTTTGGCAAAAATCATCGAGACGAAGTTCAGTTTAACCCGATTTGCAAGTCCTTTGTCCACAAGCCACTTGATAATTGATTGACGGTTATCGAGCCGTTCTAGGGTCCACAAGTCGATTGTGGCGCTAGGCTGACGCGCGATCGCCGAAATAGCCTTCAAAGCAATTTGAAATTCAGACCCACGCTCAGGATCTAATAGGTCAGTTATAAGTAGAAAGCGCATTCAGCATCTGCTTTAGTATCGAGTAACTGTGCGAGCCAGTATGGACGAAATGTATGTTAGAGAACAGTGAAGTTAAGTCTGAGGGAAAAGCTGAATTTACAAAAACAGGTTTTCCCGCTTGGGCGGCTTCATATGCTGAAAGGCCGAAGCCCTCATAAACTGAAAAAAAGAAAAATGGGCCATTCTCGTCACGAAGCCAATTTGAATTGAAGCCGCCAAAGGAAAGTACATCCTTGTACTTTGCGAAACGGACGCAGATTTGAGGGTCTACATCGCCATAATGCTGCACGGAATATTGGATGCCGCCTTGAGCATTGAGGGCCCGACATTCTGTCAAAAGCTGCTCCAGTGCGTCCAGATCTTTGGACCCACGGCCCCGTTCGGGATAGAGCCGGCAGGCCGTTACAAAAACCATATTCTTGTCGTGGCACAGTGAATTTTGCATAGGAGAGTCTTCAGGGAGAGATTTCTCAGGTAAATCTATAATCGGCAAAACTATTTCCGCTGGACGGGAAAAGCTACGGGCAGTGGTCTCTGAATTAGCAATCCTTATTTGGGACGCTAATGAGGACACCTTGACGTAAACCATGACCGCAATTGCATGAATGGGGTCGCGCCAAGTGACGGCCAAAGTGTAGGGTACCTGCATATAGACGGCGAATGGGATCCTGTGCCGTATAGCAAACAATATTAAGGGCAAGTCTCGAGGGCCCGAGCTAAAAAGCACTAGTGCACTGGTTCTCTTGACGGTTCCGTTGCTGCAAAGCAGATGCTCCTTCAACTCGAGCAACGCCTTCTTCGCTTCTCGAGCGGTAGTTACCACAAGGGTGACACCTCGTTCGACATAGGCAGTTTCGATCAGTCGCGCGACACTCTCTCCGCCCCCTCGTCCCTCTCCGTGAACGGTTAAGAGAGCGAGATTGGGCAGAATTTCAGGCAGATTGGTAAGGTTTTTTGTTTGTGGCACGGCCAATTAACCTTATGATCGTAGCGATTGTAAAAATTATAATTATATCACGAAACAACTCGTATCCAAGATACAAGAACGCACCGGAGAGGGTCTTGGGGTAAATCGTAACGGCTTTGCTCAATTGATAGGCGAGCAGTGCAATAATAGTACTTGGTGAGAAATGCAGAATTCGCAGTAGATAGCGATTCAGTGCGGTTGCAAATGCCGCGACAATGAAGAAATTTAAGAATACGCCAATATAGCCACCAGCCAGAAGCCCGTGCCCTAACAGCGTCAAGGGTAGAGAAACACCTTCTTTGTAGTCGATCCCGAGGTATCTATCTAGAAAATACTCTGCACCGTCAACGCTGCCTTCGAACTGAACCCCAAACCACCGCATCGGGATCGAGCCAATTCTTTGAAGGGCGTCGGTGAACAGCGACGGGTCTGCCCCCCTAGTTTGCCATGCTGAATAGCTAAAATGCCAGTAGGGTTCAGATAGGCGAAAAAGAAAAGAGAAAGAAGTGCTTTCATAGTTATCTCGTTGGGCCCCCCATATCGCGATCAGTGCTAGTGCCATACCAGCTAAAATCATTGTCTTTCCGAGATTCGCGAATTTGCGCATAGCGATCGCAAGGAAATTTGAGTAGGTGACACGTGCTGAAGGCCCATTTTCGGCGCGATTCTTCAATAAGTTTCCCAGAAAAATGGATATTAACGTCGATAAAACTAACCCTCTAGAGCCCGAGGCAGCCAAGACTCCCAGAAAAGTAAAGACGGAAACGTCGATAAGAATTCGTTTCGTTGCTTTGGCGTGTTGCCGTGCCAGGAAAATATAAGTTGCTCCAACTATCGCAGCGCCGTTTGAAATGATCGCAATGCGCAAGAGCCCGCTGCGGTTCGCGATGCCAGTGGATACGTCGTCTTGGCGATAACTCAGGCCACCGCCCGCTAAATCAATCATACACCACAAAAGCAAAAGAAATGCCACGAAGTTTGCATTAGGAAAGCGAAATTGTCTAACAATAAGACCTCTTTGTCTTTCTCGGAAAGCCCAAGAAGCTATTGAGATTGCAGAATAAATAACCACTCCATTGATAAGGGGCGTGGCTATGTTTAGTTCATCCCGTGAAAAAATGATACCCGCAAAACCGCTGTAGACAACTACTATTGGAATGAGTCCAAATATCGCGATGGACGACCATAGGAACATTCGGATGCCAATTAGAGATATCATGAAGCCGCTCTTGTTGCCAATTTTCTGCTACGCGCTTTTAGTTTGCATTTTCTTACGCCACCGCAGATAGCTAAACGAAAGTCCAATCGTAAATCCTGGGGCTGCGGCCCAAAGCGGCCATACTTCTTTAGAAAGCTGTTCTCCAGTCCACAATGATTGAAAAGCCGCTGCGAGACAAAGCAGAATTGATGTACTTATTGCAAGGGAAAACGCTAGAAGCCTAACCTGGGAAGTTGGTAAGTAGTCGGCAAATGCAAATCCGAGCGTCAGTGGGTAAAGTGCAACATATACGGCCAGAGCTCGTAGAATAGTGCGCGTCCCCCCGTTTTCAAGGTCCGGCAAAATAAGAAGATGCTGCTCGGTGAAAGATTCAAAGTTCCAGAGAAGAAGGGCTACAATCTGGCAGATGATACTAATGATAGCGAACCTACCTGAGGACTTTTCGCCAAGAAAGTTCTCGCGTTCGCTAGAGGCAAAGACCTGACGGAGCGCTGTTGCCTCAGCATTTAGAAACCCAGTCGAGGTATATGCGGCTTCGCTTTTGTTGTTCTCATGCAAGAATGCGAAGTCTGACACTACAATGAATGCCATCATAAGCTGTTGCTCATAGCTCAACCTGAAAGCGCGAAGGATACCGTCCAGTCGAAGCAGTGATCTATTATAAGTAATTGCCAGACGCAGATCGCGTATTAAATCAGTCAGATTAAAACGGAGGTTCCTATATAGCAGAGCAATCGTTGCCGCGGCAAAAGCATTAGAAATAAGAACACCTAAAAACGACAGGTTGAATCCGACAACGAGTACTATTACTGCAGCCAGCCTTGTCACTGCTCCGATGAGTTGAAACCTCCAGAACCGCGCAAGATCAACAACTTGTTGCTGACTGCTGGCGGTAAAGCTCAATAGCTGAAGAGTGAAAGCGAGGAGAAACAGGGTAACGAAGAAAAACAGTTTTTGTTCGCTGGTTGTGTACCAGATGATGAATGTAAGTATTGCAAAAATAACTGTGCAAGATGCAGAAATGGCTATACTGATTGACGAACGTAAATGAATCTGACCAACTTTCCAACCGTTCAGAAGGCGGCTCTTATGATTGGAGGCGATTGAAATAAGTAAAGTTTGGATAATGAGTGAAAGCAAACCAGCTTGCACAAAAAACTCGGTTTCGGAAGGGGCGTTTTTAACGGCCCAAGAATAACCAAGTACTCCTGATAACATAGAGATTGCAGTGCATAGCAGGCGTGTGAGTAAGTTAAGAAGTTTCATCGCTTATTATTTTGGATCGTGTGCATTTGCGATCAGTAAGCGCTCCATCACGAAGTCTTTCTTGTTTAATTTGCAATCGCCAGCTCGAAAGGATCCGAGAAATACCACGGTTAGGAGCTTTCGAACTGGAGAAGTCTCGTTCGCTCGATTTTGGGTGTGCTCTTCTATAATCGTGGGTGTGGTCAGACTGAAGCGAAGGGAAATCAGTCAACTATCATATCAATAATAATTCAGATTAAGGCCTAGTTATTATTGAATAAAGCGACTTTCTTTTCAAGTGCTTTATATTTCTCCAATCAGCGATCTAAAAACCTTCGGGCACGTGATTTCCAGTCGCATACCTTTTGGCGTCTGTCAACGGCAGAGTAAGATCTGGCCACAGAGCGGCGCAAAATTAGCGCGCTTTAATGCATGTACCTGAGGTCGTTGGGAGGGGGTAGCTTGACTAGGGGTCTTTGGGTGCGTTGCGGTTTTGCTGTGCCTACCAACTCTGGACCACCCGAAGCTGGAGTTTCGGACCTTGCTCACGATGACGGGCTGGTTGCGTCACCGGGAAAGTGCAATGCGCTCGGGACGTTATATCCGATGGCGCTGTGTGGTCTGTCGTCATTGTAGAGAGGTGGTCGCGGGATTTCGGACCAAGTGCTAAGCTGTAGCGCCTGAGGAAGAACGCACAGAAATGACCAAACGGAAACGCTATTCGGCAGAGTTCAAGGCGAAGGTGGCTTTGGAGGCCA
>NZ_PVTQ01000022.1 GCF_003003355.1 Donghicola tyrosinivorans
TGGGAAACGATAGCCTTTCAGGCGCGGCATCTCAGCTGGTATCATCATGCCAAAACGCTAGACGCCCTCAGGTGCTTCAGCAAGTTGGCAATGCCGGTCGGTTCCTTCAAAGTCAGACAATGTCAGCAGCGGCGCAAACTGAGGTGGACTGAGAGGCCCTCGTGACCTGCAGCGGCATTGTCAGGTTGTTGCCAGCGACTTGTCGTTGTAGCGCGATGCCATGTTGAATCTGTCTGATCTTTCGCGCCTGAAAGGTTTCCGTTTCCCGCGCTCGGTCATTGGCTACGCGGTTTGGGCGTACCATCGCTTTGCACTCAGTTTGCGTGATGTTGAGGATCTGTTGGCCTCTCGCGGGATCACTGTTTCCTATGAAACTGTGCGTGATTGGGTGGCGCGTTTTGGCACCCAGTTTGCCGCGAAGGTGCGCCGGGATAGACCTCGCCCGGCCGACAAATGGCATCTCGACGAGGTCGTGGTGCCGATCAAGGACCGCAAGCATTGGCTTTGGCGAGCTGTTGATGCCAATGGTGACGTTCTGGACATTTTGGTCCAAACCCGCCGAAACAAGGCGGCGGCGCTGCGCTTCTTCAGAAAACTGTTCAAGGTTTGGGGTCAACCGCGCGTGATCATCACCGACAAGCTGCGGTCATACGCGCGGCGAAGGCGGACCTGGCTCCTGGCATCAAACATCACCAACACAAAGGGCTGAACAATCGTGTCGAGGCTTCACACAGACACACGCGGCGGCGGGAGAAAATCATGGGCCGGTTCAGGTCGCCCGGTCAGGCACAACGGTTCTTGTCGGTCCACGATCAAACCGCCGCCCTGTTTCGCCCTAAACGGCACCGACTTTCAGCCCGTTCCTACCGCCACGCCAGAGCCGATGCCTTCGAAATTTGGGCTGAGTATGCACGCGAGTTGATCGCTTGAAATTTACGCGCAGCCCCGTTCTTGAGTGCCATCAATAACAACCTGACAATGCCGTCGTAGTCTGTGTCGAAAGATCAGCCGTGTCTGGCGAGGCGCCTTCGGCATTCTTGGCGTTGGCTGTTGTCTGATCATCCTTCGCGGCCACCGTGCTTCTCCCTTTTTCTGAGTTGCATGACCTGCTGGTCGCTGCTGTCGTCCCGTCCACAAAGGTTGTCGCCGATCTTTTTCCCCTGGCCCTTCGGGCCATTCCTCGCGAGGCAAAAACACCGGCGCCTGCCCCTCTCCGCTACGCTCCGCCTTTGGTGTGGCCGAGCCTTGGCCCGCTGCAAGCTGACCATCATTGCAACGCAAACAAGGAGAAGAGCAATGACCACGAACTGCATCAAATTCACCAGCGCCGACATCGAAACCGCCAAGGGCGGCGGCTCCATCTCGACCCTGACCTTCGACCTCGACATCACGGTTGATCCTGTCGCGAGCGCGAACCCGATGGCCCCCACGCACCGCGTCCTCGGTCGCTCCCCGCGCGGCAAGCTGGTCGAGTGCGGCGTCATCTGGAAGAAGCAGAACAAGGCGAACGGCGCCTATTACTACACGCTGACCATCCGCGACCACGGCTTCAACGGCAACCTGGGCAAGGCCGCCAAGCAGGACGATCTGTCCTTGCAGGCCGTCATCCCTTGGGGTCCGAGAGACGCCGCCTAAGGCAGAGGCTGGCAGAGGTTTTCCCCTGCCAGCCCGTTTACAGCTGTAAATTCTGAAGCAAGCGCCGTCCGCGCATATAGTCTCTTCCCGCCTCAATAGGCACTATATAGAGGAAAAATCTTGACTTAGCGCTGTGAATCACGGCTTTTACCCCCAAGTGGCGCGAAAAGGGCCATATTTTCGATTTTGGGGCAACTAGATGATTCCTGTGACACCACTGGCAAACGAGAAGCCTTCAGCGCTCGCGACAGATATTTCCGAGCGGTTGAATGCTGCCATCCGGGAGCATCTTCTTTCAGCTTTTGCCCCAGATAGCACAAAAACGCTACGGTCTTTTTCCGCACCTGAGGCCGCAGAACTCCTCGGGGTCTCCGGTCAGTTTATGCGAAAGCTGCACTCAGAAGGAACCATCCCAGAGCCCGAAGATGTTCGTGGAGGGCGGCGCTTTTACACGGCGCAAGAGGTATGGGATGCGCGCGAGATTCTAGAGAGGTCGTCACGGAAGAAAGGGCGCTATCTGCCTCGACGGTCTGGTGACGAGAAACTGCAAGTTTGGCAGTTGATGAACTTCAAAGGCGGGTCGAGCAAGAGCACTACGAGTATTCATCTTGCGCATTATTTTGCGCTTCGCGGCTACCGTGTGTTGGTCGTTGATCTGGATCCCCAGGGGTCTCTCACATCCATGTGCGGCATCAGCCCTGAAATCGAGTTTGATGGGCTGACTGTCTATGACGCGATCCGTTACGACGGTCCAGTAAGCATGGCCGATGTCGTCGTTCCCACCTACTTCCCCGGGCTTTCGATTGCTCCGTCGCGCCTCATGTTGTCAGAATTCGAAACTGAATCTGCCGTCCATTCGAACCCCGATCAGCCGTTCTTTACGCGCATCCGAAACGCATTGTCCCAGGTCGAAGGTGATTTCGATCTCGTCCTGATGGACAGCCCACCTCAGCTGGGCTTTTTGACCATTGCTGGAATGGCCGCGGCAAGTTCGCTGATCGTCCCGTTGACGCCTTCGATGTTGGATGTTTCCTCGACCGCACAGTTCCTCGAACTTGCCGGTGCCTACATGGGGGTGATCGAGGACGCCGGCGCGACTCTACAGTATGATCACTTCAAGTTCCTGATCACGCGGGACGAGCCAACGGATGTGCCGTCACAACAGCTGACCTCGTTTATGCGTGCGCTGTTCCAGGATCGCGTCATGTCGGCGACCGCTCTCAAGAGCACAGCAATCAGTGATGCGACCATGCTCAAACAATCCATCTATGAAGTCGTGCGCTCTGAGATGACACGCGCGACGTACGATCGCGCAAAAGGTTCAATGGATGCCGTTGGCCACGAAGTGGAAGTCATGATCCACCAGTCATGGGGACGTAAGTAATGGCAAGGAAGTCACTTCGAGATATGTCGGGGATCGCGAACACCATCGCGCGTTCCAGCAGCACTTCGACTGAGAAGACTCCCAAGACAAGTGCACCAGCATTTGGAGCTCTTCAGGGGTCACTGGCGTCTATTCGTGAGATTGATCCCGGTCTGATCGATGATTGGGGGCCGAAGGATCGATTGGATGAATTTACAGCTGTAAACGCCGAGGATGACGATGAGGGTTTCGAGGCGCTCAAGAATAGCATCCGCGATGGCGGTCAGCAGGTCCCAATCCTCGTTCGGCGCTCCAAGGCTGAAGACGGGCGCTTCGAAGCGATCTATGGCCGCCGCCGTCTGAAGGCGTGCCGGGAGCTCGGCATCAAGGTGCGTGCAAACGTTCAGGATGTCGATGATGCAACGGCCTTGTTGGCCAAAGGGCTGGAAAATGCGGCACGCCGCAACCTTTCGTTCTATGAGAAGGCGCGCTTTGCAGAAGCGATCCAAGCTGCGGGTCACGAAAGTACGACAGTGCGCCAGGTTTTGAATCTTTCAGCCTCAGGGCATTCGCACCTTACGAAGGTAACGCAGAATGTCCCGCCCCGAGTGGGCGACCTGATAGGTGCAGCACCCAAATCCGGCAGGCCGAGGTGGACAGACCTTGCCGAGCTATTCCTCGAACGGAAGCTCACCGAGAAAGTCGCACTCGACCTGCTGACCAAGATCAGCGCCTCATCGACGTCTGATGAGCGGTTGGAAGCGCTGATCAAGCATGCAAGCAAGCGCGGAACGAAAGCGTCCAGCGGTCCTCGTGAGATTACGCCGATAGACGGTGTCGTCATCAAAGCAGGCCGAGGGAGCGTATCTCTTTCGGTGAAGAAGTCCGGCACAAGTGCTGAGTTCGCAAACTGGCTTGAGAGCAATCTCGCGGACATCATCAAGAGATCCTACGCCGAATTTACAGATGTAAACTCGGAGGATGACAAGTGAGGACGAGCAGAAAGGAGGAAAGGTAAACAAAGAAAGCCCCCGAAACCGAAGCTTCGAGGGCTGCTGCGCAGAGCGCAATTCTTAGATTAGACACCTAGAATCTAGCAGCCACCGAATCGCCACACAAGAGAAAACGCTTCCGAGCGAACGGGATTTCTTTGTCTGCTGATAAAACATGGAAAAATTCAGTGATGCTCCGTCTGGAGTGACTGAAGCAGGTATGCCTCAGCACGAGAGAGATATGCCCATCGTGTGGCAGCCCTCAGGCTGGCGCAAGCCGACACCGGGTCTTGGCATTGCAGAGCAGCTTGCCCAAGCCGGTGAACGGGTAGATGTACCTAAATCACGAGCCTTCGTGGCGGTGAAGCGGGTGGGGGCCTACATTGGCCTCAAGGCCGGAGACATGATGCTTCTCGACACGCTCGGGGCCTTTACCCAGGCTCAGGACTGGGAGGAGGGGCAGCGCCCGATCGTCTGGGCCTCGAACGCCTATCTGATGGAACAGACGGGGTTCTCGCTTTCCGCGCTCAAGCGACACGCCCGGCGTCTGGCCGAGGCCGGGGTGATTTCCTTTCAGGACAGCCCGAACGGCAAGCGGTGGGGCCGTCGGGACGCCGAGGGACGCATCGTCGAGGCCTATGGCTTCGATCTGTCGCCGCTTTCAGCCCGTGTCGATGAGTTCGAGGAGCTTCATACCGATTTGCAGGCCGAGCGCGAGCTCTGCCAACGCCTGAAGCGTCAGATCACGGTGGCACGCCGTATGATCCGCGCGCGGATCGAGGCGGCCGTCAGCAACGCGCTGCGCGGGCCATGGACGCAATTCACAGGCCTTTTCGAGGAGCTTCTGGACCGACTTCCTCGCCGCCACGAAGCCTCAGACCAGCTTGTGCGGCTGCTAACTTGGTTCAAGGAGCTTCAGGAGCGCGTTGAGAAGGCCTACCTCAAGGCAATCGAGGTCTTTCAATCCGTGGAAAACACGCCGGAAACCAAGGAGCAAGTTACTAAGAAGACTCAAGAAATGAACCCCAGGGAGGTCATTTCTGAACCTCATATACTAATTACAAACCAACTTAATCCTGTAACTCGTAATTCCTCAGAAAGTGAGGAAGTCGCGGCCGTGGTGCCCAATGCTCAACCCGAAGATCAGGTTGATAGGGAGCTTGAAGAGTGGGTTGCCGAGGTGCGCAAGAAGCGCGCTGCGCTGGATCTGCCCACCGTCATGCAGGCTTGTCCCGAATTCGCATCCTGGGCGCGCAATATGGGCGGGTTCCTGAAGGATTGGGGCGATCTGCACCGGGTTGCAGGGCAGCTCAGGCCGATGATCGGGGTGTCCGAGCATGCCTGGAACGTGGCGCAGGAGCGTTTGGGCAAACAGGTGGCGACAGCAGCGCTGGCCCTTGTCTTCGAGAAACATTGCGCAGGCGAAGTGTCCTCGCCGGGCGGCTATCTGCGCGGCATGGTCGAGAAGGCCGGGGCAGGGGAGCTGCATCTCGAGCGCAGTTTCTATGGCAGGCTCAGTGGGCAGGCGGCGTGATCGGGCAGGGGGTCAGAGACCGGCGGCTTTGGTCAGGTTTACCCGGAACCGGTCGCGCCGGCGCTGGTAACGGCGGGTCATTTCGGCCGAGGCATGTCCGAGATGTTTCTGGACGTAGCGTTCGTCGACTTCCGCCGAACTGGCGAGGCCGGCACGCAGCGAGTGTCCAGAGAACAGAGCCAGTCGTTCTTTCTCGGGCAGGTCGGATCTAATGCCGGCGTCCAGGACGGTGCGCTTGATCAGCCGGGCGACATGCTTGTTGTTGAGCCGCGTTTCGGATGCCCTTTTGCCATCGCGCGAAGTGCCGACGAAGACCGGACCGAAGTCGATCTTCGCGAAGTGCAGCCACTGCTCCAGCGCATGCACGGGGCAGGTCTGATCCTTGGAGCCGCGGCCGATCTCGACTTCACGCCAACCGGTCTTTGCATTGAGCGTCAGGAGGGCGCCTTTGTCGAAAATCTCGATCCAGCCGCCCGAATCTGGCGTATCGTCCTTGTGCACGTCCAAGCTCACAATCTCGGACCGGCGCAGACCCCCGGCGTAGCCGAGCAGCAGGATTGCCCGATCCCGCAACCCGCGCAGATCATAGGGCAAAGTGGCCACCATCGCGAGGATGTCTTCCGCCAGGATCGCTTCCTTCTGAACCGGCGGTCGTGCATGCTTTCGCTTGATCCCCGAAAGGATGGAGGCAATGTGGCGGTCTTTGCGATCCAGTGTGAACCCCCGCTGGGTGTAGTTCCAAGCGAGGCCAGAGAGGCGGCGATCGATGGTTGAGACGGAGAGGGGTCGGGACGCCGACTGCGAAGGGGAGGGGCCCGACCCGGACGCCAGGTCCGCGAGATAGAGTCCGATCATCTCGGGTGAAGGTGGCAGAGGCTCAGCACCCTTTATCCGGCACCATCGTGCAAAATGCGCCCAATCCTTGGTATAGGCCTTCAACGTGTTGTCAGAGGCAGCTGCACGCGCATAGTCGCGTGCAGTGTCGATCAAGCGATCGAGTGTGCCGGACCCCGCGACATGAGAGGGCAGGGCGATGTCATCGCTTTTCTCTTGATCTTTCTCGCCCGCGCGAGCATCAACCAGCTCATCAGAGGGCGCTGACGTTGATTTCTCGGTCTCTGAGGGCATTTTCCACTAAATCCTGCGATGAAATAAATGTCGTTCTTGTTCCATGAGTGGACACTAACGTATTGATATCATTACGTTCATGTTCTTGTTTCATTCCCGGATTATAGTTTCATTATCGGACATAAGACACCTATTTTCCGGGTTTGGCCATGGTGGATCGAGCAGATATCAACGTCGTCGACGATGCTGCGTGGGAACAGGCGGTTGCGCGGGAAGCTGTGATCCGCCGCCTTGCAAGCAAGGCGCCACCTAATCGTGCCGAATTCCTAAAGGCCTGCCGCGATCTTGGTCTCAAGCGCTCTCGCCTGTACGAATTGATCTCAGCGTACAAGGCGCGCCCGGTCGCCAGTTCGTTGCTGGCGGCTCAGGTTGGGACACCGACGGGTCGCCGTCGGCTGCCTGACGAGATTGAAGCGGTGATTTCGGGGGCGATCGAGGAGTTCTACAAGTCCCTCCAGAAGCCGAGCATCAACGCCCTGCAAAAGGAGGTGCGCAGGCGGTGCAGTCAGAGGGGTTTGCGTCCCCCGTGCTGGACCACGCTGCGGGACCGTGTGGCGGCGATAGATCCGGCGGAACTCATGGCGGCGCGTGAGGGCGCTAAAGCCTCTCGCCAGCGCCATCACCCGGTGTCAGGCAGCTATCATGTCGAACGGGCCTATGAGGTGGTTCAGATCGACCACACGTTGGTGGATGTCATCGTCGTGGACCGGGTTCATCGGAAGCCTTTGCAACGGCCCTGGCTGACCCTTGCTATCGACGTCGCCAGCCGCATGGTGGCAGGGTTCTATCTGACGCTGGAGCCGCCATCAGCCTTGTCGGTTGCACTGGCCATTCAGCACTTGGTGCAGCCCAAATTCGACTGGCTGGAGAGCTTGGGGATCGACGCAGACTGGCCCGCCGAGGGATTGCCGGAGACCATTCACGTCGACAATGCCAAGGAGTTCCGCTCAAAAGCGATGAAGCGGGGCGCCGAGGAGCACGGGATTTCGTTGCAGTATCGGCCGATAGGGGCGCCACATTACGGCGGTCACATCGAGCGGCTGATCGGCACGATGATGGGGGCGGTCCACCTGCTGCCGGGATCGACCTTCAGCAGCATCAAGGACCGCGGCGACTATGATTCCGTGGGCAAGTCGGCGATGACGCTCGACGAGCTGGAGCACTGGTTGGCGCTGGAAATCACCCGTTATCATGCCGAACGGCACCGCTCGCTCGGCATTCCGCCAGTCGCGGCCTGGAACGAGGCCTATAGGCGGCGCGAGGCACCATTGCGCCGGCCTTACGATCCCGAGGGGTTCCGGATCGACTTCCTGCCGAGCACGGAACGCATGGTACGCCGCGATGGCATCCATCTCTTCGGCCTGCGGTATTGGGACGATGTCCTGAGCCTCTGGGCTGGTAGGCAGGACCGGCAATTGCGCGTTTCCTACGATCCTCGCGACCTCTCCACGGTCTTTGTCCGGAGCCCTCAGGGTCAGCGCTATGCTGTGCGGTTTGCGGACCTTCGCCATCCGTCGATCACCCTTGCGGAGCATCGTCGTGCGCAGGCGATCTTGCGCGAGCGTGGGCGCGCGCTCGAGGACGAAGACCTCATATTCGCGGTGATCGAGGAACAGCGCGCCCTTGTTGATGCGGCCAGCTTAAGGACACGGGAAGCCAGGCGGTTTTCCGAGCGACGGGACCGAGCGCTTGATGGGGTAGGAGCCTACGAGACTGAGGATGCCGACCCCGAGCCTAAGGAAAGCGAGAATGTGCTCCGGGACCACCCGGGGTTCGAAGTTGAGGAATGGTCGTGACTGTGGACAGCGCATTTGCACATGTCGATCAGGCCTACCGCCGGTTCGCGGCGCTGCCTGATGATGAGCGCATCGCCTGGATCCGCGCTGACCGCTGGATCGGTTTCGATCAGTCAGGGGCCGCTCTGGCACGTCTGGAGAACCTGCTGACCTATCCACCGCGTGACCGGATGCCATGCCTGCTGATCTACGGTGACACCGGCATGGGTAAAACCAAGATTGTCCGCAAGTTTGAACGTGACCACCCGCCGAAGTTCAGCCAGATCACCGGCGTTGACCACCGCCCGGTAGTTGTCGCGCAGGTGCCATCCGAACCCATCGAGCGCGATCTTTACCGCGAACTTCTGGCCAGCATGGGCGCACCGGCGATGACAGGCGGCACGCTCGCCCGTGAGAAGGATATCTGCCGGTCGCTGCTGCGAACCGTGGGGGCGAAGATGATCATTCTTGACGAGGTGAACGGCATGCTGGCCGGCACCTTCCGGCAACAGCGGATTTTTCTCAATGCGATCCGGTTTTTGGCCAATGACCTTCGAATTCCACTGGTGTGTGCCGGCACGGATCTGGCACGGCAGGCACTGCTGACCGATGCACAACTGGCCGAGCGCTTCGAGGCGCTCCATCTCAAGCCCTGGCAGAACGATGTCGCCTTCGCGGGGCTCCTGAAAAGCTTCGAACGCATCCTGCCCTTGCGCGAGCCCTCCGATCTGATCAGCGGAGAGGCCCGAGAGCGGATTCACAAGCTGACCTCCGGCGTGACGGCGCGCATCTTCCGCCTGATCGAGACGGCGGCGGAAGATGCGGTCCGGTCGGGCAAGGAGCGCCTCGACGCGGAAAGTTTCGGCGACAATCTGGTGCTGCCGCTGGTTTCGATGACCCAGACTGCTCGGCGGCGGGGCAAGCCCGTGCAACAACGGGTCGGGGCATGATGGTTTCGGCCCGACTGCCCGTCGCGCCGCGTCCGTTCCGGGACGAACTGCTCTCGTCCTGGATGGCGCGGGTTGCCGCGCGCTACGGGGCGGAGCCCCTTGAGCTGATGGTGTACCTGGCGGGGCAGGGGGGTAGGGACGCAGGCGCGCGGCAGGTTGACGATGTGGCGCCGGATATGGGGCTGCTCATGCTTTGGACGAAGGCCTGCAGGATCGATCCGGAACGGCTTCGTCGCAGGTCGCTGGCGTCCCGATATCCTGCTCAGCCGCGGGATTGGTGTCTGACCGAGACTGTGCCGGTCTGCCTTGCCTGCTTCGATGCGGATGTTGCTGCCGGTCGCGATGCCTATCTGCGAGGGCATTGGCGATTGACGGAGCAGGTGGTTTGCCCGGTACACCGAACCATGCTCCTGGATCGCTGCCCCACTTGTCGCGGTCACCTGAGGCTTTCCCTTCGCATGTTGAATGGCCTGCTGCGTCCCTTCTGCCGCAAGTGCGACGCCGTTCTGACTGGTGGGGGAGGGGAGGCAGAGGACCCTTTGAAGTTGGATTTTGCCGCAGGTGTCCTCGATCTCCAACGCCAGATCAGCGAAATCGTCAGAGGGGACACCGGCCATCTCGATCGACTCGAGTATGCAATTCGCACTCTGTGGGCGCCGCTCGACCGCGACGGGGCGGCCCGGCCCGTCCTCGCGCTCTGGTACGACGAACCGGGTTGGAATTGTCCCTACGAGGCCCGTGCGGCCGTCGGTCGGTCCGCACCTCTTCAGCACCTATCAGTGCGCTGGCGGGCTCTGACGCTGGTGATACTGCATGATCTCTTTGGAGCAGATCTGGTGCCCGGTGCGGTCCTGCCGGAGGCTGCCCTCGTCCTGTTCCGGCGTGCCGCCCCATTGCCGTGGCTCACGGATGGGCAGGATCTAAGGAAAGGCAAAGGAAAGCGCACGATTGACGCTGGAGCGGAACGAGTCCACAGATTGAGCAAGAGGCCCGTCCACCGGTCAAATGGAAATTTCCTCGACGAGAGAGGCGATTTCGGCCGAATCCACCCATGAAACTAAAACGACACTGCCCCCTCCGGCATCAGACCCCATTATGTCCGATAATGCAAACTTATTGGACATAAACGATCTTTGCAAGAAGGGGCGCTTATCGTCTATATTTCTAGTATAAAGCGCCGCCATGAGTTACGGTTTATCTATGCCTTACCCTCGCTCTGATCTTCTCAGTGACCCAGATTTGCTCCCCAGACTGCCGACCTGGGTGATCTCTGCGCGTGCGGAAACCCTTGAAGATGCGGCATTTCTTTCCGGCGCCGCGTTGAGTCACTTACAGCGTGCGCTGGGACGCGCTGACGTGCCCCAAGCTCTCTTGGGGGATCGTCTGGCTTTGCGCGCGGCGGAGGCCTGTGTGGTCTTTTCCGGACGTCCGGAGCGGGCAGGAGATTTGCGCGATGCGATCCATCTTATACGGCCAGGAGATTTGCCAGGACCCGCGGGTGAAACCTACCTTGCCTGGCGCCGCGCGGTGGAGCGGCCCGTATCGGTCAAAGCCTTGAAACGGGCTTTGACAGCAACAGACCCAGACCAGATCGCCCCGTGGCTGGATGCGGGACAGGGCGCACCGGTGACACGGGCTGCGATGGTGCTGGAGGCCGTACTAACAGACGCGCCGCGGGCTGAGGTGCCAGCGCTGATCCTCGCCGATGCGGCCCTGTCGCAGGCCCTTGGCTGGGGTCATCTCGTGCCCCTGCTTGCTTCCGGCCTGAAACGCGCCGATCTGAGGAAGCAAGGTGAGGACCTGCGCCTGGCCTGTCATCGCGCGGTGGTGGCGTCGACCATAGAGGCCGTCTGGCTGGCTGGGGAGGTCATGCGACGGGCCACGCACCTAAAATCCGTTGCCCCGAAACTCAGGGCTAAAGCAGCGGGGGAGGCGGTTGAGATGTTTCTGACCCGCGATGCGGTGGCACCGGCCAATTTGCCGATGCCGGATCGCGCCGCGCGGCGGCTGTGTGACCGGTTGGTCGATCTTGGTGCTATTCGGGAACTCACCGGCCGTGAGACCTTCCGACTCTACGGGGTGTAACATGACGAAGAGCAAACCTGAGGAGCCGTTGGATCGCGAGCTTTCTGAACTGCCGCCCGATTTGCGCTGGCGGGAATGGATGCGCCGAATTGAGGCGGTGCTCTTTGCCTCTGCTTCGCCAGTGCCGCGCGAGGATCTTGCCCGGATTGTGGGGCAGGGGGCTTCAGTCGACCTGCTGGTCGAGGACCTCAGGGCCGATCTGGAGGGGCGGGCGTTTGAAGTTGCGCAGGTCGCCGGCGGTTGGATGTTTCGGACGCGGCCGGTCTATGCGCCTGCCATTCGCGCTGCAGCGGATGTTGGCGTGCAGGTTTTGGATCTGAGTGAATTCGAAGTCGCGGTTCTCGGGGCGATCGCCTACCATCAACCAATCACCCGTGACGGGCTCAAAGATATCTTCGGCAAGGAAATCAGCCGGGACCTGATTGGCCGGCTGCACGCGCAGAACCTGATCGGGACGGGGCCACGGTCCCCGCGTCGCGGTGCGCCATACACCTATGTAACCACGGAGAAGTTCCTCGCGGTGTTCGATTTGGAGACATTGCAAGATTTGCCCGATCGGGAGCAGCTGATGGATGCTGGTTTTGATGGCGGGGCATTGGGATAGCGGGCGAATAGTGAGGGCTGCCGAAACCTTGAGATCCTGAAAATGTACTATGCCGTGGGCAAGCACTGCCACGTGCTTGTGACCAAGTGAAGGCTCGGCCAAGACAACAAAGCTGTGCTAAGTTTTCGCATTGTGCCTTTAATTGTAGTATTGCACCCTTAGTTGCCAGACAGGTCGAACCTGTGGGCAAGACGCTCCACATTTGTCGCTCTTCTATGAAGTTTGCCTTTATTCGAGGCGTGTAATGTTGAGTGACCGCCAGCGAAGCAGTATTTGGAAATACTGTAATTAAGGGTGTAAAATTGTCCTTAAACGCGATAAATCCGCAGAGTCTGATTGATTAGGGAACGGTCGAGGCCGCGCGCGGACAGTTTAAGCTCGAGGCGCTCAAGCGGGAAGCAGCCGTGCCGAAGGAATGGGACGCAGCGCTCGAACAGCAGGAGGATTTCATTGCGGATTTGTTGGGTGGGCAATGACGTGACGGTCCTTTTAACCTACAATGGTTCGGGTATATCTTTTGGGTCTGGAAGGTAGTTTGTTTTGAGAGTTGAGGCCGCGGAAAATCCAAAGCATGATCCGATCGAAGGTGTCTCTTTGGACGACGCTCGCTCGGTTCTTCGGTCCGCGACGCCTGGTGGTGGAATTGGTCTGGAAGAAGTCATTCGCACGTTCGACTGCGACGCGCTTCATGCTGATGAGATTCTACGGGCGTTGGCCGTGGCTGGCTACATCGAACCATCGGATGTCCGAGGACAGCTCCTATCCTGGACACTTACGCCAAATGGCAATCGGCTGGCCTTGGAAAAGAAGCGAAAACGTATCGATCCTGAAAAGGTCAATGCTACTGTCTTAGAGCTGATTAGGCGTGCGAAGATCATCAATTCGGACCCTGATCGTCTGCAACGTATCACCTTGAAGTTATTTGGCAGCGCCTTGGAGGAGCGGGACGACTACGGTGATGTCGATGTTTCCATCAACTTTCACCGACGCCAATTGCCAGTGGAAGAACGTGAGCGCATAGAAGCTGGGTTACGGACACGCCAAAGCGACCATGATCGCCAGACGGTGATGGGACTGGTCATGGGGGCTGAGCTGCAGGACACTCGCGAGATCCGGGCCGTGCTCAAGAAAGGTTTGCCGTACCTATCGCTGATGCGTGATGATCCTATGGAGCTTGGGATTCCGTTCCGCTGGCTGGTTGATCACGATATCGACATGGACGCAGCGCGCGACGTTGCTGAGACCACCTTCAGGCCCAACGCGCCATCTCTCTTCGAGCAGACCACACGAGAGCTTCCGCCGGTTAGCCTCATGAAAGCGCGCTATCGGGAGATGGCCCCTATGACGAAGGTCTCTGTGGAAGGCCTCCACATCGGCATGGAGGATGCCCCTCGGCTCGAAGAGGCTTTGTGGTCTCCTTGGGTGACAGACGAAGGTGACCTAGTTCCGAACGATGCGAGAGACGATCCATGTGTTCGGTTCGCGGGGTTTCAGCACCTTTGCCCAATCTGGAAGGAGCAGATTGGCGGTGTACTGATGCTGAAACGAGCCCTGGAGTGGTGCGATCAGAACAAGGTTTGGCTGCGTGATCTCGTACCGATGGTCTCGATTTCACGAGGGAACAGGTGCAACGTTATCCGTCTCGGGGTGGTTGGCCAACTGATCTATTTCGAAGTCGGACCTACTGTTCAAAAGGGTAGTTTGATGCCGATTAACCGAACCCGTGTTTCCAAAATCGACTTGGCAGGTGCCTATGCCGTGGCACGCGCACTATCCAAAATGTACTTTGAGGCGAGATGCGCGAAGTTGGCAGCCTGTTCCGCGACAGTATTCCTGCCCTCGGTTGAACTGGAACGGCTGCCAGATTTTCCAAGTCTGGCTAGAACTGGTAATTTCAAGGAGGGCGGATTTGCCGGGCTTGTGAGGGCGGAGTTGAGATAGATGGCGCGCTTCCGGTATAGGCAAGACAATGATCGCCAAGCGCATGGCGAGCAAATATCCGGCACAGTACAATGCTGAACTGGGTGCCACGAAGACACCCATACTGCCGGTTCAGGCTCCGCCCGCTCCGGATGAAAGCCGGTTCTATCAGCACATCTTGGCAACGATCGGGGCGCTGATGTGGGGCCGTCATGCCGTATCCGAACTCGAGGTGCGCGCGCTCAGTCATCTTCGGGACATGGACCTTAGGATGTTGATGATCGACGAGGTGCACAATCTGCTTGCTGGCAGCTATCGGGAGCAACGCCGCTTTCTGATCATGCTCCGGTTCCTCGCCAACGATCTCTGTGTCTCACTCGTCGTCTTTGGTGTGAACGAAGCCCTAGATGCGGTTCGAGGAGATGACCATTTGGCCCGACGTCTGGACGAACACTATCTTCCGCTTTGGGAGGATGATGTGGAGTTCTCCCGGCTAATCCAGACACTGATTGCCGCGATGGCGCTCGAACGGCTTTGTCAGTTTGCCTGGCCTTGGGTGCTACGATCTGCCAACACGGTTTTCAGGCGACCAGATCTGCGGCGTAGTCGGCCCAAAGGCTGAACGCGTCGGACCTCGCATGGCGGTATGACCGGGCGGAGAGGCGATGGCGTTTCGGGCGGAACAAAGTGGCGATCTGGTTGTGGGCTGAGAGGATTCGCTGCACCTGACCCCGGGGACTTGAAGCGTCCCATGATCTTCTCTCGTCAACGGGTGTGCCGATGCGAAGCTTCGCTCGATTGTTCAACCCCTTGTGCTGGCGATGTTCGATCCCGGGAGCGATCTCGGCTTTGGCCGCCGCGTAGGAGCCGAGCTTGTCCGTGACCAGCCCGCGCGGCTGGCCCCAGCACCTGAACAGCTTTCGAAAGAAGCGTTTGGCTGCGCTCGTGTGCCGACGCGACTGAACCAGGATATCCAGCACATCGCCATTGGCGTCGACCGCCCTCCGGAGCCAGTGCTTCTTGCCCTTGAACTAGATGACGATTTCGTTGAGATGCCATTTGTCCGCCGGAGCGGGGCGCTCGCGACGGATCCGAGCAGCGATCTGCCCGCCAAAGCGCGCGACCTAGTCCCGCACGATCTCGTAGGAAACCCGGATCCCACGTGAGGCAAGCAGATCTTCGACGTCCCGGAGGCTGAGAGCAAACCGATGATAGGCCCAGACGGCGTAGCCGATCACGGAGCGCGGAAATCGTAAGCCCTTGATACAGGACAGGTCGGATAGATTCAGCATGGCCCTTCGCCATCCGGCGATCGGGCTGTCTGCAACCTGACACAGCCCCTTCGCCGCACCCTACATAAACGCGGTTGTTTGCAACGAAGCGGTCATGTGGCATGCTGAGTCTGCAGACGGAATCTTTTAGCTTACAAGCGGGTTATCGGAGCACTTCGTGGACCGTGTGTCGTGTTAGCTACCTCCTGATATCCTGTTCAGCTTGGAGACCGAGCAGAAGCAGCAAGGAGCCATCCGGGCGCACAGCCACGCCGAGCGAAGGCGGAAGTCTACAAAAAACGTGATTTTCATTTCGGTTCACACTATGTTCCATTGCATAGGAGACGTAAATATGTCCTTCGTGAGCTAAAGATTAGGGGTGGACGAAATGCTGACGTACAAGAGAACCAGCCTTTTCGAAGCCAATACGCAGACTTTGGTTAATACCGTAAACTGCGTCGGGGTCATGGGAAAAGGCATAGCGAAAGCTTTCAAGCAACGTGAACCGAGCATGTTCACAGCATACAAAGATATATGTGATCGAAAATTGCTGGAGCCAGGAAAGCTTTGGCTCTGGCGCGGTTCTGAGCAGTGGATACTAAATTTTCCCACAAAAAATCACTGGCGCAGTCCGTCGCGGATAGATTGGATCGAATCCGGGCTGCAAAAATTTGTATCGACTTATAAAGACCAAGGGGTGACTGATATCTCCTTTCCAAAACTTGGTTGTGGAAATGGCAACTTGGAGTGGTCAAATGTGAAGCCACTTATGGAGTACTACCTTTCGGAATTGCCGATACCGGTATTTATTCACGATTTCACAGTGGATGTTGGGCTTCCTGAACATCTCGAGCACTTGGCAAGTCAAGTCCGAACTTCGATAGAGAACTTGTCGTTTCCAAACTTCATGACTGCATTGGAAAAAATAACGGAAGTGGCTCCAACGTTACGCATCGACGAAACTAAAGAGTTTGAACTAAAATTCAACGATGGCGTGCTTGAAATACAATCGAGAAGCCATGACTGGGTATTTGAAGAGGATGATCTAAGAGGTATATGGCTTAGCCTCTTGAATGGCCTTGTGACCAAGGAGAAAGCCGGATGGACTGCAAGGGATGCGGCTGAACCCATATTGGTGATGATGCAGTTCTTGCCTAATGTACGAGCGGTACAAATCCATCGGCACGGCCGGCCAGAACCGGAAGTGGCAGTTGAGCTGCGACCAGAAGCGGAAGCTTCCTACGAGACAAAAAGTTCAAGTGCCCAGGCTGAACTCCCATGGCATTGAATGAAGGATTTGTGGATCGGCACATTACTCATTGGAGTGAGAAACTCGGTTCTAGCTACTACTCTTATCGCAAGCATTGGCCAGCGAGGCTTTTTCATCACGCACCTCTCGAAACCGCATTGGCCATCATTGCCGATGGGCACTTGAGGTCTAGAAACGACCCTCAACGCCAACAATTGCGGGACGTGGCTGCTGGCGGCGTGATTGACAATCGTCAGGACGCGCATGAGCGTGTGCGGCTCTACTTTCGGCCGCGCAACCCGACGCAATTCCACATCGAAGGCATCAGGAAAGATGCTGATTGCCAATATGGGCCCAATGTTCATGCGCCGATCTTGGTAATGTTCGTACTAGACGCCAAACGTGTTCTTACCCAACATGATGTTGCCTTTTCAGACCGGAATATGCAGAGGCATAATGCGCAATCTGGAAACGATGAAGCTTTTTTTGAAAGCATACCGTTCGCGTCAGTTTTTCACGAAGGCGGCATAGGCGGTGACTATTCAATTATCGAGCACCGATGTGCTGAGGTTCTACCTATCTCACCGCTTCCCTTGCAAGATGTACTGTCGGGAATTTGGTTTCGATCCGAACCCGAACGAGACACATTTCTTTACAAACTCGGACCAGAAGCTAGCCAGTGGCGTGATTTTTGCTCAGTGTCTGAAGAACTTAAGGTTTTTGATAAGCGCTTTACTTTCGTCGCGGATATAGCTCTATCTACGGAAGGTGTCATTTTTCGTCTCAATCATCGGCATGATTTAGGGGTAGTCGCTGTAGCCATCCAGATCATCGATTCTCAAAATACGATATGCGTAGACTTTAGAAATAATGCGCATGCGACTTTCAATAATTCGCAAGGGCGATGGATATATAAATCTAAATTGGAGCCGGGCACATACTTGGTGAAAGTTCAACTCGAGAACCACGAAGCTTACGAAGCAACGATGCGCTTGGATGATAGCTTATTCTAGGTACCATCCTCCCGAACTGCGGGTTGCGATTTTTACGTGAAGCGTAAAAATTGGAACGCTTGGCCCTCTGCCCTAAGGAGATCCATCTCGCCTTCGGCTCGACACAGGAAGGGTGAGGTGTCTTTTTGAGATGAACGTCCATATTGGGCAGGGACGATCATCTGCTGCGTCTAGCATGGAGGTCGACTCTGGGCCGAAAGCACCGATGCTGTGAAAGGTAGTTCTTAAAGGCAACGATCCTGTCGTGTGTTTGAACGCTTTAGTTCACACGCAATGTGCGTGGCGTAGTGTTACTTCTGGGCTTTGAGCGCTTCGATCTCGCGCTCCAATGCCGCAATCTTTTCACTCTGAGCGTTTTCGTGGGAATTCAATCGAAATCTCCAGACAGCGATTAGCGTGCCTAGAAATGCAATTGCACCAATGATTAGGCCGATGATCGTCTCAACTTCAGAAGGGGAGCCTACGAGAGATATGAACCCGATAAAGGCTCCGATGCCGACAAAGGTCGCAATAATATACATTGAAATCCTTTGTTTTGACAAAGGAGTTTCACTTTGTTTCACCATAGCGTGAGTGTCAATCTCGTCGCTGTTACTTCTGCCAAGATCTTGCCAATTTGCTTGATGAAATACCGCGCCTGAGTGAGTTGACGGGAAAATTCATCTCACTGAAGTTTGGTGTCTGGCGTTATCATTTTTCATTTGGCTGCGGACATTTGCTGCCATGAAGACTTTTGAGACAGATCTGGCGCTTCGAGTTTGTGGAATGACGATGCGAATTCTCTGTGTGAAGGAGAAAAGAGAGTTTAAGTTATCGCTCAGGCGCAGTTAATTCGGCAGTTTTACCGCGTAGAGTGTTTCCACGTGTGCGAATGGGGTGCAAGCAAGCTTGAGCCTTTTGTTTCTTTGTCGCTAGAGTGCCTCCATATTTCATTTCAAAGAGAGCAATGTGTTAAACACAGAGATTATCGCGCGCTGGCCTGGGAAAAGTGCCAATGATGTGGGGCCGGAGCATCCCGCAATTTATCACATGCTCGATGTCGCGGCAGTTGCGGAGCGCTTATTGAGCGATGTGGACTTGCTTCCTGCCGAAAAGCAAGCGCTGGTCTTTCTAACGGCCGTTCATGATTTGGGAAAATTATCTGACAGTTTTCGGGATATGCTGAGAGATGGGCAAAGACAGGCATACCGGCACTGGGAGTTAACTGAGATCCATTTGGATGCGAACGAAGGTTCTTTGAATGAGATTTTGAAACCTTATCGCCCCGGTCGGTTGCTTCCCCTCTTTGGGGCCTCGGCGGGGCATCATGGGCGTCCGTCGAAATTAACAAGTGACCAGCGTGCGCGTGCAGGGACCTTAATGGGTCCGCAGGCAAAAGATGATGCGCGTTTGGTGATAGAGGCCTTTGCCGAACTTTGGCCAGATGCGTCTCTCGTTCATCTGAAAGATCGCGATCTCAAGCGCCTTTCCTGGTGGCTTTCTGGTCTTGTTACGACTGCGGATTGGATCGGGTCGAATACCCATTGGTTCGAACCTATGACTGCAGGGCCCTCAGTTTCTGACTATATGCAGATTGCACGCGAAAAGGCTCAACGCGCGGTGAAGGAGGCGGGCTTAATGGTACCCGCACTCTCGGGTGTTTCGGTCTTTGATTGGCCGGAGTTGCGACCGATGCAGGCCGCTTGTCAGTCGGTTGCTCTGCAGGAGGGGCCCGTTCTCGCATTGATTGAGGATGAAACTGGGGCAGGCAAAACAGAGGCAGCCCTTATGCTCGCGCAGCGCATGCTCGAAGCTCAGAAGGGGGCGGGGCTCTTTTTTGCATTGCCGACCATGGCGACTGCGGATGCGATGTTCACTAGGGTGTCGAATTCAATCGGTCGCATTTTCAGCTCAGAGCCCACGATAACTTTGGCTCATGGCCGCGCATCGTTGTCGGCTGACTATCGTGATATTGTGCTTGGGGCTCCAAATGCGCCGGAAGATGTCGGGTGTACAGAGTGGCTCAACGACAGTCGGCGCAGGGCGCTCCTGGCGACTGTGGGGGTTGGAACAATTGATCAGGCGCTGCTGTCTGTTCTTCCCGTTAAATTCCAGACATTGCGTCACTATGGTTTGTCTTCGAAAATCCTGATTGTGGATGAGGTCCACGAGATGGGTGAGGCATATGTTGCTGAGACGCTTGTGCAATTGTTGACAGCCCATCGGGCGGCAGGCGGTTCTGCCATTCTGTTGACCGCAACGTTGCCATTACACCTGCGTCGCAAATTGCTGGCTACGTACAATGGAGTGGACGACGGCAATCCGGCCTATCCTGCGCTGACAATAGCTGCGGGCGCTGAGTGTCGTGCCTTTCCGCAGGATACGAGCTCCAAAGGGCCAGTGCGTGTGGAACGTTTGGCAACAGCGGAGGCTGCACTCGATTTGATCGCAAAGTCTGCACAGGACGGTGCGGCCTGTGTCTGGGTGCGAAACGCTGTTGATGATGCTATCGCCGCTGTGGAGGCGTTGCGTGCTCGGGGGGTAAGTGCAGACCTGCTTCACGCGCGTTACGCTCTTGGGGATCGCAAGCGGATCGAGGCAGACATTCGCAAACGATTTGGCAAGACCGGAGAAGGCCGTGCCGGCGGGGTGTTGGTTGGCACGCAGGTACTGGAATCCTCGTTGGATCTCGATTTCGATGTGATGGTATCGGATCTCGCGCCGATGGCGGGGCTTGTTCAGAGAGTGGGGCGCCTGTGGCGTCACATGGACTTGCGGCCTGCCGCAGGGCGACCTGTTGCTGAACCGGTTCTCTATGTGGTTTCCCCTGATCCTGATGAGGTGCGATCAGACCGTTGGTTGCATGATGTGCTTGATCGAGGGGCTTGGGTCTATTCCGCTGACATCATGTGGCGCACGGCACGGCATTTGTTCCAAGTTGGGCAGATCGTTGCTCCATCAGGTATTCGGGCGCTGATCGAAGCGAGCGAGGACGAAGCGATTGCGGTTCCTGCGGTGTTAGAAAAATTTGAGCTAGAGCGGCTTGGTAAAAGCGCTAGTCATGCCTCCTTGGCTTGGCAAAATGTTGTGGACTTGAAAGCAGGCTATCGATCTGGCGGGCAAGCGAATGACGATGCGTCTTACCCGACTCGATTAGGTCCCGAGCAGGTGACGCTGGTATTGTGTAAGGCTCAGGGCAATAGACTGGTGCCGCTATTTGATGGCCCAGATGGTTGGGCCATGTCAGAGGTGAGCGTTTCGCGCTCTCGTGTTGAGAAAATTGAACTTACAAATAATCCTGAAACTTTGGAAGCAGCGGGACTCAGTGATTGGCCTCAATGGAAGCAAAGCAGCCATATTTTATGTCCACTTTCCGAAGGTAAGGTCGCTGATGGGCTGGGATATGAAGCTTCTTCTGGATTGATGTTCTATTAACAAGTCTTAGTTTGGGGTGGGTACGGTTTTCCGCAGGTTTGCGTAAAGTCCTTGCGGGCAAATTAAAATTGGGTTGTTCTCACGATCATAAATAAAATTTGAGAATATTTCGACGTGCCTTTAAACCTCATTGAAGATGAATGGATTCCTATCGTCGATTTCGACGGAACCCGTCGCATTATTGCGCCGTGGCAAATGGCTGACAGAAATATTTTGCGCCCCGATTGGCCTCGGGCTGATCTAAATATCGCTTGTCTTGAATTTCTGATTGGTTTGATGTTTCTGGCCGATCCGCCGGAAGACATTGATGATTGGGAAGATCGGCAAGAGCCTGATCCGGAGCGTCTGCGCGGTCAGCTTCAGAGTTTTGCCCCTGCGTTTAATCTGATTGGGGATGGACCTCTGTTCCTCCAGGATTTTGAAGATCTGGGCAGCGACGCGAAATCGCCCGATATGCTGTTTATTGATAGTTCCGGCGGAAATACGGCGAAGAACAATGCCGATCTGATGGTCCACAGGGATCGGTATCATGGATTGGACCTTTCGCTCGCTGCGATGGCTCTATTCACTTTCCAAGCGCATGCTCCTGCCGGAGGGGCGGGGAACCGAACCTCGATGCGCGGTGGCGGCCCTATGGTGACACTTATTGATCCTAAAGACGGATTGTGGTCGCTGGTTTGGGCGAACGTGCCCTGCGGAGAGCTTGGCAAGCTAAATGATCTGCCTTGGATGAAGCCCACTCGTGTTTCTGATCACCCAAGCAAAACGGTAGAGCCGCCGCAGGGTGCCAAGTTCGATGTAGAGGCCTTCTTCGGGATGCCGCGTCGTCTGCGGTTGGTGTGTGAAGCTGGCATGATCACCGGTGTCGTTCAGAAGAAGAATGGCAACAACTATGGGATCTGGATGCATCCCCTAAGTCCATATTATCGGGTGAAAGCTGGTGAGCAAGCTTTGCCGGTCCACCCCCGCGCTGGGTCTTTTGGTTATCGGCAGTTTTTAGGAATTGTAGCGCAATCGAAAGACTCGGAACTCGCGATGTTGGCTGCATGTGTCGCTGACTGGGAAGAGCGCGGATTCAGTCAGGGCAAAAAGGCAGACGTGATTGTTGCTGGTTGGTCCATGGACAATATGAAGCCCCGGGATTTCATTCACTCGGTGCACCCTTTCTTGAAGTTGTCAGAAAATGGGGCGCTTATCCTCTCTGGCATGGTGGAGGCTGCGGATAAGGTCGCGGTGGCGCTTAGAAGTTCTTTGGCGACCTTATTGTCGGAAGGCGAGGCTCGGGAGGCAGAACGAGAAGTGTTCTTCCGCGAAACCGAGCCTGCATTTCTGGAACTGGTTCAGAAAATGACCGATGGCGCGGATGCGGAGGTCGGGCCTGAATGGATGAAGGTCTTGCGCGCGCAGGCATTAGGCCAATTCGACCAGCATGCCTTGCCTGGAATGGATCAGCGTAATGCTCAGGACATTCAAGCCATCGTCGGGGCGCGAAAACAGCTGGGGCTGACGCTCGCTGGCTATGGGAAAATGGGGGCAGATGTTTTCACCGCTTTGGGTATGGCACCGCCTGCCAGTTCCAAGAAACAAGGAAAAGCCGCATGAGTGATCATGGACAGAAAATCCGCGCCTGGTGGAGACGGTCTCTGGATCGGGAAACAGCCAGAGGGCGGGCATTGGCTGCAAAGCTACGCCGTGGCGATGGGGTTTCGGTTCTGTGTGAACCCGAAGTGCATGCGCTGGCCCAAGAGCTAGAGATCCGCGATGCCGAACGGCTGGTGCGCCTCGTTCAGGTTTTGGCCGAGGTCCGTAACGACGACAGTGTGGCCTTGGCAAAGGCGCTCGGGGGCAATGACCCCGCGCTGTCGCATCTGCGGTTTCAGAAGCTGATGCGCGCCTCCAACGACGAGATCGCCACAGGCCTGCGCAGAGCGCTGCCCTTGGTTGGCTATCGCTGCAACGTTGCTGCTCTTGGACAGGACTTGCTGTTCTGGGGCGAGAAAACCCGCACCCGTTGGTGCTTTGATTATTTCGGTGCCGAGGCACCCCGCTCGATTTCCGAGGAGACCATAGAATGACAACCTTTGTACAACTGCACCTGCTGACCAAATACGGTCCCTCGAACCCCAACCGTGATGATCAGGGGCGCCCCAAGCAGGCGAATGTGGGCGGTGCACCGCGTCTGCGTCTGTCGTCTCAGTCAATCAAGCGCGCTATTCGGGAGAGTGCATTTTTCGCATTAGACCTGAAGGACCATCAAGGCACACGGACCAAACGTCTGTTTGAAAACCTCCGGGACAAGCTTGTCGAGAACGGGGCAGAGTTGAAAGCGGCCGTTCAAGCGGCGGAAGAAGTCGCCAAGATTTTCGGAAAAATCGAAACGCCGGATAAAAAGGTCCCTGAGGTAAAACGTGGCACAACCTTGGCTTTCATCTCCCCTGAAGAGTGGGCATTGGCCGAGGATCTTGCGTCGAAAGTTCTGAACGGCGAGGATCTGCCCAAAGACAAAGATCTGAAGAAACTGGTTCTTCGCAAGGCGGACGGGGCCATCGATATTGCAATGTTCGGGCGCATGTTGGCCGACGATGCCGATTTCAATCGCGATGCCGCAGTTCAGGTTGCGCACGCCATCACTACGCACCAAGCCGTCACCGAAGATGACTGGTATTCCGCAGTCGACGATCTGAACAAAGCCGAGGATAGCGGCGCAGGTCACTTGGGCGAAAGTGGTTTCGGGTCGGGCATTTACTACCAGTATATCTGCGTCAACGTCGATCTACTGATTGAGAACCTCAAAGGAGATCGGGAGCTGGCCGCAAAGGGTATCGAAGCACTAGTTCGTGCGGCGGCAACCGCAACACCTACCGGCAAACAGAATAGCTTCGCACATCGCCCGCGGGCCTATTACATCCGCGCGGAGAAGGGTAGCCAGCAGCCCCGTGATCTGACCGGAGCGTTCTTTGCCCCAGTAAAGGCGCAGCCGTGGGAAGAAACCTCAGTCAAGGCGTTGGAAAACGCCGTCGAGAAAATCGATCGTGCCTATGGTGCTGCATACGCGGCTGAGCAGATCATGAATGTTCCTGCGGGGGAGGGCACTCTTGACGGGATCGCCGCGTTTGCCGGGGCGGCAGCGGCAGAATGACGGACTATCTGGTCTTTACTCTTTCGGCCACCATCGGTGCGATGGGTGATCTGGCCGGTCACGAGCGGCGGGGAACGCAGCTTTGGCCCGGACGATCAGCAGTGACAGGGCTTCTTGGGGCGGCACTGGGAGTTCGCCGCGATGGCGATTTTTCTGGGCTAGATCGCCTCGGTATGGCTGTTACGGCATTTGCTTCTGATACGGAAAATCATGAAGCTGATTTTCGGGACTATCACACCGTGGAGACAGTCCCGTCTGCCAAGGCTAAAAAGCCCAACTCCCGCCCGGAGGCATTGCGCACTGCCGGGCGGGAGACAAACACCACAATCACTCTGCGCGATTATCGGACCGGGCCATTGTTCGGTGTGGCGGTCTGGGGGAGTGATCTAGAAAAGCTTGAGAAGGCTCTCCTTACTCCGGTGTTTACGCTTTATTTTGGTCGTAAGTCTTGCCCTCTGTCTGCTCCTGTTTGCCCGCGCATCGTCGTTGCGCAAACACCGGAAGAGGCATTGGCCATGGTCCAGATCCCGTATTGGCGGGGCAAATGTACGGCTCGCAGATTGATTGCTGATGCCGAGGACGGGGATGCCCATATTGAGACCAGACATGATCGTCCTTTGGATCGCAATCTGTGGCACTTTGGGTCTCGAAGCGTGGCATTTCGTACGGTCGAAATCAGGGCAGGAGGTGAGTGATGTACTTAACCAAAGCCTCTTTGTCGCGGGCGCCATCCGTCAAGGCGTTGGATAAACTCCTAATGCCGTCTGAGGCAGGAAACCGCACCGACGCCCATCACCGTCTGCTATGGACATTATTTGCGGATCGGGAAGACCGGGCGCGGGATTTCCTGTGGCGGGAAGAGGGCAAAGGGTCCTTTCTGATTTTGTCTGAACGTCCTCCGGCCCCGTCGGAACTGTTTGCCAGTGTGGACAGTAAGCCCTTTGACCCGGATCTGGGGCAGGGAGATAGGCTGCGTTTTGCACTTCGGGCGAATGCGACGCGCTCCAAGGATAAGAAACGCGTCGATGTTGTTATGGACGCTCTCTATGCCCTACCGGCAGCAGAGCGAGCGGAGCGGCGCATGGATGTCGCGACAAGTGAAGGTTACGCGTGGATGCAGCGGCAGGGTGCACAGCATGGGTTCAGCGTCCTTGCTTGTGTCGCCAGCGACTATTCCGTGCATGCCTTGCCGGCATATCGCGGTCCTCGTGACAAGCAGCCTCAGTTCGGCATCCTAGATCTTGAGGGAGAACTTCAGATCACAGATCCAGCCGCATTTGTCTCGGCAGTTGGCAAGGGGTTTGGCCGAGCCAAGGCCTTTGGCTGCGGCTTGATGCTGCTTCGACGGGCGTCATGAGCAATCTGCCGGGAATGGCACCTCCGCGTCCGATCCCGCTAAAGGATCGGGCGCAACTCGTCTTCGTCGAACGTGCACAACTGGATGTTTCTGATGGCGCGTTCGTTGCTGTAAATGCGGACGGTACAAGAACCCAGATCCCAGTCGGCGGCTTGGCCGGTCTAATGTTGGAGCCAGGCGCCCGAATTTCTCACGCCGCGATCTCATTAGCGGCGCGGGTGGGTACGCTTGTCACGTGGGTCGGCGAGGGTGGTGTGAGGCTCTATTCAGCAGGGCAACCAGGCGGCGCGCGATCAGATAAGTTGCTTTGGCAGGCGTCGATTGCGCTCGATGATGCGGCACGGCTTCGTGTTGTCAGGAAAATGTATGCCCTGCGGTTTGGCGAGGATGCTCCATCGCGCCGGTCGATCAACCAGTTACGTGGCATTGAAGGCGTCCGTGTCCGAGAAACCTATGCGCTATTGGCACAGCAATATGGGGTGAATTGGAAGCGCAGGAATTACGATGTCAGTGATTGGGACGCAGGAGATATTCCCAACAGATGTCTTTCTGCGGCAACGGCATGTTTGCATGGGTTGGCCGAGGCCGCTGTACTCGCCGCTGGGTATGCACCTGCGATTGGCTTCTTGCACACGGGAAAGCCGCTGTCCTTTGTCTACGACGTTGCTGATCTTTATAAACTGACCACCGTTGTTCCCGAGGCTTTCCGCATTGCCGGGCAAGCTGCGAAGGGCAAGTTGGAGATGTCACCAGACCGTGCCGTGCGATTGGCGTGTCGCGACATGTTTCGCAAGACGGGTCTGCTTTCAGACATCATTCCTCGGATTGAGGAAGTTCTGTCGGCAGGTGATTTGCCAAAACCTGATGCGGCACCCGAGGCTTTGGGGCCAGCATTTGATGATCCGGCGCAAAGTGGAGATGACGGGCACAGATGATGGTCGTTGTTGTCTCCAGCGCGCCACCAAGGCTGCGGGGTCGGTTGGCCGCTTGGCTCGTTGAGGTCAGGGCGGGTGTGTTCGTCGGGAACTACAGCGCCAGAACGCGGCAAATGATCTGGGAGCAAATCGAGATCGGCATCGAGGATGGAGATGGTGTCATGATTTGGAAGGCTCCAACTGATCAAGGCTATGAATTCCTGACTGTTGGTCGAAACCGGCGCATGCCGGTGGATTTTGACGGCCTGAAATTGGTGAGCTTCTTTCCCAAATAAGGTCAGCTCAGGCCCGCAGATTTTCTGGGTTTTTGCGTACTCCTAATTGCCGGATTGTTCGGTACGTTCTTTGACAATTGAAAAATTATTGTAGATCAGTCATCTACAGGAAGTCTGTTCCCCGCATGCGCGGGGATGAACCGGATAGCGGGTTGACATTTGACGAAATGGTTGACTGTTCCCCGCATGCGCGGGGATGAACCGGCGCTTCTTCTGGTATTAACACATTCCCGCTCCTGTTCCCCGCATGCGCGGGGATGAACCGTATTGGCAGGTCGTACGGCGTAACTGGGCAATCTGTTCCCCGCATGCGCGGGGATGAACCGCATGCTAAGCCCGAATGAAATAGCTGAATACACTGTTCCCCGCATGCGCGGGGATGAACCGCGGTGCAATCTGTTGACGTGCGATTGTCTCTGCTGTTCCCCGCATGCGCGGGGATGAACCGCGCGGGACGCCTACCAAGCACATATTGACGCACTGTTCCCCGCATGCGCGGGGATGAACCGCCCTGATCGAGGAGCTCGCGGCGCAGGTTGCCCTGTTCCCCGCATGCGCGGGGATGAACCGGTGGCGCGGCTTGGCTACAATATCAGCGGATACTGTTCCCCGCATGCGCGGGGATGAACCGCCGGTCAAACTCAGGCCCTACGCCGCGCGTACCTGTTCCCCGCATGCGCGGGGATGAACCGTTCTACGCATGGGTAGAACCGCGCATTGGTGCCTGTTCCCCGCATGCGCGGGGATGAACCGGCGGATGTGATCGGGCTCGGTGCCGAGCTCGACTGTTCCCCGCATGCGCGGGGATGAACCGGGTAGTAGTGCTCCGTCCGCCCGTTCGTTCGGCTGTTCCCCGCATGCGCGGGGATGAACCGAACGCAGGAAAATCAGCAACCGAAGTTGCTTGCTGTTCCCCGCATGCGCGGGGATGAACCGCCTGAGCAGGGAGGATGGACGTGTAACCCGACCTGTTCCCCGCATGCGCGGGGATGAACCGCCCATTTCCCGCCATGATTTGATGATCGGGGCCTGTTCCCCGCATGCGCGGGGATGAACCGGTCCGCAATCATATTCAGGAAGTCGGACGCCACTGTTCCCCGCATGCGCGGGGATGAACCGCGCACGCTGGTTGGGACCCTGAGAACCATGGACTGTTCCCCGCATGCGCGGGGATGAACCGCGCGCGCTGGTTGGGGCCTTGAGAACCATGGACTGTTCCCCGCATGCGCGGGGATGAACCGTTGCATCCGGCGTTTGGTCGGGTATCCAGACCCTGTTCCCCGCATGCGCGGGGATGAACCGTTACAGAAAGCTGGTTTGAACGGTCGATATTCCTGTTCCCCGCATGCGCGGGGATGAACCGAGCCTTTCCGGCAAGCTGGACCCCAAGCACGTCTGTTCCCCGCATGCGCGGGGATGAACCGCGGTACAGGGTAAGGGGACGCTCCGAGCCTTTCTGTTCCCCGCATGCGCGGGGATGAACCGATCGCCTAGCTGAACTTGACGACTGGGCGGCGCTGTTCCCCGCATGCGCGGGGATGAACCGAAACGCGATGCAGACCCTGAGTTCCAAATTAACTGTTCCCCGCATGCGCGGGGATGAACCGATCGAGGAATACACCCCGCCCGTTACCACCGTCTGTTCCCCGCATGCGCGGGGATGAACCGGTCGGCCTTTTGGTCTGGTGTCACCTTGAATACTGTTCCCCGCATGCGCGGGGATGAACCGGTGCCCGATGGACGAGAACAGCCTAATCACCCCTGTTCCCCGCATGCGCGGGGATGAACCGCGGACCGTATATCATTTTCTGAGGCTAATACACTGTTCCCCGCATGCGCGGGGATGAACCGTTCGACCACGACCGAGCCATGTTTATGGAACACTGTTCCCCGCATGCGCGGGGATGAACCGAATAAAGACCAGTTCGAGAATGCCAAGGCGCACTGTTCCCCGCATGCGCGGGGATGAACCGACAGAGGCCCATGACATCATGACATCACTAACCTGTTCCCCGCATGCGCGGGGATGAACCGATGGACAGGGTAGGTCGGACGCTAAAAAACGTCTGTTCCCCGCATGCGCGGGGATGAACCGGACCGCCTGAACGCGGACTTCGCGGCTGCGCGCTGTTCCCCGCATGCGCGGGGATGAACCGGGCGTAGACGGTGACAGTCCATCTTTAAACTACTGTTCCCCGCATGCGCGGGGATGAACCGACAAGTTACGCCGCAACCATGCTGGCCCCTGACTGTTCCCCGCATGCGCGGGGATGAACCGTAGCGTCACGCTGGCATTCCCGCGATCAGAACCTGTTCCCCGCATGCGCGGGGATGAACCGCCTAAAATGTACATGTACGTTGAGAGTGCCGTCTGTTCCCCGCATGCGCGGGGATGAACCGGATGCGTGGGCGTTCGTCAAGGCGCAGGCTGTCTGTTCCCCGCATGCGCGGGGATGAACCGGAACTGTCGATTAACGTTAGCGGCAACACGAGCTGTTCCCCGCATGCGCGGGGATGAACCGTGCAGATCCTGCTGCTCCGTATTGCTGAAAGTCTGTTCCCCGCATGCGCGGGGATGAACCGTTGATCGGTTAGAGAAGGCCCTAATTGACGTTCTGTTCCCCGCATGCGCGGGGATGAACCGCCGCAGTCGGATATCCAGCTTGAACTGGTTTCCTGTTCCCCGCATGCGCGGGGATGAACCGGCGCTAGCAGACCGGGCTACAGATACCGCCACCTGTTCCCCGCATGCGCGGGGATGAACCGAGGTCGATCAGGTTTACGACGTGACCCCTGCACTGTTCCCCGCATGCGCGGGGATGAACCGTTTTTTCGAGACGATAGAACGCTCGAAATTGACTGTTCCCCGCATGCGCGGGGATGAACCGCAGGTTCTGCACCGCCGTCTTGCCATACCCTGCTGTTCCCCGCATGCGCGGGGATGAACCGGAGAAACCAATGACACACACATACAAATCAGACTGTTCCCCGCATGCGCGGGGATGAACCGGCCGAAGGTTTCCCCTCAGCCCGTCAGACGCACTGTTCCCCGCATGCGCGGGGATGAACCGCCACGGCGGCGGAGGACTTCGGCAAATGCGGCCTGTTCCCCGCATGCGCGGGGATGAACCGCAGTTGACCGAGTACATGGACCAGATGCAGCGCTGTTCCCCGCATGCGCGGGGATGAACCGGCCAGACGCGCCGCGCCATAGCTTCCGGTCACCTGTTCCCCGCATGCGCGGGGATGAACCGACCGCAGACGGGTATCTAGTGGCCGAGGCTTACTGTTCCCCGCATGCGCGGGGATGAACCGTGTCGCTGCAACTGCGTGCGGTGGGTTCAACCGGTCAACGCAACATCTTTGATATGAGATAGTGTGAAAGGACTGAGCATGGCGCAATCTGCACGTATTGGATTTTCGCAAGAACAGAAGGCGGAACTCTGGCAACGCTGGAAGAATGGCGACACACTGAGCGAGATTGGTCGCGCCCTGGGTAAACACGCGGCCTCTGTCTTTGCTATCCTCGTTGCGCGTGGTGGCTTCGCGCCTGTGGCGCGCAGGCGTAAGGTGGGAGCGCTTACCTTTGCAGAGCGAGAGGAAATTTCGCGCTCCCTGAGTTCGGGGCGGTCTGTGCGGCAAATCGGTCGTGATCTTGGACGAGCCCCCTCCACGATTAGCCGTGAGGTTTCGCGAAACGGGGGACGTTTAGTATATCGAGCATCTCGGGCCGACGATCAGGCGTGGGCGCGCGCCCGTAGACCCAAGCCATGCGCATTGGCGCGCAACCCCGAACTCTGCGCCTTGGTTGCTGCCAAACTGTCTGAGCAATGGTCCCCGCAGCAGATTGCGGGATGGTTGAAAGCGGAAGGTCACGCTGCGACCATATCCCATGAGACAATCTACAAAAGCCTTTTCATTCAATCACGTGGCGTGCTGGATAAGGCAGTTCTATCACATTTGCGCAGCCGCAGGATCATGCGTAGAGGGCGTACCGCGACAACTGCAGGCCAAACGCGTGGCCAGATTATCGACGCGGTCTCGATCCACGATAGACCTGCCGAGATCGAGGATCGGACACAGCCCAGGCACTGGGAAGGGGATCTGTTAAACGGCTCGAAAAACAGTCATATCGCGACACTGGTCGAACGTAGTTCCCGTTTTGTGATGCTCGTCAAGTTGAGGGGAAAAGACAGCAACAGCGTCATCCGCGCCCTGAAGGCGCGCGTGCGTCGCCTGCCCAAAGGCATGATGGCATCTTTGACGTGGGATCGCGGCACCGAACTCGCGTATCATGCCAAATTCACGGCAGCGACTTCGGTTAACGTCTATTTCTGTGATCCTCAAAGCCCTTGGCAGCGTGGGAGTAACGAAAACACCAATGGGTTGCTGCGCCAGTATTTCCCGAAAGGGACTGATCTGTCTGCATATTCACAGCGAGACTTAGATGAAGTGGCGCACCGCTTGAACACGAGGCCACGCAAAAGCCTTGGCTACCAAACTCCTGAGGATACCATGAAGCGAAACGTTGCGCTGACCGGTTGAACCCACCCCGTCTTCCTTATGCGACCAAGGGGCAAGGGGCGTTGCCGGATTTCGCAGGAAGTGGGTCTTTCTTTTGGCTTATTGCGGTAGGGGTACTGTCAAATCGTTGCTTCAGCTATCAATTCATGCCGGTTCTGATTGCGGATTGGTTGCACGGTCCGCGTCCGGATATGGGCCCGACTGCTTGAGCATCATTGATACGGGAAAAGGAATTGGATCCGTCGCGGGAATCTTTCTTCAATTAAGAATGGCTTAAATCATTTGCGTTTCAATTCTTGATTGCATGGGAGATCTGGCGGACTTCGGGCGCGAGAAGATTTTTTCAGTTCGCACTAACCCGAGCGCGCCATCCGTTCTGCCTTAAGGTGGCGCGGCATATCGCATCTGAAATTACACAACTTTCCCAAGAAATCTAGTAAGTTACGCGAATCCATGGCGTATTTCGGAGAGCTGCCCATGAATTTTAAGCCAATCTATCCATTTGGATTTGGCGCATATTTGCAACCTTCAATTTTGGTTAATATTTTTCAAATCGTCACCATTTAATTTCCGTACATGTTCTATTGCGAATACGTCTTGAGAGGGGGCTAATTGTTGCAATCCATTGGCAATTGCCACGCAAAAATCAATTATAGGACTTAGCCAGCTATGACGCTCGCCACGCATACCGACTTTTCCCGAAATCTTGATACGATAGCTGATACAACGAATGTACCGGCGGGCGTGTCGCGGACCGGCACCGGTCTGGACGGGCTTTTGTCGCTGGTGGCGCAGGATCAGGCGCTGAACCTTTTTGTCACCCCTTTCGATATCCAGACTGCCCTATCCGCAATGGCCGAACTTAATGCCATCATTGTGCAAGCGATCCATGAGACGGGGATTGCGGCGGACGGAGAGATATCGACCCCTGATCTGTTCCAGCTGTCTACCCATATCACCGCCAACTATGCGGACGCGTGGGCGCTGGCCCACGGGGATGATGAGGCAGGCGAGGAGACCGGCTTTCATCTGGTGCAGAATGACGGGGCCAACACCCAGCTTTTCGGAAGCAATGCGATCAATACGGTGATTGATGGCCTCTATCATCTGGGGTTTGGCTACACTGGAAACCATCTGATCAATGAAGACGGTAACCGAAATGTGCAGGTGGATGATGCGGCGTTCTGGCTGAACGCCCTTCTGGCGCGGGATATCGCGGCGGGGGTTTTTGCAGGGGACACCGCGCCCGCGCCGATTGCCACTACTGGCACGGGGCTGGACGCGCTGGTTGCTATGGTCCTGACCGATGAGGGCTTGAACCAGCGCCTGCCGCTGGAAGAGCTGCGCGCCGGTGCCGAAGCGGCCAACACCATGAACACCATCATCATAGAGGGCATCAAGGCGCTGGGTCTGGCCAATGATGGCACCTTTGATCCGGCGAATGTGACGGCTTTGGCCGACTGGATCCGCGCGAACCACTTTGACGCCTTTGTCGCGGCCCACGGGGATGATGAGGGCAGCGAAGAGACCGGTTTCCATCTGGTGCAAAACGACGGGGCCAACACGCGGCTTTTCGGTGAGAATGGCGTTAATACCGTGGCCGATGGCATCTACCATCTGGTCTTTGGCTATACCGGCACCAATCTGATCAACGAGGACGGCAACCGCAACGCCAACACCGAGGATGTGGCCGACTGGCTAAACCGTCTGCTGGCCGATGATATGGCCGCTTTGGCCAACGGGGATGTGGCCGAGTATGTCGAGGGCACCACATCCACCGGTCTTGATCGCCTGATCTCGCTGATCGCTCATGACGAAGGACTGCGCACCCGCGCCTCGGACGCGGATATCCGTGACGGGGCCGAGGCCGCCAACACCATGAACGCCATCATCATCGAAGGGATCGAGGCTTTGGGCCTAGGCGATGACGGTACCTTGTCGCGTGGGGACGTGATGTCTTTGTCGGACTGGATCGCCGCAAACCGTTATGAAGCCTTTGTCGCCGCCCACGGGGATGACGAAGGGGCGGAAGAGACCGGTTTTCATCTGGTGCAGAACGACGGGTCCACTGGCCGCATCTTCAACCAGAACGCGGTGAATACGGTGGCCGATGGCATCTATCACCTTGTCTTCGGCTACAGCCGCGGCCGCCTTGTGAATGAGGACGGCAACCTGAATGTCTCGATCGGGCAGGTGTCCTACTGGCTGAACGCCCTGCTGGCCGAGGATCTTAGCGATTGGCGTGCGGCGGCGGGCAATGGCGAAACCGTGCTGGGAACCGGCCTTGATCGACTGGTGGCAATCATCGGTGCGGACCCGATCTTGGCTCAACGCATCCCCCTGACCGAAGTGCTTGACGGCATGGCCACCGCCCAAGGCATGAACGACATCATCATCGAGGCGATCAAGGCCACAGGCGTGGCGGCGAACGGCGAAATCTCGGTCGCGGATGTGCGCGAGATTTCCGACTGGATCAACGCTAACCGCTATGAGGACTGGCTGCGCCTGCATGGAGACGATGAGGCGGGCGAAGAGACCGGCTTCCATCTGGTCCAGAACGATGGGGCAAATACCCGTCTTTATGGGGATAATGCCGTGAATACGGTGGCCGATGGCATCTATCATCTGGGCTTCGGTTATGATCGCAATCGTCTGATCAATGAGGATGGCAACGCCAACGTCACATTGACCGATGTGTCTTACTGGTTGAACGATCTGCTGGCCGATGATCTGGCCGATGGCTCGCTGGTTGGGGCGGTAGACCCCTATGACGTGGCGACCACCGGCACCGGTCTGGATGTGATCACGCAGGCGCTGTTCTCGGACGATGTTCTGACCCGCAAGTTCACCACCTCGGAACTGGCGCAAGCGGCGACGGCGGCGGATGGGTTGAACGATATTCTGTTGCAGGCCATCCACCAGACCGGCGCTGCCAATGACGGCGTTTTTGATGAAAACGACGTGCGCCTGATCAGCGCCTGGATTGCAGACAACGCGCTGGATCAGTGGGATGCGCTGTGGGGTGCCGACAGCACAGACAGCGACGGTTTCGGCAAGGTGCAATATGAAGGGGCGACCTCTTCGTTCGACGGGGACAACCTGATCGACCGCATGGCGCGGACCCTTTACGGGCTTGGGCATGACATCCGCTACGATGTGGCGCTGTACGATCAAACCAACCGCTATGTGGGACGGGTCGAGGACGCGGCCACCTATCTGAACCAGTTGCTGGCCGATGATCTGGACAGCGGCGCGCTGGTGAACAGCGATATCGTGGCCGCCGCCGAAGGCAGCTTTGACGATGCGCTGATCGCCGAAATGACCACACCGCTGGTGCTGGGGGATGGGCAGCAGGCGGTGCAGATCGCCCATGACGCCGCCCAAGAGGTGGACCAAGGCGCGATTGCCATCACCTTTACCTCCGACACGACCGAGGGCTGGGACCGGCGTACGCTGCTGTCCAAGGACTACCGCTCTTACGGGGATGGCGGTCATCTGACCATCACTGTCCGCGGGGGCCGGATCGAGGCGACGATGCAGTCCGGTGACACTACCTATACGCTTTCCTCACCCAAGGATGTTCTGGTGACGGGGGCGGCGACCGATCTGGTGCTGAACTTCGGCACGGACGGGGCGCAGATGTATGTGGATGGTGCTTTGGTGGCGGAAAACGCTGACGCCGCAATCACTTGGGCGCTGAACGACAGCCCTATCGCAATTGGTGAAAGCCGCCAGTGGGCCCGCAATGACAGTCTGACCAATTACGGTCTCTTTGACGGTGAGATCAGCGTCGTGCGGATCTATAACCGCAACCTGACCGCCCAAGAGGTTCTTACGCTGGACACCCAGCCGGAACAGGCCACGCCGCAGGCCGTTGCCCTGCCTTCGGGCAGTGTGCAGACCGTGGGTGCGGAGCTTTCGGCGGCGATCTTTGATGTCGCAGGCAGCTTTGTAACCATTGATCAACTGATCAACGGTGTGGCTGACGGTAGCTTGACCGCGACCCACGCGGCCTCTGTTGATACCCTTGCCTTCCAAGGCCACGGCACCCAAAGCCTGTCGGATTTCCTTGGCGATGCGGGGGCTGTGACCGACGGCGACGGCTCGGTCGCGATGACCACCATGGGCATGCATTTCACCGGCTATATCTGGCTGGATGCGGGGGCGCATAGCTTTACCGTCCGCTCGGACGACGGGTTTGCCCTGTTCGTGGGCGAGGCAGAGATGATGCGCTATTCCACCCCGCGCCCGCAGGCGGCGACCTCTGCCAGCGCGGATTTCGCGGCGGGTCTCTATCAGATTGACGTTTACTACTATGAGAACGGCGGCTCGCAGGCACTGGAATTGACACTGGATGGCGCGGCGCTGAAGCCTTCGCAGCTTTATACCAGCATTCAGTCCTATCAGGAGGCCGTGGCCTATGATCCGGCCATGGATACGATTGCTCTGACCGGCACCGGACTGGATCAGATCGTAGACTGGATCGCCAGCGATGGCGGGTTGGAGTTGCGCACCCTTGCCACCGATCAGGCCGAGGCGATCGAGGCCGCAAAAGGCATGAACCAGATCATCGTTGAGGCGATCAAAGCCATCGGCGCCGCCGATGACGGCACCCTCAGCGTGGCCGAGGTCTATGACTTGGCCGACTGGATCAACCAGAACCGCTATGACGATTGGGTGCTGTATCACGGGGATGATGAAAACGGCGAAGAGACCGGTTTCCATCTGGCCCAGAACGACGGTGCAACCACCATCATCTATGGCGAGAATGCCATCAACACGGTGGCTGACGGCCTCTATCACCTAGGCTTTGGCTATAACGGCAACCGCCGCCTGATCAATGAAGACGGCGCCCAGAACGTGCGTGTCGAAGAGGTGGCCGATTGGCTGAACCACATCCTTGCCGATGATCTGGCCGCAGGCTCTTTGACCTCGGGGAATGACGTGGCGGTCACGGCCACGACTGGCACGGGGCTGGATCACTTGACGCAGGTTCTGGCGACCGATCAGGATCTGAACCTTTTCAACTCGGAATCCCGCCTTGTTCAGGCGGCGCAGGCCATGAACGTGATGAACAGCCTGATCCTTGAGGGTATCCACACCCTTGGCTATGCCAACGACGGTGTCATCTCTGCCGCAGAGATCGCGGGGCTGTCCGATTGGGTGCAGGCGGATGCCGCGCGTCTTGCGACATTCATCGAGGCCCATGGCGATGAGGAAGGCGGCGTGCGGACCGGTTTCCACATTGTGCAAGGCACGGTGGCCGATGCTGTCATGTTCGATGCCAACACCATCAACACCGTGGCTGACGGGCTGTATCATATGCCCTTCGGCTACACCGGCGGTCGCCTGCTGAATGAGGACGGCAACCAGAACGCCGCGCTTAGCACTGTGGCCGATAACCTGACCCAACTGCTGGCCAATGATCTGGCCGATCTGGTCAACCCTGATGCAGAGGTGGTGCAGGGCACTACGGGCACCGGTCTTGATCTGCTGGTGGATCGAATTTGGGCCGATAGCGGATTGCAGGCCCGTATCTCGATGGCAGAGATTGCCACGGGCGCTGAGGCTGCCGACCAGATGAACCACATCATCGTGCAGTCGATCCAGACCCTTGGCTATGCCAATGACGGCACCCTTGCCGAAAGCGAGGTGCGCGGACTGGCCGAATACATCGCCGCAAACTACGCCGTTGGCGCGGACAGCCCGTGGCTGGTTTATCACGGGGATGATGAAAACGATGAAGAGACCGGCTTCCATCTGGTTCAGAACGACGGCGCGACCTCTCGGATTTTCAACGAAAATCTTGTGAACACCGTGGCTGATGGCATCTACCATCTGGGCTTTGGCTATCGCGGCAACCGTCTGATCAACGAGGACGGCAACAACAACCAGACCATCACGGATATCGCCGATTGGCTGAACACCTTGCTGGCCGATGACATGGCCTCGCTGGTGAACAGTGATGTGCAAACCTTTACGGGCACCACCGGAACAGGGCTGGATCAGTGGGTGACGCTGATCATGGAAGACATTGGCCTGAACCAGAACGTCTCGATCACCGATATTACCCAAGGGGCCTATTACGCCGATCAGATCAACACCATGATCGTGGACGGGGTGATCGCCACGGGTATCGCCCGCAATGGCAGCTTTAGTGCCGCCGATATTCGCACCCTGTCGGACTATATCGCGGCGAATTACTATGGCGGTGACGCGACCTCGGCCTTTGCGATTGCCCATGGCGATGATGAAAACAACGAAGAAACCGGTTTCCATCTGGTCCAGAATGACGGTGCCAGCGCCCGCATGTACGGGGAAAATCTGGTCAACGCCGTTCTGGACGGGGTCTATCATCTGGGCTTTGGCTACAACAGCCGTGGCCGTCTGATCAATGAGGATGGGGCCCAGAACCAGACGCTAGTGGATGTGGCCTACTGGCTAGAGGCTGCCCTTGCGGTGGAATTGACCAGCGGCGCATTGGTGACTGAGGCATCAAGCAATCCCTATGTAACAGGGACCACCGGCACCGGTCTTGATGCGTTGGTGGATCTGATCGTCGATGATCAGCGCCTGCATGACACGCTGACCGTCACCCAGATCGCCGAGGCCGCCAGCGCCGCCGATGCCCTGAACACCCTGCTGCTTGAGGCGATCACGGCCACCGATGTGGCCCGCGATGGCGCTTTCACAGCGTCGGACCTCAAGGACATCTCGGTCTGGCTTGGTCAGAACTACGCCGAGGAATGGGCGGCCCTGAACGGTGACAGCAGCAGTGGCTTCTCGTTGGCGATGGATGCCCGAACAGCGCTTTATGGCGAACGGGCCGTGAGCGGTGTGATGGATGCCTTCTACAATCTGGGCTTTGGCTACAAATACGATTACGTCATGACCGAGACCGGTGGCTATGACGTCAAGTTGCATGAGGCGGCCCTGTGGCTGTCTGATCTGCTTGAGGCAGAACTGGCAGACGGTTCTTTGGTTGGCGTGTTGCCCTCGGTCGAGGAAACGCCGGTCATGACCCGCACCGGTCTGACCGTTGACGGGAACAGCACGGCAGAACTGCGCTATGTGGATGCGACGGCTGAAGGGTCGATCCTGACCACTTTCACGCTTGACACCATGAACACCAACACGCGCTATACCCTGTTTGAACGGGCGGCCAATGGGGATGCCGAAGGGTATTTCCGCGTCTATGTGGTCAATGGTGATCTGCGGCTGGACCTGCGGCAAGGGTCTGCGTCCTATTACGCCAAGGGCGATGCGCCGGAACTGGAGGCAGGGACCGAGTACTCTGTCGCGATGACCTTTGATGATGACACCGTCAGCGTCTATCTGAACGGCACCAAAGTGCTGGCCTTCTTGAACCCCGGTGTCGACTTTGCCGCGATGGATGCGGAACTGATGCTTGGGGGCTCGTTCAGCATGGGCTCGGCCGGTCAGGTCTATCCGTGGCATGTGTTTGACGGGCAGATCGCCTCGGTCGCGGTCTATGACACTGCGCTGGAAAACGGGCAGATCGCGGCACTGGACAACTCTGGCGGGCTGGATCTGCGGGTGCAGGCGGGCGCTGTGGCGCTGGCGGCAGAGACCGCAGGCGTGGGCGATGGTCTGAATGGTGCGCTGTTTGATGTGGACGGCACTATAGGCTCGATCGGGTCCTATCGGGCGCAAACCGATGGCGTTGCGGCGGACATGACCTTCACCACGGATGTGCTGCAGTTCAAATCGGCCAGCTCTGGCACGCAAGAGGCCTTTGTTGCCAGCGGCGCCGCCAGCTACATCGGCGATGGCAGCGCGAAAGCCGATACCTTTGGTCTGAGCCTTGACGGGTTCATCTTTGCCGAGGCGGGCAGTCACACCTTTGACATCGAGAGCGACGACGGTTTCTCGTTAAGCATTGGCGGTGTGGTCGTGTCCGAATTCGCAGGTCTGCGCGGAACGGCGACCACCCGTGCCGAGGTAATGTTCGCCGAGACCGGCTATTACGCCATCGACATCGATTACTTCGAGAATGGCGGCGCGCAGGTGCTGAAGGTCGAGATGGACAACGGGGTTCTGGACGACACTTTCCTGTTCACTGAACTGCCTGATCTGGTCTAAGGCTCTTGGCTCTTTCTGTTCTGTTTGCGGAAGGGGCCGTCTACGTGGCAGGCGTTGTGTTTTAGGTATTTTTGCCAAGATGAAATCAGGGCCGCTCGGCGAGGGATTGCCGGGCGGTTTTGTTTTTCTGGATGTTCTTATTTTGTTCTGATAGGGTGGGGCGTTTATTCTAGCGGAGGTCTTTGGTCAGATGAAATTCAGATATGGTGGGTTCATGTGAACCAGCATGCAATTTTGACCCTGTAGCGGGGTGATCGGCATCCAAATATGACCCCCCTTACGCTGATGTTCATCATGCCCCCGAGGTTATCGGGGAGCACAGTGTGGGATGTTGGTTGTGGAGACGATTGCGAAGATCCGGCGGGCATATTTTCAGGATAAGAAGAAGATCAAAGAGATCTGTCGCGAGTTCCGGGTCTCGCGGAACACTGTGCGTAAGGTGATTAGGTCCGGGGCCACCGAACTTACCTACGAGCGCACTGTCCAGCCGTTGCCGAAGATCGGGCCTTGGACCGATGAACTAGACGAGATGCTCGCGGCGAACGCCCGAAAGGGGAAGCGAGAGCGGTTGACCCTGATCAGGATTTTCGAAGAGTTGCGTGTCCGCGGCTATAGCGGTGGGTATGACGCCGTCCGGCGATATGCGGCATCATGGAGCAAGGAAGAACGATCTGCTTCAGTCGCGGCGTACGTCCCGTTGACCTTCGATCCAGGTGAGGCCTACCAGTTCGATTGGAGCCATGAGATCGTTCTCATTGACGGGGTCACGACGACCGTGAAGGTAGCTCACGTTCGCCTCTGTCACAGCCGGATGCTGTTCGTCCGCGCCTACCCTCGCGAGACACAAGAGATGGTCTTCGACGCGCACGACAAGGCTTTCGCCTTTTTTGGCGGCACCTGCACGCGGGGTATCTACGACAATATGAAGACGGCGGTGGACACGATCTTCGTCGGACGTGACCGAGCCTACAATCGGCGCTTCCAGCAGATGTGCGGGCACTATCTTGTAGATCCGGTCGCCTGTACGCCCGCTTCGGGCTGGGAGAAGGGGCAGGTCGAGAACCAGGTCGGCGTCGTGCGGCGGAGGTTCTTTGTGCCGCGGCCCAGATTCAAAAGTTACGCCGAACTCAATGCGTGGCTCGAGGACCGCTGCGTGGCGTGGGCCAAGGCCAATCCCCATCCAGAACGCAAGGATCGAACGACTTGGGACGTGTTCCAAGCGGAGCGCGAGAGCCTTGTTCCGTATGTCGGATCTTTTGACGGCTTCCATGCGGTGCCTGCTTCTGTGTCTAAGACGTGCCTCGTGCGGTTCGACAACAACCGGTATTCGGTAGATGCCCGCGCCGTCGGGCGCCCGGTCGAGATCCGTGCCTATGCCGCGCGCATCGAGTTTTGGCAGGACGGTAAGGTCGTGGGGCAGCACGATCGCGCTTTCGGGCGCAACAGGGAGATCTATGACCCGCTGCACTATATCCCTGTTCTGGCTCGTAAACCTGGCGCCCTGCGTAATGGTGCCCCCTTCAAGGACTGGGAGTTGCCGGTTGCCATCAAACGCGTGCAGCGCAAGTTGGGGAAGGTGCCGAACGGCGACCGCCAGATGGTTCAGATCCTGAGCATGATCCCGACAGACGGACTGGATGCCGTGGAAGCTGCGTGTGCCGAGGCATTGAAAGAAGGCGCACCTGCAGCGGCCGTCGTTCTGAACATTCTAGCCCGACACCGCGAACCTCCACCGCCACTCACGATTGCCACACCCGATGCCTTGCGACTGACCTGCGAGCCAGTGGCCGATTGCAAACGCTATGACACCCTGAGGAGACCCGATCATGGAAAGATCACAGGTGCTGGACGCGATGGGCCAGCTAAAGCTCTACGGAATGAAGGCCGCATACGATGAGATCATCGCCACAGCTGTGAAGCGGCAGCACGAACCACAGCAGATTGTTGGTGACCTTTTGAACGCCGAGATAAGCGAGAAGCAGGCGCGTTCAATCAAGTATCAACTGACCATCGCCCGCCTTCCGCTGGCCAAGGAGGTCGACGAGTTTACCTTCGAGGACACGCCGGTGAACGAGACGCTGGTCCGCGATCTGGCACTCGGCGACTTCCTCGACCAGCAGCGCAATGTCGTGCTGATCGGCGGTACCGGAACTGGCAAGTCGCATCTCGCGGTAAGTATCGCACGATCCTGCATCAGACGGGGTAAGCGGGGTCGGTTCTTCAACGTGGTTGACCTCGTGAACAAGCTTGATGCCGAAGCCCGCGCTGACCGCCAAGGCCGTACCGCCGATCTGTTATGCCGCCTCGACTTCCTGATCCTCGACGAACTAGCCTATCTGCCGTTCGCGCAAACTGGCGGCCAGCTTCTGTTCCATCTCATCAGCCGTCTTTACGAACGGACTTCGATCATCGTCACAACCAACCTCGACTTTGGTGAGTGGCCCTCCGTCTTCGGCGATGCAAAGATGACCACAGCACTTCTGGACCGTCTCACGCACCACTGTGACATCGTAGAAACCGGAAACGAGAGCTGGCGCTTCAAGACCCGCGAATAGTCAAAACGCAGCTGGCCCGACGCGGCTACGCTATATGGAGGCTACACCGCATCGGGCCAGCTGCCGTCGAGCATCAGGGGGTCACTTTTGAATGCCGATTGGGGGGTTAAAATTCGATGCCGATTGACACAGGTGGTCTGTTCCCCGCATGCGCGGGGATGAACCGGGCGGATATGGTGCGTTCCGGGCGCGGCGCGCCTGTTCCTCGCATGCGCGGGGACAACCGCTGACCGTGCGGAGCGCGGACCCGCTTTTCTGTCTGCGCCCTGCATGCACCGAGGTGAACTGACAAACAAGGACGCTTTGAAAGGACCGCGCCCCGGCTCACGATTGTAGTCCATCAGGCAAAAGCGGTACAAGGTGGTACAGACGCGTACCGCTTCTTGTACCGCGTAACCTATTGTCAGGAATGGAAAAAATGCAAGCGGTACAGCGGTACAGGTTTTCCCGGAAATATGTGTGTAAGTGCGTGTGCGCACGAATATTTTCTCCTAGAAATAAAGATATTTTGGACATTATCTATTAAATTATTGATTTATATAGATATTATCTATCTTTATCCTTGGAAACAAATCGGACATAAGTTGGACAGACCTTGGACGAGATCGGACATTCTGCGATATTTGTCCAAGGACCGGCTTGCCACGGGACGGCAACATGCGGTTGGTGCCGCTTTTAAATGTGATGAGCGGTTTCATGTCGGTTGGTAACGCATCTCTGCGCAGCCTATCGATCTATGGCACTCCGAGACATGCGATAGACCCAATTACGGGGACCGAAACTCAGCCGGTTTTGGAGGCTGCCGCTTTTCGCCCGGATCAAGATGTTTTGGCTATCCAGGAATTTTGCCCACTCGACGGCGCTGCCGTTACTCACTTCATTTAAAGCGTCTTTCGTGAAGTCATATACTTTATCTGTGTACCAGACCTTCACCACTTCGGGTTTGAGGTGGTCCTTGCCAGCTTTGTGTGAACATTTCTGTTCAGGGGAAAGTCGGCTGAGATATTTCGAGATCTCGTCAAGGTGGATGCGCAGTGTTGCGGAGATCGACCGATCCTGGGCGTCGTACCATTGTCGCGCGACATGCTTCACGGCTTCGAGGGCGTCTCCTGACTGCCACCCGGTGATCCCCATGGAAGAGGCGTGCTCGCCCGCAAGAACGATAAGGGCAAATTGGCGGATGATCCGGGGGATCTCTCCCTGGAGGGCCTCACTGATATTCAGGGCTTGGTTCAACTTCAGGAAATAGCCGTCAAGTTCGGCCTCGAATCCTGCCCGAAGAAAAGGGTCATTCATAAGGCGTTCTACAAATGCTGGCCCAACCTTGCCGAACTCTTCGTTTGACTGCTGCGATAGAGCATCCACAAAACTGCGTCCATGGTCCGCCCCATGCAAGACGTGGAACACCCCGTGGGGGGCGCTGACGGGAATATCGAGCCAGCGCACTTCCTGACCGCCACTGTTCTTCTCACCGCTGGCTTTGAGCATTTGCGCGCCGCTGAGTTCGCCTGCGGAAAGCAAGATGACTTGCCAGTTGTTGGTTGTCTTTGTCGTCCCGTCCTTATCCGCGCGGCCCTTTCCTTTTTCATTCCCGAACATGTAAATGTCGTCCGCAAAGGCCCGTTTGGCTTGCTCTTTCGGCAACTCGTCAACGCACAGAACAGTGTTGTTGGCTTTGACCAGCCATCCCTCCAGTGCATTCCCCGTGGCACGCCACGTTTTAAGATTGGGGTTTTCAGGGCGGGGCCAGAGGCCTTCGGCGACGCGCAGAAGCGTTGATTTGCCGGTACTGGTGTGGTGGTAAAAATGGACAGCGAAGCTTTTCACAGTCGGGGCAAACGGCAAGAGGGGCCCCGTCAGGGCGGCCGAGCAGGCGAACATGAGATAGGGATTTCCCCGCGCTTTCTGTCCTATTTTCCTGCGCCAGCCTTCCAAGGTTCCTTTTGTTTTGTTGGTCGTTTGAGGTTCTATGACGACCTCTGAGGTAAATCCCGGCGCTTTCAGAACCTGCCCATTGGTGAGGGCAAAATAGTCTTCATTGTTCCAACCCAGGGTCGTGGCAATCTTGTGATGCTCTTTTACCGGCCAGAGGGAGATTAACTCGGCAACAACTTTTTTCTCTCCGAAGACTATCCACCCCCTATTGCCCATCACTCCGAGCGCTTTCGGGGGAGCGCTGATCAACAGATCGTTGCGGACCAGAACCTCGACGATGTGACCATCAGTCGTCAGAACCTCGATGAGGAACGACATGTTCGCACGATTACGATCGTAGGCGCGCGCCTTCACGCGAAACGGGGTGCAAAGCTTGACTCCAAATGCAAGAATACATTGCTCTTTTAGCTCGTATTTGGTCCGATTTTTCGAGTTTATTTCTTTTAACTCGCTTTCGATTTCTTTGAGAAATGAATCGATATGGGCCATGATTGTCGCATCATAAGTGGAGTTGATTGAAAAATATTGAAACGATCAATGCACATTTCGCTGCCAGGGTGCTCTCCGGAATATTGGCATGAGCTCATAGGATACAGCGCTGGAATTTTGCGGACTGGTAATTTGCAATTTAAGTCAGGTCCAGACAGAACTTCTGAATTTTTGGCGGAGGTTTCGGTCACGCTGATGGCCAGAGAACCGCGTTGCCCCAACGCGGATTGAGTTCGGAGTGCACGCGGTCCTGAACATCGCGGTTCTTGGAAGTGTCGCGACACGCCAGTGGCTTTTGCCGTTGAGGAGCGCCGAGAGGATCTCTGCTGTATGTTCCAATGCACGCAGGACGGCGGCATGCCATTCCTCCTGTGCGACAAGCTCCGATCCCCACCAGCCCCCCTTTCACGGAGTGGCCCATTCCTCTGGTGGCGCATCCACATCGCAGGCTGGTTTCACCTTACCTCGCTCTGCCATGGCATTGAGGACATCGAGCCAGTCCTTGCAGGGGCGGGTGGCCCCTTCGATGCGTTTGTGCGGCGCGTGGCGTTCAACGATGGGAAGTAATTGCTTCAGCTGCGCGTGCAGAGCCTCTCCAGCGCGGTCGTTGTCAAAGCCCGAGCATACCTGACGACCTATCGCCAAGGTTTTCAGGGCCAGCTCTGTCCTCTGACCGAAGCCGCCGCCGGTGCTGACGTAGATCGTATCAAACCGCGCCTCTAGCTCTGCAAGGGCCAAGGCGTCGAGCCCGCCTTCAAACACCACCATCCGCGTGGCGGTCTTGGGGTCGCCAAGAACCGAGACGGTCTTCACCCCGTCTTTGGCAAAGCGCGCGGTGTTGCGGGTGCCATGTTTTTCCCACGCCTGCTCAAACCCCAAGATATCGCCGGTCTCGGGATGCCTATGCGCAAAGTAGATGCCGCCGTAAACGCCCGCACGGACGCTTTTGCGGAACCGCTGCAGGGTTGCCTTTGCAATGCCCCGGTCTTCTGCGTAGGTGCGGCGATCCTCGATATAGGGGGCCTCTTCCCAGCGTCTGCGGGCTTGGGTGTGATCCCGTGGCGCCTCATAGGACCCGTCGCGGGCTGGCAGGGGCGCGGGCACTTCAGTCCCCATGATCTGGCGGAATGCCTTGCGGGCATCACCCAGTGTACTGCCGGGGTTATCTGCCTGCCACAGATCGATCACCGAGCCGCTCTTCCCCGTCTTGTTGTTCGTCCAGACCCAGTAGGGGCCTTTGCGGGTTGCCTTGATGGTCTCGGCCCCCCGCGTATAGGTGCGCAGCTTGTGCCCGCTGGGGTCATTGTGCCCGTCTTTGTGGCGCGGCGTGAAGGTCCAGCCGCAAAGGCTGGCGATCGCATCGATGGATACTTCCTTCATGCGGGCCAATTCGGTCTCGTCATGATCAAGGAATGTCCGCACGATCCGTCGTCCCTTGGCAGAGCCTGCCAGTTTTTCAGTGTCTCTCGGAGGAAGGGCGCGTGTGCGGTCACGTTCATTGCGAAAGGCCGCGGTGATACTGCGCTTCTCATCTCGCGCAACGCGCTTTATGGCCCGTGAGACAGGGTCTTTGTCGGGCTTCAGGGCGTGGAGAACGTCTTCTACCTCTTTGAGGTTTGTGGCCTTCTCAGCGTCTCGCGCAGCCCGTGCCTGAGCGCTCTTAGCGCGCGCTGCATCATGGTCTGCGACTGCCTCTAGCGCCGCGAGTTGAACCCCTTCGGCGATGTCCTCGATGCTGGTTTCCTGCGCCCTCAGACGCGCAAGGATGGCATCACACTTGGCTTGAAGGTCTTCGGGGACGCCAAAGACAGGCAGTCCGGCCTGCGCCGCTTCAAGCGATGCGGCACGGACAAAATCCGGTGGACCTCTGAACCGTACAGAAGACCAGCCCTTGGCCTTTGCCATCGCAATCATGATGGCCCGCGCCTCTTTGGTATCGCCAGAGGTCGTGACCTTCTCCCCATGATCCAGAATGGTTGTCGTGTCCCGCAGAGTGATCCGAGGGGGCACTTCGGCAAAGCCGACGAACTTGATCGCCTCTGCAACAAGGGGATCAACATGGATCCCGCAGTAGATGCGGCGCAGGAGCGTTAGCTTGAACGAGGAGGCAGAGGTGTATTTGCGATCCTTCTCCGCAATGAGGCCGGACATGCCCGCGATGGGGGCAGGGGGCGTGGGCAACGGGGCCTCCTGCACTGGGGGCGGCGCCTCATAAGGGCCAAAGCGCTTTTGCAGCTTCGAGATCGAGAACTTTGCCCCGAAGGCCGAGGCTTTCAGATGCTCTCCGCTGCCCAAAAGTAAGACCCGCGCGCCCGAGCCGTGCTTGTCATAGCGCAGACCCATTGCCAAAAGCGCATTGTGCAGGCTCGGCCAATCCGGACTTGTCGCCACAGCCGCGGCAAAGCGATCTCGCAGGGCATCTGTCAGGGAATGCTCGAAGGTCTCAAAGCCGGTGGATTTCTCAAACTTGCGATCACCGCTGGTTTTGGGGCGTCTTCCCTTTGCCCGTGCCGCTTTCTTCCGCTCATAGGCATCAGGGGATGGTTTCAGGCGCACCGAGCCGTCGGGGGTGATGTCAAAGTCGAACTGGCCGCGATCATGGCTCCACCCTTGCAGGACCTCAATCTCGCGGCAGGCCTTCTCGACCCGCATATGGTCGTTGGATTTGGACCAGACCTTCCCTGTGACGGGATGAACCGTGTTCACAACAATATGGAAATGCGCCTGCGCCTTGTCCCGATGAAGGGCAATGACGGCCTGATGGTCCTCAAGTCCTAGGGCCTTAATTAGATGCGCGGCCGCTGCCATTTGGTGTGCGTCTGTCGGCTGCTCTTGTGCGTGCCAGCTGGCGGCCAAATGGTAATAGGGCTTTTGCACGCGGCTGTTCAGTTCCGAGACAAGCCGCATTTCTGTGGCGGCCCCGCGCCATTCGGTGGCGGCGAGGTTGCGGGTCTCCACATGGGCAGCCTTTTGCCAGATATAACGGACCCCGGGCAGAAACGCCTCTGCCGTGCCACCTGACCCCTTTTCACCGGGTTTTCTGATGATCTCGACAATCATGACAGCGCTTTTCCCAGCCGCTTGATCAGCGCCCCATGGAGCGCTTGGGTGGTTTCAAAAACCTCCATGTCCGGTTGCGAGAGCTGCGCAACACGCCCTGTGTTGATGGCACGGGCGATCTGGTTGAGGTTGGACCCTTGCTTTGACAACTCGGCAAAGAGCTTGAGTTGATCCCGCCGTTCGCGGCGCCTGATGGCGACGTTGCCCAAGACGAAGGCCTCCAGATAGTCCTTCGGTGTTTCATAACCTGCCGCCGCAGCACGTTGCGCAAAGGCCGCGTGCTGTGCCTCGGTGACACGTTTCTGAACGATTTTGGCGGCGCGCCGCCGTTCTGATCTGGGCTTTTTATCCCCTGCTTTTGCCATCTTCTCTGCTTCCTTCATGTCCGGAGGATCCGCCTTTCTCGGGCCGCTCCCTTCTGTCTTCTTCTCCCCTATGGCCCATCTCCGCCGCCCGCCGAGGCCATCAGGCCGAGAAGGGCAAGCGCTTCGCCTCGCAAAGAGGCGCGCCACTTAGAGCGCTATTGATTGGGGGTTTTTCGCAAATTCCGTTCAGGGCCATAACGCTGTAGGTCACGGCTACGGTAAGACCGATCAGGCAGACCATCAGCGCCCCACCCATAAAGGCCGCGCGCCGCATGGCGCGTTTACTGATCGCATCCGCCCGGCTCTGGATTGCGGCTTCGGAGATCGCAGCGATTTTCTCGGCGCTTTCAGAGATGGCCTCAGCCACAGCCCTGCGGGCCTGCGTGTCAGCAAGTGCCGATGCTTTCCTCAAGGTCTGCTCGAACTTACTGAATTCGCTGCTAACCTCTTTGACAACGTAGTCGCCTGCGTACTCGAAAGTCTGGGAGTATTTGTCGA
>NZ_PVTQ01000023.1 GCF_003003355.1 Donghicola tyrosinivorans
CGTGGCAACCCGCTATGACCGCTGTCCAAAGGTCTTTCTCTCAGCCATCGCGCTCGCAGCAACCGTCATCTACTGGTTATGAATCCTGACCCTAGTGTTCCGGCTTTTTGATGATCTGGCGGCGTGCAATCCAAACTGTGAACTCACAATAGAAAATTCGATTCTCCGAAGATCGCCAACCGCCTTGGCGGCACCAATCATGTTTTCAGCATCTTACCTTCGCAATAATTTTCGCACGCCTCAACACCCTCTGCGACCACATCGAGAAGTGCGTCCACATCGTTCAAAAGGGCTGTAATACGCGGACTGCTGATGCGGTAGCGGATGAAGCGTCCATCGCGGTCGCTGGCGACAAGCCCACAATCCAAAAGACATCGGAGATGGTTGGAAACGTTTGGTTGCGATAGTTCTGTGCGCGTCACGATCTCGTGCACAGCCAACGGCGCTTCACACAAGGCGCCAAGAATCGCGAGACGGCTTGGGTCCGCAAAGCCGCGAAACAGCTTCGCCCTTCGTTCTATAGTGCTTGTCCCGGTATTGCGGTCGGCAATGATTTGGTCCATATCATTCCTCGCTGATATGTTGTTTCTTGATTCACTCTAGCAGGAGTATTGCACCCATGGCCAACGCCGACAGCGCCAGATCGACGGCTGATGTTCCATCCTTCCGTTACCGCGTCTCCGGCATGGATTGCGCCAAGGATGCCGCGCAGATCGAACGGGCGGCGCAGTCTGCAGGGGTCGCGCCCGACGCGGTGAAAGTGTCGGCGGCGACCCATATCATGACTCTGAAGGCCCCTGAAGCGCGTTTGCCGGACATCGTAAAGGCCGTTGAGACAACGGGGTATGGGTTTGACCGCATCGAAAGCGACGAGGACCTTCAGCAAGGTGCGGCCCATCAGGACCCGGCCTATCGACGTGCGTTATGGATCGTCGTAATCCTCAATGTCGGCTACGGTGTCATCGAGATGGTCGGCGGGTTTATCGCCGGATCGCAGGCCGTGAAAGCCGACGCCCTCGATTTCATCGGCGATGGCGCGATTACCTTCCTCGGACTTCTGGCCATCGGCTGGAGTCTCGCGTGGCGGGCACGGTCGGCCCTGATCCAGGGCATCTTCCTTGGCCTCCTTGGCCTTGGAGTTCTCGGCACGACCATCATGCGGGCTTTCGAACCGATAACGCCGGATGCGGCTCTCATGGGCCTTCTGGGCCTGATCGCTCTCGTTATCAATGTTGTGTCCGTGCTGCCCCTGCTGCGGTATCGCAAGGGTGACGCGAACATGCGCGCTGTCTGGCTGTTCTCGCGCAACGACGCCATCGGCAATGCTGCGGTCGTCATCGCAGCCGGACTGGTGGTCTGGCTGGGCAGTGCCTGGCCAGACCTCATTGTCGCCTTTGGGATTGCGGGACTGTTCCTGCATTCATCTTGGTCGATCATCCGTGATGCGCGTTCCGATCTGAAGGCGGCAGCATGAACCGCCGCACTCTGGGTGGGCTCTGCGCCATTGCGGCGCTCGCTCTCGATCAGAGCACAAAGGCGCTCGCCCTGAACACACCGGAGCTGGAGCGCGGGGTCGAGGTTCTGCCTTTTCTGAATCTTGTCCGTGTCCTGAACGATGGAGTCAGCTTCGGGTTGCTTGGTGGGATCGTGCCCTCGTGGGGTCTCGTCGTGCTTGCTAACGCGATCATCGCATGGCTGCTGATCTGGTTATGGCGCGCGCCAGATAGACTGACCGCTGCTGCGCTCGGTCTGGTCATCGGCGGCGCAGCTGGAAATGTCATCGACCGGTTGCGGTATCAGGCGGTCCCTGACTTTCTGGATTTCCATTTCGGGACATACCACTGGCCATCCTTCAATCTCGCTGATGTGGCGATTTTCTGTGGAGCGGCCCTGCTGTTCTGGGACGGCTTTCGTGCCGCGAGAGGCAAACCGGAACAGCCCGGACAAGACCCCCGCAAGGAAAATGTCGCGGGGAGATAGCAGCTCACAGGTAAGGAGCTTTGGGAGGGGCCTGGACTTGAAGTTTTTAGATTGGATTGACCGGATCATTCGTAGCATCGGCGTCGTGACTGCATGGCTGACAGTTGTTTCGATTGCCGCCTACGGCGCGCTTCAGATGCTGGATCGAAAGCTACAACTTGGCATGTCGAGCTATTTGCCGGACCTGTCCACATCGCTGCTGTTCATTCTGATTTTCTTGACCCTTGGCTATACCTATCTGAGCGACGGTCATGTGCGCGTTGATGTTCTTCGCAGACATTGGTCCGCGCGCCGTATTGCGTGGATCGAACTGATAGGTGGCTTTTTTGTCCTTCTGCCTCTCGCCGCGATTCTGACCTGGTACGGGTGGGACGGTCTGATGCGCACCACGAAGTTCGCCGAAACCCAGTTGTGGGCACAACGCATAGCCGGGGTTATCGGCCCCATCTTGCTGGCCCTTGCGGGTGTGATCGTAGCCTTGCGCAACATCGCCTTTCTGGCAGGGAAACGTGCGCAAGGCGCACCGGAACAATCGGGCGGGCTGCACAATGGTGAATGAGGTCCTCACGGTGGCCATGCTTGCCGTGATGGCCATCGGGGTCTTCAGCGGCTTTCCGGTTGCCCTTGTCCTGGCGGGGACAGGCTTCCTGGGATTTGTGGCTGCTGTTTGGGTGGGGATCACAGATTTTCAGCATCTGGGGCTGATCTACCTGCGGGCCCGCGGTGTACTGACCAATGAATCAGTCCAATTTACCAGTGTTCCTATGCTGATTTTTCTCGGTTTGATCCTGAATGCCAGCGGGGTTGCCGAAACCATGTTTCGCTTGCTGGGGCGTATTCTGACGGGTGTTCCGGGTCGCTACGCCATCGCGACCCTGCTGATCGGTCTGGTGCTCGCGCCAGCAGCCGGGGTTATCGGGGCATCGGTCATCACGGTGGCGCTGGTCGCCTATACCCCGATGATGGCTTCCGGCTACGCCCCGCGAACCGCGGGTGCAGCCGTCGCGGCCTCTGGCGCGCTCGGTGTCGTGTTTCCGCCAGCCGTGATGCTGTTTTTTATCTCGAACGTCTTCTATCTGCGCATTGGATTGATGTACGTGGCTCTCATCGTGCCCGTTCTTCTGATGGTAACCGCCTTCGCGATCTATTTTGCCATCTTCTTGCGAAAAACCGTCGAAATCCCTTTGGACGCGCCAAAGACCAATCTTGGGTCAGACCTTTTGTTCGTGATTGCTTCGGTCGCTGTAATCGCGTCAATTCCTCTCAGCATTATTCTGGGCTTTGCGACGCTCACAGAGGCGGCCGGAGTAGGGGTGTTTGGCGCGCTCTTGGTCGCGCTGGCGCGAAAGCGTTTGTCTTTCCCATCTTTGAACTCTGTCACGGTGCAGACAGGTGCGATGACTTCGATGGTCTTCTTCATCGTACTCGGCGCATCGGTTTTTTCGCTGAGTTTCCACCTCGTTGGCGGACCAGATGTCATCTTCGACTGGATATCCGCATTCGACCTCACCCGGTGGGAACTGTTGGCGACGCTCCTTGGCGTGATCATCATACTTGGTTTTGTTTTTGACTGGATCGAGGTTCTCTTGGTCTTTGTACCCGTGCTGATGCCGATCATTTCCGAGCTCGACTTCGCGGATCACGTCGGCTCTGCGTACTTTGCACAAATCTGGATTGCTGGCCTGATTGCACTGGCATTGCAAACATCCTTTCTCACGCCCCCCTTCGGCTACGCACTGTTCTTTGCCAAGATGGCGGCACCGAAAGGTATCAACCTTTCCGATATCTATCGCGGTGCGGTACCGCTCGTTGCCATTGAAATTGTATTGATCGCGGCGCTGATCTCTTTCCCCCAGCTTGTCACCTGGCTGCCCGAAGCAGCACTCGGTTCGGCAGATGCGCCGCAGCTGATCCAGCGGTGATAAATGATGCATGTCCCGCGCAAATGCACTGATTGGTTTGTTGGCTGTGATGCTTTGGATGAAGCGGAGAGCCCGAAACGAGACCGCCGCGAGCGTAACATTTAGGGAGGACAATCAATGGTCAGCATTCCATCCGCAACGGGCTTCGACAGCACGCTCGCCCTACTGCGCAACCCATATGGTTTCATATCGGATACCTGCCGCGACCTCGGCAGCGATCTATTCGCGACTCGCGTCCTCCTTAAGCAAACCATTTGCATGACCGGTGCGGCGGCAGCGGAAGTCTTCTACAAGGAAGACCGGCTCGTTCGCGCGGACTCGATGCCGGGCCGCATTCAAAAAACGCTTCTCGGTGAAGGCGGTGTTCAGGGCCTCGATGGCGACGCGCATCGTCACCGAAAGCAGATGTTCATGTCTCTTATGGCCTCTGAGCGGATTGCAGCGCTCCAGGGTATGTCCCTGCACATGCTGGACAACTATGTGCGGGACTGGGAAGCGGCGGATGAAGTCGTGCTCTATGATGAGGTGCGCGAAATGCTCACCAGAGCCGTCTGCGCCTGGGCTGGGGTGCCGCTACCGGATGCGGAAGTAAAGAAGCGAACAGCGCAACTGACTACGCTCTTTCAGGATGCAGGAGCCGTTGGCCCGAAACACTGGCGTGCACGTCGGTCGCGGCAGAAACTGGAAAAATGGACTTCGCGGATGATACTGGAAGTCCGCGACGACACTCTCCAGCCACAAAAGGAAAGCGCTCTATACGTTATCGCGACATGGCGCGATCCCGACGGGGAGTTATTGCCCCCAAAGGTGGCAGCCGTGGAACTGCTGAACGTTCTGCGTCCGACTGTCGCCGTGTCTGTGTTCATCGTCCATGCCGTTCATGCCCTCCATTGGTATCCTGAGTGGTCACAAAGACTGAAAAACGGCGCCGCGCTACTTGATCCATTCGTGCAAGAGGTCCGTCGCCTGTATCCGTTCTTTCCGGCGGTTGCGGCGCGGGTCAAGACGGCATTCGAGTGGAATGGCTACCGATTTCCGGAGGGATGCAGGGTCTTGCTCGATCTTTATGGCACGAACACCGATCCGCGTTCTTGGGACGCGCCGCGCGATTTTCGCCCCGAACGGTTTCAGAGTCGTATCGAAGACTCCTATGATTTCATCCCACAAGGCGGTGGCGACCACCACTTGAACCACCGTTGCCCCGGCGAATGGATCGCAATCAGCCAGATGAAGGCGTTCTGCGAATACTTCGTAGGGTCCATCGACTACGATGTGCCGGATCAGGATTTGGAGATTGATACGAAAGAGTTGCCGCCTCTGCCCAAGACTCGAATGATCCTCCACAACGTCAGGCGACATCATTGAGCAGACTTGAGGGTCGATCATTCAGCCTGTCGCCTTCGCGTCCTCTTCCGGATCAACTGAAAATGCATCCTTGGTGGCTTCGAATGCCTCCCACGCAACATAGGGAACGATGAGCAAAGCTGCGACCGGATCGGCCCACCACCATCCCATCCACTGCGTCAGACCGATCCCCAGAAGAACCACGACCGTCTGGTATTCGCAGATCATCGTATCCTTCGCACCATACTTCAAAGCGGGCGCATCCAGCCGTTTTCCGTAGCGATATTTGCCCCAGGCAAGAAATGGGTTCACCACCATAGAAATGAGCATACTCCATAGCTGCGCCAAAATCGAAGAGGTTGTTTTGCTCGGTCCACCAAGCCCTGAGATGGTGGAATGGATTGCTCAGTCAAAGCTTGCGGCAACGATTCGCATGGGAAACAGCTTGGTAGCGGACTTCGAGCGCTAGGCTGGTCATTCGGCCCCAAATTCCTGCTACAGGTTTCGCCAAAGCGGCCGTTCGCGCCATCGCAGCGAGAGCTCACTCTGTCCGCACGCCGGACCTCGATCGATTGGCTCAGCAACGACTGCAACGCGGGACTTTGCTTCCGTTAGGTGCTGCTCCATCAATGTCCGGTCTCATTGTGCAGCGGTATTCTCGATGCTGTTTCCGGATCGACACTCAATCTCGCGGCCAAGTCAAAAAACTGTCGTCTTACGGTCTCGGCGTAAGGATTAGCCTTTTCGATCGCTTCAAATACTTCCGGCGCATCATCCTGCACCATGGAAATCGCCTCAGATAACAGGTCAAAGCTCTCCGTTGTCATGCGCGTTGGTAGCGGGCCCATTCCAAGCAGCACTTTGGCGATGAGATGCGTGAGCCCTTGGACAACTGCTGCTTCTCGGTCGTGATCTTCTGGTGTTGTCATGATGACAGTCAGCCTAAGAGCTACGCGTAAAAACGCAGCCAGCCTCGCATGTCGTTTTCCCTGAATGGGGCAGACCGCAATTTTCAGGCCTTCAATACCTTCCATCGCACTTTGAGGACCGAACAAAGGGTGCGTTGCGACGATGTCTACGTAGTTCGGGAACCGGCGCAGCATGATTTCGGAAGGAACGACTTTGACCGAGCCAACATCGACAATCAGCGCGCCAGGTTTACAAGCAACTGCAATTTCGCTGACAACTTGCTCGAATGAGGACATTCTAGAAGCTAGAGGTTCAACTGAAAAACGATGACGTTCTCGTGAGGTCGCGAGTTTACAGGTATCGACGCGTTTCAGCGCAATAATCGCGATACTTGGAGCCGTATTGTTCATGCAGCCATGGCTCTTCCGCGAGCGGGGCAAGGGCCAGCGCGGCAACTCCAACGATGACGATAGGCCAAACCCAAGATGAGGCGAAGAGAAGACCAAAACCTATCAGGATGGCCATGTCGGCAAGGTACTGCGGATGCCGAGAGAAACGGTAGAGACCCGAAGTGATCAGCTCGTCTTTCGCACCGCTGGTGGCTTTCAGTCCAATGCTGAATGCCCCCCACCAGACAATCAGATTTCCGGTTGCGATCAAGAACGGCCCGACCGCCCAACGGAGTGGGTTGGCCATAGAAGCGGATTTCCAATCCAAGATGCCCAAACCGATCACCGCCCCAAACACGGCCAATGTGAGACCCCATGCAATGTTTGGTATGACTGAATGCTCTCTGTTTGGAGGCCAGATGCGCTTGGACGGGCGGGCGATCGACCAAAGGAGCGCACCAATCAAAACCAGACCGGATAGCAGGCCAACGACCACTAGTATGCCTTGGGCAATCGTCATGAGCGGTGTCCGAACACCTGCGCCTCCTGATGCGCATTGTCGCTCGCTTCGAATTCAAGCGTGGAATGCTCGATTGAGAAACGTTCATGCAGCACCGATTTGACGTTTTCGTTAATCTTGTCGGCCTCACCCATCCATTCGCGTTCGACGACAATATGGCAGTCCAATGCCGCAGCGTGCTCCTGCATTTGCCACAGGTGGACATGATGCACGTCCACAACGCCATCGACACTCTGGATCGCTCTGACCACGTCATTTCCATCAATATCTGGTGGGCTCCCAAGCATCAGGGTTCGAATTGGGCCCCCTATTTCGGTGAAGGACAAATACAGGATGTAGAGCGCGATGCCGATAGTGATGGCCGGATCAACCCAACGCATATCATAGAGTATTATGAGCGTCCCGCCGACTATGACGGCCACTGAAGCCAACGCATCCGAAAGGTTGTGGAGAAAAAGCGCACGGATGTTCACGCTCCCCTTCTGCATCGAATAGGTCAGCATTGCGGTCAGCGTGTCGACCACAAGCGCGATTCCACCGAGAATGACTACGGTCCACCCCATGACTTCGGGTGGATCAATCATGCGCATGCCACCTTCGTAGATCAGATAGAAGCCGATCACGATGAGGGTGGTGTAGTTGATCAGGGCCGCGACGATTTCGACCCGGCCATAGCCGAAGGTCATGCGCTCATCGGCCGGGCGGCGCGCGATCTTGCGTGCGGCGAAGGCAATGACAAGCGAGGCCATATCGGAAAAGTTGTGCAGCGCATCGGCGATCAGTGCCAGACTGCCCGAGAATATGCCCCCGACGATCTGCGCAACGGTAAGAAGCCCGTTCGCCCAGATCGCGATGGCAACCCGCCGATCGCCAGAATCCGGTTCGATATGCGCGTGCCCATGATCATGCGGCATTGGCAGGCTCCTCATGCGCGTGTGTCGCGCGTCGGTCAGTCTTGAGGCGGCCGCTGCGGAAACCACGTACGCGCGCATTCATCCAGTGGCGGATGATATGACGGTAAAGGGCACCACGCAGCCACCCAAAGGATTGCTCATGGGACAAATAGAAGGCGTCCGGCGTATCGTACACGCCAAAATCTTGCACAATGGCGGTTTTCTGAATGTAGGTATCTTCTCCGTTCCAGGCGACGGGAGGCGCGCCAAGGCAATCCGTGCCCGCGCCATAACCGCAGAGACTTTCTGTGTCCGAGAATGACGTTTGCAGGACATCGAGGAAAGCGTCATCCAGGATGAAGCCTTCAAGGTTGATCCAGGCACCTTGAAATTCGATCTCGACCCATGAGTGGAGAATTTCCTGCGGAGCAAGCGGATACACCAGCTCAGGGACAACACCGCGCTGCAAGCCTTTGTGGATCGTAAACCCATGCAACCGGCAACGAATGCCGACACCACGCAGCAGCGCCATCAAGAGCGTGCCTTTGGTATTGCACTGCCCATAGCCGTCGGAAAGCACTTCGGATGCGGGGATGTCGTCAGCTCGATTGTATCCGAACGCGATTTCATTCCGAACGAAATCATAGGCAGCTCCGATCCGATCGTATTCGGATAAGCCGCGCCAGCTGCGGTTCTCAATTAGACGCGCAAGAGGCGCGGCATCAAAATCCAGTAGTTTGGTGGGTACAAGTAGGGGGTCGGTCATCTGCAACGGGTCGCTCCTCGAATCGTCTTGGAACAAGACTAATTGCTATAGTCACTATAGCTTCAATCCTTTCTTTCAGAAAGAATCTCCCGCAACTATTTGTCCGTGTGAACCGCTTTGTGGTGTTCGCCGTGTGCGTCGCGCAGGATGTCGATACCGCCCCAGGCCGCGATCCCGGCGACGATCACACTGACGACAAGGTCCGGCCAGTTGGTTCCTAGCCAAGCGACGAGGCCACCGGCCACGACGATCCCGAGGTTCGCGGCGAAATCGTTGTAACTGAAGGTGTTGGCCGCGCGGATATTGACGTTTGGATTTTTGAGCTTAGCGAGCAGCCAAACGCAGACTGCGTTGATAGCCGCCGCGATCAGGGCCATTGCAATCATGATCGTCCCGAGCGGATCTGACCCACCGATGTAGCGGCGCCACGCATCGTAGAGGATGCCTGCAGCGAACAGGATCAGCAGCCCGCCGGAAACGTTCGCCGCCCCGCGTTTCCATTTGGCGGATCGGGACAAAGCGAAAAGGCTGATCGCGTAGACGAAGCTGTCGGAGAGGTTATCGAGCCCGTTGGCGATCAGGGCACTTGAGTCGCCGAAGGCGCCTGTTGCGAAAAAGGCCACGGCCAAACCGATATTGAGCGCCAGAACGATCCAAAGCGTCCGTCTCTCCATTGAATCTTGTCTAGCGGCCATTTTGTGGTTCCAGCTTGTGTTGTACGACACATTAACTTCTGCGGCTGATCTGCGTTCCAGCCGGAATGTTGGCTGAATTCCTTCAGGCCCCGATTTCCTCGTGTTCGGTCAAGCATTCCGAATGGTCCCGCAACACCTCAAGCACCTTGCAATCTCCCGTCCGCCCGCCGCTGCATTCGTGAACCATGCGTTTCAGTTCCGTGCGCAGCGCCTTCAGGCGGGCCATGCGCTGCTCCACCTGTTTGAGCTGGCGACGCGCGATGGCATCAGCTTCATCACAGGGCCGATTGGGATGGTCGCTGAGGTCGAGCAGCTCGCGGATCGCATCGAGCGAGAAGCCGAGTTGCCGCGAGTGGCGGATGAAGGACAGTCGATCAAGCTGTGCATTGTCGTAGCGCCTCTGTCCGCCTTCGGTCCTGCCAGGTTCGGGCATGAGTCCGATCTGTTCGTAGTACCGGATGGTCTGCACTTTTGTGCCAGTCTTCTTTGACAGAGTACCGATCGTGAGCATTTTCGCCTCCATGAAAAAGATACAGTTTGTGTAGGTTTTGCCGTCGGAATAAACAAGTGTCGGATTCACAGACGCGTGAGTTCAAGCTATACCATGATTTCGTGCTTGAACCTCTAGCAGCTAGAGGATGTATCCGCACAGGCAATAAGAATCAAAATCAGGCGAACAGGATTGTCCCTTACATCGGCACAGAAGTTTCTTTGGGTTTTGGCAGGCGTGGCAGCGCTTGCCTTCGTATGGCTTTTGCTATGGTCCGATTATCGTGCCGATAGCGCCCGAACCGACGCCGAACCGCCTTTTTTCGCTGAGTTCGAACTGACGGACCACCAGGGTATGGTTCGAACCGAGGAGGACTTTGCGGGGCGCTGGATGCTGGTTTTTTTCGGCTTTACCAACTGCCCCGACGTCTGCCCGACGACCCTATCCGAGGTCGCGGCGGTGATGGACGGTCTGGGCGACGATGCCGCCAAGGTCCAACCGATTTTCATAACAATCGACCCTGAACGAGACACGCCCGCAGCACTCGCCGAATACGTCCCGCTGTTCGATGCGGGCATCATCGGGCTGACCGGCACGCCGGAACAGATCGCCGCCACATCCGAGACCTTTCCGATCTTCTTCGAACGCGTCGAAGAGGCTGCGGCGCCGGATGGTTACACGATGGGCCACACGTCGCATCTGTTCCTCTTCGATCCCGACGCGGGCTTCGCCGACTCGTGGCCCTACGGCACCTCCGCCGAAGAGATCCTCGCCAATCTGGAAGAGAGGATCTGACCGACATGAACCGTATGTCCGGAGAAACAGCCCTCGGGCTGGCGTGGATCATCGCGCTCGTCGCCTCGCTTGCCGTGCTTTTCATCGGCGAGGTGCTGGGGCAGACGCCCTGTGTGCTGTGCTGGTTCCAGCGCGCCTTCATGTTCCCCTTGGCCATTGTCCTCGGGCTCGGCCTTTGGTGGCGGGACGGCCGCGTGGGGCGCTACGGCATCGCATTGGCGCTTGGCGGCGGCGCAATCGCCCTCTGGCACATGGGGCTGTACGTCGGTCTTGTTCCCGAACGCGTCCAGCCCTGCACGGCCACCGGCCCCTCTTGCACCGATGACAACCAACTGGTCTTCGGCATCCCTATCCCGCTGATGGCGCTCGCCGCCTTCGCGCTGATCGGGGCGCTGTCGGCCCTTTCATTAAAGGACACACGAACATGAATCGACGCGGCCTGATCCTGTCCGTTCTTGCCCTCGGCGCCGCCGGTTTCGGCGGAGCCACCTGGTTTGCAAACCGCCCCGGCCCAGTGGCCGAAGCGGAGCCCGTTGCTCCGGAACTTGCGGAGGCGATGATCCGCCCCTACTCGCCCATCCTCGGGCCTGCGGATGCGCCCGTCACGATCGTCGAATTCTTCGATCCGGCCTGCGAGGCCTGTCGCGCCTTTCATCCCATCGTGAAGGACATCATGGCCGAGCATGGGGAAGCTGTCCGCGTCGTGATCCGCTACACGCCCTTCCACGGCGCGGCATCCGAGGAAGCCATCCGCGTGCTCGAGGCGGCGCGCATGCAGGACGTTTACGTGCCGGTGCTCGAGGCCGTTCTGCGGGAACAGCCGAGATGGGCGTCGCACGGTGCCCCGGCGCCCGGCCTAATCCTACAGGTCGCCGCCACGGCCGGGCTCGATGCCGAGGCCGCGCGCACGCAAATGCTGGCACCGGGTGTAGTGGCGATCCTGAATCAGGATCGTGCCGATGTAGAGACCGTGGGAATTCGCCGGACGCCCACATTCTTCGTGAACGGCAAGCCGCTCGATCCGTTCGGGGAGGCAGAACTGCGGCGATTGGTGGCTGCCGAAGTCGCTTCCGCGCAAAAATGAATGGAAAGGGCAGGATCAAAACGATGAAAAAGCATATTTTGACCGGCACATTGACTGCGCTTTTGACCCTAGGAGGGCTCTCAGTGCCCGCGCTGGCCGGACCCGAGGATGTTGTCGTCGAGAACGCGTGGTCCCGCGCCTCTATCGGGATGAACCGCCCCGGGGCCGCATACATGACGATAAGCAACACCGGCGACGAGCCGGTGACGCTGATCGGCCTTGCAACACCGCTCGCGATGATGCCCGAAATTCACGAGACGAAGACCAATGCCGAAGGTGTGAGCTCCATGAGCCCGGCGGGGGAGATCGTGATCGCCCCGGGCGAGAGCATCGCGCTCGAACCGGGGGGCCTTCACGCAATGCTGATGCGGCTGCAAGAACCAATGACGGAAGGGGACACTTTTCCGCTGACACTGCTTTTCGACGACGGAGGCGAAGTGACGGTCGAGGTTCCGATCCTCGGCATCGCCGCGCGGGGGCCAGAGGACTGATGCAGCGACGGGCGATCCTGGGGTACGGCGCGGCTGGTGTCGGGGCGGTCGCCCTGATGCTCTTCGTCGGTTGGTGGCAGGTCGATGGCCCCGGTGGACCTGAGCCTATCGGGCAGCGGCCAGTGGCTCTGACCGCGATGGATTTCCGTCTGACGGATCATGAGGGCAACGCGGTCGGGCCGGAAACCCTGATCGGGCGACCGACGATGGCGTTCTTCGGCTTCACCTACTGTCCCGATGTCTGCCCGACCACGCTCTCGGACATTTCGGGATGGCTCGACGATCTGGGAGACGAGGCCGACGAGATGAACGTGGTTTTCATCACGGTCGATCCCGAGCGCGACACTGTCGAAACGATGGCCGAATATGTCGGCTACTTCCATCCGGCGATTCGCGGCTGGACGGGGCCGGAGGAGCAGATAGCGCGCGTCGCGGACGGCTTCCACGCCACCTACGAAAGGGTGCCGACGGAGAGCGGCGATTACACGATGAACCACAGCGCGAGCGTCTTCCTGTTCGCAGCCTCTGGGCGGTTCGTCACCATGATCGACTATCACGAACCCAGAGAATTCGCGGTGCCGAAAATTCGCCGCGCGCTGAAAGAAGAAACGGAGGGGGCGACATGAGGCTCAGAACTATGGCGGCTTGTGTCGCAATTGCGGGGATGGTTTCGGGAGCGGCTATCGCCCTCTCTGATTTCATGTCGAAAGAACCCGTGCCGCCGGAACTTGCCTCGGCAGGTAAATGGATGCCCCAAGGTCCTGAAGCTCCCCAAAACGTTGACATCCTCGTGACGCTGCCCGCGACGGCATGGGCAGAAGATGCACCCGACCTCGGCCCCCTTCTGCAGGTCGCGTTTGCCGACAGGCCCGTGCAGGCGATCGAGCCACCCCTGTCGACATGGTCGCGCAACATTGCACCTGGCGAGACGCTCGATTTCTTGCTGTCTGAAGCTGGTCTTGCGGCACCTGACAGAGCCGAAGTTGCCCTCGCGCTTGGCGCGGAATACGATCTGCGACGGCTGCGGCCGGGGCACTCGGTCACTGTTGCTTCGACCATGGACGGCAGCCCCGGCACCGTCTCACTCGCCGTCGAGGACGGGGTTCGGATCGAGGTGGTTTTCGGCGAGCAGATGTCCACGCAGGTCGTGGCTCCGGATCCGGAAATCGTAACCCTTGCCGGCGAAGCCATGATCGACAGCTCGATCTTCGCGGCACTCGACGAAGCCGGCATACCCGCCCGTTTTTCCGTGGACCTTGCGCAGATGCTGGGTGGGACCGTGGATTTCCGCCGCGAGATGGCCGGCGGCGAAACACTAAGGCTTCTCTGGCGTGAGGCGCGGGTCGGCGAGGACAGGATCGGACAGCCCGAACTCGCCTTCGCCGCACTGGACATCGGCGGTTCGCTTTACGAGATCGTATGGCCGGACGACGGCAGCGGTCAGGCGACGATCTACGTCGATGGCGAGGTGCTGCGCGTCTTCGCACAGCCGGTCGAGGGTGCGCGCCTCAGCTCGGTGTTCGGACGCCGCACGCATCCGGTCTTTGGCAACGTCCGGATGCACACCGGCGTCGATTTTGCAGCGGCACGTGGGACACCGGTTCAAGCGACGGCACCGGGGCGGGTCAATTTCATCGGCTGGCGCGGCGGATATGGACGCGTGGTCGAAATCTTGCACGGCTCCGACACCATGACGCGCTACGCGCATCTGAGCGCCGTGCCGGAAGACTTGGCACAAGGCCAACGCGTTGCGGCGGGAGACGTGATCGGCCGCGTCGGCGCGACTGGCACGGCGACAGGTCCGAACCTGCACTATGAGGTGCTCGTGGATGGGCGCCCGACTGACCCCCTCTCTGACGACCGGCTCGCCGAAGCGGCCGAGAGCGATGCGGATGATACCGCCGCGCTCTCGCGTCTGGCCGAGGCGCGGGCGCTTCTGAATGAAAACCTCGGCAGCGAGATTGCCAAAACGACAACCGAAAGGCTCTGACCCATGAAACGCATGACCCAAGCTCTTGCCATCACGCTCGCCCTGTTCCCAGCGGCCCAGGCCCTCGCAGAGGCAACGGCGATCGACGTCCGCAAGACCAACGGATGCGGCTGCTGCCTCTCGTGGATGAAACATCTCGAAGAGAACGGGTTTGTGCCGACCGGCCAGGACATGTTCGGCGGGCTTCTCGTGCGCTTCAAGCTAGACAACGGCGTGCCGCAGCGCATGGTCTCCTGCCACACCGCGCTCATTGACGGCTACGTGATCGAGGGCCATGTACCGGCCGCTGACATCCGCCGCCTTCTCGAGGAGCGCCCGGACGCCGTCGGCCTCGCTGTTCCGGGGATGCCCTATGGCTCGCCCGGCATGGGGCCAGAAGACGACCGCGAGGCCTATGATGTCTTCCTCATCCGCAAGGACGGGTCGACGGAAGTCTTTTCGAGCTACGCCGAAGGATAATCTGGCCCGCCCATGGAAAATCTGTCTCCGATAATGCTCGGCTTTCTCGGAAGTCTTGCCGCCGGATCGCTCACAGCAGTCGGAGCAGTTCCCGTGCTGTTCGGGCGCATCCCGTCTCGGGCCACACGCGATCTGTCGCTCGGCTTCGCTGCCGGTGTGATGCTCGCCGCTTCTTTCTTTTCGCTGATCATCCCGGCATTGGATGCGGCGGAGCCGATGTTCGAAAACGGCGCGATGCCTGCGGCCATCGTATGCGTTTCGATTCTTCTGGGCATGGGGGCTGTCGCCCTGATGAACGAAAAGCTGCCGCACGAGCACTTCAGGACGGGACGCGAAGGGCCCGAAGCGGCGTCTTTGCGGCGGGTCTGGTTGTTCATCATTGCGATCACGATCCACAACTTCCCCGAAGGCCTTGCCGTGGGGGTCGGCTTCGGATCCGGAGGTATGGAGGGCGGTCTGCCGCTCGCCATCGGCATCGGGCTTCAGAATGCGCCCGAAGGATTGGCCGTCGCTGTATCTCTGCTGGGCGAGGGATATCCGAAGCTGCGCGCCTGGGGCATCGCGGCGCTGACGGGCATGGTCGAGCCGATTGGCGGTTTGCTCGGGGCCGGCATCATCACACTGTCGGAACCGCTGCTTCCATGGGGTCTGGCCTTTGCCGCGGGCGCAATGCTCTACGTCATTAGCCACGAAATCATCCCCGAAACCCATCGCAGCGGCCATCAGAACAGGGCGACGCTCGGTCTCGCAGTCGGGCTCGTTCTGATGCTGTTCCTTGATGTCTGGTTGGGATGAGGCAATGTCACTAAACAAGGTATCTCCGATGATCGGCGTCTTCGCAGCACTTGCTGCGTTCGCGATCGATCAGATCACCAAAGCCATTGTCGTTGCGAATGCCGTCACTTTAAGCGCCGGAATTCCCGTGTTTCCGGGATTCAACCTCGTCTTTTATCGTAATGACGGCGTGACTTTCGGGATGTTGGGCGGCGCGCCGTGGTGGAGCCTCATCGCTTTCGCTCTTGCCATCTGTGTTTGGCTGGGGGTTATGCTGTTTCGCGCCGACAATGCGGTGGAAACGCTTGCCTACGGTGCGATCATTGGCGGAGCCCTGGGCAATGTCATCGATCGTGTGCGGTATCGGGCTGTAACAGACTTTCTCGATTTCTACATTGGCACAACACATTGGCCTGCCTTCAACTTGGCCGATGTATTTGTCGTCAGTGGCGTGGGGCTCTTGCTCGCCGCGCCATGGATCAGCGCGCGGCGTTCGATCAAGTCGTGAAGCCGGAAATTCTGAACCGCATCGCTCTGCGCCACCGTTTTCTTTGGCGGATGACGCTTGGTTTCGCCGCCGGGGCGGTGACCGTTCTGACTTTCCCGCCTCTTTCGATTCTCCTGCTCGTTCCCGTTGCCTATTCCGCGTTGTTTGTCGGGCTTCGCGATCTCTCCTTCGGGCGCGCTTTCCTCGTCGGCTGGGCGTTTGGTCTCGGCCAGTTCGGTTTCGGGATTTGGTGGATCGCGGAAAGTTTCTACGTCGAGGCCGAGCGGTTTGGGACGATGGCGATTCCGGCGGTCGCGGGATTGTCCGCAGGTCTCGCGATTTTCCCAGCCATTGCCGCTGCGCTTTTTGCCGAAATCGCGCGGCGCGGAGCCATGGGCAGTCTCTTGGCCTGCCTCCTGTTCGCGACCTCCTGGACCGTGGCCGAGTGGTTGCGTGGTCACGTTCTGACAGGGTTTCCCTGGAATCTGGCCGGTTACGCACTTGTAGACTACGCCGCCCTTCGCCAGACCGCCGCCTGGGTCGGAAGCTATGGGCTAAGCTTTCTCACCGTGTTCGTCGCGGTACTCCCTGGCGCGGCTGCTATGGCGTCCGGGCGGCAACGATTGACCGTTTCGCTCATGGCGCTGGCCGGAATCGCGACGATGTGGGCTGTCGGCACGCTGCGCCTCCAGTCGGATGCACAACAGCCACCCGGTGTCGACCTGCGCATCGTCCAGGGCAACATTCCACAAGAGGAAAAATGGGCGCCCGAGAACCGCGAGGCGACATTCGCGCGCTATCTTGAGCTTTCAACCCGGCGCGGCGATTTCGACGTGCTTCTCTGGCCGGAAACCGCCTTTCCGGGTTTCCTCGATGAGGATACGGAGGCACGGGATCGCATTGCCGCTGCGCTCACAGAGGGCAGGGTGCTGCTCACCGGTGTGCCGGACCGTGTACCGAGCGAGGATGGCACCCGATATTTCAACACGGTCCAGGCTTTTGGCGCGACCGGCAGAATCCTGACCGGATACGCGAAACACCATCTCGTACCCTTCGGCGAATATGTGCCATTCCGTGGCTGGTTGCCCATCGAGCGGCTCACGGCGGGTCTGGGCGATTTTACGCCCGGACCGGGCCCGCGAACGCTTGCGCTTCCGGGTGTGCCGCTGGTCGCCGTGGCGATCTGCTATGAGATCATCTTCCCAAGCCATGTGGTCGACGACCTGTTCAGGCCAGACTGGATCTTCAACGCAACCAACGACGCCTGGTTTGGCACCAGCATCGGACCTGAGCAGCATCTGGCTTCCGCACGTATGCGCGCCGTAGAGGAAGGCCTTCCTGTCATTCGAGCCGCGAATACGGGCATCTCTGCGGTCATCGACACGAGCGGAGAGATCATTGCGCGGCTCGATACCGGCGAAACGGGCATCATCGACGCTAGCCTGCCCTCCGCGCGACCGCCGACACTCTACGCGAGCTTCGGGGACTGGATGCTGCTGGCGCTCATCTTGGCTTCGTGGAGCTGGGCAATGGCGACCAATGCGACGGCGCGCTACCGCCGCATGAGAAGGACCGTCATGCAAAGATGTGGATAGGTGTTCCGTCTTTCACCATTGCATAGATGTCCTCGATCTGCCGATCTGTGACCGCGATGCAGCCAGCTGTCCAGTCGCGGACGTCCGTTGGGTCGATGCCTGGGCGTGGACCACCATGGATGAAGATGTCGCCGCCCGGGGAAAGGCCCTGCGCTTCAGCAAAGGCGATGTCGGCCTCATTCGGATAGGAGATGCCAACCGAAAGATGATACGTACTGTCGGGGTTGCGCTTATCGACTACGTAAGCGCCCTCAGGGGTCCGGCCGTCTCCCTCGAATTGCTTGTGACCCTCAGGAGCGAAACCCAGCCCGACCGGATAGGTTTGCAATACGCGATCGGCTCCGTCCAGAACAAGCAAACGCTGCCCCTTGTAAAGCCGAACACGGGTCACTTCGGGTCCGCCATAGCTGCGAAACTTGCTGGCACAGCCAGACAAAAACGCTGCCAACCCGCCCAACAGGACGGCGCGGCGGGGAAATCGGATGGTTTTCACTGCTCGACGCCTCTTTCGTGAGGTCTGATATGGACATTACGTTACCTTGCAAATGCTGCGTGATCAATGTCCGTGGGCAAGCGCGGCCTTTGCCATCTCTGGACCAATCTGCTCACCGCTGAATGCCTTGCGGGCCTACCGCAGCGCCTTGAGGGCGACCGGCAGGGAGACCACGGCAAGCCTTAATCGAACAACTCGTGAAGCCAGGATTTGCGGCGATAGCCGTGCTTGCGGTCGCCGCCGCCGTGCTTTCCGCGCCGGTAGCCGCGATCATCGTCGTAGCCGCGCGGCTCAGGCACCCGCTGAGGCGCCACATCGGGTGCCGAACGCTCGATGATCTTGTCCAGTTCACCCCGGTCGAGCCAGACACCCCGGCAATCGGGACAGAAGTCGATCTCGATCCCCTGGCGGTCGGTCATGCTCAAGGGCACCTCGCAAACCGGACACATCATCCTGCCCTTCACGCTCATGTCTCGTCTCGGCTCCTTTCCGGGTTCTCCCAGTTCAATGACCATGTGCCAGCGCCCCTTTGGCCAAGCCTTCGCCAACCTGTTCACCGCCAGACGGCGGCGCCTTGGCCTCTTGGCTGTTCAGCAGGCGCAGGGCGTTGGCCACCACCAGCAATGACACTCCTACATCGGCTGCAATAGCGCCCCACATCGATGCCACTCCGAAAGCGGTAGCGACAACGAAAACGCCCTTGGTCGCCAAGGAAATACCGATGTTCTGATGGATAATCGACATTGTCCGGCGCGAATGACCGATCAGCCAAGGCACCTTCCCGAGGTCGTCTGTCATCAGGGCAATATCCGCCGTCTCGATTGCCGCGTCCGAACCAACGGCACCCATTGCGATGGCGTAATGCGCGCGCGCCATGGCCGGGGCGTCGTTGACCCCGTCGCCGATCATGGCCACCATGTCATGCGTTTCGACCAGTTCTTCGATAGCTGTCACCTTGTCTTCGGGCAGAAGCTCGGCACGGACCTCGTCGATGCCGACCTCGGCTGCAACAGCGCGCGCTGTCCGCTCGTTGTCGCCCGTCAGCATGACGATGGTCTTCACGCCCTGCGCGTGGAGCTGTGCCACGATGCCCTTGGCATCGGGGCGGATACGGTCGCGCAATTCCAGGATGCCGGTGACGCCGGTGTCGTCGCCCACGGCAACAAGGGTGCTGCCAGCCCCTTCGATGCGGTTGCGCAAATCCTTCGGAATGGCGTCGCCGAAACCCTTCTCCTCGGCAAACCGGTCCGACCCCAGCCAGATCGACCGGCCGTCTGTGCGTCCTTCAAGTCCCCTGCCCGGAACGGTTCGGGTATCTTCCGCGGCGAATACCTTGATGCCGTCGGCTTCTGCCCGCGCAAGAATGGCGCGCGCCAAGGGATGTGAGGAACGTGCCTCCAGCCCAGCGGCGAGGGTCATCAGATCTTGCGCCGATGCTTTGCCCAGCGGATGCACCGCCGCCACCTCGGGCTCGCCCATGGTGATCGTGCCGGTCTTGTCCATGGCCAGTGCAGTGGTCTTGCCCGGTGCCTCAACATATGCACCTCCCTTGATCAGCACTCCGGCCCGCGCTGAGGCGGTGAGTGCGGCGACGATGGAGACCGGTGTCGAGATGACCAGAGCACACGGGCAGGCGATCACCAGCAGCACGAGTGCATTGTAGAACCAATAATCCCAGGCCCCACCGAAAATGAGCGGCGGCAGCAGGGCAATTGCAATGGCGAGAGCCATGACGATAGGCGTATAGATGCGGGCGAATTTCGCCACCCACTGCTCCACCGGCGCGCGGCGGGCATGGGCGTCGCCGACCATGCGGATAATCTTGGCCAACACGGTGTCCGAGGCGGCCTTCGTGGCGCGCACCGTCAGTGTGCCTTCGCCGTTGATCGTACCGGCATAGACTTCGTCGCCCCGTTCCTTTGGGACCAGCGCACTCTCTCCGGTGATTGGCGCCTGATCGACGGCCCCTGCCCCATCGACAACCTCACCATCCAATGGGATGCGGTCTCCGCCGCGCACGACGAAAAGTGCGTTGATAGCAACCGCGGAAGCCGGTACGTCCGCTTCCGAACCGTCATCATAAAGAATTCTTGCCGTCGGCGGCGCCAGGTCCAGCAGAGCTGAAACCGCATTCCTCGCACGCCCGACGCTCCAGCTTTCGAGGAAAAGCGAGAGCGAGAAGAAGAACGCAACCGTCGCCGCCTCGAAAAATTCGCCGAGGCCAATTGCACCCGCGACTGCGACGACCATGAGCAGGTTCATGTCGGGCGACAGCCGCCGTGCGGACGACCATGCCTTGGGCGCCACGAGCCAAACACCGAACAGGATCGCAACCGCGAATAGCCCTGCCTCGACCAGTGGCATCGGCGCTTCGCCGTGCCCTGCGAAGAGGCCGAGTGCCCCCCCCATGCCGGTCTCGATGATGTGCCACAGAAATCCCGCGGCCCAGAAGCCGCCGCTGAGCGCCGTAAACAGCCGCTGGCGTGCAAGATGGGCCGCCTGGTCGACCGACGCGTTTTCGGCATCCCAAGGCTTGGCGGTCATGCCGGTGCTTGCGACCAGTTCTGCAATTTCGCCGTCCGATACACTCTTGGCGCTGTCGAGAATAGTCATCCGTCCATTGATCACGTCGAACGCAAGATGTTCGGCCCCGCCGATCTTCGGGCCGACCACCTTGTTCAGGATTGCTACCTCCTCGGCGCAATCGAGGCCGGACACCTGAAAACTGCGCCCGCCCGCTGGCGCGGGGGTCGCCGGAACGGTGTCGCCGCACGTTCCGGCGCTCCCGCAGCAGCTGCCGCCGCTTGTCTGGGCATCTTCGGCGTGATCGTGGTCGTGACGATGGGTGTCGGACGGCATGAATGGACCTCTGGATTCGGGTGCTTTACCATGACATAGCCCCTACAGTAGCTAGAGCTTCAAGAGCAAAATACGGTGGTATTTCAGTTTGATTTATTGCTAGAGGATGCGGTGACCGGCTCCATCACGCCTTGAGGCATGAACAGCCGCTGCAAAGAAAAACAGACATGAAAGGAAGCTTGATGCGGGTTTTGATGCTGAAGCAAAAAATGATGGTCGCAGTGGCGCTGTCGCTTACGGCCGGGTGCGCAGTCCAGCCGACTGGGCCGGGCGACGCGGCAGACCAGCCGGGCAACGTTCCCGAAGCCGTGATTGCGATGGCTGCCCCGGATCAGAATGTTGCGACCGCGCGCTTGGTGCCGGAAGACGGGTGCTACTGGTACGAACACAGCGGCCCCGTAGAAACAACCTTGCTGCCGCTGCGCACGGCGAACGGCAATCGTATCTGCACCCCTCGCGAAACTTAATTGCGTTTGCCGTCCGCTGCTTGGCTTAGCTGCGGGCAGTCACGCTGTCCTCCGCCGAGTAAAGATAGGCCGTAGAGTCGGTCTCGACGTTCGGGTAAAGATCATTGATATGAGCCATGACCATCCGTACGCAGCCCGAACTTGCGCGGCCACCGATACTCCGTGGGCTCGGAGTGCCATGGATGCGCAAAAGGGTATCGCGATCCCCGACGTAGAGATACAGCGCCCTCGATCCAAGCGCGTTTTCCGGTCCCGGTTCCATGCCATCGGCAATGTCAGCATAAAGTTCGGGGTCGCGATTGATCATGCTCTGTGTCGGTTGCCAGTGCGGCCACCTGACCTTGCGCTTGATGGTATAGACACCCGGCTCGTAGAGGTTCCCCCGCGCGATGGCCACGCCGTAGCGCATCGCGGTTCCACCCTCTTCAATGTGGTAAAGATATCGTGCGACCGCGTCGACATGGATATCTCCCGGCACGAGACCGGCCTTCGCGACCACACGTTGCGGTAGGAACCGCGGGTGCAATCCCCATGGGTTGGAAGTCTCGGCAACATAACCCTGAGGCGTCACCTGTGCGTCCCATTCAGCCTTCTGAGCCTCGGTGGGCCAAGTGTCGGCAAAAGCCATACCGGGACCGGTCACCGAAAAAAGCGCCGTTGTTGTCTGAATGAAGTGTCGTCTTGTCAGCATTTCGTACCCTTTCGGTTCTCACCGGCGATTGATGGCAAGAACGGTATGTGTTCTCCTTGAACAGATAGGACTTCTAGTGGCTAGAGGTTCAAGGGCAAATCTTCGTAAGTAAACATGCGATCCTTGCAGTTTCCAGTTTGCTAGGGAGGAGAAAACTGCTCGCACGATACCTGGTCCGAAGTTGCGCAGCGACAATTCGTTAAGTCGCAGATTGTCTGGAAATTTAGGCACAGCGGCTTCGATATCGCGACCATGAGATCGGGAACGTCACGGCACAGGGAACTTACGCCACTCGCAAATGCTACGATGCCATCTCTGGCTCCGGCTCTCATTCCGTTATTTCGCCCCGTTACAACCTTCACCCACTGGAGCTTCAAGCGATCAATTGTCACAAAAACGTGAGACGAATGGCTAACGAACGCTTTGGGCTGGAAAAGCCTTGTCGCATTCGAACGGAAAGTGGCTTAAACGATCATCTGGGGCGGCACTAAAGCGTGCCAGGTCAAGCCGGTGTCAGCCTCGACAAATGACCTATATTAGGTCAGCTTTCCACATGCGATACCTCCCGTGCCCCGTCACCTCGCGGATCAAACCGCTTGCCTCCATCCATGCGAGATTGCGCTGAACGGCGGCGCGGCTGGCTCCGGTCATGGCCTCAGCCATCGGGGCGGAGACCAAGGGCCATTCCGTGAAAACCTTTCGCAAGGCAACCGGCGTGCGGCCAGATAATTGCGCCATGACGTTTTCTGCCCGCCCGATCCACACTTCAATATCATCAAGTGTTCGCATCGCCGTTAGAATTGCGCTGTTCATCCCATCCAACCAGCGGGCCAAACGCTCGGGTGGCAAGCCCGAAACGCGCAGCCCCCCGGCCCCGGCCATAGCGAGCGGCGCGAAGATGGCACCGCTTCCATCGCTGGTCGCGATCCTGGACGCGGTGACGGCAGCTTCGATCTGGTCGCCGTGGCGTCCGAGGCCCGCCAAGCTCCACAGGTGATACCCCATGCACGCCCGCGTGATCGGGTGGAGACCCTTTGCGGCTGCCATGACGTCCAGCCACCCACCCGCGCGATCCTCGAAACGCTCAGCGCTGTCTTCAATGTTCTCGGGATCGCGGCGATCCAGGAAGGCGGCCAAGTCAGCTTTCGGTCCAGGACCGCCTGTTAGGCGCCGAACAGCCCATCCAACTCTTGCCAGTGCATTTGGGTCATCCTGTGCACCTGACAGCCGCATCGATATCCAGAGCGCCAGACGATCAGAACTCACCCGATCCCCTGCGAACCAGCTGAGATCCGCTGCCTCGATAAGAGCGAGGCGATGCCGCCAGCCTTCCGGGCCACGCAGCAGCCGGTCATCCAGAGCTCCCAGGCGTCCAGCCACTCTTGCCAGTCGCGCAGCGTGAACGCCTTCTGCTTTTGCCCAGTCTTCGACGACAGCAGTGTCGGGCGGTTCCGCCCGTGGCCCTGGAGGCAAATCATCCGGTTCTTCTTCAAGTGACCTAGGTAGAAACCAGAGCTCGTCTTCGTGAGCCTCTTCATCCTCCTCGATGGTGATAAGGGGGTCGTCGTAATCATCAGTCAAAGAAGAGGCTTGCGTCACCATGTGTGCAAAATACTGATTTTTTGCACATTGCCCAGGCGTTTTCGTGGCCGCTGCCTGCGCCCTTTATATAGTACGAGCGCGCGACTGCAGGTGAAACCTCTCAGATCGCTTTCAGCGCAAGGAAACCAAAGGTTTTTGGACGAGCACGACGAGAGAGCACCTACTTGCATTTGTTTACAAACGGTCGTTTATTAGCAATATATTAAATTGCAAACGGCCCGGTTTCATGCCCCTGATTGGCTATGCGCGCGTCTCCACCGAGGATCAGACCCCCCTGCCCCAGTCTGAGGCACTGCAGTCTGCGGGATGCGCCGAGATCTTTGAAGAGCACGCCTCGGGCGGCAATCGCGCGCGGCCCGTGCTTGCACGTGTGCTGGAGCGGATTGGCAAGGGCGACACGTTGGTCGTCGTGCGGATCGACCGGCTTGCGCGGTCTTTGTCGCACCTACTTGAGGTGATCGAAAGACTGGAGGGCAAGGGGGCGTTCTTCCGCTCGCTCCAGGACCCGATCGACACTGCCTCGCCCCAGGGCAAGTTCACGTTGCAGGTTCTGGGCGCTGCGGCTGAGTTCGAACGCGCCCTGATCCGCGAGCGTACCAAAGCCGGACTTGCCTCGGCACGCTCAAAGGGCCGCGTCGGCGGCAACCCAGGTCTTCGCGCCAAGGACCCTGAAACGCTGCGCAAGGTGCGGCTGGCGCGACAGGACGGCTACATGGAGCGCTTGAACGAAACTGCGCAGGATTGGGTGCCCCATGTGCGCCGTTTGCGCCCCGATATGGCTTGGGAAGACGTCCTGCGGATCATCAATGGCCCCCTGCCCCATGATCGGCGCTGGACGCAAAGCCGCCTGCTCCGCGCCGTGAAGGCATACGTGGCGGACGGATTCCTGCCTGCTGAAGTGCTTGGACGCGCTGGACGTCGCGAAACCGACGATCGCCTGCCTGCGATTGTCGCCGCAATCAAAGGTGCTGACCCGGAGATCACCTTGCAGGCAATCTGCGACCGACTCGAATCCATGCGTGAGCGCACCCCTCGCGGTCGAACCAGCTGGCAGCCTTCCTCAGTCAGAATGCTGCTGGAGCGTGCAGAGCGCCTCGGCCTTTTGTAGGCGCTAATGGTCGGCAAACCACCCTGTTCGCTCGGCCCAAATCTTCCAGAATCATCGCCTCAATTGGACGAAAACCACGTAAATATCCAACAATGCCTTGGGGTTAGTTCGCGCGAGCAGAAAATATCTCGAAGGGTGTCGGCTTCGCCAGACACGGTCTTTATCGTTGGTAATCAATGCGTTATCTAGCGTAAGCCCCGCGCGACCAAATTGGTGCCGTGGATAACTTTTCCACTACATCTAGATTATTCTTGCCGGACTCAGATGTTCGTGGCATCTCCATTCTGACGGCAAAACGCGTCAGACGTGGCTTCGACCGTCAGAACGACAAAGAGCCTTAGCAAAGGCCATGAGAGGCGGCAGAACATGGATGATCGAAATACGGGCTACGCGCAAGGCATAGGCTCTTCCGACATCGGAGCATTTGCAGACAGTCTTGCTGAGTCGCTTGACCGGCAGATGAAAGTTGCGTTCGAGCCAGAAGAACGCAAGTCCTTGCGCCGCTTCAGCTCAACCGAGGTCGCCGAGTTGCTGCGCGTTAGTACGTCGAACCTGCGCAACCGCCACAAAGATGGCAGCTTCCCAGAAGTTCACACTGACGGTCGCGGTCATAGGTTCTACACGGCCGAAGAAGTTGACGACCTCCGCAACATTTTGGCGCGGACAGGCAAAAATGCTGACGCGTACAGACCTGGCCGCCGAGACGGTGACCGTCTTCAGGTCATTTCGGTCGTGAATTTCAAAGGCGGCAGCTCGAAGACAACAGCGACGATCCATTTGGCACACAGGTATGCCCTGCGTGGCTACCGCGTGCTTGTGCTGGACCTCGACCCGCAGGCCAGTTTGACGACATTTTTCGGCTTCCGGCCTGAGCTCGAATTCGCCGAAGGCGGCACAATCTACGACGCATTGAGATACGATGATCAGGTTCCGCTCTCGGAGGTCATCCAGAAAACATACTTCCACAAGCTCGACATGGTCCCGGCTGGCTTGATGTTGTCCGAGTACGAAACCGAGACAGCGAATGCCCTTGCGCGCAGGGTTCAGCCGATTTTTGCAGAGCGTCTTGCTCTGGCGCTAGAGGAAGTCGACTCAGACTATGACATCGTGCTGATCGATTGCCCTCCGCAGTTGGGCTTCCTGACATTGACAGCATTGGCAGCGTCCACGGGCTTACTTGTGACGGTCGTCCCCGGCATGCTCGACATCGCTTCGATGAGCCAGTTCCTCAAACTCGCTTCGGAAACGGTCAAAGCCGTCGAAGAGGCGATTGGACGACATGTCACTTGGGACTTCGTAAAGTTCCTGATCACACGCTACGAGCCGTCGGACGGACCACAAACGCAAATGGCCGGGTACCTACGTTCAATCCTTGCGGGCCAAGTCATGACTGAACCGATGCTGAAGTCGACAGCCATTTCTGACGCCGGCATGACTCAGCAAACCATCTATGAGGTAGACCCGAGCCAGCTCATTCGGAAGACCATTGATCGGGCTTTGACCAGCGTGAACAGCGTTGCCGATGAGCTGGAGCAGACAATCCAAATGGCATGGGGGCGTCGCTGATGGCTCGAAATATCTTCAACCAGCCACCGAAAGACGAGAAAGCGTCGGCAGCCCCCTCCCCTGCCCCGGTCAAATCCTCGAAGCTACCTGGCTCGGTCGGCGGATTGCGGGACTCTCTCCGGGAAATCACCGCCAACTCAATCCGAGATATCGAACCCGACCGGATCGATATGGATGGCCTCCGGGATCGCCTGATCCTAGAAGATAGTAGCATTGAAGATCTCGCCGAAAGCATTCGCAAGCATGGTCAGCAAGTGCCGATCATGGTTCGCCCCTCTGACCAACCGGATCGATACCGCATCATCTACGGGCGTCGCAGACTTGCAGCCATTCGAAGAGTTGGTGGAACCGTCAAAGCGATCGTTCGAACGCTCGATGATGATGCTTCTCTGATCGCGCAAGGTCAGGAAAACAACCTGCGGCTGGATCCGTCCTTCATTGAAAAATCTCTTTTTATCAAAGAGATGCAGGAGGCCGGTTACAAGCCTGGCGTCATTCAGGACGCCTTAGGCCTCACCCGACAAGGTGTGTCGAACCATCGTGTAGTCATCGAGCAGCTGCCTGACGAACTTGTCCGGCTTATCGGCCCGGCTCATGGCGTAGGTCGACGCCAATGGGGTGATCTTGCTGCACTTTCAGAGAAGGTTCCGCTTGTCGACATTGCGCGTGAGACACTTGCCTCTCTGCCTGACACCACTCCAAGCTCGGACAAGTTTCAAGCCGTCTATGTTGCTTGCTCCAGCAAGGCGCGTGGCGCGGCCGACCAAAGCGCCCGTGGCCAAACGACCGTGGTAAAGGACAATAGTGGTAGCCCTGTCGGCACACTTTCAGTCGATGGCAAGTCGATCGCTATCAAGATCACCCGCAAGGACAACCCGGAATTCGGCCAATGGCTCGAAGAGCGCGCGGAAACCACGCTGCGACAGCTTTTTGAACAATGGCAGAATGAGAGAGGCTCGGGGAGCTGATCCCCGGTCATAACCAAAAACACGAGCAGAGGAGAAAGGCGAAGACCAAAAAGAAAAGAGCCCCCCAAGGTTTCCCCCGGAGAGCCCTCATCATCTGATTAGCACCTGTGATGTAGCAATCTCCGACATACCGGTCAAGAGTCACCGATTCGGTGGACGTCTTTTTGTTGCCTTTTCTCGCCAAAAACAGCGGGAAGAGCCGGGGAAGTTGTGGGCCGCAACGGTCGTCGTTCAACAAACATGGCATTCACAAAGCTTTCCGTTCAGACCTTTGGCGTCGGCAAGGGCTCCCCCGCCACGTCAGCACCTGAAACCGACATCTGGGCAGTCTTCCGCGCGCTCAGAGATACTCGCAGCCTGTTCGGTCTCCGTCCAGGACATGTTCAAACGCTCCAAGCGATGCTGAGCTTTCTCAAGCCTGGGCATGGAGACACAGTCTTCGCTTCCAACGACGAGATCTGCCGTCGAGTTGGCGGGATCGATGAACGAACCCTCCGTAGGCACATCGATCGCTTTGTTGAACTCGGTTTCATGAAGCGCCACGACAGCCCAAATCGCAAGAGATACCGAGTGAAGTCCTCCGAGGGTCAGTCCATTAGCTATGGGTTGTCGCTGGCTCCGTTGCTCGCGCGTGCCGGCGAACTATTTGCGACAGCCCAAGCGATGGAAAGCGCTCGTCGGGATCGCGTGTTTTTGCGAAAGCAAATCCTAACCAAACTTGCTCAGATCGACGAAGCTGACCCCGAGAATGAACTCACTCATCAGGTACGCCGAGTTCTTCGAAGGAAGCTCTCGATCGCGGAGTATCGTACTTTGCTCGGCGAACTGGAGGCTCAATGCAAACAGATGTCCACCGCGGTGGACGCACCAGAAACAATGAAACTGCCCGCCAATGACGGGCAAACTGTCCGCCACCATTCTAAGTCTAAAAAAGAACAAAAAGATTTAGAAAGCGGGACCAACAGCCAAACACCTCCCCTGCAAACGCTCACAACAGTTTGTGACCAGGCTACATCGTTCGCAACGAACTCTCTTAGGAACTGGCACGATGTCGAAAGCCACGCGAGAACGCTCGCTCCAATGATGGGAATCCACGAAAGCACCTTCGAAAAGGCTGCTAAGAAGATAGGCTCTCAAAAAGCATCATGCGCCATCTTCATAATTCTCCAGATGAGCAATCGCATCCGAGACTTTGGAGCGTATTTCCACAGCATCACGCTCGGTCGCAGAGAAACTGACTTCAACCCATCACTGTTGTTGGAGAGGCTTTCTCGTTCTGGGACAGCAACTGCGTGATGTCCACCGCGGTGGACATGTTGAGAGGTAGAGATGGGCTGTGAAAGGGGTGACGGGAAGTGAGATCGGGAGAGTGGCTTCCGGCGCCCGTCGCGGAGAAGATCTGATGGCCAAATCTGCCCAGAAAGTCACCCTGTCCCCGTCCCGGGACATAACCTTCGACAAGCTCGTGCTGAGCCAGTCCAACGTCCGGCGCATCAAGGCCGGTATCTCGGTGGAGGAACTGGCCGAAGACATCGCCCGCCGTGGGTTGCTGCAGAGCCTGAGCGTTCGGCCCGTTCTGGCGGATGATGGGACCGAGACCGGCAAGTTCGAAATCCCCGCTGGCGGCCGACGCTTCCAGGCCCTGTCTCTCCTGGTGAAGCAGAAACGCCTGGCCAAGACCACGCCCATTCCCTGCATCGTGCTGGATGCCAATTCCACCATCCTCGCCGCAGACGTCTCGCTCGCTGAGAACATGCAGCGTGCAGCCCTGCATCCGCTCGACCAGTTCCGCGCCTTCGTGGCGTTGCGGGAGAAGGGTCAAGGCGATGAAGAGATCGCAGCCGCCTTCTTCGTCACGCCGCAGGTGGTGAAACAGCGCCTGAAACTCGCCGCCGTGGCCCCTGCCCTGCTCGAACTCTACGCCGAGGACGAGATGACGCTGGAACAGCTGATGGCCTTCACGGTCAATCCGGATCATGAGCGCCAGGTTCAGGTCTGGGAGGCGATCCGGTCATCCTGGAACAAGGAGCCCTATCAGATCCGGCGGATGCTGACGGAAACCTCTGTGCGGGCTTCTGACCGTCGTGCCGTCTTTGTTGGCGTCGAGGCCTATGAGGCTGCTGGTGGCACCTTGTTGCATGACCTCTTCCAAGGCGATGACGGCGGCTGGCTGGAAGACCCTGCCCTGTTGGATCGTCTCGTCAGCGAGAAGCTTCAGGCCGAAGCCGAAGCGATCGCGACCGAAGGTTGGAAATGGATCGAGGTCTCGCTCGACCTGCCCTATGGCTACAGCCACGGTTTGCGGCGGCTGAGCGGAGACCCGGCGCCGATGACGGATGACGAAGGCGCGGCCCATGCCAAGCTGCTTGCCGAGTACCGGGCGCTCGAGGAGGAATACGAGGGCCAGGATGAATTCCCTGAAGAGATCGACGCGCGTCTTGGCGACTTGGAAGTCGCGATGGAGAAGCTCGAGGCTCGGCCGCTGATCTTCGTCGCGGAGGACATCGCGCGGGCAGGGGCTTTCGTCACGCTTGATCGCGATGGCGAGCTTGCAGTTTATCGGGGCTTTGTCCGGCCCGAGGATGAACCTCGGCAAGATGCCGACGTCCACAGCGGTGAACAGGCGGCAGACGGGCAGGGCGTTGAGCTTTCAACGGGGAGCAAAGTGGATGGTATCGGCCATGGCACGGTGATCACCTCTGCTGTTCAAGTGCTTGGCGCGAACATGCCCGACGACGAGGACGATGGTGCGTTTAAACCGTTGCCCGAGCGTCTGATCATGGAGTTGACGGCGCATCGGACATTGGCACTGCGCGAAGCTGTCGGGCGCTCCCCCGACGTCGCGTTGACGCTGCTGCTCCTGAAGCTCGTGGGGGCACCGTAAAGTTAATGCGATTGCCCGTGTAAAATGTGACATAGCGGTATGACCGACGCTCGCCTCTATCGCCGCCACCGTTTCCCGCCCGACGTGATTGCCCATGCTGTCTGGCTGTATTTCCGTTTCCCCCTGAGCCTGCGGATGGTTGAAGACCTTCTGGCCGAGCGCGGTATTATCGTGTCGCACCAGACGGTGCGGGCATGGGCCGAAAAATTCGGGCGGGAATTCGCGAAGACAATCCGTCGCCGTTCGGCTGGCAAACTCGGCGACAAGTGGCATCTGGAAGAAGTTGTCATCTCAATCGGGGGCCGCAAGCACTGGCTTTGGCGGGCCGTCGATCAGGAGGGCTTCGTGCTGGATGTGCTGGTTCAAGCCCGCCGCGACCGGCGGGCTGCCCTGCGCCTGATGCGCAGGCTCTTGACACGACAGGGCCATCCGCCACGGGTTCTGGTCACTGACAAACTTCGCTCATACCCGGCGGCGAAGCGCCAGATCATGCCGGGGGTCGAGCATCGCTCACACAAGGGTTTGAATAACCGGGCTGAAAACTCACACCAATCGACCCGAAGGCGCGAGCGCGTTATGAAACGCTTCAAATCCGCCCGGCAATTACAGCGCTTCGCTTCCATCCATGACCCAATTGCCAACTTGTTTCACCTGCCTCGCCACAAAATGACATCCGCAGATTTTCGCGAACTTCGTGCCGCCGCCATGGAGGCGTGGCGCGACATCGCTCGACTCGAAGCCGCATGAACACCGCAGCCGGTCCAGTTTTTGTGCTTGGCCGGTTAAATTTACGGTGCCGCACTCCCTGCTAAAGTTTGCGACAGAACCGGTTCACCAAGGTGTCGACCGAGCGCAAGCTGAAGGAAGGTTGCCAACTTGCCTTTCCAGTGCGCATGCTATACGTCATTGACACATACACCTCGAAAACCTATATGGAACTGACGATGACACGATTGCAAACAGTGGTCGAACTGCCCGAATTTCAGAGGCGCGCCAAGGCAATGATGTCGGACCAGGAGCGCGAGGCTGCGATCAGCTTCATTGCCGCCAATCCGGAAGCGGGCATCTCTCTTGGTGGCGGATTGCGAAAGGTCCGTATCCCGAGAGAGGGGGGCGGAAAAAGCGGCGGCTTCAGGACGGTGTATGTCTTTGGCGGGACCCATATGCCGATTTTCCTGATTACGGTCTTTGCCAAGAATGAGAAAGCCAACCTGTCAAAGGCCGAACAGGCCGCGGCAGTAGAGATGAGCAAGGCGCTTGTCGCTAAATATGGAGACGCAACATGAGTGCATTCGAATCCATCACCAAGGGGCTGGAAGAAGCGCTGGCCTTCACAGATGGCGACTTGGCCAGCGTGAAGGTCCATGAAGTTTCCGTTGCTGAGGTCGATGTCGCCGAAGTTCGGCAACGGACAGGCCTGTCCCAAGCGGAGTTCGCCAAGAGCATTGGCGTCGCGAAAGGCACGCTGCTGAACTGGGAACACGGGCGTCGACACCCGACAGGCCCGGCACAGGTTCTGCTGGCACTGATCGCAAAGAAGCCTTCTGTCGTACAGGATCTATTACGCGGCACGTGAACCGGGGCCTAAGCCCCGATTTTCTTGATGCGGATTCCAAGCTTGCGGGCATTGTCGACGATGTTATCGGTGATGCCCGAACCGTGGGTGGCGATCAGACCCTGCGGCATGGTCTCGAGCAGCTTGTCGTTGCGCTTGAACGGGGCGACCTCACCGTGGCTCTTCCAGTCGGGTTTGAATACCACTTGGGTGACACCACGGGTATCAGGCCAACGGGCCGCGATCATTTCTGCACCTTTGGGCGTGCCGCCATGGAGCAACCATGTCGGGGTATTTCGCATGGGTGGCATCGAGGACGGACCAGATCAGATCGTAGGCCTGATAATCCCCGCCCGAGAAAGCAATCCGCGTGCCTTCAGTGCAGTGCACCTCGGTCTCTTTGCGGCGCTTGGCCGAGAGATAGGTCCGGCTGTCTGTCCACCACGGCGGAGGTGAGACCCCGATGCGAGACCTTGGATCCGGTGCGGGGCAGCCAAGGTGAACCCGTGGCGGCCGCGAAGTGGTACACAGCCAGATCGCGCATCTGCTCGAAGGCATCGCGATGGTCCCGGAGCTTCAGCCCGATCATCTGGAGGCGCTCGAGCTCGACCGAGGCGACCTCGGAGCCGTCCTGGATGGCCAGACTTTCCCGGACTTCGAATTCATTGTCGTCGAGGAGCTTCTGGACATGGATCAGCCGGCGATGGAAGATCGAGGTGAGGGACCAGAGCATCTCTTCGAGATTGTCTTCCAACTGGCTGCCAGTGAGGAGGCCGGTGGTGGTGTCAAAGAGCGTCGCCATGGCGAGATCGACCTCGTCGGGCTGGGGCTGGGGGCGAAGATCGGTCTCGCCGGGGCCGGGCGTTGCGCCATGAAGTGCGAGATGGTCGAGGATGGCGGACGTCAAGCCGGTTTCCTCTTGGATGTCTGTCTGATGGGGCATTGTCTGGCTCCTCTGTTTGATCTGACCCGATTTGGATGGGGAGATACCAAGACCAGCTGCGACCTGGCTGCATCCTTCAGGATCGGAGCGAAGCGTCACATTGCTGCCCGGGCGAGGAGCACTCTGCTCCGGTCCGCCGGTCCATCGCTCCCTTTTCCAAACGGGATCAGATCGAACCTGCGGAACAACTGCCCTGCCGGACCTAGTTGAGAAAGTTACCGAAGTCCTGAGCCTAATGCATCATGCCTGACGAGCCGGTACCCGGCTCGTCAGGTCCAGCGGGCAGAGCGTGAATACGCCGACGGATCAAGTCTAGTCGGCTGCCTCTGACGGGATTTCCAAGAGCAACTTGCGGATTTCGGTCACCTGCGCCTCGGCCGAAATCCAGTTGTTGGCCTGCGCCGACAGGGCCTGCTCGATCCGCAATTGGCGGCTTTCTATGGCGTCGAGGCGTAGCAAGATCGCCTCGGCCAATGCTGTTTGGCGTTCCAGTAATTGCCGTTCCATCGGGGACAGGTTGGGGGCGAGGGGCATCAGGTATCCTTTGAATTTGCAGGGGGCGGTCGAGCCGCAAGGAGGGGATTTGCAGCGGAGTGAACGGGCCGGACATCCAATTGCGCAGGGTCAGAGCCAAACGAGGCCAGCGCATCAGGCCGAAACGGCTGCGGTTGAAATCTGCCCGTTTTTGCCAAAGCGTGGGCAGGCTCTGGATGGAGTTGCGGATTTGGTTAAACCGCTTCTGGATAATGATTTCCTTGGCCCCGCCTTGCGGGATCAGCGCAGGTAAATCGGTAAACGTCTCTTCAAAGATCGGGCCTGTCAGACGCATGCGTTGGTTCGCTGGCGTATCCGGCCCGCCGATGGTGATGTGCTGCTTGCCCATGCTGTGCACGGGGTGACCGTTCGCGGTTAACCATTCCAGCAGGTCATCGCGGGACTGGATGGATTTGGCAAATACTGCCTCAACGATACCAGCAAGCAGAATGGTGCGCGGGGTTTGCGGAATGGGGGTGCCTTGGCGTTTGGCTTCTGCGTGCTCTTTGAGCTGCCAGTCAGGCAGATGCACCAATCGTTTCAGCAGGGGATTGCGCGGATCAGCCCAATCGAAGCGATGGTTTAGGGCATCCTCGACCGCCTCGCGCAGAGCTCGGTTGCCCGCGCCGGGCGGATCGGGGTTGTAGGCGCGGATTTTGCCGTCGGCGCGCAGCACCCAGCGGGGGATCAGTAGGTTAACCTCCATCCGGCCCGTGTGAGTATGCGTTGTGGCCAACACCGGCGGCCGGTTGGTGACAGGGATGCCCGCGAATGCAGCCTCTAGCCACATCGACAGGGCGTGGTTCACACGCTTCCGCTGGACAGCACACCCCGCATTGAAAGCCGCGACATCCACGTCTTTGGGTGCGAAGGACAGCACCGCGCTGCGGTAATTGTGCTGGCCTGGCGCCAGCCGTATCGCCGCGCGGATCAGGGTGGGATCACCCATCAGGATTTCGGGGGCGGGGGCGCGGTTAACCAGCTTGTTCGATTTCCGGACCGTGTGGTCGCACATGTACCCCACGGCGTCTTGTGACCCCGATGTCGCGTCCTTGCTATAGCGGGCGTGGGTGATCAGCATGTGTCACCCTCCAACCGATAGGCCCAAGGCAGCGCGGCCCTGCGAAAGCTGCGCTCGATCGCCAGAAGATCTGAATGCAAAACCAAGGCATCCGTTGGCGTAGCTTGCAGCAGTCGCGCAATCGCGGCCAGTTCTCGCTCTGCCTGTATCAGGGCCAGAATGGTCCCCGCCCGGTCCGCAGATGGACCACGCCGGCGATGAGCCGCGAGCAGGTATTGGCTGACAGAGAGGTCCGCTTGTTTCGCGGCCTCGGTGATTTCCAGCCGCTCTGACGGGGTCACATAGAGGACATCCCAACGGGTGCGCTTATCCTGATCCGGTTTTCTGGGGCGTGCCATTTATTCCTCCTGCCAGAGTTTTGCCCCCGCGGTCCGAGGCGTCTTGCTGAGAGGGTGACGAATAGTACCTGCACAGTCACGCATTGGACTTGCACAGTGCCGCACAGTGATCGCACATCATGACACAGTGGGTGAGTGCGAAATATTAATTCCGTACATTTATAATTTCTAATTAATAATTCGAAAATCTCGGGAGGGTGATGCTCACAGTGAGCGCCGCACAGTTGGCAAATCGCGGATTGCAGCTTTGGAATATTTCCACCGGGTGTATCGAAGGTGGCTGTTTTGCGAATTTCATTTATGAAATTATTGCGTAACGCAGATCTCCGCCAGTAACGCATTCCGCATTATTATTCATTTTCAACGTTATACTCGTCATCTGGCGTGATGGATGCCTTCCTTTGGTCTCTAAGAAAGAGTCAAATTATTTCTTATGTTCTATCTAAAAGATATTTTTGGACTCTTTCATAAATTGGAAGAATCATTGCGATGTGACGTGAGTGTTAGTGAAGGGTTTTAGAAATGAGTTTTCTCAGGGAAAGAATGCAGGAACGTCTTTCAGACACTCCCGCCAAGGATCGTCGCTCCCTTCTGGTTAAGGTAATAGAATGCCGTGCGGAAATTTGGCAATTTCGCCATAGAGAACTCAGCGTTGAAGAAATTGCGGAAATTCTTGCTGAAGAAGGGCTTCACATCTCTCCGAGGACCCTCTCCAATTATATTGGGGACATTGGCAAGGCAGAAAAAGCGCTGGCCGATGCTGGCAACGCCAACCCAACCGACGCCGAAATCCGCGCTGAAATCTGGCGGAAACCCACCAAATCCACGCCCCGCCCCAAACCGCGATCACCGCTTCCGACAGCCCGCCCGTTCTTGGGTGCGCCGGGCAGCATAATTTCTCATGCCACAACTTCACGAAAATCCGAAAACCAACTGTAACTACAGGAGTAACAAGTGTCTGTTTTCAACAATCATCTCATCCTAACGACCTCTGAGAAGGGCGGTTCGGGCAAGTCCACCGCCGCCATCGCTCTGGTTGATGCCCTGCGTTTCGAGGGCGTTCCCGTCGCGGCCTATGACGGCAACGTCGATGTCAGTTCCCTCTATGAAACGTTGGGAACGCGGGATGCCACGGGGCAGCTGACCGAGGCCCAAGACCCCTTGGTGGGTGCCTTTCCATATAGCGTCAGGGATGAATCCCGCACCGTGCTGGTCGATTGCTTGCGGCAGGGTTACCCTCATATGGTCCATGATATCGCGGGTGGCGGGTTGACCGACATGCAGCGGCTGTTCGGGGACAAGCCGGACTCCCTCTATCAGTTTGTTCGCTCCATTGCCCGTTTTGACACTTGCGCTGTGTTCGTCCATTTGTTGACGCCGGACATCAGCACAGTCGCGTCCGTGGCCAAGTACCTGGATATCACCGAAAACCTCGGCGATCTTGGCCATCACGTCCGGCACATCGCAATGCTGAATCTGCAAGGGAACCGGTCCGAGGCCCACTTCCCCCACTGGTACGGTTATACTGATGCCACGGGCGAGGAGAAGGGCGGTAAAACCCGTGCGCGGTTGCTGGCCGCTGGAGGCGCGGAAATGAATCTGCCCGCTATTGATGAGCGGACCATGGCACTGCTCAAGGCGCAGAAGGTTCCCTTCACTGTCGGGGCAAACATGCCGGAAATGTCGATCACCGACCAATCGCGCCTGTACAATTTCACTGAGGATTTCAGCAAGGAACTGACACACGAAATCCGCCAAATTCTGGGGCTGGCACAATGAAGCGGTTTCCCCCGACCAGAGTAGATGCCCTTTTGAAAAACTGGGGGCCGATGACGCGGGCTCAGATGGATCTGGTGTATCAGCGGATCCACAGCGCCGGGATCGACCCGAATGACCCTTTGGCGGTGCAGATCGCGGTGGGGGTGCTGCTGGAGACGAGTCTGGATCAAAGGCTGGATGAGATGGGCAAGCTATCGGACAGGATCGGCGTCGCCGCCTGCGAAGAATACCAGAAATTCCGCGTCATCCATCAGAGTGAGCAGCGCGAGTTTACGCGGCGCGTCACCGATACCGTCCGTGATACCCTGGCAGAGGACCTGCCCAGACTTGCCGCGCAGCACACCCTGCGCGTGGCGGGCAGGGTCGGGTTGGCCGTGGCATTGGCGGTGCCGGTGCTCTTTGGCTCGGGCTACTGGATCGGGGGCACTCATGCCAAAGCGGGGGCGGCGGAATATGCGGCCTTTGCCGCGCGCACTGATGCTGGCGAATGGGCGCAATTGCAGTCCGCGAACACAGATTTGGACTGGCTCTTGAAGCAGGTCTGCGTGACCGGTCAATCAGCCTATCACCCGCCGCAGGATGGCAGGCCCGCTTGGTGCCTTCTGCCCTTGTGGCTGGAGCCGCAGGAACAGGAACCACGCCCCTCTGCTTCTAACTGGGTAGCAATCCGGTGGGCTCGTCTGACGAGTGGAATCCAGTATTTCCTGAGCCATTCACTCGGCAGTTGACCAGATGGCCGCTGCCATTGACAGTGCGGGTATCGCGCAATGGTCGGATGCCCCAATGTCCTTAGACTTGCCAGAAATGATTGAGCATGTCTCAAAGGGGTGTCCGTGCCTGATGGAGACTTTCTTCGAAAGTCAATGTTTTCGTGATGAATCCGGATGATTTCATCAGGGGAAGGCTACCAAACTTCTGTTCTCGCAAAATTTCTTCTTCTTAAATCGTCAAGGCTACGGCTGCATGTTCTTGTTTTGTTCTTATATTGTCGCAAGTATGATCTGTGTTGCATTTGCTTCAAACGCTAGGCTGAAGATTTATATTTATACCTGATTATTACAAGTTTTTTAATATTCACGCTAAAGCGCTGTAACGCAACTGGACTAGGGGGGAGTGATTTGAGAAAAATCGAAAATTATCTCAAAAAAGCTAAGCCATACTTCTTGGCTGATGGTCAATGCATAAGGTGGAGCTTTGAGGAGTGGAATGGAACGTTTACATATGGGGTAAATATCGAAAAAGATTTCGGTGATTTTATAAGATACCGCAGATTTTACGTTTACAACTTCATGCCCACGCCAGAAAAACTTCGCACATCACCACCGGGTATGATTTACAACAGTGAACTTAAGCCTTTTTCTTTATTTAGTAGGTATGATATCAATAAAGATTTTGGACTTTTAAACAGAGACCTACTCTGGCCCAAAAGATTCATCATGGCAGATGTGACTTAAGATGGTTTGGTCCGCGCTCGTGCAAGCGTCTGCTGCAAGCGGTGTTAGGAGCTAGTACGAGTTGAGTGTTCGACTGGTACGCTGAGAGTCTTCATCTCGGCTCACTCAGGGGCTATGGCTCCACGGAGCAATGGACAGTTTGTTTCAGTAGCGTATCAACCGCCGCTTCTGACGCGATATCCTTTCCGAAGCTTTAAAGTGCGAAGATGGTTGAACACTGCACTCGCGGCCTCTGGTCGTTCGAACGTTTCCGTTCGAACCTGCCCACACGTTCCTATCCGTCCCCAATTCCTGACTAAGGACACCTCGCCGAAAAGCGTGGGTTCAAGTGACAGTGCATAGAACCGAGCCATGTTCCGGCTGGGGTCCGAGCGTGTCAGGTATAGAGGTGTAGGCATGTGTTTCATGCACTTGAGTATCGAGGGTTTTGCCGACCGCGGTCCAATTCAATTTCTGAATCTGTGGCGCGATCCAGATTCAAGTCCTTGATGAACCATCTCTACAAGTTCTAGGGGGATTGCCAACTTGTTTGCGGAGGGGTGCTTGGTTAGGCGTTGTGTATGAATACACCATCCTCCATGCCGCGCCTGAAAGGCTACCGTTTCCCTCGTGAAATCGTTGCATATGCCGTCTGGGTCTATCATCGCTTCGCGCTCAGCACGGCGGATGTCGAGGATCTTCTCGCCGATCGGGGTGTGACGGTCAGCCGGGAAACGATCCGAAAATGGGTGAACCGCTTTGGCCGTCACTTTGCCGATTGCATCAGGCGCGACAGACCGGTCGCGGGCGACAAATGGCACTTGGATGAGGTCATCATCCCAATCAACGGCAGAAAATACTGGCTTTGGCGGGCGGTCGACGCGAACGGCGACGTCCTTGATATTCTCGTTCAGCCACAGCGCAATGCCAATGCTGCAAGACGTTTTCTGGCAAGGCTGATCGACCGGTTCGGTGAACCCCGTGTCATCATTACGGACAAGTTGCGCAGTTATTTCAGGCCGATCCGGGACCTCGCACCGGGCGCAGATCATCGCGCACACAAGGGCTTGAACAACCGGATCGAAGGATCACACAGGCCAACACGGAAACGCGAGAAGTTGATGGGGCGGTTTAAATCTCCCCGGCAGGCACAAAGATTTCTGGCTGCCCATGATCAGATCAACACCGTTTTTCGCCCACGACGCTATCAACTCTCCGCCGTCTCATACCGCCACGCAAGGTCCGATGCTTTCGACCTCTGGAGAGGCTATGCTGCCGAAATGACCGCCTGACAGGCAGATGTCTCGCCTCTCTCAAACAGGTGAAAACAAGTTGGCAATCCCACTGGAGCGGTTTGCCACGCTGGCCGATGCCATGCAGGGGGCAATCGTTCACGCCGAAGATATCGCACCTGAAGACGCTTCGCGCATCCTGGCAATCCTCGATCGGGAGGGCCGCCTCGTTCTGGCCGGTGCTACCAATGATGGCGGCGTCGCATGGTGCCACCCGGTCTCGGATGCCGCCGAAGCCCGTGCCGTCGTGTCCGCGGCCAGCCAGACCCGCGCGCAGGCCATACGAGCGGCCGAGTGGCATGAACATGGCCTCGCGCGAAGGCTGCGGCACCACGCTGACCTTCTCGATGCCCGTCTTGTCGATCCGCTCTGGCGCGCCTTCGCGTCTCACGCCCTGCAGATCGCGGCGTGACGCCCGAGAGTCAGAGAAGGGCAGGGGAGGATATGAACCTACGAGGACGAGAGAGAGCCTGGGGTTCAGATCCATTCCCTCATTCCGGAGTTTCCAATGTCCAAGATCGAACCCACCCTGGTCGCGCCGATGGCGCCGTCCGGGATTGATTTCAACGCCGTGCTGGCTCGGCAGGCCGAGCGCGACGCGCGGATCGCAGCTTTGCGTCCGGCCAACAAGGAGCGCCTCTTCGATGGCCTGACTGCCGCGAGCATCACCCATGTGACCGTGAGCTTCGACGGCTATGGCGATAGCGGCCAGGTTGAAAGCATCGAAGCCTACGCTGGCGAGACCGAGGTTGCTTTCCCCAAGACCGAGATCGCCTATGCCGCGTTGACCTGGGGCGATCCGGAGGTCGAGATGCGGGCGCTTTCGCTCGAAGATGTCGTGGAGCAGCTGGCCTACGACTTGCTCTCCGACACCCATGGCGGTTGGGAAAACAATGACGGGGCCTACGGCGAATTCTGCTTCGACGCGAGCGCTCGCTCCATCCACCTCGAGTTCAACGAGCGCTTCACCTCGTCCGAACTCTATACCCACGATTTCTGAGGGGGCGGCAATGGCACATCCGTATCACCACGCCCTGTCCTCGGTGAAGAAATGGGACGGCACGGTCGACGACTACCTCGCCGTGCATTCCTGGTTCGACCAGAGCAAGGAGATCACAGCCGACTTTCGGCACCGGGCGTTGCGCCACCATGCCGAGGGCATCTTCATGGCCGAGACGATTTTCGGCCCGACCCTCACGCTCTCGACCGGGCGCGGCATCCCGACCCGCTGGGTCGGCGAGCAGCATGTTAAGGAGGACCTCGGCTTCATCCCGAGCTTCGCCGATTGGGTGAAGGCCATTCGGCCCGAGCCTTGGATGGGTCGGACCGAACGGATCGAGGCACAGGTCGATCCGCATCTCGTCTCGCCCGTGGTCGAGGTCACGTGACATGACCGATCCCACTTATCTAAGTCTTGGCTTGCCGCCGACCGCTTCGCCACTGGCAGTGGTTCGCGCGGCGGTCCGAGCGCTCCACCCCAACACGCGCGCACTGCGCGGCTTCCGGGCCGCACGCAAACGCTTCTACCGGCAGATGCTCTCCGCGCATGCCGCGCGACAGGCAGCGGACGACAAACCGACCGGCTGATCGCTCCCGGCCGACCCTTCCAATCCAGTACTCGGCCTTCTGGCCGGGTCTTCCCCATTCAGGAGGTCCCCATGGCGGATTACTTCACCCATTTCTCGTGCCTGATCGACGTCGGCAGCCCTGACAAGGCCGCCCGCGCGCTCGCGCTGTTTCAGGAACTACGCGCTGCGAATCAGGACGCTGACGACCCAGATGTCGCTGGCTTCGATCTCGTGCACCAGGATGCCCCCGAGGGCAGCAGCCTCTGGATCCATGACGACGAACACGGCGATGTCGAAGCCGTCATCCGCTTCGTCTTGCGGCTCGCCGAAGACCTCGACCTCACCGGCCTTTGGGGGTTTCAGTATGCTCTGACCTGCTCCCGGCCGCGGCTCGACGCCTTTGGCGGCGGTGCGCATGCCATCGATCTCGGCGCTCGTAAATCCATCGGCTGGTCCAGCAGCCAGGAATGGCTGGCCGCTGCGCTGAATGGGGAGGACGTCGATGCCTGAGATCATCTGCACCACCGTCTACCAGTTCCCCGAGCTCTCGGATGCCGCCAAGGAGAAGGCCCGCAACTGGTATCGCGACCTTGGACCCTACGACGAGTGGTGGGACGCGGTCTATGAGGATTTCGAGCGGGTCTGTGCGCTCCTCGGCATCCGCCTGAAGACGACCCCGGTCCGTCTGATGGGCGGCGGGACGCGGGCCAAGCCCTGCATCTGGTTTTCCGGCTTCTGGAGCCAGGGCGACGGGGCCTGTTTCGAAGGCTACTGGTCCCACGCCAAGGGCGCCGCCGCGCGCATTCGGGACTACGCGCCCACGGACGCGACGTTGCATGGCATCGCCGACCGCCTGCAGGCCATCCAGCGGCGAAACTTCTACCAACTCGCCGCCGAGGCCAGCCACCGTGGCCGCCACTACCATGAATATACCATGTCGGTGGACATCACGCGGGACAGCGCGACCTGGCAGCCGCCGACCGAGGATGCGGAAGAAGTCGTGACCGAGGCGCTGCGTGATTTGGCCCGCTGGCTTTACCGCCAGCTTGAGGCCGAATACGACCACCTCACCTCGGACGAGGCCATCGAGGAGGGGATCATCGTCAACGCGTATACGTTCACGGAAGGAGGGCGGCGGTTCGGGTAACAGAGATGAAAGCGCAAGGTTCATTTGATCTTTACAGTAAGTCCATATGGACTATATTGAAGTCAATGGAGGACGCCATGCACGTTGCAGAGAAAATCCGGGAACCCGCACAGATCAACGCCGTCGCGTTGAAAGCTTATGCACGCGTGGCCGATGCTTGGGGTCTCAGTCTCAAGGAAGCGGCTGGCCTTGCCGACATGTCAGAGAGCACGTGGAAGCGCGCCAAGAAGCCGGATTTCGCGGGAGAGCTCACCAAGGATCAACTGCTGCGGCTCAGCGCTGTAATTGGCATCTTCAAGTCGCTCGAACTCTACTTCTCGGAGCCTTTGGCAAGAAGCTGGTTCACCCGGCCGAACACCGGTCCGCTCTTTGGTGGCGGCCGACCAGTCGACACCGCCATCGACGGGGGCTTGCCGCAGATCCTCGCGGTTCGGACCTATCTTGATGCGTTGCGTGGTGGGGCATGAAGCATACCGAGATTTCCGATCGCGGTCTCGTTCGTCTCCTGCCTGCCACCTACCACAAGCCACCATCGCTGCGCGGTCTCGTCGATACCGATGACGAGATGGAGATATTGGCAGAGATCGAGGGCCTGACCAGTGGACGTCTACAGGCCGAACGCGGGCGCAACCCGCATCTGGACCCGCGCGAACTCGCTTGGCAACGCCGCAGCCGCGATCTGCGCATCTATGGAGACAGTCACGTCAATGCCGCCTTCACCTACACCCGCGCCGGCGGAAACCGCTTCAACACCGAGGAGCGCGGCGCGTGGTACTGTGCATGGGATGTGATGGTTTCTGTCAGCGAAGTGGCCTGGCACCGCACGCGTGAACTCGGCTTTATCGGCAGCTTCCATGACAGCGCCCGCTATGTGGAATTGCTAGCCGACTTCATCGGCGTCTTCGATGATATTTCCGATGAGGCAGGTCATCCGGCGCTGCATCCGGATCCGGCTGTCGGGTATCCCGAGGGCCAAAGCCTGGCACAGCATCTGCGTCGGGGCGGATCCAAGGGCCTGATTTACCCTTCGGTCCGGGCTCCTGCACCGGGCGGGAATTGCCTGGTCTGCTTCGAGCCCCACACAATTCAGAACGTCCGTCCGGGCGCGTCTTGGGATCTTGTGTGGGATGGGACACCACACTACTCGATTGCGGCTGTCGGCTGACAAGTTACAGCGCATGCGCTTTTGGGGGGCCGAAGAAATGAAACAGGCAAACGACAACAGCGTGGACGTCACGAACTTGAAGCCATGTGACCATCAGGCGTTCTTTGAGGCGTTGGATTCTCCACCCTTATCGACAGAGGCGCTACGGCCAGCATTTCATAGGCGGAAGGAAGCCTTGGTGGATTCGTGCGCTGACTCGCCATCCACCAACTGACACCCATCACTTATTCCCGTTGATCCACTTCGACATCAGCCCCTTGTCGCGGAAGCATTCGTCCGGAACGGCGCGCCGTTTGATCCGGGCGAGCTTCTCAGCGAAGGCCACCTGCCTGGAGGTGGGCAGCTGGTCCATGTCCGATACGGGCCTCAGCCGGGCCTGAGCCTCGATCCAGGCGCTCAAAGATCGCCGGTCTTGCTGAACCTCCCAGGGCAGGAGCGTCCGGTTGCGCAGGGCGAGCGACCGCGCATAGGCGATCTGCTTGGGCGTTACGTGTTGGATGTCACCGAGAACTGACCCAGCGGCGATATAAAATGTCACTGAGATTTGACCCATGTGGAACCTATCCCCTGACGAGATTTGTCGG
>NZ_PVTQ01000024.1 GCF_003003355.1 Donghicola tyrosinivorans
CGTCGGTCAGCCAGAAAAGGTCGCTCATGTCACCGCTCCGTTTTCCGGGCCGTGAATCACGCAGCGCTTTGAAAATCAATGCATCCTGACCCTAGGCGAAGGCAAAGAACAGGTTTTCCTTGATGTTGCGAAGCGTTGCGGTGGCCAGTTTGCGGGCGCGTACAATGCCGGTCAGGTCGCCGCCCAGAAGGGTGATCCCTGCGCTTTCGACAGCCACGTCGGCTCCGGTGCCCATGGCAATCCCGACATCGGCGGCGGCAAGGGCAGGGGCGTCATTCACCCCGTCGCCGGCCATCGCGATATAGGCGCCTTGCGCACGCAACTCCTCGACAAGGGATTTCTTGTCCTCGGGCAGAACGCCCGCGCGGACCTCGTCGATATCGAGTTGGCGCGCGACCGCTTCGGCGGTGCGCTGGTTGTCGCCGGTCGCCATGATGACCCTAAGGCCAAGCGCGTGCAGGTCGCGGATCGCTGCGGCGGTCGTGTCCTTGATCGGGTCGGCAACGGCGACCAGACCGGCCAGCGTTCCGTCAAGGGCAACATACATGGCCGTCTTACCGTCCGCGCGCATCGCATCGGCGGGCGCGTCCCCAGCAGACGTGTCGACCCCCAGAGCCGCCATCAACGCCGGGTTGCCAAGAGCCACATCGCGGCCTTCAACCCGTCCGGTGACGCCTTTGCCCGTTACCGCATCGAATTCACTTGCGTCGTGGCGTGGGGCGCCCCTGTCCCGTGCACCCTGAACGATGGCTTCGGCCAGAGGGTGTTCGGAGCCGCGTTCCAGGGCGGCGGCATAGGCCAGCACGTCAGCCTCGTTCGCGCCCGACAGGCCGACCACGTCGGTCAGGGTGGGCTTGCCCATGGTCAGCGTGCCGGTCTTGTCGACGATGACGGTATCGACGCGGGCCATGCGCTCCAGTGCCTCGGCGTCCTTGATCAGCACGCCCGCCTGCGCGCCACGCCCGGCGGCGGTGGTGATCGAGATCGGCGTAGCCAGCCCCAGCGCACAGGGGCAGGCGATGATCAGTACGGAAACGGCGGCGGTGATGGCAAACGCCAGCGCCGGGTCAGGACCGATCAAAAGCCACGCGAAGAAGGCCAGCGTTGCAATACCGACCACGGTGGGTACGAAGATCGCCGAAACCCGGTCTGCCAGACCTTGGATTGGCGCCCGCGACCGGCGGGCGCCCGCGACCATGTCGACGATCTGGGAAAGCACCGTGTCGGCACCGACTTGCGTGGCGCGGATCGCCAGCGTGCCATTCTTGTTGATCGTGCCGCCGGTGACGCGGTCGCCTGCGGTCTTTTCGATGGGCACGGGTTCGCCGGTGATCATGCTTTCATCAACCGAGGACCGACCCTCGACCACTTCGGCATCCACCGGAATGCTGTCGCCGGGGCGGACGCGCAGCATGTCGCCCGCGACCACGTTTTCCAGCGGCGCATCGTATTCCTCGCCATCGGGCAGGATGCGGCGAGCGGTCTTTGGAGCAAGGTCCAGCAGGGCGCGGATCGCATCGCCGGTGCGTTCGCGCGCGCGGAGTTCCAGCACCTGCCCGACGAAAATCAGGGCGACGATGACGACCGAGGCCTCGAAATAGGTGCCGACGCCTTCGCCCATCCGGTAGTCCTCGGGGAAGACACTTGGCAGGAAGGTGGCAAAGATCGAATAGACATATGCCGACCCGACCCCAAGCGAGATCAGCGTCCACATGTTGGGTGACAGGTTGCGGAACGAGTCCAGCCCGCGTCTGAAGAACGGCAGCGCGGCCCACAGGACGATGGGCGTGGCCAACAGGAATTCGATGTAGGTCGCGATACGGTGACCCAGCCAGTCGCGGACGGGCAGGCCGACAAGCTCTCCCATCGTCAGGATGACCAAAGGCACCGCCGCCGCGGCGCTGATCCACATCCGGCGGGTGAAGTCGGTCAGTTCTTCGGACGGTTCGTCGCTGGGTAGCATCGGTTCCAGCGCCATGCCGCAGATCGGGCAGGCCCCCGGTTCGTCGCGGACGATCTCGGGGTGCATGGGGCAGGTCCATTGCGTGCCGGGTTGGGCCTGTTGGCCTGTCTTGTCGGCATTGCCGGACGCATAGAACCACGGGTCAGCCTTGAACCTGTCCTCGCAGGAGGCCGAGCAGAAATGATGGGTCTCTCCTCCAAAGGTCTGCGTTCGGGTGTCGTCCTTGACTTCGATGGTCATACCACAGACCGGGTCCGTGGCCGTAGGGGCGCCAGCCGGGATCGGGGCATGCTGCGAATGGGAGTGGTGGGCATGGTCGGGCATGATCGAAGTCCTTTCCCGTATCAGTCATGGGCCCTCCAGCAAGGGGAAGGTCAAGCGCCGTGATGGTGATGCATTTTGGGCGGGTGCCGACGCAAGAAGATGTGCTCGAAGCCAAAAACGATGATCATTCCGACACCTGCGATCACCACGATCCACGGGTCGGCCTGCACCTTCATCCCGGCAAAGGCAGCCAACACGACGGCGTCCAATCCGATTGCGGTCAGCAAGACCCAGCCGCGCGCGCCCACCTCGGTCCGCAGATTGCGGAACACTCCCCAATGGATCAGCATGTCCATCACCAGATAGAAGAACGCCCCCAGCGACGCGATGCGTCCGAGATCGAAGAAGATGGTCAGCAGCGTGGCAATCACAACCGTGTAGACTAAGGTGTGGTCGCGGATGACGCCGGGCATGCCGAAATGGCTGTGCGGGATCATCCGCATCTCGGTCAGCATGGCCAGCATGCGGGACACGGCAAAGACGCTGGCGATCAGGCCGGAGGCCGTCGCCACGAGCGCCAGGCCGACGGTCAGGTAGAACCCGGTCCGCCCCAGGGCCGGTTCCGCGGCCTCGGCCAGCGCATAGTCCCGTGCAGCAACGATCCGGTCCAGCGGCAGACTGCTGCCGACGGCAAAGGCGACCAACAGGTAGACCAGCGTACAGATGGCGATGGAAACGATGATGGCACGGCCAACGTTGCGGTGCGGGTTCGTGATTTCGGCCCCGCTGTTCGTGATGGTCGTGAACCCCTTGAAGGCAAGGATCGCCAGAGCCATCGAGGCGACAAATCCGGTGATCCCGGTGTCTTGCTGTCCCCCGGTCGCCTCGAAGCTGATCCCGCCCGCCCAAAGCGCTGCTATGCCGAAAACGGTGATGCCCCCGACCTTCAGCGCTGCCATCAGCACCGACAGCCAGCCGACGGACCGGTTGCCCGCGACATTGACCAGCCACGCAAACACGATGACGCTTACGCCGATGGCGGGCACAAGCCATGTGTCGCGCGGCATGTCGAGCCCGCGCAGCAGGTAGGTGGCAAAGGTCCGCGCCACGAGGCTTTCGTTGATGACCATCGACAGCGCCATCAGCAGGGCGGCCCCGGCGGCGACAGTCGTTGGGCCATAGGCTTTTTGCAAGATCATCCCTATGCCGCCCGCAGAGGGGTAGGCGTTCGACATCTTGACATAGGTGTAGGCGCTGAAGGCGGTGACAACGGCACCGGCGATGAAGGCGAAGGGGAAGAGCGGCCCCGCCAAAGCTGCGATCTGACCGGTCAGCGCGAGGATCCCGGCGCCGATCATCACGCCGGTACCCATGGCGATGGCATCCAGCAGGGTCAGGCTGTTCTTGCGATAGTCCGAAGTCATTCCGTATTCCTCTTGTCATCGTCCCGGTGCCGCAAGGCCAGCACCAGCAGCGGTACCGCCGTGACCAGCCCCAGGCCGAGGGCCAGCCATTCCGCCGACCCGAAATCTCCCTGCATGGCGACGCTGCCCACATGGGCCAGAACGAAGCTGGCGGGCAGGATTCCGGCCATCGTCGCCAGCGCAAAGCGCCAGGCGTGCAGGCGGCTCAGTCCGGCGGCATAACTCATCGCGTCGAACGATACGAAGGGCAGCAGGCGGCTGACAAAGACCGTCAGTGTCAATGCGTTTTGCGAACCGAACAGCCCGCGATCGGCACTGTGGCCCAATAAACGCTCGACCGTGCCGCGCCCGAGCGTCCTGGCAAGGGCAAAGGCGATGACCGCGCCGATCTCGGACCCGAGGGCGACGTAGGCTGCCCCGGCATAGTGCCCATAGGCGGCACCTGCCGCCAGCGCGATGGGCGCGCTGGGGATCGGGCTGGCGACAACGGCGGCGGTCATCAGTGCGACAACGGCGACAGGCCCCCAAGGGCCCGCGGCATGGACCCAAGTTTCGACCCGCGCGCGGTCGATCGTCGGCATCTGCCCACCCAGCAGCCAGTACAGGGCCAGCGCGCCAAGCAGCGCCGCCGCGATCCACACAAAGGGGCGAAGCGCCGGACTGAACCGATCCACGCCGCGCCCGGTCATGTCAGGTCAGCGCCTCTGGGAGGGATGCAAGCGCCGCATCCAGCGGCACCACGGGCAGCCCGGCGGCGATCCAGCCCGGCCCGGCCCCGGAGCCCAGCATCCCCTCGGAGATATCGGCATACCCGGTGTAGCCCGCCCGCATCAACGCGCCCAGCACCGACAGCGACCGCCCGCCCGTGGCGCAGATCAGCCCGACGGTGCGCTCGCCCGCGTGGGAGCGGGCCGCAAAGAGGCGGTCGGCAAAGCGGGCTTCGTGCATGCTGATCGGCCAGACCCCGGCGCCGATCCCGGTTTCCTGCCATTCCTCGCGAGAGCGGATGTCGATCACCCGCGCAGTATCGTTCAACAGCGCATCATAAGCCTGACCGGCGGACCATGCGCCCGTGCCCTGCGCCCAGGAAGGAACTGCAAACGGCGCCGCGCCCGAAGCCGCCAGCCCTGCCAGCACGAACCGCCGCGTGCGATCAGGCCGCATCGACAGCCCCCATCAGCATGTCGCGGACCTGGCCCGCGACGGCGTGCAACTGGTCGTTGTCGATTGCCGCCATCGACGCGACGGGATCGATCGCGCTGACTTCGGTGCCGCCCTCGACTTCGCGCAGGATGACGTTGCAGGGCAGCATCGCGCCGACGCGCGGTTCCAGCCCGATGGCCTCATACGCCATCTTGGGATTGCAGGCACCAAGGATGCGGTAGCCCTCCATTTCGGCGTCGATCTTCTTTTTCATCGTCGCCTTGACGTCGATTTCGGTCAGCACGCCGAACCCCGCCTCGGACAGGGCTGCGCGCACGCGCATGTCGGCGTCGTCGATCGACACGCCGCTCAGCAGGCGGTCATGGGTATAGCTCATGGCAGGTCTCCTATCGTTGCGGCATGGCCCGATTGCCGGGGCCATGCCCGTGTAACTGGCTCATTCCTGCGCGGGGTCCATCCTCGGCATGGAACCGATCCGCCCGGCAAAGCCCTGCATTTCGGAACCGGTGATCTTGCCGTCGCCGTCGGCATCGAGATGCTGGAAGCGATCGACCATCGTCTCCTTCATCATCTGTGCGTGCCAATCGGCGAATTCGTCAAGGCTCAGGCTGTCGTCCCCGTCGCCGTCATGGGACATCATGCCTTGCCGCATCATGTCGCCCATGTCCCCCATGCCGTCACCGGACGGGCCCATCATGGGGCGCATCATCTGCATCATGTCGCGGTCCATCATCCCCATTGCGGAGGACCCCATGCCCATCATCGGCATGTCGCCGCCCGCGTGCATCCGCATCATCATCTGCATCATGGTGTTGTGCATGTCGCCATTCATCTGGGGAATCGCCATGTCACCGCCCGTCGGGCCGGCGCCGTTTCCGGTGTGGTGGTCTGAGTCCGCAAGGGCGGGCGCTGCGGTCAGTGCCAGAACCGCAAGAACAGAGACAGCTTGTGTAAATCGGGGCATCGTGTGCTCCTTTCGCTTGAGAGTGTCGTTTCCGGCCCCAGTCAAACGCTGTTTTCGGGCGACATGCAGCCCCGGATTTGTAACGATCTGTCGCAAAGCCGGGGCGTGATACAAACCGCTACAAATCGACCGGTGAAGTTCCCGGCCCCGGTCCGTTAGAAGGGGCGCATGGGACAGCAACCGCATATTCTCGTGGTCGACGATCACGCCCAGATCCGCGAAAGCGTCACGCGGTTTCTGCAAAAGAACGGGGTGCGCGCCACCGCAGCCAAGGATGCGGCCGAAATGGATGCCTGCCTTGCGGTCGGCCAATTCGACCTGATGGTGCTGGACGTCATGATGCCGGGCGAGGACGGCCTGTCCGTCTGTCGCCGTCTGTCGCCGCAAGGCGATCTGCCCATCATCCTTCTGACCGCCCTTGGTGAGGAAACCGACCGGATCGTCGGGCTGGAGCTGGGGGCGGATGACTATCTGGCCAAGCCGTTCAATCCCCGCGAATTGCTTGCCCGGATCAAGTCCGTCCTGCGGCGGACCACGCGCGAAGCCCCCATGGCCGGGCGGCTGGCGGGCCAGACGGTGCGTTTTGCCCACCTGCTACTGGACACGGACCGGCAGATTCTGCGCGACGAATCGGGCGCCGAAACGGCGCTGACCAGCGCTGAGTTCAAGCTGCTGTCGGTCTTTTTGGAACGCCCGCGCATTGTGCTGAGCCGGGATCAGTTGCTGGACCTGACGGCAGGCCGCATGGCCGGACCGCTGGACCGCACCATCGACAACCAGATCAGCCGCCTGCGCCGCAAGATCGAGCCCGACGTGTTGCGCCCGCGCATCATTAAGACGGTGCGCAATGGCGGCTACAGCCTTGCCTGCGATGTCGAGGCCGAGGCATGAGCCTGCGTGCCGCGATGACGCTGCGCTGGCAGTTGGTCCTGCTGATCGTAGCGGCGCTGACCGTGGCGCAGATCATCAGCCTGCTGCTGTTCGCCGACGAGCGCAGCCTTGCGATCCGTGCGGCGCTTGGCTTCGAGGCGGCGGGGCGTGCAGCCAACGTGGCGCGCCTGATCGAAGAGGCGCCACCCGATCTGCATGCCTCGATCCTGCGGGCGGCAAATTCGCCTCTCGTGCGGTTCGACCTGTCGCAGACGGCCTTGGTTCAGCACAGCGACCATTCCGATGGCGGTCTGGTCGAAAGCCGCATCCGTACCCTGCTGGATGACAGCTACAGCCGCGACATCCGTGTCGAGCTTCACCAGATCGAGGGCCAGTTGATGCCGCTCGCCAATCTGTCGCGCGAGATGACAGAGATGCACATGGCGATGATGCGGGGCGAGCTGACAGCCATCGAGATGAACCTATCAATAGCCATTTCCGGGGGGCACTGGCTGAATGTGGGCACCCGCTTCGAACGCCCGCCGATCCAGTGGCCGCTGGAATCCATGCTGGCCTTTGTGCTGTCGGCTACGGTGCTGCTGATCGTGGTGATCTGGTTCGTCATGACGCGGTTGACCGGCCCGCTGCGGCGGCTGGCGCGGGCCGCCGACCGGCTGGGGCGGGGCGAGGACGTGCCTGAACTGCCCGTTGCCGGCCCGACCGAGGTCCGCGACCTGACGGTTTCCTTCAACCGGATGCAGGAACGCCTGACCCGCTTCGTCAATGACCGGACGCGGATGCTGGCGGCGCTGGGGCACGACCTGCGCTCGCCCCTGACGGCGATGCGGGTGCGTGCCGAGATGGTCGACGACGACGAAACCCGCGACAGCATCGTCGCCTCGGTCGAGGAAATGCAGGGCATGGTCGAGGCAACGTTGACTTTCGCACGCGGACTGACCGGATCAGAGCAGCCCGAACGCGTCAATCTGCACGACTACCTCGGCGCTCTGTGCCAGACCCTGCCCGCCGGGGTCGACCTGCTGGGAGCCGACGACACCGAACTGCGCTTGCGCCCCAACGCCATGCGCCGCGCCTTGCGCAACCTGATCGAAAACGCCCTGCGCTACGGCCATATGGCGCGCATCGATTGGCAAAAGACTGGCGGGGAGGTGGTTCTGATCGTTGACGACGACGGACCGGGCATCCCCGAGGACCAGTTGGACAAGGTCTTTGACCCGTTTGTGCGGCTCGAAGAGTCGCGGTCGCTGGAAACCGGCGGGCATGGGCTGGGACTGTCCATCGCCCGGACGATCATCCAGTCGCATGGCGGCGATGTCACTCTGACGAACCGGCCCGAAGGCGGGTTGCGGGCACGGGTGCGGCTGCCGAACGGACATGCGGCCAACACCGAAGGAGAAACACCATGAGACAGATCCTGATTTCACTGGGCGCGGCGCTGGCCGGCGCAGCACCTGCGCTGGCCGATGCCGATGACGGCATGATGAACGGCTATGGCATGGGCGGTTTCGGATTTGGCCTTGGCGGGTTCGGGATGCTGCTGTTCTGGGGCCTCGTGATTGCGATCGTCGTACTGGTCGTGATGCGGCTGACGGGCCGTGGCGACAGCGGGCCAGCCGTGTCCGATGCGCCGGATCCCCTTGAGGAACTGCGCCTGCGCTATGCGCGGGGCGAGATCGACGAAGAGGAGTTCCAGCGTCGCAAAGCTGCGCTGGACAAATAACCGCGACACCCCCGAGGGAGGCCAAGCATGATCCCGGAAATCGGACATTTCTCACTGGCATTGGCGCTGGCCTTGGCCATTGTTCAGAGCGTGTTGCCTATTCTGGGCGCGTCGCGCGGCAACGTCGTGTGGATGCAATCCGCGCAATCCTCGGCCATGGGGCAGGTGGTTTTTGTCGGGTTGGCCTTTGCCGCCTTGATGCGCTCTTTCGTGGTCAGCGACTTTACCGTGCTGAACGTGGTTGAGAATTCCCATTCGCTGAAACCGATGCTGTTCAAGATCGCCGGCACATGGGGCAGCCACGAAGGCTCGCTGCTGTTGTGGGTGCTGATCCTTGCGGTGTTCGGCGCGGGCGTGGCCTTGTTCGGATCGAACATCCCCGCCGCCACCAAGGCGCGCGTCCTGTCGGTGCAGGCCTGGATCAGCGTCGGTTTCCTGAGCTTCCTGCTGTTCACCTCGAACCCGTTCGAACGGGTCTTTCCGCCGCCCGCGAATGGCAATGACCTGAACCCGCTGTTGCAGGACGTTGGTCTCGCCATGCATCCGCCGCTGCTGTATTTCGGGTATGTAGGCTTTTCCATCGTGTTTTCCTTTGCGGTTGCGGCCTTGCTCGAAGGGAGGGTCGATGCCGCCTGGGCGCGCTGGGTGCGGCCGTGGACGCTGGCTGCGTGGATGAGCCTGACAGCCGGGATCGCGCTGGGATCGTGGTGGGCTTATTACGAGTTGGGCTGGGGCGGCTGGTGGTTCTGGGACCCGGTGGAGAATGTCAGCTTCATGCCGTGGCTAATGGGAACGGCGCTGCTGCATTCCGCCATCGTCACGGAAAAGCGCGACGCCTTCAAAAGCTGGACGATCCTGCTGGCGATCCTGACATTTTCGTTGTCGCTGCTGGGCACCTTCATCGTGCGTTCGGGGCTGCTGACCTCGGTTCATGCGTTTGCCGTCGATCCAGAGCGCGGGCTGTACATCCTCGGGCTGTTGGGCCTGTCCATCGGCGGGTCGTTGGCGCTTTATGCGTGGCGGGCCCCCGAGATGGAGGGCGGCGGCCTGTTCCGGCCCGTCAGCCGAGAGGCAGGCCTGCTGCTCAACAATCTGATCCTCGCGGCGGCGACCGGGACGGTGCTGTTCGGAACGCTCTACCCGCTGCTGCTGGAGGCGTTGACCGGCGACAAGATTTCGGTCGGACCACCGTTCTTCAACGCCGCTTTCGTCCCGATGATGCTGGTCCTCGTGCTGTTCATGGGGATCGGGCCGTTCCTGTCGTGGAAGCGCGCCGATATTGGCGGGGTGCTCCAACGGGTGCGCTTCGTGGCGCTGCTGTGCCTCGCTGCGACTCTGATGCTTTGGTATGTTCAGACCGGTGCGCCTGTGTTGGCCTATGTCGCGGTTGCCGCAGCGCTCTGGCTGCTGTTTGCGACGCTTCGGGAATGGGCGCTGCGGATCAAGCTGTTCGACGCACCGCTGTCCGAATCGGCCCGCCGCGCCCGCGCACTACCACGGGCGTCGCATGGCATGACGCTGGCTCATGCCGGGCTGGCGGTGGTCATACTGGGCATGGTCGGGTCAAGCGCCTGGAAGAGCGAAGAAATAGCCTTTGTCCGACCTGGGGACCGCATCGAGATTGCCGGGTTCGAGGTCCTGTTCGAGGGGGTCGAGAAGCGTCGCGGGCCGAATTATCTGGCCGATCAGGGCCGGTTGAAGGTTTGGCGCAATGGCAGCTACGTGACGACTTTGTTCCCCGAACGGCGCAGCTATCCCGTGGCCCGGTCGACGACAACGGAATCCGCGATCCGCTCGACCCTGGCAGGGGATCTCTACGCCTCGATCACGGAACCGGCCTCGGACACGGCGGCCAAGGGCGGGGCGTGGACCCTGCGCATCCTGTACGAACCGCTGGTGAACCTGCTGTGGATTGGTGCGGGCCTGCTGGTGCTGGGTGGCGCGCTGTCGCTATCGGACCGTCGCCTGCGCGTCGGGGCGCCACGGCGGGCGCGCCGACCGCAACCCCAGCCCGCCGAATAGGAGTGACCATGAAACGCATGTTAGCCGGGCTGCCGTTGGTGTTGGCGGCCATCCTCGGGGCCTTTTTCCTTTGGGGACTGGACCCTGAGCGTGACCCAAATGATATCCCCTCGGTTCTGATCTCGCACCCGGTGCCGGAGTTTGCGCTGGACCCGGTCCCAGGACTCGACGTGCCGGGCCTTGCAACAGCGGACCTGTCGGGCAATCCCGGCCCCGTGGTGGTCAATGTCTTTGCCTCGTGGTGCGTGCCGTGCAAGGCCGAACATGCGGTCCTGTCGCGGTTCGTCGAACGGGACGGGGTGCGCCTTCTGGGCATCAACTACAAGGACAAGCCCGAGGACGCCCTGCGTTGGCTCGCCGAGTTGGGCAACCCGTACAGTGCCATCGGCTCTGACCTCGATGGTCGGGCGGGTATCGAATGGGGCATTTCCGGCGTTCCGGAAACCTTCATCGTCGGCGGAGACGGAACGGTTCTGTATCGCTATGTCGGGCCGATCGTGGGCGAGGACGCCGTGGCAAAATTCACGCTCGCGTTGCAGCAGGCGCAAGGCGGCCTGTCATGAGGGCGGTGGTGCTCGCCGTTCTGTTGGCTGTCTTGCCCATGCTCGCGCAGGCTGTAGAGCCGGACGAGATCCTGGCCGACCCGGCGCTTGAGGCGCGCGCCCGCGTGATCTCCAAGCAGCTGCGCTGCGTGGTTTGCCAGAGCCAGGACATCGACAGTTCCAACGCCGGGGTGGCGCGGGATTTGCGGCTGCTCGTACGTGAACGGCTGACCGCGGGCGACAGCAATGCGGAAGTGGTCGACTACATCCACGCGCGCTACGGAGATTTCGTCCTGTTGAAACCGCCGTTCACACGTCGGACCGTGGTGCTTTGGCTTGCGCCGCTGGTCCTGATTTTTGCAGCGGTGCTGACCGGGGGGCTCAGTCTTTCGCGGGCCCGACGCCGACGCACCGACGCGGCGCTCGATCCCGAAGACGAGGCGCGCATTGCAGCGGCCATGGACCGATACAAACAGGGAGGATCGGAATGATCTGGGGTATTTTCGCCATCATGGCGATTGCTGGTCTGACCATCGCGCTGTTTCCGATGCGCCGGGCAGGCATGGCACCGGTCTTGCGCGCCGACGCCGTGCCGGCGGTTCTGGTCGACCAGCTCGAAGAAATCGACCGCGACATGGCGCGGGGGCTGGTCTCTGCACCCGAAGCAGAGGCCGCAAGGCAGGAAATCCGCCGCCGCATGGCGCAGGTGCTGCGGCGCGCTGATCGGCAGACCGTCACGACGACAGGCGGGCGCGGCGCGCTGATCCTCGCGGCGGTGTTTGTCCCGGTCATGGCCTTTGGCTACTATTCGTTCGCCGGTGCGCCCGACGTGCCGGCTGTGGCCTTCGCCGACCGCGCCGACGAGCGCGCCGACACGCGACGGATCGCCGATTTGGCTGGGCAATTGCGCGAAAGGCTGAGGGCCGATCCCGACGGCGGCCCGACCGATGGCTGGATGTTGTTGGGCCAGACCTATGCGCGCATGGGACAATTCGACGAAGCCGTTACCGCCTTCCGGACGGCCTCTGGCCGTGACGACGCGGTTTCGGCGACATGGTCGATGCTGGCCGAGGCGATGATCCGGGCCAATGACGGAACCGTCACGCCGGACGCGGTGACCGCTTTGAACAGGGCGCTGACGCTGGACCTCTCGAACCCGGCGGCGGCGTTCTACCTTGCGATCGCGGACGCGCAGGCAGGAGAGGTCGGGGCAGCTCATGACCGCCTGACGGCGCGACTGGCCGAGACGCCGGGCTACCAGCCCTGGATGGACACCTATATTGCGCAGGCGAATGCATTCGCACAAACACTCGGCCGGGCGCCCATCGCGTCGCGTGCGCCTGTTGCCCGCAGCCCCAGTGCCGCCGATGTCGCCGCCGCACAGGAGATGAGCGAAGGCGACAGGGCGGTTTTCATACGGTCCATGGTGGATCGTCTGGCGACGCGGCTTGAGGATGAACCGGATGACGTGAACGGATGGCTCAGGCTGGCGAATGCCTATGGCGTGCTCCAAGAGATGGACAAGGCGCGGGACGCTTACCTTCGCGCGGATGCGCTGTTGCCCGAGGGCGATGCGCGCAAGGCAGAGGTCAGGGCAAGCATCGCACGTCTGGAAAACCCGTGATCAGTCCGGGTTACCGGGCCGCCATGTCCATCGTTGACCGTCGTGTACCAGGTGGATCGGGGCGAGAGGATGGATATCCAGCCGGAACCCGGCAATAGGCGGCAGGTCCAGCGCGCTGACAATGACTCCGCGCAGCACGGGCGGGGCCGCCAGAGCCACCACACGATCTGCCGACGAGGCCGCCATCTGGTCCAGCCAGGGTCGTACGGTCGCGCAGAGGTCTGTCAGGGAGGTACCCCCGCCGGGGCGAGCTTCGGGGTCACGGGTCCACAGTGACAGTGCCTCGGGATCGGTGGCGGCGACTTCGTCCAGGGTCATGTCTGTCCAGTGCCCGAAATCCTGCGCGCCGAGCGCCGCGCAGTCGTTTGGCTGCAATCCAAGCTCCAAGGCCAAGACACCGGTCCCTGGCGCGGTCTGGCAAGCACTGCCCCCAAGCCGGCCAGAGAGGGTACGTGCCCGCTGTACCTGCGCAGCGCTCATATCCGCGGCAAGGCGAAAGGGGTGATGCGCAGACATGGGCGCGGCAACGAGGATCAGGCGCATGGGGGGCTTTCGTACAGGCGAGGCAAGAAAATGTTGGCAGCTCGAGGCATTCTGGCCTATCGATCAGACACAGGGGAATACGGAAGCCGGTGAAAATCCGGCACGGTCGCGCCACTGTGATCGCGCAAGCGTAAGTCAGACACGGATCCCTGGAAAATACTCATGACGCGTCATCAGAAGGAGTACCAAATGACTGTCGCAACCCGTCCCGCCGTTTCGAGCGATCTTCCCGCCATCCCTATGCGGGACATTGCCCCTTGGGCGATCCTGGCCGCGCTGCTGGCTGTCCTGCTGGTCTATTTCGTTGGTGCAGAGCAGGGCGCATGGTCTGTTTTCGCCGGGACCGACGTGCACGAATTCGTGCACGATGCGCGCCACCTTCTTGGCTTTCCCTGCCACTAAGTTACAGCGATGACTCGTCTTCTTGTGCTCGGCCTTCTGGCCGGGCTGTTGGCGTCCGTGGTGACGTTCGGCGTGGCGCGACTTGTCGGTGAACCTGCGCTGGACGCGGCCATCGCGATGGAAACCACCGACAGCCACACACACGCGACAGATACGCCGGATCTTTCCGATACCGGCGGCATGTCGCGCCATTTGCAGGCTGGTCCTGGATTGTTCGTCGGTCTCGCCGCCGTGGGCGTGGCCCTGGGCGGGATCCTGGCAATCAGCTTTGCCGTGGCGCGGGGGCGGATCCTGCATGGATCGACACGGGCCACGGTGGCCTGGATCACGGCGTTGGGCTTTGCCGCGGTGATCGTCGTTCCCATGCTGAAGTTTCCGGGAAATCCGCCAGCAGTTGGCAACCCCGAAACGATCGGGGCGCGCACCCTGGCCTATTTCGCCTTTCTGGCGCTGTCGTTGGCAACCCTCGGGCCGGCTGTCTCGGCGGTGAAAGGGATCGCTTCGCGACGACGCAAGATGCTGATCGGGGCGGGGATCTACGCAGGGGTCATGTCCGGGGCAGCGATCCTGTTGCCCTCGTTCCACGAGGTGGACCCGGCCTTTCCGCGCGATCTGCTCTGGCAGTTCCGGGCATCGACATTGGCGGTGCAGGCAACGCTGTGGGCCAGCACGGGGATCGCCTTTGGCTGGCTGGTCGAACGGTTCGGCCAATCCATTTGACGGGAGGTGTACAGATATCGGCACGGTGACGTTCAGAAAGTAACCTTCACGTTCGGTGCTTGCGGCGGAATTCCGGCGCGACCAAAGCGTTGCCAGATCAGCGAGTTGTTTCCCGATGTCAGGGCCGCAACTGGCCGTCCGCACGCGCGACTGGCCAAGACGCGTGGTTTGCGCGCAAGGCAGAGGTTCAGGCAATACTGGCGCAACTCGGGGGAGACTGAGGTCAGCCGACCCGACGGATCAGGCTAAATTGAAAAGCTTGCTCCGCGCCTTTCGGGGTTTGGTGGAGGTGGCGGCGATGCGCCACCGGCGCGAAACTGTCTGCCAAAAGCACCGCGATATTCTCGGGGCTGTAGCGGACGACCGGCAGGCCGCTGCACCGATCCGGTCCGTCCGGCGCAAAAGTGGCTATGATGGCATGGCCATCGATCCGGACGGCGCGTGTCAAGCTCTCGATATAGGCGGCTCTGTCGGCGGGGTCGGTGAGAAAGTGGAATACCGCCCTGTCATGCCACAGGTCGTACTGTCGCGTCGGCGACCAGGTGGTGATGTCTTTACACAGCCAGGTCAAGCTGCCCCCTGCGGGCCCCAGCCGGTCTCGCGCGGCATCCAAGGCCACTTGCGACAGGTCCAAAATCGTCACGTCGCGCAGCCCCATCGCCAGCACGGCGTCCGTGAAACGGGACATGCCGCCGCCTATGTCGATCACCGACGCGCCTCTGGGAATTCCGGCCATCCGAATTAGGTCGAGCGAAACTGTCGGATCGTCCTGATGCCAGCTCAGGCTGGTCTCGGGCGTCTTGCCGTAGACGGTGTCCCAGTGTTCTTTTCGATCGACTGACATGGCCATGCCCACTGACGCGGATCTGCAGACCAACTAAAGGTCCAACATATTCCATATACATAATGTTTAAATGTCAGTTCGGCAAGGTTGCCCGATCGAGAGCCTTCAGCACGGATCGGTCCGTCAGGATTTCCGACAGGACGATACCCTCTGGCGCGCCCGGTCCATAGACGACGTTGAAGGGGATGCCGTAACGGTCGAAGCTTTCGAGATAGCGCGCAATCGACTCGTCCGGGCGCGTCCAGTCGGCCTGCATGAGGGTGATGCCGTCAGCGGACAGCGCCGTGCGCACCGGGTCGCGTTCCAGCACCAGGGCTTTGTTGGCCTTGCAGGTCAGGCACCAATCCGCAGTGACATCGACAAAGACGACCTGCCCGCCCGACACCTGCCGCGCGATCTCGGCGCGGGCAAAGCTTTGCCAAGCCAGCGCGCTGCCGTCCGGCGCGGGGGAGGCGGCGGGCGTGGACACGAAGGGAGCGGCCACCAACGTCACAGCGACCAGAAGCGCCGCGCCAGACAGGCGCGGACCCGGTGACAGGCGGCTGAGCGACAGCAACCCGGTCACCGACAGCGCCAATGCCAGCACGATGAGCGCAGTCCACGGCCCGGCGACACCGCTCATGACCCAGACCAGCCACCCGAGCGTGGCCAACAGCATCAGCCCCAGAACCACCTTGACCAGCAGCATCCAGCGCCCGGGCTTCGGCAGGCACGTCACCACTCCTGGCCACGCCGCGACCAGCAGGTATGGCAGAGCCAGCCCCAGCCCCAGCGCGGTAAAGATCACGGCGATATCGAGACCCCGACCGGCCAGCGCAAAGGCTATGGCGGTGCCCAGCAGCGGCGCGGAACAGGGCGTGGCCATGACCGCCGCGAAAAGGCCTGTGGCAAAATCTCCGCCGCCGTTATTGGCCATCCATGTCTGGAGCCTGGACGGCAAGGAAATCTCGAACGCGCCCAGCAGGTTGCCGGAAAAAACCGTCATCACGACGATCAGACCTGCAAGGAAGACCGGGTTCTGGAATTGCAGACCCCAACCCACGGACACACCCGCCCATTTCAATCCGTAGAGTACCGCCGCAAGCGCCCACATGAAGGTGAGGACCCCGGCGGCGGCGGCAAGAAAACCGCGGCGGATGCGCGGGCGATCCTCTGAGCCGTGGCGCAGGACAGACGAGAACTTGATCGACAGGACGGGCAGCACGCAGGGCATAACGTTCAGGATCAGACCGCCAAGGAAGGCAAGCGCGGCGATCCCGGCCAGCATCCCCGCCCCGGTCCTCCGCGTTGCCAGACGAAAGGGCGGGGCAGGGGCGCTTGCCACCTTTGTGGCTGGCACCGTAAAGGCGCGGGTGTCCCCGTCGGTCACTGTGATACGCGGTGTCTCGGGCGGGCCAGAGGACAGGATCGGGAGCCGCGCCCAAAGCAGGCGTCCGTCTTCGCCCAGCCGAATGTCGGGTGCACCGAAGGTGACGCCGTCACCGGCCTCGGGGAAGATGTCGGGCGCGTCGAAGGCCTTGGTGCTGCGCAGCGCGACGGTCAGGCTGCGGGCCGCGTCATCCACATGGAATTGCGCCGAGGTGATGCGCGGAACGGGGGCCATTTGCGGGACCTTGTCCACGAAACGCGCAATCCTGTCGGCAGAGGTCTGGTCGATGCCGCTGCCCGGCGGCAGGTCGAGCGTCAGGACGAAATCCTCAGGCACGCAGATGTCGGAGCATACCAGCAGCGACACGGCCGCGTGCAGCCGGGCCGCGGTGCCGGGCTGTTTCAGCGTGATCCGCAAGGGGAACACAACCTCTCCATGATAGCCGAAATTCTGGATGCCGAAGGCGGTGAAGCGTTCCGGTGCAGGCCATTGAAAATCGACTTCGGCGATGTTGGTCGAGCCGGACCAGTCGACCCGGGGCGGTGTGCCGACCTCTCCCGGCGTGCGCCAATAGGTCTTCCATCCCTCGGATATGGTCAGGTCCAACCCGGCGGCCAAGCTGCGTGATCCCGGCGCCACACCGTTTTGCGCGGTGATGAGCCGGGCAATGACAGGGGTCGAACGATAAACGTCCGACGTGGCGGCCAAGGCCCCGCTCGCAATCAGCGACAGGGCGGTCAGAAACCCGACAAAATACGTCTTCCGGCGCAGCATGGTCACGTCAGTTTCCCGTGTTCAGAACGAATCCTGTCCGGCCATCTGCGCAACGCAGTTGTGCAACGCCGGGCGACGATCCGTCCACGATCTCGCAGCCAGGGGGAAGCAAGGCCGCGACCGTATCTCCACCCTGCGTCGACAGGGCTGAGGGCGAACGGAAGCAGTCACTGAGCGTGGCAGAACAGCCCGACACAACCGCCATTGCCCCAAGCACAAAGACGCGAGGGGTCAAGTCCTTCAGGCCTCCTCGGGGCGGCGCTCCGAGCGCGCCTCGGATTTGGCAGTGTCGTGGCTGTGGCACGATTTGCCCATCATCTTGTGCATGACAAGGTGCGCACCGACGCATAGCACCAGCGGCGCAAAGGCCAGTGCATTCGATCCCAGCCCCGACAATGTGCCGCCGCCGATGAAATATCCGGCGATCGGCAGCAGCATCACGGCGCAGCAGGCCATCATGCCCCAATGCATCAGCTTTCCTGCGCCCCTGGCAGAGTGCCTGTCATCCTTCATCGCCCAATCCTTTCGCGGTGTCGTCGATGGCGGTTATGCCACCCTCCGGCAGCGGAAGGTCAAGGATACAAACAGATACATTTCTCTGGCCCTGCTGCGATTGATGTGTGCGGCCCGGCCTGTATCTATCATTGCCAAAGTTGACGGAGGGTATGACCATGACCAGACAGAAACAGACGCGTCGCGCCGTTCTGCGCGCGGCCATGGCCTCTGCCGGTCTGATCGGAGCGCCGGGCATCCTGCGCGCCGCCGGGGATGTGCAACGGCGCAACATCTCGGCATTTCGGACCCATGACTGGCATGACCATTTCGATAACCTTGGCAAGGGCATCATCATCGCCGACACCGCCAGCAAGATGCTGCAGCACTGGACTGCAGAGGGTGAAATGCGGATCTATCCGACATCGGTTCCGCTGACGGATGAACTGACCAAGCGTGGCTACACCGAAGTCGTCGAAAAACGCAAGAATCCCGGCTGGGCGCCGACCCCGTCGATGCGCGAACGCAACCCGGAATGGCCCGCATATGTCGAGGGCGGCGACCCGACCAATCCCCTGGGAACACGGGCGCTATACCTGTCATGGACCTACTACCGGATCCACGGAACGCAGGACACGCGCAAGATCGGACGCAAGTCCTCGAACGGTTGCATTGGTCTCTACAACCGACAGATCGAAGAGGTCTACGACCGCGCGCCGCTTGGCACACAGGTCAAACTGATCTGAAATCAAACAAGCAGGACAGACAAGATGGACAAGTTGACGGGCCTGATCGGGGTCGTTCTGATCGGTGGTGTCGCGGCACTGGGATGGCAGGTGTTTGGCGCGCAGGACGCGCCGCAAGGGCATTCGATGGTGCCGCCGGACACCAGCAATATTGCTGAAGGTGCGCCCATTGCCGAGGTCTCTCTTCCCGATGACCTGTCGGCCAGTGCAAAGCTGGGCAAGACCATGTTCGAAGCGGCCTGCGCCAAGTGTCATGGCGATAACGCCGCAGGACAGAACGGCATCGCGCCGCCGCTGGTCCACAAGATCTACGAGCCGAACCATCATGGCGACATGGCCTTTCTCATGGCAGCCAAGAACGGCGTGCAATCTCATCACTGGAACTTCGGCAACATGCCGAAAATCGACGGCGTGACCGACGGCGACGTCAAGATGATCGTCGCCTATGTGCGGGAATTGCAGCGGGCGAACGGGATCAACTGATGCGGGTTCGGGTGGGACTTCGGCTGTGTCTGGTGTTGCTCTGCACGATGGTGCTGGCGTCGCTTGGCGTGACCGAGTTCGACCCGCATCCCGAAAGCCGCCGGATCGCCTCCGTCGAGGACCATGTGCATGATTCCGAGGCACAGGGCCATTGCCACCCCGGTATCGACTGCGCCCCTGCGGTGATCTTCCTTGCGCTTCATATGCCGGAGGTCACACCTGTTCGGCTCGACACGCCACGGCTTTCGGAGGCTCGGTTGGACGAGGGTTGGCGCTTTACCGATGATCCACCCCCGCCGCGATATCGTGTCTGATGACTCAGCTGAAAAACGATCAACGGAGACATGAGACTATGAAAAAAACGACTTTGACCGCCGCCATCCTGATTGCCGGCACCACCGTGACCGCACTTGCCCATGGCAGCGCCACAGGCATCGTCAAGGAACGCATGGAGGCCATGATGGCGATGGGTAAGGCGGTGAAAACCGTCACTCCCATGATGCGCGGCGAAACGGCCTATGACGCGGAGGCCCTGCGCGCCGCCGCCCTCACCTTTCAGGCCCATGCCGGCAAAGCCCTGACAGAGCAATTCCCCGAAGGCAGCGGCGGTGCCCCGTCGGAGGCCAAGGATGAGATCTGGCAGGACTGGGCCCGCTTCACTGATCTGGCTGACCAGTTGGAAACCTATGCGCGCGGGCTGGAATTGGCGGCGGCCAACGGTCTGGGAAGCGATGGCAGCATGGGCGCTGGTGCCATGATGGGCGGGAGCAGCATGATGGGGGGCGGGTCCATGATGGGCGACTCAGCCGACATGATGAGCGCTGAGGCCATCGGTGCCATGCCCGCCGATGCGGCCTTCAACATGACCACGCAGGTCTGTTCCGCCTGCCATGCGCGCTTCCGCGCCGAGGATGACTGACCATGCGTCGCATCCTTATGGGCGCGGCGGTGCTGGGCACGGTCGCGCTTGCGGGGGTGGTGTCGCTGGTCGTCTGGCCGGTCGGCGCTGCCACCGTCCCGATCACCTTGTCAGGCAATGTTGATCGCGGTGCCTATCTCGCACGGGCCAGCGGCTGCATCTCTTGCCACTCGAATTTCGAGGCAGGCGGTGCGCCTCTTGCGGGCGGCGCGCCGCTGGATACGCCTTTTGGCACGTTCCACCCGCCAAATCTGACCACTGACCCGGTCAGTGGCCTTGGCAACTGGACGGTCGAGCAATTCGCAAGGGCGGTCCGGCAGGGGGTCGGGCCAAACGGAACCCCGTATTATCCGGCCTTTCCCTATGCGTTTTACGCGGACTTCACCGATCAGGACATCGCCGATCTCTGGGCGGCGTTCCAGACGGTGCCGCCCGTTGCAGACCCTGCGCCCGATCATGTGGTGGGGTTCCCCTTCGATCAGCGTTGGGGGCTGAAACTGTGGCGCGCGGCCTTTCTCCACGACCCGGACACCCGGCCGGTCGAGGGCCGCAGCGACGCATGGAACCGGGGACGGGAACTGGTCCGCGGCCCAGCCCATTGCGGTGCCTGCCATACCCCCCGCAATCTTGCCGGGGGGCGAGACCTTGCTGCACGGTTCGCCGGAAACGCGGCTCTGCCCGGCGGCAGCAAGGCACCCTCGATTCAACCGCAGGCGCTGGAAGAGGGCGGCTGGACGGTTTCGGCGCTGGCGTATGCGCTGGAAACCGGGTTGACGCCTTCGGGTGATGCCTTTGGTGGAAGCATGTCCGAAGTGGTGCGCGAGAACACGCGCTTCATGACACCCGAGGACCGGACCGCCATGGCGACCTACCTTCTGCAAGGCGAAGACGGCGGGCAGACGGACTGACACGAGACGGGCGGGGGCCACGGTGGCCCTCGTCCCCTGCAAAGGACACAAGCGTATGACATACACGCGGCGCACTTTCCTTGCCCTCGCGGGGGCGGCGGCGGGTCTGGGCCTGCCACTGCGGGCGCAGTCCCTCAGCGGTGCCATACCTCTGGTCACGCGCGAGGCCAGCCTGCAACTGCTGCCCAATGGTTACCCGCAGACGCGCATCTGGGGCTATGACGGCGCGGTCCCCGGCACCGAGATCCGTGTGCCGCAAGGCGCGCGCGTGCAACGACAACTGGTCAATGACCTGCCCGAGGCCACCTCCGTGCATTGGCATGGCATCCGCATCGACAACGTCATGGACGGTGTGTCGGGCCTGACGCAGGACGCGGTGCGGCCGGGCGAGACCTTTGATTATGACTTCACCGTGCCGGATGCCGGAACTTATTGGTATCACGCGCATAACCGATCATACGTGCAGGTTGCGCGCGGACTGCGCGGTGCGTTGATCGTCGAAGAGCCTCATGCCCCTGACGTGGATCGCGACGAGGTGCTGATCCTCGACGACTGGCTGATCGACCCTGAAACCGGTCAGATCGCCGACACGTTTGACCAGCCGATGATGATGAGCCACGGCGGGCGAAGCGGGAACTACGTCACCACCAACGGTCAGTATAATCTGACCCTGACGGCACAGCGGAACGACCGACTGCGGCTGCGCCTGATCAATGCCGCCAACGCGCGCATTTTTGCGCTGCGGCTACAGGGGATGACGGGCTGGACCGTCGCACTTGACGGGATGCCCTTGGCACAGCCGCAGCCGGTCGCGGACACGCTCCTGCTGGGTCCGGCGCAGCGGATCGACTTGTTCGTCGACATCACCGCCGCGCAGGGCGAACCGGCGGCGCTGTTGAATGTCGATACCAATGAACCCTTTCCGCAGGTGGCCTTTACGGTGACGGGGCAGGGTGCGCAGGTGGCTCGCGCCGCCCCCGCCGCGTTGCCACCCAATCCGCGAATGGATTTGCTCGATCTGGCCAATGCCACGCCAGTCAAGCTGTACATGTCGGGCGGCGCGATGGGACGGATGAACGCGGCGGTGCTGAACGGTGAACGCAAGGGCTTTCGCCAGCTCGCGGCAGCGGGCTATTTCTGGGCGTTGAACGACGTGGCGAATATGCCCGACACGCCCTTGACGACGCTGTCGCGGGGCGACCACGCGCGGGTCGCGATCACCAATGACACCGTATTTCCCCACGCCATGCACCTTCACGGTATGCACTTCCGTGAGGTCACCCAAGGTAAGACAGGATCGATGCGCGACACGCTGCTGATCGGCGCGAACGAGACCCGGGAAATCGCCTTTGTCGCGGACAACCCGGGCAAGTGGCTCTTCCATTGCCACATGCTTGAACACGCCGCGTCCGGCATGACCACATGGTTGGAGGTCACATGAAGGGGTCAGTATCCATCATCGGGGCCGCGCTGGTTCTGGCGCAGACCGCATTGGCCGACACGCCGGATATCGCCGAAGGCGAGGTCTTGTATGCCGAGAATTGCGCCTCTTGCCACGGGGCCGAGTTGCAGGGGCAGCCCGACTGGCGCGCGCCCGGCCCGGATGGCCGACTGCCTGCCCCGCCGCATGACGAAACCGGCCACACCTGGCATCACAGCGACCGCGTGCTGTTCGGCTATACCAAGCTGGGCGGCAAGGGCTTCATGGCACAGCAGGGCATGGAGTTCGATAGCGGCATGCCCGGCTTTGACGACCGACTGAGCGATCAACAGATCAGGAACATCCTCGCCTACATCCGCTCCACCTGGCCAGACCGGACCCAGCAGGTGCAGGCCGAACGCAGCAAGGCCGACATGGAAAACGGAGACAACTGACATGACATTCAAAACCCCCATACTTGCTCTGGCGCTGGTCGCGCTGACGCCGTTGCCGACCCTGGCGCAGGATCTCGACGAGGCGCGGATCAAGGAGCTGGTTCTCGAAGCGATACGCGAGAACCCGGAAATCGTGATGGAAGCGGTGGCGATCCTTGAGCAACGTCAGGCGGGCGCGCAGGCCGATGCGCAGGCGCGTGCGCTGGACACACAGCGCGAGTTGATCGAGAATGACCCGAACGCCCCGGTGCTGGGCAATCCCGACGGCGACGTGACCGTGGTCGAGTTCTTTGACTACAACTGCCCCTATTGCCGCCGCGTGAAACCCGAGGTCCGCGCGCTCATCGACGCGGATCCGAACATCCGTCTGGTTTATCGCGAATGGCCGATTCTCGGCGACGGCTCGGTCTTTGCCGCAAAGGCTGCGCTGGCGGCCCGCAAGCAGGGAAAATACGAAGACTTCCATTGGGCGATGATGGGTAACGAAGGCCGCGCCGAAGAGGCCAGCGTGCTACGCGTGGCCGAAGAGGTGGGTCTGGACATCGAGCAATTACGTGCCGACATGGATGCCCCGGAAGTCGAAGACCATATCGCGACCTCGATGCAGTTGACGCAGGCGCTTGGGTTCAACGGCACCCCGTCTTTCGTGATCGGCGACGCATTGGTGCCCGGTTTCGTTGAAACCGACCAATTGGCCAAGCTGGTTGCCGAAGCGCGCCAAGCCGCTGAATGAATGTGCGCTGCCCGCGTCCATGCGCGGGCAGCGGTGTCGCTCAGGCTGCGGTGGACTCGTATCCGGCGTCCTTGATCGCAGCCGACAGCTGATCGGCGCTGAGCGCGCTGTCGATACGCACCGTGCGGGTGTCCAGATCGCAGGCGATCTGCGCCGCCGGGTCTGCCGATTTGACCGATTTCTCGATGGCCGAGGTGCAGTGGCCGCAGCTCATGTCGGGAACCTTGAAGTCCATGTTCATACCTTTCCGGATTTTGACTGACAGGGAGATAGAGGTTCCAGCGGGGGGAAGGTCAAGATGGTCGGAGCGGCGCAGAAATTTATTTTCGGCCCTTGACCCTCCAGTGACTGGAAGCCCTATCTCTGCCGCAAGATCAAAGCGAAGGAGCCCCCCATGTCGGACCCGATTCCCCTGACCCTGTCTGTCGAAGGCATGTCCTGCGCGTCCTGCGTGGGCCGCGTGGATCGCGGACTGTCGACTCTGGAGGGCGTGAGCGACGTGTCGGTGAACCTCGCGTCTGAATCGGCGCGGATGCAGGTGGACAGCCCCGACCGCGCGGGCGAGGTCGTGGCTGCGCTGGCCGATCTGGGCTATCCGGCGCGCACCGGGCGGGTGACGATGACCGTCGAGTCCATGTCCTGCGCGTCTTGTGTCGGGCGGGTGGATCGTGCGCTGGCGGCGGTGCCGGGCGTGCTGGAGGTCAACGTGAACCTCGCCGCCGAAACCGCCACCGTCACCTATGCCGAAGGGGCCGTCACCCCGGCCCAGCTGGTCGCGACCAGCACGCAGGCGGGCTATCCCGCCCGGCTGGCCGAGGCCACCGACACCGAGGATCGCAGCACCCGCAAGGCCGAAGAGGCCCGCGCGTTGTCGCGGCGCATGGCCTTTGCCGCGGCGCTGGCGCTGCCGGTCTTCATCGTGGAGATGGGCGGGCATGTCTTCCCGGCCTTTCACCACTGGATCAACGCCACCATCGGCCAGCAGACCAGCTGGGTGCTGCAATTCCTGCTGACGACCCTCGTGCTGGCCGGGCCGGGGCGGATGTTCTACGCCAAGGGCATCCCCGCATTGCTGAAGGGCGCGCCGGACATGAACAGCCTTGTCGCGGTGGGCACCGGGGCGGCGTATATGTATTCGGTCGTGGCGACCTTCTTGCCGGGGCTTTTGCCCGACGCCCTGCGTGCCGTCTATTTCGAGGCAGCGGCGGTGATCGTCGTGTTGATCCTGCTGGGCCGGTTCCTTGAGGCCCGCGCCAAGGGGCGCACCGGTGCCGCCATCGAGAAACTGCTGGGGTTGCAGGTCAAGACCGCGCGCGTGCTGCGCGGCGGCGAGACCGTGGAAATCCCGGTCGAGGAACTGGCGCAAGGGGACATCGTTCTGGTCCGCCCGGGCGAGCGTATTGCCGTCGATGGCGAGGTGACAGAGGGCGCCAGCCGTGTCGATGAAAGCATGCTCACCGGAGAGCCGGTTCCGGCGGCCAAGGACATTGGCGACAGCGTGACCGGCGGCACGGTCAACGGCACCGGCAGCCTGACGGTCCGCGCGGGGCGCGTCGGGCAGGATACGACGCTGGCGCAGATCATCCGCATGGTCAAAGAGGCGCAGGGGGCAAAGCTGCCGATTCAGGGCTTGGTCGACCGCATCACCCTGTGGTTCGTCCCCGCCGTCATGAGCGTCGCTGTGCTGACCGTGCTGGTCTGGTTGGTCGTCGGGCCGCAGCCCGCGCTGACCATGGCTTTGGTGGCGGGTGTGTCGGTGCTGATTATTGCCTGCCCCTGTGCGATGGGTCTTGCCACGCCGACCTCGATCATGGTGGGCACGGGGCGCGCCGCCGAACTGGGCGTGCTGTTTCGCAAGGGTGACGCGTTGCAGGCGCTGGATGGCGTGCAGGTCGTGGCTTTGGACAAGACCGGCACCGTGACCGAGGGTCGCCCGGAATTGACGGACCTCGTGCTGGCGCCGGGCTTTGACCGCGCCGGGGTGCTGCCCGTGGTGGCCGCTGTCGAGGCGCAGTCCGAGCACCCGATCGCCGAGGCGATCGTGCGTGCCGCACAGGCCGAGGGGATGACCCTGCCGCAGATCGCGGGGTTTGCCTCGGTCACGGGCTACGGTGTGCGCGCCGAGGTCGAGGGCCGGGAGGTGTTGATCGGTGCCGACCGCTTGATGACGCGTGAAGGTGTGGATGTCAGTGCCTTGGCGGATCGCGAGGCGGAACTGGCGGAGACTGGCCGCACCGCGCTGTTCGCCGCCATCGGCGGGCAGGTCGCGGCGGTGATCGGTGTGGCCGATCCGGTGAAACCCGCCAGCAAGGCGGCCATCGCCGCCCTGCGCGCCAAGGGGCTGACCGTCGCCATGATTACTGGTGACAAGCAGGCCACGGCGGATGTCATCGCCCGCGAAACCGGCATCGATCATGTCGTCGCCGGGGTGCTGCCCGATGGCAAGGTCGCCGCGCTGGAGGCCTTGCGCCAAGGCCGCCGCGTCGCCTTTGTCGGGGATGGCATCAATGATGCCCCCGCGCTGGCCCATGCGGATGTGGGCATTGCCATCGGCACCGGCACCGACGTGGCCATCGAATCCGCCGATGTGGTCTTGATGTCGGGCGACCTGCGCGGGGTGGTCAACGCGGTCGAGGTCTCGACCCGGACCATGCGCAACATCCGCGAGAACCTGTTCTGGGCCTTCGCCTACAACACCGCGCTGATCCCGGTGGCGGCAGGGGCCCTGTACCCGGTCTGGGGTGTGCTGCTGTCGCCGATGCTGGCGGCGGGGGCGATGGCGCTGTCCTCGGTCCTTGTCCTGACCAACGCGCTGCGCCTGCGCCGCGTCGCGCCCGCGATGTCGGAACGGGCCGATCCGGCCCGCAGCGGCGCGGCGCCCGTGGCCGCCCCGGCGGAATAAGGAGGCAAGAATGAACATCGGAGACGTCGCCCGCCAATCGGGCTTGCCGCCCAAGACCATCCGCTATTACGAGGATATCGGGCTGATCCGCCCGCAGCGCAGCGAAAACGGCTATCGCAGCTTCCGCGAAAGCGACCTGCACAAGCTGGCCTTTCTGGGCCGGGCCCGCGCGCTTGGCTTCACCATCGAGGATTGCCGGACGCTGATGGCGCTGTATGAGGACGATCACCGCGAAAGTGCGCAGGTCAAGGCGGTGGCCGAGGAACACCTGCGGCAGATCGATGAGAAGATCGCGCAGCTGCAATCCATGCGCGCCACCCTCGACACGCTGATCCACGCCTGCGCCGGGGATCACCGCCCCGACTGCCCGATCCTTCAGGATCTGGCGCGCAGCGACGCGAACCAAGCCTGACGTGCAAGCGCGCCCCGCAACAGGGGCGCGCAGCAGTTTCACTTCGACAGTTCGGTGACGGTCAGTTTACCGTTCACCCGCTCTGCAAGGAAGGTGATCCTGGCACCCTCGCTCAAACCGTCGAGCATGGTCGGATCGGACAGATCGAACACCATCTTCATGGCGGGCATGTCGAGATTTTCCAGCGGGCCGTGATCGATTGTGACCTTGTTCCACTTGGTGTCGATCTTGGTTACGGTCCCCGAGGACATCGGGTGGTCGCCCTCAGCCAACGCGGCCCCGGCTGCAAGGATCATGGCGGCGGACAGTTTCAGAAGTTTGTTCATTTTGGATTTCCTGTGGATTGAAGATCAGTTGACGATAAGGGCGCCGTGCATGCCGCCCTCGTAGTGGCCGGGCAGGAGGCAGGCGAATTCGAACTTGCCCGCTTTGTTGAAGGTCCAGAGGATGTCGGCCTCTTCGCCGGGATCCAGTCGTACCGAGTTCGGGTCGTCGTGTTCCATCTCGGGGAACTTTGCCATCAACACCTTGTGCTCGGCGTTTTCCGCCATCGTGTCCATGACGAACTCGTGGGTTTCCTCGCCCATGTTGACGATGTGCAGACGGACGGTTTCACCCGCCGCAAAGACCATGTCAGCCGAGGGTTCAAAGACGAAAGGCGCGTCCTTGTCGTAATCCTCCCGCATGATGACGTCGATCGTGCGGGTGGGTTCATGGCCGTGCATGGCGGGCATGCCGACGGCCATCTGCCCGCTGCCATGTCCGGCGTCTGCCAAGCCCGGGACAGGGGCCAGGGCGGGCGCCATGGCCAGCCCCAGTATCAGAAGTGCAGTTCTCATGAGCGCGTTTCTCCTGTGCTCTTGCATCAACCCTGCCGCACGCCGCCGCGCGGCGTGATCACGGTTTTGGGGCTGGTGTTGCTTGCGTGTTCGGGCAGCTCGCCCGTCCATTCGTAGGCTTCGGTTCCGGGCGGGTTCTGATACCAGCCGGGATCGCTGTAATCGTCGCGGTCGATGCCCTCGCGGACCTTCACGACACTGAACATGCCACCCATTTCCAGCGGGCCATGGGGTCCCCAGCCCGCCATCATCGGGATGGTGTTCTCGGGGATTTCCATGGACATCTCGCCCATGTCGGCCATTCCGGCGGTGCCCATCGGCATGTAACCGGGCTGATGGCGGCGCATCATCTGGGTCAGTCGGGTCTTGTCGGCACCGATCACCGTGGGCAATTCATGGCCCATGGCGTTCATCGTGTGGTGTGACTTGTGGCAATGGATCGCCCAGTCACCTTCGTGGATTGCGTCGAATTCATAGGCCCGCATGGCACCGACGGGAATGTCGATGCTGACCTCCGGCCAGCGGGCTGTTTCGGGCACCCAGCCGCCATCTGTACAGGTGACATGGAAGTCGTAGCCGTGCATGTGGATCGGGTGGTTGGTCATCGTCAGGTTACCACAGCGCACCCTCACCCGGTCGCCCTTGTTCACCACCAAGGGATCAATGTCAGGGAAAATCCGGCTGTTCCAGGTCCACATGTTGAAGTTGGTCATCTCGGCCACGCGCGGGATGTAGGTGCCGGGATCGATGTCGTAGGCCGCCAGCAGAAACGCAAAATCCCGATCCACCGGCATGAAGGCCGGGTCGCGCGGATGCACGATGAACAGGCCCATCATGCCCATGGCCATCTGCACCATCTCATCCGCATGCGGGTGGTACATGAAGGTGCCGGACTTGGTCAGGTCGAACTCATACACAAAGGTCTTGCCCGGCGGGATCGCGGGGTGGCTGAGGCCACCGACGCCGTCCATCCCCGAAGGCAATATCAGCCCGTGCCAATGCACGGATGTGTGTTCCGGCAAGCGGTTGGTCACGTAGATGCGCACGCGCTCGCCCTCGACCGCCTCGATGGTGGGGCCGGTGGATTGGCCGTTATAGCCCCACAGCCGCGCCATCATGCCATCCGCCATGATGCGCTCGACCGGCTCGGCGACGAGGTGGAATTCCTTCACGTTGCCGTTCATCCGCCACGGCAGGGACCAGCCGTTCAGCGTCACGACCGGGTTATAATCCAGTCCGGTCATGGGACGGTCTGGCACCTGCGTGTAGGGGATGTCGGTAAAGGCGGCCTCTGGCAGGTCGCGGAAACGGGTTTCCGCGGCGGCGGCCGAGGCCAGCACGGCACCGGCACCGGCGGTCAGCCCGGCGCCCAGCAATTGACGACGGTTCATCATTCTTCCCCTCCTTTGGACAGGGTTACGGATCCGCCCCAGATCGCGGCGGTCGCTTCAGTTTCGGCGAGCCAGTAGTCTCGCTTGGCCTCGGCGGCGGACAGCCGGGAGTCCAGCCCCTCCTGCGCGTCGGCGATCAGTTCGAAGGTAGAGGTCAGCATGCCGTTGTAGGACAGCAGCGCCTCTTCATCGATCTGGCGGCGCAGCGGCAGTACCTGGTCGCGCCAATGTCGCGCGATGTTGTGCCGCCCCGTGACCGCCTTGTAGGCCATGCGCGCGTCCGACCGCGCGTCGATGGCCTGCTGTGCCAGGGTGTTCGCCGCCTGCAGGTAGGCCATGCGGCCGCGTTTCGACACCAGCGGGCCAGTGTCATACAGCGGGATTTCGAAATCCAGCGCCAGCGCGGGCGTGGCCTCGGTTTCGCCGTTGGCGCGCTCCAGCTCGACCCCGGCGACCAGCGCCGCGTCGGACACCATGCGGGTCTTGCCGGTCAGACGATAATCCAAGGCGATGGCCTGCAGTTCCAGCTTGCCCGCGGCCAGGTCGACGCGGTTGGCCAGTGCCTGCTGCTCAATGTTGCCTGCCGCGCGCGGACCGCGCGGCAGGGCGGGCAGCGCATCGGGCACGTAGACGGTGGTGGCGCTCCCCCACAGACCCATCAGGCGCAGCAGCTTTTCCTTGGCCAGCTGTGCCTCCAGCCGGGCGGCGGCGCGTTCAGCCGCCAGTTCTGCGGTAAAGGCATGTTCGCGCGCCTGGTCGGCCTTGTTCATGGCGCCGGTCCGGCCCAACTGCACCGCCAGCTCCGATGCGGCCTCGGCCGTGCCGTGGGTCTGTCCGATCAGCGCGGCCGCCTCGAAGGCCCCGACCGCTTCGATCCAGGCGCGGCGGGTTTCCACGGCAAGGTCAATGGTTTGTGCCAGCGCCGCCAGTTCCGCCTGGCGAAAGCGGACTTCGGCCAGCTGGGTACGCGGCTTGGTCGTTGCAAGATCCAGAAGCGCGCCCGCCACGGTCGCCTCGAGCGTGCGGGTCACGTCACCCGCCAGGCCCGAAACGGATACGCCGAGCGTGGGCACCGGGCCCATGGCCACCTCCCACAGGTCCGTCGAAGACAGTCCCAGCTCGGCAAAGCTGGCCTGAAGCGCGCGGTTGTTGATCAGCGCGACCTGCACTGCGGTATCGGCGCTGATCGTCTTGCCATGGACCAGGGCGTGCACGCGCCTTTCCGTGGCCTCGATATCGGCAGCGGACTGGTTCCAAACGGGCACAGCCCCGACGGCCTTGCGGGCGCCCTCTTCGACGCTGACGAAACCGGCACGGTCGGCCTTTGCGCGCTCGATTACAGCGGGATTGGCGCAGGCTGCCACCAGCAGCGCCGCGCCGAGCATCAACGGCAGTTTCATTTGCCGCCCTCCCGCTGTGCATCGTTCAGGCTGCGCCAGTCAGCGGGTTCTTGAAGCCGGTAGCCAAGATAGGCCACATTCGGTCCAGGTTGCGCCATGGTCGCAGGCGGCGTCACAGACGCGGCCGTCAACCCAGGCGCGGTGTCAAGCTCGGGAAGTGCCGCACAGGCACCCACGAGCAGCGGCAATCCAGCCGCAATAGCAAGTTTCACTGGTAGTCCCTCGTCGTGTCAGATGCAGTTATCCGCAGGCGAATCGCCGCGGCGGGGCTGCATCAGGCACGTGGGGGGCGCTGCAAACCTTCGGGAATTGCGGTGATGACAAGCGAAGCTATGTCCCAGGACCGGATCGACACTGGAATGGCGCGCGGCGCCTCCGCATCCGCTGACCGTAGATCGCCGAGGACGCAAATATGCGATGCGCAATGATCCGTAGCGTGATCAACCGCGTGGTCCGTTGTTTGACTGGCGTGGTCGTGCGCCTGCTCAATGGTCGCCTCGTGTCCGTCGCACAGGATCATCGCGGACGCGTTGGACGGCATCAGGGCCATCGCCAGAAAAAGGGCGACGACCTGAAATTTGACCAGAAGTGCGCGAATCCAGTGAGACATTCGTGAATCGATAAGCGAGAAAACGACACCCGGCAAGTCACCAAAACGTGTGGCCAAAATTTCCGTGCCGAGCATGTAGGCGCGGGAAAAAAGGCATTTTTCAGACCATCACCCGAACAGTGCCTTGCTGCCCATCCACAGGCCCATGGCGATCATCATCAGGTTCTCGGTCAGCGACACAAACCCCAAGGGCACTTTCGACGACCCGCCGACGCAGGCGCATTTCAGCGCGCGCTTGTCGATGTAGACAGCCTTGAAGACGCTGACGGCGCCAACCGTGCCGATGAACAGCGCGACCGGGGCCGACAGCCATGTCAGGGCTCCGGCGGTCATCAGGATGCCCGCCAACGCCTCGCCGAACGGGTAAACCTTGCCGTAGGGCACCCAGCGGCGGGCGAGCAGGTCGTAGTTCAGGAACATGGTCGAGAAACTCTCGACGTCCTGCAATTTCTGGATCGCGAGGATCGTCATCGACAGCGAAATGAACCATTCCAGCGCGCGCAGCGTCAGGACCGTGCCGTATTGGTGCCACGACAGCCCCAGCGCCAGCAGCGCCGCGACGGAAAAGATCGCGATGACCGGCTGGTAGCTGGTGTCGCTTTGTTCGTCCTTGGGCGGGTCGAGGTCGAAATGCACACGCAGGTCGTCATAGCCGCCGATCCGCACACCGTCGATGAAGGTCTGCGGCGTCGTTTCGACCCCGTGCTTTTCCATGAACGCGTCGGTTTCTTCGCGCGTTGTCAGGTGGTGGTCATCGACCGTATAGCCCTGACGTTCCAGCAAGTCCTTGGATTTCAGGCCAAACGGGCAAAGATGGTCGGGCATGACCATCCGATACAGCGTGGCGGTTTGCGTTGTATCCTTGGGCATCATTGACCTCCTTCGCAGGTATATTGGCCGCGGAACCCGGCGGAGTAATCCGGCCCGGCCGTGACGATCAGATCGGTCAGGTCATCACCCTTGTGCAGTTCGGCACTCAGCGGGTCGGCGGCAAAGCCGTCACCCTGCCGGTCAAGTCGCACGAGGTCGCCGCTGATCTTCATCACTGCCGCGTCCTTGCCCACGGCCAGAACGGCGGGGCTGGTGGCGGTGTAGGTAAACCGGCAGGTGGCACCTTCGGGCAGGGCCTTGGTGATGTCGTCGGCGGTCAGGAATTCCGGGTCGACGGTGGCGGTCACCTCGGTCGACAGAGCCTGTCGGGCGTCGACCACCTCGGGCGCGGCGGTCTCGCCGGTCGGATCAGCCTCGCCATTGGCCGAGATATCGGCGATCAAATAGCGCATCTCGGCGATTTCCTTGTCCTGCGCATAGACGATGGCCTCGGCCAGTGTCGCCACGCGCGGATCGGTGATCTCGGCCCGCGATGAGGTCATGATGGCAATCGAATGGTGCGGGATCATCGCCCGCATGAAGGACCGGTCCTGCACCGTGACCTGACTGCGCACCAGCCAGAGCGACAGCGCAAAGACCACGACGGAGCCCACGAAGATGCCCGCGTTCAGCGCCTTGTTGGTGTACATCGACAGCATGAAGGACAGCATGACAAAGGCCATCGTGGCCCCCATCAGCACAGCCATCCAAGCCCGCGTTTCCGAAAAGAAGACGTGCCCCAGAAGGTAGGTGTTCAGATACATCAGCACGAACATCACCAGCGTCGACGTGCCGATCATCAGGAAAAATCTGGAATACTTCATCAATCCTCTCCCGCTTGGCTCACATGTGAAGCAAACGCCCTTCCAGCGCTGGAGGGTTCCGAAATGGCGCGAATTCCGTGCTTTCGGGGAAACAGGCCCGCCTGCGCAGGGCAGGATCACGGGCATTTGACTGGGCGCAGGCATTGCGGGCTGGCCTGCTGAAACGCATGCGAGAACAGGAGATGTCATGACTGGATATACACGCCGCACGATCATAACGGGGCTGGCCATGGCCTTGGCCGCGCCGACGCTGGCGCGCGCCCATCAGGTCACATTGCCCGACCACTTCAACCCGACGGCCGTGCAGACCGGTCGCACAGACTGGCTGCCTGGGGACATCCACGTGGTGCCAGACGAGTTCCACCTGTATCTGATGGGGAAGGACGGGGCGGCGATCCGGTATGGCGTGGGCGTCGGGCGCAAGGGGCTGTACGAATCCGGCGTCTTTACTGTCGCGCGCAAGGCCAAGTGGCCGTGGTGGCGCCCGACCCAGTCGATGATCCGCCGCGATCCGGGGAAATATGCCAAATACAAGAACGGCATGAAGGGCGGCCCGAACAATCCGCTCGGCGCAAGGGCGCTGTACCTGCATGACGATCAGGGGCGTGACACCTATCTGCGCATCCACGGCACCAATGCGCCCTCGACCATCGGCAGCGCCGTGTCCAACGGCTGCGCGCGGCTGACCAACGAGCACGTCAAGGACCTGTATGAACGGGTCGAGATCGGCGCCCGCGTCACCCTGCACCCCAAGGTGACGACCGCGTGAGGCCCCGGCGGGTTGGTTGACCTTTGTCCGCGCCTGTCTGAAAAGCGCCTCCGCAATTTTGGATAACGGGGTTTCCATGAAGGTGAACCGACGACAGGCCTTGTCCCTGCTGGCCGCCTGCTTGGCGACGCCAGCTTTGGGCGGCTCCCGCATTACGCTGCGCCCCGAAGAGATCGTCACGCAGGTCGCCGGGCGGCGCCTGCCGATGCTGGGCTTCAACGGCGGGGTGCCGGGGCCGGACATCCGCTTCCGCCAAGGTGATACGGCGCAGATCCGGTTGGACAATGGGCTGAACGACGGGGCCTTGGTGCATTGGCACGGGCTGCGCGTGCCCAACCGCATGGACGGCGTGAACGTGCTGACGCAGGATGTGGTCATCCCCGGCGAACGCTTTGACTACCGGTTCGACTTAGCCGATGCGGGAACCTATTGGTACCATTCGCATTATCTGTCGTATGAACAAGTCAGCAGGGGCCTCTTCGGGGCATTCATCGTCGAGGAACGCGACCCGCCCGCCGTCGACCACGACATCACCGTGCAGTTGTTCGACCTGCTGCTGGATGCGGACGGTCAGTATGATGACAGCTTCGATCCCGCGCGCTTTGCCACCGAGGGACGGCTTGGCAATATCAAGACCGCGATCCTGTCGCGGAACAGCGTGCAGCAAGGCGACAGGCTGCGCCTGCGGATCATCAACCCGTCCATCGACCGCATTTATCGATTGTCCGTGACCGGGCTGGCGGGCAAGATCGTGGCGCTGGACGGGATGCCGTTGGAGGTCCCGCAGGCGCTGGCGCCGATGGCGCTGGCCCCCAGTCAACGCTGCGACGTGATCGCAGATGTGACCGGCCCGGTGGCGCTGCGCGACACCTATGACGGGGCGAACGACTTGCTGGGGCATTTGACAGTGACCGGCACGCGCAGCCCCTCGACTGCGCCGATCCCGACCCTGCCGCCAAACCGCATGACCCGTCCCGGCACGCCGGATCACACCACAAGGCTGGTGCTGCAAGGCGGCGCGGGCGCGCCTGCGCATCGCGGCACTGGAACATGGGCGCTGAACGACGTGTCGGGCCTTCCAAGCCGTCCCTTGATCGCGGCAAAGCGCAGCCAGACCATGCGCATCGAGATCGAGAACCGCACCGGCTTTCCCCATGTCATGCACTTGCATGGCCACCATTTCCACGAACTGGACACCTCGGGAGACCTCGGGCCACTGCGCGACTCGACCCTGCTGGCGGCGGGAGAGACACGCGCCATCACCGCCGTCCTCGACAATCCGGGCGCGTGGATGCTGCATTGCCACATGCTCAGCCATCAAGCCGATGGCATGGCGACGTGGCTGACTGTCAGTTGAAGGCAGCTATTTCTGATATATTATGAAGGGCGTACCAAAAGGAGTCGTAAGCAACATAATCAGGACTACGCGCGAAACGTCAGCCCGCTTGGCAGACCCAAGTACCGCCACCGAAGCACTGCGACATTCAGGAAACCGCTGTGCACCGCAAATCCACGCTGACGAAACGGTGTTTCCGGATCAGGAATCGACCCATATGGAGACCGAGACACCTTTCGGTTCTTTGACGAAACCATCGATGTCGACGACCTTGATCCTAAACTTGCGTGCCTCCGCCATGAAAGGCTGTATACGCCGGCAGTGAGTTTCATCGATTTGGCCAACTGGTTTCGCATCGCCGCCAAACATCCAGGCGATCAGACCCTTGGGTTTGGCAAGGACCTCGACCCGGTCTTCGACCTAGCGGAGATCGAGCTGGTCTCCAGGTTTCAGGCCAAATCTCGCGAGGTTTCGCGGGATTTCGACCAACTTGCACGAGTAGATCAGTGGATGCATCTGCTGTCCTCTTGTTGGCAGCGCTCTTGATGGCGCTTGAGTCTCTTCACGCAGGGTATTGCAGCTTTGATCTGCGGCAAAGCGCAAGATTGATGTGGCCAGCAAAGCTGACCATGGACGCACATTGGGCAATCTCCTTTCCGGATTTCTGAGCCATAGCATTGACCTCTATGCCTCACCAATGCTCTAATCTTGATTTATAGAAAGGGTGCCTATACCTCATGACCTGGAACTGGACACTGCCCGACTGGCCGGATTTCCGGTATGACGCCTCCGCTCTGGAGCCGTTCGAACAGAGGTTTCTGCTGTCATCCGGAGAAATCCTCGGCGCAGTCCATCATGTCAACCCGCCGGATCGCGAGCAACTCCGCATCGAGTTACTCAGCGACGAAGCCATGCAGACCAGCGCCATCGAAGGCGAAATCCTCGACCGGCTCAGCGTCCAGTCTTCGCTGCGGCGCCATCTGGGACTCGATCCCGACAGTTATCCCGCCAAACCGCGCGAACAGGGCGTCGCGGAAATGATGGTTGACGTCTATTCCAGCTTTGCGGAGCCGCTGAGCCACGAGACGCTGTACCGCTGGCATCGGATGCTGCTGTCCCATGACCGTCGGTTAGAGACCATCGGAGCCTACCGACAACACGCCGAATCGATGCAAATCGTTTCCGGCCGCTTTGACCGACCGACGATCCATTTCGAAGCGCCGCCTTCGGCGCAGGTCATGCCTGAGATGGAGCGATACGCGGATTGGTTCAATAGGACCGGCCCGCGGGGAGCAGAGCCGCTTCCCGCCCTGACGCGTGCCGGGCTAAGCCACCTCTATTTCGAGAGCATCCACCCATTCGAAGACGGCAACGGCCGCCTGGGCCGCGCGCTCGCTGAAAAGTCGCTGGCGCAGAACATTGGCCAGCCGACCCTAATCTCGCTCGCCTTCACCATCGAGAAAGAGCGGAAAGAGTACTACGACCAACTCAAGCGGCATCAAACGACGCTTGACGTGACGGCGTGGCTCATCTGGTTCGCAGAGATTGTCTTGAAGGCGCAGCAGATCACACTCGACCGCGTAGCGTTCTTCATCAACAAGGCACACTTTTACGATCGACATAGAGATCACCTGAACGACCGCCAGGCCAAGGCCATCGCGCGGATGTTCCGTGAAGGACCCGAAGGTTTCAGCGGCGGCCTAAGCGCGGATAACTACCTCAAGATCACCGGCACATCCCGCGCAACCGCGACCCGCGATCTACAGGACTTGGTCGAGAAGGGCGCGCTGAACCGAACTGGCGAGCTGAGACACACGCGATACTGGTTGAAGCTCGATGGAGACAAGGGTTTTTCTGCAGCAAAAACAGTACAATAACAAAAATCCGAGAATCCGTTTTATGTAACATGACCCAAGACTTGAGCTCACGTTGGTGGGTTTGGGAACGCGCCCGATACACTTCGTCACAACCGGCGCTTGTCCGGGAAATCTTTGTTTCCGCAGCACAGATGCCCCTTTGGTCGCATCCCGGAAAAGCTCGGGGCGACTCTAGCCTGCCCGAAAGCGACTGGTGAACGGCCTTGCATGTTGGATTTTCCAACATTATATTGAGCGCAAGACAGCTATTCGGACATGGACGATGCAAACGACCACCAAGACGAAACTGTTTCCGAAGCAGGATCTGGAACTTGTGCTTCGTGACGAGCTCATGCTCGCGGCGGAGGCTGAAGCCAGCATGCACGGAATTGTACTGCCAGCATCATCTGGGGTTGCGGCAGTCGCACCTGTACCGATGGATTCTCTTGTAGTTGTGGAGCTCCTGTGCGCTGTCGAACCAGTGCTTGGCTTTACGCCGGCGGATGCGACGGTACGCACTGGCGGATACAACTCGGTGCAAGACGCTTTGGATCACCTAATCCCGCGGCTGGAACAGCAGTGGAAAAAGAAGAATGGAGTGTCAGCATGAGCGTCGCGAAGCGGACGAACGACGATGACCAAGAAGCTCGGCAGGAGATGGGGGAGCGGCTGCGGGAAGCTCGTCGGTATTTGGGTCTTAAACAAGACGAGGTGGCCCAGTACCTCAAGATCCAGCGAACCGCGTTGTCAGAGATCGAGGCAGGAAACCGCCGTGTCGAGGCACTGGAGTTGAACCGGCTCGCGAAGCTGTATCGACAACCGGTCGCGTATTTCATCGGAGAAGACGATGCAGCTGGGAGTTTGCCGGTAGATGTAGCGCACCTTGCACGACAAGCCGCAGACTTGTCTCGGCAAGACCGGGATGAACTGGGGCGTTTTGCCGAGTACTTGCGCGCCCGCTCGGCCGCAACCCAGGAGTAGCCAGTGGTTTCCAATTATTCGCAGGCAGTTCGCGGCGGAGCAGCTGCGGCGGCTCGAGCACACCGGCAACTAGGCGTGCGAGAGCGGCTCGAAACTTCAGGCGGTTCAGTCAACGTTTTTGCTCTCATCAATGAACTTGACGTGCCTTTGCTCCTCCGGCCGCTCGACGGATTGCTCGGAGCATATCTTAATGTCCCATCGCAAGGGATTCTCGTCACCACTCAGCGCCCCATGAGTATCCAGCGATTTACGGCCGCACATGAGCTGGGCCATTGTCTTCTGAACCATCAGCCCAGCCTCGACGATGAAGCGAGTATCCTCCGTCGAATGCCAGCCAATTTCGATCCGGGCCACGACTATCAAGAAGTCGAAGCCGACGCTTTCGCAGTCGCGTTTCTCATGCCCAAATGGCTGCTGGCCCTACACATGAGGCGGCAGAATTGGACTGTGCCAGACTTTCGACGCGCAAACGTGATTTACCAGTTCAGTCTGCGACTTGGGGTGAGCTACGAGGCGTTGTGCTGGACCCTAGTTCGGTACAGGATGATTGCTGCGAAGCAGGCCCGCGAGCTTTTGCAGACAAAGCCAAAGGCGTTGAAAGAAGCGCTTCTCGCTGATCATCGACCGACAAACTATCGTGGCGATGTATGGCTACTTACCGAACGCGACGCTGGTGCGCTGATTGATGGCAGTCGTAACGATCTATTCGTTCTCAAGCTCACCGAGCACAGCAACGGAGGATATCTCTGGAACATCCATCAATTGCAGGAGAGCGGATTCGCCATCGTCAGTAATGAAATCGAAGCGCTCGAAACAGATAGCGTCGGTGATCCTGGAATACGGCGCGTCACAGCAAGGCCTCCGGAAGAGTACCGAGGTCGCCTTGTGTTGGATGAAACACGGCCCTGGGATCACAATCAGAGTTACTCCAGACTCGAGTTGGACCTCGACCTGACAGGCCCCGAAGGTGAAGGCCTTTCACGTGCTGAGCGGCGAAGACTACTGGAGGCCGCTTGAGTGACTGTAACGATAGACGTAGATTTACGGGCGAAGTTTGGCCCCGTCAGGGATCAAGGTGCGCGACCAACTTGCTTGGCGTTTGCTGCCAGCGACGCCCATGCTGCATTGCGGAGCGGCTGGGATCCTCTGTCATGTGAGTTCGCCTTCTACCACGCACAAAAACGTACCGGGCGCTCTCCATATAAGGGAGCATTTCTCGACGACATGCTGGCCGCGCTTCGCGATACCGGCCAGCCATCGGAAAGTGGATGGCCGTACATTCCGCGTTTGCCCACGGACCTGAGGCACTATCGCCCCCCATCATCCGTCGGAAGTTTATTTGGGCGCGAAAGTCAGAAGACCAGCCACGAAGTCGATCGAGTTTGCGATGCGTTGGATTCCAACGTCCCTGCTATTGTTCTTTCAGTCCTGACGAGAAGTTTCTTTAATCCGCCATCGGATGGAGTCATCGACCAAATCACCGGTGACGAGGTTTTTCCAACGCCGCGACATGCTGTTATCGCGGTCGGCCATGGGAAAGCGGCGACGAAACGTGTCATTCTGGTGCGAAATAGCTGGGGACCGACCTGGGGTTTGAGCGGGTATGCTTGGCTAACTGAGGATTTTCTGGCTAAGCACATGTATGCCTTGGCAATATTGACGGACGAATGTGATGTATCTGGCCATTCCGCCACAGCCTGATTGTGTAAGAACTTGGCGCGAAGCGGTTCGTTGCGTTGATAGCGAACCCGGACACGAGGCGCACAACGTCCTGATGTCAGTCGATGACCCGACCGCCGGGGCAAAGTTGAGCGACGCGAGCGTCAATGCCGTCAATGAATTCTTGCTCCGGCACGACAAATCCGTCCGGACCATCGCCAACACGATCTTTCCTGAGGCACTCTATCATAGATATGGTGCCCCGGAATTCTTCAACCGGTTTCGCGACCGAGTTCTGCCTACGGTACGACGCAACGAAAGATGGTCAGGATACTATTTCGAGCGGATGGTCGATTGGCCCGGTGCCCCGGCCGGCAATCCGCTTTGGGACGTCGTCACGCGTATGAGGGACCCGGCGGTCAGGGCAAGGAACAAATTTGAGCTTGCTCTTTTCGATCCTGCTCGCGACGTTGATCGTTCACCTTACGGCGGACAGTGCCTCAGTTTTCTCAGCTTCAAACTGTTGGCAGGGAATCCGGAGACGCTCACACTCACAGCGATCTACCGGAACCACTACTATGTCGAAAAGCTACTCGGAAACTTGATTGGTCTCGGCCAGTTGATGTCGTTTGTGGCCACTGAAGCCGGACTCAAGATTGGATCCCTGACCGTGCTGTCGTCACATGCGACAATCGACCTGCCACGATCAGCCTGCGGGGGGACTACAACACGCGGCGAGCTTCGAGCACTCCTCGACGAGATTGATAGTCTGTCTGAAGCCAATACCTAGGCAAACTCAGCGAAAGGCAGAGTTGCCGTTTCCGGTCGCCGGGCCGAACTTGAGAGATTGTATATTGCCTCGATGCCAGCAATGAACTCGCTTTGCCCACCATAGCTCGGATGGCGGACCTGAGAGACAGGAAGGTCCAAATCTGCTAGAGCTTCTCCCGCATCACGCCCAATTGCCACCAAGCGTTTAGGTTGAAGCATCTCCAGGAGTGCCAACAGAAATGGCCAAGTCGCCGAACGCTCCGTTTTGCGATGTGAGCGGTTGGTCATGGGATCATCTGGCGCGTGCGGGTGAAGCGGAAACACATTCCACAGCATTACTGGCCTGCCAATTGACGAAAGAAGCTGCCAAGTGACTGTCGCCGTACGTTCGGCAAGTGCCGGTCCTGTCGTAGCCCGAGCAAGGGTTATTCCGCCAAACAGATGTTCAGCTTCCGTGAGATGTGCTTCGTCGGTCAAGGGTACTCCGGTACGCCGTCCCCCCCGGTACCCGAGGTCCCTTGCTATCCAGATAGTATCAGCACGGGCATTCATCGCGGCCTCAAGACACCGCTTCAGGTTCTCGCGTCGAGCGCGTGCAGCATCGACGGTATCGTGAATTGGGCAGATGTCGCTGTACGGATTAAAGGTGTTCACCAAATCTACAGCGGCAAGTTCTTCGACAAAGGATTCTGGAGTGTTCATGTCAACGGCTCGATGTTTAGCCGCCGCTCTACGGCATCTAGGATAACAGTTCCACGGCGATGTTCGCGCAGATAGCGAAATGCTGCGTATCCTTGCAGGATGGCCTCTTCCCACAGCCAGGTCGGACAGTTCTCGGCTTCGTAGCCGCGAACGAACTGTCTGACCTGCTTCAATAGGTCGAACGGCAACTCCCCGGCCTTCAGGTCTTGAAAGAAATCCATCTCCATGGCCTGTCCGAAAATCCAGGTCGCGATCCCCTCCTCGATCAATGCGGCGCGGGCTCCGTCTTGGGCCTCGTCGATCTTTGGCCGACTCTTGCGTTTCAACCGAAAAAGGGAACGAGTGACTGGCGACCAGCCAAGGATAGCGACGTAGGCATAATGGAAGACATCATGGAACCTGTAGTCATCCGGTGTCATGGCGTTGTCCGTCAGTCGATCCCCGATGTTGAGGCCGTTGCAGGTCTGGAAGACGTAGCGTTTGCCACCAACCTCCCGTTCAAATATGTTGATCTTGAGGTTCCTGGGCAGCTGTTCTTCCGGGGGCAAGTCTGCATCGAAGAAGGGCGGGTATGCCTTCTGGATGGGCCATCGGTCTGTCGTCTTCGCTCGATTCTTGATGGCCGCAGCTTCCAGTGTGACGCCCGCTTCATTGGCCGCGCGAATGAGTATCTCGAGAATCGCGACAAGTCGGGGTCCGAGACGTCGGCGATCCCTTTGGAGCTCGTTGTTCGATTGATCGGCCATAAGAAGCCCGGTTGCAGCCGCCAACTCGATGAGGGTTGCTTCAAAGGCCGGTGACGGTGACTGTCCAGCGGTCAGTACAGACGGCTGCAAAGCCTCAAAGGTGAGCGGCTCTCCGGTTGCGGATAGCCAGTTCTCGCTATCGCTGGCAAGGTTGGTGACAATATCGGCGAACGAGATTTCTGCCCTAGCAGCAACCAGGTTGAAGTACCAAAGTACGTCGCCGAGTTCTTCTGTAACCGCAGCCGCGTAGGCGCGATAGGAGATCGGGTCTCTCTGCTTCTTCTTCACTTCAGAGAGAAGGCTCCCGACCTCTCCAAAGAGGCCAAGCAAAGGGAAGTTGAGGGAATCTGCGTCCCGCCGAAGGTCCGTCGCAAGCGCATCCGCTGAGAATTCCTGCACTGACAATGGAATGAAATCGTCTGACATCCGTCCTCCAAATGTGTGATAGCTGAATGCGAGGCTACCTATATCTTGTATCTGTCATTTGAATCGATTGCGGTCAGTCCGGCAAGAAAAAGTGACTTTGCGCTCACGGGACTTTCCAAGAACCGAAGCTAGGCACACCGAACGGCTAGGGCTGGAGCAATCATAAAGCGGTCTTCTGGTGCGCGGATCACATCTTGGATGACGACTGGTACCCCCGCCGCTTCTTCGTCGCCGACAGCTTCATCAAAGCGTTCACCGCCCTGCCCTCGTCATCTTGTTGCTCGACCAGCATCTGGCCACGGTAGCCGATCCGACCCCATTCCCGCACCAAGCTCACGCCGCCGAAGAGGTCCGGCTGAACGCTCATCCTGTAGAACCGCCGCATGTTGAGAGACGGGTCGATCCGCTTGAGATCGACCGTCGTCGGGAACACTTCCATTTGCTGCGATATGTCGAACATGTTGTTGGCGCCTCTCTCAAGACCACAATATCAAGCGCTCTTCGACGTTTCCACAATGTTCTGTCCCGGATTGAAGTCGGGGGCTCACGCCTGTTAGATGTCACCGAGAACTGACCCAGCATTGTCATGAAGATTTGACCCGCCTTTCAGTTATGTGCGTTGCTTCATGATGGGGTCAATGTGGTT
>NZ_PVTQ01000025.1 GCF_003003355.1 Donghicola tyrosinivorans
GTGCGCAAGGCAGAGGCAGCGCGCATCTTGGGGATCAGACTGGCGTCCGCGTGGTCGTGAATGGTGTTCAGGTTGCATCCGGTATTGGCCATGAACGCGACCACCGCAGGATCAAGGCGCGTCATGTCGGCGACCTGTCCGCCAATTTCCGACAGGGTTTGTCTGGTTCTGCTCTCTTCAAAGAGGGTAAAGGGCCGGTCTTGGAAATGGTTCCGCACCACAACCCAGTCGGGTTGGTGGCCTGCGAAGACCTCCAATTCGTCGCGAAGCGCCGCAAGAACTTCGCGGCTCTGGTCGATCACGAAGAGCATCACCGCGCGGGCGTCGATCTGATCTAGCAAGAATGCAAGATCGATCATGCCCTCGGCAGACCCGTCAGAGGTCATCTTCGCGGTTGCGTCCGACCCACCAGCGGGCAGGTCAATCAGCACGTCATCGGGACTGCTGACGATGGTTTCGAGCATCTCTTCCATGCCCGCGGCCGTCCGTAGGTCCGCGCATGTGGTGCGGTCTTCAAACAGCATGTGAAGGCCTGGGTTTTTGAAGTCGCCGTCGATAAGCGTGAGCGGTCGCCCCGCGGCTTCAAAAGCTGCCGCAGTTCGCGTGGCGCATTGGGTCTTGCCCACGCCTCCTTTGTCACCATGGATAAAAATTACACTCTTCATATTGCACCTTTCATGTCACAAGGGCTTTTCTTCACGGGTTGAGTCTGGCACGCCTCTTGCGCGTCAGGGCGGGATTGCGGCTGAGCCTTTGGCTCGGCTCGCAAAAATTTGCTGCTGGTTTTTGCGGGGCTTGTCTGCACTCCCTGCGCGCGCTTGGGCTGCGCTGGCGCGAGACCCTGTTCAGCACGGGCCTTCTGGAGATAGTTCCGGAAGGTCTGCAGGTTGATCTGCTGATCTGCGTCGCGGTTTGCGTTCAGGGCAGCCACGATGTCTGTCAGAGTATGCCCCTCTAGCATCATTGTGCGGATGTCTTCGACAAGCTCACGCACAAGATCCATCAGCGGACTGCCGCGTTTGGGGGGCTGTGTCTTTAGATGCTCTAACGCCTCTTTGGCGCGGGTGATGTCTGTGCTTTTACTCATGGTGAACTCGCATTCAACTTTCCATGAGTGTAGAATCGATTAGCGAAAAAACTCAGAAAAACTTAGAAAAATCTGATGTTTACTGGAGCAGTTAAATTTTCGGGCGCCACAGGGTTCGAATATGGTCAACGAAGAGGTATACTCAGGGTAGTCGTCGGATCGACATGCGCATCGACCCGTAAATCGCTGCCAAGCAGGGTATGGCGACGGTAAACCGTCACCCCTGCTTTTATCGCGGCGGCCCTGACGGCCTTCTTGATAAAAGACACCACGCGCACCGCCCGAGAGGCCGTTTGGCGCAGGTGTGGGCAGTAAATTGGGTGGGGCGTATTTCGGAAAAACCTGTGTTTGCGCGTCTCGGAAGGCGGCGCGATCGCGGTCAAATCGCGTCGGTTCGCCAAACTCAGGACAGCGTTTCACAGCATGCCAGAATCAAAAGGGCCGCGCGGGTGAACGCGCGACCCTTGAGAGGAAGTCTTAACTGGCCTCTTTGGTCACGACGCGATCAAAGAGAGTGAGGATGGTTTGCAGCCGATCTGGGCGGTAGACTTCGGAGACCACGTTGATCCGGTCTTCCAGCTCCTGTCGGGGAACCACCTGATCGGGATGGGCTTCGCGCAAGGTCGCGTGCAGTTTCTTCTCCACGAAGCAGGCTTCATGTCCGGTCTCGAACGGCACGTTCCGAAGCAGTTCTACATCTACATCCTCCGACAAGCCCAACTGATGGCGGAAGCGCTTTTCGGGATGGTTGCTGAAGCCGAGTTTGATCCACGGATGATCCTGATCGGGCCACGTCAGTTGCAACAGGTAGATGTTCGACGGCCGCGAGGTCCAGCTTTGCCCGCAGCCTGCACAGTCCACCTGACCCCAGTGCATATTCGCGCGGGCGACGCGCTGAACATGGCCGCAGCCGTGCTGGTAGATTCGATAATTGGCGTCATCGGGGTCTCTGGACAGAAGGTTCCAGCCGATGCTTTGGGCCTCAGCGCGGTCTCGATCCTCAAGGCAGTATTCGCAGCGATGGGCGACTTCGCCGGCGGCGATACGCTCTAGAAACGTGAACTGTCGGGAAATCTTGTGCCCGCAAGGGGCGCGAAAGATCCCATAGTGGCGGTTCGAAGGATCCCGGTGCAGGAAGGACAGACCTGCCGCCTGCGCAAGGGCTTCGCGAGCCTGACATTGGCAGGCAACGCAGGCAGGTTGTGCAGTACGCAGCGTGTAGACTTTCTGGGCAGTGAGGGCGCCGCAGGTCTGACACTGGAGGCATAGATGGAACTTGTCCCGAATGCGGCTGTGAATGGTGAAGCCTTTGGCCTCTGCGATGGTGTGCCAGTCCTTCGGGATCGGGCCAGTGTAGGGGATCCATTCTTCTGCGGGAACATGGCTGCTGCGGCGGGGCAGGTAGAGGCGCAGGCCGCTTTCGGGCAGGATGATGTAGTCGGGTGCTGGTGTGTTGCCTTTGGGCATAGGGTATCCTCCTCGGAATCTGAGGTCAGTGAGATCACGGCCAGAACGGCCAAATAGCTTGGGAAAGTCAGATCGCTGGATGCAGCAGGACGGACCGCTGCCGGAGGGCAGTGGCCTGTGCCGAGCGCGCAGAGCGGGTCCAATTAAGGCTGCAAATGCCGCCTGATTGCCTCAGGCGGAGGTGTTGATCCCGGATGTCCAAGAGAGGGCGCGATATTGCGAACGCTCGCGCATGCGTTTAGGGAGGCCATAGCCATGACGTTGTCTCCTACTGACACGTTGTGGTCAGGGCGGGGTGGAGGTTGCAGCCTCCATGTCGCCCGCTTATTCGGGCGCCCGATAACCATATTCCCAGAATAAGGGACCGCAAATGCGCTCGCAATGTAGCAATGTGATAGCTGCGTGCAGATCCGGGCGGGTCAAATATCCCATCGTGCCTTCTGGGAGGGCTCTAGGGCTTAAAGCCCTTGGTCCGTTTGGTCGCCGGGCACCACTTATAATGCCGTCTGATTGTTTCATAGGAGCGCGTAGGCCAAAGCCGGAGTCACATGTGCGATAGGTGGCAAATTCTCTCGCTGAAACGAAAGCGCCGCACTGCGGCGGGATTTAATCATCAGCGTAAACTACATCGTCACACTCAGTACCATTTGCGGTCGCATGAATTGCTGTTTTCGGGAGATACCCCTTTCTCAGCTTCAGTATCTGCAGATGCTCGAACGCTGCGGCGGCAGCTTCAGGCTGCTCAAATGTCTCGCATCGTATCTGGCCACGCGCACCGATCCGACCCCAGTTTCGGATCAAAGAGACCTCTCCAAACAGTGTGGGCTCGAGGGACAGCGCATAGAAACGCGCCATGTTCCGCCTTGGGTCTGATCGGGTTAGGTAAAGAGGGGCAGGCATAGGTTCCATGTTTGAGAGTATCGAAGACTATGCCCGCCCCAGTCCAATTCAATTTCTGAATCTATGGCACCGGCCGGATTCAGGATTGTGATAGATCAATGTTTCTTTCTTTTTCGCAAAGCGCATATGGACGGGGTCGCGACCTTTGGGAGCCTTGCAGCATGAATTACTTTGCGATGCCGCCCCAGTCGCCTCGTCCTCGTGGTTCCGTTCTCAAATGTCGTCTCGACGATAATCCGCACATCCATGGCAATTCCTCTCCTGTGAAATCACCATCATAGACAAACACCCCCAGGTTTTGCCCACTCCCCTCAGGTCGCCGGCGGCTGGATATTCCGGACTCGGGCGGCCTACGCGCCCGCGATCCGCGCGGCGGCGGATGTCGGGGACCAGTTACTCGATCTGAGTGAATTCGACGTCGCGGTTTTGGCGGCCATCGTCTATCACCAGCCAATAACCCGCGAAGGGCTCAAGGACATCTTCGGCAAGGAAATTAGCCGCGACCTTATCGGCCGGCTGCATGCGCGCGGCCTGATCGGGACCGGGCCACGGTCGCCTCGACGCGGGGCGCCCTATACCTTCGTCACCACAGATCAGTTCCTCGTCGCCTTCGGGATGGAGAGCCTGATAGATCTTCCTGATCGGGAGCAGCTGGTCGATGCGGGCGTGGCCGGTTCTTCATGAGAGCGATGCGGTGCTCGCGTCATGTAAACTAATTACATGATCTTAGCGAATTTCGAATATTTCGAGTGTTGCGATTGTTTCGAATGAGGGATAGCCTATATCCAACACGAGACGAGAGAACCGGAGAGAGAAGATGAACGCCCTCAGAAAAGAGGCGTTCTTTGATCGTTTGCCCGACGAGGTCGAGATCAAGAACGCCGAAAAACTCAGAACGATTGTCGCCTCCCAGATCAAGGAAGGCGAACCGACAAAGCTGTCGCTCGCCCTGGAAGGCGGCGAAGTTCGCACCGTGACGCTTGCGCCCGCCCTGACGGCTTCGCTGCTCGAAGTGCTGCGGCTTGTGTCGAGCGGTCGCGGGTTTCGGATGATCCCCGTCGAGTCAGAGCTGACCACGCAGCAGGCGGCGGACCTTCTCAATGTGTCCCGCCCGTTCCTGGTAAAGCTTCTCGAGGAAGGCGAGATTCCGTTTGCGAAGACCGGCCGTCATCGCCGTGTTCGTGCCGATGACCTCTTTGCCTACAAGGAGAAGCGTGACGCGTCTCGCTCTGATGCTTTGAGTGACCTTGCTGCAATGGATGCGGAAGAAGGTCTTGTATGAGCCGATACGCTGATCGGTTCACGGCTCTCCTCGATGCCTGCGTCCTGGGCGGAGCGCTTCGCAGAAACATGCTCCTGAGCCTGGCCGAGGCCGGCTTGTTCCGGCCTCGGTGGAGCAGTCGCATTCTTGACGAGACCCAGAAGGCAATCATCCAGATTACCAAGGGCGAAACCAATGGTTCCCGGCAAAGGGCTGCAATCGAAGCGGCGTTCCCAGATGCTCTGGTGACTGGTTATGAGATGTTCGAAGACAAGCTCGTGTTGCCCGACCCCAACGACAACCACGTACTGGCAGCGGCCATCGCGACGTCTGCTTCAGTCATCGTGACGGACAATCTTGCCGACTTTCCTTCCGCAGTTCTGGACCCGCACGCCATACAGGCGATTTCCGCCGACGACTTCATCGCCGATACAATCGAGCTGGATCCCTCAGAGGCCATTCTGGCCCTGCGTCGCATGCGGGAGCGCTTCAAGAACCCGGCGCTCGATGTTGCGGCTTTGATTCACAAGTCAGAAGCGCAGGGCCTATTGCAGGTTGCAACTTTCATGGACGAGTATCAGTCGTTCCTGTGAGGAGACGACCGGTGGATGCTAAAGCAGAGGCACGAAGTACTATCGGCGATTGTGGCCGACTTTAGGCCCCGCCGGACGTGCTAAGCGGTCCGTGGTAAAATGCAGTTGAAGCCCGAGGAGCATCAAAGAATGTCTCAAGGCGTTCAGCGTTCTCCTCGACAAGACATTTTGCCTGCTGCGGAAGTTCGGCACTCGCTCGCGTGAAGTTTTTGTCCGCACCCCCGTTGGGTCAGTTCTCGGTGACATCCAACACTCAATCACCTTTCAATTTCACTTCCACAAACTTCGCGATTATCCACCTTTTCAGGCATTTTTCTGGACACCTTGACTGCACAACTGAAGCTCGGTCCTGAAGAAAAAATATTAACATGACCGACCCTACAGTGGAGAACATGCTGCATTGTGAGCATCGACATACCTCGCACTCTTTGCGGCAGCGGAACAATCGTCAGCGCAGGATCATCACATGGAGTGCCTTGGACTTTGGTAGGGGAAGGCTACACCACGCTTCGGCGTAAACTGTCAGAAAAGAGCAAGGTATTATCAAGTCTGTGCACCAATGACCATGAAGATTTTGCTCAGGCACTGTCTCTCAGATATGACTACTGTGATTGGTACAATTCTGTATGGAGGCGCATGAATGACTTGGGTATTCCGAACGGTTCTGGCGCTGTCCATCGCCTGCGCTGCGATCCTGTCCTATCTGCACGGCCAGCGGGTACAGCATCTGACAGCGCGGATCACTCAGGCCTCGGCGCAGGTTGCGGTGCTAGAGACCCTTGGCGGCAGTCTGCATAATGAGCTGCTGAAGGCCATTCTAGAGCCCGATGTGGACAAGGCGACCGAAGCGCTTAGCCAGTTCGAACGGGACGCCATGCACGCCCTTGGCGCACTGGAACAGATGACCGAGACCGAAGTCGGCTTTGTTCAGGACGAAGAGCGTGCCGAAGAAGCCGCAGAACTGATGCGTCCGGCCCACCTGCGCGATGCCACCGTCAAAACACTTGTGGCCGCACGGCGCCTGATCAAAGTACGCCAGTCCGCAGACATCATGACGGATGCAACCGTGCTGCTTGAGCATCTGGAAGTCGAACGCACCACGCTTTCGCATATGGTCTCCGACATCCAGCTGGATGAGCGGGCCGAAATCCGCGCCGCCACCGACAGGATTTCCAGCGCCCAGAAAGCAATTGGCTTTCGGCTTTCCCTGCTGCTGACCCTCGCGGCACTTTCCGGCATCGCGGCCCTTGTGACGGCCAGACGGCAACGACTACACGCTGACAACAGGCGCAACCATGCCTTGATGGCAATGATAGAGCAAGGCACCGTTGCGCCACCCGACGCGCACGACCCCCTATCGCCTGCCTTGGCTCGGGTCGCCAACCACATCAAGTCTGTGTCTGACGCAAAGGCGGCAACCGAACGGGAACTGGAAAACCGGACAGCGGCCCTGCAACTCAGCGCTTCAAAGTTGAAGCAGATCGATGAGACCCGCCGCCGCTTTCTGGCTGATCTGGGGCACAGCCTGAAGACCCCGCTGGCCATTGCCCGTGGCTCGGTCGAGGCCCTGCCCGATGGGGGCGCAAAACGGCTGGCGGCGCTAGAGGCAATCGATCAAGTCACGCGGCGGGTCTCGGACCTGCTGCAATTGTCCCGCTCGGATGATGGGCGACTGCTGCGCAAGAACCAACTGCTTGAATTGACCGAACTGCTGGACAACCGCGTGGCCGAGTTGTCCGCTCTGCCCCAAGGCGAGCATATCACCCTGACCACCGACGGCGACGGCCCCTATGAGATCGAAGGCGACCGCGAAGCGCTGACCCGCATGTTCGACGCCATCATCGAAAATGGCCTACGCTATGCAGGGCCGGACGCACCGCTGTCCATCAGCATTGATACCATCGAGAAAAGCGTGCGCGTCAGCATCGTTGATCAGGGGCCGGGCGTATCGCAAGGGAACGTGGTCTTTGACCGCGACACCAGCTTTTATCAGGGCGGAACGGGGATCGGGCTGGCCATGGCACAGCAGATCGCATTGGATCACCAAGGCCGGATCGCAATCAAGGAAACATCGCGCGGCGCTCAGTTCGACATCACACTGCCCCGCACCCCATATTTCGAGACCCAATCATGAGTATCCTTGTCGTCGAAGATGATCCCTCGCTTGGTGGACTGATCTGCGAAGCCCTGCGTGGGGCGCAGCAAAATCCGGTTCTGGCCACCGACGGCGAGGTCGGCCTGATGAGTGCCAGCAGCGGCCATCACAAGGCGATCATCCTTGACGCCATGCTGCCCACATTCTCCGGCTTTGAAATCTGCCAGCGTCTGCGCGAAGGGGGCGTGACCACGCCCATCCTGTTCCTGACCTGCCGCGACAGCGAGGCCGACATTATCCGCGGCCTGCGACTGGGGGCCGATGACTATATGACCAAACCCTTCTCGACCGGCGAAATGATCGCACGGATCGAGGCCCTGATCCGCCGCAACACCGGATACACCCCGCAGGATGAATTGACCTTTGGCGACCTACGCATTCGCACCGCACAACGGCAGGCCCTTTGCGGCACAACCCTGCTTGAACTGACAATGCGCGAATACACCCTTTTACACACGCTCACCGTGGCACGGGGGCAGGCCCTGTCCCGCGACAGCCTGCTTGAGCGGGTCTGGGGGGATGACGAAAGCCACACCACCAATGTGGTCGATGTCTACATCAGCTATCTGCGCCGCAAATTGCGCGCCGCCGAAAGTTCTGTCGGGATTACAACCGTGCGCGGCTTCGGCTTTCGGCTCGACCTATCGGAGCACGACTGACTACGACCTTGGTCTAAGCCCGTTCTCACAAAGCTCTCAGACTTCTCAAAGACGGCTCTCAGACAGCCCTCTTATGCTGTGTATGTGAGTTCTGAAAAGCAGGGGGCATTCTTGCGCACAGGCCGGACCATGAGCGGGGTCCACTAGGCGCATCACGAGACATCGGACACAAAAGGGGCAGCTTTCATTCCCCTAGACGACTGCCACTTTTCCGGTGTGCCAACCCTTTGCTTTTCGGACCGCAACCAAATCTCCACGGCGGTGCATCCCGAAACTCCCCTGCCGTCGTAGCCGCTGCAAAGACTTCCCTGTTCTTTGCAGCGGCTTCATTTGTTTGAGGCGACCCAAACACCTCCACCACGTTTTTAAATGCTCAGACCATAGTCTCATGACTTCTCAGAGAACCCTCAGACTCTTCCAAGACCGTTCTCACAAACCTCGCTTAAGGTGAATGTCAGCTAAGCCTTCAAGGAATGACCATGCGTGTATCCACTCTTGCCCTGCTTGCAGCGATCACCGCGCAGCCTGTTCTGGCCGACGAAATCTGGGTGACCAACGAAAAGGACGACACCGTCAGCGTGATCGACATCGAAACGATGGAGGTCACCCACACCTATGAGACCGGCGAGCGGCCCCGTGGCATCACCTTAAGCCACGACTACAAATACCTCTACATCTGCGCATCTGACAGCGATGCGGTGCAGGTGATGGACCCCGCGACGGGCGAAATCTTGCATGATCTGCCCTCGGGCGAAGACCCAGAGCAATTCGTGCTGCACCCCGACAACAAGCACCTCTACATCGCTAACGAAGATGACGCGATCACCACCGTGGTAGATGTGGAAAGCCGCACCGTGGTTGCCCAGATCGACGTGGGAATCGAGCCCGAAGGCATGGCGGTCTCGCCCGATGGCAAGATCGCGATCACGACCTCCGAGACCACCAACATGGCCCATTGGATCGACACTGAGACCCAAGAGCTGTTCGCCAACACGCTGGTCGATTCCCGCCCCCGCCACGCTGAATTCGTCAAGGATGGCGCGGAAATGTGGGTCAGCGCCGAGATTGGCGGCAGTATCTCGGTCTTTGATACGGCGACCCAAACCGAAAAGGCGAAAATCCGGTTTGAGATGCCTGACATCCACCCCGACCGCATCCAGCCGGTGGGCTTTGAACTGGGTGAAGGGGACAAGTTTGCCTATGTGGCCCTTGGCCCATCGAACCACATCGCCGTGGTGAACGCCGAGACTTATGAGGTTGAGGATTACATCCTTGTGGGCCGCCGTGTCTGGCATATGGCCTTTAACGCAGACAAATCGCGCCTTTTCACCACCAACGGGATTTCCGGCGACGTGACCGTCGTCGACGTGGAAAAGCGCAAAGCGCTCAAGACCATCAAGGTCGGCCGCTTTCCTTGGGGTGCCGCCTTCCGCCCCACCAACTGATTGTCGATTAAAACGGCCCGACAGAGGCCAGACACCATCTTAACGGGAGAGACCTTATGAAAAAGTTCATCACCATGCTGGCGGTCGCCGCGCTCCTGCCCTGCGCCGCGATGGCGGACGACGACGATGATGAAGACGTACAGTTCGGCATGGCAGGCCTTTTGTCCGCCAAGAACAAACACGATCTAGAGCCCATCCAGCTGAGCGCCGGCATGCCTTTGACACAGGCCCCTTGGGTGCTGAAATCGGGCAGCTATTATGAGTTCGAAATTCAGGGCGACGGCAGTCAGGAACTGGCCTTGGTCGGCCCCGAGTTCTTCCGCGCCATCTGGATCGACGAGATTGTCGTCGAAGGCTTGGAGATCCGCCCCTTGGGTCTTGATTCCATTGAGTTTGACGAAGCGGGTGAAATGGAAATAGGCTTCATAGCAATCAAGCCCGGTTCCTATTACATCAAAATTCCGGGCTCCACCGGGGACTCCCAGAGATTGGAGATCACGATAGAATGATCCTTGGGTGAATCTGAACGCGAGGGCCTATTACCCCGTGTTTCACCAAGTAATTATTGAGGGCTGACCGGTATTTGGACAGCTTTCACTCTCACGCCACTGACAGCAACGCCTGTCAGTCTGTAGATCTTGCGATCAACTCCTAGGCATGGCTGACCAAATGCACCGCGCTACCCTTTGCAGCGCGAATTTCATCTACAGCTGGCTCCCACGAGCGCGCACTCTTAACGATATCTTAACCAGTTCGCGGAACTCTCAGATTGCAATGTTTATTCTGGGAGTCTGAGATTGGGATCGGTTTCGTTTCACACATCCGCAATGTTTACGTTTTGCTCGGGGACAGGCCGAGCAAGTAAGCGCCTTCAAAAGGCGAAGAAGGCGCTTACTTCAGAGGGAGAATGGCATCAATTCAGTTTCGATTCCGGCCTAGTATTTGCGCGTTTGGAGGGAAAAACGCTCGCACTCCGCGTCCCACGAGAAGGGATCGACACAGCGGTTGCGCTTTCAAAGTTCGAATTTTGGCGCAAATCCCGCGTCGATTACCATCAGGAAGCTCCCTGTCCAACTGTTGCGTATATGGTTGAATTGGGCACTTCAGATAAGCGCATGCCGCGTCTCGCGATGCTGTCAACGCCGGAGTAAGATCCGGCCACGTGGCAGCGCAATATCAGGCCAGTCATGGGGGTGCGCTTGCGGCATGTAGAGACCATGATTTTGGGGGCAGCGGAGGTCGGGCGTAGCCCGGCCGTAGCTGCCCCCAAAATCTCGCCCGAAGTAGCACAGTGCTGAGTGTAAGTGATCGTTGCGTTGGGGTGACAGGCCGTTAGGGTGTTTTCGGTTCGGCCGTGCGGGCCCTGCTTTGTGCGAGCCTGTAGCTCTCGCCATTCATCTCGAGGATGTTCACGTGGTGGGTCAGCCGGTCAAGCAGTGCGCCAGTCAGGCGTTCCGTGCCAAAGGTTGATGTCCACTCGTCGAACGGCAGGTTGCTCGTGATCATCGTGGACCCACGCTCGTAGCGTTGCGAGATCAGTTCGAAGAGGAGTTCTGCACCGGTTTTGGAGAGTGGCACGAAGCCCAACTCGTCGATGATGAGGAGCTTGACGGCGGCCAGCTGCTTTTGCAGACGAAGCAGGCGTCGTTCGTCGCGGGCCTCCATCATCTCGTTGACCAGCGCCGCCGCCGTGGTGAAGGCAACCGACATGCCCTTCTGGCATGCAGCGAGGCCGAGCGCCAAGGAGACATGGGTCTTGCCAGTGCCACTGGGGCCGAGAGCGATGACGTTCTCGTGCCGGTCGATCCACTCGCAACGAGCCAGTTCCAACACCTGCATCTTGTTCAGCTTGGGGATCGCCTTGAAGTCGAAGCTGTCCAGGCTCTTGGTGGCCGGGAATTTGGCGGCTTTAATCCGCCGTTCGATCATCCGCCGCTCACGGTCGATCAGTTCCATCTCGACCAGCCGCGCCAGGAACTGCACATGATCCAATCCCTCGGCAGCGCATTGAAGCGCAACCTTCTCGTATTCCCGCAAGAATGTCGGCAGCTTCAATGTCTTCAGATGGTGGGCAAGCAGGATCTTTGGGGCCTCGGTCATGCGGCATCCTCCGACAGCAGCGACATGTAGCTTGCCGTGGATGTTGTCCCGACCTCGGCGCGCGGCAGGTAAGGGTAGATATCAAGGTCGAGCTTGGGCGGTCTCTTCTCGACCTGGCAGAGCACGAGATGCTTTACTGCGTCAAAGCCCACAGCACCAAGGCGCAAGGCCTGTTTGATGGCCGCGTGCAGGTCGTCGATGTCGAATGTCTCCAGCAGGCGCAGAACCTGGACATATTCCCGGCGTCCAGCCTTGAGCATCCGCGCCTCCATCAGGCGGCGTAGGGTCGCGAACTCCGGTGGCAGGTCCCATTCTGCCAAGGGTGCCGCCTGATCCAGGGCATTGATCTTGCGCTCGATGAGCGGAAGGTAGTGGACCGGGTCGAAGACCATGTCCTCGCGATCGTAGCAGCGCGGATGGCGAGCGATAACTTCACCTCCACAGCCGATCACGACGTTGTCGACATACCCGCGGATCCACACGTCGCGATGGCCGTATGCCACGGGCACCGAGTAATCGTTGGTCTTGTAGCGCACCAAGGCCTGGGAACTGACCCGCCCGGTAGCCTGATCACAGGCTTCAAACGGCGCCGCCGGCATGTCGATCATCGCGGCCAGATCTCGCGCGAGGCGGTCTCCTATGGTCTCCGAATGCCCCCGCAGGACATCCGCCCGTCGCCTGCGGCACTGCTCTTCCAGGGAGGCGTTGAACGCCTCCCAACTCGGGAATCGCGGGACAGGCACCATAAAGTTGCGGCGGGAATAGCCGACCAGCCCTTCCACGTTGCCTTTGTCATTGCCCTTGCCGGGGCGACCGTAGCGATCGCGAAACAGGTAATGCGACAGGAACCCGCTGAAGAGCGTGGCACGCTGACGTGTGCCGTCAGATAGGATCTTTGCGACCAGACAGCGGTCGTTGTCGTAGAGAACCGATACCGGCACCCTGCCGAAAAAGGCGAAGGCGTGGACGTGGCCGTCGACCCAGGCTTCCGCCGTCGCCGCCGGATATGCACGCACGTAGCAGGCGTCGCTGTGCGGCAAATCCATGCAGAAGAAATGCGCCTTCTGTTCCACGCCGTCTATGATGACCACCGCCTCACCGAAGTCAGCTTGCGCATGACCGGGTGGATGCGCCAAAGGCACGAACATCTCGCGGACACGCCGCTCGCGCTCGCGAATATAATCCTTCACGATCGTGTAGCCGCCGGTGAACCCATGCTCGTCGCGAAGCCGCTCAAAAACGCGCTTCGCCGTGTGGCGCTGCTTGCGATGGACCTCGCGGTCCCCCTCAAGCCAGTTGTCGATGATCTCGGTGAAGCCATCCAGCTTGGGACGCTTCACAGGCGCTGTGCGGCGGTATCCAGGCGGCGTCGAGAACGCCATCATCTTGGCTACAGTGTCGCGCGAGACGTTGAAATGACGCGCAGCTTCGCGCTGGCTCATGCCCTCGGCACAGGCCAGCCTAACCTTCCGATACAAGTCCACAGTGAAAATCCTCCCAGCCTCCCTGCAAACAGAAAGACTTCAAGGTGGACGACTTTTACGCCGCCCGCAGCAGGATCATCCCGCCGCTAACGTGGCCGACTTTCTCACCGCCGTTCTCACTGATGGTGGGTCACTCGGAATCCATGGTGGTCGAACACCGCGAGATGTTCCAAATCCGCCCAAGCATCTTCCGCAAGATGTGATGGGGCGGAGACCTCAAAGGCAGAGTTTCACACAGAATGTAGGAAACCTAGGATACTTCACCCTCCCATTGAAGCACGCTCAGGCAAACAGGCTGAAAAAGTTCCAAGGTAACGGAACTTTAAATGCAACTACGGAGTTCGAAAAGCGCATCTAGTGTCTGTGATAGGGATTTTTGGTGAATATTCTGATAGTCGAGGACGAAGCGCTTATTGCGATGGACTTGGTAGACATCGTTGAATGCGCTGGACATGCTGTAGTTGGACCTGGGCACTCTGCCACAACTGGCGAACAGCTCGCGCGACTTGAACAGATCGATTTCGCTCTTCTCGATATCAATCTTGGTCGGGGTCAGACCACTGAAAGAGTCGCAGCTCGCCTTGCTGAGCGAGGGATACCATTCGTTTTTCTGTCATCTTATTCACCAGACGCCGTAAAGTTCACCAAAAATCATCAAATTCTGTCAAAGCCCTATACAGAACAAATGATTCTTGACTGCCTTGTGCGTGCAAAATGTGAGAACGAGACGTGAGTTAAGACGGTTTACTCGTAACCGCCCGATTGGCACCGCCTGCCTGAAGTTGGGTTGATCGTTTAAGACACGTGCATAACGACGTCGTTAATGACGTGTCTTATGCGAGGTTTTCGATGCGGGGCGATATTCTTGGGGCCGAGCGGCGTCGGCGGTGGCGTGATGAAGACAAGCTTGCGATCGTGACGGCTGTGGGTGTTGACGGAGCCTCTGTTACGCAAGTTGCGCAGCGCCACGACATCACGCGTCAGCAAATCTATACATGGCGGCACGAGCTTAGAAAGAAGGGGCTACTGTCAGCGGCTTGTGATACTTTGTTCCTGCCTGTCGAATTGGAGCTGCAAGAGGCTTTGCCCATTGCGGCTGAGCCGAATGTGGATCGCCGGCTGCCCCGCTCTTTGGTGGAACTGCAATTGGCGAATGGCCGCTGCCTGCGTTTTGATCCTTTGATCGAACCGGCCTCACTGATGCGGGTGATCCAGACTGTGGAGGCCGCATGATCGGGCCTGGCACCGGCGTGCGGGTATATCTGGCCTGCGGCATCACCGATATGCGCAAGGGGATCGACGGGTTGGCCGCGCTTGCGCAGGACCATCTGCGTCAGAAGCCGACAGGGGGCGCGGTCTTTGCTTTCCGCGGGCGACGTGGCGACAGGTTGAAGCTGCTCTTTTGGGACGGACAGGGATTTTGCCTGTATTACAAAGTCCTCGAACGTGGCCGTTTCCCGTGGCCAAACTCGGGCGATGGAGCGGTACGGTTGACCTCGGCGCAGCTTGCGATGCTGTGGGAGGGAATAGACTGGCGGCGCCCTGATTGGGGTGCGCCACCGGCGCGCGTTGGCTGAATATTCCCTTTGGAACGCTTTGTTTTTATGGCGATTATTAACGCCCTATGGTAGTCAGGTGCATGTCGAATGCACCCGCAACTCTCCCTGATGATCCCGCGCTTTTGAAGGCGATGATCGCTGCTTTGCAGACAGAGAATGCGCGGATGTCGGCAACGCTGCGCGCCCATGACCAGCTGATCCAGACCCTGCGGCTGCGCATCGCCAAGCTCAAGAAACAGGTCTTTGGCAAATCCTCCGAGAAGATCGAGCGCGAGATTATGCAGCTGGAACTGGCGCTCGAGGATCTGCTGATTGCAGCGTCCGAAGGTGGCAGTCTGGAACCGCAAGCCGATCCGGACGACGGACCGATCGAACCCATCAATGACAGCGACCCGCGCCCATCCCGTCGGCGCCCCCGTGTCTCGGACAGTACGCCGCGGGAACGGCGTGAACTTGATCCGGGCAGGTGCTGCCCCGATTGCGGCGGGGAGCTGCGCTTCGTCGGTGAAGACATCAGCGAGATGCTGGACATGATCGCGGCCCAGTTGAAGGTCGTGCAGATTGCCCGTCCCAAGAAGTCCTGCCGCCAGTGCGAGCGCATGGTCCAGGTGCCAGCCCCCAGCCGCCCGATCCCGGGCAGCATGGCTGGTGCGAGCCTCTTGGCCTATATTCTGGTCTCGAAGTACGACGACCACCTACCGCTTTATCGCCAGCACGAGATCTTTGCCCGCATGGGCGCAGATATCCCCGACAGCACCTTGGTGGACTGGTGTGGCCGGGCGATGAAGGTTCTGGCCCCGCTCATCGAACGGATCGAGGCCGATATCATGGCCAGCGATCTTCTTCATGCCGACGACACGCCGATCCGCGTTCTGGACCGCGGCCGGGCAGACAAGGGGCTTGGCAAAGGCGTCAAGAAGGGGCGCATCTGGACCTATGTCCGCGATCAGCGCCCTTGGTCCGGCTCTGCCCCGCCCGGTGCTGTCTACAGATTTGCCCCGGACTGGAAAGAAGAACACGTCCAGACCCATCTGGCCAACACCCGCGGCATACTGCAGGCGGATGGCTACAAGGGCTATGCCAAGCTCTATGAACCGGACCCGGGCGGCACTGCACGGTTGCAAGAGGCGTCCTGTTGGGCCCATTGGCGGCGGGATTTCCACGATGTCTGGGAAAAGACTAAATCCACCATCGCCCGCGAGGCGCTGGACCGGATCGGTGCCCTCTATGACATCGAGCGCGCCATTAACGGCCAGCCTGCCGAGGTCCGTCTGGCAGCTAGGCAGGCCCAAAGCGCAACCCATGTTGCTGCGTTCTTCGACTGGTCAGAGCAACAGCTCTGCGCACTCCCGGGCAAGAGCGATCTGGCCAAAGCTTTCCGTTACGGCCTTAGCCGTCGTGCATCTCTCAGCCTGTTCCTGATGGACGGTCGCGTGGCTATCGACAACAATCCGGCCGAGCGCGCCCTCAGACCCATTGGGGTTGGCCGACGCAATTGGCTCTTTGCCGGTGCGGAAACAGGCGCAGAAACCCTAGCCCGCGCTATGACCGTCATCGAGACTGCCAAACTGAACGGCCTTGATCCACAAGCCTACCTCTCGGACATCCTCGCCCGTATCAACGATCACAAGATCAATCGTCTTGATGACCTGCTGCCATGGAACTGGTCCCCGCTTCCTGAAACGCAACCCGAGGCCGCCTGATGGCTACCATCACCCATGTCAGCACCCTCGATTACGTTGCCAAAATGCTTGGTGAAGATCCCGAGCTTCTCGAAGCTATCGTCTGCAACGACGACAATTTGAGCTACGGCGCGATCATCAGCGTCTACATGGGCACTGATGACAGCATCACCGCCTTGACCGACGATGGCATCGACGAGCTAAAGGACATGCTCAGAGACGCGCGGAGCACACCCGAAACCTGGCACGACTTCCTTGACGACTTCGTCGATGACGCAGAACTCGTCGCCCGCATCAAGGCCCAATCACCGCGGTAGCAACCGGTCGGTTACGTTTACTCGCAATTGTGGAAAGATCGCTGTCAACAAGATGGCTTTCGATTCTCAAAAGGCGCTGTTCTTGCTGCAGCAGCAACCGCTCAATCTTCTTCAGTTGCACGCTGATTTCGGAAGACGTTGTCGCGTATGAAGGCCGCTTGTCCCTATGCACCTCTAAAGACTGTAGTAAATCGCGTATAGCAGATCCAGCATTCTTTGCCCGAGTGCTGCTTATTATGAGGGCCGATTGCATACGACCGGTAACCTCCAACTCTACGGCCAGGGCCAAAAGGTCAGATTCTCCGAAAATGTCGTCACTATTCTCTTTTGTCTCTGCCATCGAACTTCTTTCACGATTCTAGAGTATGCCTCTAAACTATCGAATGTTGGCGAGCGTATTTGTAATCTGATCTTTCGTTATTAGGAGTGATTAATAGATAGCCATGGTAACCACATCCGACGTAAGAGATGTAGTCAAAAGAATGGATATTTGTGACCGTCATTTTGGTGTTTGTTGGACTATTGACCAACTAGACGAGTTCTGAATTTCGTGGACGAAAAGGCATGCTTCACATCGTACTTACCGAAAATCATACTTGCCAAATACTGAGATTTCAAAGGTATCGCGCAGATCAATACGGTGGAAAGGAGGCATGATGCGAGATTGCATTTTATCGTCTAACCACAGAATCCCAATGAACTTTCTGAAGCAATCCAGCATACAGTTAGTAAAAGTATCAATGAAAAAGCGATAGCTCACTCCAAAAAAGCTCTTTCGGTGCTACCCTTCGGGAATCAGACGAGGCTTTGCTCAACACTTTATAGGCTAACAAATTCCATTCCAGAGCTTTAGGAAAAACAGAGGGTCACGGTAGACAGAATTAAAGATTTCTTAAAAGTAAAGATAGCCGTTCCTCGACCTGATGCAAGATCAGATCGAATTTACTCTTAACTGAAAAATCACAAGTTTCTAGTGGCTGAAAAAGAGATTCCAAAGATTCTGTGATATCGTCAAAGCGGAATAGAGAAGAAATCCCACGCAGGTTACGCGTCATTCTAAGCGCGTCATTCCAGCAGCCATCATCTACAAGCATTACGATCCGAGGAAGATCTTTGGCGATCTTCTCTATGGCAGCTGAATGCAGATCGGCCAACTCGGGATCTACGCCTCCCGTTGATGAGATGTTGGCGTGTGAATCTTCCATGAAAATCTCGTTTATTTGCAACCCTCATCAAATACCCCTCATGGCTCCTTAAATCAACAAATAGCTTGTTAACACTCATCATTACTCGGAGAAATAGAGGGAAATGTAATTCTCTCAGTCAGTGGAGCGATACATTTTTTTAAGAAATTCTTAATTTCGTAAATGAAATCAGTAGTTGGTTTCCATGCGTCGCAACATTGACCGGTGCTCGCGTGTAAGACAGAATGTTGGGTTCGGAAACCCTACTCACTAGAAAGCGCAGACTATGATATTCCCTCAGGACGTTGAGCGATTCTTAATAAAATTTCATTAAAGCATCTGTAAGAGCTATGTTGCCCAGATCTGGCAATAGCTGAGCTCCTCCTTTCCCGGATAGACTTATCCGGCGGCTTTCAGAATGGGAATGGCGGGCACTGGCAAACCGTCGAACACATTGGTGGTGACTTAGAGATCTGCAATTTGACGGTTGAAGATTCGCGCCACGCAGCGCAGCCTCAACGGTCACTCACAATGTGACGTTTTCCCAGGCGGATTGGGTCGCTGTCATCTGCACCATGATCGCCCAGGGTACAGCAGACCCAATGGAGAAGGGCTACGATGTCATCGATAATTTGAAGGGAAGAAGGCATCGCGACCCGCGATGGCATCGTGGCCCTTTCAGATGCGTTAGGCGAAATCGACAAGAACCGAGCCTCACTTCGTCAACGGGAAACTAGCGAGAGGATTGGGTAAGGAAACCCCTAGATGGGGCAAGTAGCTTTTGGGCGCACCGCTCGCTTCTTCCCTCGACCGTGATGCCCACCCTCTCGACGAGCACACAGAAAATCCTTCGATCTACGGATAAAAAGAAACGTTAACGGCTTAGACCTTTGACATTGGGCATCGTCCAATCGTGCCCAACCGGGCAAAGTAGGCGTTCAACAATTTCGTTGTTCCGAGCAGCCTCCCGTGGTTTGTTCAGCTTCTGCCGCAGGCCGAACCCTCTTAGTGATAGAATTCCGTTGTGTGTGTTTACGCTTTAAAAAATTTGCGCAACTTTCGTTTACGTCCGAAAGGAACGTGTGTTGGTAGAGCGGAAGAAGCTAACTCTTACAAGACACGGCAGGCAGGGTATTCATCAAAAACAATGTAGAGCTTAACCAAGCGCAAGGAGTTTTGGTGATTGTTGCTTCAAAAGATCAAAAAAATCATTCAGACATTTTAACATAAAAAAAATATGTAATGGAATCTGTGCTAATGGTTGCAAATAAAAAAATCGTCAATATTGCTTCTATTTCTCTTGGGGAGCTCAAGTGTTAAGATATCTATAAAGGATACAGAGTCTGAGGTTGATGTATTTTGTTTCTTGATTTCATCTCGTTTGTTGCTGGAGAGATGCTGGCGACTTTCATAGCACAAGAAAACCGGCTGAAGCATACACTTCAGCCGGCGCACTTTAAAATATTGCTGCGACATTTGTAATTGCAAAAGCTGCGATGCCGCAATCTCCGGGAAAGTCAAGCGATATACAATCACTTAATGTCCGACTCACCACCACTCACGAGATTATTTATTAATAGTTAGTACTCGCAAAGGTGTATGGTAGGGAATTCCTTACCTCTCTTTGCATTTATCGCGATACATTTTTGATTACAGCATCTCAAAAATGCAAAACTACTCTTTTGTTCTGATGCCCTTTTTCAACTTTTTTAAGTAAGCCTCTGTTTATCATATCTTTCACAGAGCGCTCAAAAGATACATTCTGAAACTTGAATTTTTATAAAGTTAGCGCTGTTTTGCAAAATCAACATACGACAACAAGCTGATTGCGTCTGGCGCATCGAAAATCCGCTTTGCCTATTGCCACTTTTTGCATTCAAAGTAAATTTATCGCTACGTAGTGGGGCAAAATTTTCCCTAAGTTACGAGTGCAAGACCCGCGAATGCGGGTCTTTTTTAATGTACTTTCGGCGTACAGTCATTTTCCCTCATACAGCCGCAACTCATGCGGAGGAGCAGTTTTCGGGTACAGGCCATCGATGTGGACCCTGTTGAACCGCACCTAGCTCAGCGAGTATTCGGTGACATCCAACACGAAAGTGCTCACGGGGTCGCCAAACGGAAGTGCATTGCCCATTTGGGATATCTCCTAACATCCTTCGTTTAACTGGACTAATCATGGCCGGAGCCCTGACGTATAGCCATCTTAGGATAGACTGTGGAAGAAGTACATCAAGCTAACCGAAGATTTAACCAGCCTCCATGAACTGAGCATTTGTAGATCTGTCGGTGGTTGATCGAAGATCTGAAGGAGAGAAAATGCGTTTCACAATCAAATCAAAACTAGTTTTGACATTTTCTTTCATAATTTTGACATTGGGAGGTGTAATCGGTCTGTCGGTCGAGCGGTTTCATAGCGTCACCAGTGAATTTGCAAAAATTGTCCACGTTGATGCTCAAGACTTGATGTTTGTGAAAGGAATTGCGGAAAACGAGTTGACGATCCGTTCGATGGTTGCAGAAATTCTAATAGGGTTAGATGAAGACAATCCTGAGCGCATTCCGAGCCTGCAATACCAAATTGATAAGCGCAGTGCGGAGCTTCTTGATGAGATCAACGCGCTTGCAGGGCGTATGCCTGTTGAAATCAAAACAGTACTTGAACAAATTGCGCTTGATCATACTGAGCTTCATGAGCTGAATAAAAAATCTATTTCCTTTGAACTTTCCGGGGACGGCACAAATGCTAACTTAGTTTTTCATACCGATGCAAAGATCGTTGCGATGCGAATTTTTAGCCTTGTTGATCAATTGCGCGCTGAGTTCTCCGGATCGATGATGAATTCTGTGGATGAGGCGGAAACTGCCAAGCTGAATGTGACTTACTATTCTGTTATCGCAGCGACGCTCGTGGCCCTTTTTGGTGTCTACGCTGCCTTCATGATTATTACTTCGTTTAACCGAGCAGTGCGCAAGGCCTTGGCACTTGCGAAGCGCGTAGCACAGGGCGATTTGAGCGAACTTGCAGTATTCAAGCGAAACGATGAGATTGGGGATCTGCTTCGCGCTCAGAACGAAATGGTGGTTCGACTAAGAGAAATTGTTGTGCAGGTCGGCGAGACTGCTAGACACGTAGCGGCTGGAGCAAATCAGATGGCTTCGACATCAGAAGATTTGGCATCAGGCGCTGCGCAACAAGCCGGTACTACCGAGCGTGTATCGGCATCAGTGGATGAAATGGCATCGAACATTTCCACTGCCTCGAATAATGCAAAACTCACCGATGAAATCGCTCGCAAGGCAGCAATCGGAGCGACCGAGTCAGGAAAGGTTGTCGCGGCTGCCGTTAATGACATGAAGCGGATCGCTGAGCGGATCATGATTGTGCAAGAGATTGCTCGACAAACTGACCTGTTGGCACTCAATGCAGCGGTTGAAGCTGCTCGTGCGGGCGAGCATGGCCGTGGTTTCGCAGTTGTGGCGTCCGAAGTGAGGAAGCTCGCTGAAAATAGCCAGAAGGCGTCCGCTGAAATATCGGCGCTTTCCGTAAGTACCGTCGAGTCCGCAGTGGCGGCTGGCAAAGTACTCTCAGAACTGGTTCCAGATATTGAACGCACATCACACCTGATTTCCGAGATCAGCGCCTCGTCGAATAAGCTTGCGGAAGGTTCTTTCGAAATCAATCGCTCAATCCAACAATTGGATGTGGTAACTCAGGGGAATGGCGCAGCTTCGGAGGAGATGTCTTCAGCTGCGACAGAGCTGTCTAGTCAAGCGCAAGCTTTGGCGGATGCAGTTCTATTCTTCAAAACTGCCGACACGACGGGCGCAACTGGGAAAGATCACACGGCCAATGATAAGAAATTGGACCGGAATTCAGTGGTGAGTTCTGAAAATTCGGTGAGCGCGGCGATTACAAATGACGCCTTATTGGAGCGCAAGACTAATAAGGCGAAGTCAGAAAGCTTCAGTTTCAACTTAGACTGAAATAGAAGTTTTGGCTACACAGGTTGTGAAGCGGCGCCTGATTGATTGGGCGCCGTTTTTACGTACTTCGCGAAATGTCTTATAATAAGATATCAAGGTGTATAATGGAGCCATATTTGCTTGACGGAGATGCGCCCAATGTTCTTCTTGTGTAATAAGAAATTTCGAAATAATCTTAAATGGAAATTTCCTTGGCTTTAAAGAGGACTGCTCAGGCAATACCAATGATATCTATTCGCCTAATTGATAGGTGGATGGCGGTCTGCGCTCTAATTATGCTTGTAACGTGAGTGCACTACGCCTTCTTTTTCCAACCCCAGAAGGTGCATACTGGCCAGCGCTGCGGCGCTGGCCACTTTTTACAAAATATGTAGGTGTGCTCTACGTTGGAATTGGACACGAACATCGGCGATTTGGCATTGCAAATACAAGCTAGAAGAGGGCGGGCTCAACAGATTGTGGCGCTCATTTTCGGTCGTCGCGAAGATCAGGCGAAGCGGGACTTAGAGCCTTTGGAGGGACTTTTGCGTTAATCTGCCGAGGACGGACCGATGCGGTGGAATGCCATAGGATCAAGCGGCGTCAAACAGCTGCGCGATGAACTGCATCTCCGCGAGGACACCTGGCTGTTTGTTGTGGATGTGACCGCGTTTGATGATTCGCATCGTTTCTATTCCGCTCAGGGTCGCCTTCGCTGATCGCAAGGATCGCAAACTTTGGCGGTATCCGCGTAACCGTTTCAGTGATGCATGATCGCTTTCAATCAGATTGTTTCTCTAATTTTGATCAATGTGCCGAATGCTGTCGAAACGCGGATCATAACGTTGATTGATTTCACAAATGACACGCCGAAAGGTTTGCGCCTTATCAGTCACGATGGTCACCGGCCGGTGTAAACGAACGCGTTCAATAGCTTTGTTCAGAAAGGACTTGGCGGCTTTTGTATCACGCCGGGATGTGAGCCGGACGTCGACCATCTGGCCGTTGGCATCGACAGCGCGCCAGAGAGAGCGCCAATTGCCACCGACGCGGATGTAGGTTTCATCCACATGCCAGTCGACGCTCGCACGGCACAGGTGTTTCTCTGTTCGTTTGCACAGTTCAGGGCCGAACTTCTGAAGCCATCGAAACACGGTCGAACGAGCAACTCCAATGCCTCGCTCCGCGAGCAGATCGACGACATCTTGGTCGGACAGCGGAAATCTCAGGTGCCAGCGAACGGTGCAAAGAACGATATCGCGCGGGAAGCGGTGGTGTTTGAATGGCGATCAATGCAACAGTCCCCTCCCAGATCATGTGCCTATTTTTTAGGCATATCTACAAGGGGCTTACTTAAAGCTAGAAAAATAAATATTCTGTATTTCAAATTCTTGAATTCTTCTTGGATATCACTTTGATACATGAGGGTTCGTAGAAGCCTTATCTGTATTGGCAGTTTTTATTTAAAGATTAAACAATACATCTTGTTTGCGATCAGGTCTCAGCGTCATTGACTCTCAGTGGGAGATATTAAGCGATGTCGCGTATCTCTTTTGGGCATGTGTGAGCCCCATCATATCTCAGAAGGTAAGGTTTTCCATACCATACTTATTTGTAAGTATGTATTATCGAAAGTTTATGACGTGATTGTCCGGATGGTTAAGTCTGGAGCGTCGATAGCTGTGATACTGTCGATGGGATTAGCGTATCGCGGATATTTAATTTGTATGAATTTGCTGTTTTTTAGTGATAAATCCGAATGACGTTAGAAACGTTATTCGGATTTTTTTTGGTTTGTTTTCTGGGGTTGAATGGCGAGTGAATCGCGTCACCAATTTATGGTTTAAGTGGAATTTTAAATTCGTTGGTGAAATCATTGGGGTGAGAAGAGATTTCAGGGGTTTGCATTGTGACAGATCTTTGAAAAGCCTCTTTGAGGAAGATGGCCATTTGAACACACTCTTTAGATAAGTTATTTAAATTTAATATCCATTTCGCACTTATATTGACGAAAGATCATCTTACGTGAATCTGCATCGACGTGCGATATGGTGGGTGCATACTCTAGATTCCCGTGAGTGATGAGATGGCAGATAAAAGAGAAAACTCAGACAACCTTTTTGGCAGATCTGACCTTTTAGCCCTAGCAGTTGAGTTAGAGCTTGTCGGGCGTACGCAATCAGCCTTTATGATTGGGGGTACTCGAGCGAAGAATGCAGGTTCGGCAATTCGAGAACTGCTGCAGACTTTAGAGGGGTATGAGGATAAGCGCCCATCATATGTGTCATCGTCTTCCGAACTTAATGTGCAGCTGAAGAGAATAGAGCATTTGCTTTTGCAGCAAGAACAGCGCCTTCTGAAAATAGAAACGTATCTTGTCGACCATGGCCTTCCCTTAGCGGCGACAGAACGGCCTTAACTCACGTGCCGTACTAACAACTGGCGCGCATAATACGGTGCAGGATCATCTCCTCTGTATATGGCTTTGCCATGATCTCATGAGATCCAATGAATTTTATCGCCTCACGCGTATAGGCTGACAGGAACACAAATGGAATTCCTCGCTCAGAAAGGATAGCGGCGACTTTCTCAGAGGTTTGTCCCTGGCTGAGATTAATATCGAGAAGAGCAAAGTCGATCGCTTCAGTTTGTGCGAGCTGTTCACCGATCTTGGCGGAGTGCCCAGGTCCGACGACTGAATGGCCTGCACTTTCAACGATATCTACAAGGTCCATCGCTATAATCGCTTCATCTTCCACTATCAGTATCTTCACAAAATATCACCACTCAGGCATTCAATGCGTTTTTCGAACTCCGTAGTTGCATTAAAAGTTCTGTGACGTTGGAGCTTTTTCAGCCTGCGCCTTTTGGGTATGTCTGGCGGGGTGATCGAAGTGAGGTCAAGCAAGGCCGATCGTGGCCCCCAATTCATGTCATAAACCTCTCTAGGACTGGCTTGCTCATGCGACGCTAGGAGGGTAATCCCCCCTTTTTTACGGGGACTTGGACATAGAATTTGCGCGGCCATTTTCAGTTTATCATGCGTTTAAATCGCGTTCCGCGCGCAGAATATCATGTGCCGTCATTTGGACCGATGCGGCCAATGTCATCTACGGATTTTTGCAAAGAAATGCGGTCTAGACTCTCGATTGGCAACGCTACGAAGCTCTCGATCCGCGCTTTGAGCGCGCCGTATGCTCGCTGAAAAGCCAGCGCCTTTTCGGCATTGGTCCCTTCCACTTTTACTGGGTCTGGCATTCCCCAATGACCGCTGACAGGCTGTCCTTCCCAGGCAGGACATTCTTCATTGGCGGCTTGGTCGCAGACTGTGAACACAAAGTCGAAGTGGGGTGCGTCGATGTGAGAAAACTCAGAGAGGTCCTTGGAGCGTAGAGCTGAAATATCGTGCCCTTTATCCATAAGGACCTGCAGCGCAAATGGGTTGAGCTGTGATCCAGGTCGGGTGCCCGCCGAATATGCGTTGAACCGATCGTTCGCGATTGCGCGCAGGAGCGACTCTGCAAAGATGGATCGTGCTGAATTCCCCACGCAGATAAACAGGACGTTGTATTTACGGTCGGACATCGGATCAGCTCCTGTGCTGAATGGCATGCAGATGTTGGGACGGCCGCGGCAGCAATCTTTGAATAGGTATCCGAACAGGTGTTGCACCGTGGTCATGTTGATCGAGTAGAGAAGAGATGTGCCTACCCGCTGTTTTTCCACTAACTGATCGCGTGCTAGCGCAGACAGATACGTTGACATAGTGCTTGCCTTGATCCCAAGCGCGGAGGCAATTTCGCCTGCGGGCACGCGGTCTGGATAGCGACGCATCAGCAATCGAAAGATTGCCAAGCGAAGTGGGTGGCCAAGGGTGGACAGCTGGTCGGAAAACTCTATTTTCATATTTCATGAATTATAGAAATAATATGGGCGTGCCAAGTGAAGTTTCTATGACATGAAGCATCTTACCCGATAGGCATACCTGTGGTGCTGCGGGGCGTTGAGCAGCCATATGATAGTTTGACCTCATAGCATCATAGCTCTAAACTTTAATTGTGAATGTGTCGTGCAATCCCTTTACCAAATCCCAAAGTGCGACTGAGCCAGCGTCTCGACGCTGGCTTTTTTTATAAAAAAAGCCCCCCGATGTTGGGGGGCGCACTCGCAATTGCGGTTGAGGAAGCGCGAATTTTTGCGCGATTTTCAGATTAGAATAGATCGATAAATGCGCAAGAATTATTTTAATATGTAAGAATTGATTTCAAAAACTGGGGCGCTTTTTGCGGTAATTTTGCAATATATATTTTGCATTTATAGCATAAAATCGGCGTAATATTGTCTTGAAAAATATATTCAATAATAAATTATTATGTCGAATTTTTTTGACACTTTTTTATGCAAAACTTTCATTTTTATTTTTGCAAAATTGATTGCTAACGGGGTATTTTAAGGGTGTTTTATGAACTAAAAAAGTTCAAAAGGTATGGTTTTCCTTACCCCTCGGGTCTCGTTAGTTTGTGTTATTAGAAAGCGTCTCTTAAATTGTGGCTGTCCAGAATTATGAGTGGTTATGGGTGGCGGTCACGTGAGGGATCGCAGCATATCCGCACAGGGCTTTATATGCCGCGTACTTATTTTTAAAATGATCTTTCAGAATGAACACCGACTGTAGCGCGAGCTTCAGTCGGTTTTTATTTTTTTCAGCTTTTTAAACCTCAGGGGCTGAGGTGAAGCGTCTAGGGATCTCGAAAAGAGTCCGCTTCTTTTTTGATCTTTGATATTTTCCAGTGGCTCCAGATTTCAGAGATTACCCCTGCTAGAACCACAAGCACAAACAACGCTCCTGCCCATGGCAGGAAATCCGAAAGTGAAGACATGCCCTGGAAACCCTCTTCATAGAAATCCTAGGGCATCTTGCAGGGTGACACGTGGAGTTTTTAGGGGATTTATATGGTGGTTTGTGTGAAAAATATCGTAAAAACAAAACATTACCGTGCAACCTAAAACTATCTATTATCGATGCGTTTCCAACCGCTGAAGGCATCATGCGCTTGTAGCGGGCGAGATGGAGCATAGGCTAACCTGCTGCGCTTCATCGGGGAAGACAAATAAGGCCCGTTGATATGGGCAGCTGTCATGATCCATGTGGTAGGCCTAACTCCACATCCTTGCGGCAGGGATTGCCAACTTGTTTTTACCTGTTTGAGAGAGGCGAGACCTCTGCCTGTCAGGCGGTCATTTCGGCAGCATAACCTCTCCAGAGGTCGAAAGCATCGGACCTTGCGTGGCGGTATGAGACGGCGGAGAGTTGATAGCGTCGTGGGCGAAAAACGATGTTGATCTGATCATGGGCAGCCAGAAATCTTTGTGCCTGCCGGGGAGATTTAAACCGCCCCATCAACTTCTCGCGTTTCCGTGTTGGTCTGTGTGATGCTTCGATCCGGTTGTTCAAGCCCTTGTGTGCGCGATGATCTGCGCCCGGTGCGAGGTCCCGGATCGGCCTGAAATAACTGCGCAACTTGTCCGTGATGATGACACGGGGTTCACCGAACCGGTCGATCAGCCTTGCCAGAAAACGTCTTGCAGCATTGGCGTTGCGCTGTGGCTGAACGAGAATATCAAGGACGTCGCCGTTCGCGTCGACCGCCCGCCAGAGCCAGTATTTTCTGCCGTTGATTGGGATGACGACCTCATCCAAGTGCCATTTGTCGCCCGCGGCCGGTCTGTCGCGCCTGATGCAATCGGCAAAGTGACGGCCAAAGCGGTTCACCCATTTTCGGATCGTTTCCCGGCTGACCATCACACCCCGATCGGCGAGAAGATCCTCGACATCCGCCGTGCTGAGCGCGAAGCGATGATAGACCCAGACGGCATATGCAACGATTTCACGAGGGAAACGGTAGCCTTTCAGGCGCGGCATGGAGGATGGTGTATTCATACCCAACGCCTAACCAATCACCGCTCCGCAAACAATTTGGCAATCCCTTTGTCATCGCAAAGCGGATGCGTTGACCGCGAGAAGCAGTTGCCGGCGCCTCAGCCGCGTCGCGTACGGCTCAGGCGGCAAGCGTCCGGGCCTCCGCGAATGAAAGAAATCTCCAGTGCTTCTCGTCTCATAGGTGCAGCCTTGCGCAGCGGAAGCTCTGCCAAAGTGTTATGCGCGTCGTGTCCCGCCGCCATCAGGCTCCGTATTCAGTGATGGCCAATCATTTGGCCCTCTGCCTATTTCTTCTTGTGCTCGCCTAGATTGGTCAAGGTTTTGCCCTTCGTGAAGTCGGCTGTTGCAACGACCTTTTCCTTCACCTTCTTAGGCTTCTTCGCTTCACGGTTGCCACGTCGTTTGTCACCTTTGGTCATTTGAGTTTCTCCTAGTTCTGGATTTGCTTAACGAATTGATCCGTGTTCAAGTCCTTCAAGAATTTGGTTTCGCGTCCTGAGGCTCGTGACCAAGGGACGCAGATCTTCACATCATTCCGCCCATTCCACCCATATCGGACATTTCGTTACCGGCGCCGCCCTCCTTGGGTGTTTGCGCGACCATCGCCTCGGTCGTGATCAATAGCCCGGCAATGGACGCGGCGTTTTCGAGTGCGATCCGAACGACTTTCGTCGGGTCGATAACGCCGGCCTTCAGCATGTCGACGTACTCCTCGGCTTGCGCGTCGAAACCGAAGCTCCGGCTGTCGTTCTCGATGACCTTGCCAACAACGACCGATCCGTCGACCCCGGCATTTTCGGCAATCTGGCGCAGCGGTGCCTGGATCGCGCGCCGGACGATCTTGATGCCGGCATCCTGATCGCCGTTCTCGCCCTTCAGCGATGCCAGAACCTTGCCGGCATGAATCAGGGCCACGCCGCCGCCGGGCACGACACCTTCCTGGCCTGCTGCACGGGTGGCATTGAGCGCATCGTCGATGCGGTCCTTGCGCTCCTTCACCTCGATCTCGGTTGCCCCGCCGACCCGGATAACGGCGATGCCGCCGGCAAGCTTGGCCAGCCGTTCCTGCAGCTTCTCCTTGTCGTAGTCCGAGGTGGTGTCCTCGATCTGCGCCCGGATCTGCGTCACGCGCGCCGCGATCGCGCCTTTGTCGCCGGCACGGTCAATGTTGGTCGTGTCATCCTTGGTGATCGTGACTTTTCTGGCGGACCCGAGCATGTCCATGGTGACATTCTCCAGCTTGGTGCCCATTTCCACGGAAATCACCTGACCGCCCGTCAGCAGGGCGATGTCTTCCATCATCGCCTTGCGGCGATCCCCGAAGCCCGGTGCCCTGACGGCCGCCACCTTCAATCCGCCGCGCAGCTTGTTGACGACCAGCGTCGCCAGCGCCTCGCCCTCGATATCCTCTGCCACGATCAGAAGTTGCTTCTCGGCCTGAATCACAGCCTCCAGCAACGGTACCATGGATATGAGAGCGGTCAGCTTCTTTTCGTGAAGCAGGACGACGCAGTCATCCAGCTCGACGACCATTTTCTGAGCGTTCGTGACGAAATAAGGGCTCAGATAGCCGCGGTCGAACTGCATGCCTTCGACCACTTCGGTCTCGGTCTCCAACCCTTTGTTTTCCTCGACGGTGATCACGCCTTCCTTGCCGACCTTCGCCATCGCGTCGGCGATCTGCCGGCCGATCTCGACTTCTCCATTGGCCGAAATGGCGCCGACCTTGGCAATCTCGTCACTGTCGCCCACAGGTCGGGACATGGTCTTGATCTCGGCCACGACTGCAGCGACGGCTTTGTCGATCCCGCGCTTGAGATCCATCGGGTTCATGCCGGCCGCAACCGACTTCATGCCTTCCCGGACAATCGCATGGGCGAGTACGGTTGCCGTGGTGGTTCCGTCGCCGGCCTCGTCGTTCGTGCGCTGCGCGACCTCCTTGACCATCTGGGCGCCCATATTCTCAAAATGGTCCGACAGCTCGATCTCCTTGGCGACGGTCACACCGTCCTTGGTGATGCGCGGCGCACCCCAGGATTTATTGAGAATGACGTTCCGGCCCTTTGGTCCAAGGGTGATCTTGACGGCATTTGCCAGCGTGTTGATGCCTTTCAGCATACGGTCGCGGGCGTCGGTACTGAAGCGAACTTCCTTGGCGGACATGGTGTGGGTTCCTGAGACTGAGGTTGCAGTGAAAGATTTCGGGCTCAGGCGATCACGCCGAGAATGTCGCTCTCCTTCATGATCAGAAGGTCTTCGCCATCGAGTTTGATCTCTGAGCCGGACCATTTTCCAAACAGGATCCGGTCGCCGGCTTTGACATCCATCGGGATGCGCTCGCCGTCCTCGCGCCTTCCCCCGGCACCGACGCAGACAACTTCGCCTTCTTGAGGCTTCTCCTTGGCAGTATCGGGAATGATGAGGCCGCCCTTGGTCGTCTCGTCGCCTTCAATGCGGCGAACGAGCACCCGGTCGTGGAGGGGAGTGAATGACATCGACGTGCTCCTTGTCGAGGATTGTCGGGCGTAAGTACCTTGTTCGAATGCCCGGCTTGGGTGCGCGCAAGGCGGCGACAACCTGGTGGGGCTATTCTTCGAGATTGCGGATCAAGACCGCCGCGGTATTGCATCACGAGCGTCGAACCGAGTTTCCGCCAGCGATGATCGCGTTGATCAATTCGGCGACGGCCCGGTGGCTTTCTATTTCGAGTTCGGTGCCAACGGCATTCTCATGGGTCGCCGCGGCGTCGCGAAGAACCTCCACAATCTCGTGCTCCGGCAGCAATCCGAGATTGTTCATGGCAAGCAGGAGCGCTTCGCAGATTGACAGGGCGGCCTGACCTGCATGTTCGCTCGCGGTGGACATCCGGGTTTCCTTCCTTGATATCGTGAACCCTCGGGAAGGTGAGGTTCAAATACATCCGTACTTCTCGCAGGAAGTGCTCTATGCTGGACTGATCCAGAGCAGTGTCCGAGTCGATTTCCGCTCTTGGGTCGCGACACGCCAGGAGCCTCCATGGCATCAGCCGAACACAGCCCTTTGACCCGCAAGCTCTCGGCCTTCGTCGCTCTGTCTGAGGTCGAACTGGCCGTGCTTGAGCGACTGCACCAGCGTCGCCGCTCCTTCGTCGCGGGACGTGATTTGGTGCATCAGGGCCAATCGGCTCAGGCCGCGTACATTCTGTCGTCGGGTTGGGTCTGCTCCTACAAGCTGCAGGCCGACGGAACCCGGCAGATCGTGGATTTCCAGGTGCCAGGGGATTTTCTGGGATTGCGCAGCGTCCTGTTGCGCACTTCAGACCACAGCTTCGAACCCATCGTCGACATCGAGGCAGCCGAAGTGCTGGCGAGCGACCTTCTCGATGCCTTCGCACGGACGCCGCGCCTCGCGACCGCCATCCTCTGGGCGGCGTCGCGTGACGAGGCGATGGTCGTTGAACATCTCGTCGGGATCGGCCGGCGTGATGCGGAGGCCCGCATGGCGCATTTCCTGCTGGAGCTGGGATCGAGTCTTGCGCTGGTCGGAATAGGCAGCAAGGAAGGATTCGACTGCCCTCTGACGCAGTACCACCTCGCCGATACGCTGGGGTTGAGTGCGGTCCATGTGAACCGCGTTTTGCGCCGGCTTCGCGAGAATGGACTGGTGACCTTCCGGGACGGCCATGTCACGTTTCACGACTATGGCGGGCTGGTGGACCTTGCCGAGTTCGACCCGGCATATCTGGACCAGACCGGGCCGCTCCTGAAATAAGAGGGCCGCCCTCCGTTGCTCGGCAGGCGACCCCAGCTATAACCTCAGACGATGGCGTTCACGCGAGGGCGTGGGTCGCCGCATCGAGTTCCTTGTTGGCCTCGGCGTCATTCTTCGCCGTATGCGCCTTCTCGGCTGCCTGGAAGTGCTTCAGCGCCGCATCCTTCTTCGGGCCAGAGGGCGCTTTGTCCCAGGCGGCTTTCACGGTTTTCATCTTCTCGGCAGTCTTGTTCTGTTCGGGAGTCATTGGAATTGTCCTTTCCTGGACGTTCCGAGAATAAGAAGCGCGCCGACATGCCGACCCTTTGGGGATCGGCACGCCCACACGCTTCTCGGGTACTCGGAAAAAGATGCGCCACCAAATATTCGGCGGGCACGGCTTACCTAGCCAATGTCAGCCCTCGCCGCACTGACGCAGGTTAGTCCCGGCGTCTGTGGCGGGTCGATTGCCTTGTCGGCTTTCAAGTCACCGCCGTTTGCTGATGGGAAATCCTTAGCCATTTGTCGTCATCGCCAAGGTACGTTGAAGCGCAGAGCGCTTTGTAGATCGGCACGTCGGTTTTTTCAGCCGAGACCCGATAAGTGAGGATCGCGATATCGCCGCATCGCGTCACGCGCCGTTCGGCCATGACGACGGAACGCCAGCCGGTTCTCTGCCGAAGTTGGGTCCAGATTTGGTCACCCTGGAGGATGCCGGGCGGATAGGGGAAAATCATCACCGCGTTGGTCGCTGTCGTCGCCTGCGCACTATCGGTGCCGCTGGTCCAGAACTGTTCCTCCATGTCCCAGAGTATGCCCTGTTCGTGTGGAGAAAGCCTACCGGACTTGTGTGCCGCATGGGCCAGTCTCCTCGCGGTCGCGGTTGATACGGTCATTCGCCTGACCCCGACCCGTCAACCATGAACATCTGAAATAGAAGGAAGACAATCGCGAGCACCGCCCAGATCGCTCCGCTTGTCCCCGGACGGTCGCCAGTCACCGTCGAGGCAGCTCGCTTCAGGCTACCTGACGTCTGGCCTTCGGGAAGCAACTGACTCAGGTCTCGTGCGACCTTGCCGTGATCGCTGGCGAGCGCGGGTACGTCCCGAAAACAAGTAAGCAGCGTTCCCAAGCGTGCGCGCGCATCGTCGCGCCCCAGTTTGACCAGTTCAGCGGTTTCTTTCCATGGATCGAGGCCAAGCCGCGCGAGCGTGGAGAGCACAGTCACGGCAAAGCCGTTCCGGTCCTCGCCAACAGACGCATAGAGAAATCGCTCGAACTCGGGTGGGTGCGGGTTGAGTACATTGGAGCCGGTCATAGCCATTCCTTTCAAGGGTTGCAGGAATGCAGATCACTCCTGTTTCCCACAGACTACGCGCTGGTCGGTCCCCGCGCCCTTACACAGGTCAGTGCGGGCGACGGCCCTCAGGGAGGTCGCAACCGGTTCGGTGCCCGGGACTAACATGCGTCAGCGCCAGCCGAACGATCCCGAAGTACAAGACACTAATCGTTCGACTGGTCCGTCCCGCACTTCAAGGGGCCGTCAACAGTGATGAGCGACGGATCTGCCAACATCGAGGAGACCAGAGATGAACATGCGGTCGACCAGATCGACGGTGACGTTTTCCAATGCCTTCACCTTGCCGGGATACCCAGACGGTTTGCCCGCGGGCGACTATGAGGTTCTCGTCGAAGAAGAGCTTCTCCAGGGGCTGAGCTTCGAGGCCTACAGACGAACGGCGACCTACCTGACGGTGCGCGGAAGGAGCGGTCATGCTGGACATACAGAGTTACGGGCGATTTCTGAAAGCGACCTGAAAGAGGCGCTAGGCCGGGATGCGGCCATGACCGAAACGAACAATTACAGCGAGGCGGCGCTTTCTCCGCAGGAGGACTTGAAATGAATACTCCCGAATGGCTCAAACCCGGCATCTATGGTGCTGTGATCGGTGCTGTCTTTGTCGGCGTCGTCGGATTTTCATGGGGTGGCTGGGTGACCGGCGGCACCTCGAATGACCGCGCGGTGGCGATGTCTCGTAACGATGTCGTCGCCTCAATGGTACCGGTCTGCCTCGCCATGGCGCGGTCAGACCCCGCTCGGGCGGACAAGCTTGCAACGATCCGGGCAGCCTCGACCTACCAGAAGCGCGACGCTCTCATGACAGCCGGCTGGGCGACGATGCCAGGAACCGATGCCCCAGACCGAGACATTGCGCAAGCCTGCCTGAAGGAACTGGACCTCTGAGGTCATGCTGTTCAGAGCCGACGATGTGATGGCGCAAAACGGGTCGCACCGTCAAACGCGCGAGCCACGCGTCGCCCCGAGTGCCAAAACCGAGATAGGAGCTTGCGATGCCTTCTGATGGCAATGGACCGGAAGATCGCGGACCTTGGAAAAACAAGCAGACCCGCGTTCCCCCTGAGGTTGACGCAATTCTCAGGCGGGGCCGGGATCGGCTGCACGGCATCCTGCCGGGCGGTCTGCCACCGGTGAAGCGTCTTGCAATCGGGGCCGCCATTGCGCTTGCGGCGCTTGGGGCGGGGTCCTCATATTACACGGTGCCGAGCGACTCCGTTGCGATTGTCCAACGGTTCGGGAAGTACGCGGCCGAGGTCCCTCCGGGGCTGCACTTCAAGATCCCGTTCGGGATCGACGTGACCACGTTGGTCCCGGTCAAGCGCCAGCTGAAACAAGAGTTCGGGTTCACGACTCCGGGTGCCTCCGATCCCTATCAGAGCCCGGCGGACGGTCGCCGCGAGACCGAGATGGTGACTGGCGATCTAAACGCCGCGCTCGTGGAGTGGGTGGTGCAGTACCGGATTTCCGAACCTCGGAAATTTCTGTTCGAGGTGCGTGAGCCGAGCGCGACTCTGCGTTACGTCTCGGAGTCCGTCATGCGCGAAGTCGTGGGAGACCGCACAGTCGACGAGGTGATCACCGTCGGGCGCCAGGAAATCGAAAGCGAAGCCCTGCTGAAGATGCAGGCGCTCGCGACCAAATACGCGATGGGCATCAGCATCGATCAGGTACAGCTGAAGAACATCAATCCGCCCCAGCCGGTTCAAGCCTCGTTCAACGAGGTCAACCAGGCACAACAAGAGAAGGAGCGGATCATCAACGAGGCCCGCCGTGAATACAACCGCGTCATACCTTTAGCCGAAGGCGAAAAGGACCAACGGATCCGCGAAGCCGATGGTTATCGCTTGAGGAGGATCAATGAAGCCGAGGGCGATGCGGCACGCTTCACGGCGCTCCTGACGGAATACCGTCTGGCGCCCGAAGTTACCCGGCGCCGGATCTACATCGAAACCCTTCAGGATGTTCTGCCGGGAATTGGTTCCAAGATCATTGTCGACGGGTCCACGGCAAGCATCCTCCCGCTTTTGAACCTTGATCGACAGACAGGAGAGCAACGATGAAGACCCTTTCGCTCATTGCCTCGGGAATCGCGGTTGCCGGGGTCGTCGCAGCGTCATCCGCCGTCTACACGGTCGGCGAGGTCGAACAGGCCATCATCACCCAGTTCGGCAAGCCGGTCGGCGCGCCGATCACCGAGGCGGGTCTCAAGTTGAAACTCCCCTTTGTTCAGGAGGTTAACCGGATCGACAGCCGGGTTCTGGAGTGGGACGGCTCGCCATCGGACATGCCCACCAAAGACAAGCTCTATATCTCGGTCGATCTCTTCGCGCGCTGGAAGATCACCGATCCTCTGCAGTACTTTCTGCGCCTGCGCGACGAACGCAGCGCCCAGTCGCGCCTCGATGATATCCTCGGCAGCGAGACGCGGAACGCGGTCGCCAAGCACGAACTTATCGAGATCGTGCGTACGACCAGGGGCCGGACACCCCTTCGGGACACGCTTCTGACTGATCAGGAGCTTGCGCAGGACATTGGCGCACTGGTTCCCATCACGAAGGGGCGGGCGCTGGTCGAGCAGCAGATCTTCGAGGCGGCGGCGGAAAAGGTGCGCGTTTTCGGGATCGAGCTTCTCGATATCCGCTTCAAACGCATAAACTACAATGAGAGCGTGCGACCCAAGATCTATGACCGCATGATCTCGGAGCGCCGGCAGATCGCCGAACGCTTCCTGTCTGAAGGCAACGGTGAAGCGGCCCGTATTCAAGGCAATAGGGTGCGGGATCTGAACAAGATCCAGTCCGAAGCCTATCGCGCCGTCGAGGAAATCCGCGGTGCCGCCGATGCCGCAGCAGCAGCAATCTATGCGGGTGCTTACAATCTCGATGCCGTTTCGGTCGACTTCTACGATTTCACCCGAACCATGCAGGCCTACGGCGACATGATCTCGGACGACACGACGCTTGTCCTGACGACGGACAGCGATCTGTTCCAGTTCCTGCGCGGCATGCAGGGCGAGGCAGACCCACTCCGCGATCCGGGTAGCGACCCGGGTGACGGTGGCGTGGCGTCAATCGGCAGGCCCCGACCAGCGCAAGACCCCGCGACGCCAATCTTGACACAGACGGAGGTCGAAGCAGGCCGCTAGGTTCATGGTGGAAGGTTTCAAGCATAAATAGAGGGTATCAAGCGGGAAGCACGTCAATGACACCTGGACCACCGAGGTCGGTTTCTTTCCGCTTCTGAGCAAGACACACCCACTAAATTTCCGTGCCCCTAACCTGCGTCAGCGCACGATTTGCGCTTGGCTGGTAGGTGGATGGCAAGAGATGGATCGCGATGAGGCGAGGGCCTGCCTGCCCCCACTCGAGGACACGACATCCAACGTCGCACCGCGCAGCGAGGAGGACAATACGCTATGACATCAGTCAAACATCTAACCAGGACAGCCGCAGAGACCACCGATCTCGAACGGCGTGTGCTCGCCCATGAAAAGGTGCTTCAAGCCCTGATCGCCTTCATGGCCCGCACCGAGCCGCGATTTATTGATCATCTGAGAGAACGGTTCGTCGAGCCGATGCGCATGGCGCGGCATGAACATGACTACCGCGAAGCCGATGATTATGCGGAAGAATTCATTCGCGCCGTGATGCTCCTCGGAGAGGAGCGCGCGCCCATCGCAAAGGAGTCGAAATTGACCGACAAGAAACCCGTGTCGGCGAAAGGCAGAGGAGAAAAGGGGGCTTCCATGAACTGGCCACCGCACCGCGGTGGAGTTCAGGTGCGCGAAAGGAACGGCATCTGGGAGGTGGAGGTCGATGGCAAGTTCCGCGGCGACTACCACCAGAAGGAACATACCCTTGCGGCTGCGGCTTTAATAAAGTCGTCCCAAAAATGACCAACCGCGCCCGCCTTACAGTTCCGCAAGACTTCCCGATTCAGGCGGCAGAAAACGAGGGCATGCCACCAAGACCCGATTTTGAGGATACGCAACCGCGCTTCACCCGCCCCGGGAGCCAAACTGGAACACACTGCCTGGGTTCTTTGAAGGAAAAAACGGCGACTGGCAAAGCTTGGCCTGCAAGGGAAAAGCCGATCAGACAGGACAAGAAGAAAAACAACAATTCGCTAGCACGACTGATCTCTAGGCTGGCTGTCGTGGCCGGTATCATTGCGTCTGTGGCCTTCCCAGTCTTTGCTCAAGACGGCACTGGACCGATGCCAGACAACGCAGAGGCGCGGAACTATGGTGGGGGCTGGGACTGCGATCTCGGTTTTCGGGTGGAGGGTGCCGAATGCATGGCTCTCGACATCCCCGACAACGCCTATGCTACAGGGCGGACATATGGTTCAGGCTGGGCGTGTCGCCGCGGGTACGAAGAAATTAGTGGTGCGTCCTGCGAGGCGATCCCCATCCCCGAGAATGCCTATTTGCGATCAACGGGACACGACTGGCAGTGCGATCGCGGATATCGGCAGGATCGTGAGACATGCGTGCCAATCGTCCTTCCGGAACATGGATACCTCACGGAAGACACGTCGGGGTCCGAGTGGGTATGCGACCGCGGTTTCACACCGTCGGCGAGCGCCTGCATTCCGATTGCAGTTCTCGAGAACGGCTACCTCACAAATTCGGACTATGGTGCCGAATGGGCCTGCGAAAGGGGCGTTTTCGAGATCGATGGCCGCTGTGATCCCGTGGCGCTTCCGGCAAACGCCTTTCTGGATCAAGAGTCCTACGGTCCGGGATGGCGGTGCGAACGGCGTTTCGAGGCGGTGGACAACGCCTGTGTGGCGATCGACCTGCCCGCAAATGCCCATCTCGATCGATCCGGAAACCGCTGGCGTTGCGACCGGAGCTTTCAACTTTCTGACGGGGCGTGCGTTCTTGGACGATAATGCCCCCAGATCGCGCCCGGCCGAGACGGCTGGCATGCGGTTGCGGATAGGCTGTCGCCTGCGTTACCAGCTGACCCAGCCGACGCCGCTCATTGCAATGCTGAATGTGCACTATTCGCGGTTCGGCGATCTGGAGCGTGCAGACTATCTCGTGACGCAACCGAGCGTGCCGCTGGAAAGCTATCGCGACGGGTTCGGCAATTGGTGCACGCGGATGGTGGCGCCGGCGGGGGACTTCACCCTGTCCACCGACGGGATCTTTCGCGACACCGGATTGCCCGATCCGTCAGCGACCGAGGCCGCGCAGCACGCCGTTCAGGACCTGCCCTTCGAAACCTTGGTCTACCTTCTCGGCAGTCGTTACTGCGACACCGATCTTCTTTCGGAAGAGGCATGGCGGCGCTTCGAGAATACCCCGCCTGGCTGGGCACGCGTTCAGGCGATCTGCGATTTCGTGCACAGGCATGTCCGCTTCGATTACATGCAGGCGAGCGCGACCAGAACCGCGTCCGAAACGCTGGCCGGTCGGCAGGGCGTCTGCCGGGATTTCTCCCATCTCGCCATCGCCTTCTGCCGCTGCATGAACATCCCGGCGCGTTACTGCACCGGCTATTTGAGCGAATTCGGTCAACCGGAGCCTCACGCCCCCGACGATTTCGCAGCCTGGATGGAGGTCTTTCTGGGTGGCCGCTGGTGGGTCTTCGATCCAAGAAACAACAGCCCGCGCATGGGAAGGATCCTGATCGCGCGCGGTCGGGACGCCGCCGATGTGCCTCTGACCCAGACATTCGGGCCGAATACGCTGACGCAATTCAACGTCTGGACAGATGAGTTGACCTGACCTTGGTTTCTTTTGCGACGGGACATCGTAAGTCCGTTCGCCAGTCCCCATATACATCATACCGACGCCAAGCGTTCCGGTCCGACATGGACGGGGAGTTGCCGTCGGTCAATCAAAGGATCGATGACATGTCTTTCAAGGACCTGACTGCCCGGGCTGCGGCTGCAATGAATCCGAAGCCTGAGGAGATAGCTAAGACTCCTGCCAAGGAGAACGAGTCCAAGCCTGCCGGCAAGGACATACCAGCGAAATCCAAGACGTCTTGAGGCGTACAAAGGCCACGCCCCCCAGTTCGGAACCGGGGCGCGGGCCACCCGCAGCACCAAGGGAAAGGATCACGCCAATGGAAGAACTGACGAGCAAGACCGTTGCGGTTTTTTCCCGCCCGTTCACCCTTCCAGGCTTTGACGAGACGCTCCCGGCGGGAGAGTACGAGATCGAAACGGAATTGGTTTCACCCCCGGATCAAAAGAATCCCGGAGCCTGGAAAGCCTCCGTCCTAGTGAAACTTCATTCCCGGGCATCGCATCCTGGACTTGCGAGGACGCTCACCGTTTCCCTTGCCGATCTGGACCAAGCACGCGCCAGGGACAAGCTGACGGGCAGGGAGTTGTCCGACTTCTTCCTTGAAGAAATGCTGGCTGATCCGATGGTGCAGCTCGTGATGAAGGCCGACGGGGTCTCCGAGGCGCACCTGCGACATCTCTATTCCCGGTCTGGGACGTCCGATCCGACCCTGGCTGCGCCGCCTTCGAAGACGCCCGCCCGAGGAGCGCGGGACGAAGAGTCGATCCGGACCGCCGAAAACGAAGGCATGCCTACGCGACCGGACTCGCCGCCGCCCTTGCGCACCCGTCTGGCTGAGGGGAAAACGTGATGGCGGACGAGGCCATCGCCGAGGGTGACGTACCGGACATCGCGACCCCAAGGGCCGTGGGGGAGTTGTCACGTTAATAGGGTAGCGATGTAACCGACCGGTTGCTACCGCGGTGATTGTGCCTTGATGCGGGCGACTAGTTCTGCGTCATGGACGAAGTCGTCGAGGAAGTCGTGCCAGGTTTCGGGTGTGCTCCGCGCGTCTCTGAGCATGTCCTTTAGCTCATCGATGCCATCGTCGGTCAAGGCGGTGATGGTGTCATCTGGGCCAATATAGACGCTGATGATCGCGCCGTAGCTCAAATTGTCGTCGTTGCAGACGATAGCTTCGAGCAGCTCGGGATCTTCGCCAAGCCTTTGGGCAACGTAATCGAGGGTGCAGACATGGGTGATGGTAGCCATCAGGCGGCCTCGAGTTGCGTTTCGGCAAGCGGGGACCAGTTCCATGTATGGACGCTCGCCGTTTGCAAGGGTTTTCTAGACTTGATTTCGACAGGTTGGGTGCGGTCATGTATTCGGCCCTTATTCGCGACCGACGGCCGCTGGCCCTGATGAAATCCGCGGATCAACTCCCAATCATGGCAACGCGCATAAAAAGCAGCGCTTGGAACTAGGCGGGTCTGGTTGATCCCCGGCAAAACCGGTCTGCCATCACGTCACTTTCACCCTCTGCAACTCGTCGTTACGCTCTGCTCGGTGTCTCTTGTTGGTAGAGGCGATCCGAGACCATTACACTCCAAATAATCCTTGCAGTCTTGTTTGCCATTGCGACAGCTGCGACTGAGCCTCCCCCAGTGAACTGGTCCGCCCCTATAGTTAGGAAACGGAGGACCATCGATGGCCAACAAACGACCAAAGCCCGAAGAGATTGTCACG
>NZ_PVTQ01000026.1 GCF_003003355.1 Donghicola tyrosinivorans
GCTTGAATTCTTCGCTGTGTCCGTTTGCCATTTCCGTTCTCCTTTTCGGCAAAATACCAAGTCAAAGAAACGGAACAAATCCGTGGCAAGTCCAGTCTACGGCGCCACGTGGCAGAGGTCGGTTCGACAGCTTCGCGACGCCGGCATTGAACCTCTGGGAGGACGAGAAGGTCCGTTCGGGCACGTCTACTTGCGTGCAGACACCGACCCCATCCTATCTTAACCAACTGATTTCTCTAAAGACAAAGAGGCGCGGGGCAAAATCCCGCCGCCTCTTTGCGCTCGCTTCCACTCAAACGGAAATCAGTTCTTGGAAAACCTATGGTGTGATTTGTGGAAAAGACATGCGGTAACTGACAGTGAGGGGTGAGTGACACCGACCCGAGATCAATACGACCTCCGCAGGCACAAGCGGACTCAACCTATAGGAGATGATGAAATGGAGCGGATTTCCGCTCCATTTTCTTTTCAAATCAATGCCTTGCGGGGCGTTTCACTTAAAGAAGCACCCTTCTTGAAGCAATTGCGCACGCTCTTAAATTTTCTTTGCGCACGCTTCTCCTTTTTCTGACTCTAGCGCCAACGCACCAATCAGCCGCACTTACTGTGGCCACAGCTGGGACAGGTCATGCAACCTTCGACCATGCGCATGCCGAACTGACCGCAGCTAGGGCAGGCTTTTCCACGAGGCTGGTCCAGATTGACAACTTGCTGGTTCGCGGTGGGGTCATTTTTCAGGCCCATGCCCTCGCCTTCCATGAAGCCGATCGAGACCAGATGGGTCTCTAGCGCGCCGCCGATCGCAGCAAGGATCGAGGGGATGTACTTGCCCTTGATCCACGCGCCGCCACGGGGGTCGAACACGGCCTTCAGCTCTTCGACCACAAAGCTCACGTCACCACCACGGCGGAACACAGCCGAGATCATGCGCGTCAGCGCAACGGTCCAGGCAAAGTGCTCCATGTTTTTCGAGTTGATGAAGACCTCGAACGGACGGCGACGGCCGCCGACGATGATGTCGTTCACAGTCAGGTAGATCGCGTGCTCGCTATCGGGCCACTTCAGCTTGTAGGTGTTGCCTTCCAGCGTCTGGGGACGATCCAGCGGCTCGGACAGGTAAACGACATCTGCGCCTTCATCCGCCTCGGGGGCCGCGTCGCTGTCTTCGCTGACCGACAGAACCGAGCCAGTGACATCGTTCGGACGGTAGGTGGTACAACCCTTACAGCCCTGATCCCACGCCTGCATGTAGACGTCTTTGAAGTCATCAAAGCTGATGTCTTCGGGGCAGTTGATGGTCTTGGAGATCGAACTGTCGATCCACTTCTGTGCAGCGGCCTGCATCTTGACGTGGGCAGAGGGCTCCAGCGTCTGAGCGTTCACGAAATAGTCGGGCAGCGCGGTGTCGCCCTTCTTTTCACGCCACAGTTGGACCGCGTAATCCACCACTTCTTCTTCAGTGCGGCTGCCGTCTTTTTGCAGAACCTTACGCTTGTAGGCATAAGCAAAGACCGGCTCGATCCCAGAGCTGACGTTGCCCGCGTAAAGCGAAATGGTGCCAGTGGGTGCGATCGAGGTCAGCAGAGCATTGCGAATGCCGTGCTCTTTGATCTCGGCGCGGACGTCGTCGTCCATTTGCAGCATGTTGCCGCTGTTCAGGTAGGCATCCGCGTCAAACAGCGGGAAGGCACCCTTTTCTTTCGCCAGTTCGACCGAGGCAAGATAGGACGCGCGGGCGATCAGCTTCAGCCAAGCATCGGTCTGCGCGGCGGCCTCGTCGCTGCCGTATTTCAGGCCAACCATCAGCAGCGCGTCAGCCAGACCGGTGACACCCAGACCGATGCGGCGCTTTTGTTCGGCTTCGCGGGCCTGCGCTTCCAGCGGGAAGCGGCTGGCGTCCACAACGTTGTCCATCATGCGCACAGCGGTGGCGACCAGATCGGCCATCTTTTCTTCGTTCAGGACAGCGCCATCCTCAAACGCGTTGTCCACCAGACGCGCCATGTTGATCGAGCCCAGAAGGCATGCGCCATAGGGCGGCAGGGGCTGTTCACCGCAGGGGTTGGTGGCTGCGATGGTCTCGCAGTAGCCAAGGTTGTTCATCTGGTTGATGCGGTCGATAAAGATCACGCCCGGCTCGGCATAGTCGTAGGTCGACTTCATGATCTTGTTCCACAGATCACGGGCCTGAACGGTGTGGTAGATCTTGCCGTCAAACTGCAGATCCCAGCTACCGTCGGCCTTTACGGCCTCCATGAAGGCGTCGCTGATCAGAACCGAGACGTTGAACATGCGCAGACGGGCCGAGTCCGACTTCGCGGTAATGAAGTCCTCGATATCGGGGTGATCACAGCGCATGGTGGCCATCATCGCGCCACGGCGGCTGCCAGCCGACATGATGGTGCGGCACATGGCGTCCCAGACGTCCATGAACGACAGCGGGCCCGAGGCATCCGCTGCGACGCCCTTCACGTCCGCGCCCCGGGGACGGATGGTGCTGAAGTCATAGCCGATGCCGCCGCCCTGCTGCATGGTCAGGGCTGCCTCTTTCAGCATGTCGAAGATGCCAGCCATGCTGTCGGGGATCGTGCCCATAACAAAGCAGTTGAACAGTGTCACCGTGCGACCGGTGCCCGCGCCTGCGGTGATGCGGCCTGCGGGCAGGAATTTGAAATCTTCCAGCGCGCCGTAGAACTTTTCTTCCCACTTGGCCTGATCCTTTTCGACCACTGCCAGACTGCGGGCGATACGACGCCATGTGTCTTCGACGGTCTTGTCTTCGGGGGTGCCATCCGCATTCTTCAGACGGTACTTCATATCCCAAATTTGTTCGGCAATCGGAGCAGCAAAGCGGGTCATGTTCTTCCTCGGATTCGTGGGTTCGCGCAGGCCTGTGGAGCTATAGCACCCTCTCTCTGCAGGCAACCGCATATTTACCATTTTTGGACCATCTGTCACTAAATATATGCGGCAAATCGGGTTATGCACATATATGTTGTGGATAACCTGCGATACCCGCAGTACGTGTGAAACGCTACTTCAGCAGGGTTTCGGGGCACTCGGGCACGCTGCCCTTCTGATCTTAAACGCTTTTTTCCAGCGCTCGGCAGCAGGGCAAATGACAACCACCCCTTACACATTGCAGGAACATCGTCGGCGGCTTTGCACGCTCTCGCATTGCAAGCACCACAGTACCGATCACATGGGCTTTTCCACCCCTTCCCATCGCACGTCAGCCTGCTAGATAGAAGACATCTCCAGACAGTCAACTTGGCTCTCTGCCTTATTCGTCTAGAATGTCCCGCAAAACAGGAAGCCCCATGGCCGAGCCTATCAACCTGATAAAACTTTGCGTCGGTGCCGAAAGCGTCGAGGATCTGATCGAATGGCATCAGGATGCACGCTCACGCGGGCCGGATGGGCGAATCCGGCACGTCACCCGCATGTGGCCCAAGAAGGAAGAGCAACTGTTGGACGGTGGCTCTCTGTTCTGGGTGATCAAGGGAATCGTTCTGGCGCGGCAAAAGATTCTGGCTCTGGATGAAGTCATCAGCGTCGACGGCGTGCGCCGCTGCGCCATCGTGCTGGACCCAGAGGTCATCCGGACCGAGGCCATGCCCCGCCGCCCATTCCAAGGCTGGCGCTATTTGACCGAGAAAGACGCCCCGAAGGATCTGGCCGCAAGCCGCGCGAATGAAGACGCCCTGCCCGCCAGCCTCTCTGCGGCTTTGGCAGAGATAGGCGTGGTTTAACGCACATAAGATCGTCTTGCGGCAACCCTCGCACCTCGTCAGGATGTTTGAACTTCAGCAAATCCCCGAGGGCCCCATGGACGCACTACGTATCGACATTATCTCTGATGTGGTTTGCCCATGGTGCTACATCGGCTTTCGCCAGCTAGAGCGGGCGCTGGCCGCGACCGGAACCAAAGCTGACATTCACTGGCATCCGTTTGAGCTGAACCCTAAGATGCCCGCCGGTGGTCAGGACCTCTCCGAGCATCTGGCCGAAAAATACGGCACCACCCCCGCCCAAAGCGAAACCACCCGCAACCGCATCAGCGCCTTGGGGCGCGAGGTAGGCATTCGTTTCGAATGGGGCGACGACATGCGGATGCTGAACACCTTCGACGCCCATCGCCTGATACACTGGGCCGAAAGCCACGGACGCGCTCAGGACGTAAAGATGGCCTTGTTTGAGGCCTATTTCACCGAGGGCGCCGATATTTCAGACCACGAGACACTGGCCCTGATCGCCGCCATGACCGGTCTGCCAAAGGCCGACGCCAAAGCGATGCTAGCCAGCAAGGACGGGGTGAAAGAGGTGCGTGCCGCCGAGAAGGAATGGACCGAGGCAGGCGTCAGCAGCGTGCCTTCGGTCATTCTGGACGAGCGTTTCCTGATCAACGGCGCGCAAGGGGTGCAGGGGTATACCAACCTGCTCACCCGCTTGCGCAACGGCAGCCTTGGTTAAGGCTTAACCGCGCAGCTTCAGTTGGCGCAGCAGCGCCTCGCGGATATCGCGCTCTTCAGATGACAGCTTGATACCGCGGGCGCGGAACAAGGTTGCCTGCGACCGCAGCACCAGCGCATCCGAGAGGATCTTCAAATGGTTGGCGCGCAGCGTTTCACCCGAACTGGTGATGTCTGCCACAGCCTCGGCGGTGAGGTTCTTGATGGTGCCTTCGGTCGCCCCTTGGCTGTCCACCAACTGGTAATCGGCCACCCCATGAAGTTGCAGGTATTCCCGCACCAGACGGTGGTACTTGGTGGCGATCCGCAGGCGGAAGCCATGCTTGGCGCGGAAGGCCGCAGCCACCGCATCCAGATCGTCCAGCGTATCCACGTCCACCCAGACCTGGGGCACGGCGATGATCAGATCGGCCTGACCAAAGCCAAGCTCGGCCAGTTCTTCGACACGCTGTTCCCACTGGCTCAGCTTTTCGCGGATCAGGTCCTGTCCGGTCACACCCAGATGGATGCGGCCCGCTGCCAGTTCGCGCGGGATTTCCCCTGCGGACAGCAGCACCAGTTCGACACCGTCGATCCCTTCAACCTTGCCCGCATATTCGCGGTCCGATCCGGTCCGCGACAGGGTCACGCCCCGTTCAGCAAACCAGTCAAAGGTCTTTTCCATCAGACGCCCTTTGGAGGGCACACCGATTTTGATCGTCATGACAGACCTCCCAGATCCAGCACCAGACCGGGGCGGATTACGCCGCCAACGGCGGGGATTGCACTGCCCTGCCCCAGTTGCGCGGTTAGCGCATCATAGCGCCCGCCCGTAGCTACAGGCGGCAAGTCGGGACGATCCGCCGCCACAAATCCGAACACGAAGCCATCGTAATATTCCATCGAGGTCCGGCCATAGTTGGCCTCGAACTCCAGCGTATCAACGTCGATGCCCAAAGCCTTCAGCGCATCAATCCGATCGGACAACCGTTCAACCGCTTTGCTGATCGAAGGCATATCCACCGCCAGATCGCGTAGCTGCTCTAGCGCGAAGGGCGCGGTTTCCCGCACGGCCAGCAAGGCCTCAATGAGTTCCACTTGGTGGGCGCTTATAGGCGCCGCCTCGGCGTCCGCTTTCAGCGCGGCCAGACGGTCCCGAATTTCACCTTCGCTACGCAGCCCGATCAACGGACCAGCATTGGCCATCGGGTCCGCTTGCGCCAGCAGAGCCTTGCGTGCCGCAGACAACGGCACACGGCCCGCAAAGCGGTCCAACAGCGCACGGAACCGGCGCGGATGCCAGATGTGGCGCAGCAGCGCTGCCTTACGCTTGTCCGTGGTCTCCAGTCCCTGAACCGCAGCATGCAACAGGCCGATATCGCCCATCACTGCGCGCAGACCCATAGGCTTCAGCACCTCAGCGATACGGCCGAAGACCTCGGCCTCGGCGGCCACAGGGTTGGTACGATCGAAAATCTCGTAGCCGACCTGCAGGTATTCATTCGCCCGCTCGGGGTTTTCTTCCTGACGGCGGAAGACCTCGCCCGCATAGGTATATCGGGCAGGCTCGGCCCCTTGGGCCATATGCATCTGAACCACAGGAACGGTGAAGTCAGGACGCATGAACATCTCGCCGCGGGCGGGATCATAGGTCACATAGGCGCGCCCGCGGATGTCTTCGCCATAGAGGTCCAGCAGCGTGTCTGCGGGCAGCAGGAACGGCGGTTCAACCGGCACAGCGCCCAAAGCCTCAAAGCGGCTGCGCAGCTCTGCCGCCAGTTTACGTGGAGCGCTACGATCAATCATGAGTACAAATCCATAATTTCGCGCACCTTAGCGACCAATTCACCGCGCGGCACTTCGTATTGCGAGGGGCGGTCTTTCCACTCTTCCAGCGTCGCTTCTTCGGCCAGCTTGGCACCAAGGATCAGGTCCTTGATCTGGATAACGCCGCGCTCGGCCTCATCCCCGCCTTCGATAACGGCCACAGGGCTGTTGCGCTTGTCCGCGTACTTCAGCTGGTTGCCGAAGTTCTTGGGGTTTCCCAGATAGACTTCGGCGCGAATGCCTGCCTCGCGCAACTCACGCACCATCAGCTGGTAATCGGCCATACGGGCCTTATCCATCACGGTCACGACCACAGGACCACGGGCGCTCTCCTGACCGATCCGGCCCTTTGCCCGCAGCGCGGCCAGCAGACGGTCCACCCCGATCGAGACACCCGTCGCGGGCACGACCTGACCGGTAAAACGCTTGACCAGATCGTCATAACGCCCGCCACCGGCGACCGAACCGAACTGCCGCTTACGGCCCTTTTCATCGAAAATCTCGAAGGTCAGTTCGGCCTCATAAACCGGACCAGTGTAGTAGCCCAGACCACGAACCACCGAAGGATCAATGATGATCCGGTCAGAGCCATAGCCCTGCGCATCCAAGAGGTTCGCGATCTCTTCCAGCTCATCCACGCCCTCAGAGCCAATTTCAGAGGTCTCAACAATTTCACGCAAGACCGATACAGCGTAATCGTTCCAACTGGGTTCTCCTACGTCGCAATCGTCTACCAAGTGTAATAGATTCTGAGCTTCTGGCTCCAGATCATCGGAAGAATTTGCCGCTCGCGCGTCTTCCAAGCGGAGCATGAAATCGGCGTAGGCAGATGAGATCTTTTCCTTTGCACCGACAAAACGCATGATCTTTACGGCCTGCTCTGCCGCAAGACCCGCGCCTTTGGTGAAATCGCCACTGTCATCCTTGCGACCTTCGCCAAGCAAGGCGCGCACGCCGTCTTCACCCAGACGGTCCAGTTTGTCGATGGCGCGCAGAACAATGCCGCGCTCTTCTTCAAACTTGCTCTCATCGCTGGGATCCAGAACGCCAGCAACTTCCATCACACCGTTCAGAACTTTGCGATTGTTGATCCGCACAATGTAATCGCCGCGGGGGATACCCACACGTTCCAGCGTGTCAGACAGCATCGCGCAAATCTCGGCATCCGCTGCAACGCTAGGCGCACCAACAGTATCCGCATCACACTGATAGAACTGACGGAATCGGCCCGGACCGGGCTTTTCGTTGCGCCAGACTGGCCCCATCGCGTAACGGCGATAAGGGGTCGGCAGATCGTTCCGGAACTGGGCATAGACACGGGCCAGAGGCGCCGTCATGTCATAGCGCAAAGCCACCCAGCCGCTGTCTTCCTCTTCCCAACCGAAAACACCTTCATTCGGGCGATCCACGTCCGGCAAGAATTTCCCCAGCGCCTCAACAGTCTCGACCGCGCTGGTCTCAAGCGCGTCAAACCCATAGCGGCTGTAAACCTCGGCGATCTGCCGCAGCATTTCCTGACGCTCGGTCACCTCATGGCCGAAATAGTCACGAAAGCCTTTCGGGGTTTCGGCCTTGGGCCGGGGCTGTTTCTTGACTTTTGCCATGGGAACGCTCCTGATAAGGGGTCTTTTCGCGGCGCGGTGTAGCCTCTGATCGGCGCGGGGGCAAGCACGGCGAGACGCCAATCCACTTGGAATGTCAGGATTCAAGACCCATGGACGATCGAATTGAACGGCTCGAGATGCACGTTGCAGACCTCTTGCGCACCCAAGACGAGCTATCGGACGTCATTGCACGCCAATCAAACGAAATCGCGACCCTAACGCGCCGCGTGGCGATGCTGATGGAACGGGAAGCCCAGCGCGAACGCGACGCGGGAATCGCGGAGATTGTCGGCGACGAACGTCCACCGCACTACTAAGGCAGAGGGAAACGCTATGAGTATTTAAACAATAAGGAAGCCAACTTCTTTATTGCATAAATACTCACTGCCGAAGCAGACCAAAGGCGCCGCCAGTCCCTATTATGCGGCTTGCCGCGCCACGTTTTCATAGTGGCGCAGGTACTCAGACACGCTGTCGTCATCCAGTTCCTGCACATCCCAGATGCCATTCATGCTTTTCAGCGCGCCCATCACTTGTGGCGAGATCGCGAAGTTGGCCCCGAGATAGATTCGAACTTCATGTGGTGCGCCATCGATGTCGACGCCGATGAGGTTCACGAAGATATGCCCTTCAGCCATGCGCTTTCCCTTGGACTTCAGCGACTCGAGCAATTCACTAATCGCGGGGACAGCTTCGGCCTCGCGCAGGAAAATCTCGAGGCCGCTATTGCCGGTCACATCAGCCGCAATCGTGTCCAGAGGAGCCACACCGCGGGCAAGCAGCTTGAGCTGTTCGCTTTCCAATGTCGCCTCGACCGTGACGACTACGTTGGTGCCACTATCTAGAAACTCACGCGATTTTTCGAGTGTTTCAGAGAAGAGCGTCACCTCGTACTGACCAGTCGGATCGCTCAGCTGCACAAAGGCGAAGCGATTGCCTTTGGCGGATTTGCGTTCTTGTCGGCTGGCGACAACACCTGCCAGCTTTGCGATCTGGGGGCCGTCGTGGACCTTTTTGGACAGCTCATCCAAGGTCATGACCTTTTTCCGTTTCAGCACGCCGCGGTAATCATCCAGCGGGTGACCTGACAGGTAGAAACCGATCGCTTTGAATTCCTCGGCCAGACGCTCTGCCGGTAGCCAGTCGTTGCGGTTGGCAAGGCGCGGCTCCGGCAGGTCATCGCCGGCATCCCCGAAAAGCGAGACCTGATTGGAGGCACGCTGTTCATGGATCGCCGAGGAATAGGCGACCAGTTGTTCCAGACTGTCAAAGACCCGCGCTCGGTTGCCATCCAGCTGGTCAAAGGCCCCTGCCCGCGCCAGCATTTCCAGTGGTCGTTTGCCGATACGTTTCAGATCACAGCGGCGGGCAAAGTCGTAGATGGTGCTGAAGGGCTTGCCGTCCCGTGCCTCTTCGATCAGCCGCATCGCATCTGCGCCCACGTTCTTCAGCGCGCCCAGCGCATAGATTAGCTTGCCCTCGCCCACATCGAAGGTCGCCATCGAGCGGTTGACGCATGGCGGCACGATCTCGATCCCCAGACCGCCCTTTTCTTTGGCCTTGCGGACTTCATCGGCGTAAACGGCCAGCTTTTCCGTCAGGTGCGAGTCGCAGTTCATGACGCCTGCCATGAACTCGACCGGATGGTTCGCCTTTAGCCAAGCGGTCTGGTACGACACCACCGCATAGGCCGCCGCGTGGGATTTGTTAAAGCCGTAGTTGGCGAATTTTTCCAGCAGGTCGAAAACCTCGCCAGCTTTCTTCTCATCAACGCCGTTCTTCTTTGACCCTTCGGTAAACTTGGGGCGTTCGGCGTCCATCGCCTCTTTGATCTTTTTACCCATTGCACGGCGCAGAAGGTCCGCGCCGCCAAGGCTATAACCCGCCATGACCTGAGCGATCTGCATCACCTGCTCCTGATAAACGATGATGCCCTGGGTCTCGGCCAGAATGTGGTCAATGGTGGGGTGGATGGATTCCAGCTTGCGCAGGCCGTGCTTGACCTCACAGTAGACGGGGATGTTCTCCATCGGGCCGGGACGGTAAAGGGCCACCAGCGCAACGATGTCTTCGATACAGGTGGGCTTCATGCGCTTGAGCGCGTCCATCATGCCCGAGCTTTCCACCTGGAACACGGCGACCGTCTTCGCATCGGCGTAAAGCTTGTAGGTCCGCTCATCGTCCAGCGGGATGGCGTTGATCTGGTTCTTGGCCCCTTCGGCGGGCACGTATAATTCCGTCCCGTCGGGGGCCACATGCAGATCACGGCCCCCTTTGTGGATCAGGTTCATGGCGTTCTGGATGACGGTCAGGGTCTTCAGACCCAGAAAGTCGAACTTCACCAGACCGGCCTGTTCCACCCATTTCATGTTGAACTGGGTCGCGGGCATGTCCGAGCGCGGATCCTGATAGAGCGGCACCAGTTCATCCAGAGGACGGTCCCCGATCACCACACCTGCTGCGTGGGTCGAGGCGTTGCGCAGCAGGCCTTCGATCTGCTGGCCATAGGTCAGAAGGCGATCCACCACCTCTTCGTTGCGGGCCTCTTCGCGCAGGCGCGGCTCATCCAGCAGGGCCTGTTTGATCGAGACCGGCTTTACCCCTTCGACAGGGATCATCTTGGACAGGCGGTCCACCTGACCGTAAGGCATTTGCAGCACGCGGCCTACGTCACGCACAGCGGCCTTGGACAGCAACGCACCGAAAGTGATGATCTGCGCCACCTTGTCCCGACCGTATTTCTCTTGCACGTATTGGATCACCTCTTCGCGGCGATCCATACAGAAGTCGATGTCGAAGTCAGGCATCGACACCCGTTCCGGGTTCAGAAAGCGTTCGAATAGCAGGCTGTAACGCAATGGATCAAGGTCGGTAATGGTCAGCACGTAAGCAACCAGCGAGCCTGCACCCGAACCACGGCCCGGACCCACAGGAATATCGTGGTCCTTGGCCCATTTGATAAAGTCCGCAACGATCAGGAAGTAACCGGGGAAACCCATGCCTTCGATGATGTCTAACTCGAACTTCAGGCGTTCTTCGTATTCTTTCCGTGGCGCAACAGCTTCGATCACGGCCAGACGCTGGTCCAGACCTTCCCACGCCTGACGGCGCAGTTCCTCGACCTCATCGTCGGCGAATTTCGGCAGGATCGGTGCCCGCTTTTCGGCCTTGTAAGCGCAGCGCTTGGCGATCTCGACGGTATTTTCCAGTGCCTCGGGCAGATCGGCGAAGAGGGTCGCCATCTCTTGCGGAGACTTGAAGTAATGTTCGCGGGTCAGGCGGCGGCGCGGGTCCGCTTGGTCTACATAGGTCCCTTCGGCGATACAGATCAGCGCGTCATGGGCCTCATAGATTTCGGGTTTGGGGAAATAGACGTCATTGGTCGCCACCAAGGGCAGGTCCATGGCATAAGCCATTTCCACAAAGCCGCGCTCGGTCTGGCGTTCGTTCTGGGGCAAGCCATCCTCGGCAGGATGGCGCTGCAATTCCACATAAAGGCGGTCGCCGTAAATCTTGGCCAGCCGCTGCATCAGCGCCTCGGCGGCGGGACGCTGACCTGCCTGCAACAACATCCCCACAGGACCATCGGCCCCGCCAGTCAGACAGATCAGGTCTTCGGAATGCAGTTCCAGCTCATCCAACGTAACCCGAGGCAGCTCTCCGTCGCGCTTGAAATAAAGTGCGCTGTTCAGCTTCATCAGGTTCATATAGCCGGCCTCGGATTGGGCCAGCAGAACGATCGGTGCAGGTGGCTTGGGCCGTTCCCCGACGGCGGGTGCCATGTAAGCCACGGCGATCTGGATCCCGAGGATCGGCTGCACCCCCGCGCCCTTGGCGTATTCCGAAAACTCCAACGCGCAGAAGTTATTATTGGTGTCCGTGACCGCAACAGCGGGCATGCCCGCGGCCTCACAAAGACCAGACAGTTTTTTGACCGTAACCGCTCCTTCCAGAAGGGAATATTCGGTATGGACGCGCAGGTGAATGAATCGGGGATCAGTGCTCATGGGGCGAAGATAGGCCATCCATCACATTCCCGCCAGCGCCCCTTTCATCCGTTGCTTGATCCGATCACGCAGACGTAGCTTGCGCGGAAGTGCCCTTCTTTTGACTGAGTCGTCGTGGACCCAATTTTCGCGTTTGCCCTTGTGGGCTTTTTTGCGCAGCTTGCCGACAGTGCCCTAGGCATGGGTTTCGGTGTGATTTCTTCATCTGTTCTTCTGGCTCAGGGTGTGCCGCCTCCGATGGTCTCGGCTGCTGTGAACGCGGCCAAACTGCCCACGGGCGTGGCCTCGGCCTTTTCCCATACGCTGAACCACAACATCGACTGGCGGATTTTTCTACCCGTCGCCGCATCAGGGATCGCGGGTGGCATCACTGGTGCGCTGATATTGGGCGAGTTCAAACGCCCCCTGCTGACCTTCATCATTGCCGGATACCTGATCCTGATCGGCCTTTTGATCCTGCGCCGCGCGATTGTTGGCAATAACGCACGGCTGATCGGTAAAGTCCCACGCGGCGGCATCGGCTTTATGGGCGGTCTGATCGAAGGGATCGGCGGCAGCTGGGGCCCCGTGGTCACCAGTGGCCTTATAGGCAGCGGGATCGAGCCCCGCCGCGCCATCGGCTCATCCGCGCTGGCCGAACTTTGCGTCAGCCTTACGGTATTTCTAGTGCTTATGGGCAGCTTTCACGCAGGCCGTTGGGGCAACGAGCGGGAATTTCACGAAGTAATCCGCCCCGTAATCGGCCTGATCGCTGGCGGTGTGCCTGCCGCGCTGATCGGCGGAAAGCTGGCCGCCATCGTCCCGCGCCGCCCGCTCAGCATCGCTGTGGGTCTTCTGGCGCTGACCATCGGCGTGCAACGGCTTGTTTCATTAATGTAGTCTCCGGCGAAGACGCCCAAAAGGCATGCAAGACGTCGAAAAAATTTGCATTTGCCGCAGAGTTTCTCTTGCCACTGACAGGGCGGCGTTTCTAACCTAAAGGTCAAAGAACGCCCGCCCGTCTTCTACGTCGCATCGAAGGCAGGCATCTACGGGCCAACGGGTAAGGCGACGGGTTTCACGTATGAATATCTCGTTTCTTCTGAACGGAGAGACAGTGGATCTGGCCGAGGTCTCGCCCACGACGACCCTACTGGACTGGTTGCGCCTTGATCGCGGCCTGTGCGGCACCAAAGAAGGCTGCAACGAAGGGGACTGCGGCGCTTGCACGGTGATGGTACAGGATGCCGCTGGCCTGCGCGCCATGAACGCCTGCATTCTGTTCCTGCCCCAACTGCACGGCAAAGCGGTCCGCACGGTTGAGGGCATCCGCGCCGATGATGGCGGGCTGCACCCTGTCCAGCAGGCAATGGTGGACCACCACGGCAGCCAATGCGGGTTCTGCACACCGGGCTTTATCGCCTCGATGGCGACGGCCCACGCGAACGGGGCCATGGATTTCAACGACCGGCTGGCAGGAAATCTGTGTCGCTGTACTGGCTACGCGCCAATCATCCGCGCCGCCGAGGCTGCGGCCAAAACTCCAGCGCCCACGTGGATCACCGGCGATCTGGCGGCTGTGACAGCCGCCGCAAGCGATGAGGCGGCCCCGGCCCTGCCGGGGTCCTCCGATGCGCTTGCCGCCCTGCTGGAAAAAGATCCCGATACCCGCATTATCGCGGGCGGCACCGATGTAGGGCTTTGGGTCACCAAGCAGCTGCGCGATTTGGGGCCAGTGGCCTTCCTGCACCGCTGTGAGGATTTGCGCCAGATCGAGGTGACCGATGACTCCATCCGCATCGGCGCCGCCGTCACGATTGAAGAACTTCGCGCGGTGATCTTTGCCCACCACCCGGACTTTGCCGAGATGCTTCGCCGCTTCGGCTCGGCGCAGGTGCGGGCGGCTGCGACTGTGGGAGGAAACATCGCCAACGGCTCGCCCATCGGGGACAGCCCGCCTGCCCTGATCGCCCTGAATGCCAAGCTGCACCTGCGCAAGGGCGACAAGCGGCGCACGATCCCGCTAGAGAAGTTCTTTCTGGATTACGGCAAGCAGGATCGCGAACCGGGTGAATTCGTTGAGGCTTTATCGATCCCACGGCAACCGGATCGTCTGGCGGTCTACAAGATATCGAAACGCTTTGATCAGGACATCTCGGCGCTTTGCGGGGCGTTCAACATCACGGTCGAGGACGGCAAAGTCACTGACGCCCGTATCGCCTTTGGCGGCATGGCGGGCATCCCCAAACGCGCCCACCACGTAGAAGCCGCCCTGATCGGCGAGACTTGGGGTGCAGAGGCTATCGCGCAGGCATGGACCGCGTGGGAAAAGGACTATGCCCCCCTGTCGGACATGCGCGCCAGCGCCAATTACCGGCTGGAGGTCGCCCGCAACCTGCTGACCCGCTATTATCTGGAAGACCTTGGTGCCCGCACCCGCGTGCTAGAGGTGCAACCATGAGCGTCAGCACCTCTTTGCCCCACGACAGCGCCGTTGCCCATGTGACAGGGGATGCGCGCTATATCGACGACATCCCCACCCCGCAGGGCTGCTTGCATCTGGCCTTTGGCCTGTCGGAATGCGCCCACGGCGACATCATCGCGATGGAACTGGCAGCCGTCCGCGCGGCAGATGGCGTGGTGGCAGTTCTGACCGCCGACGACCTACCCTTCACAAACGATGTCTCACCCTCAATCCATGATGAGCCACTGCTGGCCACCGGCAAGGTCCATTATGTGGGGCAGCCCTTGTTTCTGGTCGTCGCCACCAGCCATCTGGCAGCACGCAAGGCCGCAAGGCTGGCTCAGGTCCGCTATAAGTCTTTGCCTGCGATCCTGTCGATTGATGTGGCTCTGGCCGCAAACAGCCGCTTTGAAGAAGGCCCCCGCATCTATTCCCAAGGAGACGCGGCTGCAGCAATCAAAGCTGCTCCCCATGCGCTGGAAGGCACCATCGAGATGGGCGGGCAAGAGCATTTCTATCTGGAAAGCCAAGCCGCCCTTGCCCTGCCACAAGAAGGCGGCGAGATGGTAGTGCATAGCTCGTCCCAGCACCCCACCGAGATACAGCACAAAGTGGCCGAGGCCTTGGGCTTGCCCATGCACGGTGTCCGCGTCGAGGTGCGCCGGATGGGCGGGGGCTTTGGCGGTAAGGAAAGTCAGGGCAACGCCTTGGCCGTCGCCTGTGCCGTGGCCGCGCGTCAAACAGGCCGCGCCTGCAAGATGCGCTATGATCGGGATGACGACATGGTCATCACCGGCAAGCGCCATGATTTCCGCATCAGCTACCGCGTTGGCCACGATGATGAAGGGCGCATTCAAGGGATCGAGTTCTGGCAATACACCCGCTGCGGGTGGGCGCAGGACCTAAGCCTTGCCGTTGCCGATCGGGCCATGCTGCATGCGGATAACGCCTATTTCTTGCAAGACGTCAGGATCGAGAGCCACCGCCTGCGCACCAACATGCAAAGCGCCACCGCCTTCCGCGGCTTTGGCGGCCCGCAGGGCTTACTGGGGATTGAGCGGGTGCTGGATCATATCGCCCACGCCACCGGCCGAGACCCGACCGACGTGCGCAAACGCAATTACTATGCGCCTATGGGACGGGGCGCGGGGGGGCTGTCTGCCCCCCACGCGGCGACGCCGCGCCCCCCCGAAGGTATTTCCACCAAGATGAAAGGGCAGATCACCCCTTATGGACAGGAGGTGACGGATTTTATCCTGCACGAGATGACCAGCTCGCTTGCGAACACCTGCAATCTTACAGGGCGCCGTGCGAAGATTGCCGAGTGGAATGCCGCCAATCCGATCTTGAAGCGTGGGATTGCCCTGACGCCGGTGAAATTCGGGATCTCGTTCACGTTGACCCATCTGAATCAGGCGGGGGCTTTGGTGCATGTGTATCAGGATGGCTCGGTCGCGGTGAACCACGGAGGCACCGAGATGGGTCAGGGCCTTTATCGCAAGGTGGGGCAAGTGGCGGCTGCCTGTTTCGGGGTCAGTACCGATGCGGTGCGGCTGACGGCAACAGATACCTCGAAGGTGCCCAATACCTCGGCCACGGCGGCGTCTTCGGGGACCGATCTGAACGGAATGGCCGTGGATGCCGCCTGCCGGACAATCCGTGCGCGGATGGCAGAGCATCTGGCACGTGCCTATGGGGTGACGCCAGCGCTGGTGCTATTTGCCAATGGTTCGGTGCGGATCGGAGATACCCGTATCCCCTTCGCCGAGGCCGCCAAGCAGTGTTATGAGGCGCGTGTCAGCCTCTCGGCCACGGGGTTTTACAAGACGCCCGATATCAGCTGGGATCGCATCAAAGGCGACGGGCGGCCGTTTTTCTATTTTGCTTACGGGGCGGCCTGTAGCGAGGTGGTGGTAGACACGCTGACTGGAGAATATCGCATCCTGCGCACGGACATCCTGCATGATGCGGGGCGAAGTCTGAACCCAGCGATTGATCTGGGTCAGATCGAAGGGGGCTTTGTTCAAGGGGCGGGCTGGCTGACCACTGAAGAGCTGGTCTGGGATGACAAGGGGCGGCTGCGGACCCATGCGCCTTCAACCTACAAGATCCCTGCGGCTTCGGACCGGCCTGAGGTCTTTAACGTGGCACTCTGGGATGCGGACAACCCAGAGCGCACCATTCACCGGTCAAAAGCAGTGGGAGAGCCGCCATTCAATCTTGGGGTCTCGGTGTTTCTGGCACTATCGGACGCGATCGCGGCATGTGGCAGCGCCTATCCGGCGCTGGATGCCCCCGCGACGCCCGAGCGCGTGCTGGCGGCGATCATGCGGGTGCGCGGCGATGTTTGATCGGGCCGAGCTAGAACGCGCAATCATGGCCCACGGAACTGTGGCGCGAATTGTGTTGCTGGATGTACGCGGATCGGTGCCGCGCCCTGCGGGCACAGCGATGCTGGTTTGGGACGGCGGTCAGTCGGGCACCATTGGTGGGGGAGCGCTGGAATATGAAGCCAGCCGCGCGGCGCTAAAGGCCATAGGCAGCGATGTGGTGCGCACTTATCCTCTTGGCCCTGCTCTGGGGCAATGTTGCGGCGGCTCTGTCACCGTTTTGATCGAGACCTATGATGCAGCCCGTCTGGCCGGTGTACCGGACACAGGGCGCTTTACCCGTAGCCTTCCCATCAGCGGGCGGCAGTATTCCGAGGAGATCCGCCCAGCGGGGCAACCTTTGGTGATCTGGGGCGCGGGTCACGTGGGGCGGGCGATGGTCAGCGTCATGGCGCCCTTGCCCGATTTCCAGATCACATGGGTGGATACGGGGCCCGAGCGCTTTCCCGAACAGATGCCGCAGGGTATTGACCCGACCGTCGCCCAGACGCCGGAAAAGCTGGTGCCGCATTTACCCAAAACCGCAGATCACCTGATTCTGACCTACAGCCACGATATCGACTTTGCGCTATGCCATAGATTGCTTTCGCACGGATTTCGCAACTGTGGGTTGATCGGGTCCGAAACCAAGTGGGCGCGGTTCCGGAAACGGCTGTTGACCCTTGGTCACCGCAGCGACGCGATATCGCGCATTACATGCCCCATCGGCGATCCGCGCCTTGGCAAACACCCGCAAGCCATTGCCGTTGGTGTCGCTGCTGCGCTACTAAATGCATCAAACGAACAAGAAATCATCAGGGACGGGACACAGTGGGCACAGCACTCCTCTCACTCTCGGGGTTGACCAAAACCTATCCGGGCGTTGTCGCCAACAGTGATGTGGGCTTCGACATCCAGCCGGGCGAAGTCCATGCGCTGCTTGGCGAGAACGGAGCGGGCAAGTCCACGCTGGTCAAGATGATCTACGGTCTGGTTGCACCGGACAGTGGCCAGATGACCCTGAATGACGTGCCCTTCAGTCCCGCTGATCCCAACGCGGCCCGTGCGGCTGGCGTTGCGATGGTCTTCCAGCACTTTAGCCTCTTTGATGCCCTGAGCGTGGCCGAGAATGTGGCCCTTGGCATGGACAACCCGCCGCCGCGCCGTGAGCTTTCCGATAAAATCCGCACCGTATCAAAAGCTTATGGCCTGCCGCTGGACCCGCAGCGCACTGTCGGGGACCTCTCGGCAGGTGAGCGCCAGCGGGTCGAGATCATCCGCTGTCTGCTACAGGACCCCAAGCTGCTGATCATGGATGAACCGACCAGCGTTCTGACCCCGCAAGAGGTAGAAATTCTGTTCAAGACCCTGCGCAAGCTGTCGGCAGAGGGCACCGCGATCCTTTATATCTCGCACAAACTGGAAGAAATCCGGTCCCTGTGTGACACCGCCACGATCCTGCGCCTTGGGAAAAAGGTGGCCACCTGCACCCCTGCTGAACGAACCGCAGCCGAACTGGCCGAGATGATGGTGGGCTCTAGCCTGCGCCCACCTGAGCGCCGCGCACACGAGCCGGGCGGCGTTCTGCTTGAAGTCAACGACCTGACCATAGCGCCCACGCAGGCCTTTGGAACGCGGCTGCAAAACATCAGCTTTTCCCTGCGCATGGGTGAAATTCTGGGGATCGGCGGCGTAGCGGGCAATGGTCAGGATGAACTGCTGGCGGCTCTGTCCGGCGAAGTCCTGACGGATGCCAGTGCCATTGTAATGCAAGGTACTGCGGTTGGTGCGATGGGGCCGACCGGCAGGCGCAACCGCGGCCTGCTGACCGCACCCGAAGAACGTCTGGGCCACGCTGCCGCCCCCGAAATGACCCTGACCGAGAACGCCCTACTGACAGGCTCCAAGCGTCAGGCGCTGGTCAAAGGTGGCTGGATCAACTGGGCCGCCGCCAAAGGCTTTGCCGAACACATCATCCACCATTTCGACGTGCGCACGCCGGGGCCAGAGGTGGCCGCGCGTGCGTTGTCGGGGGGCAACCTGCAAAAGTTCGTCATTGGCCGCGAGGTGCTGCAAGAGCCCCACGTGCTGGTGGTCAACCAACCCACATGGGGGGTGGATGCCAGCGCAGCGGCCTCGATCCGGCAAGCGCTGCTGGATCTGGCCGCCGATGGGGCTGCCATCATTTGTATTTCACAAGATCTGGACGAGTTGATGGAGATCAGCGACCGCTTCGCCGCGCTGAATGAGGGCAAGCTGTCCCCTATTCGCGCCACCGCTGACCTGACGGTTGAGGAGATCGGCCTGATGATGGGCGGCGCGCACGGGATGGAGGTGGCCGATGCTTAAGATCGAAAAACGCGCCTCGCCTTCGAAAACGTGGAACTGGGCCGCGCCGATCATGGCGGTTGCGCTGACGATGATCGTGGGCGGCGCGTTGTTTGGACTGTTGGGGGTGAACCCGTTTCAGGCCATCGCCAAGATTTTCTATGAGCCGCTGTTCGGCGAATACGCCTTTTACTATCGGCCGCAATTAATGATCAAAGCCGCGCCTCTGGTGCTGATTGCAATCGGTCTATCGATGGGCTTTCGCGCAGGCATCTGGAACATCGGCGCCGAAGGTCAGTACATCATGGGTGCCCTTTCAGGCGCGGGTCTTGCGCTGGCGCTTTATCCGATGGAACTGCCCATCCTGCTGCCCCTCATGGTGATTGCGGGCGCGTTAGGCGGGATGCTTTGGGGGCTGATCCCCGGCTATCTGAAGGTGAAATTCGGCACCAACGAAATTCTGGTCTCGCTCATGCTGGTCTATGTGGCCGAGCAGATCTTGGCCTCGATGGCGCTGGGTTTGATGAAGAACCCCGAAGGCATGGGCTTTCCCGGCTCGCGCAACCTGCAACAATACCCCAGCGCCCATAACGCAGAGATTTTTGCAGGTAGCGGCATGCATTGGGGCGTGGCGGCGGCGCTGATTGCGGTGATCTTTGCCTATGTCATGCTGACCCGTCACATGTTCGGCTTTCAGTTGCGCCTGTCAGGCATCGCCCCCCGCGCGGCCAAGTTTGCAGGTGTGGACCCCGGTCGGATGATCCTGATCTGTATGGGTCTGTCCGGCGCGCTGGCCGGTATGGCGGGCCTCTTCGAGATTGCAGGCCCTGCGGGCCAAGTCAGCATCGATTTCAACGTGGGCTACGGCTTTACCGCGATCATCGTGGCCTTCCTTGGCCGCCTGAATCCCATCGGCATTCTGCTGGCGGGTCTTTTGCTGGCGATCACCTATGTGGGCGGCGAGATTACGCAAAGCCAGATGGGTCTGCCCTTAGCGGCGATCCAGCTATTCCAAGGCATGCTGCTGTTCTTCCTGCTGGCGATGGACATGCTGACCAATTACCGCTTTCGCCGAAGCACCAAGGAGGCCGTGTGATGGATCTTTCTTCGATCAACCCGGTCCTGCTGGTGGCCAGCCTGATGATCACCGCCACCCCCCTGCTGCTGGCCGCCTTGGGCGAGCTTGTGGTGGAACGCGCTGGCGTTCTGAACCTTGGGGTTGAGGGCATGATGATCACCGGCGCGGTTTGCGGCTTTATCATCACCGTGGAAACCGGATCGCCTTGGATGGGCTTCTTGCTGGCCGCTGTCGCGGGCGCGGTGCTGTCCATGCTGTTTGCCCTGCTGACGCAGGTATTTCTGGCGAACCAAGTGGCCTCTGGTCTGGCGCTAACGTTGTTCGGCCTTGGCCTCTCGGCCCTGCTGGGGCGCGAGTATGTGGGGATCAAGCCGCCTTCGACCCCGAAGCTGGACCTTGGCCCGCTGGCCGATCTGCCGATCATCGGACGGGCGTTCTTCAGCCATGACATCATCGTCTATTTCGCACTGGCGATGACCGTGGCGATCTGGTTCTTCTTGCAGCGCACCCGCGCGGGTTTGACCCTGCGCGCCGTGGGCGAGAACCATGATGCGGCCCACGCCCTTGGCTATAAGGTCGTGTTGATCCGCTTTGCCGCCATCGCCTTTGGCGGCGCGATGGCCGGATTGGGCGGCGCGTACATCAGCCTTGTGCGCGTGCCTCAATGGACCGAAGGTATGACGGCGGGCATCGGCTGGATCGCCCTTGCCCTCGTTGTCTTTGCTAGTTGGAAGCCGGGACGCGTTGTCCTTGGCGCCTATCTTTTCGGTGGCGTCGGTGTCTTGCAGTTGAACCTGCAAGCCGCAGGCGTCAGCATTCCGGTCGAGTATCTTGCCTCGGCCCCCTATGTGGTCACGATCATCGCCTTGGTGATCATGTCGAAAGACCGCAGCGGGGCACCGGCATCGCTTGGCCGTCCGTTCCACGCCTCAAGCTGAGGCGATAAAAAGACCACCAACAGGGGAGCACCCACCATGAAACTAATCAAATCCTTGGCGACCGCCGCGCTGGCACTCGGCGTTGCATCGGCCGCGATGGCCGAAGACAAAACCAAAGTCGGCTTTGTCTTCGTTGGCCCCGTCGGCGATGGCGGCTGGACCTATGAACACAACCAAGGCCGTCTGGCTGTGGAAGCCGAGTTCGGCGACAAGGTCGAAACCGTCTTCGTTGAATCGGTTCCCGAAGGCGCGGACTCTGAGCGCGTGATGACCCAGATGGCGCTGGAAGGCGCGGACCTGATCTTCACCACCTCGTTCGGCTACATGGACCCCACCATCAACGTGGCTTCCAAATTCCCGAACGTGAAATTCGAGCACGCGACCGGCTACAAGCGCGCAGACAACGTCTCGACCTACTCGGCGCGCTTCTATGAAGGCCGCGCCGTTCAGGGCCTGATCGCGGGCAACATCACCAAGTCGAACATCATCGGCTACATCGGCTCGTTCCCGATCCCCGAAGTGATCCGCGGCATCAACAGCGCCTATATTCAGGCGAAAAAAGTTAACCCTGATGTCGAATTCAAGATCGTCTGGGCCTACACCTGGTTCGACCCCGCGAAAGAAGCTGACGCGGCAAAGGCGCTGATCGAACAGGGTGCGGACGTGATCCTGCAGCACACCGACTCGACCGCACCTCAGGCGGCAGCGGCAGAGGCTGGCAACGTCTACACCTTCGGTCAGGCTTCGGACATGGCGGAATATGCGCCCATGCCGCGCGTCTCGTCGATCATCGACAACTGGGCGCCCTACTACATCGAGCGCACCAAAGCGGTCATGGACGGCACCTGGACCAGCACCGACACTTGGGCCGGCATCGGCGCAGGCATGGTGGGCATCGGTGAAATCACCGACGCAGTGCCCGCAGACGTGAAAGAAGCGGCGCTGGCTCTGAAGGCCGCGATTGCCTCGGGCGACGTGCATCCCTTCACCGGTCCGCTGAACAAGCAGGACGGCAGCGCATGGCTGGCAGAGGGCGAAGTGGCCGATGATGGCACGCTGGCAGGCCTGAACTTCTACGTTGAAGGCATCACTGGCGAGATTCCCCAGTAAAATTCGTCAAATGTGATTACAAACGCCGCGTCTGACCTTTCAGGCGCGGCGTTTTCGTTGCACAATCGCGTCCGAGCACACACGCCATCGACAAAATCATAATCGGCGTCACGGATGACAGGACTTTTCGGCAGAATGCTGGGACGGGCGCGCAAGCAATCGTCCAGCTATGATTTCGCGATCATCGGCGCGGGAATCGCCGGTGTGTCTGCTGCTGCCGCCCTAGCCCCTTTTGGCCGTGTTGTTGTGTTGGAAGCCGAAGAGCATATGGCCTACCACGCCTCGGGCCGGTCGGCGGCGATGTATCTGGCGGGCTACGGCAATCAAATCATCCAGTCCATGACCAGCGCCAGCGGCGACCATCTGCACTTTGCCAATGGCGGCGTGCTGCGTAAGCGCGGCCTTCTGCTGCTTGGCCAAGCTGGCGAGGAAGAGCGTTTCGCCCGTGCCGCCGCCCAAGGCGGTCTGGCCCGTGTCTCGGTCGAGGACGCCACCGTCTATTTTCCGATCCTTGATCCGGCCAAAGTGACAATGGCCGCTTTCCGGCCCGACGCCTATGACATCGACACCCATCAGTTGATGCAGAACTACACCAATATCGCCCGCGCCGATAAGGCCGAGTTCCGCCTCTCGACCCGCGTGTTGGGGCTGACCCGCACATCTGAGGGCTGGCAGATCGATCTGCCACAAGGGCAGCTGAAGGCCACCATCATCGTAAACGCCGCCGGTGCTTGGGCCGACCAGATCGCAGAACTTGCGGGCCTTGCCCCTGTCGGGCTGATCCCCTGCCGCCGGTCGGTCGTGCGCATTCCGGCACCGGGCGGGGCCTTTACCCGCCACTGGCCCTTTGTCGATACCCCTGACGAGCGTTGGTACGCAAAGCCCGATGCGGGGCATCTGTTGGTCTCACCGGGGGACGAAGATCCCTCTGCCCCGACTGATGCCTACCCTGACGAAATGGTGCTGGCCGAGGGGCTGGCCCGCTATGAAGACATGGTGACCGAGCCTGTCACCCGCGTTTTGAACAACTGGGCCGGTCTGCGCACCTTTGCCCGCGACCGCAGCCCAGTGATCGGCTTTGACCCTCAGGATGGCGGCTTTTTCTGGCTGGCCGGACAAGGGGGATACGGCTTTCAGACCGCACCGGCAGCCAGTGATCTGGTGGCCGATCTGATCATCGGGCGCAATTCATCCTTGCCCAGTCAGGTTGTACGCGCCTTGTCGCCCGATCGCCTAAAAGATTGATCCGGATCAAAGTATTACTGCCTCACTCATGTTTTCTGGCCGCAAACACATGCGAAAGGCAGAATACTATGAGCTTCACCGACAAGATCGAAGACACCCGCGACCAGTTGCGCGCCCTGAACAAAGCCATCCCCGAAGTGACCCGCGGCTTTGGCGGTCTGAGCAAGGCGGTCAAGGCCGACGGCGCACTGGAATTCAAAACCAAAGAGTTTGTGGCCCTTGGGATCGCCGTCGCCACCAAATGCGAGGCCTGCATCACCCTGCACGTCGAAGCGCTGATCAAATGCGGTGCCACCCGTGAAGAGGTTGCGGACTGTCTTGGCATGTCGATCCAGATGGGCGGTGGCCCTTCGATGATGTACGCGGCCAAGGCGTTGGCGTGCTACGACGAATTTTCCGAAAAAGTTTGATATTCCACCGACGGAATGTGAAACGCATTCCGTATTACGAATATCTACACTGATTGAGGATTACAAAATGACCCTGCCCCGTATCGCTTTCGCTCTGCCGCTGGTTCTGGCCGCTGGCACCGCTTTCGCAGCTCCCGGTGCGCATTTCATCGAAAACTGGGATCTAGACGGCAATGGTCAGGTGACCTTGGCCGAGGCCGAAGAGCGTCGCGGCGATGTCTTCTACACGTTTGACGCCGATGAAGACGGCTTTATCGATGGCGAAGAATACAAGCTGTTCGACGAGGCTCGCGCCAATGATATGGCCAATGAACCCGGCCACGGTCAGGGTAAGGGCCAAGGGGGCATGCAGAATGCCGAGGGCGGCATGCATCTGGCGTTCAATGACACCGATGGCGACGGCAAAGTTAGCCGCGACGAATTCGTGACCCGCACCAAAGACTGGATCGCGATGATGGACCGCAACACCGATGGCATTGTGACCTCGGAGGATTTCGGTCGCCAGTAATCCGGCCATAGGCTAGCGCCAAAAAGAAAACCCGCGCGAATGGCTTCGCGCGGGTTTTCTTGCGTCTTCTGAACGAATTAGCCGTCCTTGCGGATCGTCTCGTTCTTGCTGTCGTAGGGACTATCTACCGTGATTTCGGCATCCCACAGCTGGTTGCGGATTTTCACCTTCAGTTTGGTGCCCGCCTCAGCGAATTCCGGCTTCACATAGGCCATGCCGATGGACTTGCCGAACGCGACCGAGTAGCCGCCCGAGGTCAGACGACCGATCTTGGTGTCGCCCGAGTACAGAGCTTCACGGCCCCACGGGTCGGCATCTTCCGGACCATCGATAAGAACGGTGACACACTTGCTGCGAACGCCTTTGGCCTCCATCGCCGCCTTGCCACGGAACTCTTTCGACAAATCCACAAAACGGGGCAGATCGGCCTCTAGCGGGGTTGCGTCACGGCCAAGCTCGTTCCCGAAGGCGCGGTAGGATTTCTCCTGACGCAGCCAGTTCTGTGCGCGGGCACCAACCCACTTCATCTCGAACTCGGCACCGGCTTTTTCCAAGAGGTCGAACAGGTAGTTCTGCATCTCGATCGGGTGGTGCAGTTCCCAGCCAAGCTCACCAGTGTAGGCCACACGGATCGCGTTGACGGGGCACATACCCAGTTCGATCTGACGAGCCGACAGCCACGGGAACCGCTTGTTCGACAGGGCAGTTGCGGGGTCTGCATCCTTGATGATCTTGTTCAGAACATCACGCGACTTGGGGCCTGCGATGGCGAACACGCCCCACTGAGTGGTCACGTCCTGTACATCAATGCGGCCAAACTCGGCCTCTTTGTCCTGAACCGATTTGATCAGGAAGTCCTGATCGTATTCGTGCCACGCACCGGCCGAGACCAGATAGTATTCGTCATCCTTCAGACGCACGATGGTGTATTCGGTGCGGACGGTGCCCGCATCGGTCAGCGCGTAGGTCAGGTTGATGCGGCCGGTCTTGGGCAGCTTGTTACAGGTGAACCAGTCAAGGAACGCAGTCGCGCCGGGTCCTTTGACGATGTGCTTGGTGAAGGCGGTTGCGTCCACAACGCCCACGCCTTCGCGGATCGCCTTGGCTTCATCCACGGCGTACTGCCACCAGCCACCACGGCGGAAGCTGCGGGCATCGTGGTCAAAGTTATCCGCGGCATCCAGCGGGCCAAAGTAGTTGGGACGTTCAAAGCCGTTAACAACACCGAACTGGGCGCCACGGGATTTCTGACGTTCATAGGCGGGACCGGTCCGCAGGGGACGGCAAGCCTCACGCTCTTCATCGGGGTGGTGCAGAATGTAGACGTGCTCATAGCACTCTTCGTTCTTGCGGGCCGCATATTCGGTGGTCATCCACTTCTGGCCAAAACGCTTGGGGTCCAGCGAGGCCATGTCGATCTCGGCTTCGCCATCGACCATCATCTGGGCCAGATAGTAGCCGGTGCCGCCAGCGGCGGTGATACCAAAGCTGAAGCCTTCGGCCAGCCACATGTTGCGCAGGCCCGGTGCGGGACCAACCAACGGGTTGCCGTCGGGCGTGTAGCAGATCGGGCCGTTGAAATCGTCCTTCAGGCCGACTTCCTCGGTCGAGGGGATACGCTCGATCATCGCCATGTATTCTTCTTCAATCCGCTCTAGGTCCAGCGGGAAGAGGTCGGCACGGAAGCTATCCGGCACGCCATATTCAAAGCAGGCAGGTGCGCCACGCTCATAGGGGCCAAGGATCCAGCCGCCACGCTCTTCGCGGACGTACCATTTGGCGTCGGCGTCGCGCAGGACGGGATGTTCGCCATGGGTCTTGCGGTATTCGACCAGCGCGGGGTCGGGCTCGGTCACGATGAACTGGTGCTCGACGGGGATGGCGGGCATCTTGATCCCCAGCATCTTGGCGGTGCGCTGTGCGTGGTTGCCGGTACAGGTCACCACATGTTCCGCGCGGATTTCGAACTTTTCGTCACCGGGAACTAGGTTGCCGCCCTTTTCCACCATGATGGTGCCGCGCACGATCCAGTCGGTGCCGGTCCACTCATAATCATCCACCTGACACTTGCGGTAGATTTCAACGCCGCGCTGACGGGCGCCTTTGGCCATCGCCTGCGTCACGTCAGCAGGGTTAATGTAGCCATCGGTCGGGTGATAGATCGCACCTTTCAGACCTTCGACGTTCACCAGCGGCCAACGCTCTTTGATCTGCTCGGGGGTCAGGAATTCATAGGGCACGCCCACGGTCTCGGCGGTCGAGGCGTAGAGCATGTATTCATCCATACGCTCTTGGGTGCGCGCCATCCGCAGGTTACCAACGATCGAGAAGCCCGCATTCAGACCGGTTTCTTCTTCCAGCGACTTGTAGAACTCGACCGAGTACTGGTGGATGTGGCTGACCGCGTAGCTCATGTTGAACAGGGGCAGCAGACCTGCCGCGTGCCATGTAGAACCGGCTGTCAGTTCGTCCCGTTCCATCAGGACAACATCGTCCCATCCGGCTTTGGCAAGGTGATACGCGACCGAGGCCCCGATGGCACCGCCACCGACAACCAGAGCTTTGACTTGGGTTTTCATGAGAGGGACTCCCTGCGGGCAGAATTCTTTTGTCCTATCTAGTCAGATCATGGCCACTGCCGCAGGGTCCAGCCGACATTTTGCGGCATAAAACCGACCGCAACGTCCAATGCGACAAACGTTGTTCTCCTGATCACGGACGGATATGACCTTCAGGAACATCGGAGGAGCCGTTTCGCATGAAAATATGCACGACCATCGCAGAGATTCGCGCCGAAGTGGCCAGCTACAAAAGCGCGGACCAAGTTGTCGCCTTGGTGCCGACAATGGGCTATCTGCACGAAGGTCACATGACGCTGGTGCGCCGTGCGCGGGCTGAGGGCGACAAGGTGGTGGTCTGGATCTTCGTGAACCCGACACAGTTCGAAAACCCCGACGATCTGGCCAAATACCCCCGCGACACCGACCGCGATCTGGCCCTGTTGCGGGCCGAAGGGGTGGATGCGGTTTTCCTACCCGACGTGACAGAGATTTACCCCGAAGGCTCCGAAACCATCGTCGAGACCACAAAGCTGGCAAATATGCTGCACGGGGCGGTTCGTCCGGGTCATTTCCGCGGTGTGACCACGGTGGTGACCAAGTTCTTTAACATCATCCAGCCGGATGTCGCGATCTTTGGCGAGAAGGACTATCAGCAGCTACAAGTGATCCGCCGCATGGTGCGCGATCTGCACATGCCGATCCGCATTGTTGGCCAGCCCACTGTGCGCGAAGAGGACGGTCTGGCCATGTCCAGCCGCAACGTGCGTCTTGCGCCCGAGGATCGCCAAGCCGCCGTGGTCCTGAGCCAATCTTTGAAGGCCGCTGAGACCGTCGCCGCGACAGGCACCACAGTCGGAGACCTGCGCCGGATTATCGCACAGACCATCGCCGCCGAGCCCCGTGCAAAGCTGGTGGGCTGTGATATTGTCGCCGCAGAAACGCTTGCCGAGATTTCAGGTCCCCTGACCGGCACCACCGCCATCATGATCTCGGTCGAGGTCGGTGGCGTTATGTTGATCGACCAAAGGGAGGTTACTCCATGAGTGCTCAAAATCAGGTTCGCCGTATCACTGTCCCCCAGATCGCCCGCCGCAAAGGGGGCGAGCCGATTGTCTCGCTGACCAGCTACCACGCGCACACAGCAGCCATCGTGGACAAGCATGCGGATTTCATTCTGGTGGGCGACAGCCTTGGCATGGTGATGCACGGGATGGAGTCTACCGTGGGCGTACCGCTGGATCTGATGATCATGCATGGCAAAGCAGTGGTGCGCGGCACCAAGCGGGCGCTGATCGTCGTGGACATGCCCTTCGGCACCTATGAAGAAAGCCCGCAGGTCGCCTTCCGCAATGCGGCCAAGATCATGAAGGAAACCGCCTGCGGCGCGGTCAAACTTGAGGGCGGCGCCCGCATGGCAGAAACCATCCGGTTTCTGACCGAACGGGGCATTCCGGTCATGGCCCACATCGGCCTGACCCCCCAGTCCAGCCACGTCATGGGCGGGTTCAAAACCCAAGGCCGCGATGAGGACAGCTGGCCTCTGCATGAGGCCGATGCTAAGGCGGTCTCGGAAGCCGGTGCCTTTGCCGTTGTTCTGGAAGGCATGGTCGAGCCTCTGGCAGCCAAAATCACCAAGCAAATCGACATCCCAACCATTGGCATCGGCGCCAGCGCAGAATGCGACGGCCAGATTCTGGTGCTGGAAGATATGCTGGGCCTGAACCCCTGGACGCCCAAGTTCGTCAAAGTCTACGGTCAGCTTGGTCCGATGATCGAACAAGCCGTCAGTGAATACGCCGAAGACGTGAAAAACCGCGCCTTCCCTACGGAAGACGAAGTTTACCGTTGATCGCTAAACTCGATCTTCTGCGGAGAGAAAAATCTTCGCAGAAGATTTTTGTGGGATCATATTTTTCGGCGAAAAATATGCCTTAGCCCAACGTGGCTTTCACAGCATCAGCAGTCACGCTGACGATCCGCTCGGCCTCTTCGCGGGTCAGGCAGAAGGGCGGCGCAAAGCCCAGAATATCCCCCTGCGGCATAGCGCGGGCGATCACACCGGCTTTCAGCATCTCGGCGATGATCGGATAGCTCGCGGTGCCGGGCTTTTCATAAAACGTCCGGCTGCCACGGTCTTGAACCAGTTCGACAGCACACAGCATCCCTTCCCCGCGGATTTCCCCCACATTCGGATGATCACCAAGCGCATCCTTCATACAGGCGTTCAGGTGTGCGCCAACGCTGGCCGCATTCTCGATCAGCTTCAGGTCATCCAGCAGCTTGAGGTTCGCCACGCCAGCCGCAGCCCCAATGGGATGCGCCGAATAGGTCCAACCATGACCGATGGGGCCATTTTCGTCCGTGCCTTGCTCTAGCACCTTCCACATTTTCTCGCTGACGATGCTGCCCGACAAAGGCGCGTAGGCGCTGGTCAGGCCTTTGGCGATGGTGATGAGATCAGGTTTGAGCCCATAGTGCTGGCTGCCGAACATAGACCCGAGGCGGCCGAAACCGGTCACCACTTCGTCAGCGATCAGCAGGATATCGTGCTTATCAAGAACCTCTTGGATCGCCTGCCAGTACCCCGCAGGCGGCGGCACGATGCCCCCTGTCCCCAAGACCGGCTCACCGATAAAGGCAGCAATCGTGTCTGCGCCCTCTTTCTCGATCAGCTCTTCCAGCGCAGCGACGCAATGGGCGGTGAATTGCGCCTCGGTCATCTCTGCGTCGGGGCGGCGATAGTAATATGGCGCCTCGGTGTGGATCACCTGCGCCAGCGGCAGGTCGAACTTTTTGTGAAAAAGTTCGAGACCCGTCAGCGAGCCGGTCATCAAACCCGACCCGTGATAGCCGCGCCAGCGCGAGATGATCTTTTTCTTTTCGGGGCGGCCAAGAATGTTGTTGTAGTACCAAACCAGCTTGATGTTGGTCTCGTTCGCGTCCGAGCCTGACTGGCCGAAATAGACCTTGCTCATATGATCTGGCGCACGGTCCAGAACCATTTTGGACAGGGTGATACTTGCCTCTGTCCCGTGACCCACATAGGCATGATAATAGGCCAGTTCCTTTGCCTGTGCTGCGATGGCCTCGGCGATCTCTTGGCGGCCATAACCCACGTTCACACAGTAAAGACCCGCAAATCCATCCAGCAGTTCGGTCCCGTCACGATCAACGATCGTGCTTCCATGCCCTGTCTTGATTACCCTCTGAGGGGCATTGCCCCGCGCAAATTCCGCCAGATGGGTCGAGGGATGGAAGAAATTGTCCCGATCCCACTGCTCAAGCATATCGTTTTTCAGCATGGAAACTCCTTTCGTTTGCACCCAACTTACGGCACGGCAAACAGAAAGTGTGTCCAAAGGCGGCGGCCCAACCAGAGGATTCCTCTGCCACGCAGATCAATCGCCCTGATCCAAGAAGTCGCCAAGAACGCCTATAGCCCTGCCAGAAAATCCAGCGGAGGCGGGGCAGATTTCACCGATTTCGTAACAATATAGGTGTAATAACGGGCCAATCCGATTTCTTCCTCCAAGAGCCCGTCAATCATGCGTTGATAGCTGTCGATATCGCGGGTGATCACCTGCACCAGATAGTCGAATCCTCCGCCCAAGGCCCAGACACCTGTGACTTCTGGTAACCGCTGCATCGCAGCTTCAAACCGGCGAAAATCCTCGGCGCGGTGCCCGTCCAATTCGACCGTGGCAAAGATCACCACATGAGGCCCGATGGCCCGCAGCGCAACCTGCGCGCCATAGCCTTGGATTACCCCAGCCCGTTCCAGCTTCGCCAGCCGTTCCCAGCAAGGGGTCGGTGATAGGCCGACACGCGCGGCCAGATCGGTCTTGGAAATGCGCCCTTCAGTGCAAAGGGTGCGCAGGATCGCCAGATCCCGCGCATCAAGTCGTTGCATCGGCTTATAGCATACCCGGCAGCACCAGATCCGGCGGACGGTGGCCATCGGCAAAGGTCTTGATGTTCAACAAGACCTTCTCGCCCATCTCAAGGCGCCCTTCGGTGGTGGCCGAACCCATATGCGGCAGCAGAACCACGTTGTTCAACTGGCGCAGACGGGGGTTAATCTCGGAGCCGCGCTCAAACACATCAAGACCGGCACCGGCAATCTCGCCCGCGCGCAGCATCCGTGTCAGAGCGTTCTCGTCCACAACTTCCCCGCGCGAGGTGTTCACGATCACCGCGTTCGGCTTCATCAGCTTCAGGCGGCGGGCGTTCATCAGATGGAAGGTCGCAGGCGTATGGGGGCAGTTGATCGAGATAATGTCCATGCGGGCCACCATCTGATCAAGGCTTTCCCAGTAGGTCGCCTCTAGTTCGTCCTCGATCTCGGAGCGCAGGCGGCGACGGTTGTGGTAATGCACCTGCATGCCAAAGGCCCGCGCACGACGCGCAACCGCTTGGCCGATCCGGCCCATACCCAAAATCCCCAGACGGCGACCGCCGACGCGGCCACCCAACAGGGCAGTCGGCGACCAACCGGACCATTCGCCCGACTGCATCATCGCCAGACCTTCGGGGATTCGGCGAGTCACAGCCAGAATCAGCGCCATGGTCATATCGGCGGTGTCATCTGTCACCACACCTGGCGTGTTTGACACCAGAACACCGCGCTGGCGGGCAGTGTGCACGTCAATGTGATCGACCCCTGCCCCGTAGTTCGCAATCAGCTTCAGCTGGTCTCCAGCAGCAGAAATCATGCTCTGATCCAGCTGATCGGTCAGCGTTGGCACCAGAATATCGGTGTTTCGCATCGCATCCAGCAGTTCATCGCGCGTCATGGGACGATCATCGTCCCGTAAAGTGACGTTAAATAACTCTTTCATCCGCGTCTCTACTGCCTCCGGCAGGCGACGGGTCACTACCACTTTCAGGCGCTCTGAGGGCATTCGGGGCCTCCGCATCTTTCCAACTCGAGCCGTTGCTGGCAGACTGTCCCATGATACGGGTCAGCACAAGAACCCACGCACATAAAGAGCACGAGCAGATGAAAATCACCGCCACCTTGGGCCGTCTTGCCCTGTCTTGTTCCCTTTGCCTGTTTTCCGTTGCCGCATTTGCCGAAGAAACCACGGGCAGCGTTACCAATCTGCCCCTTCCGCGCTTTGTTTCCATCAAAGCTGCCGAGGCTAATGTGCGCCGCGGCCCCAGCCTGACCCACCGCATCGATTGGGTGTTCAAGCGGCGCGATCTGCCGGTGGAAATCACGGCCGAGTTTGAAAACTGGCGCCGAATCCGCGACCACGAAGGTGCGGGCGGCTGGGTCCACTACACGTTGCTGTCGGGAAAACGCACAGCGCTGATTCTAAACGATCTTACCCCGATTTATTCGCGCCCCTCTGACGGAGCATCCGCCGTGGCCCGCCTTGAAGCTGGCGTCATTTTGCACGTGGACAGCTGCGAGATCGATTGGTGCCACGTAGACGTTGGGGGCTATGAGGGCTGGCTGCCCAAGACCGAGATGTGGGGCGTGAAGCCTTCGGAAGTCTTCGATTAAATTTTTTGCCATTTTGATGATTTTTTTCCGAAATGCCTCTTGCACCCCCCAGCCCACAACAGTAGATACCCCCACACAGCTGCTGGGGTGTAGCCAAGTGGTAAGGCACCGGTTTTTGGTACCGCGCACCGTAGGTTCGAATCCTACCACCCCAGCCAGTTGTCTCCATGAAAACCAATCGAAACAAGCACTTAGAAGTGCATACTTTAATGCGTGTGTCACAGCCGAATGACGGTGTAACACATGGTGTCACAAAATCTGTAACACATACCTCTGTCCGACCTGCCTCCAAATCGCGTGGCAGATCCCGTGCCCCCGGACGATATCTCATGCGTCGCGGCACGATTTTCTATTTTCGAAAACGCCTTCCAAAGGCCTCTCCCCCGCCTGGTGAGAGGGCCTCTCACAAATCGCTGTTTTGTGCGTCGCTGCAGACCAACGTTCTCGCTGAAGCTTTTGCGCGGGCCGCGCAACTGCTCGATTTTTACGAGACGAAAAGGAAGCAGCTCTTGCTCGATACGACACAGACCATGTCCGATGCAGCCGTGAATGCGGTGCTTCATCACATACTCCGTACGGAACTAAACAGGATCATCAGGGGACAAAATGCCCCCTCCACCGACATTGCCGCCGTTGATGCTTAGATAGCCGAATTGCGGGCCAAGGCCGAACGCCTACGCCAGAACGCACATCTGAATCACTTCAGTGACGCTGTCAGGGAGATTTAACCATTCGCCAGACAGCCTTAACGGCGCCTGCCCCGTGCCGAGGTCTTCTTGTTCCCCCGCGCACCGGTCACGACAGGGGTATTTTGTTCGTTCTCAACACGCAACTTGCTCCATCGTGCAAGGCGCGCAGCGTCCAGCGTTCCAGCCGCGACCGCTGCCTGAACAGCGCAACCGGGCTCATGTTGATGTGTGCAATCGCGAAATCGGCAACTGGGGGCCAGTTCCGTGATTTCAGCAAAAAGCTCATCAAGACCAGTGGACAGATCGCTCACGTGCAAGGTCCGCATACCGGGTGTATCGATCACCCAAGCACCGCCTTCGATGGTGTGCAAGGAACGGGACGTGGTCGTGTGCCGTCCCTTCGCGTCATCTTCGCGGATACTGCCCGTTGCCTGCGCTTCGTCTTCGGATTTGCGGGCCAATGTGTTCAATAGAGTCGACTTGCCGACCCCCGAAGACCCGATCAGCGCCACGGTCTGACCAGCGCGGCACCAAGGCGCAAGGGCGGCAATGGCGTCCTGTGATTTTCCGTTGATCGAGACCACTTGCAAGCCACGTTGCAAGCCGGAAGCCGTGCGTTCGAAATCTGCCACATCGGGAGTCTGATCCACCTTGGTCAGGACAATTACCGCGCCGGTGCCTGCCTCGTTGGTCAGGGCCAGATAGCGCTCAAGTCGGGCGGGATTGAAATCATCATTACAAGAGGTGACGATAAAGACCGTATCCACATTGGCCGCGATCAGTTGCAACTGCCGCGCGCCAACCGTCTGCCGTTGCAGCAGCGAATGACGGTCAAGCAGACGGGTGATCTGGTGAATTTGAGGGTCAGCCAGAACCCAGTCCCCAACAGCGAAATTGGCGGTTGTCATTCCCGCCGGCAGGCTCAGTTTGACCCGCCCCCCAACGGAGATTGCTGTTATCGTAGACCGATGCACCGCCGCCACGCGCATCGGCTCAAGGCCATTATCATCGGGACCAAGCTGGTCTTGTAAGACGGATGTCCAGCCAAGCGCATGCAAGGCCGAGGGGATATGATTTTGTTGCTTTTCCACGGAGTCCTGAATGATGCGATTGCTCGCTCAGGGCAAGTGTTTCGATAGAAATGGCAGTTAAACTGCGCCCGCGACATATCGCCTAGAACACCACGAAAACTGCTGTCGACGCCCTTTCCCGGAAACTAGCCCACGACCATGCGACGAACGAAACCCGCGTGAAAGCAGCAGCACCTAGACCACTGCACACGCCGATTCTGGACCCCGAGCCTTCCCGTCAGGACCGAAGTATCAATGGTTTCGCCTTCGAGTTCGCTATTCTGGCACAACACCAGACGCAATTTGACGGAAGGCATCCACATAGTCGATGTCATGATCCTCGGCCCGAACACCTAGGTTGATCGCCTTTTGCAGACCCGCGCCGATGGGGCGAGTGACGATGGGCAGATGCTCTGCCTGTAGCGCCACCAGCCAATCCGGTAGCACGGTCACTCCGCGACCGGCTGCTACAAGTTGCAGCATCAGGTCAACGGACTCGATCCCCACATGGGCCGCAGGGCGACGACCTGCGGGGGTGAGAAAGCGGGTGAAGATGTCCAAGCGGTCGGGCGTCACCGGCACAGTGTAAAGGGTCTGGTCCTGTAGGTCGTCAGGCTGGATACAGTCGCGCCCCGCCAAGGGGTGATCTGCTGGCAGGACAATTACCAGTTCATAGTCAAAGACCGGTGTGAAAGTGACATCCTTCAGCGCCATCGGGTCGGGGGTGACCAGCATGTCAATCTCATGGGCCTGTAGGGCAGCGATCCCGTCAAAGCGGAAAGCGGTCTTCATCTGCAAATCCACCGCCGGCCAAGCCTGCAAGAACGGGCCGACCACATGCATCAGCCACTGCTCACACGGGTGACACTCCATCCCGATGCGCAGCGACCCGCGCCGCCCTTTGGCCATGTCGGCCAGCACGGTCTCGGCGTGTTCCAGTTCGGGCACGATACGTTCGGCCAGTTCCAGCAGGTACCGGCCCGCCTGTGTCATCTCAAGCCGCCTGCCTTTGCGCCGCCACAGCTTGACCCTGTGGCGATCCTCAAGCTTGGCGATGGCGTGGCTGATTGCGGACTGGCTCAGGTTCATGGCCCCCGCAGCGGCGGTGACGCTGCCATAACGGGCCACGCTACGCAGAATAGTCAGGTGTTGGCGGTCCAGCATTATGCACGTCCTTCATGGTTTAATGAAAACATGCCATTTTTGTTCATGTCATGAAATCGCTAATCTGCACTTCACAGCACAGGAGACCGCGATGAGCTTTGACAGTACCCCCAGCCCCTTTGACACCGTGATCCAGCGCAGCACCGACTGCATGAAGTGGGGTGCGCAGTCATGGCAACTGACGCCAGCGCAAGCCGCTGCCGATCCCCTGCCCATGTGGGTTGCGGACATGGATTTCCGTGCGCCCCAGCCGGTCATTGATGCCCTTGTCGCCCACGCCGAAGAGGGCGTTTTCGGCTATCCTAACGGGGCGCGCCCCTCATACGTTCAGGCAGTTGTGGACTGGCAGGCGCAGCGCTTTGGCTGGGACGTCGCGCCCGAATGGGTTGTGCAGACCTCAGGGATTATCACTGCGATCAAGGTCATTGTGCAGGCCTTCACCACCCCCGGTGACGGGGTGCTGATCCAACCGCCGGTCTATGCCCATTTCCGCGACGATGTGCTGCTGAACGGCCGCTTTCCGGTCAACGCGCCTTTGGTGCGCACCGAACAGGGCTACCGCTTTGATGCTGCTGTGTTCGAGGGAGCAATCACCCCGAACACCCGACTTTTCATCCTGTCGAACCCGCACAACCCCACCGGCAACGTCTGGTCCGCCGAAGACCTGACCGCGATGGGAGAGATCTGCGCCCGTCACGGGATCATCGTCATCTCGGACGAGATTCATCAGGATCTGGTGCTGAACCCCGCCTTGCGGCACACGCCCTTTGCCAGCCTGTCGGATGCTTTCGCGCAGAACTCGATCACCTGCACCGCGCCGTCCAAGACCTTCAACCTGCCGGGCCTGCAAAGCGCCAACGTCTTTATCCCGAACCCACACCTGCGCGACGCCTTCAAGCGCCAGTATGACCGCAACATGTTCCCGATGGTGAACGTGATGGGCATGATCGCCGCCGAAGCCGCCTATCGACACGGCGCCCCGTGGCTAGAGCAGTTGCTGGATCACCTACGCGCCAACCACGCCCATTTCGCTGCTGGTGTGCGGGGGATGGGCCTTGATGTGGTGCCTGCGGATGCGCTTTATCTGGCGTGGCTGGACTGCCGGTCTTTGGGGCTGGATGCCCATGACCTAGAAGACTTTATGCTGACCAAAGCCCGCCTGTGGCTGGATAAGGGCCACAAGTTCGGCCTTGAGGGCCATGGCTACATGCGTGTGAACCTCGGCTGCCCCCGCGCCACCGTGGATGAGGCGTTGGCGCGATTGAAAGCTGCTTTGTAAACAGGTTCAGGACCCATTGATTTCCGTATGACGGAATGATTCACGGTTCGAAAAACGAGAGGTGACATGAGCAATCTCTTCTGTCTCACGGACGCGCAGATGGCGCGTCTTTCTCCCTTCTTCCCAAAGTTCCACGGCAAGCCGAACGTCGATGACCGACGTGTTTTGAGTGGGTTAATCTTCTTCATTCGCAATGACTTGCGTTGGCGTGACGCGCCTGCTGCATATGGCCCTCATAAAACGCTCTACAGCCGGTGGAAGCGGTGGAGCGAGAAAGGCATCTTCGCGCGGATGATGGCCGGGCTGGCGGCGGAACACGGTGAGAAGACGACCGTGATGATCGACGCGACATACCTCAAGGCTCACCGAACAGCGACCAGCATGGCCGCCAAAAAGGGGGGCGCGGGCGCCTGATCGGCAGAACCAAGGGCGGTATGAACACTAAATTGCACGCCATCTGCGACAGCCAAGGCCGTCCCATCGACTTGTTCCTGACCGCCGGTCCCGTCAGCGACTACATCGGGGGGCGTGCCCTCGTCAGTAGGCTGCCCAACGTGAAATGGCTTCTCGGAGATCGCGGCTACGATGCCGACTGGTTCAGAGAAGCGTTGCAGGACAAGAAGATACACCCTTGCATCCCAGGCCGGAAGCAACGGAAAACGCCTGTCCGCTACGACAAGCGCAGGTATAAGAGGCGTAACCAGATCGAGATCGTTTTCGGTCGCCTCAAAGACTGGAGGCGGGTAGCGACCCGTTACGACCGATGTCCACAAACCTTGTTCTCGGCAATCGCACTCGCGGCGACCGTCACCTTCCGGTTGTGAAGCTCAATGAGATGCTGTAACGGGGCCTGCGTCGCGCACCGCCGTTGCCACTTGTCAGATGAGCGCCTTGCTGTCGCCATCCCCGTATTGAACCCAAATGGAGGAT
>NZ_PVTQ01000027.1 GCF_003003355.1 Donghicola tyrosinivorans
CAGGGCTGCGATATCTGAGGTCTCCGCCCTGTCAGGCTTTGCTCCAGTCGCTCCCAATGGTGACACTTCTGCTTTGCAAGCCGGGTGACATTTCTGAATGGTTGCAACAACCATTGTAGTTGGGGTGCGCGCTACCATCAAGCGCGGCTCCCAGTAGAAAACAGCGGGTTATCTAATGGAGAGACGCTGCCATGGGAACGGTTTACAATCAACTGAGCATCAATGAGCGCGTGCAGATCGAGCGCTGGAGGCTTGCAAAAATCCCTGTCCGGGAGATGGCCCGCGTTCTGAAACGATCAAAGGCCACGATCACCGCTGGTTCGAGGTCCGCGGGCCGCCCTGGACGCATGCCGCGATCACAGAGAACAAGCACCTGAGCGCCGTGCCCGAGCATATCAAGGCCGAGCAAGAGAACGCGCCGCCGTAGAAGAAGCGCGCAGGCAGACAACGCACCGTCTACGAGCCGACCGGTCGCCGCAACGCCGGTTGGAACTCCGTGGCCGATCGCAATCGCAAGGCCACACGCGCAACCGGTCAGGCCTCTGATATATGAGGTCTCCGCCCTGTCAGGCTTTGCTACCCTCCCACATCAGAGTGACACTTCTGCTTTGCAAACCACGCGACACTTCAACTTGGTTGCAGCAATCCCTAACTCTCGATCCGGCCCCGCCGTGCCATGTGTTCGGCCAGCATGGCCACGCCCAAGGCCCACGCGGCCCCCAGTGACCAGCCTGCCAGCACATCGGACGGCCAATGGACCCCTAAATAGACGCGGCTGACCCCGACCAACAGCGCCAGGATGCCCGCCAACACGATGTAAAACCTGCGGATGCTGGCGCGAGGCTCGGCCCGTCCCAGCATGACCGCCAGCGTCAAATACGTCACGGCGGCCATCATCGAATGGCCTGATGGAAAGGACGAGGACGAGACCTCGACCGCGTGAGAGACCAGATCGGGGCGCGGACGGTCAAACCCGAATTTCGCCAGACCCGAGATCACCTGCCCGCCCACAATCGCCAGCCCCAGAAACGCCGCCGAGGCTTTTTGGCGGGCCAGTATCAGGTAGGTCATCACCGACAGGGTCATCACGGTCAGCACAGTCACGCCACCCAAAGCGGTCAGATCGCGCATGGCAATCTCTATCTCGGGGCCGCCGATGGGATTGTCGGGTTGTCCGGCTACGCGGAGCGCCAGCAGGACGGTTTCGTCAAAGCTGTGCAGATCGCCTTCGCTCATCTCTTCAGCCACCCCGACAAAGCCCCAAAGCGCGCCCGCACTCAGCGCGATCATGGTCAGGGTGCGGGTCTCATACCGCTGGATTAGGGTCGTTAGGATGGGAACGCGGATCATTTGGCCTCTTTGAGGAAATGTGTCACTTGGAAACGCGGGGACAGGGTAAGCGGTTCCCGCTTAACGCCTTTTGCGCTGCAGTTTGGGCCTGCGTTTGCGCTTTGGCTTGGCGGGAACGGCTGGCGGTTCCGCAGAGGGGAACAGGTTGCCAACCCATTGGAGCAAGGCAAACGGCCACAAAAGGCCGAACAGCATCATGATCAGCACTTCGATAGGGCTGTCCACATCCCTTTCGTCCGGAATGGTCGGCCCGCCCCTGAACAGAATCCACATCCCGTGGATGAAAGCCCCCAGCAGGTAGACCCCCAGCCAAGTGGGTGCGTGGTCTATAATCGAGTCGAGCGCTGTCTGTTCCATACCCTCTCTCGTAGCAAGCTGAGCTGGGTTGGAAAAGATGTGTGGCAACTGGTCGCGTCGGGCTTCCGGGGCGCACTTGGCTTGCGGAATGAATCAGTCAGAACGTGCGTTGTTATGGTGAAGGGCCTGCCCACTGCCCGCTATTGTTATATGTAAGATTATGATTTTTATATAGAAATTATAATGAATAACTTTTTCTATTTTTGCTTTGACAAAAGTCAGCACACCGTGCGTATGATGTGTCCGAGGAAGGGTTCGCCCTTAGGGAGATTTATCGGAGGACGCCGTGGCAGATGCTCTGCTTGAGGTGAACGGGCTGCGAAAGCAGTTCGGGGGTGTTGTTGCGCTGAGCAATGGCCGGTTCGTTTTGCAGCCTGGATCCGTCCATGCGCTGTGCGGCGGGAACGGTGCGGGCAAGTCGACATTTCTAACCATCGTCATGGGAATTCAGGACCGCGATGGCGGCGTGATCCGGCGCAACGGCAAAGAGGTGCACTTTGAAAAGCCCTCGGATGCCTTGGACGCTGGCATCAGCATCATCGAGCAGGAACTTTCTCCCGTGCCAGCCATGTCCGTGGCCGAGAACATTTATCTGGGGCGCGAGCCTGCGGGTTTTCTGGGCCGGATCGATTTTGCCACCATGAACAAGAATGCGCAGGCGTTGCTGGATGAGCTGCATTTCGACATCTCGGCCAAGTCGCTGATGATGGACCTCACGGTCGCCGAATTGCAGTTGGTCGAGATTGCAAAGGCTCTGTCCTATGACGCCGAGGTGATCATCATGGACGAGCCGACCTCGGCCCTTGGTGAGGCTGAGGCAGACCAGTTGTTCGCTGCAATTGAACGCCTGAAAGCGGCAGGCAAAGGGATTATCTATGTCAGCCACCGCCTGTCCGAGATTTTCCGCATCGCTGACAGCTACACAGTTTTCCGTGACGGGGCCTTTGTGGGCGATGGCGCGATTGCCGATGTGACCCGCGAAAGCCTGATCCAGATGATTGTGGGACGCCCCCTGACGGAAGAGTTCATCAAGGAAAACACCCCCACTGAAGAAGTGACGCTGAAGGTACAAGACCTGAACACGCGCGGCTGGGTGCGGGACATCAGCTTTGAGGCGCGGCGCGGGGAAATTCTGGCGTTCTATGGCCTGATGGGATCGGGCCGCAGTGAGGTATTCGAACGCCTGTTCGGCATGTCCCCGAATGAAGGCGGCACGATCTCTCTGTTCGGGCAGGCGGTGGATTTCGCCTCGCCCAAGCAGGCGATTGATGGCGGTCTAGCCTTCGTGACCGAGGATCGAAAAGGCACCGGCTTGGTCCTTAGCGGTGATGTGCGGGCCAACATCTGCCTTGCGCAGTTGGAGCAGTTGTCGCGCGGCCAAGCCATGCAATCCCGTCTTGAGGCGGACGCCGCCCAAAAGATGATCGAGATGTTCGGGATCAAGACCGCCTCGGACCGGCTAGAGGTCTCGGGCCTGTCGGGGGGAAACCAGCAAAAGGTAGTCTTGGGCCGGTGGTTCCTGACCAACCCCAAAGTGCTGCTGCTGGATGAGCCCACACGCGGCGTCGATGTGGGCGCAAAGCGGGAAATCTACCGGATCATGTCCGATTTTGCCGCCGCGGGCGGGACAGTGATCATGATCAGCTCGGAAACCGATGAGGTTCTGGGGATGGCCGACCGCGTGGTCGTGCTGCGAGACGGACGCATCAGCGGCACGCTGGATCGGGCGCAATTGTCAGCGGAAACGCTGGTCCACTTGGCAGCCTGAGCGGGGGAAAGACAATGACGGTAAAGGGAGACGCCCTGATGACGGCGCAGACAGACAAACAACGCGATGCGCGGGCGATGGCGACCGAGTTCGCCCAGAAATACGGAATCCTGCTGGCGCTGGTGCTGGTCTGCGTGATCCTGACCTTTGCGAACGAATACTTCCTGACGGGGCGCAACATCATCAACGTCCTGCGTCAGACGGCGATCAACGGCATTCTGGCGATCGGGATGACCTTTGTAATCCTCACGCGGGGAATTGACCTGTCGGTTGGCTCGGTCGTGGCGCTGGCAGGGGTTGTGTCGGCCTCACTGGCGACGACCTCGACCACCGCTGGGATCGCGGGTGCGCCCTACCCTGCTTTGCTGGCGCTGCTGGCCGGTCTGATCGTGGGCGTCGCGGCGGGCTGGGTGAACGGCATCATCGTGTCGCGCTACCGCGTGCCTGCCTTTGTGGCGACGCTGGGGATGCTGTCGGCGGCGCGGGGTCTAACGCTGCTGTATGCAGGAGGCAAGCCGGTGCCCGCCCTGACCGATGGCTACCGCTACATCGGGACGGGCGACATTTTGGGCGTTCCCATGCCGGTCGTGATCTTTGCTGCCGTGTTTTTTGTGGCCCTCTGGGTGCTGTCGCAATCGCGCTTTGGCCGTCAGGTCTATGCGGCGGGCGGCAACCCCCATGCGGCACGGGTCTCGGGCATCAACGTGAACCGCGTCAAGCTGATGGTCTATGTGATCTCGGGCGGATTGGCGGGCCTTGCGGGGATGATTTTGGCGGCGCGGACAGGCTCGGCCCTGACGCAGGCAGGCATCGCCTATGAGCTGGACGCCATCGCGGCGGTGGTCATCGGCGGCACGTCCCTGTCGGGCGGCGTGGGCAAGGTCACAGGCACCCTGATCGGAGCGCTGCTGATCGCGGTGGTGAACAACGGTTTGGATCTGATGGGGGTGGAATCCTACTACCAGCAGGTCATCAAGGGCGGCTTGATCGTAGCGGCAGTCATGCTGGATCAGGCGCGGCACAAACAAAGCTGAAGGCATTGAAATTTAACGAATTTGTCGCCTGCCCCATCGCAGGCGGACAGGTGAACTGTGCAAACTTAAGGGAGGAGCACATTATGATTAAGGCACTTAAGACCATGACCGCCGCGACGGCGATCCTTGCAGGAACTACTGCATTTGCGGCGGACACCCCCAAGATCGGCGCCGCCGTTTACGGCCTGAACGCAGAATTCATGCAGATCTGGGCCGCGGCGCTGGAAAACCACCCCGCTGTGAAAGAAGGCAAGGTCGAAGTGACTGTCTTTGACGGCCGCTATGATGCGCTGGTCCAGCAGGAACAGTTCGAGACCATGATCACCCAAGGCTATGACGCGATCATCTTTGTTCCGATTGACATCGAAGCAGGCGCGACCGCCGTGCAACTGGCCGCTGATGAGGGCATTCCGGTCTTCGGCTCGAACACCCGTGTGAACAGCGACCAGCTGACCGCCTATGTGGGCTCGGACGATGTGCAGTCCGGCTATATGGAGGCGAAATACGTGCTGGATCAGATCGGCTGCACCGGCAACGTGGTGATCATCGAAGGCCCCATCGGCCAGTCGGCGCAAATCCAGCGTCTGGAAGGCAACCAGAAGGCTCTGGCCGAATGCCCCGACGTGAAGGTTGTTGAACAGCAAACCGCCAACTGGTCCCGCGCCGAGGCGCAGACGCTGATGGAAAACTGGCTGACTGCCCACCCCGGTGAGATCGCAGGCATCATCGGCCAGAATGATGAAATGGCCCTTGGCGCGATCGAGGCGGTCAAGGCCGCTGGCCTGAACGTCAGCGACTTTGCCATCGCGGGTATTGACGGTGTGACCGACGCGCTGCTGGCGGTGAAAGCGGGGGATATGGCCTCGATCCTTCAGGATGGTGCGGCGCAGGCGCAGGGCGCGCTGGACCTTGCTATCAAGGCGGTTCAGCCCGACTATGAACCTATGTCGCCCATCTGGGAGGCCTATCCCGACATGCCGTGGAACGGTGGCGCGGATGCAGAATACAGTGTGCCGTGGACGCCTGTGACCCTCGATAACGTCGACGCCCTGCTAGAGCTGCGCCAGTAAGCGCGGCCCTGGTGCCCTGCCCGGCTGCATTGAATGCTCCCCAACCCGGGCAGGGTTTCTTTAAACCGATTTTCAAAGAGGACAGTCATGGTGACCGGACCTGCAACACTTGATTTCAACTTTCCGCTGACCGGCAAGACTGCCCTTGTGACCGGCGCGGCCTCTGGCATCGGCGCCGCGATTTCCGAGGCCTTCGCCGCCAAAGGTGTGCGCGTGGCCGTAGTTGATTTGAACGAAGACGCCGCCAAAGCCAAAGCGCAGGAACTGGGTCACGGCGCGATTGCGGTGGCTTGTAACGTGGCCGACGGGGCCTCGGTCCAAGCTGCGGTGGATGCGGTGAACGCAGCCTTCGGCGGCATCGACATTTTGGTGAACAGCGCAGGCATCGCTGCCCTTGCCCCCGCCGAGGATATTGACCACGGCGCTTGGCAGCGCACGCTGGACATCAACCTGACCGGCACTTTCCTGATGGCGCAGGCCGTGGGCCGCGTGATGATCGCCCAAGGCTCGGGCCGGATCATCAACCTTGCCTCGCAGGCGGGATCGGTGGCGATTGACGAACATGTGGCCTATTGCGCCTCAAAATTCGGGGTCATCGGCGTCACCAAAACGCTGGCGCTGGAGTGGGGCGAATTCGGGATCACCGTGAACTCGATCTCTCCGACCGTGGTCCTGACCGAGCTTGGAAAATCCGCGTGGGCCGGTGCCAAGGGCGAGGCGATGATTGGCCAGATCCCCACAGGCCGTTTTGCCGAGCCGTGCGAGATTGCAGCAGCGGCGGTGTTTCTGGCCTCGGATGCGACGGGCATGTTCAACGGGGCCGATCTGATCATCGATGGCGGCTTTACTGTTAAATAAGGAATTTCCGATGCAACGTTTTCTGAACAACCCCGACGATATCGTTGATGAAACGGTTGCCGGATTTGTCCGCGCCCACCGCGATCTGGTGCGCCTGTCGCCCGATAATGCGCGGGTGGTGGTGTCCCAATCCGCGCCGCAGCAGGGGCGGGTGGGTATCGTGACGGGCGGCGGCTCGGGGCATGAGCCTGCGTTTATCGGCTATACGGGGCGCAATCTGGTGGATGCGGTCGCCGTGGGCGAGCTGTTCTCATCCCCCACCGCGAAAAGCTTTCACGACGCGATCTGTGCGGTAGATGGCGGGGCCGGTGTGGCGGTGCTGTATGGCAACTACGCGGGCGACAACATGAACGTCAAAATGGCCCGCAAAATGGCCAAGAAAGACGGGATCGATGTGGATACCGTTGTCGCCAACGACGACGTGTGTTCCGCCCCCTTGGCCGAGCGGGAAAAGCGGCGCGGGGTGGCTGGCGAGATTTTCATGTGGAAGATCGGCGGCGCGAAGGCGGCCAGTGGCGCATCGCTGCCTGAGGTCATCGGCGCGGCGCAAAAGGCCATCGATAACTGCCGTTCCATCGGTGTCGGTCTTGGCCCCTGCACCCTGCCCCAAGTGGGCCATCCGAACTTTGAGATAGAACCCGGCAAGATGGAGCTTGGCATCGGCCACCACGGCGAACCCGGTATGCGCGTCGAAGACCTGCGCACTGCCAATGAGGTTGCCGATGAGATGGTCAAAATCGTACTGGATGATCACGATCTGCCCGATGGCACCGAAGTGGCCGTTCTGGTCTCGGGCCTTGGGGCGACGCCGGTGAATGAGCTTTATGTGCTCTATGACCGGATCGAACAGCAGATCGAAGCGCGGGGCCTGAAGGTCTATCGGCCCTTCGTGGGCAACTACTTTACCTCGCTGGAAATGGTCGGCGCGACCCTGACGGTCATGGCGCTGGATGACGAGCTTAAGGCCCTTTTGGACCATGACGCCGCCAGCCCCGGCCTGACCACCTGAAAGGAACCAATATGACAGCCATCACGAACAAGGGCAGCGGTCCCATCATTCAGGAGATCGCCGCCGTTATCGTTGAAAACAAAGCCTATCTGTCCGAGATCGACGGCAAGATCGGGGACGGTGATCACGGGGTCAACATGGCCAAGGGCTTTGGCCGCGCCTCTGACCGGATCAGCGCCGAGGATACGCTGACCGATGCCATGCAGACCCTGTCTGATGTTCTGATGGCCGAGATTGGCGGCTCGATGGGGCCGCTTTACGGGATGATGTTTTCCGACATGGCAGACCATCTGGAGGATACGGACCAGATTGATGCCGCTGTCTTCGGGGCGATGTTGCGCGCGGGTCTGGAGGGCGTGCAGGAAATAGGCTCGGCCTCGGTCGGGGACAAGACTCTGCTGGACACCTTTGTGCCCGCGCTAGAGGCCTATGACTCGGCACTGGCTGGCGGCGCAGATTTCGCTGCCGCATTGGATGCTATGAAAGCCGCCGCCGCCACAGGGCGGGACAGCACCATTGATATGGTTGCAAAAATTGGGCGCTCGGCCCGTTTGGGGGAACGTTCGCGCGGGGTGCTGGATGCGGGGGCCACGTCCTGTTGCATGATCCTGACCGGCTTTGCCGACGGGATTAAAACGCGCCTGACATAACCGCTTGCAAAGGCGCTGCGGGAAGGATCATCTTGCACCATGACCCAGATCGACAGCGCCTTTCTTATCCGTTTCTTCCGCCTTGCCTCTGAGCAACTGGAAGCCGACCGTAGTTACCTGTGCAAACTGGATGGTGCGATTGGTGACGGGGATCACGGCACCTCAATGGCGCTTGGGTTTGCGGCGGTGGTCGAACGTCTGCGCCGCCCCTTGATGCCAGAGCCACCCACCCCCGACGCTATCCTGACCGAGGCCGCAAAGGCCTTTCTGTCAGAGGTCGGCGCCACCGTTGGCCCTCTTTACGCCAGCGCGTTCCTGAGCGGCGCGAAATGCTTGGCCGCTGGTCCGCTTGAAACGCGGCAGATCGGCACTTTGATCCGTGCCTTCGCGGACGGCATTCGCACCCGTGGCAAGGCCGAGACTGGTGACAAAACCATGCTGGACGTGTGGTATCCCGCTGCTTTGGCCGCCGAGAACGCTTGCGGCGATGGCGCGGCCCTTGCCGATATCCTCACTGCCATTACCGAGGCCGCCACGGCGGGTCGCGACAGCACCGGCCCGATGATCGCCTCGCGCGGGCGGGCGGCACGGCTGAATGAGCGCAGCATCGGCCATATCGACCCGGGCGCGGCCAGCGCCGCGCTGATCCTGTCGGTTCTGCCCGAGGTGATCCTCTGATGGCCGCCCCGCGCAAGCGCCCGACCCGCGAAGCCGGCACCAAACGCCCGCCCCTACGCTTTGGCGAGGATGTGCTGCTGTGGGCCGCGTGGCTTTACTATGAAGAGGGCCTGACCCAAGGCGAGATTGCCGACATTCTGGGGGCCTCGCGCCCAACGGTGAATAACTATCTGGCCGATGCCCGCGCCAGCGGTGTGGTCAATATCTCGATCGCGGGGCCGCGCCTGCGGGCGGTCACCACCGCCCGCGCCTTGGAAGAGCATTTCGGTCTGGGCAGTTGCTATGTGATCCCCAGCGAACGGGGCGAACGGTCGCTTTATGACAGCTTGGGCTCGATGGCGGCGCAGGCGCTGCCGTCCTATGTGTTCTCGGGCGATGTGGTGGGCATATCATGGGGCCGCACCATGCTGGCGCTGGCCAATGCAACGCCCGATAGCAGCTATAGCGATGTCACAGTGGTGCAGGCCACCGGCGGCACTACGGCGGCGATCACCTACACGCCCGAGGCTTGCGCCACCCGTCTGGCGGACCGCCTGAAGGCCAATTTTATTCCCCTGTCCGCGCCCGCCATCGTCAGTTCCGGCCAAGCGCGGCAAATCCTTGAAACTGAACCCGTCATCGCCGAGCAACTGGCCCATCACACCCGCATGAACCGCGTGTTTCTGGGCGTCTCCAGTCTGCGGCAGAACTCGACCATCCACACCAGTGGCTTCTTTGAGCCGGGTTTGCAGTCGTCATACGCGGCTGGGGTCGGCAGCATTCTGGGCCGTATCATTGATGCCCAAGGCGATGAGGTAGACGGCCCCCTGAAGGACCGCACCATCGGCATGGGGCTGGATCAGTTGCGGCAGGTCTCAACCCGCGTTCTGGTCGCGGGCGGCTATGACAAAATCCCCGCCATTCTGGCTGCCATGCGCGGGGGCTATGTCAGCGAGTTGATCACCGATCTGGACACCGCCGAAGGCATCTTGCGGGCGGATGGCGTGGAAATGGACACCCTGCGCCCCGCCAAAACGCCGAAAGCCAAGTCTAACGACGACAGTACCGAGGCCACCCGCAGCCGGATCAAGAAATTCATCAACGCCCCCGACACCATCGTGACCCAAGCGATGGAGGGGGCCTTTGCCGCCCATCCCGATCTGATCGCGCCGATTGACGGCTCGCTTCGGGCGGTGCGCTCGGTCTCGGAAAAGCCTGCGGGCAAGGTAGGCATCGTGATCGGCGGCGGCGCGGGCCACGAACCCAGCTTCATCGGCTTTGCAGGGCAAGGGCTGGCGGATGCGGTGGCGGTGGGGAACATCTTTGCCTCGCCCCCGCCCGACCGGATTCTGACCTGCACGCAGGACGTAGATCGGGGCGCGGGGGTTCTGTACATCTACGGCAATTACACCGGCGACGTGATGAACTTTGACATGGCTTCAGAGCTTGCCCGCCTTGACGGGATCGAGGTGCGCACGGTTGTCACCACAGACGATATCGCCTCGGCTCCGCTGGACAGCCGCCGCACGCGGCGCGGGACCGGCGGCAATATCTTTACCTTCAAGGTCGCGGGCGCGGCCAGTGCGCGGATGATGCCACTGCCCGAGGTCACGCGTCTGGCGCAAAAGGCCAATGACGCCTGTCTGACCGTGGGCGTCGCGTTGGAATCCTGCGCCATGCCTGACACCATGCGCCCTAGTTTCACCATCCCCGATGATGAGATCGAGTTCGGCGTTGGCGTTCACGGCGAGCCGGGCATGACACGCCTGCCCCTAGCCCCCGCTGACCGGATCGTGGACCGCATCTGCGACAAGATCTTTGACGAGATGCACCTGACCACGGGCCAGCGCGTGGCGGTGCTGGTCAATTCGCTTGGGGCCACCCCGCAGATGGAACTGTTCGTGCTGAACCGCCGCCTGAACGAACGTCTTGCCGCACGCGGCGCGGTGGTGGTGAAGACGCTGGTCGGGAACTACTGCACTTCGCTGGACATGGTGGGGGCGTCGATCACGATCATGGCGCTGGATACAGAGCTTGAGGATTTGCTGGCCGATCCCTGTCATGGCTTTGGCTGGCAGCAGACACGGGCCTAGCCCCGTCTGAATTGCGCGATCCGGACGAAATGGCGGATCGCGCGAAAGGGGCATTCCCCTAGCTGGCCGCAGCCTTTGGCTGGTCTTCTGTCTGGTCCTGCGACCGTTCGGCGGCGCGGGACAAAAGCTCTTCAACGAAATAACTAACAAATTGCGGATGACCCGCCACATTGGCCTTGCTGTAAATACTGGCCAATTGGGCACGAATGGTACCCGCAGCCCGCCCGCGCAGCTCTGCGATTTCGCGGATGTCGCAGCCCTTAAGCGCCAGAAAGCCCACGTCGCGTTCAGCGTCGGTCAGGGACCAGCTGTCGAACTGACGTTCGATGAACCGCACGAAATCACCCGAGGCCACCTCAAGCGCACGGCCCTGCATCTCCATCTCGCGCAGGGTCCAGCGCAATTGCGCCACTGAGAGGACGATCCCGATCAGCAGGACGCTGGTCACCAGTGCCTCAAGCACCGAATGGGCCCCCAGCGCCGTGGTCCAGAGGTCGGCGGTCACGTCTGCCACAAAGAACAGGGCCGCGACCGCTTGCAGAACGATGAACGACGCAAGGGCGATCGGGAAGGATCGCCCTTTTGCCGGTAGTGTCACAGGCCAACCCATCAGGACCGGCCCCGTATCATCGGGCGAACCAGATTGCGCTTTAAGGCCATGCTTTCCACGGCCACACCAGCCACATGCACCACTGCCAGAACCAGCATCAGGTTTGCAGCCAGTTCATGGACCTCTTTGATCAGGCGGCTCAAGGACATATCCTCCGAATGCGCGTCCCCCTCAGTGGCGTTGTTCACCAGAACAGACCAGTCTCCGGCAGCGACGGCGGCTTTTTCCTCGGTGATCGTAACGGGGTTTTTCCACTCTGTCATTTGCAACCCTGTCGCAATGACAAGGGCCAGCGACAGCCAGAGCGCATAGACCATGATCGCCCCTGCCGGATTGTGCGAAGGGTGTTCGCGCACCCTACCCCGCAGCAGCGATAACACGTGCGCCACCGCCCGTCGCGGATCAGGAAGAAAGGACGCAAATCGCGCCTCTCGCGGGCCGACAAAGCCCCAAAGAATGCGTAGAGCCAGCACCACCAGTGCGATCCAGCCGATCCACACATGCACCGTCCCGCCAGGTTTCGAGATCAGCCCGTTCCACAGCACCGCGCCCGCGATCACCCAATGGGTGATCCGGACCAGCGGGTCCCACGGGTCTGGGGGGGCAATCTCTGCCCCTCCCCGTTTGGTCGTGGCCAAAGACATATCAATCTTCGTCCTTGATTTCGACCACAGCGCCCGATTGCGGGTCGATGTAGACTTCCCACTCTTTACCGGCCTCATCGTTGCACTTGGCTTCGATCTTGCCGCCTTCGGCTTCGAATTCGTGCACGGTGCAGCCCTTCTCGGCCAGCGCAGCGGTGGCGTCGGTGGGGTTGGTGCCGACCACGTCACCAATGACGGGCATCGCGAAAGCGCTGATGGGGGCAACGGTCAGGGTCAGGGCGAGCAGCAGTTTCTTGGACATCAGATTTCCTTTCCAGTGTGTCGTGTCACCAATGCGGCGACATGAGGAAAGGAATGGCGATGCACCGACCGTAAAACCATTGAACAAACGCGTAATTTTGACCGCATAAGCGGCTGCTTATCCGGTTAAACTATTGTTGATGCGGGGGTATCTTTTAAATGAGCCTTACGCCCGAAGGGACGTTCCGAATTTTGGTGCCTGCGCCAAGGCGTAAAGGGGGCGTCGTCGCCCCCTTCTTTGATAAATGCCTATGTAGCCTGACCGTAGCTTCAGGCCGGTTGCGGCGCCAAACCTTTTGCCTTTTCAACGGCTCTGGCCTGATCGCCCACCGGATCGGGCGTCAAAAGCGAGGGCTGGAACCGCAGGGCCTTCACCTCGGTCACGCCAATGAAATCCAGCCACCAGCTAAGGTAGGTCGAGTGGAAATCCATCCCGTACTTCGCGGGCGCGCCCGGCGCATAGACGCCCGAGGTGAAAAAGACCCGCGCGCTTTTGCCTTCCAGCAGGCCGAAATATCCCTTGTCGGGATCAAAGCCGAACAGCAGGCCAGGCTGGGTGATGATGTCGATATAGTGCTTCAGTTTATAGGGAACGCCGCCATTCCACATGGGAACGGACAGAACATATTCGTCCGCGTCGGTGAATCGCTGGGTAATCGCGACGATCTGGTCCCAAGCGCTTTGCCGCGTGGCATCCATTTCGCCGACCCCGAAGAAGGTCATCTTCGCGGCGGCCTTGTCGCCGTCGAATTCCGGCAGGTCCGCACGCCACAGATCAAGGCGATCAATGGTCAGGTTGGGCTCGGCGGCTTGGCGGGCGACCAGATAGGCCTCGGCCAGCTTGCCGGACTGAGACATCTCGGCCCGCGGCGAGGCGGCAATGTAAAGAATTCGGGTCATATGATTGGTCCTTTCTAGGTTGGTAGGTGGAAAGCGGGGATCACCGGCCCATCGTCGCCAGAATGGCCGCGCCGATTTCGTCGGCATGGGTTTCCAGCGCGAAGTGGCCGGCGTCGTAGAGATAGGTGGCCGCATCCGGCAGCAGGTTTTGCAGCCCCTTGACCGCCTCAAGCGTGAAGAAGGGATCGTTCTGGCCCCAGACAATCAACGTTTCAGGGCGGGCGCTGGCCAGATAGTCCTGCCAGTCGGGATAGGCGGCGACGTTGTCCTGATAGCTCCAGAGGTATTCCAGCTGGATTGCGTCATTGCCGTCCCGATCCAGCCCCGCCTGATCATGGGTCCACGCGTCAGGGCTGAGGCGCTGAAGGTCGGTGCTGCCGTGCTCATACTGCCAGCGGGTGGTTTGCGGATGCAGGAACTGCCGCAAGGGGGCCTCGGTCTGGGGCGTCCGCTCGGCCCAGAAGGGCGCAAATTGGGCCACCACATCGGGCGACCAGCCTTCCACGTGGATGGTGGCGTTCTGGAAAATCAGGCCAGAGATGCGTTCGGGGTGCGTCATTGCCAGACGCATGCCCACTGGGCCACCATAATCCTGCATGTAAAGGGTGTATTCCGTCAGCCCTAAGCCTTCGGTGAAGGTCTCCATGGTCTGGGCCAGGGTCTGAAAGTCATAGGCATAGCCCGCTGCATCAGGCGCATCTGATTGGCCAAAGCCCGGATAGTCGGGGGCAATCACGTGGAACCGCTTGGATAGGATCGGGATCAGGTCGCGGTACATATGCGATGAGGACGGAAACCCATGCAGCAGCAACATGACAGGCGCATCGGGGGCGCCCGCCTCTCGATAGAAAATGGACAGGCCATCAACCTGTTGGTGGTGATAGGTGACGGCTTCGGTCGCGCCAGCGCCAGTGGCTGTGGTGGCAAGACCCGCCAGCGCAAGCGCGGCGAAGGGAAGTGGTTGCATTGGCTGTGCCTTTTCAGCGTAACTGTTAAAATTTAATTTAGACAGTGACTGAGTAACTTTTAAAAACTGGTTTAGCCAGTTACTTTAAGGTGAGCGGCTGTGTGATATGGTAACTGGCAAAAGCGCCCGATAAGGGTTATCGACAGAAGGTTGCGCCCCGCCCTCCAGACCGGAGTTCCCATGACCCGAGAGACCAGACCTGCCCCTTTCTTTGTCGGTGAACATCCGGCGCTGGACCTGTTGAACTCGGTCGCGACACCGCACACGGCGCGGTTCGACTGGCTAGAGACGGGCGCGGATTTGCTGGATTGGATGATCGCGGCGAAGCTAGCGTCAGAGGCTGAATTGGCCCCGTTCCGCACCCCCGCCTGCGCCGATGCGCTTGAGGCTGCGCGGCAACAGATCGTCACCTTCCGTGAGGACTTCCGCACCTTTATCGAAGGGGTGTGCGGGGCACCGCTATGCGCCTCGGATCATCCAATGATCGGGCAGATCAACGGCATTCTGCCCAAGGGTGCGCGCTATTTGCAGATTACCAAGGCGGGTCCTGAGCAGACCTTTGCCCTAGCGGACCGGCACCGGCTTGATGCCCCTGATGCTCTGATCCAGCCCATCGCCGCTGCAGCCGCCCATCTGATCTGCGAGGGGGATTTTCGCTATATCCGCAACTGCGAAGGGCCCACATGCACGCTCTATTTTCTGGATGTGAGCAAGAACCACAAACGGCGCTGGTGCTCGATGGAGGTGTGCGGCAATCGGGCCAAAGCGGCGGCCTATCGCAACCGCTAGAAGACGCGCAGCGGAGGGCAGTGGCAGGCACGGCGGATCGGTGCTAGATCAAAGGCAACTTACGGGAAAAGGAAGACGGGCATGATCAAGCCGACCTCATCGTTCAAGGACAATCTGGCTTTGCTGCCCGCCATTGACGGAGTTGCCGCGATCGAGGTGCTGGATGCCTCGGGCGCGGTTGTTGACACGATCCCGAACCAGCCGGGAAAAAAGGGCTCGGTCGCGGTATATCAGTACTTGCATCAGACCTTTGGCAGCCTGAACGCTGATGCTGCCACCCACGGGATGGCGGTCTTTGCCGAACATACCGCCGATGCCGAGGCCCGCCCCGGCGCCCATCCGAACATCGACCGCTTGATGGTGATCGCGAACGGTGGTGCGCCGCTAACGGTGCGTATTATCGCGGAATAATCCCGCAAGGGCGGCTCGTTAGACCCGCCCCTTAAACTCTGTCATCAGACCCGCAGGGCCGGCAGACCAACGCCGGTGCTGTCAAAGCCGCCATCCGCTGCAACGACCTGACCCGTCACATAGCTGGCGCGGTCCGAGCAGAGGAACACGATCACCTCGGCGATCTCGCGCTCGGACCCATAGCGGTTCAGGGGGATTGCGTCGTGATAGGCGGCGATGATCTCGGGGGAATGCACGGCCATCGCCAGTTTGGTGCGCACAGGGCCGGGGCAGACGCAGTTGGCGCGGATGCCATGCTCGCCCAATTCTGCCGCCTGCTGTTTGGTCAGCTGGATCACTGCCGCCTTCGAGGTGCCATAGGCCACCCGTAGGGTCGAGGCCCGCAGACCCGAGATCGACGCGATGTTCACCAGCGCCCCTTTGGTTTCCTTCAGTGCGGGCGTTGTTGCCTGCGAGACAAGGAAGACCCCATCCAGATTGGTCTCCATCACGCGGCGCCAGCGGGCAAAGTCGGTCTCGGCAATCGGGCCAAAGTCCGCGACACCGGCGTTGTTGACCACTGCATCAATCCGGCCAAAGGCTGCGGTCACCTCAGCGACCATCTGGTCCACTTGTTCAGGGATCGAGACGTCAAAGACAAAGGCCTGCGCCTGATCCAGATCCTTGGCGGCAACGGCCAGTTCGTCTCCGTCGCGGTCGATCATCGCGACCTTCCAGCCTTCTTCGATAAACAGTTTGGTGGTGGCCAAACCGATGCCACGGGCCGCGCCCGTGACCAATGCAACTTTCTGCGTCATGCGTCTTTCCTGTTAAGCTGACGTTCCCATCAAGGTTCCCATACCGCCATCGACCCGCAGATCGACGCCGGTGATAAATCCTGCCGCGTCCGAGGCCAGAAACAGCGCCGCCTCTGCGATATCCCAAGCGGTGCCTTGCCGTTTCAGCGGCACCTGCGCGGCGCGTGCCGATCGCACGGTTTCCATATCCTGTCCGGGGGCAATCATGGCTGCCACATGGGGCGTGTCAATCATGCCGGGCACTACCGTGTTGGCGCGAATGCCGCGCGGGGCGTATTCCACCGCCACGCTGCGGGCGAACCTTTGCAGCGCGGCCTTTGAGGCCTCATACCCGATATAGCGGTAGGGGCCGTTGTTCAGCCCCGCGAGGCTAGAGATATAGACCAGCGCCCCGCCCTGCCCCATCAGCGGCACACAGGCTTTGGTGGCGTGAAAGGCCGCATCCAGATTGACGCTAAAGACCTTGTTCCAGTCGTTAAAGCCGGTCTCTTCCAGCCCGCCTTTCACACTGGTGCCAATGTTGAAATGCATCACGTCCAGCCCGCCCATCCGGGACTTGGCCGCGCCGGCCATGGCTGTGGCCGCAAGGGGATCGGTCATCTCGCCTGCAAAGGTGTGGGCTGTGCCGCCTTCGGTCGTGATCAAGGCGGCGGTTTCGGCCGCGGCGGACAGGCTGCGATCCACGCATAGCACCTGCGCCCCTTCGCGGGCGTAAAGCACCGCTGCGGCCTTGCCGTTGCCCCAGCCCTCGCCCACCGAACCCGCGCCGATCACGATGACGCGCTTGCCTGCCATGCGCCCGCTCATTGAAACACCTGATCGGGCAGCCAGAGGGCGACGCTAGGATAGGCGATGGTGATCCCTAGCAGGATCAACTGCAGGATCACAAAGGGGATGATCCCCCGATAGATGTCATGGATCGTCAGGTGATCCGCCGCCGCGCCCTTCAGATAGAAAAGCGCAAAGCCGAAGGGTGGCGTTAAGAAGGATGTTTGCAGGTTCAAAGACACCAGAATGGCGAACCAATAGATCATTTGCCCCTGCGGTACATGCCCGCCAAGGTCCATCAGCGCGACCACAGGGGCGAAGATCGGCAGCATGATCAGGGTTATCTCGATCCAGTCAAAGAAGAAGCCCATGACAAAGATCATCCCCATCATGGCAAACAGCAGACCCCAGTCGCCAAAGGGTAAGGCGCGGGCGGTATCGACGATGAAATGCTCGCCGCCCACTTTGCGGAAGATGTAGGAGAACGCCGTCGCGCCCACGAAGATAAAGAACAGCATCCCCAGTTGCTTGACCGATCCGTCCATGCTGTCGCGCAGGACAGACATGTTCAGACGCCCCCGCACCAGACCCAGCAGCAGTGCGGCAAAGACGCCGACGCCAGAGGCCTCGGTCGGGGTGGCGATGCCACCAAGGATCGAGCCAAGAACCGCGACGATCATCACCAGCGGGGCCAGAACGGATTTCAGGGTCTCAAGCCACAGGCCATCCCGTTCATGGGGCGCGGGCTTGGGCGCTTTGGGTGCCAGATCGGGCTGTAGCGCACTGCGGATCACGATATAGGCCACGTAGAGACCTGACAGCAGCAAGCCCGGCAGCAGCGCTGCCACGAAAAGCCGCCCGAGCGAGATACTTAGCAGATCGCCCATGAACACCAGCATGACCGAGGGCGGGATCAGAATGCCCAAGGTTCCGGCCGAGGCGACAGTGCCCGCCGCAAGCCCCTTGTCATAGCCACGCTCGACCATCGTGGGGATCGCCAGCATAGCCAGCATCACCACCGATGCGCCGATAATGCCCGTGGCTGCCGCCAGAATAGTGCCCATCAGCACCACCGCCAGCGCAAGGCCCCCCGGAATAACCCGCATCAGGCGCTGCAAGGTCAGCAGCAGGTCTTCGGCGATGCGGGTTTTCTCCATGATGATGCCCATGAAGATGAACATGGGGGCGGCGACCAGCACGGCGTTTTCAATCGTGCCGGAAAAGATGCGGTTGGGCAGCAAGGTGGCCTGCGCCGCCCGCATATCACCGGTCCAAAGGGCCAGCAGGCCGAAAACCAGCGAAATGCCCATCAGCATGATCGCCACTGGCGCACCGGAAAACAGCGCGATCACCAGCGACAGGAACATAAGGCCGGGTAGTGAGGAAGAGAGAAGCTCGATCATACCAGCTCCTCGACCAGATCAGGGCGTTTCAGGGCAACGATGGCCCGTAGCATCACCGACAGCCCGCCAAAGATGGTCAGCACTGCGCCCAAGGGGATGGCGGATTTGATGATCCAGCGGTTGGACAGACCCACCCCGCCGGGGCTGCCTTCGGCGCGGGTGAAACTGCGCCATGTGAAATCGCTGCCATACCAGACCAGCAGCGCCATAAAGGGGATCAGGAACAGGGCGATGGCCAGAATTTCGATCCAGAGACGGGTGTTGCGGTTCATCCGTTGGGAAAACAGATCAATCCGCACATGGGCGTTCTCCGTGTAGGCATAGCCGAAACACAAAACGGCAATCGCCCCGTGAAGGTGCCATTCCAGCTCTTGCAGCTTGAACGAGCCGGTCGAGAAAAAGCGCCGCCCGATCACGTCGTAGAGAATTACCGCCATCAGAACCAGCAGCAGCCAGCCGCACAAACGCGCCACCAGACGGCACGGCCCCGCCAAGCGGTCAGAGACCGCAAGCCATCGTTCCATCACCCTTGATCCCTTATGGAAAAGCGGAAAAGGGGCGGCATATGCGCCGCCCGCTTAACCCTTACTTGATGTAGGCCAGATCCGCCCATTTGGCGAAGCCTTCGCGGAAGTCCGAAAGGCTGGTCCAAGCCTTGGCAAAGTTCTCATCCGCGGCGACCTGCTCGGCCACGACTTCGTCCCATGCGTTGCGGAAGGCACCCATCATCTCATCGTTCCAAGTGTGGACGGTGACGCCTGCGGCCTCTAGTTCAGCCAGCGGCTGAAGCTGCTTGGCCTCGCCCTGCGCGGCGGTATAGGCGACGTTCGCCGCACAAGCGGTCTGGATCGCGAAACGCTGCTGCTCTTCCAGACCGTCCCAGACGTCCTGATTGGCGATGAAGGTGATCAGCGAGGTCTGCTGGTGCCAGCCGGGGAAATAGTAGTGGCTGGCGTATTCATTCATGCCGACCGCCTTGTCGATCAGCGGGAACGAGACCTCTGCCGCGTCAATCGTACCAAGACGCAGACCGGTCAGCGTGTCAGCCACAGGCATGGACTGCGCTTCGGCGCCCAGTTTCTGCATGACCTGCGCGCCAAGGCCGAAGACCCGCATCTTCAGACCCTTCAGGTCGTCGGGGGTGTTGATCTCTTTGGCGAACCAGCCAGAGGCTTCGGGAACCAGAATGGCGCAAAGTTCGGTGTGGATGTTGTAGGGTTCGGTGATCTCGGCCCAGATGTCCTTGCCGCCGCCTTCATACCACCACGCGGTGTAGGCGCGGATGTCCGGCCCGAAGGGAACCGAGGTAAAGATTGCCGCCGACGGGATAATCCCCTGTGCGAAACCGGGGCTGTACCAGCCCGCGTCCACGGCACCGGTCGAGATAGCGTCCCACATCTCATTGCCGCCGACGATTGCGCCCGGCTCGTTGAACTCGATGGTCAGCGAGCCGCCGGTCAGGGTCTCGACCTGTTTGGTCAGGTTTACGCCGCTATCGCCCAAAAGGGGCAAGGACGACGGATAGACGCTTTGCATGACCAGAGTTTCCGCGTTCGCAGCACTGGCCAGCAGGGTCGCGGCAAGCGCGACCTTTCCGAAAGTCTTCATAGGTTTTCCTCCCATTAAAGCCTCTGCGCTGGACCTCCCAATCCGGCTACAAAAGCACACTATCCACAATATGGATGTTAACATGCGATCTCATGATACGAGCGGTTTTTCGATCATGTAAACAAAAAATCGAAAAAACTTGCCATGTTCGCGGCAATCGCTCAGCATAGGTTGGGAAGAGGAGAATATATGTCCATAATGTGGATATCTAAATGATCGCGCAGCAGGCAGAATCGGGCGGCGCGCAAAGCGTGGACCGCGCTTTGTCGCTGCTATCTTTGGTTGCACGGGACGGCGGGGAAGAGGTTCCGATTGCCACCCTGACCGACCTGTCTGGTCTAAGTCGTCCGACCGTGCGGCGGATGCTTTTGGCGCTGATGCGGGCCGGTCTGGTCGAGCAAAATCCCAAAACGCGCAATTACGCTTTGGGGCCGGAAAGCTATGTGGTGGGCCTAATGGCGCAGCGGCGCTTTGACCTGCTGGATTTCGCTATGGACAGCCTCAAAGATCTTGCCGCCGAAAGTGGCGACAGTAGCTTTGTTTCCATGCGGCGCGGGGCCTATTCGGTTTGCCTGCACCGCGAAGAGGGCTCTTACCCGATCCGCACCCAAGCGTTGCAAGTGGGCTATCGCCACCCTTTGGGGGTCGGCGCGGGCGCGATGGCCATTCTGGCCGCCCTGCCCGATGACGAATTGGCTCTGATGCGCGAAGAGATCACACCGCTCTTGGCCAAGGGCTATGACCGCTACACGCCTGAAATCGTGGGCGCATCCATCGCCCAATGTCGCCGTGACGGATGGGCCCTGAATCCGGGCCTCTATCTGGCGAACTCTTGGGCCATTGGCGTGGCGATCAAGGCGCCCACAGGCGACGTGCTGGGGGCGCTATCCATCGCCGCCATCGATTCCCGCATGGGTGAAGACAGACAGAAAGACTTGGCCAAGATGCTGCTGCGCGAGGCCGGAAAGATCGAATCCAAGCTTCGTCGCAAGCTTGGTTACACCTGACATCGGTTCCAAAGAGGGGGAGAACCATGACACATCCGCAGATCGTGGGCTGGTCCCACAGCAAGTTCGGCAAAGCGCCCGAAGAAACCCTGATCGAGCTGATCGCCAGCGTCGTCCCTGATGCCTTGACCCACGCGGGGGTTTCTGCCGCCGACGTGGATGGCGTCTATGTGGGCGTCTACAACAACGGCTTTTCTCCGCAGGCGTTTGAGGGGGCCTTGGTGGGCATGGCCGTGCCGGAACTGGCCCATGTGCCTGCCATGCATCTTGAAAATGCCTGCGCCACCGGATCAGCGGCGCTGTATGCGGCGATGGATTTCATTGCGGCTGGTCGGGGCAAGATCGCGTTGGTGGTAGGCGCGGAAAAAATGACCACGACCCCCACCGCTAAGGCCGGTGACATCATGCTGACCGCCTCATACCGCGCCGAGGAAGGCGGGTCCGAGAACGGTTTTGCCGGTGTCTTCGGCCAGATCGCCAGCAGCTATTTTCAGGCCAACGGGGATCACAGCCGCGAGTTGGCGATGATCTCATCCAAGAACCATGCTCATGGGATGCTGAACCCCTATGCCCATATGCACAAGGATTTCAGCGTCGAGTTCTGTAACACCGTCAGCGACAAGAACCCGCTGGTGGCGGGGCCGCTGCGGCGCACGGATTGCTCGCTGATTTCAGACGGGGCGGCGGCCTTGGTCATTGCCCATCCCGATGTGGCGGCGGATCTTGAGCGCGCGATTGCCTTCCGCGCCCGCAATCAGGTGAACGACGTGCTGGCTCTGTCGCGGCGCGATCCCACGGAATTTGCAGGCGCACGGGGCGCTTGGGCGAAGTCCTTGGAAGAGGCAGGCGTCACCTTGGACGACCTGAGCTTTGTCGAGACCCACGACTGTTTCACCATCGCCGAACTGCTGGAATATGAGGCGATGGGCCTAGCCCCGCGCGGCCAAGGGGGCCGTGTGATCCGCGAAGGCATCACCCACCGGACCGGCAAGCTGCCGGTGAACCCCTCGGGCGGGCTGAAATCGCGGGGCCATCCGCTGGGGGCGACGGGCGTTTCCCAGCATGTCATGGCAGCAATGCAACTGGCCGGTGAGGCTGGAACCATGCAGATCGATGGCGCCTCGATGGCGGGCGTCTTCAACATGGGCGGCGCTGCCGTGGCCAACTATGTCTCGATCATGGAGCGGGTGAAATGAGCGCAACCTTGAACCGTGATCCCAAACTGCCTTGGAGCACCCGCACCACCAATCTGGCCCATTTTCTGACCCGCAACGCCGCCCGTCTGGAGGATCGGCCCGCGATCATCTGGGATGACCTGACCATTACTTGGGCCGAACTGGACGCCCGCGTCAGTGCCTTGGCCGCCGCCATGAAAGACCGCTTTGGCATCAAGCATGGCGACCGCGTGCTGGTCCAGTCCCCCAACAACAACCAGATCACCGAGGTTATGCTGGCCTGCTGGCGGGTCGGCGCTGTCTGGGTGCCGTCGAACTTTCGCCAGCGCGCGGATGAGGTCGCCTATCTGGGCCAAAAGGCCGATGTGTCCTTGATGGTCTGTGAACAGGGCTTTGAAGGGCACGCAATCGCCTGCATTGAGGCCGCGCCCAAGCTGGAACAGGTGATCTGCATCGGCAGCGGTTTTGGCACAGAATATGAGGGGCTGATCGCCGATTATATGGGTCAGGATGTGCCGAATGCCGATGTGGACCGCGATGATCCATGCTGGCTGTTCTTCACCTCAGGCTCGACCGGACGGCCAAAAGCGGTGGTGCTGACCCACGGGCAGCTTGGGTTCACGACGCTTAATCACCTGAACGATCTGATGCCCGCCACCACCTCTGATGACGTGAGCCTAGTGGTCGCGCCCCTGTCCCACGGGGCGGGTATGCACCAACTGGTGCAGATCGCGGCGGGGGCGGCCAGCGTTCTGGTGCCTGCGGGCAAGTTCGATCCTGATGCGGCGTGGGAACTGGTGCAGCGTTACAAGGTGACCAACATGTTCACCGTGCCGACCATCGTCAAAATGCTGACCGAACATCCGGCGGTGGACGCCTATGACCATAGCTCTCTGCGCTATGTGATCTACGCAGGCGCACCCATGTACCGAGAGGATCAAAAGCACGCCCTGCGCAAGCTGGGGCATGTGTTGGTGCAGTATTTCGGCCTTGGCGAGGTCACTGGCGCGATCACCGTCCTGCCCCGCCATGATCACCATATCGAAGATGGCCCAGAGGCCCGCGTCGGCACCTGCGGCATCGAACGGACGGGCCTGCATGTCACCATTCAGGATGACGACGGCAATATCCTTGGCCCCAATGAAACCGGCGAGATTTGCGTGGCCGGTCCCGCCGTGTGCGCGGGTTATTACATGGATGACGGCGCGAACGGGAAAGCCTTTCGCAACGGCTGGTTCCGCACTGGCGATCTGGGGCATCTGGATGCGCAGCGGTATCTCTACATCACGGGTCGGGCCTCGGACATGTATATCTCGGGCGGCTCGAATGTTTACCCGCGCGAGATTGAAGAGCTGCTGCTGACCCATCCCGCTATCTCTGAGGTCGCCATTCTTGGCTGTCCGCACCGCACATGGGGCGAGGTTGGACTGGCTGTCTGCGTGTTGGAAGCAGGCCATGCGGTGGATGAGGGCGATCTGAACGCGCTGCTGGCGGCGAAGCTGGCCAAATACAAGCTGCCAAGCCAGTACATCTACCTGACCGAGATGCCCAAGACCGGCTACGGCAAGATCACCAAGAAACTGGTCCGCGAAGAGCTTGAAGCCCGTGGCCTTTGGCCTGGTGAGTTGTCATGACCGGACGGGATGTGATCCGTCACCCAGGCCCTGCCGCCATCGCGCCCTATAGCGTGGCGCGGGGCACGGCGCGGCGGGTGCAGGTGACGCTGCCGAAAGGCGCAGTACTGATGCAGGCGGTTGGCGAAGCGATGGATGCGGCTGGTTGTGACAGCGGGATTATGGTGTTTGACGGGCTGGCCCTTGGGGCCTTTGATTTCGTCATGCCCGGCCCGTCGAATGATGGCGTTCATGCCGCATGGTATAGCGCCACCCACAGCCGCGCCTCTGGAACCATCACCGATGGCACTGCGATTATTGGCAAAAGGGATGGCGCGTGGTGGCTGCATTGTCATGCGGTCTGGACCTCTGAAAACGGACGAGAGATCGGCCACCTGCTGCCTGATGCTGTGACGCTGGCCGCTGACTGCACCGTGACCTTGGTGGCCTTTGACGGAGGCGCGTTTGACGTGTCGATGAACGAAGAGACCCTGTTCCCGATCTTTCACCCCACCGGCGGGACAAAGACCGGCAACGCGGTGATTGCCAAGCTGAACCCCCATGTGGACGCCCATGACGCGATCACGCGCATCATCCACCAAACCGGCTTTGGCCGCGCCACGGTCTACGGCATCGGCAGTCTGATCGGCGCGCATTTCGCGGATGCGCCATCTATGGCCTCGCCCATCTCTGAGGTGCTAATCGCCCCGCAGGCCACTTGGGATGGGGCGCTGACCCTACCGATGATCTGTGTTGATCCCGCAGGCCAGCAGTTCGCGGGGGAACTGACGCCCGGGACCTCGCCCGTCTGCGTCACGTTTGAATTGTTGGTGATGGAAGAGACCTGAAACGCCCGATCGGCGAAGAAAAAAGGCGACGCACAAGGGAGGAGAAGATGTGCGCCGCCTGAAATGTCAGATGGCATCAGGGAGGAGGAGAGACACCATCTATGCACTCAGGATGACGTGTCCCCGTTCCCCGGGCAACACAACTTGCTGCAACGCAGCGATAACATGCGTGATAATCTGGGTTTTTGCCTGACATTTAGGCAATTCGGCGCACTTAGGTCGCTGCGGTGTGATCTGCTTGATTCTTTTGCGAGCAAACGAAAACGACATCCGATTGATTTTGAAGCAAAATCTTGCAACGCCATCAGATGGCTTTGCAAAACCTCAACCTCGATTCTTGCGATGAGGAAACAGGCAAGGTTCCTGTGTTGGAGGCTCAGTTCGCCTCAGCCACACCAGCTAAAGTGAATCTAGCGCCTGCCGTTTCACCACAGGGCAGAGGAAATCCCGCCCCATGCTGCGCCAAAACCTTGCCTGAGACTAACCTTTGGCGATAGCATCAGGCATTCCGCCAATAAATAAAGGGGCATCTGTGAAGCCATCCTTCAACGAATTCGTCCAAAACTATATCCGCCCTCTGGTGCAACGACCCGAGGCATTGCAGACCGCTGCCCTGTGCTACCGCTACACCAAAACCGGAGCAAAGCAGGTTCTGCTGATCACCAGCCGCGGCACAGGCCGCTGGGTCATCCCCAAAGGCTGGACCATGCGCGGCATGGACGCCGCCGGTGCCGCCTTAGTTGAGGCATGGGAAGAAGCGGGCGTACGCCCTGCCGCCACCCCCATTGCGCCGATCGGACATTTTCTTTACCGAAAGATCAAATCCAGCGGCCTGCCCGTCCGCGTCAAGGTGCTGGTCTACCCTGTTGAGGTCGCCACCCTCAAAGACGAATTTCCCGAGGCAAATCAACGCACACGCCGTTGGGTTAGCCCTGACGAGGCCGCATCGATGGTCGCCGAACCGGGCCTGCAATCGATATTTCGGCAAATGTGACAGACAAATATGACGTTCACAAAAACGTTGTAAAACTGTTACAATTGAATTAGCGCCCCTCCCAACGTCAGGAGGGCAATATGTCTAACAACAATATCGACCCAAGCCATCTGGAAACGCTGGATCGCGATCTGGGGCGTCTTTCCACGCTGGAACAAGCCACCTCTTATGTCGCCCGTCCGATGATCGGTCTGGGGATCGGCCTGATCTTTGTGGTCTTTGCGGCCATTCTGGCGGCAATGGTCTTTGGTCATGCCAACAACACGCTGGTCGTCGTAATCGCCGCCGCCTTCGGCGCATATATGGCGCTGAACATCGGTGCGAACGACGTGGCCAACAACATGGGCCCCGCCGTGGGCGCGAATGCACTGACCATGGGCGGGGCGATTGCCATCGCGGTGGTCTTTGAAAGCGCGGGCGCGTTGATTGCGGGCGGCGATGTGGTCTCGACCATCGCGAAAGGCATTATTGCCCCTGAAAGCATGGGCACCTCTGGCGCATTCATCACAGCGATGATGGCGGCGCTTTTGGCCTCGGCCCTTTGGGTGAACCTTGCCACTTGGATCGGCGCACCGGTGTCGACCACCCACTCGGTCGTGGGCGGCGTCATGGGTGCTGGCATCGCGGCTGCGGGCTTTTCGGCGGTCAGCTGGGACAAAATGGGCGCGATTGCGGCCAGCTGGGTGATCTCGCCCTTGTTGGGTGGTTTGATCGCAGCCCTGTTCTTGTGGTTCATCAAAAGCGCCATCATCTATAAAGAAGACAAGATCGCTGCGGCCCGTCGCTGGGTGCCCGTTCTGGTCGGCATCATGGGCGGTGCCTTCGCCACCTATATCGCCGTCAAAGGTATCAAAAAGCTGATCAAGATCAGCATGGGCGATGCGGTTCTGATCGGTATCGGCGCAGCTATCCTGATCTGGCTGGTGATGATCCCAATCGTCCGCAAGCAGTCCGAAGGGCTGGAAAACCGCAACAAGTCGCTGAAGGTCCTGTTCGGCATTCCGCTGATCGTCTCGGCCGCGCTGCTTAGCTTTGCCCACGGGGCGAACGATGTGGCGAACGCTGTGGGTCCGCTGGCGGCGATCGTGCAAGCCTCGACCACCGGTGATTTCACCCATTCGTTCGGCATCCCTCACTGGGTGATGATCATCGGCGCGCTGGGGATCTCGTTCGGTCTGTTCCTCTTCGGCCCCAAGCTGATCAAGATGGTCGGTAACCAGATCACCAAGCTGAACCCGATGCGTGCCTACTGTGTGGCTCTGTCGGCGGCGATTACTGTGATCGTGGCCAGCTGGCTGGGTCTGCCCGTTAGCTCGACCCACATTGCGGTGGGCGGCGTCTTTGGCGTGGGCTTTTTCCGTGAATGGGACACCGAGCGCCGTATGCGCAAAGCCATGGCCACCGTGCCTGGTGCTTCGCGGGTGGCCCCTGAAGAGCGTCGCCGCCGTAAGCTGGTCCGCCGCTCGCACTTTATGACCATCGTGGCCGCTTGGCTGATCACCGTACCCGCAGCCGCGCTGCTGTCGGCGGGGCTCTTCGCTGTGATCCGCGGTGTTATGGGCACCTCGTAACCCACGCGACTTACTGTCTAAGGGCCGCCCCGCAACGGGCGGCCCTTTTGCTTTTGGGTAATGCGTTTGGCCCTTAGCCCTCGCCCGTGCAGACCTGCGCAGCGATAGCGGCTTTGTCGATCACCGACGTGACGGTCTGGATTTTGCCGTCTGCAAATTCGTAAAAGACGTTCTCGGTAAACTGCACCCGCTTGCCGTTGACCGGCAGATCGAACAGATCGCCGACGGGCGTGCAGTCAAAGGTCAGATGCGCCGCTATCCAAGGCGGATCGCAGATCAGGCGACCGATATTGAAAGTCAAATCAGGGATCGCTTGGAAGTCCCCGATCAGCATTTTCCGATACCCCTCAAGCCCGATCAAAGTGCCGTTGTAGGACGCCGTCTCCGAGACATACTGGTGCAGGTTCTGCCAGTCCTGCCCGTTAAGGCAGGCAATATAGCCGGTATAGGCGGCAATGATCTGGTCGCGGGTCATGGGCGTCCTTTCGGCTGGATGGCCAGTTGTATCACGGAACATCGCGGGACAGCACGCCCGCCCTTGCGCCGGTTCCTGCAAAATGCCGGTTTCCAAAAGCGGGTGCGCCCAGTAAACACGCGCTGATGGCTCTGCCTTTGCGCAGAACCCGTTTGTTTTGCCCCAATATGATCGTCCGACCATGACCCCTGCTGCCCGCTTGCAAGCCACTTTGATCCTCGCAGAAGAGATCGACACCGTCGCCCGTCCTGCGGATGCGGTGATCTCGGGGTTCTTTCGCGGTAAAAAGGCCTTTGATGATGAGGATCGCGGGGCCATTCTGGACTTGGTGAATGATCTGCTGCGCCATCAGGCGCGGTTGGATTGGTGGTTGGCCAAACACGGTCGCAAGACCACGCCGCGCAACCGTCTGCTGGCATGGCTGACCGTGGGTGCCCGTAAGCCCGCTGACCAGATCAAACGCCTGTTTAATGGCGGTAAATTCGCCCCCGAGGCCCTGGCCGATCAGGAATACACCCTGCTGATCAAGCTGAAAGGCAGCACGATCCAGCACCCCTCCATGCCAGAGGATGTGCAGGTCGAATGCCCCGAGTGGGCCGCTGGCCCCTTGCGCGACCGATTCGGTGCAGATTTCGGGACCGAGATGGCCGCCCTGCTGACGCCCCCTGCACTGGATGTGCGGGTTAACACGGTCAAGACCACCCCGAAAGAGGTCCTGCACGAGTTGACCGCACTGGGGCTTGAGGCAGACCCCCTGCCCCGGGCAGCCAATGGTATCCGCATCAGCCAGCGCATGGCCCTGTCCCGCCTGCCTGCCCTGAAGCGCGGAGAGATCGAGATTCAGGACGAAGGCTCGCAACTGGTGGCGATGTTGGTTGATGCCCAACCGGGCGAGCGGGTGGTGGACTTTTGCGCCGGTGCCGGCGGCAAGACCTTGGCCATCGCGACCCAGATGAACAACAAGGGCCATATCGTGGCCTGTGATGTGAACGAAGGCCGCCTGAAGCGCTGCGCCGAGCGGATGCGCAAGGCCGGTCTGCACAATGGCGAGACACGTCTTCTGGCCAGTGAGACAGACCGCTGGGTCAAACGTCGCAAAGGCGGCTATGATCGCGTCTTGGTCGATGCGCCCTGTAGCGGCACAGGCACTTGGCGCCGCAACCCCGACGCCCGCTGGCGCGCGCCTGAGGAAAAGGGTCTGGAGGCGCTGGTGGCGCTGCAAGCCCGCATTCTGGCTAGCGCCGCGCGGCTGGTCAAACCGGGTGGACGGCTGGTTTATGCGACGTGCTCGTTGCTGACAGAAGAGAATGAGGCCCAAGTGGCCGGTTTTCTGGCCGCCAATCCTGCGTTTCGGGTTGTTCCTTTGCCCGAGGTCGCGCCGCAAATCACAGACTCGGCCCATCCGGAGTTCCTGTCTCTGACCCCCGCCCGTCACGACACTGACGGCTTTTTCGCCGCAGTTTTGCGACGGGATGATGGCGTGGTGACGGCTGAGACCCCTGCCTGATCAGACTTCTTCGCCCTAAGTTATATTGACGCGAACGCCCCTGTTGTCGGGGGCGCAAAGCGGGGCTCTGCCCCGCACCCCGAGGTATTTTTGCCAAGATGAAAGCAGCATTGGCTTTGGTTTTAAAGGGTGGGGAAATAAAAAAGGCGACACACAAGGGAGGAGGAGATGTGTGCCGCCTGAATTTTCCAGATAACGTCAGGGAGGAGGAGAGACGCTATCTACTCCATCAATATGACGCTGCCTTTTGTTGCCAACAACGGTTAATGCTGCAATGCGGCTATGCGCATGCGGCAACCCTTCTGTTTGTGGAGCTTCCCGCGACTGCGCGTATTTTACTGGCAACGGGGCCGCAGTGAGGTGATTGCTGTTTGATGTGAAAAGCCCCGTCAACTCCATCGGGAGGCGGGGCTATGTTTGCATTTGGGGGACTGTTTAGAATAGGTGCTCCACCTCAGGCGCGGGAACAAAGCGCCACTTGCGCAGGGGCCCGGCCATGACGTTCAGGTAGTACATCTCGAACCCATAGGGCGCGCCGCAGGGGTGGTGACCGCGGGGAACGCAGACCACATCACCGTCCTTAACGGCCATCGTCTCATCCAGCTGACCATCGTCGGTGTAAACCCGTTGGATGCCAAAGCCATCGGCGGGGTTCAGACGATGGTAATAGGTCTCTTCCAGATAGGTGATGCGCGGGAAGTCATCTTCGTCATGACGATGGCTGGGGAAGGACGACCAGTGCCCTGCAGGGGTGAACACCTCAGTCACCAAGAGACTGTCGCAATAGTCCTCATTTTCCATCGCGATGTTATTGATAAAGCGGGTGTTCACCCCTTCACCGCGCTGGGTCAGGGTGATGCCGTCCGGCCCGATCCGCCGCGCCGCGTGACCGCCCATGCCGGGGGCCGAGCAGACCGCAATGGTGCAATCGGTGGTCGCCTCAGCGGTCCAATCCTGTCCGTTCGGCACATAGAGGCAATGGGGCGGGGTCTTTTCGAAGACGCTCATCCGCTCGCCCAAAACACCCCAGTCCTGACCGGCTGCGTTGAAGCTGGCCTTTCCTTCGACCATCACCAGAATGACCTCACGATCACCTGTCGCCTCGGCCACGGTCTCACCCGCCCGAAGACGGTAAAGCGAGAACCCCACATAGCGCCAACCGGCGCTTTCCGGTGTGATCTGATGCACCTTGCCGTGGGTGCCAAAGGGTTTCTTCAATAGGTCAGCCATCGTCCTTTTCCTTGTCCGCAATCGCGGCGCGATATCCGGGCCCCAGCAACTTGAACGCCGCATAGACCCCCGCCGCACCAAACATCAGCGCCCATCCGGGAGAGCCGCTCAGCACCTCCACCAGCGCCCATCCAAGGCACAGTCCCACAATCACGATACGCCGCCACAAAGGCGCAAAGAACGGATCACTCGGATCGATCATCCTGTCTTCCCTCTGGTTGTCCCGCGTGCAGACTGCGCTGGCGCGATCCTGTTTGCAACCGGACCGCGCCGCTTCTTCAAATCAAGCCGACCTCGCCAGCGATACGCTTCAGCGTGTGCAGGCCAAGGGTCTGATACAGCAGCGGATTGCGTACCTCGGGGTCCTGCTCGGCCTCGATGACGATCCAGCCGTCGTAGTCCGCGTCCTTCAGGATCTGCAGCAGCGGGGTAAAATCCACTGCCCCCTCCTGATCTCCGGGCACGGTAAAGGCCCCTGCCAACACACCTTGCAAGAATGACAGCCCCTCGGTCCGTACGCGGGCGGTCACATCGGGACGGATGTTCTTGGCGTGGAAATGCGCAACACGGCCCACATGCTTGCGCAGCACCGCCTCAGGATCTCCTCCCCCAAAGGTGCAATGGCCTGCGTCAAACAACAGATGGGTCGCAGGGCCCGTCGCCGCCAAGAAGGCATCAATCTCTTCGGGGCTCTCGACGACAGTGCCCATGTGGTGATGGTAGGCCAATGTCACCCCTTCACCTGCCAGATAGGCGCCGAACGCCTCTATCTTTGCACCAAAGACAGCCATTTCTTCGGCACTCAGACGCGGACGGTCATTCACCGGCACATCAGGGCTGCCATGCACCGTGTTCGAGCATTCACATACGATACAAACCTTGCACCCATTGTGCTTCAGCTTCGCCAGATGACCCTGCACCGCCTCAATCTCTTCCTCGACCGAGCGCACCAGCAACTCGGTTGAATACCAGCCCGACACGAACACCAGCCCATATCCGGCGAGCAAAGACCGCAACGCCTCGGGATCATCCTGCGGCCAACGATGGCCATTCTCGATCCCGTCAAACCCGATCAAGCGACCGGCCTCCGCTAAAATACGCTCGGTCGGAATATCCTTGCCGATCGTCTGGTCGTCATCATTGGCCCATGCAATGGGATTGGTTCCAAATCTGATCATCTCGATGTCTTTCTTCTCTGAAAGCCCCCCTTCATTTTGGGGGTCAATACCTCGGGGTGCGGGGCAGAGCCCCGCCTGTCCTGCTGTTTCGTGTCAGTTCATGCCGGTCTGACGGGTGATCTGGGTGATGTAGTCGGCATAGCGGGCGCGCTGCTTCTCGCGGGCGCTGACCTGCGGCACCGCCACATCCCAGAAGAACCCGTGACTGCCCGCCGTCGTCTGCAGACCTGTGCCGGGGAAGTCCTTGGCGATCGTCTCGATCACGATCACCGTCGGGATGTTCCGCTCGCGGGCGGCCACAATCTCGGCCTCCAGCGCGTCGGTGCCGCTGGCCTTCACCGCATAGGCACCCATCGATGCGGCATGGGCCACATAGTCGATCTCGGGCTGCACCTCGACGTTGCAATCCACATACATGTTGTTGAAGGGCTCACCGCCACAGCCCATGGTCTGCAGCCGGTTAATGCAGCCGTAGCCACGGTTATCCGTCAGCACCACGGTGAAGGGAATGCGCCGCATCACCGCCGTCGCCAGCTCGGCGTTGGCCATCATGTAGCTGCCATCGCCCACAAAGCAGATCACCTCGCGCTCGGGACAAGCCAGCTTCAGGCCCATGGCCCCCGCCACCTCATAGCCCATGCAAGAATAGCCGTATTCCATGTGGTACCCGCCCTGAGAGGGCTGCCACAGCAGCTTCAGCGCCCCCGGCATGGTGCCCGCCGCACACATGGCAATCGCGCTCTCGCC
>NZ_PVTQ01000028.1 GCF_003003355.1 Donghicola tyrosinivorans
TCGGGCGAATAAGGCTTCGTGGTTCTTTGCTTTCTATGTTCCATAACAGGCAATTCTCCGAGAGTTTTGCCCTCCGGTAAAGACGGGGCGGTTCAGTTTCGTGGGATCAGAGCTGCACAAAGAAGCGAGAAATGCGCGGGCACCGGACAGGTGCCCTGTTGATGGATGAGGAAATGAGGGGTCAGGCTTTCGGCGAATTTGCCTGTTGAAGCGGGATGGCCCCGGCACGGGCCACTTCGGCAAAGAAGTGTTTAATGCTGCCACGCGGCGCCTGGTGGATGGTCGCAGCGCATTCAATGATCGCGAGCTTCTGCGCTCGGCTCTGAAACTCTCGGGCATTGTCGGCGAGATTGGTTTCGGGGATGCCGGGGGTATTCCAGTTGAATGTCGACATGGGCTGTCCTTTCAAAGACATGCGGGGGCTGGCCCTTGGCGAAGGCCGCCAAGGGTTTCGAGTGATCGATGGAAAAACGAAGGTGGCGTTGGTCGCCGCGCTAACGGAGTTGCCTGCCGGTCAGAGAGGGGACGCGCTCGGCGCTGCAGGTTTCAGATCAAGCATGGCACCGTCCTGCAGGATCTGAATATCGAGGAGACGACAGGAACTGACATCGATCATCGCCACTGCGATGACCCGCTGCCGCTCATCCGTCTGCTCTGCCAACGCGGGCATGATGTCCTTCAGATCGATCTGCCATTCGTCAATCTCGACACGTCCAAGGGGCAACTGCTGCGGCCCATGGCGGCTTTGGAACTGGGAACAAGAGTTGGCCATTTCAAACCTCCTTCTTCTTGAAGACCAAGGTTTTTGGGCCAATGCGCTCGTAGTTCAGCGTCTCGAGATGCCCCGAACAGATGAGACGGACGATTGCACGAAACCCCATGCCCTCAAGGTGCGTCGCCGCAACGAGGTCTCCAACAGAAGCCACGCCCGTCATGCTGCGCACAACATCCTGGGCAACGGGATCGCCGAAGCAATCGGGGCGGCGAACAGAGTGGAAGAGTTTGCCATTGAACAGTTCAACCGGGCAGACATCGTCTTCCGTGAACAGCAAAAGTTGTCCAGAAAGCCTTGTGAAACGGCTTGCTTTCTGATCCGCGCCAATTCTTGAAGGTAGCGCGTGCTCGCCCGTTCTTTGGGCCGAACGGCATATCCGATCATCTGGCCGTCGGTTTGCAGGGTGGCAATGTCGATGTAGTGGTCGTGAATTTCTCCGAACTTGTCGGACCACTCGAAACGGACCTGCGTCCGGAGTTCCAGTGTCGAGCGCCGATAGCTGAGGATCAGCGCCGCGCATTTTTCGAGGTGGCTTTCAACGCCATGGCGTTCTCCGGGTCCATCGCCAAGTACGAGACCACCGGTGACGTGCTTGGTGGACCCCACTTGCGTCGCGCGGTCGCCCTTGCAGGCTTCGGGCAGGCGGATACCGCCATCAAGGGAAAGATCAGACATCGGTTCTTCTTTCGAAATGAGGTGACGCAGCCCGATCAGCCGGGCAGCGGATGACCCCGAGGCGCACCTGGTCACCCCCCCCCTCCCGACGACGCGGCATGGGTGGCTACAGCAGGCAAACCTCTCCCGTGGCCGTGCTCTGCACTGCCCTGCGGTAGGTCTTTCATTGTTGAGAAGAGCCGTTTTCCTTGAAGCGTCGGCATTGGCGTGCTAGCTTCATTGGAGATAACGAGCGGACTTCGGTCTTCTCATAAAGCGGCGATCTGTTGGCGCAGATCGCTGTTTTCATTTCTGGCCGTGGTTCGTAGCGGCTTTCCTCCATGATTTTTCTGGTTGATAGGTTAGCGTTCTTCGCTGAGCAAAAGAAGGAATTTTATTTACTAAATTCAATGCCTTGCGAATAGTAGCGGCGCCTTTCTTTTCGCTCTAAGACTTGAAGCAAGCAGGCTCTCTTCTTCGAGAGACCACTACATCTTCGACCAAGAGGACCGGTTGAAGCCGATGTAATCCGATGCAACCCCGTTATTCGCATCCAGTTCGCGCCCATCAAACTGCGCGCGGAAAGGGCGAGTTGGGCGAATCGGCAGCAATCCCAAATGCAGAGGGGAATGTCGGGCAAAGCGGAGCAATCTGGTGTCAGTCCCGACAGCGCAACGGCTCGAAAGCAGTACGGTAACGTTTTGCCGGAAGGCTACAAAAGTCCTAGTCTTGGAGTTTTCCATCACACGGATCCATATGGCTTGGCATTCATCATTCCCCGATCCGATTTCTTGGACGGGAGGGGTTCATTCATATGAACCGTATGAGCCGAAGCGAGATATGATGGATCGTGTTTTGCATGGGGAACAGATAGGCCCACCTCGCGACCCCAGACAACTCAATTTGGCCACTTGGTGGGGTCACCTCGACCGCAATGATGCATAATGGCAACACATCGCAAGTTTCTTCAATGCCGCATTGAGAAAGTTCAGACTTCGTGATCTTGACATCTTACCTCTTATGAAGGAACGATAATTCCGATCGAGGTAGAGGCTCTCACCGATCCCGACCTTCACTGCTCGAAATGGCGGTCATGGCCAAACGCATTCTGCGCTTTGAAAGCTTTATTTTTTTAACCACTTGAACTTAGCGCTTATGAGCCAGTTCGGTCTTTAGGCATATTGCGTGGCCGAATGCTCGACCCGAGCCTGCATGCATCAAAAACGAAGGGCCGCTTTTTGACCCGCCACAGGTTCCGATTCCATTTCCCATTCTTTGAAATCAGGGGGGGGGCAGAGCGTAACTCGCGGGTTCTACAGGGTTAGGTCCCGACGCGGACGTAGCCCTCAGGTCAACGATCGACGACACCGTCCTCATTCGGGCGCGCAGCGCAGGCGTGCCCCTTGTCGAAGGGCCCATCGAACGCATGCCCCCGCAACCAACGACAATTGCGTAACGCCCGCGCTAAAACCGTGGGCGGTGGCATTTTTCTATATCATTGCTACACAAAGACAAAATCGCGCTCAGCTCCCATGGAGCTCAATCACATGACCATTCGCGGCATCCGTCTCGGGCGTCAGCACGATCTTCTCGATCAGGCCACGCAGGAACTCCACCGCCTCCGGACGGCTTGCCGCATCGTTCAGCACCGCCGCCAGATCTGCGACTTTCGCCGCGTAAACACCCCCGCAGAAGCAGAGGAAGCCTTCTATGCAAAACTGAACGTCATCGATATGATCGCTTAGTCGTTGAACATTACACTCCGGTAAACCCGGGGGGTTCACAGTGCGCAGGGGCGTTACTAGTCGACCATCTACCTTTTGGGCTGGGCCGAAAGCGGAATTGCAGTAAGTGCTGACGCATGTTACCCAATTGAAAGTAAAAGATTGTTGCGCCGGAATGGAGTCTTACCCTTTGAGGGAAGATTTGAGGTTGGGGCACGCTTCGCTTCGAAGTAATGGGACGACGCGTTGTAGACATTTGGACACGACCATAAGCCTCCGCTATGAAGAATTTGGAACGAATAAAGAGGGGAACGAGGTGTTTGTAGAAGCGCTCTCGGGCGAGTGCCAAGGATTAGGAATTGGCAAGTTGATCGCCAAACAAGGCTCGTCCAGCACTGTCGAATACTTCGTTGCCCCGGGGGCGGATATGCTCTTGCGCGAGGTCCGCAACGCCGATCTATGTGCAGTCGACCTGCCGGGCCAGACCCGCATCTATCATTTCAATGAGGCGACCGGAGCATGGGAGGTCGGACGCCTGATCGAGGTCATGGGCGAAGAGTATCGCTGCCGGTTTCCCAACAAGTCGGATCGCGATTTGAGCCCCGAGGAGGCTTATGTCCGCTGCAACTTGCCGATTTCGGATCCCACCGACTTTCTCGCCGAGAAATTCACCGAAACGCCGCGCTTTTCAGACGGACGACGCGCCTTTGTCGAGTCGATCATCTCGCAACGCGGGGTGACCATGGGCATGTCCGCGCTGATCTCGTCGGCGATCGATTTCGAGTCCCATCAGGTGGAAGTGGTGCGCCGGATCCTGCAAGATCCGGTGCAGCGCTACATGCTTGCCGACGAGGTCGGTCTCGGCAAGACGATCGAGGCGGGGATACTGATCCGCCAATGCGTGCTCGACCTTGGGGAGCGCGCCCGTGTGCTGATCATGGTGCCGGCGGCTCTTATTCAGCAGTGGCGACATGAACTTGACGAAAAATTCTTCTTGGGCTCGGAACTCGATGAAACGGTTCATGTCGTCGCCCTTACGGAACATGCGACGATACGGCGTCACCTGAGGCACGCCAAAATGCTCGTCATCGACGAAGCGCATCATCTGACCGGGGGGCATGAAGATTGCGATCGCGATCTTTATGATTCCATCGCTGCTGCCGCGCCCGGCATCGAGCGGGTCATTTTAATGTCTGCGACGCCTGCGCTGCATAACGAGCGCGGCTTTCTGGAGATGCTGCACATTCTCGATCCGGACACCTATCCTCTCGACGACGAGGAGGGTTTTCGGCACCGCATCGAGAGCAGACAAGTCCTTGCGCAGATCGTGGCGGAGCTCGCGCCTGAAAACGTGCTCTATCTCGATCACACGCTCGATCAGTTGGCCGATCATTTCCCGATTGATTCCCTTTTGCAGAATCATGTCGATGATCTGCGAGATATCTCGGCCAATATGCCGGAGGAAACGGATCCGGACTTGATCGAGGCGATCAATCGGGTGCGGGCGCATATCAGCGAAGTCTACAGGTTGCATCACCGTATCTTGCGACATCGGCGGCGCAATGTGGGCGGTTTGACGCCCGAACGCGACGGGTTGGAAATCTGTAATTACCACAGCCACGTTTCGGGGAGGTTGTTCGAAACCATCGAAGCTTGGCGCAGCGAAGCGACGTTGCGATTGCAAAACGAGGCTTCGTCGGAGGCGTTTGCTAGTCTGCTGCGCCGGACGCAAACTTGGGCCGATCCCTGCACAGAAGACAGCGAGCGGATCTCGGCGTTATCCGTTGCCGGCGATATGGCAGCCCTGGCAACCTTGCCAACATTGCTCGGGGACGAGGAGAGGATCACAGACCGGTTCCATGCGCTTGCCGAAACTCTTCGTCCTTTGCAAAGGCCAAAGCGGCAGTTCGTTGTCTTCTGCTCTGACGAACTCACCGCCGACAAGCTTGCGGCCACGCTTTCGGCCAGCCTTGAGGTGACTGTTGATCGCCACGCCCCCGATTGCGAGGAATGGCAAGCGTTCAATCACGATCCAACTCGCCCGATCCTTGTCTGTGACCATCGCGCGGAGGAGGGGTTGAACCTGCAGGGCGGGGAGAAGATCGTGGTTCATTACGATCTGCCCTTCAGTCCTAACCGCATCGAACAACGGTTGGGGCGCGTTGATCGCTACGGGTCGGGGAAAGCTGTTAAATCGATTGCTGTCGTCTGTGCAAACAATGCTTACGAGGTTGAATGGGCGCGGTTCTTGAGCGAGGCCTTGCAGGTTTTCGATCGATCGATCGCCAGTTTGCAATATGTCGTAGAAGATATGGTTCGGCATCTGGAGCAGACGATTTTTGTCGAGGGACCGGAAGCTATAACCGATCTGATTGCGGCCAATCAGGGGAACGCAGGTCGGATCGAACGCGAAGTCGCCGCCATCGATCAACAAGATGCGCTGGACGCGCTTGGGGAGCCCTCTTCTGACATCGTCGACGCGATTTGCGACATTGAGGGGGCGGGTGATACGATCGTGTCAGCAGTCTCGGGATGGGTCGAGACATGCCTGATGTTCGAACGTTCTGCGCTACAGGGTGAGCGCACCTCCAACGGCAGCGACAAGGCGCCGTTTTCTTATCGATATGTCACGGACGGGCGCCACACGCTGATCCCGCTCGAAGCATTCTTGCGGGATTGCGAGAAAGCGATCGAGCACTCCGAACCGTCGCGACGTCAACCGTTGGTCCGGACCTATCCGATGACCTTTTCGCGCAGGCTCGCCTTGAAGCAAGATGCGCGACTGCTGAAGACGCGCCTCCTGCGCTACGGCGAAACGTTCACGGATGGCATATGGCGTTTTTCCCAAGTGGATGAGCGCGGCCGGTCAACGGCGCTGTGGCGCTACTTTCCCGGGTATCAGGCCGAAACACTTGCGGATTTGTTCTTTCGCTTCGATTTCATCGTCGAGCCAGATCTTGCGGATGCGATCGAAGTTCTATCACGCACAAAATGCTTGACGGAGGCGGCAAAGGCCGCCCTGAGCCGTCGCGGAGATATGGCATTGCCTCCGTTCCATGAAAGCATCTGGCTCGATCAGGACCTCGCGCAGGTTACCGATCCTGCGCTTCTCGAAAAACTCGATCAGGCCTATCGTCCAGATGCGACCGATCAGGGAGGTCGCGACTACAACCTGAATTCCGAGCGATGGCGTCACCTTGACAGATTACGCCTTGGTCAAGTGGCTGATTGGCGGACGGTCTGCCGAAATGCGCGCGCAAAAGCGGAGGCCGAGTTGCGAAATCTGCCGGTCTTCATTGATCGTTTGCGAGATGCGGAGCGGCGGGCCGTGAGCGTCAATCAGGGTCGCTTAGGGCAACTTCGGGCGCGCGTCGATCGTAGAAATCTGGCCTCGGACGAGCATGATTGGAAACTGGAGCGGGATATCGCGATGGCTCTCACTGAAGGCATCCTGAACCCTTCCGTACGCCTCGATGCGATTACGGCCAGTTTTCTTACTGGCAGCCTGCGCGCATCTGCCATTGTAGACGGGAAGGCCTGATGAGCAGTTTGGATTTTGGCTCGCTGCAGGACGTCCTGGCGGACTGGCCTGAACGCCCCCTTCCCGAAGAAAGCTTGGATGGGGTTTTCGAACGTATCCGCAAGATATTGCATGCAAATAGATCGAGCCCTTCCGCGACGATCGGAGCTGATCTGATGTCGCTTCTGCGCCATGTTCTGCGCAGGCAGTCACTTCAATCGGGCGTGACTGCGCATCTGCGACTCCCCCGATCCCAAGGCTGGCCTGGGCGCGATCACTGGGCGCAGTTTGGAGTACGTGCGCAGGACGCGGGTACAGATTATTATCTGATCGAAGCCTTGCCGTGGTCGCCCGACTGGCTATCGGAACCCGATACCCCGCTTTTTGAATGTGCTTTTGCGGAACGCAACGTCCGCATCGATCACCGCTGTCGCATTGATCCCTTCCTGGAGGAGGCTGCAGGGTTCGAGTTCTTCACCTCACCAGGACAGCGTGAAGCGGTTCGTAGCGCGTTTCTCGTACCTGCCGGGGAAACACTGATCGTTGAGTTGCCCACCGGTTCTGGCAAGAGTTTCGTCGCCCAGGCCCCCATCATGGTGCGGGGCGTCGAAGGGCCGGCGACGATCTGCATCGTTCCGACCACGGCACTGGCTCTCGATCAGGCGCGACAGACGAGCGAGATGCTGAAACGACGCTTCCCGCGCAAGGAAGTTCCACTCCTCGCGTGGCATTCCGGACTGTGTCCGGAACAGCGACAGGCCGTGAAAACCGCGATCCGCCAAGGCACGCAAGGGATCCTTTATTGTTCGCCCGAAAGTTTCACCGGTGCGTTGCTGCCCGCCCTCTATGACGCAGTCAAAGCGGGATTGCTGGACTATCTATTCGTCGATGAGGCGCATCTATTGAGCCAATGGGGCGACGGTTTTCGTCCCGCCTTCCAGATGCTTGCTGGCGTTCGGCGCGGACTTCTCGCGCGCGCAGCAGGGCGGCCATTTCGTACCGTGTTGATGTCGGCGACGCTGACGCCCGAAACCATTGCAACCTTCGACACGCTTTTTGGGCCGTCTCGAAATGTCCAGATGACGGCGTCGATGCATCTGCGGCCTGAGCCCCAATACTGGATCCATCAGGAAAGCGATCCTGCCGAGAAGGTCAACAAAGTCCTGGAGGCGATCAGGCAGGCACCGCGACCGGTCATTTTGTATGTCACCAAACGCGATGATGCGAAGTCCTGGCTCAAGCGCCTACGAAGCGCCGGTTTCGTCCGCACAGCCTGTTTTCATGGGAATACCCCCGACGACGAGCGGGGCAGTATCATCGAGCAATGGGCGGAAAACGATCTCGACATTGTCGTCGCCACTTCGGCCTTCGGGGTCGGCATCGACAAGCGCGATGTCAGGGCAGTTATTCATGCAACGGTTCCCGAGTCGATCGACCGGTTTTATCAGGAGGTCGGTCGCGGCGGGCGAGATGGGAAGACATCAGCTTCCCTTTTGATCTATTCCGACCAAGATCGCGACATTGCGAGCAGCCTGTCTGCGCCCGCGCTGATCAGCAATGAGTTGGGGTTCGCTCGATGGGATGCGATGGCGGCCTCTGCGAAGAAACTCGATGCACTCGGTCTGTTGCTGAGCCTCGATCTGAACGTCGTCCCCGCCCACGCGCGCCAGCAAAACGATTACAACGTCGCGTGGAACATGCGCACTTTGATCCTGATGGCTCGGGCTGGAATGATCGAATTGGAGTCGCAATCGCCTGAGCCCCTGGTGCGGGAGGATGGCGAGACAGACCAAGCCTTTGAAAAGCGGACGCAAGCGTATTGGTCGCAATACTTCGAACAAACCGTCGTGCGCATCATCGAAACGGGTTCACGCAATCAAAGATTCTTCGATGACCGAATTTCTCATGAGCGGTCGAGAGCATTCCATGCCTCGCAGGCTGGCGGGCGATTGCTCGATGAACTCTTGAGCGGAACGCGAGACGTCGCCGATTTGCTGCAAGAACTCTACACCAATCGTGAAGCGGAGAGAATGATCCTCGTCTCGCGCGCCTGTGGCGGTTGCCCGGCCGGGCGTCGCATGCGCAACGACGATATTCGTTACAGCGCTCCACCGGCATTTGGGATCCGACGAGTGGAAACCGTCGATCACTCTGCCTTTGCCGCCACATTTCCTCAGATATCGACGTCCGCCCCAATCATCCTCGCCTTGCCGGAAGGTAGTGGAACAACGCAGGCCCTCGAGGCACTTTCCGTGCTGGTCTCGAATTTCGGGATTAGGGAAATCGCGCTGCCAAACGCCTTGCGCAAGTTGCCCGGCATTGCAACTCTGCACCAAAAAGTCTTGGGCAGGCTCTTGCTGGTGCAATCTCTGGAGGAGGAACGGGCCGCGGGGTTTGCGGATTACCAACTGGCACGTGCCTCGATCGTCGATGAGAAAACCTGTACAGACGATCTCATGTTGCTTGAACGCCCCTTGCACGTGATCGTCACGCCCCCGTCCGTATCCGACCCGCGCCATCCGGCGCGCAAGCTTGTCGACACAGGCAGCAATATTCTTACCTGGGACCAATTAAGAGCAGGATACCGAGCATGAGCATTTTGAACATGGCCAGTGACGGACGCTTCAATGTCCTGATCATACTCGTTCGCGCCTTGATCCGTTTCGGCCCAAAGCCTCGAGAAGATCTGCTCGAATCTTGCGGAGCGAAATACGAGCAGATCGAGGGGCTTTCCGCGGGTACATCGGTCACGCGATGGACTGAGTTGGGGCTGTTCGCCCTGGACGGTGAGAGCGTCATGATCGATGAGCCTTATCGAGGGCTACTTGGGAACGACCCCGACCTGGCCGAGGCGAAACTGCCAAAGATATTGCGCGGCATTGTCTTGGCCCCGCACAACAATGCGCGTTTCTGGCAATCGGAAGAAAACAAGTCTGCCGACTTCAGTCGGGCGCTCGCGTGGCTCTTGGCGCAGGATGTCTACAGCCTCGACACGAGTTCGCACCGCCCCATCAACGAGTTGGAGAGCGCTCAGATCATGGACGAGGGCAAGCGGATGTTCCAAAACGATACCCGTTGGAATGGCGCGCGTGTCTGGGGCGCTTATCTTGGGTTTGCCCGGTCCGGATCGAAAATCGTGATCGATCCGACTGTCGCGCTCGCTGAAAGTCTGGATGACATATTCGCGTCAGAAACCCTGACAGCCAGAGATTTTGTCGAGCGCGCGGCAGAGGTCTTGCCGGTTCTGGACGGAGGCGCCTATCGCAGGGAGATCGAAGAAGCCCTAAGAGACTCCAGTTGGAAAAAGCCGCCCGCCAATCACCTGTCGACCTCGCTTTCGCGCGCTATAAAACGCCTTGCTTATGAAAGCAGGATTGCCCTTGAGCAGCGCAGCGATACTGAGGATGGGGTGACCCTGCTCGGTACCGGGCAGCGAGAATGGGGGCGCATAACCCATGTGCGCCGTCTGCAGCAGTCGGGAGAGAAGTGATGGTCATCCAGTACTGGCCCGATGCCAATGCGGTGAACAGTTGCATCAAGAATGAAGCCGAGACGGCCGACGATGCCGTGCTTCTTGCCGCGCACCGACCAATGCGAATTGTGCGGCGCGCAGAAGGCAGCGCCACAACCGAACGCGTGACTGAGCAGGATATCCTCGACGCCTTCACCACGGATAATGTGCCGGGGGGCTATGTGCTCATGCCGATTACCGGTGTTTCCGGTGCCGGCAAGTCGCATGTCATCAGGTGGCTGGATGCGCAATTGCAGAGATCTGAAAAGCACGACCGCTATCACATCATCCGAATTCCCAAGAGCGCCAGTTTGCGTACCGTGGTCGAGTTGATCCTCGAACCACTCAAGGACAATCCAAAATATGCAAAGCCTTGGCAGAATCTGACCCGTGCCGTCGCTGAAGTCAATATCGCCACAGCAGTGGTTACCTTTCGCGCCCATCTTGAAAATGCGCTGAAAGCCAGGGGCGAAGAACTGCGGACGAATTTCACTCAAGGCTCGAACTCGATACAGGACAGGCAACTGATCGGTTTCGCTGGGGACTTGCCGAAACTCTTCTCTGATGCCGCGCTCGAGGAACATTTCAACCCGGTCCTCGCGCGGGTTGTTGCGCGTGCGCTGAATGGGCGTAATGGAGAAGTCGAAACGACTGATACACTTTCGCGCTTCCAACTGGACGATCTGCGACTCCCCGATACTGTTGATATCAACAGGGCAGCACAACGTGTGCGAGATTTCTATCTTCGCAACATCTCGCATTTCGATCCAGACCGCCTCGAACCGGCGCTGAAATTGCTCAACGACGCGGTCGATCCAGCTATCAGCAACGTTTTTCAACTCGAGCAAAGCACCGGAGGGGTGACCCTGCAGGAGATCATCCTCTCAGTTCGCGAAATCCTGTTCTCAGAAGGCAAGGATTTGGTGCTACTGGTCGAGGACTTCGCGGCCTTGGCCGGACTTCAGGATGTGCTACTGAAAGTGAGCATTCAGGAAGGCGAGTATGAGGGCAAGAAAGTGCGTGCGACCATGCGCACCGCGCTCGCGCTCACCGATGGCTATCTTTCGTTCCGCGATACGATTTTGACACGTGCCCGGCAGGAATGGATCGTCGATGGCAAGTTCCAATCCGATGACCAGGTCAAGGCGGCGGTTATTGAACTTGTCGGAGGGTATCTGAACGCCGCGCGCTGGGGCGCCGAGGAACTCAATCGCCTGTTCCGTCAACGTGGCGCCGAGAAATCGCTGACCGATTGGCTACCCGTCTGGCGAGATGAGGGGGCGTCAGAAAAGGGCAGCGAGACTATCGCGGCCTTCGGAGAAACCGAAGGAGGGATACCTCTTTTCCCGTTCAACAGATCGGTCATCGAGGCTTTCTCCTTACGCATTCTAGCTCAATCGGACAAACTCGAGTTCAACCCGCGCCGCGTCATCAACCAGATCATACGAGAGATCTTGCTGATGCGGCCGGCATTCGAAGCCCGAGAGTTTCCTCCCGAGTTTCAGGGGCACAAGCCCAACGCATCGCTTGCGGCCTGGCTAAAGCAACAGCATCTTCCCGAAAACAAGGCAAGACGCATGGCGAGTCTACTGACGCTCTGGGGGGGCAATCCGCCTGACACGGCGGGGATTGGCGATATCCCCATTGCGGTTTTTTCGGCATTTGATCTTCCGTCCCCTAAAGACCTAGGAGTTTCGGCGCCGCGTTCGGATCGGACGAAGCCAGAGCCATTCGCGCAGATTGCCTCAACCGCCAGACCTGTATTGCGGACGGAGACGCCTGTTACCCCGAAGACCGAGAGTACGCGTATTGCGGAAGTTCGGGCGAAGTTGGAGGAATGGGCCACTGGGACCGAACTCAGGCAGGATATATCGAACGAACTTCGAAAAAATCTGATGTCATTGTGTTTGGATGCGATCGACCTGCCTGAACTACGGCTGCGCCAATCATCAACAGTATTTCAGGCGATTACTTCTCATCAGGCGATTGGGATCCCGCAGTCACGCGGAAATGGGAATGCAAAATACCCTATTGCAGACGATGCATCCGATCCGGACGGTAGTTTGCGGGAGGGTCTCTTAGCGGTTTTCCGATACGCCGAGAATGGGCGCAACTGGAACTATCCGGAAGCCGATGAGGATTATATCCGCAGCGCAGCTTTAGTCGATCATCTTGTTTCTCAGATCAAGTCTGACCTATTAAAGAGTGCCACGAAACAACTATACCTGACCTGCAACGCTCTGATTGTCCAATCCCGTGTTGTTGGACTCGAGCCGCCGATAAGAATTTCGAAGCCTGAAGATTTGCTTTATGCCTTGCTGGAAATGCGAAAACTACGGGAGTCTCAGTCGTTCGATGTGAGATGGGACAAATTGCAAGGTGCAATGTCCGGAATGATCAATGGAAAATCGGCGCGGTTGCGACTTCAAGAAGCGCTTCTCGAGCGATGTGCCGCCTATCAGGGGACCGGACAAAAACCATTTTTGGTCGATATCGTTCGACTACTTGACGCCAATGTCGAGACCTCTGTCGCCCCAGAAATGGTGGATCAATTGGGTGTCGACATCAAACCACTTCTTCGACTTCTCATCGAAACGGAGTTAAACAACAGCCTAACATCCGCGCTCACGAAACTACGGGAGTTCAAAGAAAATGTCGCGGTTGAGTTTGGAGAAGATTTCGACAAGGCCGCATTTGTTTCGGACATGACGCATATCTGTGCGACTGTAGTGGAGGCCGGTCTTCAAGTTAACCTCCCAATTGGTCTTCCAGAATACCAACGCAGACTTTCTGAATTTTCAAAAAGTCCCGTCAAGAACTTGATAGACAGTGTGGAAAGAGTTCTGAACGCGGAGAAAGATCAACTTCCCCAAGCACTGAACGCCATGGGAGCACTCGACCTTGGCTTGATAGCGCGTATTAAGGGGTTTATCGACGATACCGGCAGTTTTCTTAAAGCCATCGAAATCGCAACGTCACGAGAAGAAGCGAACCGCCAATTGATCGATCCCCAAATTCTTGCGCGAGAAATTTCACGACATCTGTCCGAACTTGCTGGAGCTGGCATTGAGGAGGTGGAAAAATGAGCCAGACACTTTCTTCCAAGGCTGCGGAACTCAAGGCGCGCATCGAGAGTCTCCACGGATTGCGCGAGAATATGGCCGAAGCTTCGGAGCTGGAAGGCCTTCGCGCACAATTGGCTCCCATGACGACGAAGTATTTGGCAAACTTGGATCGCTTACGGCTCCTATCGCAGTCTGGCTTGAAAGTTGTCGAACCAGTGGGTATCGCGCGTCTGCGCAAGAGAGCAAGATCACTATTGGTAGACTTCGAAAGCAATCCGAAAGCCAGCACGTTAAAGAAAGGTCAACTCTGGGTTTCTCTTATCTTAGAGGGGAATAACGCCACTGAAGAATTGCTCGCAACCGCAAAGGAACGCTGGCTGAGCCATCGCGTGAATATTTTTGGCGGTGAAACCCCCGCAGCACTCGATGCGAAGCTTGCAAAAACAGAATCTAACCAATCCGCCCTTCGGGATTATCGAGAAACATACAATGCCTTCAAATCGCAGTTTGATAGCGCGCCTTCCACACCCGAAACCATTCAAAGGGCAAAAGACCTTGCCAGTAAACTCGAAATCATTTCACAACGATTCGACTACTTTGTTTCGCCTGACGTGAAGGCGTTTCTTGAGGCAGTGCAATCTGTGCGGGGCGCAAAAATATCATTGCTCACGGAAGACGTTATTATCTGGCTACGCGAAAATAACAGTCTAGATAGTTACTGCATAAAAACGGCTGATCACTCATGACCAGCGACGAATTGGTTATTCTGAAAAGCCTTGATCGTATCGAACAGCACGAATCGCGCCTACTGACCTGGGGATTGGTTGACGGGTTTCTCACTCGGGACGACTTGCACAACGTGATTGATCCGGTGTTGGACGAGGTGTCACGCACCGGCGGGGTGACTTTTTACGCCGCGCGTGAAGTGGCCGAAAAACTTCGCGAACGGGCATTGTTGATTGACGTTGGAACGAAGGAGGAAGAGCGCTTTCGCAGTCGCATGGCCGAAACGGTTCGACTGTTCTTTCGTCTCCGGCAACTGTTTCCGCAACACGCCGGCCCCACAGCCTGGCAAATGGCCCCCACTCTTGTTGCCGATTTTCGGTTCATTTGGCGGCGACGTCGATACCCGAAGCGACACATTTCGGCTCACGATGTTCGTCAGCGTCTAGAAAATGCCACGCCAGACACGATGGCCCGCGATGCCCTGTCGGTATTGATCGCGAACGAGGGAAATCCCCTTGAACTGGCAAGCTTTCAACTCGATGCAGCCGAGCGCATTCTCGCCGGTTTCGCACAAAATCGCCCGATCGGTACGCTGGTCAGCGCGGGAACCGGCAGCGGCAAGACGCTGGCTTTCTATCTGCCATCGCTTTCCCGGATTGCCTCCCATATCCGACGCGACCGGTCGGATTTTCGGTGGGTGAAGGCTCTTGCCCTCTACCCCCGCAACGAGTTGCTGAAAGACCAATTCGCCGAGGTCTACGCCCAGGCTCGAAAGCTTGATGCCGGTTTGCAGGAAAAGGGATGCCGAAAAATCCTGATCGGAACCTTTTTTGGCCCAACTCCGCAGGATGCTGAAAAGACCGCGTCTCAAACCGGGTGGCGTCCTCGCAACGGGGGCGTGGCTTGCGATTATCTGCGCTGCCCTAGCGAAAACTGCCAGGGCGAGATGATCTGGCGTGACGCGGATCGAAAGGCAAAGACTGAGCGCCTGGTTTGCGATACCTGTGGCGCCAAGATCGAGAGTGACGAGGTCATTCTCACGCGCGAACGTTTGGCGCGGGAATGTCCCGACATCCTGTTCACCACCACCGAGATGTTGAACCAACGTGTCGGTGATAGCGGTATGCGCCATCTTTTTGGTCTCGGAGAGAGATGCGCGAGACCCGTTGAAATGATGCTGCTCGACGAGGTGCATACCTACTCCGGCACGTCAGGGGCTCAAGTCGCCTATCTCTTGCGACGTTGGCGCAAGTTGCTGAACCGCCCCGTGAGTTTCGTAGGGCTGTCTGCAACGCTTGCAGACGGAGAGCGGTTCTTCGCGCGCTTGACGGGCCTGACCGAGCAACAAACCCGTGAAATCGCGCCGCGAGCGAGCGAGATGATTGCCGAGGGCGCGGAATATTTACTCGCATTGCGAGGCGATCCAGTCTCGCGGACAGCGTTGATGTCAACCACGATCCAATCGGCAATGCTGATGTCGCGCATGCTGGATTCGCCCGATCACACAGAAACAAAAGGGATCAGCACGGGCCTATGGGGCGAGCGCCTTTTCATGTTTGCAGACAACCTTGACGTGATCAATCGCCTGTATTTCTCGATGCTCGATGCAGAGGGCCGCGCCAGTAACGGCGGCCCCGACATGCGGCGCCATCCGAACGGGGGACTTGCGACGCTTCGATTGCCCAATGCAAACCTGCAACGAAAGTTGCATGGTCAGGATTGGCAGGCGGCTGTCGACATCGGACATTCGCTGCAACCCGAAGATCGCAAGTCGATTGGGCGGGTCATGTCGATGGATCCGGGCGTGGATAATGGGCGAGACATTATCGTGGCAACGGCTTCCCTCGAGGTTGGCTACAACGATCCACTGGTCGGCGCGGTCATCCAGCACAAGGCCCCCAAGGATGTCGCGCAGTTTCTTCAGCGCAAAGGACGAGCGGGGCGTCCGAGGCGCATGCGACCTTGGACGGTGGTCATTCTGTCCGACTACGGCCGTGATCGACTTGCCTATCAGAGCTATGATCTGATGTTCGATCCCGAGGTGCCTGCGCGGACTCTGCCCGTCGCGAACCGCTATGTCGAGCGGATGCAGGCGGTCTACGCCACGCTCGATTATCTGAGCATCGGTCTTGGTAACCAAAGGTGGGGAAGCGTTTGGCGTGATCTGTGCAGACCGGGCAATGGCAATCGGGACCGACAAATGAAATTGGCCGGTTTTGTGCGTGCAATCCTGACCGATGCGGAAGAACTGGAGCGCTTCAGCCTTCATCTCGAGAAAGCCCTCAAACTCGACCGCACCGAAATTGAGATGGTGCTTTGGGATCATCCTCGACCGTTGTTGACCGAAGTCCTGCCGACGGCCTTGCGGCGACTGGAGACAAACTGGGCGCGACAGGGAAGCGAGGAGCCTGAACTGTTCGTCAATAATTCTCCGCTCCCGGAGTTCGTGCCTGCAAACCTGTTCAGCGATCTCAACCTTCCCGAGGTTGAGATCCGCTTGGCGAAAGACCGCCAAGGCAGGTCCGACCCGGTCATGATGCCGATCGCGCAAGCCATGCGCGAATACGCGCCCGGGCGGGTGTCCCGGCGCTACGGCATTTCTCACGCGCTTGATCGCCACTGGATCTGCCCCGAACTCGATCAGAACACCCTTCAGTTTGTGGAGTTGGCCCCCCCCGAGGGGCAATGGAAGCACTACGATCTTGACCGGATTGGGGTCTGGCTTATCCGGAGCGAAGCAGGAAACACCGTCGATCTGCCAGTGTTCCGACCGCGGGTCATTCATGTTCAGCGTCCGGACGAGAACTTTGCCGACACCTCGAATGCTTGGTTGCGGTGGCGGGCACAGATTGTCGTTCGGGATGCTGGACTGGTTTTGACACCTCCCAAGGGTACGACTTGGGACCGGTTCGTATCGACAATCCGGTTCCATACTCATCAAATGCTTAGCCCGGTCGAGGTGCGGCGAATGGCGATCGGCAGTGATGCCGACCTGCGCCTCGATAATGGGTCTACCCTCAAGAAGGATCTGCAGTTCGCCCTCAAGGGGCAACCTGCCGCGCTTGGCTTTTCCTTCGGGGTGGATGCGCTCAGTCTGACGCTGGAGTTTCCAACCGATCTCTGCTCGGATTTCGATGACACGAACGCTCTGCGGTATAGGGCCATCCGGACGGCCCGCTTTCATGATCAGATCATCAACGGACCGAGACTGAAGCCCTTGGTTGACAACCGCTTCGCGCGAGAGTGGTTGGCGCATCTGATGCTCGCGGCGATCAGCAACGAAGCAATCGCGCGGTCGATCAGTCTTGCTGAGGCCGGCGTCAATTTGGCATCCGATGCGGCGGAACTCGGTTTGGCTGGAACCCTCGAAGTGCTGTTCCAGTCCCCAGTCGTCGACGACCCGACGGGACAGGGCAACGCGCAGGAGAAGTTGCGCCAAGACCTTGAAAGCCTGATCGCGTTGCCCGAGGTGCGCGAAACGCTTTTCGCTTTGGCTGAAATACTCTGGCAACCGATTGACGCCTCTTGGGAACCTTGGTTGCGAGAGCGGTTTGCGGCCACGACCGCGGCGGCTGCCCTGCATGCCATCGCAAGTTCCTGCCCCGAGATCGATGCCGACAGTTTGCTCGTCGATCTCGATCCCGGTCCGCGCGACCTTGCCGACATTCGCAACGACGAATCGGGCATCGAAATATGGATCAGCGAAGCCTCTCCGGGGGGGAATGGCCAGATCGAACAGGTCTTGCGTCATTATGCCGAAGATCCACGTCGCTTTTTTAACCTAATGACGGCGGCCTTGCGTGACAACGACTTCGCCCTGAGCGACCAGCAACTGGAGCGCTTCGTCACGCGCACGGTGATGGACGATCCATCGGGGGACCTTGCGCTGGCGGTCGATGACTTCCGCGTGGCGCATGGCGCGACTGAAACCCAAGAAGCGTTCACGCATCTGCGTGAATGCCTTGCGAAAGAAGGGTTCGTTACCTTCCATGCCTTCGTCGTGGCTCTCACCAATCGCGTCTTGCGTCCCGGCTCAAGCCCAGAAAGTGACGCCTTCTTCCTGGATGCGATCAGACACTGGACAGCCGAGGAAGAGCGCCTCGGTATCGAGTTGGATGCTCGGGTCATCGCCTATCAATTGTCGCGTCGAAACGACATCGACAGTGCCCTGAGTTTCGCTGGAATCGACGCCCCTTCCCTGAACCCGGGTCAATGGCGGTTCGGGGTAATTTACGGCCTGCTCTGGCCAAGAGGCGCGCAGATCCGTCAAGCGGGCTTGGCGCTTCGCTCGCCCTTCGGAGAGGTTCCCCCGGTCGAACCACTCTTGCCAATGCACTATCTCGGCAGCGCTGCGGTGCTGATCGATATTCGCGACCAGCGATGGCAGGAGAATTGCCTCGAAAGCCTCGCCACGAAAGGGGCTGTTTCCTTGAGTTGTCCCGTCGACCAGGGCGACCTGATGGCGCAGGCGCTCGGATTTCTGGCAACGAACCCCGTGCATACGGACTATCTTTCGGTTTTCGCACGGGTGCAGTCGATCCGTCGGTCGGCCGAGTGCTATTACCTCGATCTCGATATTGCGGAGGCGGTCCAATGAGGCTCGAAACCCGCCGGATATTTAAGAGCGCCATCACCAGCCAGAACCTGATCCGAGAACTGTTGCAGATGATGTTCTTGGGAGAACTGATCGCGCCCGGCCTCGATCGCGTCTGGCTCGTTAGCCCCTGGATTAGCAATGTGATCTTGTTCGACAATCGCTCGGGCGGTTTCGGGGCGATCAATCCGGAGTGGGGGAGCCGTGAAATTCGCCTGATCGAAGCGGCGGTGAGCCTGATGGTGCGCGGCACTCCTCTGGGCATTGCCACAAGCCTCGACGTTCACAATGACACGTTCCTGACCTCGATCCGGGATATGGCGGAAGAAGAAGGTGTCCTCGACCGTCTGCTCATCGTGAAAAGGCGGCATCTGCATACCAAAGGCTTGCTTCTTCAGCGCGGTTTGCTGACAGGCTCGATGAACCTCACCCACAATGGTCTTGAACTGAACGATGAAATGGTCGTGTTCGATACTTCGCCAAAGACCTTGGCCGAGGCGCGCCTGACTTTCGAGTCCTACGCAGAGGCAGAGCCATGAAAGACGCATTTTCGCCTGACGACGACGCTCTGTTGGAGGTGTTTTTCGCGCCTCCGAACGGTATCTCTTGGGAGAGCATCACGCAAAGGACCGCGCCCTCTGCGCTGCTGGACCAGATCCTGCCCTGGCTTGATTTGCTGCGCGAAGACCGTCGCGAAGGCCCCATCGTGCTGCCTTTCCTGCGGGGCGGAAAGGTCGTCGGCTGGTATGGTGCATCCCTCAGCCCCACCGGGTATTACGAGTTCGAGAACGAACTCAACGCCTGGCTTGGGTGCTCGTATCTGAAGCAGATTGAACCGGTTCCCGAAAGTGCGAGCTATCCGCTCGCCGCCGCGCTGCGAAAGAGATTCGGACCGCGCATCCTGCAGTTCTCCGGGGAGTCCGAAGCCGCAATCAGCGCGCGTCTGCTTGACTATGCTCAACTCATGAGCAGGCGCCCTAAGACCGGGGGCACGGGGGTTCGGCCTGTTGGTGCCATCCGATCCGATTTCGACCGGGCCCTGATCGCTCGAGACAGTGTGCGGGCGGAAGAACTGATCGAAGAGTTCAAGCTGACCGGGCGACTGAACGAAGAAAACCTTCGTTACCTTGATGTGCGCCTGAAGGCCGGGCTTGGCTATTGGGAGGCGATCGCAAGGGCACCGTCTTTCCTGCGCACGCTGGCCGATTTGTCCCTGCCGCAGCAAGTCTTGTCCGATCTCATCGAGGCACTTTATCGAACCTATCTCGATCCGGAGGAGATTACAGGAAATTCAGAAAGGTTGATGACCCTTTTCGCCGAGAATATCGGGGGCGCCTATCCCAAATTATTCTCCTCCCGCAAAGGCATTCGTACTCCACGGGTGGTCAAGGCGTTCATGTTGTTCGAGTTGATGCAGCAGCGGCCGGATCGCACCATTCTGACCGAACTGAAGGCGCTGATCCCCGCCGAAGATCCCGGTGCGTCGGTTTTACATTCTCTTGTTGACCGTGCAGGGACGCCCCCCAGTTCTGAACCAAGCCCCGCCGAGGTCGAAGCCGAAGTTGATGCCGCGGAGAAAGCTTACCTTGACGAACAATACGATCGAGCTTTCGCCTTGTTCAAGGGCCGACCGCTCAGCAAGAGCACCGTGCAGCGTCAAGTTCACTGCGTTCTATACATCGATACCGAAGAGGCCCGTCGCGACTTCCTCGACCGCATCAAATCAGCCGATGAGGCCCTGCTCGCGTCGCTGACCGACGCCGCCAGGAGGAAGATCGACGCTTGGGGTCAGTCATGCCGCTCGACGCAAGGCGCCCATGCGTGGCAATCTGGAATATCGGGGTGGTTGGAATGGGCAAAGGCGCTTTCGATTGGGGAAAGCCCAAATGAACTGCGCGCAACACTTGAGACGTGCATCACATGGGATACGAAAACAATTACGGGAGACAATGGATCCGCACGCCACTTCACCGATCTGCTTTCGGGTCTTGTCGGCGCTGCGGAACCGGTGGCCAGACAAGCTGTTCCGGCCATTCTCCAAGCCTTCGTTCCCGATGACCAACCGCTCTCGGAGGCAACGCGACCGATTGCCATCCTGCTTTTCGATCTGATCGCGTTCGATGAGAGGATCACATCGACCGACTTGAGCTTGCTGCAAGTCCTTGTCAATCTCCTGCTGAATAGTGGGCTATCGGGTGATGAGTATCGCGATATCGTCAGTAGTCTGGAAGATGTTCAGGGCCGGGTCGGCTCGTACTGCAACCTGACCTGGAGCCTCGACATGGCCGAGGCTCTAGCGCTTGCGCCTGTGCCCTCTCCGCAGGCGAGAGTGCAACGCCAAGGTTTCTTCTTGAACCTTGTAGGGCAGGCGCAGCAATTCGCGCACCGCTTGAGCCCTCACGAAGTGATCGGGTTCTTCAACCTGTGTCCCGATTTCAATATCGAGCGGACGGATCTTGGGGCTATCGCTCTGCCTCGGGAAGATGCGGAATTAGTTCGTCAACCGGATCTTTCAGGAAAATTGATAGGCATCTACACTCTGACAGAGGCTGCCGCACAACGGGCTCGATCGACACTATCGGAGATGTTTCCGGGAGTTCGGGTCGAAACGAACGCGGATCAGGTCGCAAGCCCCCGCCTGATCAGCCTCGCCAAGGCCGCCGACATATTTGTCTTCGCGTGGAAAAGCAGTAGCCATCAGGCATATTATTGCGTCAAGGACGCGATGAAGCCTCGCGAACCAATACTGCCGACAGGCAAAGGAACCGCGAGCCTGGTCAGAGCGGTGCTCGACTTGTTTTCATGAGAGCGCCCGCAACCATCGGAAGCGGGCGCGCTGGGTTCTCGCCTTTGTCTCGGGTCAAGAGGCGGCGGCCATGCCGATCCGCTGATCGCGGTTGCGCAGCAAGATCAGCACCGGGATTGCAACAAGAACCATCCAAATCTTGCCGACAATCTGCCCGGCAACGAAGTCCATACTGCCAAAGGCGAGTTGCAGGAAAATAAGGCTGTCGACGATCAATCCGACGACACTGCTGGCTAAAGCAGCCAACACGAGGCCGCGTTTTTGCAGCGGCGTGAATACAAGAAGGTCCACAAGTTCCGAGAACAGGAACGCCGCGGCCGAAGCAAGGACGAGACTCGGCGCCGAGAAGCATGCCGAGAGCGCTGCGCCAGCCAAAATAGCGCCGACCGACCACCACAGCCCCAAGCGGCGCTGCACAAGATCGCGAAGCACCAAGCCGAGTCCGACCATCAAGACGCCGCTGGGCGCAGTGAGACCCGGAGCGACCGGGATCACGCAGGGACCACCGTCGGGCAGACAAAAGGTGCCGACATGCTGGATCAGGAAATTTGCGGCCGGAATACAGGCTGCAAAGGCTGCGAGAAATGCGAAGCCTTCAAGGCGGCGCTGGATGTCTTTTGGCACGGTCATTCTCTTCTCCCTGTAAAAGTGGCGTTCCGCGACCGGAAGTTCTCATAGCCTTTTGCGCGCAACCGGCAGGCCGGACATTCGCCGCAACCATAACCCCAGTCATGCAGATGTGACCGGTCGCCGGTGTAGCAGGTGTGGCTGCCCTCGAGGATCAAATCCACAAGATTTGTGCCTCCGACCTCTTCAGCCAGTTGCCAGGTGGCCGCTTTGTCGAGCCACATCAGGGGAGTGTCGATAACGAAGCGCTTGTCCATGCCAAGGTTCAATGTGACCTGCAAGGCCTTGATTGTGTCATCGCGGCAATCCGGGTAGCCCGAAAAATCGGTTTCACACATGCCGCCCACAAGATGCCGGATGCCGCGCCGATACGCCACCGCGGCCGCAAGGGTGAGAAAGAGAAGGTTCCGCCCCGGCACAAAGGTATTTGGCAACCCGTCTTCGGCGATGGCGATCGCCATGTCCTGAGTCAGGGCAGTTTCGGAGATTTGCCCGAGGATTCCCAGATCGATGAGATGATCTTCTCCCAAGCGCTCCGACCAGTTCGCGCGAAGACCGCCAATCCTGCCCAGAATCGTGTCGCGGCAGGTCATCTCGACGATGTGCTTTTGTCCGTAGTCGAAGCCGATGGTTTCGACCCGCTCAAATCGCGAAAGCGCCCAAGCAAGGCACGTCGTCGAGTCCTGCCCCCCGGAAAACAGCACAAGGGCGCTTCTGCTCATTGTTCAGATCCTTCCGTTGCCGGAGTGTGTAGAAGTCTTGTGAGCCTCCCAGAGGCGCTCTCGCTGATCGCTTCTGACCTCGCGAACAAGATAGTCTGACAAAAGCGCGATGTCGCGACCGACGTTCTGAAGTCCGCGCCAACTGCGCCGTTCGCCGTTTCCGAAATCCCATTCGCCTTGTGTCCAGGCTGTCTTGGGCTTTAGGCAGGCCAAACCTATGGCAAAATGATCACGCGTTTGCGCCTTGTCGAAATAAGCGAGCAGTTCCATCACATGACCCATCGCCACGATTCCTGCCCCATGTACAAGACGAGAGGTCTTCGGCTTGTGCCCCTCCCAATCGCCCGGAAAGGTATCGCGAATAGCCCAGAAATATTCGTTGATCAGGTCATAGCAGCGATCGAGCCCATCCGCTTCTTGCAACAACTCGCGCATGATGCCATCGCTGGAGGAGTTCATGATCACCTTCTGGATCGCGGTATCCTTCACTACACCGTCGGGGTTTGTGTGCTGATGGATCAACCCCTTAAGCGATGAGCCTTCGGTGAAATTTAGACGTGCGGTCAATTCGGCCGCCACGGCACGCTCGCCCATCTTGCGGTTGAGTCCTTGCATCGCTGGCAAAAGTTCATAGATCAGCGACTTCGGCAGCGGTCGCGCCGAGTTGATCAAGACGAACTGACGTTTCAGTTCCGCCTCATCGCGGCAGATTACCGCCGAAACAAACAACTGGAAATCGCCGCGCGAGGATTGCGATAAAGCAGTCAAACGTTGCTGACCATCGACGACCAGTCCTGGCTTCGCGGTCGAAATATCGATTTCCACACTGCAATGGCCATCGTCGCGGCGATTTACGACCGTCAAACCATCGAGAAATGCCACTACGATCGGGTTGGGCAGCACGGCGTCTTCCTGCTCGAGATAGTCCCGAATGTTCCGAATGTGTCCGGCAATCTGTGGCCGCTGAAACCCATTCAGGCTTCCATCGGCCTCTCGGCCCGCACGATCGATCACTGCAAAGTCCATGATGTCGGAGGCACTGGCCGTGAAGGTCAGCACGTCGTGAGCCGCGCTCTGTTTGGCGTAGACCGCCGAGAAGGTTTTACGTGAGCGCATAAGGCGAGGTTTCTTTCAGCTTTTTCAGGTGGTTGGAGTAGACATGCAGGTTGTGGATACCGCGCCGCTTGTTGCGGTTTGATGCGCGGAACAGCATCACCTCGATGGAGGCCGCGCGACAGATCGCACAGTCGCATTGCTTCCAGGGGCGGTCGATCAATGTGCGCTCATACCGAGCGCGAAGATCCGAAATCTGTCGCGTCCCCGGAAGGTTCTGCACCAGATCCCCGATCGTCGCGGGCACCGCATAGGCAAGCACTTTTTCGACCGTTTCCTCGACATCAGCCTCGTGACGGTCGTAGCGACGCAGCGCATCGAGTGCATCGGCCTCCATCTTCTGAAGGTCTTCCTGGTGCAGGATACCGCGCTTCGCGAGGTTCATTAGTTTCGGGTTCTCGATTGCCTGAGGTACGCGAATGGCCGTGTAATAATTAAGCGCATCGCCCGACCCCGGCAGGTAGTAGTTCGATTTCGCATCCTTGAATGCGCGGATCAGCGGCGAGGTAGTGTCGAAACTGGTGATCCCCATCCCGAGGAACTCGGCAATGTTGTCGGCCTTGGCAAAGCCAAGCACATGCAGACGTGTCTCGCGCGGGATCACCTCCCGAATGGCGGCGACACAAGACTTGATCTGGGGTGCCTTCAGGGGAACGGTGCCGCCAAGGGCAAGATAGTCGTAGCCCATGGCCACCAGACGCCGCGCGGCTTCGGCCATGCTGCCCGGCGACCAGCCCTGGATGACCCCCATGGGGCAGAAGCGGTTGCTCATGTGCCGCGTGGCCGCCAGAAACGCCTCGGCATTGCACTGGGTGATGTCGAAGCGCCGCCGATTTTCCTCGGTCCCGCCAGCCATCCCCGTCGAGCCTTCGGTGAAGTCAAAGATGATGTGGTCGATCGAGCAGCCATGCGTGAAGCGCCCGTCATCATAGAATTCGGCCGTGTCTTCGGGCTTGTAAGGGGGGACGTGCTCCTTGTGATAGGAGAAGGCGCCACAATCTCCGAATATGTCGAGCCCGGCATATTTCGGATCGTCCAGCCGCAGAAATTCCCGCGCACCAACCCGCCGGAACCGCATCGCCTGCGCCTCGGTGTATTTCCCCGAAACCCCGCTTCCTGCCCCGCCGCCAACGATGGCGCGCGAGACCAGCATGCCCTGATAGGGGGCATATCCCAGCGCCTCATGCGGGTAATGATCGTCCCAATAGGGTCGGCGCCCTTCGGCGTTGCGGTCTCGAACGAAATCGAAGCCGGGATCGATGTAGTCGAGGCTGTCGGCGAAAATGAACTTCATTTCACAAGGGCCCTGGACAGTTCCCGGTCCTTGGTGACCAGAAACTGCGTCAATTTGCTGATATGCTGGGGCGTGCCCTGCACCTCGTTCCAGCCCATCCCGAGTTCGGAAGGCCAGCGTCCCTCGGTCCAGGCACAATGGGGGGCGATTCGGCTGAGCGCCTCACGAATTTCTCCCCAAGGGTCCGCCGTAGCTTCGGTACGAACGATAAGCGCATCCATCAGAGCGGCCATGGCTTTGATCCCGGCCGAATGCATCAGGCGACTGCGGGCCGGTTCCTTCCCCCAAGCCTCGGGAAAAGTATCCTTCACGGCACGCCAATATGTGATCAGCGCCTCGAAGACTTTCTCTGCGTCAATCCCATCCGCAGAACGCATCGCGGCCAACCCGCCAAATGCGGGGCGCAGATTTTGCCGAATGGCCGTTAATAAGGTCTGATCCGAAATCACGCCGTTGGCCCCGCTCGAGGCGCGTTTGATCAATCCAAAAAAGGGCGACTCTGGCCTTGTATTCAGAAGGTTGCACAACTCCGAAGGCAGAAGGTTCTCGCTCAGATCGCGCGGCAAGAGCATTCCGACCTCGGGCAGCAACTCATTGATTAGGCGCGCCTCGAGCGGCTTCGACTTGTTGACCAGAATGAACTGTTCGCGCTGGGTCTTGATGTCGGGCGAGACGAAGGCAATCACCGGCACGGGCAGGTCTCGATTTTTCGTGCGGGAGAGTGCGAGCGAGCGTTGCTGACCATCCACGATCCAGGCGGCCCGCTGGCCCTCCACGCCGCGCGGGATCGTCAATGTGCCCGAGCGGCCGACGTCGATCAAACCAGCAGGTGCAGGGCCGCGCGAGGGCTCGAATTGCACCCGGTTCGACAGCGCCAGGATGATTGCATTCGGGAACAGAACCGGCCCGCTGTCGAGAAATTCGACGATCGCATTCACATGCGCGCGGATTTCCTTGCGCTGGAACCCCTGCAATTCGTCGCCCTCGCGCTTGATCCGACTGATGTCGGCGATTTGCAGAATATCGGAGGCCGCGATGAAAAAGGCGTAGAGCTCGAAGGCACCAGCCTGTTGGGTGCGGATCGCGCGCAGCACGATCGCATTCTCTTCCGCTTTCGCCGGAGGCCGTTTCATCGCAATCCCTCGCCTTCCAGTTCCCGGGCAATGCGCGCAAAACGCGATTGCTCGCATGAAATCAAGAGCGTATCGCGCAGATGCCGCAGCATTCGTTGGCGATTTCCTTTCATCGCAGCCCAGACCGCGATCAGTTCTCCCCGGATCTCCTCGTCCGATCTCCGTTCTCTTTTCGGCAAGACGGGCGGTCGCATTGAGTAAAGAGCGCGTTCCACCAGCGCCCGGTCTTCGGCGAGATCCGCTTCAGGCTGGCCAAGGGTCAGGGTCGTGAAATGTCGCAAGGCACGACTGGCAAAATCACTCCTGGTGCCGGGAAGAGGGCTGTCAGGACCATCCAGTCGCGCGTCATAAGGCAGGATATTACTCTCGAAACGACTCCACTTCAGGGTCTTGTCCGCACCCGTGAAGATACGCAATTTCTGAAGCGACGATTCTTCAAGTTGCTGAAGATCTTCGAAAATCATCTCAAGATAGGTTTTCGAAAGGGCGAGGTGAACTCGACCAGGAGCTTGAGCGATGATTGATTTTAGAGGCGCGTTCGGAAAGGCTGCGCGCCACCAATCAACCGGGCGCGTTCCGAGAGGGCACTTGCTCAGAACATTTTCGTCAGTGGCGCCGACTGTGGTCAAGGCATAGGCGGGAATTTCCTGCTCAGCTTCGACAAGACCGAGACCTGCACTGACAATGATATGGGGAAGATGGGCTGCTTGTGCGGACCAAACCGCATCGGTGAACGATCGTCCCGCATATAGTGAGGCTGCTCGGTGCGTTCTTGGGGCAGAGGTGATTAGGGCCGTCCATTGCATTGCGACGTCCGACACGCCTCCGGCGATCAGGTTGCCCGGATGCAATAGCGGGTTGATGGACGCTTTCTTGCGTCTGGAGCATCCTGTCACAATCATTTTCTTGCAGTATCCGAGTTTCTAACGATCGTGTGTGCAGTTTTCTTCGAGAAATCGGTCTATGTCAATAAACAGCGTGGCGTATTTTAGTGGATGTAGTTTTGATCCATGTCGGAACTCGGCATCTCGGTCACCCCCGCGTGGGATGGTTAATTGTCTTATCCGCAGTAGTGTTGGATGTCTCTGAGAACTGACCCAGCATTGTCATCGAGATTTGACCCGCCTGTCAGTATGTCGGTCGGTTCATGATGGGGTCAACATTGGCGTCTCCTTCCTCTTCTTTCTCGCGATCCCAGAGTTGGCCTTGAAGCGATAGCTGCCCGAATGTCTGGTCGCCCGAGACATCGCGGCCAAAGTGTTGGTGCGGGTATTGGATGATTGGCGCCTGCCGGAGCAACCGATGGCGCTGATCTATCATCGCGACCGGTATCGTCCGAAACGGCTTGAGGCGTTCATTGCCTTCGCCCGCGCGACCTTTGGATCTCAAAACGATCCGGTAAAGGGAACGGCCCTCTGAGAAGACACCGTTTCAACGCGGGCTTCGGCGTTCGTAGACTTCACGCCCGATGGAACAAAGTGGACTGTCTGCGCGGCGTAGGAATGACTGCTATCCAAAACTGGCCGTCGGCGCCACGCTGCACTGCCGCAAGTCCGCTTTCCGCCCTCACGTGCATGACCATCGGTTTGGTTGAGGGATTGCGATGGTGCCCGTTCCTCTTATTCTGGGCCAAAGTTGATCGAATAGGGTGTCGCGTTTGAACCACTGGAGGCTCGCCCGCCAGCTCGGGCTCTACATTTCCGAAGCAGGCGGTTCTGGTTCCGTAATATGGCAACCGCGCGGCTGGACGCTGCACCGCGTTCTTGAGGGCCACTTCCTCAGGCTGCTTCAATCGTCTGGCTTCGGTGAGGTTCGAACCTCCGTCGCTGGAGTGGACAAAATCATCGGTGTGGTCTTCGGGACCGATGGTGACGGTTTGCCTGAGGCGGAAGTGCTCAGGGCCGATCTGGACTTGTCGCGTTTAAGTTCCGATCCTGCTGCTCATTTATGCGGCCTTTCTTTCGAACGCCAAGGGGCTTTTATAGCCGAGTGCTGAGTGTTT
>NZ_PVTQ01000029.1 GCF_003003355.1 Donghicola tyrosinivorans
CATTCGACCTCTGGAAAGGCTACGCTGCCGAAATGACCGCCTGACAGGCAGAGCTTTCGCTCCGCTCGATCAGGCGATAATAAGTTGGCAATGCCGTCAAGACTCGCCCGACCTCTGAAGCGGAACGAACGTGCGCGAGATGACTTGCTTGGGTCTCTACCGGTTCCAACTGTTTCTGTTTTTGAAGAGGCGGGGTGGGGTCAGCGACCTTTTGGAACGACAGAATGGTCCTGTTTCCTTGGTCGAATGTCCTCGAGCGCTGCATAAAATGCGGGCAACACCAACAGGATAAGAACCGTCGCCGCCAACAGGCCAAAAACGACCGAGATCACAAGCGGCTTAAGGGTCTGTGCCTGGGTCGAGGTTTCCAGAAGCAGCGGTGCCATGCCCATGATTGTGGTCGAGACCGAAACGAAGATCGGACGAAACCGGGTGCGCACGGCCTCTCCCGCGGCCATCGCGGCAGACAGTCCATCGACCCGGCGGGCGTTTATGACGCCGACCAGCAAGATCGCGTTGTTCACCACGATTCCCGCAAGCGAGGCCGCCCCCACCAGCGAGGGCATGGAGATGTTGTAGCCCATCAGGACATGGCCCCAGATGACGCCCAGGAACGCCAGCGGGATGGTGATCATCACGATCAGCGGCTCCACATAGCTGCGGAACTGGAAGCTGAGGACGATGTAGATGCCCACCAGTCCGATCAGGAACCCGCGCAGGATCGAGACGACGGTTTCCGCCGAATTCGCGGCCTGCCCACCGATCTCGAAGATCAGGCCGGGGGTGGCAGCCGCGAGGTCCGGCAGAAAGCCCTCGGCCAGCCGGGCGGTGATCGCGTCGGCATTGCCGATGCGGCCGTCCACATCGGCCGCGACGGTCAGCGTACGCAACCCGTTGCGGCGCGTGATGGTTCCCCACCCACGTGCTTCGGTGACGGTGGCGATGCTCGACAACGGCACGGTGCCGCCACCGGGCAGCGCGATCTCGAAAAGGTTCAGGTCAGCGCGGTTGGCGCGGTCCTCATCAGCAAGCCGCAGCTCGATTTCCCAGGCCAGATCGCCGCGCCGGATTTCCGCAAGCTGTGTGCCGAGAAAGGCCGCGCGAAGTTGGCTTGCCACATCCGTTGCGGCCAGCCCCAGCGCCTCGGCCCCCGGCGACAGGCTCAGCCGCAATTCGGGCGCGCCCGGGCGCAGGTCGAGGATCGCGTTGCGCACACCGGCATAGGATTCGAGTTCAGTCAGCGTGGCGCGCCCCGCCGCCTCCAACGCGGAAAGGTCGGGGTGGGTCAGGCGCAGTTCCACCGCGATGCCCTGCGGCCCGATCCCCGGCTCGGTCAGGATCAGCGAGGACACACCGGGCAGAGTGCCAATTTCGTCGCGCCAGAGCGTCACGATTTCGTCCAACGTGCTGCTGCGTGTCTCGGCGCCGAGCAGGTCCACCGCGACGGTGGCGACATGGGCACCGGTCTCGCCCGCCGAGAGGTTGCGGCCCAGCCGGGTGATGCGGCGGATCACCAGCGGTTGTGCCTGGGGCTGATCAGGGGACAGGCGGGCGTTCACGCGGTCGAGCGCTGCCTCGACCTGAGCCACGGCTTGGCCCGTGCGCGCTAGCGGTGTGCCTGCGGGTAGCATCAGCCGCGCCTCGAGCACGTCGCCATCGATCTCGGGCATCGCCTCGCGTTTGACCACGCCGCCGCCCAATGCGCCGACGGTCACGATCAGCGCCCCGATGGCCAGACCGACAACAAGCCAGCGCGCCTTGATCGCGGCGTCTGCCAGGCGGCCCACGCCACGTTCGCGCAGGGCATCGAAACCCGCCTCGAAGCGCATTCGCAAGTGCGACGGGGCGGTGTCCTTCATCCCACCTTTCAAGTGGTGGGGCAGGATCAGGAAGGCCTCGATCAGCGAAGCGGCGAGCGCGGCCAGCAGGACCACGGGCAGAACCTCCAGGACGGCCCCCAGTTCGCCCGCCAGAAAGGCCAGAGGCAGGAACACGGCCAGCGTCGTCAGGAAGGACGAGATCACGCCGGGCGCCACGGCGGCGACGCCCGCCGCCACGGTTTCGACCGTCGCGCCCTTGGCGGCATGCACCGCGATGGAATCCGCGATCACGATGGAATCGTCCATCACGATCCCGATCGCCATCAGCAGGGCCACCAGTGTCATCATGTTCAGGCTGAGCCCGGTCAGCCCCATCCAGACGAATGCCCCGGCAAAGGCCATGGGCAGGCCCATGGCGGCCCAGACCGCGAAACCGGGGCGGAAGAACAGGCTCATCACCACGACAACCAGCACTAGCCCGATCACCCCGTTCTGCACCAGCATCACCAGCCGGTCGCGGATGATGGAGGTCACGTCCTGCACCACCTCAACCGTGATCGTTTCGGACAGGCGTGCCGTTTCCTCGGCCACCAGCGCTGCGACGCTGTCCAGTACCCGAAGCGCGTCGGCTTCGAGCGCCTTGGCCACATCGATCACGATGGCGGGCGTGCCGTCGACAAGGGCGCGGTCCTGCGGCGGCTCGAAGCGCTCCTCGATCACTGCCACGTCCCCAAGCGTCAAAGTCGCACCATTCGGCAGAACCAGCACGGGGATCGTGGCAAGGGAGATGGTCGTGTCGCGTTCCGCAGTGAAGCGCAAGGTCAGGTCCGCGCCCGGCCCCTCCAGAGTGCCGGCGGGCAGGTCGATGCTCTGTGCAGCGATGGTTGCGGCCAATGCGGCTGGCGTCAAACCGTGGCTGTCGAGCGCGGCGCGCGTGGCGGTGATGGAAAGCGTCCGGGTGCCGAGCCCCCCGCGCGTCACGCGGGCGACGCCGGGCAGGGCGGTCAGTCGGTTCGACAGGCCGTCGGCATAAAGGTCCAACTCGCCCAGCGGCAGATCGCTCGAGATGGCGATCGATGTGACAGGATCCGAGCGGTGCAACTCGCGTACCACGGCGGGATCGGCGCGGTCGGGGAAGGTATCGATGGCCGAAACCTCGGTGCGCAGGGAATTGACGAAGCGCAGCGCGTCATTGCCCGGCGCCATGGTCGCCACGGCCCGCGCGCGGCCGCTCTGCGCGGTGCAGGTGAGGGTTTCCAGCCCCTCGACACCCTGCACTCCGTCCCAGAGCGGCGCGCAGATCGCGGCCTCCACATCCTCGGCGGCGGCACCCCGGTACGGCACCGTGATCTCGGCCTCGACAGCGCGGAAATCGGGGAAGGTCTCGCGCAGCAGGCCCGGTGCGGCAAAGGCACCGGCGGCAAGGAACAGAAGGAGCAGCAGATTGGCTGCCGTCGGGTGGCCGGTGAACCAGCGGATCATGGCTGGACCTCGACCGGGGTCAGGGCCATGCCGGGGATGGCCGGAGCGATATCGTCGATCACCACGCGGTCGCCCGGCGACAGGCCAGCGGCGATAACGACACGGCCATCCTGCGCGAAGGCGGCGGTGACGGGGCGCAATTCCAGCAGATCGCCGGGGCCGGCTATCCGCACCCTGCCCATGTGCAACGCCGCCTCGGGGATGGCGATGACGCCGGCGATGGAAGCGCCCGAAAAGGCAAGCTGCACCTGCATGTTGGGTACCAGCGGCAGGCGGCGGGGCGGGTCGGCGCCCTCATAGGGGTCGTCAACCCTGACCACGACCGGCACGGTGCGCGCACGGGCATCCAGCGCGCCCTCGATCCCGACAACGCGGGCGCTCCAGATCTGCTTCGGGTCCGACAGAGGGCTGAGCGTCACTGCAATCCGCGTGGCGGGCATGTCGCGCATCATGTCGGCAAGGGTGATGCCCTCCGGTGCATCTCCCAGCAGCTGTCGAAAGCTGTCGATGGGCAGATGCGCCACGACCTCGGCCGCCGCGATCCCGTCGGCACGGATCACCACCTGACCGGGGGCGACGGTCTGAAACAGCTCAGCATTCACCTCGGTCACCCGCAGGTCGAACGGCGTCGTCAGGGTCGTGCGGTCGAGCGAGCGGCGCGCCCGGTCTATGGCGGCCTCGCTGCGTGCGACCTGCGCCGCGATCCGCGCTTGGCGAGACGGGATCAGGGCGAGCGTGTTCTCCAGTTCCGCCACCGTGCGGCGGGCCAGAAGGGTCGCGCGCTCGGCCTCGTCGGCGCGCGATTGCGGAACGGCGCCTTGCGCGACGAGTGTGCGCGTGCGTTCCAGATCGGTCTCGGCCAGGGCCAGCCGGTTCTGTTCCAGCGAAAGGATGCGCCGCGTGTTGTCCGCCTCTGCCGTAAGCTGCACGCGCTCGGCCTCCAGCACCGCGAGGTCGGCCTGCGATTGCGCCAGCGCCAGCTCGTAGTCGGCGGGGTCGGTCCTCAGCACTTCCGTCCCCGCCGGGATCAGGCGACCGGGCTCAAGGACCGGATGGCGCCAGATCACCTCGCCCTGCACCTCGGCCACGGCGACCCAGTTCTCCGCCGCGCGCAGGCTGCCCCAAGCGGTCGCGGCGGGCCGAATATCCTGCGCCGCGACCGTCATCACCCGAACGGGCAGCGCGGGCGCGTCGCCCCCGACCTGCGCGGGGCCGGGGGCAGACGCGATCATCCATACCGACGCGGCAATGCCGAGCGCGATGGGTGGCAGTGCCAGGAGCGGGGCGAGGCGCATGGGTTCAGCCCTGCGCCCGGCGCATCCGCGCCAGCGTGCCGTCGCGCAGGATGAACTGGTGGTAGAGCGCGCCAATCACATGCAGCGCAACCAGCGCCAGCAGGATGATCTTCATCACGTTATGCCCCTGCGCCGCGGCCTCGACCCCACCGAACCACGCGACAGACCCGCTGAGTGGCATCAGGATCATCAGCGCGTAAAGCCCGACATGGGTGAGCTTCGCGAGAATGCCTTGTACCTTGCTGGCCTCGATCGCCGGGGGCACGCCGCGCCTGGCGCGCAGGGTCAACCGCCACAGCGCGAAGATCATCACCAGCGCGCCGCCCACCACATGGGCCAGCACGAGCGGGTCGAACCCAGCCTCCAGCCCATCGGTGATGCGGTCCCATGCGGCCGACATCGCGTCCTTGAAAAGATATTGCTGCGCGATCAGTGCGAAGATGAGCCAATGCAGCGCGATCTGAAGGCGGGAATAGCCGGTGGGGGCGGTCTTGGCGGGCATGGCTAGGATCCTTTCGGTCAGGGTGCGCGACTCGGGATAGAGGTTGCGGTTGTCAACAGTATATGTTAGTGATTTATAACTAACAAGAGGTGAGACATGTCGGGCCGTCAAAGTGCTGAAGAGAGAAAGGCGCAAATCGTGGCCGAGGTTTTGCGACTGGCCGACGAGATCGGACCCGACCGGCTGAGCACCACAGATGTCGCGCGTGCCATCGGCCTAAGTCAGCCTGCGATTTTCCGGCATTTCCCCACCAAGGGCGCGCTCTGGCTGGCGGTGGCCGAGGATATCGCTGACCGGTTGCAGAGTTGCTGGGCTGCGGCCGAGGCCGGGGCCACCGGGCCGCACGAACGCCTGAAAGCGCTGATCGGTGCGCAGCTGTCAGCCATATCCGAGACGCCAGCCCTGCCATCGATCCTGTTCTCGCGCGAGTTGCAGGTGGACAATCAAGCCCTTCGCGACGTGTTCCGGGGGCTTCTGGGCGCTTTTCAGGGCCGCCTTGTTGCCGTGATCCGTGATCTTCAGGCTGCGGGCGATCTGAAGCGCGACGTCAGCCCAGAGGATGTCGCCATCCTGCTGACGTCGCTGGTGCAGGGTGTCGCCATCCGCTGGACGCTCGGCGCCCGGGGCTTTGCGCTCGTGCCTGAGGGGTTCCGGCTGTTTGACGTGCAGATGGAACTTCTACGCGCGAAGGAGGGCGCTTGCGATGCCTAGAACCAGTCTGACGCTCCGCATAGCGGGCGGTGTTGCGATTGCCTTTGGCGTGCTGACCATTTTCTCTGGTGGCCGAACATTGCTCGGATCAGCCGACATGGGGGCAGTCGTACCCTTTGTGCTGTGGTTCAACACGCTGGCCGGGCTCGCCTATGTCGTCGCGGGTCTCGGCCTGTGGCAGGGGCGGCGATGGGCCTGGCCCCTATCGTTCGTGATCTTCGCTGCAACGCTGCTGGTTTTCGCGGCCTTCGGCCTGCATGTCGCCCAAGGTGGAGCCTTCGAGATGCGTACCGTTTACGCCATGGCCCTGCGTAGCGCGGTCTGGGGCTGGATTGCGTGGGCGGCGCGTCAGGCGTTTTCCGGTCGGTAAACGCAATCGGCCAGGGTGCTGCGGTTCAGATCGGCAACAAATGCCGCCTCTGCATGAGCCAGCCGCGCTTTCAACCGGCATTGCGGGGTCAAGGTGCAGCTGTTGGTGCCTGCGGCGAAGCACTCCACCAGAGCCTGATCTGCTTCGAGAGCCGCCACCACATCGCCCAGGCGGATGTCCTCCGGCGCGCGGGCCAGCATAGCGCCGCCCCCACCGCCGCGCCGGGTTTCCAGAAGACCTGCGGCGGCAAGCGCCGTGATCACCTTGGCAAGATGGTTGCGGGAGATGCGGAATTCATCGGCGAGTTCCGACGTGGTGAAGGCCCGGTCGGGTGCGCCCGCCATCCGCATCAGAACGCGCAGGCCGTAATCGGTGAAAGAGGTGAGGCGCAAGGTCGCGCTCCTGTTTTGGTAGTTGAAGTGCGTATTCACGAGAGGTATACGTATCTAAAATACCAATTCGCTGCGACCCACGCAAGGACCGGGCGACGCGCGAGTGAAAGGACCCGCCATGAAAGACCTCCCCGAAACGGACGTGCCGCAGGACACCGGCGCCCTGATCGACCATATCCTGACGCGCTATCACGAGATGCACCGGGAGGATCTCGCCTCGCTCATGCCGCTGGCCGACCGGGTCGAGCGGGTGCACGCGGACGATCCCGAGGCACCCAAGGGGCTGGCCGCCGCCATCCGGACGCTCGCCGGGGAGATGGAGGATCACATGATGAAGGAGGAGATGATTTTGTTTCCGGCCATGCGCGCGGGCGGCGGGCCGGGCATCGAACACCCCATCGCGGTGATGCGCGCCGACCACGACGATCACGCCGAAAACATCGCGCTGATCCGGCGGCTCACCTGCGATCTGACGCCGCCCGAGCACGCCTGCGGCTCCTGGCGCTCGCTCTATGGCGGCCTGGCGGCGCTGTTCGACGACCTTGCCGCCCATATCGCGCTGGAGAACGATGTGCTGTTCCCGCGCTTCGAGTCGGCTTGAGGCGAAGATGCGGCTTGCGGGAGTGACAGTCGAGGGACGCGGCGGGACGGATCGTCTTATGGACGCGGTGGCTGACCGGCTAACGCGGGACGGCGTCCGGCTGGTGGGTGCGTTGCGCGCGGCCTCGCCCGATGCCGGATCGGGATCGTGCGAATGCGATCTCTGGCTTCTGCCCAACGGGCCGCGCTGGCGCATTACGCAAGATCTCGGACCCGGCGCCACCGCCTGCCGGATGGATGCGGGCGCCTTCGAGGAGGCCGTCGGGTTGGCGATGTCGCGGCTTCGGGCCGGCCGGGCAGACCTCGTGATCCTCAACAAGTTTGGCCTGAGCGAGGCAGAGGGGCGCGGCTTCCGCGCGCTGATCTCCGAGGCGCTTGTCCGCGGCGTTCCTGTCCTGACGGGTCTCTCCGAAACCCACAGGGCCGCGTTCGACCGCTATGCCGATGGCATGGCGACGATCCTCACACCGACCGAGGCTGCCGTCATGGACTGGTGCAACGCCGCTGTCGCACCTGTGGCCGAGGAAGGTGCGTGTCCATGAGCGGACAGGGAGCCTATGCCTCGCCCCCCTGCATGGCGGCGGAGGTGGACCCGACCTATTTCGATCCGCTTGGCACGGATGTGCAGCAGGCGCGTGACGTGGCGCGCTGGCGTCGAGCCGAGCGGGCAAGGCTGGCCAGCCTGAGGGAGGGGTTGGGCCAGACAGGACGGGCGCATGTGAGCAGTTCTATCTGCAGTCATCTCGAAACGGTCCTCGCCGCGCGCGGGACCCTCCGGGAGACCGTGCTCGCCGGCTACTGGCCGATCCGAGGAGAACCGGATCTGCGCCCGATCCTGTCCGATCTTCACGCGGCGGGCGTCTGTATCGCGCTGCCGGTGGTGGAGACCCCCGCAGCGCCGCTCGTGTTCCGACGATGGATGCCGGGCATGCGCATGCTGCGCGGCCATTGGAACATCCCCGTTCCGCCGCCCGAGGCGGAGGTCCTGACGCCCGACATCGCGCTCGCGCCCTGCCTCGGCTGGGATGCAGGCTGTTATCGGCTCGGCTGGGGCGGCGGCTATTACGACCGGACACTGGCCGCGCTCTCGCCGCGGCCCGTCACCATCGGCATCGCGCTGGCGGCAGCCCGACTGACCACAATCTACCCGCAGCCCCATGACATTCCCCTCGACAGGATCGTGACGGAGAAGGGCGTATCGGGGGAGCGAAAGGACCCATCATGATCCCGACGAGCGAACCAACTGCCCGGTTGCGGCCCGGCGAAGGCGCGATCGCGCGGCTTGCCTGCCTTGTGCTGCAACCGGTCCTGACGCGCGTTGTCCGTCGGGTCGCGGCGCGGCACCCGTCTCTCTTCGCGCGGCTCGGACCGCACCAGGCGACTGACTTCCTGATCGATCCCGTGGAACTGCCCTTTGCGCTGCATCTCCGCCCCGACCCGCAGGCGCTCGTCTTCCGCGCCGTGCCGCGCGATACGGCGCCGCAGGTCGGGGCCACGATCCGCGGGCGGTTCTTGCTGCTTCTGGAACTGATCGACGCCGAGCAGGACGGCGATGCGGCCTTCTTCTCGCGCGATCTGGAAATCAGCGGGGACACCGAGGCCGTCGTTCGTCTTAGGAATGCGCTCGACGACATGGACGGCTCGCTGGCCGAGGAGGCGTCGGCGATGTTCGGGACACCCGGACGGGCGGTTCTCGCACGGTTGCGGCGGGCCTATCCGGATGCCACCAAACCGAGGGAATACGCATGAGCCTTGCCGAACTGATCTGCCCCGCGGGCACCCCCGCCGCGCTGCGCACCGCCGTCGACGCGGGCGCCGATGCGGTCTATTGCGGCTTCCAGGATGCGACCAATGCGCGGAACTTCCCGGGGCTGAACTTCACCCCCGATGAACTGGCCGAGGCGGTGACCTATGCCCATGCGCGCGGCACCAAGGTGCTGCTGGCGCTGAATACCTATCCGCCTGCGGGCAAGGTCGATCTCTGGCGACATGCGGCGGACACCGGCGCGCGCTTGGGCGTTGATGCCTTCATCGTGGCCGACATGGGCGTGGCCGACTACATCGCCCGGATGTATCCGGGCATCCGGCTGCACCTGTCGGTACAGGCCGCGGCCTCATCGCCCGAGGCGATCCGCTACTATTGCGAGAACTTCGGTGTAAAGCGTGTGGTCCTGCCGCGCATCCTGACAATCCCCGAGATCCGCCAGATCCGCCGCGAGATTCCCTGCGAGATCGAGACCTTTATCTTCGGCAATCACGGGCTGATGGTGGAAGGGCGGTGCAGCCTGACCAATTACCTGACGGGTCAATCCACGAACATGGACGGGGTGTGCTCGCCCGCCTCAGATGTGGAATATGTGCGCGACGCTGACGGGTCGATGTCCTCGCAGCTCGCGGGTTTCACCATCGACCGGTTCGGGCCCGAGGAGAAGGCCGGCTATCCCACGATCTGCAAGGGCCGCTACGCCGCGCCCCATCGCCCCGAGGGCTACTACGCCTTCGAGGAACCGATCAGCCTGAATCTGTCGCGGCTCCTGCCCGAATTAATCGAGGCGGGCGTGCATGCTTTCAAGATCGAAGGGCGTCAGCGCTCGAAGAGCTATGTCCGCGGCGTTGTGCGTGCGTTCCGCGCAGCGGTGGATGACATCAAGGCCGGACGCGAGGCAAACATCGCCGACCTGATCGCCCTGACCGAGGGGCAGAAGCAGACCCAGGGCGCCTTCGAGACAAAGAAATGGCGGTGAATACCATGACGAAACTGACGCTCGGCCCGATCGCCTACCACTGGTCCGCGGATGCACGGCGTGACTTCTATGCCCGCATCGCGGATGAGGCGCCCGTCGACGAGGTTTATCTGGGCGAGGTGATTTGCTCCAAGCGCGCGCCCTTCCACGAGGCAGACCTGCCGGCCACGATCGAGCGGTTGGAGCGCGCAGGCAAGCGCGTGATCCTGTCAACGCTGGCCGAGGTGATGCTGAAACGCGAGCGCAAGGCAACCGAGGACATCGCCGAGATGGTCTCGCCCGAGATCGAGGTGAACAACGCCGCAGGGCTTTACGCGCGCGGTAAGCGTCCGCATCGGATCGGCCCCTTCATGAACGCCTACAACGACGCGACGATAGCCTGGATGGCCGGGCAGGGCGCGACCCATGTTTGCCTACCGGCCGAGATGCCGGCCCCGGCCATTGCAGCCGCGGCGCAGGCCGCAGTTGCGTTGGGCCTGGGTGTCGAGGTGCAGGTTTACGGCCGCGCGTCTCTGGCTGTGTCAGCGCGGTGCTATCACGCCCGCGCGCACGGCCGCACCAAGGACAACTGCCAGTTCGTCTGTGAAGAAGACCCCGACGGCATGCCGCTCCGCACCCGCGACGACCGCCCGATCCTGCGGGTGAACGGCATCCAGACCCTGTCGGAAAGCTATGTCGACCTGCTCCCCGAAGTGGCCCGTCTGATTGCCGATGGCGTCACGCACCTGCGGCTGATGCCACAGGCGGTGGACATGGTCGCGGTGGCGCAGGTGTTTCGCGATGTGCTCGATGGGCGCGTGCCGACAGGCGAGGCCGATGCCCGCCTTGCGACGCTGAGCGGGGATGCGGGCCTGAGCAACGGTTTCTATCATGGCACGGCGGGCTACCGCCGCATTGCCGCCGCGGCGCCGGCCTGAGCGCGCAAGGGACGCCACAAATGACCTCGACCGCCGAACAGATGCGCGCCTGGACCGGACCCGCGATCCTGACCTACGGGTTCCGCCCGTTCTTTTTCGGTGCGGCGGTCTGGGCCGTGCTGGCGATGGTGTTTTGGGTGCCGATGCTGTCAGGGCACCTGATGTTGCCCACAGCCTTCGACCCCGTGTCATGGCACGCGCACGAGTTCCTCTACGGTTATCTCGGTGCCGTCGTCGCGGGCTTTCTCCTGACTGCGGTGCCAAACTGGACGGGGCGCCTGCCAATCGTCGGCTGGCCGCTGGGCGGACTGGCGGCGCTGTGGCTCGTGGGGCGCGTGGCTGTGATCTTTTCGGCGGGGTTGCCGGCGCTGCTGGTGGCGGCGGTCGACTTGGCCTTCCCGGTCGTACTGGCCACGGTGATCGGGCGCGAAATCGTGGCGGGCCGGAACTGGCGCAATCTGATCGTGCTGGGGATGCTCGCGGTCTTTGCCCTCGGCAACGCGCTGTTTCATTGGGAGGCTGCACGAGAGGAGTATGCCGCGCAAGGTTACGGCCTGCGACTAGGCCTGGGCGCGGGCGTGATGATGATCGCGGTCATCGGCGGCCGCATAGTACCCTCCTTCACCCGTAACTGGCTGGTGAAACGGCGCAGCGCCGTACTGCCCGCAGCGCCGATGCAGCCCTTCGATAATGGGGCGCTCGGGACCCTTTTGGTGGCGCTTATGCTGTGGGTAGCACTGCCTCTCGGGACGCTGACCGGGTTGGCGCTTGCGCTGGCAGGCGTGTTGCATGCCCTGCGATTGGCCCGTTGGGCCGGACACCACACCTTTGCGGAGCCGCTGGTGACTGTGTTGCACGCAGGCTATGCCTTCGTGCCGTTGGGGGCTCTGGCATTGGCCGCAGAAATCTTGGCTCCCGGGTCCTTCGGAATGGCAGGCGCGCAACATTTCTGGATGGCTGGCGCAATCGGGCTGATGACGCTTGCCGTGATGACACGCGCCACGCTGGGTCATACAGGGCAGAACCTCACCGCCGGCGCGGGGACGATTATAATCTACCTAGCCCTGATCCTGTCCGTCTTCGCGCGGGTCGCTGGCGGCGTCTGGCCCGAAGTCTCCGGCCCGCTGACCACGGCGGCAGGTCTGTTGTGGATCGTGGCCTTCGGCGGTTTTGCCATCGTCTACGGCACGCTCTTGCTGCGCCTGCCCGCGGCCAGACGGGCCTGAGGCGCGCGCTCATGGGATGGCTGGAGTTCGTCGCCGCCTATGCCGTGTTTTTCGCGTCGCATTCCCTTCCGGTGCGCCCCTCTGTTCGGCCCTGGCTTGAGGCACGGCTTGGGTCGTCCGGATTCACATTGGCCTATTCCGCTCTGTCGCTCGTCGTTCTGGCTTGGTTGATCGGTGCGGCAGGCCGCGCGCCGCATTTGGCCGTTTGGGACTGGGCGCCATGGCAGGTCCATGTCCCACTGACGGTCATGTGGCCTGTCTGCCTGATCCTTGCGCTGTCAATCGCGAGGCCCAACCCGTTCTCGTTCGGGGGGGCGAGCAACGACCGGTTCGATCCCACGCGGCCGGGGATCGTTCGGTGGTCGCGCCACCCGCTTCTGCTTGCGCTGGCGCTTTGGGCGGCCGCGCATATCGTGCCCAACGGAGATCTGGCCCATGTGATCCTGTTCGGCACCTTCGCCGCCTTCGCGCTTCTGGGAGGCCGACTGGTCGACCGGCGCAAGCGCCGCGAGATGGGGCCAGAGTGGCAACGGATGCGTAATCGCGTGGCGGACGCGCCGCGCCTCCCGGCGTCCCTGTCGGACGGAACTCTCCTGAGGCTTGCGGCAGGCGTTGCGCTTTACGGGACGCTGCTCTGGGCGCATCCGTTTCTTTTTGGGGTCAGCCCGCTTCCTTGAAGGTCAATCCTTGATGTCTTCGATCCAGGTCTTCGCGGCGACAGCCCGGGGCAGGCCGAGCGGGCCGATGGCCAGCATCGCGACCTGCATGATCGCCTCAGCCTCAATCCCCTCCGATCTGGCGCGCCGGGTGTGGGAATGGACCGCGCCTTCGGAGCCCGCACCAATCGCAAGGGCGAGCTTGACGAGGCGCTTCTCGCGGTCTGTCAGGGGGCCGCAATCGGCCGTTGCCTTGCCCAAGGCAGCATAGGCCTTCCAGATATCAGGGTGTTCCTCGGCGAGATCTCCGGCGGCGCCGGGCATGGATTTGGTCATCTGTCAGTGCCTCAGGTTGAAAAGTCATCAATCAGTGGATTTGGTTTCGCAAAGCGCTCAAGGTCCGCCTGATTGCCGATGGCGATGCGGGTGCCGGCCACGGTCAGGCCATAGGGCTGCAGGCCTTTGAAGGCGCGGCTGAGATTTTCAGGTGTCATGCCCAGCACAGAGGCCAGGCGCCGCTTCTCGAAGTCCAACTCGAACGCAGCCCCACCGCCGGCGTGCCTTTGTTGCCTGAGCAGGTAATTCGCGAGCCGCTCGAGCGACGTTCTGAGTTTCAGGTCCTTTTGCGCCTTGATGACCGAGCGATAGCACTGCGCCAGTTCCGTGACGATCGCACGGGCAAAGTTGCCGTCGGCGTCGAAGATCGCGCGAACGTCCTGGCTGGGGATCAGCGCGATCCGGCTTTTCTCGAGCGTGCGGGCCGACATCAGGTAGGGCGCATCCTTGATGGTCGCCGCTAGAATGAAGGTCGAGATCGGGCGGACAGTCGCCATGCTGGTCTCTCGGCCATTCCAGGTCGAAAACAGATCCACCGAACCCGAAATAACGATGTGAAGAAAATCGCTCGGCTCTCCTTCAGTGATCAATTCGATCTGTGCAGGGAAATTCTGCACATAGGCACCCCGCATCAAGGACGTGAAATTATCATCCGCCATCTGCGCAAAGAGATCGAGTTTTCGAATATCCCGATATTCGGAATCGGCCATGTCGGTCCCCCTTCGACTTTGCGCACTCAACAAATATCAACAAATCAATTGATGTATGTCAACTCGTTGGTTGACCTTCGCGACCGCAGCCTTGATCTGCGACCACGCACCGGATGACATAATTCTGTAAGTAGTTTATTTCGTTATCATTTTCTTGGTTTTTTGATCTAGATCAGGTCATGAGCGTCGCTGCAGCGTCAGGTCTGGCACTAATCCCCACACAGGGGTGAAAGACTCATTTGCCGGAGACCCGCCATGCAGACCGTAGCGACAGCCTCACACGCCGATCAGACGCGCGCCTTGAGCCTGAGCACGATCGCCTTCACCGCCTGTTTCGCGGTCTGGACGATCTTTTCCATCATCGGTGTCGCCATCAAGGCCGAGCTTGGCCTGAATGACACACAGTTCGGCCTGCTGGTCGCCACCCCGATCCTGACCGGATCGGTCACCCGCCTGTTTCTCGGCGTCTGGACCGAAAAATACGGCGGGCGGCTGGTGTTCTCGAGCCAGATGATCCTGACGGCGCTGGCCACATGGGCGCTAACGCTCGCAGACAGCTACATCATGTATCTGATCGCGGCCCTTGGCATCGGCCTCGCGGGCGGATCGTTCATCATCGGCGTCGCCTATGTCAGCCGCTGGTATGACGCCGGCCACCAAGGGACCGCGCTGGGTATCTTCGGTGCGGGCAACGTCGGCGCCGCGGTCACCAAGTTCGTCGCTCCCTTCGTCATGGTCGCCTATGGCTGGCATGGCGTGGCCTATGTCTGGGCGGCGGGGCTCGCCATCATCGGCGTGCTGTTCTTCCTGCTCGCCAAGGACGACCCTAAGCTGGTCGAGCGCCGCAAGACCGGCACCAAGGCACCGACACTGGCGCAGCAATTCGCGCCATTGAAGAACCTCCAGGTCTGGCGCTTTTCGCTCTACTATTTCTTCGTGTTCGGTGCCTTCGTCGCGCTGGCGCTGTGGATGCCGCACTACCTGATCGACGTCTACGGCATCGATGTGCGCTTCGCTGGGATGGCGGCGGCGTCCTTCAGCCTTTCGGCCTCACTGTTCCGCGCCTATGGCGGCGTGCTGTCGGACAAGTTTGGCGCGCGGAGGGTCATGTACTGGACCTTCGGCTTTTCCCTGCTGTTCCTGTTCATGCTGAGCTACCCGCCCACGGATTACGTCATCAAGGGCAAGGACGGTGCCATCGCCTTCTCGACACAAATGGGTCTTTGGCCCTTCATCGTCACGCTCTTCGCTCTGGGCTTCTTCATGAGCCTCGGCAAGGCGGCGGTCTTCAAGCACATCCCGGTCTACTACCCCACACATGTGGGCGCCGTCGGCGGGCTTGTCGGCATGATCGGGGGCCTTGGTGGTTTTGTTTTGCCGATCTCCTTCGGCGCACTCCTCGATCTCACGGGAATCTATACGTCATGCTTTGCGCTGCTCTTTGGACTGGTCGCCATCGCACTGACCTGGATGCATCTGTCGATCCGCGCGATGGAACGCGCAGCACATGGCGAAGTGCTCGACCAACTGCCGCAGCTGCCCGAGATGCAGGACATTCACCACCCTGAACGCACTGCCATGCCGCGCGTGCTGGAGGATTGGCGGCCGGAGGACCAACAATTCTGGGCCGAAAAGGGCCGTGCCGTTGCGCGCCGGAACCTGTGGATCTCGATCCCGGCGCTTCTGCTGGCCTTCTCGGTCTGGATGGTGTGGTCGGTCGTCGTGGCTCGGTTGCCCGCCATCGGGTTCGACTTCACCCCCGGCCAGTTGTTCTGGCTGGCGGCCTTGCCGGGCCTGTCGGGCGCGACGCTGCGGATCTTCTACAGCTTCATGGTCCCGATCTTCGGCGGACGGCTGTGGACGACGCTGTCGACCGCTTCGCTGCTGCTGCCCGCCATGGGCATCGGATATGCGGTGCAGAACCCCGACACGCCTTACCTGATTTTCCTCGTCCTGGCCCTTCTGTGCGGCTTTGGCGGCGGCAACTTCGCCTCGTCGATGGCCAATATCGGCTATTTCTTCCCGAAGGCCGAAAAGGGCAACGCACTGGCGCTGAACGCGGGGCTGGGGAACCTCGGCGTGTCGGTCATGCAGTTCCTCGTGCCCATCGTCATCACGGCGGGTGTCTTCGGGGCACTTGGCGGGCAACCGCAGACCATGTCCGACGGCGGTCAGCTGTGGATGCAGAACGCAGGCTTCGTCTGGGTGCCCTTCATCCTCGCAGCGACCATAGCGGCCTGGTTGGGCATGAACGACATCGCAGATGCACGCGCCAGCTTTGCCGACCAGGCAGTGATCTTCGGACGCAAGCAGAACTGGTTGATGTGCATCCTCTACACCGGCACCTTCGGCAGCTTCATCGGCTACTCGGCGGGTTTCCCTCTGCTGACGCGCCTGGCCTTTCCCGAAGTGAACGCACTCAACTACGTGTTCCTTGGGCCGCTCGTGGGGGCGCTGAGCCGCGCTGCCACCGGCTGGATCTCGGACAAGTTCGGGGGCGGTCGCGTGACCTTCTGGACTTTCGCCCTGATGATCGTCGCCACCTTCGGTGTGATCAGCTTCCTTGGATTGGGCTCCTTCGTCGGCTTCTTCGCCTGCTTCATGGCGCTCTTCTTCCTGACCGGTGTCGGCAACGCGTCGACCTTCCAGATGATCCCGGTGATCATGGGTCGCGAAATTCCGCGCCTGATGCCGCACTTGGGTGCTGAAGAGCGCAAGCGTCAGATCGCGATGGAGTCCGGCGCGATCGTGGCCTTCACCTCGGCCATCGCGGCTTACGGCGCCTTCTTCATCCCCAAGGCCTACGGGACATCAATCGCGATGACCGGGTCTGCCGTTGGGGCGCTGTGGGGTTTCCTGATCTTCTACGTGATCTGCGTCGTCATCACCTGGGTGGTCTACACGCGCCCCGGCGGCCTTCTCCACGACATCGAACATGGCCGCACGCCGCAGGGCACCGCAGCCCAGCCCGCTGAATGATTCAGTTGATTTCCCGGGCGGCGGAGCTCGCCGCCCGGACCCAGACACCCGAAAGGACAGCCAAATGAGCCATCTGCTCGACAAACTGAACTTCTTCCAGAGCAAGGAACTGGAGCAATTCTCCGACGGTTGGGGTCAGACCACCCGCGAGGATCGCAGCTGGGAAGACACCTACCGGAACCGCTGGCGGCACGACAAGATCGTCCGCTCGACGCACGGGGTGAACTGCACCGGGTCGTGTTCGTGGAAGATCTACGTAAAATCCGGGATCGTCACCTGGGAAACCCAACAGACCGACTATCCGCGCACCCGTGCGGGCCTGCCCAACCACGAGCCGCGCGGCTGTGCGCGGGGAGCCTCCTACAGCTGGTATCTCTATTCCGCGAACCGGGTGAAGAACCCGTTGATCCGTGGTGCGCTGATGCGGGCGTGGCGGAAGATGCGCGAGACGATGACGCCGGTGGCCGCCTGGGCCGCGATTCAGGGCGATCCCGCCCTGCGCAATTCGATCAACAAAACGCGGGGCAAGGGCGGCTTCGTGCGGGCCACCTGGGACGAAGCGACCGAGATCATCGCCGCCGCCAACGCCTACACGGCCAAGACCTACGGGCCCGACCGCGTGTTCGGCTTCTCGCCGATCCCGGCCATGTCGATGGTCAGCTACGCCGCCGGTTCACGCTACCTGAGCCTGCTGGGCGGTACCTGCATGTCGTTCTACGACTGGTACTGCGACCTGCCGCCAGCTTCGCCCCAGACCTGGGGCGAACAGACTGACGTTCCGGAATCGGCCGACTGGTACAATGCAGGTTTCCTGATGCTTTGGGGCTCGAACGTGCCCCAGACCCGGACACCCGACGCCCATTTCTACACCGAGGTCCGCTATCGCGGCACCAAGTCGGCCGTGGTCAGCCCCGACTATTCGGAAGCCGCCAAGTTCGGCGACATCTGGCTGAACCCGCAGGCAGGCACCGACGCGGCGCTGGCAATGGCGATGGGTCACGTGATCCTGCGCGAATTCCACCTCGACCGGCAGGCCGAGTATTTCGAGGATTACGCCCGCAAGTATACCGACATGCCGATGCTGGTTCGGCTGGATGAAAAGGACGGCCACCTCGTGCCGGGCCGGATGCTGCGCGCCGACGATTTCGACGGCAAGCTGGGTGAGAAGAACAACCCCGACTGGAAGACCGTCGCCTATGACGAGACGTCTGGCCAGATCGTGGCACCCAACGGGTCCATCGGCTTCCGCTGGGGTGAAGAGGGCAAGTGGAACCTCGAAGAGCGGGCAAAAGGGGCAGAGGCCAAGCTGCGGCTGAGCCAGATCATGGATGGCGACCACGACGAGGTCGTGGGCGTCGACTTCCCTTACTTCGGCGGTGCAGCCACGGGCGATTTCGTGAAATGCGATCACCCCGAGGTGTTGACCCGGAACATTCCGGCGCGGCGCGTGAAACTGGCCGACGGATCCGAAGCGCTAGTTGCCACCGTGTTCGACCTGTTCTGCGCCAACTACGGGCTGGATCGGGGTCTTGGCGGTGACTGGGTGTCCAAGGATTTCAACGACGACAGCCCCTACACCCCGGCCTGGGCCGAAAAGATCACCGGGGTGGAGCGCGAAAAAATCATCGCGGTTGCGCGGGAATTCGCGGGCAATGCCGAAAAGACACATGGCAAATCCATGGTCATCCTCGGGGCCGGTCTGAACCACTGGTACCACATGGACATGAACTACCGCGGCATCATCAATATGCTGGTGATGTGCGGCTGCATCGGGCAGGAGGGCGGCGGCTGGTCACACTACGTGGGGCAGGAGAAGCTCCGCCCGCAGACCGGCTGGCAGCCTCTAGCCTTCGCGCTCGACTGGAACCGCCCGCCGCGGCACATGAACTCGACCTCCTGCTGGTATGCCCACACGGACCAGTGGCGCTACGAGACGCTGCGCGCAGGCGAGATCCTGTCGCCAACGGCGCCCGAGGGCGATTGGGACATCTCCCTGATCGACTACAACATCCGCGCCGAGCGCATGGGCTGGCTGCCGTCCGCCCCGCAGCTCAAGACCAATCCTCTGGAAGTCTCGAAAGCCGCAAAGAAGACTGGGAAGGAGATCAAGGACTACGTCGCCGAACAGCTGAAATCCGGCAATCTGGAAATGTCCTGCCAGGATCCGGACGCCCCGGAAAACTGGCCGCGCAACCTGTTCGTCTGGCGGTCTAACCTTCTGGGGTCGTCCGGCAAGGGGCACGAATACTTCCTCAAGCATCTCTTGGGCACCGACCACGGGGTGATGGGCAAGGATCTGGGCGAGGAAGGCGGCGTGATGCCGAAGGAGGCCCGCTGGCACGACGAGGCACCGAAGGGCAAGCTCGACTTGCTGGTCTGCATCGACTTCCGCATGTCCACGACTGCGGTGTATTCCGACATCGTCCTGCCGACGGCCAGCTGGTACGAGAAGGACGACTTGAACACCTCCGACATGCACCCGTTCATCCATCCGCTTCAGGCGGCGGTGGACCCGGCCTACGAGTCGAAATCGGACTGGGAGATCTTCAAGTCGATCGCCAAGAAGTTCAGCGAAGTCGCGCCCGAGGTGCTCGGCGTGGAGACCGACATCGTCCAGCTGCCGCTGCTGCATGACACGGCCGCCGAACTGGCGCAGGCCCATGTGAAGGACTGGAAGAAGGGCGAATGCGACCTGATCCCGGGCAAGACCGCGCCGAACTACATCGCGGTGGAGCGGGATTATCCGAACCTCTACAAGAAGTTCACCTCGGTCGGGCCGCTGCTGGAGAAACTCGGCAACGGCGGCAAGGGGATCAACTGGGACACCAAGACCGAGGTCAAGCATCTGCGCGACCTGAACGGGGTCGTGCTGGACGAGGGCGTGTCCAAAGGCCAGCCGAAACTCGATACCGCCATCGACGCGGCCGAGATGATCTTGATGCTCGCCCCTGAAACCAACGGCGAAGTGGCCGTGAAGGCCTGGGAAGAACTTGAGAAGCCCACGGGGCAGCACCATACCCACCTCGCGGAGGGCGCCCATCACACCAAGATCCGTTTCCGCGATATCGCCGCGCAACCGCGCAAGATCATCTCGTCGCCCACATGGTCGGGCATCGAGAGCGAGGAGGTCTGTTACAACGCCGGCTACACCAACGTCCACGAGTTGATCCCTTGGCGCACCCTGACGGGCCGCCAGCAGCTCTACCAGGATCACGAATGGATGCGTGCCTTCGGCGAGGGTTTTGTCAGCTATCGCCCGCCGGTGGACCTGAAGACGATCACCGCGGCCGTCAACAACGACGCGGCCGAGGGCAGTCCCCATGTGGTGCTGAACTTCATCACGCCCCACCAGAAATGGGGCATCCACAGCACCTACACCGACAACCTGCTGATGCTGACGCTGAACAGGGGCGGCCCGGTGGTCTGGATGTCCGAGGTGGACGCGCAGAAGGCGGGGCTGGTCGATAACGACTGGGTGGAGGCCTACAACACCAACGGCGCGCTGACCGCGCGGGTGGTGGTGTCCCAGCGGATCAAGCAGGGGACGCTGTTCATGTATCACGCGCAGGAAAAGATCGTGAACACGCCCGGTTCGGAAAAGACCGGCAATCGCGGCGGCATCCACAACTCGGTGACGCGCGCCACCCTGAAACCCACGCATATGATCGGCGGCTACGCGCAGCTGTCCTACGGCTTCAACTACTACGGCACCGTGGGCAGCAACCGCGACGAGTTCGTGATCGTGCGGAAAATGAAGAAGATCGACTGGCTCGACAAACCCGCAAGCCGGTCCGCAACCCAGAACGTGGAGGCCGCGGAATGAGAGTTCGTGCGCAAATCGGCAAGGTCCTGAACCTCGACAAATGCATCGGGTGTCACACCTGCTCGGTCACCTGCAAGAACGTGTGGACGACGCGTGAAGGTGTCGAATACGCATGGTTCAACAACGTCGAGACCAAGCCCGGCACTGGCTATCCGACGGACTGGGAGAACCAGAAGCGCTGGAACGGCGGCTGGGTCCGCTCGGCCTCGGGCAAGCTGCATCCCAAACAGGGCAGCAAATGGCGGATCCTGGCGAACATCTTCGCCAACCCGGCCATGCCCGAGATCGACGACTACTACGAACCGTTCGATTTCGACTACGACCACCTGAAATCCGCGCCCGACATGACCGCGTTCCCGACTGCGCGGCCGCGTTCCAAGATCACCGGCGAGCGGATGGAGAAGATCGAGAAGGGACCGAACTGGGAGGAAATCCTCGGCGGCGAATTCTCCAAGCGCTCGCAGGATTACAACTTCGACCAGGTCCAGAAGGACATCTATGGTGAGTATGAAAACACCTTCATGATGTATCTGCCGCGGCTCTGCGAGCATTGCCTCAACCCGACCTGCTCGGCGTCCTGTCCCTCGGGGGCCATCTACAAGCGCGAGGAGGACGGCATCGTCCTGATCGATCAGGAGAAGTGCCGCGGCTGGCGGATGTGCATCTCGGGTTGTCCTTACAAGAAGGTCTATTACAACTGGGATACCGGCAAATCCGAGAAATGCACCTTCTGCTATCCGCGGATCGAGTCCGGCCAGCCCACGGTCTGTTCAGAAACCTGTGTCGGGCGCATTCGCTACCTGGGCGTGATCCTTTATGATGCAGACAAGATCGAAGCTGCGGCCAGCGCCGAGCGCGAGACCGATCTCTACGGCGCGCAACTGGATGTGTTCCTCGATCCGAACGACCCCGAGGTGATCGCCGCGGCCCGCCGCGACGGTGTGCCGGAGGACTGGATCGAGGCGGCGAAGGTCAGCCCGGTCTGGAAGATGGCGATGGACTGGAAGGTCGCCTTCCCGCTGCACCCCGAATACCGGACGCTGCCGATGGTGTGGTACATCCCACCACTGTCGCCGATCCAGAACGCCGCGCAAGCGGGCCAGATCGCGATGAGCGACCAGATGCCCGACGTGCGGTCGCTGCGCATCCCCGTGAAGTACCTCGCCAACATGCTGACGGCGGGTGACGAGGAACCCATCGTTCACGCCCTCGAACGCATGTCCGCGATGAGGCTCTACATGCGGGCGCTCAGCGTGGACGGCGTGCGGGACGAGGCGATCGCCGCCCGGGTCGGCATGTCGGGCCGGGTGATCGAGGACATGTACAAGATCATGGCCATCGCCGATTATGAGGACCGCTTCGCGATCCCCACGGCGCACCGCGAACAGAACGAGCATGGCGCCGACATCCGCGGCGGCTGCGGCTTCACCGACGGCAACGGCTGTTCCACCGGCGAGGCGGGCAAGACGACGCTATTCGGCGGCAAGAAGAAGAAATTCGCCCTTCCGCAGGAGACCTTCTGATGATGGACCGTTCCCTCAAGTCCCTGTCGCTTATCCTGAGCTATCCCTCGCGGGAACTTCAGGAGGCGATGCCCGATATCGGCACCGTCCTTGCCGACGATCCCCGCATCGCCGCTGATACACGAGCTGCGCTGCGCTCGTTGGCCGATGGCTTCGCAGAAGCCGACCTCTACGATCTGCAGGAGAGTTATGTGATGCTCTTCGACCGGTCGCGAACGCTTTCGCTCAATCTCTTCGAGCACGTTCATGGCGAAAGCCGGGATCGCGGCGGTGCGATGGTCAGCCTGATCGAGACCTACCGGGAGGGCGGATTCGAACCCGCCACCTCGGAACTGCCTGATCATTTGCCGGTGCTGTTGGAATTCCTGTCGACGCGTCCCTTCGCAGAAGTGCAGGAAACTTTGGCGGACGCGGCGCATATCCTCGATGCTCTCGCTGCCCGGCTTGTCCGGCGCGACAGCGGGTATGCCGCCGCGTTCGCCGCTCTTTCCCAGCTCGCTGACATGCAGGCCGACGCCGAAGCGGTGGCCGACATGCTGGCCCAGCCCGATGATGACCCGACCGACCTCGCGGCGCTGGATGCCGTATGGGAGGAAACCGAAGTTACGTTCGGCCCCGATCCGAACGCAGGTTGCCCGCAAGTCCGCGACATGCTCGCGGCGATGGACAAACCGAGCCGCCGCGCGATGGATGCGCGGCTCGCGACCGAATAATGGAGGCAGACATGCATAACTTTCTTTTCGGGATTTATCCTTACATCGCGCTGTCCGTTCTTCTGATCGGATCGGTCGTGCGCTACGAACGTGACCCCTTTACGTGGAAATCCTCGTCGAGCCAGATGCTGCGCCGCAAGCAGTTGATCATCGGTTCGATCCTGTTTCATGTTGGTGTCCTGGTGATCTTTGTCGGACATCTCGTTGGCCTGCTGACCCCAATCGCAATCTTCGACGCCATCGGCATCAGCCACGGGGCAAAGCAGCTTCTGGCCGTGATCGCTGGCGGCATCGCCGGTGTCATGGCCCTCGTGGGCGGTGGGATGCTCATGCACCGCCGCTGGACCGACCCGCGCATTCGCAAGACGTCCAGCTTTGCTGACATCGCCATTCTGGCGCTGCTGCTGGCACAATTGGTGCTTGGTTTGGGGACGGTGTTCGTGTCGCTCCAGCATCTCGATGGTCACGAGATGACCAAGTTCATGTCTTGGGCACAAGGCATATTCACCTTCCGGTCCGGTGCTGCGGCGCAAATCGAGGGTGTGGCCCTGATTTTCAAACTGCACCTGTTCCTGGGGCTGACGATCTTCCTGGTCTTCCCGTTTACAAGGCTGGTCCATATCGCTTCGGGCATCTTCGCACCGCTGCGTTATCTGTTCTTGCGGGCAGGCTATCAGCTTGTCCGTTCGCGGCGGCATCGCCCGCTTGAAGAACGCCGCCGCGCCTATGACAAGGTGCAAGCCAAGCGCGGTCCATCCGCCACGACGCCAGCGGAGTAAGCCAGATGAACGTGGCCCTGTTTCCCGATGTCGTCGTGAACGGCGAAACCATCCCCTCGGCGGCAATCGCTGCCGAGGCACAAAACCACGACGCACCGAAAGGAAAACCCGGCATTGCCTGGCGCAAAGCGGCCAATGCTGTGGCGGTACGGACCCTGCTGTTACAGGAAGCGCGCCGACGCGACTTGCAGCCGATGCCTTTGGAAGTCGATCCGGGCCGGTTCGAGACAGACGAGGAGGCCCTCATAAGGGATCTCCTCGAAACTGCCCTGAGCGTTGCGCCGCCATCGGACGAATCTGTGTACACGGAATGGGCACGCGATCCCTCCCGCTTTCGGTCGCCGCCACTTTGGGAAGTTTCGCATATCCTGTGCGCCTGCGACCCTCGAGATGACAAACAAAAGAAAGCGGCCGAAGCCCGTGCGACCGATCTTGCCGCTCGCGCAAGCGCCAACCCGCACGACTTTGCGAAGCTCGCGAAGGACAATAGCGATTGCGGCTCGAAATCATCCGGCGGTGCCTTGGGTCAGGTGGGGCCCGGCGATACCGTGCCAGAATTTGAAGAGGCGTTGCGCAAACTCAATGAAGGGCAAATTACCGCCAAGCCCGTCCTCACTCGCCATGGATGGCACATCATCCGCATGGACGCTGTCGCAGACAGTGCCGAACTGCCATTTGAAATCGTGCGTCCCAAACTCGCAGAGGCAATGGAAAAGGCGGCTTGGGCCCGTGAGGCCCGGTCCTTTGTCACACGTCTAGTCGCGACGGCCACCATTTCCGGCGCGGATCTTCAATCAGTCTAGACCGGGAGGTCATCATGAAGAATGAATTGTCGAACATCCGCCGAGGCAACGTCGATATTGAGCCGACCAACCTCGAACTGATGGAAAACCCTCTTGAATTCATCAAGGAAGACCATATGCACATGCGGTCGGTCTGTGAGTCAATTGACCATCTCGCGCAAGCAGAAGTGCCAGATCGAGTGCAGTTATCCAGGATCATCTCATTTTTGGACCATGAATTCGGCCTGCTCATTCACGATGAAGACGATGACCTCCGTGAATTGCTTCTCAAAAGATGCTTGCCGGAAGACAACATTGCTTCGACTCTCGACCGGCTGAAGGACGAGCACGTATTGCTCTCTGGTATGCTTCCCCTCTTGAAGTCGCATCTGGCAAGTATTCGGGACGACGAGCGTGCGGCCACAGAGCCCGAGGCGGACGATCTTCGAGAATTTGCTGATCGCTTGCGCAGGCACCTCCTGGTCGAAAACGCAATCATTCTTCCCTTTGCACGGGTCCGGTTGACCAATGATGACATCGTTCTGTTGCGGAACGCGATGATCAGGCGCCGCATCGATGACATGCAGGCCTGAATAATGCTGGAAATGCTGATCAAAAAAAACATAGCATGGTCCGGTGAACAGCATGAAGCTGATCCAGATTATTTTTCCCATCTCGCAGAAATACAGGAGCCAGAATTTTTCTGGATTGGCTGTTCAGACAGCCGCGTTCCCGCGAATGTAGTCGCGGGCCTCGACCCAGGAGAGGTGTTTGTCCACCGTAACGTCGCCAATGTGGTTCATTCCAGCGACATGAACCTCCTCTCAGCACTGGAATTCGCAGTTGAGGCGTTGAGAGTCCGCGAGATAATCGTCTGCGGCCATTACGGCTGTGGCGGTGTGAAGGCCGCAACCGAGGATCTGCCCCATGGGCTGGCCGATCACTGGCTGGAACCGATCCGGCGCCTGGCCCGCGCTTACGCGGTCGATCTGGGACGCGAACCCGACCTCGAAGCACAACGCGATCGGCTGTCCGAACTGAACGTGGTCGAGGGCGTGCGGCGTGTCTGCGAGACGCCGATCCTTCAGAGGGCATGGCGTCGCGGTGCCGATGTCCGCGTGCACGGCCTGATTTACGGGCTCAAGGACGGGCGCCTGCGAGATCTCGATTGCAGCGTCGGGCCCGGGCACTTCCAGTCTGCCCATTCCGCCGAGGAGGCAGCACAATGACCATCCATCAAGCCATCGCGTCTCCGGGCTGCGGCTGTGACAGTCAGGACATGCTTCACGCGCTGATCAGCATCGACGAGGCCCTAGGCCGGATTGCAGGGCACGTATCACCGGTCGGCCGAACCGAGGCCCTGTCGCTCGACCACGCCTTTGGCCGCATTCTCGCTCAGCCGGTCCGGTCCCGGTCCATGGCACCGGCTTTCGATAATGCGGCGATGGATGGTTATGCGATCGCCACATCGGCCCTGGCTGGCGCCGGACCTTGGGTACTGCCGGTCGTTGCGCGCGTGCCTGCCGGGCAGGCGGTGACGATGCCGGTCGCAGGAGCGGTTGCGGCCCGGATCTTTACGGGCGCGCCAATCCCCAATGGCGCGGACGCGGTCGTAATGCAGGAGGACGTCCTGCGTGACGGGGACGTCATTCATCTGTCGCGCCGACCTGTGCCGGGTCTGAACATCCGCCGTGCGGGCAGCGACATGGCCAAGGATGCGACCGTTCTGGACAAGGGGCAGAGGCTCGGCCCGAGGGAGATTGCCGCCTGTGCCTCCGCCGGTGCAGGCATCCTGCGCGTTCGGCGCCGATTGCGCGTGGCACTTCTGATCACCGGCGACGAGGTTCGGCGCGCCGGAGGCGCGCGTGAGGCCGCCCAGATCTGGGACGTCAATACGCCGATGCTGACGGCAAGCCTTGCAGCCGCGGATGTGGACGTCGTTGCCTCGGCTCATGGTGCCGACAACCTTGCAGGCCTTGTCCGTCAATTGGGTGACTTGGCGGCGCAGGCCGATCTTGTCATCACCACGGGCGGTATCTCGGTGGGCGAAGAAGACCATGTTAAACCAGCCGTCATGGCGCTCGGAGGCGAAACCCTGTTTAGCGGCGTCGCGATCAAACCGGGCAAGCCGGTGTCGGTCGGGCGCATCGGCAAGGCGCACTGGCTTGGATTGCCCGGTAACCCGGTATCGGCCTTCGTCACATGGCAGGTCTTCGGACTGGCGTTGGTCCGTGCTCTGAGCGGCGAGGGGCCCATCCCGACCCGGCGGCATGTCGTGACCGCAAGCCCAATCCGCCGCAAGCCCGGGCGCTGCGAACTCCGACCCGCCACGCTGGCCGGTTTCGATGCCCATGGTCGCGAGATCGTCTGTTTCGAGGATGCCACACATTCGGCCCGTGTCGGGCTGCTCTCTCTAGCGGACGGGCTCATGTTTCTGCCCGCCGACGCCGAATGTCTGCCAGCCGGTGCGCTGGTCGAATTCCAACCTTTCTGCCAATCCTGAAGGAGCCCGGACATGAAACTTGCCTACACGATGGCGCCAGGACGCGGCGATACGGATCTGGTGCTTGAACGGCTGGCAGCGAACCTGGCAGCCCGGGGACTCAGATGCTGCGGCACTGTACAGATCAACAGCGAGCGCGCCGATGCCGGCCCCTGCGACATGGATGTGCGGGTGCTGCCCGATGGTCCCGTTCTGCGCATCAGCCAGGACCTCGGGTCGCAGGCGCGGGGGTGCCGCCTCGACCCGGCCGCGCTGGAAACGTCGGTCGGGCTGGTCAAGGTCAGCCTGTCCTCCGGCGCGGATCTGCTGATCGTCAACAAGTTCGGAAAGCACGAGGCGGAGGGGCGGGGGTTCCGCGACGTGATCGCCGAGGCGGTCGCGATGGAGATCCCCGTTCTGGTCGGACTCAATGCGCTCAACCGACCGGCCTTCGAGAGTTTCGCGGAAGGGCTGGCAATCCAGTTGCCGTCCGAACCCGCAGCGCTGATGGCGTGGGTAAACGAGGTGACAGCGTCGGCGGACGAACTGGTCTGATTTCGGCCGATCGTCGGAAATTGCTTTTCGTCTTTCGGAGATCAAGGCCGGCGGTCACTGAAAAAGAGCATGGGCATTGCCAACTTGCTGAAGCACCTGAGGGCGTCTAGCGTTTTGGCATGATGATACCAGCTGAGATGCCGCGCCTGAAAGGCTATCGTTTCCCA
>NZ_PVTQ01000030.1 GCF_003003355.1 Donghicola tyrosinivorans
CAACACCAGCACGCCCAATGGTGATTACATCCAAATCAAGCATCCCAAATTCCCTCCATGCACCAAACATTCAGCTTGGTAAAAATACCGCGGGGTCCGGGGCAGAGCCCCGGCGCTCTCACACAAATCCGACCGACGACAGAAAGGCGCGGCTGGCTGCCAGATCGTCCAGAACTGACGCGCCGTTGCGCGGGTCGCGCTCTTGTTCGATGGTGATGTAGCCGCCATAGGCCATTTCTGACAAAAGCCCGTAGACCGCCGTGTAATCGATACTTCCGCGCCCGATGGGGCACATGACGCCCGCCGCACAAGCATCGAAAAACCGGATTCTTTCACCCATCACGCGGGCGTAGACCGCTGGATCAATGTCCTTGAAATGAATGTAATCAAGGCGATCCCAGTAGGTCCGCAGGCCCGCGACAGGGTCCATACCCGAATAAGCCATGTGGCCAGTGTCCAGACACAGGCCCGCCACATCCCCATCGATGTCCTGAACCAGTTGCGCCAACTCGTCCGCAAACTCGATATAGCCGCCTGCATGGGGGTGAATGACGGCACGGACGCCAAATTCGTCCCGTGCGACCTCGGAAATCGCGCGGATGTTGTTCATCATGCCGCGCCAGTCATCGAGCGTCAGACGCGGGGCGCGGTCCGAGTGGCCCGCCGCGTAATCCCGCTCATCATGGCCCCAGTCCATCACCGTCAGATAAGGCGCGTCAAAGCGCTGACCGGTGTGGGACTTCGGCTTAGGCAAAGCTGTAATAAACCCGCAGATCTCGCGGGTCTGGCGCAGTAGCGTTTCCTTGTTCGCAGGCGAGACCAGATCGTCAAAGATCGTGCCCGCCACAATCGACAGGTTCCGCGCGGCCAAAGCATCGGCCACCACATTATTCTTCAACGGCATATAGCCGTAAGGCCCCAATTCCAGCCCGCCGAAACCGGCGGCGGCGGCCTCATCCAGCACTTTTTCCCAGTGGGGCAAGTTGGGGTTTGTGACATCATCCACACCCCAGCAACAGGGGGCGCAGGTGATAGTAATCGGACAGTCTGTCATGATCTAAACCTTCTCGCCGGAGGCGATATTGACGGTTTCAAAGACCAGACCGCGGTGGAATTGCTCGTGAAAGGCAATGAAGCGCTTGGTGTGGTCTTGGGTCATGTGAAAGGCGTGGGCCGCCTCGTCCTGCCATGTTTCGACAAAGACAAGGCGGTCCGGATTGTCTGTGCAGATGTAAAAGTCATAGGCGATGCAGCCTGCCTCGGCGCGGGTGGCGGCTTGGGCGGTGGGCGCCTGCGCCAGCACCTGGTCCCGCGTACCGGGCAGCAGATCAATCGTGATGATGAACTTGTACACCTGCGGTCCCCTTAACGAATGATGGTCGCTTTCAGCGCGTCGATCGAGGACTGGATGCCGGCCTCGGTGGACATGGTGAAATCTTCCATCTCCAGCGAAACCCAGCCGTTGTAGCCGCACATACCGACAACCGAGAAGAACTCTTTCCACCATTGCAGATCACGGCCTGCGCCGACGGCAACGTAGTTCCACGAACGGTTCGCCACATCGGTCACGTCCTTCAGTTCCAGAAGGCCGTTCACATCGCAAAGGCCACGCTCGATGCGGGTGTCTTTGCCGTGGCAGTGGTGGATCGCCTTACCCAATGCACGGGCCGAGGCGATCGGCTCTGCGCCCATCCACATCAAGTGCGAGGGGTCGAGGTTCATGCCGACCATTTCACCCACTTCATTGCGCAGACGGAACAGTGTCTCGGGGTTCCAGACCAGCATGGCGCTGAAGTTTTCCAGCGCGTAGCGTTTGATGCCCGCCTTTTTGCCGAAATCGACCAGATCGTGCCAAAGGGGGAACGCGCGGTCCTCCCACTGGTAACGGTCGCGCTCGGGCATCTCATCGGGCCAAGACTTGGTGTAGACCAGCCAGTTCGGCACGGTGTCGCCGGGGGCCGCTTCGGGCAGACCGGACATAGTGACGATGGTTTCAACGCCGATTTCGCCTGCCAGCGTGATGGTGTCCTTCATCTCTTTCAGATGACGGGTACCCATCGCGCCCGGATCCAGCGGGTTGGCCGAACAGTTCAGGGCCGCGATTTGCAGACCACGGGCCTCGATCTCGGCCAACTTCTGCTTCAAGAGGCCCTTGTCGGCCAGCAGTTCGTCAGCGCGGAAGTGGGGGCCTTTGGACCAGCCGCCGCCGGTCATCTCGATGCCTTCGACACCCAGTTCAACGCATTTGTCCAACATGTCCGTGAAGGACAGGTTGCCCATGACATCAGTGCAGATTGACAGTTTCATGTCCGTTTTCCTTCAATGCAGTTATTCGTAGGCAACCCAAGCCGCGCCCGCGTCCGCCGAACGGACACAGTTTTCCAGCCAGCGCACGCCTTCGGTGCCAGCCTTGATGCCGGGGTAGTGGTGGGTTTTCAGGAAGTCCTCATCGCCGCGGGTCTTGGCGTCGATGGCCTGCGCGATCCACAAGTAGATGTTGGACCAGCTGTCCCCCAGACCTTCGGTGTGCAACGCACCCATGCGGTCGACGGCAAGGCTTTCAGCCTCAAGGTAGGGCATGCCGTGGTGCATGATGCGCTCTGGCTCGCCCTGTACCTGATAAATCAACTGGTCTGGGTGGCTGTCGCTCCATTCGATCGAGGCTTTCGAGCCCACGAAACGGTACCGCTGCGACCCCATGTTCCCTGCGTTGACCGAGCTGACCCAAAGACGACCGCGCGCGCCGTTGTCATAGTGCATCAGAACGGTGGCATGATCTTCCAGAGGGGCGCGGCTGGGGATGAAGGCCTTGCGGTCACACAGCAGCTTTTCGATCTGCATATGGGGCAGAACGACCTCGGACAGATAATAAAGGTGGGTGCCGATATCGCCCAGAACAAAGGTCGCGCCTGCGGTGGCAGGGTTGGTCCGCCACTTCACAGCATCAGCGCTGTCATCATCGCCCGCGTTAAAGCCGTGGGTGTACTGCATATCGACGATGCGGATATCCCCCAGCATCCCCTTGGCGACCATCGCAGCCATCTGATGCACCAGCGGATGGCCGGTAAAGCCATAGGTCACGCCGACGATCAGCCCCTTCTCGGCGGCCAATGCGGCAACCTCTTCACACTCGGCCACGGTGAAAAACAGCGGCTTTTCGCAGATCACGTGGATGCCTGCGTTCAGCAGGGCTTTGGTGATCTCGAAATGGGTAAAGTTCGGCGTTGCAACCGAGACCACATCCACGCCGTCTTCGCGGCCCGTTTCACCAGCGATTAGGTCTTGATAGGTGGTATAGCAGCGGTCTTCGGCCACGCCGAGGTTCACGCCGAAATCGCGGCCACGGTCTGCATCCAGATCGAAGGCACCGGCCACCAGTTGGTACGTGCCATCACGCAAAGCGCCTGTGCGGTGCTTGTAGCCCACCTGTCCCGTGCGGCCACCACCTACCATTCCCCAGCGCAGCGGGCGCGAGGTTGTGCGTTCACCATTGATCATGGTGTTACCTTTCTTTTTGAAATGTTCCCCTCGTCAAAGGGGGCAGGTTATTGGTTGTAGAGGTCCGGTTTGCTGACCATCTCCACTGTTTCCAGATGTTGGCTGGCGACTGCCCGCAGGGCCGCGTCAGCGACCAGCGTGGCGGCATATCCGTCCCATGTGCTGGGGCCGGTGGCAGTGCCTTGACCCGCCGCCACGATCCATTCGCGGAACTCTTGGTCGTAGGCCTCGATAAAGCGTTCGCGCCAATCCTCGGGGATCGCCTGACGGATGCCGAATTGATCGGTGATCACCGTGGCAGGGCGGTTGGGCAGTGCGGCGATGCCGGTCTCGCACGAAACCTCGCCGCGGATGTCATATCCGTAGGCAATGTTGACCGAGATTTCGACATCCACAATCGCGCCCGACGTCATATGCAGCAGCACCATGACCGGATCGCGCAACTCCCCCCCGCGAGAAGACCGGCGCGGCACGCGAACCTCAACGCCCGCGATCTCGTCGCGCAGCAACCAACGCGAGATATCGGCGTCATGGACCAACGTATCGTTCAGCGGCATGTCCGAGGTGTATAGCCCCTCGGGAACCGAGGCGTTGCGGTGGACCGATTTGTACATCAAAGGCGCACCCAACGTGCCGCCGTCGATCACAGCCTTCAGGCGGCGGTAGTCCGCATCAAAGCGGCGCATGAAACCCACCTGAACCAGACGCAGACCAAAAGCGGTTTCCGCCTCCATGACGCGTAAGGCCGCCTCGGCAGAGGTCACCAGCGGTTTTTCGCAGAACACCGGCTTGCCGACGGCGATACAGTCCAGCAGTTGCTCTTCATGGGCGGGGCCCCACGAACAGATCACCACGGCCTGCACCTCGGCGGCACGGATCAACTCTTGCGGGGTCTCATAGACCGTCGCCCCCTGCGGAGCGGCGGCCTGAGCACGCTCAAGATTGATATCGGTGACAGCCACCACGCGAACGCCGGACAAGACCTGCGTCAGACGGCGGATGTGGTCCTGACCGATCATTCCGGTGCCGATGATACCTACCTGCAACGTCATGGGTTTTCTCGCTTATTTAAAGTACTGATCGACGTAGCGCTGCATTTCGCTGCGCATGAAGTGGCCGGATTCATCCGCCTTGTCTTCCCAAGCAAAGACACAAGCGGTCATGATGCCGTCGAACCCGATTTCGGCCAGCGTGCCGAAGAAGTCGTCCCACGGAACCTCGCCCTGACCGATGTTCAGGTGCTGGTGGACGCGGGCATTGGTGCCCGGAGGGTTCAGGATGTAGCGCAGCCCGCTAGAGGCCTTGTGGTTGAAAGTGTCGCCCACGTGGACGTGTGCCAGCACATCTTTGGCTTCGCGCAGCATCGCCTTGGTGTCATCGCCAAAGTAGAAGGTGTGGGGCGCGCAGTAGAGGAACTTGACGTTCTTGCTGTTCACGGTGCGGATGATGTCCAGCGCCGGTTGCAGGGTCTCGCACCAGTCTTCGGGGTGGGGTTCGACGTGCAGGTTGATGCCTTCGCGCTCGAACACGGGCACCAGCTCTTCCATGGAGCGCCACCAAGCGTCTTCGCACGCCTCAATCATGGAACCGGTGTGGCAGCAGTAGCACGAGCCCTTATCGGGGTGCGGGCCGCGACCGAATTCGCTGTTCATGGTGTCGATTTCCATCTCGACCGCGATCTCGATGGCGCGCTTCCAATGCTTGACGGCGGCCTGACGCTCGGTCTCGTCGTTGCTGGCCCAACGGTACATAGGCAGCAGCGAGGCGATGCCCACGTCCGCATCCTTCAGCGCCTTCTTGAAGCTCTTGATGCGGTCGGGGAACACACGGGGTGCCTTGAACCATTCAAAGAAATCGCCGCGCGGGCTCATTTCAATCCAGTCGTAGCCCAGTTCCTTGACCTTGTGGGGCAATTCCTCGAGCGACAGGTGGCGGTGCATAAACGGGTCGAGCGCGATTTTCATGCGTCTTTCCTCCAAAGGGTAATGTCGGGAACGCGCCGCCTCCCTTCGCGGCGCGTCAAATTCTTAGTCGGCGGTGTTGACCTTGGGCGGATGACCTTCGTGGGTCTCCATGTAGCCCTCGATGCTGGCTTCCAGATCGGCCATGGTTTCGCCGCCGGCCATCAGGTCGGTGATCTCTTCGCGGGTCTTTTCGCCCTTGCGGAAATCGGCGGCGATGGCACCACGGATCAGAACCGCAAAGTGATCACCCACGGTCATCGCGTGCATCACCTGATGGGTGATGAAGATCACCGCCAGACCACGCTTTTTCGCCTCATTCACGATGCGCAGAACGTGGGCCGCCTGCTTAACGCCAAGCGCCGCAGTCGGCTCGTCAAGGATCAGAACGCGGGCACCGAAGTACACAGCGCGGGCAATCGCCAGCGACTGGCGCTCACCGCCCGAAAGGCCCCCCACCAGACGGTCGCCGTCGGTGATGCGGGTAATGCCCATCTTCTGCACTTCTTCCACCGCGATGCGGTTGGCCTTCGCACGGTCAAAGACCTTGAAGGGGCCGAAACCCTTGGTGGGCTCCATGCCAAGGAAGAAATTGCGACCGATCGACATCAGCGGGTAGGTGCCGCCGAACTGGTGTACGGTTGCGATACCGCGATCCTGCGCATCGCGCGGGCCGTCGAAGGTGATTGGCTGGCCATCCACCAGAATCTCGCCGCGGGTGGGGGCGTGAACGCCCGCCAGCGTCTTGATCAGCGTGGATTTACCCGCGCCGTTGTCGCCCAGAAGGCAGAGCACTTCGCCAGCGCGGACCTTCAGGCTGATTTCGTGAAGAACATCGATCGGGCCGAAACTTTTGTCGACATTACGGAGTTCAATAACAGGCGTATTGGCAGACATAGGTTCAGCCTTTCTTTTTCTTGGAAACAGCAGTCAGGGCTTTCTTGCGGAAGGTCTCGTTCATACCCACAGCGGCCAGCAGCATGATGCCGATGATCAGGTTCGCCCAGTTGCGGTCGATGGCGGTGAAATCGATGCCCTTGATGACGATGGCGAAGGTGATCGTGCCGATGAACACACCGAGGATCGATCCGAAGCCACCCGTGAGCAGCACGCCGCCCACCACAACGCTGACGATGATGTTGAAGATGTCGTTCATCCCGCCCGACACCTGGGCCGAGTTGAACAGGATCGCGTGGCACATGCCTACAAAACTGGCCGAGGTTGCAGTGCCGATGAACAGCAGGATGGTGATGCGATCCACCGGAATACCTGCGTTCTTGGCCGAAACCTTGTCGCCACCGATGGCGAAGATCCAGTTGCCGTATTTGCTCTGGTGCATCAGGAACCAGAAGACGGCAGTCAGGATGATCCACCAGATGATGACAACCTGATGGCTGCCGCCGAAGATGAAGTCACCGAACACGGTCTTGGCCCAATCCGGTGCGGTCAGCGGAACCGAGGCGGCGCCGGTCAGCAGCTTGGAGCCTGCCAGAACGATGCCCTGCATCCCCACCAGCGTACCAAGGGTGATGATCAGCGTAGGAACGCTGGTGCGGGTTGCCAGAAGGCCGTTGAAAAGGCCCACCAGAACGCCCACCGCCAGCGCGGCGATGACAGCAACGAACATCGGCAGCTCGTAATGGCCCGCGATGATCGCAGTGGTCATGGCCCCTGCAGGGATCATCGCCCCGATGGAAATGTCGATCTCGCCCGAGATCATCAGAAGTGCGACGGGCAGGGCGACGATGCCGATACGGGCCGCGTAGTTCACCCAGCTGGCAGCACCCGCCAGCTTGCCCAAGTCCACGCCGCCAAAGATGACGTAGAAGATCAGAACGCCTAAGAGGCTTAGGAAAGAGGCCGCAGCAGGACGGCGCAAGACGCTAGAAATCATGTCCATGGGTCCGTTCTCACTTCTTCTTGCTTGCGTAGTTCATGGCCAAGGCGCGGAAGCTGTCGTTCGACAGAACAGCGGCCAGTAGCAGCGCACCGATGATGATCGAGCCGATGTTCGGATCCAGCGCCGCAAAGAAGATGCCTTGGTTCACCACAGCAAAGGTCATGGTCCCCAGCACAATCCCGATCACCGAGCCTGCGCCTCCGGTCAGCAGCACGCCGCCAATGACCACACACATGATCGAGTTGAAGATGAAGGACTGCCCCCCGGCCACCTGCGCCGACTGATAGGTCATTACCTGCGCCACGCCGACAAATGCCGCGCCAAAACCCGATGCCATAAAGAGGCTGATGGTCAGCTTATTCGTGGGGATACCGGCATTGCGCGCGCTTTCCTTGTCGCCACCAAGGGCAAACACCCAGCTACCCAACGGCGAAAAGTGCAGGAAGAAAAAGTAGACAGCCACAAAGCCGATCCACCAGAAGATCGAAACGTTGAACATGCCATTGATAAAGGTGCCAAGCAGCGCCTTGGTGGTGGCATCAGGCACGTAAGACACACTGGTCGAGCCCTTGATCAGTACCGCCATCCCCAGTGTCAGGCCCATCACGGCAAACATGGTGCCGATGGTCGCGATCAGCGAAGGGATCGTTGTGCGTGTCACGATCAGACCATTCACAAAGCCCACAGCCAACCCGACTGTCAACCCGCCCGCGATGCCAAAGATCGACGGCAACCCGTAGTGGCCACACAGCAGCGCCGCCGTCATCGAAGAGGCCGGAACCACCGAGCCGACAGACAGGTCAAACTCGCCCGAGATCATCAGCAGACCCACGGGCAGTGCGATGATACCCACTTCGGCGGCGATGTTCAGCCAGCTTGACCAACCGGGCGCGCCCAGAAAGACCGCGCCGCCGAGGCTTGCGAAAAATACATACACTACGATGAAGCCGATCAGGGACCCGGTTTCGGGCCGCCGGATAAGATCACCAATCGAAAAACCACCCGAGCCGGATGAGGTCTGCGTTGCCATCTAAGCGTTTCCTGTGTCGTCATTCTCATCGGTCGCGCATTCACATGCGGACCAGCCCTGACAAAGATGGCCCGCCGGTGAAGGAACCGGCGGCCAGCTTTGATGTGCCGGACCAGAGGCCCGACACGTGGGGAGGGGATTAGCGGACGCCCGCCTTGACGCCCTCGATCACCAGTTCGACGTTCGAGGCATCAACGATGCCCGGGCCGGTCAGGATCTCGCGGGTGGGAATGGTCACGCCGTAGTTGACGTAGTTGTTCAGGATCGACACGGCAAAGAAGCCCTGCTGATAGCCTTGCTGGTCAATGGCGCAATCCTGCGAACCCGCCTGAATGTTGGCCAGAATGGTATCGCTGAAGTTCATGCCACAGACATGGACCTGACCGGCTTTGCCTGCCTGCTGGATGCCCGAAACAGTCGCGTTGGTGTCGCCGTCACCGATGGCGAACATCGCGTCAATTTCAGGGTTTTGCAGCAGATGCGCACGGACCGCCTGCGCAACAGCCGTTGCATCGCCGAATGCGGTTGCGGGCAGTTGCAGAACCGAACCGGTACCGCCAGCCGCGATGATGCCGTCGTTAAAGCCGCTGCAGAAGGCTTCGATGTTCGCAGCACCCGGCAGGGTGTTCACGCAAGCGCCGTTTTTGTGACCGGCGTTGCCCAGATACTCGCCCGCAGCAAAGCCCGATTTGTAGTCCACAGCGCCAACGTAGTTCATCGCGCCCAGTTTGTCGGCTGCTTCCAGACCACCGGCGTTGTAGATCACCAGCGGGATACCAGCTGCGGTGACGGCTTCAAACGCGGGGTCCATCGCCTCGGGCACCCAGTCGGGGCCAACGATCGCGTCCGCACCTTGGTCGATCGCCTGACGGATCAGTTCCGCCGCATCGGGGCCAAGGTTGTCGTAGTTCTGCGGACCAAGCCAGGTCACCGAGCCGCCCTGCGCTTCGGCCACAACACCCGCGTCTTCGGCACCTTTTTTCACGCGCGACCAGAACGGATCATCGGGCTTACCGCCGATAACAAAGATGTTGGCTGCCAGCGCGGGGCCAGCGACCAGCGAAGCGACAGCGGTCGCCAAAAGGCCACGCAAAACGTGCGATTTAATGGTCATGGTTTCTCCTCCCAAAAACAGGTGCGGTGACGTTTCTTTGCGATCACCGCGCCACAATCAGGTAGCCGAAGCAAATTTCTGATGGAACAAAAATTACCATTGTTTTGAAATAACGTGTCATTTAGTGTCATGAAACAATGACACAGCGGAGGCGGTAAAATGACCAAAGGACGGGTGACAATCGCGATGCTGGCTGAAAAGTCAGGCGTCAGCGTCTCGACCATCAACCGCATCCTTTCTGGGTCCAGCAACGTGCGGGCCTCGACCATCGAACACGTCAGGGAAACCGCCCGCCAGATGGGCTATTATGGCGATGGGGTGCTGACCGCCCGCCGTGACAGCGCCTTGCCCAAATACCGCTTTGGCTTTCTGCTGCAACAGTCCACCCGCGATCTCTACCGGCTGATCGGCGACAAGATCAGAGAGGCCGCCGGCAACAGAGTTAATGAGAAAATTGAATGCCTTATCGACTTTGTGGACCTGCTGGAGCCTGCGAACATCGCCACCCGCCTCAAGGCGCTGGGGGCCAATTGTGACGCGGTGGCGATCATCGCCGCCGACCACCCGCTGATCGGTCAGGCCATCAAGGAGCTGTCCGAACAAGGGGTCAGCGTGATCACCTACATCACCGACCAATCCGCCCCTGAACGCGCTGGTTTTGTCGGCACCGACAACTGGAAAGTGGGGCGGACAGCAGCATTCTTTATCTCGGAAATGACACAGGATGCGGGGCGCGTGGCGGTTTATATCGGCAACCACCGCTATCAGTGTCAGGATGTGGCAGACGCTTCGTTCCGATCCTACATGCGCGAGAACGCCCCGCGCCTGGTCATCGCCGAAAGCAAGCCGACTCATGAAAATGGCACACTGGCCTATGAACTGGTTCGGGACGAGATCAAGGAACACGACGACCTGAAGGGGATTCTGATCGTGGGAGGCGGCATCTCTGGCGTACTGCGCGCCCTGCGCGAGGTGCCCGTGGAAAGGCGCAAGACCATCCGCGTCGTCTGCCGAGATATCGGCCCCGAAACCCGCAAAGGCCTCAGCGAAGGGTTGGTCACCGCCGCCCTTTGCCATCCTTTGGAGACGACATCAGACACGCTGATCCAGACCATGCTTGAGGCCCACAGCCGCGGCGGCAAAGGCACCACTCTACAACGCACCGTCCCGTTCGAAATCATCACACCGGAAAACATCTGATCGCGGCACGTCTCAACCCACAGCATAAAAGGCACAAGACATTGGCAAACGACTTCAAAATCGTCGATGTGTTTTCGGCAACGCCGTTTCAGGGCAATCCTGTGGTAGTGGTGATGAACGCCGACGGGCTAACCGACCAGCAGATGCAACGCATCGCCGCGTGGACCAATCTGTCAGAAACCACCTTTCACCTGACGCCCACATCCCCCGAAGCCGACTATCGCCTGAGGATTTTCACGCCGCGCAGCGAATTGCCTTTCGCAGGACACCCCACCTTAGGCAGCGCCCACGCCTTGATCGAGGCAAGACTTGTTGACGCCTCGAAGGGACATGTGGTGCAAGAATGCGGTGCAGGACTGGTGCCGGTTTCGGTGTCAGAAGAGGGCGCAACACGCGTGCTGCGCCTACAATTGCCACAGCCGAAAATCCGTGATCTGACCCAAGCAGAGCAAAAACGCCTGACCGATATCCTTGGTGCGCCACTCTTGGCCGGTCCGCAAGCGGCATTGGTGGACGTTGGCGCCCGCTGGATCGTGGCAGAGCTTAATGACGCCGCAACGGTGCTTTCTTTGACGCCAGACATGAATGCCTCAGCTCAGCTTGAGGCCGAATTAGCTGTGACAGGTGTCTCAGTCTTCGGCGGAAACGGCAAAGGCGGGATCGAAGTCCGATCCTTCGCCCCCTCATGCGGCGTGAATGAAGATCCGGTCTGCGGCAGTGGCAACGGATCAATCGCCGCCTATCGCCTTATGCGGGGGCAAATCGCGGAAGGCGCAGAATACACAGCCACCCAAGGCCAATGCGTTGGCCGGGCGGGGCATATCTACATCTCAATTCATGACAGCCGCATCTTTGTCGGCGGGCAGGCGGTCACTACGGTTTCCGGGCAGATCAACGCCAACTAAGCTGGCCGATCCATAGCCCACGCCGCCATCGCTTAAAATGCCAGGAACCACGGCCGAATTCCCAACACATCAAATACGTCACCGCCCCCAAACACCAAAAGCCCCCTTGCTTTCATCTTGGCAAAAATACCTCGGGGTGCGGGGCAGAGCCCCGCGAACGCCTGACAAAAGCGACCAGTCAGGGAGAGATCTGCGCCGCCTCAACCGCCTCTATCAACAGACCCAACTGCTGCTGGACCGAGCCTTCGTCACACGACAGTTCTGCCAATACCGCGCCGCTTTGCGTCACTGTGATACCCCCATCCAAAGGGGAGGCATCGTCACTCCGCGCTACAGACCACCAGACCTCGTAGCCATAGTCTCCAGAATAAAAGGTTACAGTTTCCCAAATGGAACTGCCCACGCCGTTCCAAGGGGTGACGTTCAGGCTGGCCTTGTCGGTGATGATCTCTTTCTCGATCTCGCCGCCGGTTTTGAAAAAGCCGTAAGCGGCGTTATCCCCGTCCGCCCAGTAATTGGTGTCGCAGACCTCAACCGCTTTTTTGCCGCCATTGAAGGTGCAGTCGAACATGACGCTTTCATCGATCGTGCAATATTCACCCGCCTGCGCAGTGGTACCAAGGGCACCGAACATCGCGGCAGTCAGGGGGAAAAACTTCATAGGGCATCCCTTAACGAAAACTCGGAAAACAACATGTCAGCCGTGGGGCTTGAGGTCTATTAAATGCGCGGCCCGCAAATCCTCTCGAAAGGGGGCCGCACCGATTTGCGCCTCTGGCACCCCCAGCCAACGGTTGATCATGCGGGCGGTGGTCACGGAATTCGGCCCTTCCGAAAAGCCGTGGCCGATCACCAAACGTTCAGCCCCTGTCGGGCTGTCTGTCACCAGCACCAGCCGGTAGGCTTGGCCCTTGGCCTGCTTGCGCTGAATATCCACGTCAGCTTGGGCCACTTGGCTAAGAGGCATGTCAAAGCTGTCGGTCCCGTGCAGCATACGCTTTGACACCGTCACCGTATCCGAGGCGCGGTTTAACGTAATCTCGGTCTTTTGGAACAGAACCCAGCAGGTCGCGACGCCAAAGACCACAATGATGCAGGATGCCAAAAACACCCGCGATGACACGGTGATACCGGCGTAGAGGCTGATAGCAAATCCGGCTGCGCAGAAGGACGCAACCATAGCGGTCAAAATACCACTGGATCCGCACAGCTTGAAAAGCTGGGTGGAGTTCGTTTGAATATGCATCTTGCGATCAAAAAATTTTAACTGATGGTAAAAAGTGTATGCAAACCACCCTTACCAAAGCAAGCGCGATTTTTCGATTTCAAACGAAAGTAAGGCTTTCCAGACCAACAATAATCCATTTACACGGATTTAATGTATTTTATTTAGGCAGCTATTTGTTTTCCTAAGTACAATATTTTGACTGTGAAAAATGTATTACAGTTAGCGAAATGAAATGCACCTTCAGACTATCACCATGAACACACGTTAAGGTTGCTGTGCGCACTCATCGTGACTCACCCTTATGGGGCAGGCGGGGCAGACCAGCATGGTCGCGAATTTCTCCGAACTGTCCGAAAATCTAAAGAAATCGGGGGGAAAATCATGAGCCGTTCTTTTCTGGAAAGCGTTGATGCGCAGTTCGCGCGGGCCTTTGGCCATCTTGATCTGCCCAAGGGTCTGGCCGAAAAGATCAAAATCACCAACGCGATTTTCAAAGTGACCTTCGGCGTGCGCCTGCGCGGCGAACTCATGAGCTTTACCGGCTGGCGGGCCGTACATTCCGACCATATCGAGCCGGTGAAAGGCGGGATACGTTATTCTGCAAACTCCACCGGAGATGAGGTCGAGGCCTTGGCCGCGCTGATGACCCTGAAATGCGCGTTGGTCGGGGTGCCTTTCGGAGGATCGAAAGGGGCGCTGGCGATCAATCCGAAGGACTTTACAGAATTAGAGCTGGAAAAGATCACCCGCCGTTTTACGCAGGAACTGGCGCGGCGCGGGATGATCAGCCCAGGCCGGAACGTGCCCGCCCCTGACATGGGCACGGGCGAGCGTGAGATGGCGTGGATGGCCGATGAATACCGCCGTGTCTCTCCGGCCGAGACCCTGAACGCCGCCGCTTGTGTGACCGGCAAACCCTTGTCCCGCGGCGGGATCAATGGCCGGACCGAGGCCACGGGCCGCGGGGTTGCCTATGTGCTGGCCGAACATCTTGAAACGACCGAGGGCAACGGGGCCTTGGCAGGAAAAACCGTGACGGTTCAGGGATTTGGCAATGTGGGATCCTATGCCTCGCTGACGTTGCAGACCGAATTCGGCGCAAAGATCATCCGCATCATTGAACGGAACGCAACCTTGGAAAACCCCGAAGGGATCGACATCGCCGCCCTCTTGACCCATCGGGCCGCTGGCGAGGGTTGGGACAGCTTTGGCGGGGCAACCGTGACTGTGCCGGACGCCAGCGATCTATGCGCGCCCTGTGACATCCTGATCCCTGCGGCGACCGAGAACGTGATCACCGCTCAAAATGCCTCCCAGATCAGCGCCCCGATCGTGGTCGAGGCTGCGAACGGGCCCATTGATTACGACGCCGACCAGATCCTTGCGCAGCGGGGGATCACCGTCTTGCCCGACCTCTGCGCGAATGCGGGCGGTGTGATCGTCAGCTATTTCGAGTGGGTCCGGAACCTGACCCACATGCCCTTTGGCCTGATGGAGCGGCGCATGTCCCAGCGCCGCTTTTCCGATCTGGCCGATCTGATCGAGGGGCTCAGCCCCACCCCGATCCCCCCATTAATGCGCAGCAGGCTAGAGAAATCGGGGTCCGAGTTGGACTTGGTCCGATCTGGCCTGGAAGAGATGATCCGCGCCGCCTACCGCCGCATTGCGGAACGCCTTGCCCGCCAGCCGAACCTGTCGGACCTGCGCACCGCCGGATATGTCATTGCCATCGAAGAGGTGGCGCTGGCCTATCGGGACTTAGGGATTTGACCCCTCAGGCGGTTTGAGGCTTGGCCCGCTGGAACATGCCGAACAGATCGCGCGGATCGTCGGGGTCCGCGATCATATCAAGCTGGGTGAAATAGGGCGTGCCTTGGATCGCCTTGGCGATGTAGCGCAGGGCGCTGAAATCCTCGATCGCGAAGCCTACGCTGTCGAAAAGGGTGATCTGGCGATCACTGGTGCGCCCATCGGCGCATCCATCGATTACCTGCCACAGTTCGGTGACTGCATGATCGGGGTCCAGCTGCTGAATCTCGCCCTCGATCCTCGTTTGCGGCGGGTATTCCACGAAGATGGACGAGCGTAGCAGGATATCGCGGTGCAGTTCTGTCTTGCCGGGGCAATCGCCGCCGATGGCGTTGATATGCACCCCCGCGCCGACCATGTTGTCGGTCAGGATTGTGGCATATTGCTTGTCGGCGGTGCAGGTGGTGATGATCTCTGCGCCCTCCATCGCCTCTTCGCCGGATCGGCATTGCACGACCCCAAGCCCGCTTTGGGCAAGGTTCGCGGCGCAACGGGCCGTAGCCGAGGGGTCAATATCGTAGAGCCGAACCGTATCGATGCCGCAGACGGCCTTGAAGGCAAGGCACTGGAATTCCGACTGCGCCCCGTTGCCGATCATCGCCATAGTCCGCGCCCCCTTAGGGGCCAGATGTTTCGCCGCCATCGCGCTGGTCGCCGCCGTGCGCAGGGCGGTCAGCAGGGTCATCTCACTCAGCAGTTTCGGATAACCGGAATCCACATCTGCCAGCAGGCCAAAGGCGGTCACGGTCTGTAGCCCTTCGGCGGTATTCTTGGGATGACCGTTCACATATTTGAATCCGTAGGTTTCCCCGTCCGAGGTCGGCATCAGTTCGATCACGCCCACATCGGAATGGCTGGCCACGCGGGGCGTTTTGTCAAAGAGAGGCCAGCGGCGGAAATCGGCCTCGATCTCGGCGGCTAGGTCGGTCAAGACCTTCTCGATCCCGATGTGATGGACCAGTCCCATCATATGTTCGACCGAAACAAAGGGGACATAGGCAAGTTTTGAGGGCAGGGGAGACATGGGAAATCCTTAAGCGGTTTGAAGGGTGCGGGCGCTCAGGTGCAGCCCCGCGATCATGCAGCGGACCGAGCCGCCCGCGTGTTCGATGGTGGGAATATCCAGCGGGATCAGCGTCACATGCTGCTCTAGCGTGGCCCGTTGATCAGGGTTCAGCGACCGCAACGCCCGCGCCGAGAGGGCCAGCACCAAGCCATCGCGGCCCTGCAGCTCAATCGCATTGCCCGCAAAGTCCGCGATCTGCGCGGGGCTGAGGGGGATTATGTTCCTCTCGCCGCGGCGCAGACGCTCGGCCACTTCGCGGCGGCGGTTGGGATCGGGAATGCAGTCCAGCCCGATCAGGGCAAAATCGGTCCCGATGCACATCAGAACGTTGGTGTGATAGATCGGCTGGCCCTGCGGATCGACGGCGTCAAAGACCACAGGCTCATAGCTGAAATGGGTGCAAAAGCGCTCCAACAGGATTTCGCTGGTACGGTTAGAGCGGGCGGCATAGGCAACGCGCTCCAGATGGTCGATCACCATCGCGCCGGTGCCTTCAAGGAACAGGTTGTCTTGCTCTAGCCCCGAATAATCGATGACGTCCTGCACACGGTAATCGCGTTTCAGCATTTCCAGCACGTCCTGCCGCCGTTCGGCCCGCCGGCTTGGCGCGTGCATCGGGTAGACCGCCGCATGCCCGCCCGAGTGGGTCGAGAACCAGTTGTTCGGAAAGACAGAATCCGGCGTGGTGGTGCTTTTGTCCTCAAACAGATGCACGCGGACACCTGCGTCTTGCAACGTTTTGGCGGCGCGGCTGACCTCTGCGTAGGCCGCCTGCGCGACGGCGCTGGGATCACTGGCCGCGCTGGTCTGGAAATGGTTGTCCCGCGCTGTTTCAACATTAGGGGTAAAATGGTGCGGGCGGATCATCACCACCGAAGACGGTGCCTGAAGCGAGGAGCGGGGCATAATGCAGGGCCTTTTTGTGAACAGTGTTTCCCAAGGATACCCCGCACGGGTTGACAGATTGCATGACCATGGTGATAGGTTTGCAAATTCAAACTGTGCAATTTGTTAAACTTGGGCGTAAAGATTGCTATGCACCTCTACGATGACCTTGATCGCCAACTGATCGCTTTGCTGCGCACGGACGGGCGCGCGCCAGTGTCGAAACTAGCGACGATCCTTGGCGTATCGCGGGCCACGGTGCAGGCGCGGATTGACCGTCTGCTCAGCAGTGGCGCCGTCTTGGGGTTCACCATCCGCGCCCGCGAAGACAGCGGTCCCCACGGCGTTCAAGCCATCATGATGATCGAGGTGTCGGGCCAGTCAACGACCCAAGTGATCCGCAGTCTGCGCGGCATTCCGGCGCTGCATCAATTGCATTCGACCAACGGCAACTGGGACCTTGTCGCCCAACTTAGCGCGGAAAGCCTTGCCGATTTCGACCGCGTCCTGCGCGAAGTGCGCGGCATTCCGGGGATCACCAACAGCGAAACCTCGATCCTGCTGAGCTCAGTGTAGGCGCGAGTGTTTCACCCCTCAGGTCCGGATGACAAAGCCCCGCGCGATGTAATTGCGGACAAACCAGATCATCGCGACGCCGGGGATCAAGGACACCACCGTCAGCGCCATGACCAAGCCAATATCGGTGCGGAACCCGTAAAGCGCGTTGATCGCCATAGTAATCGGCTTGCCTGCCGTGACGGTCAGGATGCGGGCCAAGACGACCTCGACCCATGAAAAGATAAAGCAAAAGAACACCGTCACCCCGATGCCCGGCGCGATGGCGGGGATCAGCCTGCGAAAGAAGAAGTCAGGCAGAGAATGGCCATCGATAAAACAAGTCTCGTCATATTCGCGGGGCACGGCCGAGATAAAGCTCTCAAGGATCCAGATCGCGATGGGCAGGTTGAACGCGCAGTGCACCAGCGCGATCCCGACGGGGCTGTTCACCAGACCCACCTGCGCGAACAGGAAAAAGATCGGTAGGGATAGCACCACGGGCGGGGTCAGACGGAAGGCAAGCAGCGCGAACAGCACATGACGATCCCCGACAAAACGATAGCGGGCAAAGGCATAGGCGGCAGGCAAGCCCGCGATCAGGCACAGCGCCACGTTCAGCGTCACATAGGTCAGCGAATTCACGACGGCGGCGCGCAGTTCGGGGCGCTTGAAGACCTCAGCGTAGTTCAACCATGTAAAGGCGCCCACCTCATGACCTTCGCGGGGCAGGGTGAGCGTAAAACTCAAAGCCACCGTTTGGGCGAAGGGCAGCAGGATAAACACTGCCAGCAAGCCAAAGACGGCCAGTCGCAGGATAATACCACGCATGGTCATCGGCGCGCCTCCGAGGAGCGGATGCGCACGAAGGCCCACGCCACGGTCAAAACGATAAGCACATCCAGCATCGCCCGCGCGGCGGCGCGGCCATAAGTGTAGCTGCCGATGTCGGCGGCCAGTTCTAACGACAGGAAGGTCGTGGCATTGTTCGGCCCGCCTGCGTTGATAGAGAACGCCTCGGTATAGATCATAAAGCTGTCGATAAAGCGCAAGAGCAGCACAATCGACAGGGCCCCTGTGATGCGCGGAAGCTCGATATAGCGGAAGACCGCCATGCGGCTGGCCCCGTCGATCGCGGCGGCTTGGTGATAGGCATGCGGGATCGCCGACAGACCCGCGTAGGCCAGAATGACCACAAGGCCGATCCAGTGCCACGTGTCCGCCAGAACGATCAAAACCCACGTGTGCAGGGCCGTGAACTTGTAGTCAAAAGCGATGCCAAGGGCGGTCATCACCTGTCCTGCAATGCCGTTTTCAGGATGCACCAGCTGGATCCACATGCCCGCGATCATGTTCCAAGGCACCACAAGCGGCATGGCCACCAGCATCAGCACAGGCACCGCGAACCGCTGCATCTTCAGCAGCAGCAAGGCCAGCCAAATGCCCAGAGGCACCTGTATCCCCAACGCTATCGCCGAAAACAGCGCGCTGCGGCCCAAGCTGGCCCAGAAGGTGGGGTTACGAGTGATCTCGGCGTACCATTCGGGGCCGATCCAATAGGCCTCATTCACGGTAAAGATGTCGTGGAAGGAATAGTTGAATACCGCCAGCAGCGGGATCACGGCGACAAAGCCCATGAGCCCCAGCGCAGGTGTCAAAAGCCACCACGCACGGTTTGATACCGGATTAACCATTCACCCCCCTAACCGGAGGCAAATGCGTCCGGTCCTGCCACCAAGCCAAGCACGAAGCGGTCTGTCAATGGGTGCGGACGCTTTCACAGTGACCGCGATCTTACCGCAGCGTCGCACATACTAGAGTGAGTCGGCCTAACGAAGCGTTCACGGTGAAAACTTGCGGTCATCTGCGCCGCATACAGCTGCTCTCTGGAATGCCCCAAAAGAATACAATGAAGCGCGAATTAGACGATTGTTATCTAAAGTATTAATTTCGGCCATGAAATATGTCTAAAATTTGTCTTTAAATAGTGAATATTGTGACTGCAAAAATGAGATTGTGTAATTGCAGCTTAATTGTTACCTTCAATGAGAGCGGCCACGCCTGAAGATTCAATCCATCGCTATTCCTGACGCATAAGGAGTGCACTTGGTGAAATCGAAGATAGGTGGTCGCCCAAAGGTATCGGTTTCTTTTGACCCTTTATCCGCCAGAATTTTATTCAAAGCGGAAAGCAAAATGGGCGGGGGTTTCTGCGCCGAAGATAGCAACTGTGGAGGGTGCCCAGTGACTGTTTTATGAGAGTGACTTTGAACTAAGCCAGACGCATCGTTTTGGTGAAATTTGAATCAACCTTGTTGAATATCTGGAAAATCCTGCTCATTCGGAGCGGGCGCGGGTCTTGCATGCCTCCCCCAAGAACCTTGGAGTAATTGCAGGAATACAAAGCGCCTTCGAGATTAGCTTTTCAGATCAATTGGAGGGCACGCAGGCTCCGCCTGACACTCCAAATACTGCAAGTTTTTCAAATTTGTGCGCCCTTAGGGAACCCATTCACCACTTTCGTCTGTTTTCGGTCGCGCAAGCTAGACATGATAATGCATTTCGCATGCTTTGATCACTAGAAAAACCACTACTTCGGCAACTTCAATTGCCCAAGCTGATTAAAAATCTTGCGATGAGTCAAATCGCAGGACCTGAATTTATGACGATCAATAATTTTTTGCATGAGAGGATTTCAAAATTTTAGGAAAATGCCTTTCAACATCGGGTTTCCTAAAATCTCAGATCAATCAGTAAATCCTTACGCCGCAAGGAATTGGCAAGGATCAACACCGATCTGATTTTGAATTCCCCACATGTTGTTTTGCGCTGAGCAGCTTTCGAAGCGGAGCCGGTGCGAGAGGAGTGTGTTCATGGCGTCGACATTGGATGTCACAGGAAATCTGTATTCCTTTAATGGAACTTTGGCACAGCTGTTTTCACTTACAGTTATGCCGTCCCTTGCCTCGGTGTCAGGCTCGATTTCCATCACCGAAGACAACGGTGTCCTGACATCAGGCGAAACCGGCAGTTTGACAATCAATGGCACGTCCCAATCCGTCGATTATGAGGGCGTTGCGAGCTTTAACTCATACAGCTTGATTGGCACCTTGCTTGGGACTCTACTGGGTTCAACAGATGCCGCTGTGTTCACGACTGCTTCGGGCGAGGTTTATCTTTATGCCCCCGACGGCTTCCCTGCGCTGTCAGGCATCGCGACCACGATTACCCTTAATACCACGGCTTCTTACGACTTGGCGCCGGATACTGCCGGCGTCGACGGGACAAGCGGTGATGACACCATGCTTGTCGGCTATACAGACGCAGGCGGCGACAAGATCACCAACTACGACGCTGGCTTTCTGGGGATTGGCTACCAATCGGGCAATGACTCAATCTACGGCTATGCGGGTAACGACAGCATCAATGCTGGCAGCGGTAACGACCTCGTGTCGGGCGGCACTGGCGACGATACGCTTTTAGGTGCCGATGGAAATGACACGCTTTACGGCGACGAGGGAAATGACAGCATCGACGGCGGCGCAGGCAATGACCGGATCTACGGCGGCGCCGATAACGACACCATTTCTGGTGGTCTTGGAAAAGATACGGTCTACGCGGGCGATGGGGATGACACTTGGCTCGCGGGGGGCACCGACAGTGGCACTGACCAAGTCTACCTAGAAGGCGGCGATGACGTTGCTGAGGTTGGCTATTTCACGTCCGGCGACGGAACAGAAGTTCTTGATGGCAGCGATGGAAGCGATACACTTGCGTTTGATGGCGCGGTCGTCGATGGCTTTAACCTTGGCATCACCCTGAATGACGACGGAACCGCGACGAATAGCGGCTTTGGCACCACAGTTCTCAACTTCGAGAACGTGCGCGGCAACTCTGGCGCGAACCAGATCACCGGCAACTCATATGATAACGAGCTGATCGGCGCAGGCGGGCAAGACACCCTGTCTGGCGGCGGCGGGAATGACACGCTAGACGGTGGCACCGGTAATGACACCCTATCAGGCGGTGACGGCGACGATGTTCTGATCGGTGGCGCTGGAGCCGATAGCCAAACCGGCGGCGCGGGCAATGATACCTTTATCATCGGATCCGCGGCCCATGCGAATGGGGACGTCATCACCGGTGGCACCGGCCCTGACGACACGGCGGACCAAGATAAGATTGATCTTAGCGCGCTGGACCCGTCGTCCTACACCATCAATGCGGTTGAGGACCCGAATGACAGCGGCGCCAAGATGGGCACCGTCAACTTCACGACCGGCGAAGTTCTAACTTTCAGCGGGATCGAGATCATTTGCTTCTGCGATGGGACCGAGATCCTGACAATCGACGGCCCAACGAAGGTCGAGGACCTAGAAGAGGCTGATTTGGTTCTGACCATGGACAATGGCTATCAATCCGTCCGCTGGATCGGCTGCAAAGCATTGTCCTCAGCCGATCTGGACGCTTCAGAGAAACTGCGACCGATCCGCATCGCGGCGGGTGCGTTAGGGCACGGCACCCCCGCAAAAGACCTTATGGTGTCGCGGCAGCACCGGGTCCTTCTTCGATCGTCCATCGCCGCTCGGATGTTCGGGGCCGAAGAAGTTCTGGTTGCCGCAGTCAAGCTGGTGGGTCTGCCGGGCATCGAAATCGCCAACGATGTGGAAAGCGTGAAATACTTCCACATCCTCTTTGACCGCCACGAGATCATCTTTTCCAACGGCGCGGCCACCGAGAGTTTGTTCACCGGTCCAGAAGCGTTGAAAGCTGTGTCGGAAGATGCCCGCGCCGAGTTACTTGCGCTGTTCCCGGACCTTGCAGAGACGACCGCACGCGTGTCCGCCCGTCCTATTCCAACAAAAGGCAAATCGTTGAAACGCTTGGTCGCACGTCATGCCAAGAACCAAAAGGCACTGGTCGAAAAATCGCTTCATTCCGTTCAATAGTCGGGCATCAACTCTCAGCTTGCCGCACTCCAGCGGCAGAAAATTTGCTTTCGGCTTTTCAAGTCCTGACTGTTCTCGCGACGACAAAAGAAGTGAGGCGCAAACTTAAGCCGCCGATCCCTTATTCGAGATTCTTGACAAATATCACGAGTAAGGGATAAATTGAGAAAATCACGGAAACATGATGAAGTCAGATGCCTACAGAAACTGAGAGCATTCGTAGTCTAAGGCAGGCTGGGGCCGCATTGAAGGCGCGGCGGCAAGCAGCAGGCTTGTCTCAGAAAGAGCTGGCCGCACTCGCTGGGACCGGGCAGTCGCGGATCTCTGACGTTGAGAATGCATATGTCTCGGTATCCCTAGACCTTTACCTAAGACTACTGGAACACTTGGATGGTGAGCTGGCGGTCAGAGATCGCATTGCATCCGAGGGTGATGGCTAACATGGCGCGCGGCGTGTTACGCAGGCCACCGCCACGGCGATCAAAAACCGTGGTCTGGCATGGTCGAGACCGTGTCGGCACACTCACCAAGGCTACCGACGGTGCGATTTCGTTCGCCTACGACGATCGCTGGCTGACCCATTCGGGACGCTTCCCCATCGCAACCAGCCTATCGCTGTTCCAGCAGAAATGGCAGGGCGACATTGTCATGGCCGTTTTCGACAACTTGCTTCCGGATGCCGAGGGCGACTTGCGCGCCAAGATCGCTGAAAGGATCGGCGCGCCAGGTAGGGACGTTTTTTCGTTGCTGTCAGAGCTGGGTCGCGACTGTGTCGGTGCGTTCCAGTTTCTGCCACCCGGCGAAACGCCAGGAACAGAAGACATGGACTACCGTCTCATAGACGAAACCGAAATGGCGCGCGACCTGCAAGGGCTTGCTGTGGCTCCTTTAGCGATGGGAGACGACGAGGACTTCCGTATCTCAATCGCCGGAGCGCAGGAGAAAACCGCATATCTCAAGATTGAAGGTAGTTGGGGCAAGCCCCGCGGCATTACGCCAACGAGCCACATTTTCAAAACACCCATGGGCATTTTGCCGGGACCTGAACAGATCGATCTGAGCGACAGCGTCGAGAATGAATTGTTTTGCATGACGCTCGCGGGAGAGCTCGGCCTGCCTGTCGCTAAGGTCGACAAGCTGATCATCGGCGGGCGCCCCGTGCTCGCGGTTGAGCGATTTGATCGGATCTGGGAAGATGGAGCCCTTCGACGTTTGCCACAGGAGGATTGTTGCCAATCTCTCGGCATTCCATCTTCGCAAAAATACCAGAGGGATGGCGGCCCAGGCATTGCAGATATCATGGAGTTGCTGCGCGAATCCGATCGTCCTACCGAGGATCGTGAAACCTTCTTCGCCGCTCAGATCTTCTTCTACCTGATCGGTGCCAGCGACGGCCACGCGAAAAATTTCAGCCTGCGGCTCAGGCCCGGTGGAGGGCTCCGGCTCGCACCTCTTTACGACATCTTAAGCTTGGCACCAGTCATTGCCGCAGGCCGCCTTCAGCGCAAACGCTTTCGGATGGCCATGTCGATTGATGGGCACTACGGTATTGACGAAATCACACCAAGACATTTCGAAGCGGAAGGCCGTGCGAACCGAATGCAATCAGGCAGGGCAACAGAGTTGTTGCGAAATTTCGCAACGCGCCTCCCCGCAGCACTAGATCGCACAGTCGAAATACTCGGGCATCTTGTTCCCGAACGTGTGTCAAAACCGATCTGTCTGGAAGCTGGCCAGCGGGCGGCGATGATCAAAGAACTACTTAAGCAATAGGGCGCTTCTTTGCGCGCTATTGTTGATTTCCACCCAGAACTGATGGGGTGGATACCCCCCCCGACGGCAGCGCAATGTGCCAAGGTGATGTGGGTCACATCACAAAAGGGAGGAAGTATCCATGACAGAAATTGCGATTGTTGGGCTGGATTTGGCAAAGCGGGTTTTCCAGGTTCATGGTGCGACGGCCGCTGGCGGCGTTGCTATTCACAAGAAGCTGTCACGGGCTCAGGTGTTGGCATTTTTCGCGGATTTGCCGCCCTGCGTGGTAGCTATGGAGGCCTGCGCCACGGCGCACTACTGGGCACGTGAGATCGGTGCTCTGGGACATACCGTCAGATTGGTGCCGCCTGCCTACATCAAGCCATTCGTCAAGCGTCAAAAGAACGATGCGGCTGACGCAGAGGCCATAGCTGAAGCCGCCAGCCGACCGACCATGAGGTTCGTCGAGCCGAAGTCACCCCGCCAGCAAGCACGCGCCATGGTCTTTCGAACCCGCGATCTGTTTGTCCGCCAGAGGACGCAGACCATCAATGCGCTACGGGCCCATTTGGCAGAGCATGGCCTCATCGCAGCCCAGGGCCTGTCAAATCTCGCAGGGATCCAGCGGAGGTTCTGTCGCAAACTTCAGCAGGGAGTGCAGAACAGCCTGTCAGCGGACGCACTTATTCTGCGAGAGAGGCGAATTGCTGGAAGCCCGTTTTCCCATTCGCGGCGATTTGACCTTTTCGGATCATGTGCGCGGTTTCAATCCCAGCCAGCGTCGCAGCTGCTGAGTGAAACGCTTTGAAGCCAAGTGTTGGGCGCGTGATCCGCTTGATGAAACGATGGTCCTGTTCGACCATGTTGTTCAAATATTTGCTTTGTATGATCCGGATCAACCGTCCGCTGCCCGCAAATTTACGGATCACGTTTACGGCCTGAAGCCCCGTCAGATTGGCGCCGCTCTTGTCGATAGCAACGCGATCAGGCCTGCCATTCGTTGAAATCGCACGTTTGAAGAAACGGCGTGCGGCAGCCTTGTCCCGCTTTGCAGAGAGCATGAAATCAAGGGCTCGGCCGTCCCGATCAACGGCACGATAAAGATAGGCCCACTGGCCTTTGACCTGGACATAGGTTTCATCCATCCGCCACGAGTTGGCTGTCTGACGCTTTCGCTTTTGTGCCGCGGCCGCGAGGTCTGTCGAAAATTTCACCACCCACCTGTTCAGTGTCGCATGGTCAACATCGACACCACGCTCTGCCATGATCTCCTCCAGATCCCGGTAAGAAACCGCATATCGGACATAGAAGTACACCGCGTAAAGGATCACGCTCTTGGGGTATTGCACCCCTTTTAAACTTGTCGCCATTCTGCGCGCCTGCTTTTTTGCGCAACGGCATATCGGCCATCACGCAGAAACGGAAATACAAAGTTTGCAACAGAACCTTGTTTCTCCGTTCCAGCTTGCCGCCGCGCCGCCCTGACCATTCGCTACCACCGGATGGAAGCACTCCGCACGTGGAGAGTAGCAGCCAGCATCGCCTATGACCGTCATCTACGGCCTTGCCAGCCAACCCTTCGGTTAACGTGACAATACCCTGCCAACCTATAGGCTGGCAGCTTGGCTCTTCAGGACTTCAACCGCGGTCAACCGTCTGTCCGAGCCCGGCCAGCTTGGTGAGCCCCGCGTCCTTCGTCTGCACGGCTTACTCTTCAGCGATGAGCGCTCGAACAACGCTGACTGGCAAGAACATCCTCAGCGGGTTCGATGCGAGCGGCAGAAAGCCGTAGCTTTCGTATAGCGCTTTGCGGCGGGCCACGCGGTCGGGATCGCCACAGTCAAGAACATCGAGCATGACTACTGCGACGCCGATGGCATCTGCGGCAACCGCAATCCGGCGGAGCGCATCGACAAGCAAATCGCCGCCATACCCGCCCCCACTGAACTTCTGATCACGCCCGATCATCGAGATGTATGCGGCCGGGATGTTGCCGTGCGACGGACGTGTCCGCGCGAACTTTGCAGGTAAATCCTGAAAATGAACAGCGTGCGCATTGAGAGCATAGAAACCGATAACCGTGCCGGCTGGATCGACCATCACATAGAGCCGGACGTTGTCCGCCTTGGCGAGCTTGTTAGCCGTCTTCTGAAAGTAGTTATCTACCTGTTCAACGCCGCAAGAAAAAGCCGCCCGATCATGTCTCTCTGGATCGAACGGCTCAATGATATAAGAGGCCGGTTGTGATGCAGCCATCTACTGTGACACAACCGTTTTGCCATGCCGACGAAAGGCTGCACGCAGGGCCTCGGTCGGCGCCGCCGGTGTATCGAGTGCCGAGAAAAACGCGTCATGATCGACCGGCTGCAGCACCGTCCGTTCATGCGCTGCAATCGTTACCAGCGCTGCCTGGTAGGCGGCATTCATTGTGAAGACGGAATCGTCGACGCCAGAAAGCGCCGCCGCCTGCTGGATCGCTGTCTTGATGCGCGGCTTCGTCCGGAAATTCATCCGGGCCTCGTTGCGCTCATCGATCGCGCGCGTGGTGTCGTGGAAACCAAGCATGGTCGCCTCCTGTTTTTCCACCCATCATGTACGCCACATTGACGTACAAATCAAGAGTTCGGTCGAGAAAGTACTTCGAAAGTAGCGCGCTCACCCGAACCGCCGCCCTCCTTCCATGAACGTATACGCGTTGACGATGATCCCCTCCTCAATGGCCTCGTCCGAAGTGAGGTGGTCATATTCGTCCTCAAGCCGGCGGTAGAGCCAGCGGGCCAGATCACGTAGCGCCTCGGTCACGATCTTTTCCACGTCCTTGGTCGGCGGCTGCCAAGTCGCACCGTCCCGCGTGACGTCCACCGACATGGTGTATTCATGGTAGTAGCGGCCATGGTGGCTGGCCTCGGCGGCGAGCTGGTAGAAGTTTCGCCGCTGAATGGCCTGCAGTCGGTCGGCGATGACATGCAACATCACATCCGTCGGGTGTGAGCGCTACTTGAACCGCGACTCCTATTCCTTTCGAGGGTAGGGGGGGCGTCCCATATCTTCCATCATTTTTTCGCGGAAGACCTCGGCTGGTGTCCTCCAGCCGAGGCATTTTCTGGGTGTTGCGTTGAGGCGGTCGCAGATCATTTTCAATTCATGATCTGTGACTGCCGTGATGTCGCGCTTCCTTGGCAGCCATCTACGAGCGCGTCGGTTTGTGTTTTCAACGGTGCCTTTCTGCCATGGGCTGGACGGATCACAGAACCAGGTTTGCGTCCCGATCTCGGCTTGCAGGTGTGGCCAGCTCACGAACTCGGTGCCGCGGTCAAAGGTGATGGAACGGCGCGCGATGTAGGGTAGATCACGGACAGCTTTCATGATTTTGCCCATAACGGGTTTGGTCCGTTTGTTCGGGTTCTTTAGCAGCACGGTAAACCGGCTGACACGCTCAACTAAAGATGTCACGTTTGATTGCCCAAACCGTTGTTTGAACAAGACAAGATCAGCTTCCCAATGTCCGAATTGGCGGCGGTGTGCGACGTCATCCGGTCGGAAAAGGATACTGACATCACGGTCAAACTTAGGCTTCTGGCGCTTTCTGGCCCGGCGTGGACGACGCGCTTTGCGATGCTCAGGCAGGTACCACCACAGCTCCTGATCCATGCCTTC
>NZ_PVTQ01000031.1 GCF_003003355.1 Donghicola tyrosinivorans
ATCCCGCAAAGGCCAAAGCCCCCTGCCGCAATCAGCATGTCGTCGCGCAGCAGCCCTTCAAGAGCCTCCGACGCGCTGCCATACACTTTGTTCATATAAAGTCCTCCGTATCCTTGGCGCGACTGTGGCCAAGGGCAGAGGATGAGTCAATAAAATGCCGCAGCGCAGTATTGCGCTACGGCATGTGACGTTACGAGGTAGGCGACCTTATTCGGCGCTATCGTTCGCCGCTTTGGTCGATTTCTTGGCAGGAGCCTTTTTGGCGGTGGTTTTCTTGGCCGCAGCTTTCTTGGGGGCCGCCTTTTTCTTGGCGCCGCCCTTCTTGGCTTTGGCGTTCACAAGCTCAATCGCCATCTCGGCGGTCATCGCTTGGGGGTCCACGTCTTTGGGCAGGGTGGCGTTCACCTTTTCCCATTTCACGTAGGGCCCATAACGACCGTCATAGACGTTCATTGCCCCGCCATCGGGGTGATCCCCCAGCTCTTTCAAAGGCTTGGCGGTTGCAGCGCCGCCACGGCGACCACGGCTTTCTGCCTTTTTCGCCAGCTCTTCCACGGCGCGGTTCATGCCGATGGTAAAGACGTCGTCCACCTCTTTGAGGTTCGCGTAAAGCTTGCCGTGTTTGACGTATGGACCGTAGCGGCCAATGCCAGCCTCGATCATCTCGCCATCTTCGGGGTGGGCACCGACTTCGCGGGGCAGGCTTAGCAGCAGCAGCGCCTTATCCAGATCCAGATCGTCCTTGCTCCAGCCCTTGGGCAGGCTGGCGCGGTCAGGCTTGGGCTGTTCTGCCGTCGCTTCACCGCGCTGGACGTAGGGGCCGAAGCGGCCCGAGCGCAGGCTGATCTCAATGCCGTTGTCGTCTTCACCCAGAACACGATCGCCCGCTTCCTCTTCACCGCCGCCAATGGGGCGGGTGTAACGGCATTCGGGGTAGTTCGAGCAGCCGACAAACCCGCCAGTGCGCGAGGTTTTCAGGTGCAGTTTGCCCTCGCTGCAAAGGGGGCAGCTGCGCGGGTCGGTGCCATCTTCGCGCGGCGGATACAGTTGGGGCGCAAGCGCGTCGTCCAGAACATCCAGCACTTCGGCAATGCGCAGCTCGCTGGTTTCTTCGATGGCCGCGTGGAAATCGCGCCAGAACCGGCCGAGCAGTTCCTTATAGTCACGCTCGCCTGCGCTGACATCATCCAGTTCCTCTTCCAGCGCGGCGGTGAAATCGTATTCCACGTAGCGTTTGAAGAAGTTCAGCAAGAAGATCGTAACAATCCGCCCCTTATCCTCAGGGATCAGGCGGTTCTTGTCCTTGGTGACGTACTCGCGGTCCTGAATCGTGGTCACGATGCTGGCGTAGGTCGAGGGGCGGCCAATGCCGAGCTCTTCCATGCGCTTGACCAGCGTTGCCTCGGTGTAGCGGGGCGGGGGCTGGGTAAAGTGCTGTTCGGGCTCGACTTTGCGCTTCTCGGCCTTTTCGCCTTCGGTCAGGTGGGGCAGGCGGTTGTCGTCGTCATCCACCACATCGTCGCGGCCTTCCTCATAGACCTTGAGGAAGCCGTCAAACAGCACGACCTGACCGTTCGCCCGCAGGATCACCTGCTGGTCGGCGCTGGCGATATCGACCACGGTCCGTTCAAGACGCGCGCTTTCCATCTGGCAGGCGATGGTCCGCTTCCAGATCAGGTCATACAGCTTACGCTGGTCCGCATCGGTCAGCTTCAGCGCGGCTGCGTCCTTGAACATATCGGTCGGGCGGATACATTCGTGGGCTTCCTGCGCGTTCTTCGCCTTGTTTTTATACATACGCGGCGACTTGGGGACGTATTCGTCCCCATAGCGTTTTTTGATCGCATCACGGGTGGCCATCACGGCCTCGGGCGCCATATCGATGCCGTCTGTACGCATATAGGTGATGTGCCCCGCCTCATAGAGACGCTGCGCCGCGTTCATTGTCTGCCGCGCACCCATACCGAACTTGCGGCTGGCTTCCTGCTGCAGGGTCGAAGTCATAAAGGGCGCCGAGGGGTTGCGGCTAGCGGGCTTGGCCTCGACCGACTGCACCTTCAGATCGCGGCTGTTGATCGCCTGCACGGCCATTTCGGCAGAGGTGGCATTGGCCAGATCGTATTTGTCCAGCTTTTGGCCGCCAAGAACGGTTAGGCGTGCCTCGAATTCCTGACCACGGGCGTTGGCCAGCAGTGCTTTGACCGACCAGTATTCGCGGGCGTGGAAGGCTTCGATCTCCATCTCGCGCTCAACGATGAGGCGCAGGCAGACCGACTGCACGCGTCCCGCGCTACGAGCGCCAGGCAGTTTGCGCCAAAGGACCGGCGAGAGGTTAAAGCCCACCAGATAGTCCAGCGCGCGACGGGCCAGATAGGCCTCGACCAGCGGCTGGTCCACATCGCGGGGGTTTTTCATCGCCTCGGTGACAGCGGTTTTGGTGATCGCGTTGAAGACCACGCGCTTTACTTCGGTCGTTTTCTTGATCGCGCGGCGCTTGGTCAGGGTTTCCTGCAGGTGCCAGCTGATTGCCTCTCCTTCGCGATCAGGGTCGGTCGCGAGGATCAGTGTGTCGTCGTCTTTCAGGGCGTCAGCGATCGCTTTGACGTGCTTTTTCGAGTCGTTCCCGACCTCCCACGTCATGGCGAAATCCGCATCGGTATCGACCGAGCCGTTCTTGGCCGGAAGGTCGCGGACATGGCCGTAGGAGGCAAGCACGGTGAAATCTTTGCCGAGGTATTTGTTGATGGTCTTGGCTTTTGCCGGAGACTCGACGACGACAACGGGCATATCTCTGGACCTCTTGCACTGCTTTCCATGGGCGTATGGCGGCGCAACATGTGGGGTGCAAGTGTATAATGTCAATGATCTTGGCTTCTACCGGCATTCCTGACCCCTTATGCGCGTCTTGACAGCAACCCTCCTGTCTGGCGCTCGATCTGACCGTCCAATTCCAGATCCAGCAGGGCCGGAGCCACTTCGCTTGCCTTTGCTTTAACGTCGCGGATCAGCTGGTCTTCGGCCAATGGGGCGGGGCCAAGGCGGTTCAGGATCAGTTTATGCAGGGCAAAGGTCTCTTTCCGGCTGCGCTTGTCCTTGGGCGGAGAGGGGGGCGGTGCGGGTGGTTCCTGCAACGGCAGATCTGGCGTGTGCAGCGGCCCCAATGCCTCAATCACATCTTCGGCATGGCGGATCAAAGTGGCACCGTCCCGCAGCAGCATATTGCAGCCAGCCGCCCGCGCATCCATCGGGTGACCGGGCACCGCCAGCACTTCGCGCCCCAGATCAAGGGCGTTGCGGGCGGTGATCAGGCTGCCCGATTTGGCGGCGGCCTCCGTCACAACAATCGCGCTGGAAAGTGCGGCGATGATGCGATTGCGGGCGGGAAAGTGACGGGCGGTGGCCTGCATCCCCATCGGCGTTTCCGATAGCAGTAACCCTGATTGGGCGATCCTTTTCTGAAGCTCTGTATTCTCGGGCGGGTAAAATGTATCCAGCCCGCCGCCGATCACCGCGATGGTCCCGTGATCCATTGCGCCTTCATGGGCGGCGGTATCGATCCCTCGCGCCAGACCCGAAACAACCACATAGTTTGCCGCCGCCAGCTCTTGCCCCAATTTCCGGGCCATGCGCAGCCCTAGGGATGAGGCGTTGCGCGCACCAACAAGGGAAACCATCGGGCGTGTCAGCAAGGAAAGATCACCCAAGGCCCAGAGAATGGGCGGCGCATCGGGCAAATCTTTGAGTTGGCGCGGATAGGCGGGATCGCCGATACACAGCATCACCGCCCCTAGCTTTCGCGCCGCATTCAGTTCTGCGCGCACAACGGATTCGGGACAAATCTCATAACTCTCCACGCCAGCTGCTGCGGCGATGCCGGGTAAGGCCACCAATGCAGCCTCGGCGCTGCCATGTTCCTGCAATAGCCGGTAGAACGTCGCGATGCCAACGCGACGCGAGCGCAAGAGGCGGAGCCATAATGCCCGCTCGCCTTCCGTGGTGGGTGGGAGTGGGTGGGGACTGGAAGTGAGTGGTGTGTGGGACATCTGACCTCCGCCATCTTGCGGAATCAGATGTACCCCACCCACGGTTAACCACTGGTTAAAATTGGCCGACTGAATCGATCAGACAGCCGAGCCGCCGATGGTCAGGCCGCCAATCAGCAAGCTGGGCTGGCCGACGCCAACAGGCACCCACTGACCTTGCTTGCCGCAATTGCCCATGCCGGGGTCCAGTGCCATATCATTGCCAGTCCCACGGATATTACGCAGGGCAGTCGCGCCATCGCCAATCAGCGTCGCCCCCTTGATCGGAGCGCCGACGATGCCGTTCTGCACGCGATACGCTTCGGTGCAGGAGAAAACGAACTTGCCGTTGGTGATATCCACCTGACCACCGCCAAAGCCCACGGCGTAGATGCCGTCTTTCATGCTGGCGACCAGATCCTCGGGGCGGGAATCACCGCCGAGCATGTAGGTGTTCGTCATGCGTGGCATTGGAATATGGGCATGGCTCTCGCGGCGACCGTTGCCCGTGGGTTTGACGCCCATGAGGCGGGCGTTCTGGCGATCCTGCATATAACCGGTCAGAATGCCGTCCTCGATCAGGACGTTTTTCGCGCTGGGGGTGCCCTCATCATCGATGGTGATGCTGCCGCGGCGGTCGGGAATCGTGCCATCATCCAGCACGGTCACGCCCTTGGCCGCCACCTGCTGGCCCATCAGACCTGCAAAGGCGCTGCTGCCTTTGCGGTTGAAATCGCCTTCAAGGCCGTGACCCACAGCTTCATGCAGCAGGATGCCCGGCCAGCCTGGCCCAAGCACAATATCCATCACGCCCGCGGGGGCAGGGACCGCGTCAAGGTTCACAATGGCCACCCGCAGCGCCTCATCAGCGACAGATTTCCAGTGGCCCGCATCCATCAAGGGCGAGAGCCCGTGACGCCCGCCGCCACCGGCGCTGCCGGATTCGCGACGTCCGTCCTGATCAACGATGCACGAGATATTCAGCCGCACCATCGGACGGATGTCGGTAACGCTATGTCCTTCGGGACGCAGGATTTCTACTTCTTGCAGGCTGGCCGAGAGGCTGGCCGTGACCTGAACCACGCGCTTGTCTTTGGCCCGCAGATAGGCGTCGATCTCTTTCAGCAGGTCGACCCGAGTGCTGAAGGCGACCTCTTCGACCGGATCAATGTCACTATAGAGTCTGCGGTTGGTTCCCTCGGGCGGCAGGGCCAGAGTGCCGCCGCCGTCACCCACCGCAAGACGCGCGGTTTCCGAGGCGCGGCCAAGGGTGCCTTCGGTGATTTCGGTGCTGTGGGCGTATCCGGCAACTTCGCCGCGCACAGCACGCAGGCCGAATCCCTCGCTGGCGTCATAGCTGGCCGTCCGCAACCGACCATCGTCGTAGGCGACGACCTCAGAGCGGCGACGCTCTAGAAAAAGCTCTCCGTCGTCGGCCCCGTTGACCGTTTCACGCAGTTGACGCAGTGCGTTTTCTCGGTCGATCATGGTCTCGAATGGGCGGAAAGTGTCAGTTGACATAGGGACTCCGGCTAGGGCGCAGTTGATTTAGATCAAAAAAGCGGCCGTTTGACGCGGTCCGCTATCTTGTTTCGCAGTCCAGAATATGGTTCTTGCTGTTCGGAATACAAATGGATTCCGAATTAGCCCGCCGTCGAAGGGCTGCTTCGCAACTAACGTGCGCAATGCCGAACTAGATCAGGGTGTAACATGCGACTTCTGACCAAAATGCTGGCCGCTCTGGCCCTCATGCTGCCTCTTCCTGCTTTCGCTCAGGAAGGACTGGAAATCATCGGTCGCCCGACCGACGGGGCCTACGGTTTTCAGCCTGCCGCAACCGAACTGGCGCGTGACCTGCACTGGCTCGACAGCATGGTACTGGTGATCATCACCTTCATCACCCTGTTCGTGTCGGCGCTGATGGTCTACATCATGGTTCGCTATAACAGCAAAACCAACAAGACCCCCGCGACCTTTACCCACAACTCGCCGCTGGAAGTGGCATGGACCATCGTTCCGATCGTGATTCTGGTCTTCATCGGCTCGTTCTCGCTGCCCGTGCTGTTCAAGCAGCAGGAGATCCCCGAGGCGGACATCACTATCAAGGTGACCGGCTACCAGTGGTACTGGGGCTACGAATACGTTGATCACGAATTCGCCTTCGACAGCTTCATGCTGCCCCGCGAAGAACTGGCTGACTACGGCTACAACGACGATGAATACCTGCTGGCCACCGACACCGCTGTTGTCGTGCCCGTTGGTAAGACCGTCGTGATGCAGGTGACCGGCGCAGACGTGATCCACAGCTGGACCATTCCTGCCTTCGGCGTAAAGCAGGACGCGGTTCCCGGCCGTCTGGCAGAACTGTGGTTCAACGCTGAAAAAGAAGGTGTCTACTTCGGTCAGTGTTCGGAACTGTGCGGCAAGGACCACGCTTACATGCCGATCACCGTCAAAGTGGTTAGCGAAGAAGAGTACCAGAAGTGGCTGGATGGCGCGATCGAGGAATACGCCGGTCTGCCCCAGCCTTACCAGGTAGCTTCGGCCAACTAAGACCTTTCACGGGCCTCTCGCATCGCTCTGACCCGCCGCACCGGCGAGATGAGCGATCAGAGGCCCGGAACTCATTCACTCGAATTGTCAGGATCCCGCTAAATGAGCGATACCAGCTTCGATAGCCAGACCCGTGAAGCCAGCTTTGGCGACTACTTTGCGCTGCTCAAGCCGCGTGTGATGTCGCTGGTGGTCTTTACCGCGTTGGTTGGCCTGCTTGTCGCCCCCGGCTCGGTTCACCCGGTCGAAGGATTCGCGGCGATTCTTTTCATCGCATTGGGCGGTGGCGCATCGGGCGCCCTGAACATGTGGTGGGATGCGGACATCGACCGCATCATGAAGCGCACCCAAAGCCGTCCGATTCCCTCGGGCAAAGTCGGCGCCGAAGAGGCACTGGCACTGGGTCTGGCGCTGTCCGGTATTTCGGTGATCATGCTGGCGCTGGCGTCGAACATCGTCGCAGGTGCGCTGCTGGCCTTCACCATCTTCTTCTACGTCGTGATCTACTCGATGTGGCTCAAGCGTTCGACTCCGCAGAACATCGTCATTGGCGGTGCTGCGGGTGCCTTCCCTCCGATGATCGGCTGGGCTGTGGCCACGGGCGGCGTTTCGATCGAGAGCATCATGATGTTCGCTCTGGTCTTCTTCTGGACCCCGCCCCACTTCTGGGCGCTGGCGCTGTTCATGAAGTCTGACTACTCCGAAGCCAAAGTGCCCATGCTGACCGTGACGCACGGCCGCAAGGTGACCCGTCAGCAGATCTTCGGCTACACGCTGCTGCTGGCCGGATTGGCTATCGGCACCGGCTTTACTTCGCTGGGTGGCCCAGTTTACTGGGCTGCGGCTGTTGTTCTGAACCTGCTGTTCATCAAGGGCGCGTGGACGATCCTGCGCCGTGACGAAGAGGTTGCCGAGGCGGACAACTACGCGGCCGAGAAAAGCTTCTTCAAGCTGTCGCTGCTGTACCTCTTCCTGCACTTCGGTGCGATTCTTGCTGATGCTGTGCTGATGCGCATGGGCGTCACCTTCGGTGGACTGCTATGACCTTCCGTCCCGATCACGAACTGCACAAGCGTCGCAAAGGGCGTAACATCGGTGTGGGACTGGTCCTTGTGGGCTTTGTCGCGCTGGTGTTCCTGCTGACGGTTGTGAAGGTCGAGCGTGGTGGCAGCCTGCAAGGCTTTGACCACACTCAGCGCATCGATATGGTTCCCCAAGGGAGCAACAAGTGATGGATAACAAGAATAAAACGGTTCTGCGTCTGGTTGGTGTCGTCGTCTTCATGGGCGCGCTGGCTTGGCTTGCGGTACCCGCTTATGACTTGTTCTGCCGCGTCACCGGTTTTGGTGGCGAAGTGGCCGTGGCCGACAGCGCCTCGGATGAAATCCTTGATCAGACCATCACCATCAAATTCGATGCCTCGCTAGAGCGCGACATGCCGTGGGAGTTCAAACCCATGCAGCGCGAGATGGAGATTCGCATCGGCGAAACCGGTCTGGCTTTTTATGAGGCCTACAACCCCACTGACCGCGTGGTCGCGGGCACTGCCAGCTATAATGTGGCGCCGTTCTCGACCGGTGGATACTTTGTAAAGATCGATTGCTTCTGCTTTACCGAGCAGGTGCTTCAGCCCGGTGAACGGGTCGAGATGCCTGTGACCTTCTACGTGGACCCCGAGATTGTCGATGACGCTGAGGCGAAATACGCCAAGCACATCACACTCTCGTATACCTTCCATGAGATGGATCTAGCCGATACTGATTATCAGGCGGCACTCAAGACCGAAACAAACACAGAAATTAACTAAGCCTTCCAACGAGGGAACTGCCATGGCGCACGCAAAAAACCACGACTACCACGTTCTGCCCCCTTCGATCTGGCCCTTCCTGGGTGCGGTCGCTGGCTTCATCATGCTGTTCGGCGCTGTCCTTTGGATGAAAGAACACGGCCCTTGGATGTTCGCGATTGGCTTCGTTGGCGTTCTCTACGTCATGTTTGCCTGGTGGTCGGACACCATCTCTGAAAACTTCGCGGGCGATCACACCCCCGTCGTTCAGATCGGTCTGCGCTACGGCTTTATCCTGTTCATCATGTCCGAAATTATGTTCTTCGCTGCATGGTTCTGGTCGTTCTTCAAGCACGCCATGTACCCGATGCCTGCCATCGGTGGCGTTTGGCCCCCCGAAGGCATCGAAGTGTTCGATCCCTGGCACCTGCCCCTGATCAACACCCTGATCCTGCTCTGCTCGGGCGCGGCATGCACTTGGGCGCACCACGCACTGGTGCACGAGAACAACCGTAAAGACATCAAGTCGGGCCTGCTGCTGTCGGTCGTTCTGGGTGTGATCTTCACCGTCTTCCAGGCGTATGAATACAGCCACGCGGCTTTCGGCTTTGCTGGCAACATCTACGGCGCGAACTTCTTCATGGCGACCGGCTTCCACGGCTTCCACGTGATCGTTGGCACCATCTTCCTGTTCATCTGCTACCTGCGCACCGTGCGCGGTCACTTCACCCCCGAAAACCACATCGGTTTCGAGGCAGCGGCTTGGTACTGGCACTTCGTTGACGTTGTGTGGCTGTTCCTGTTCGCAGCTGTCTACATCTGGGGCGGCGCATAAGCGCGAAGCTGCAGTTGCCGGTTGAAAATCCGGCCTAAAAGAATAACACACAAGGCGCGCAGGTTTTGCGCGCCTTGTTTGCGTTTGAAAGGCTTTTGATGCGTCGACCTATCGTCCTGCTTGTGATCGGAGTGATCGGAGCTGCGGCTTTGCTTTTTCTGGGCAGCTGGCAGGTCGAGCGTTTGCATTGGAAGCAGGCGATTCTGGCTGAGATCGAAGGTCAGATCTATCGCGATCCCGTAGCCGTTCCTGCCAACCCCGATCCCGAAGCAGACCGCTTTCTGGCCGTCACGGCCCATGGCCGCGTGACCGAGGACGAGATTCTGGTTCTGGCCTCGGCCCGAGGGCAGGGCGCGGGCTATCGCGTGATCTCGGCCTTTGAAACGGACGGCGGTCGCCGCCTGATGTTGGATCGCGGCTTTGTGGGTATCACTGCCCATGATGATGTCCGGCCTGCGCACGATGCGACCATCATTGCGAATCTGCACTGGCCCGAAGAGCGGGACAGTTTCACCCCTGAAAACGATCTTGCGGCGAATACATGGTTCGCCCGTGACGTTCCGCAAATGGCGCAAGTTCTGAAGGCAGAGCCGTTTTTGCTGGTCCTGCGCGAGACAGATTACGACAGCCCCCGCGTGACCCCTTGGCCGGTGGACACCAGTGGCATCCCGAACAATCACCTTGAATACGCCGTCACCTGGTTCAGCTTTGCGGCGATCTGGGTAGTAGGCATTGGCTTTATCCTGTGGCAAAGCCGTAGGACCAAGAATGAAAGGCCCGACTGATGCAGTATATCTCGACCCGCGGCACCGCGCCGACGCTGACCTTTGATGAGGCCATGCTGACGGGCCTTGCCCGCGACGGTGGTCTCTATGTCCCCGCCGAGATCCCCACCATGAAGGCCAAAGACATCGCGGCGCTGGCTGGTCTGCCCTACGAAGAGGTGGCTTTCCGCGTAATGCGCCCCTTCCTTGGCACGGCCTTCACCGATGACGAATTCCGCGGCATCATCGAGCGCGCCTATGCAGGCTTCGGCCATGACGCCCGCGCACCTCTGAAGCAACTGGCCTCCGGCCATTTCCTGTGCGAGCTGTTCCACGGCCCGACCTTGGCCTTCAAAGACTTCGCCATGCAGCTGATCGGTCAGCTGTTCGAGTTTGAACTCAAGCGCCGTGGCAGCCGCGTGACCATCGTCGGCGCGACTTCGGGCGATACCGGCTCTGCCGCGATCGAGGCCTTCCGCGGTCTGGACGCTGTGGACGTGTTCATCATGTACCCCCATGGCCGCGTGTCCGAGGTGCAGCGTCGCCAGATGACCACCCCTTCGGAGGATAACGTTCACGCGCTGGCCCTAGACGGTCACTTTGATGACTGTCAGGCCCGCGTGAAGGACATGTTCAACGACTTCGAATTCCGTGATGGCGTTAAGCTGGCAGGCGTGAACAGCATCAACTGGGCGCGTGTGCTGGCGCAGGTCGTCTACTACTTCACTTCGGCTGTTGCGCTGGGTGCGCCCCATCGCAAGGTCAGCTTCACCGTGCCGACCGGCAACTTCGGTGATATTTTCGCGGGCTATATCGCCAAGCGCATGGGCCTGCCGATTGACCGTCTGGTCGTTGCGACCAACCAGAACGACATTCTGCACCGTTGCCTGTCGACCAGTGAATACATGGTCGATGGCGTGATCCCCTCGATCAGCCCGTCGATGGATATTCAGGTGTCGTCGAACTTTGAACGTGCTCTGTTTGATGCGTATGGCCGTGACGGCACTGCCGTAGCGCAACTGATGGACGAGCTGAAGGCGGGTGGCTTCAAGGTCAGCCAAGGCGCCCTGCAAACCCTGCGCGAACATTTCGACAGCGGCCGCTGCTCGGAAGAGGAGACGCTGGCGACCATCAAGCGCACTCTGGCCCATAGTCAGGAACTGCTGTGCCCACACAGCGCAGTTGGGGTTCACGTGGCCGAACAGCACATGGGGACCTCGCCGATGGTCACTTTGGCAACAGCGCATCCGGCAAAGTTCCCCGATGCGGTCGAAGAGGCCACCGGCGTGCGTCCGGCTCTTCCCCCGCGCATGGCGGACCTGTATGAGCGGTCGGAACGTGTGACTCGGGTCGCGAACGACCTGACCGCCATCGAAACGCTTATCAAGGACCGGATTCACCTTTGACAGTCCAGACCCACACCCTCTCAAACGGTTTCCGTATCGTCACTGAACATATGCCCGGCCTAGAATCGGCCGCCATCGGTATATGGGTGACGGCGGGTGCCCGTCACGAGCGGGTCGAGCAGAACGGCATTGCCCATTTCCTTGAACACATGGCGTTCAAAGGCACCGAAAAGCGGACCGCCCTGGAAATCGCCGAAGTGATCGAGGACGTGGGCGGCTATATCAACGCCTATACCTCGCGTGAGGTGACCGCCTATTACGCCCGCGTCCTTGGTGCTGATGTGCCGCTGGCGCTGGACGTGATCGCCGATATCCTGCTGAACCCTGTGTTCGACGAGCGTGAGATCGAGACCGAGCGCGGTGTCATTCTGCAAGAGATCGGCCAGTCGCTGGATACGCCCGACGACGTGATCTTTGATTGGCTTCAGGAAGAGGCCTACCCCGATCAGGCTTTGGGCCGTACTATCCTTGGCCCCGCCGAGCGTGTGCGCCATTTCAGCCAGTCCGATCTGCGTGGCTTTGTGCAGGAACATTATGGCCCCGGCCAGATGATCCTGTCGGCTGCTGGTGCCGTGGATCACGATGCTCTGGTGCGCGAGGCGGAAAAGCTGTTCGGCCAGATGAAGCCGCGCCCGCTGCACGTGGAAACGCCCGCCCTGTTCAAAGGGGGCGAGCGCCGCGAAGTGAAAGCGCTGGAGCAGGCCCATTTCACGCTGGCCTTTGAAAGCCCCGGCTACATGGCCAATGATTTCTACGCAGCGCAGGTCTATGCAACGGCCCTTGGCGGCGGCATGTCCTCGCGTCTGTTTCAGGAAATCCGCGAGAATCGCGGCCTGTGCTACACGATCTTCAGTCAGGCAGGTGCTTATTCCGACACCGGCATGATCACCGTCTATGCAGGCACCAGCGCCGAGCAATTGGGCGAATTGGCCGAGGTCACCATTGATGAGATCCGCCGCATCACCGACGATCTGCGTGAGGTCGAAATCGCCCGCGCCCGTGCCCAGATGAAGGCCGGGATGTTGATGGGGCTGGAAAGCCCCTCGAACAGGGCTGAGCGTCTGGCGCGGATGATCTCGATCTGGGGCCGTGTGCCGGACCTGTCGGAAACGGTCGAGAAGATCGACAACGTGACGCTGGACTCGGTCCGCGATTTCGGGGTCCAGATGGCGCAGAACGCGGCATCGGCGATGGCGATTTACGGGCCGGTTTCCAACGCACCGGAACTGTCTTCGCTGAAAGCGCGGTTAATGTCCTAAGATGCTACTGACCAAGCGCAAGTTCCGACTGGAGACCGAGCGTATGACATTACGCTTGCCGACCCATGCGGACTATCGTGCTTGGTCGTCCCTGCGCTTCATGAGCCGGGAATTTCTGACCCAGTGGGAGCCCACTTGGGCCGATGACCACCTTAGCCGCAAAGCGTTCTCGAACAGGGTCTATTGGGCCAGCCGGTCCTTGGGGCAGGGCACGGCATTGCCGCTGTTCATGGTGCGCCGCGATGATGACATGCTGCTTGGGGCGTTGACGCTGGATAATATCCGGCGCGGGCCAGCTCAGATGGGCACGATCGGCTACTGGATCGGCGAGCCCTTTGCCCGCAGCGGATATATGACCGAGGCGATTCAGGCTGTGGTCCACCACGCCTTCTCCAAGATGGACCTGAGCCGCGTTGAGGCTGCCTGCCTGCCGGAAAATGCCCCGTCCCGCGGGGTGCTTGAAAAATGCGGATTCAAATACGAAGGCGTCGCCCAAAGCTATTTGCAGATCGATGGCCGTTGGCGGAATCATGTGCTTTACGCCGCGCTGCGCTTGGACCGGCGTGGAAAAGCGGTCACTGACTGATCCGTGAACACCCCAAAAGCCGTATCCCGTGTTAGCCTTTGCTGACAGGAGGTGCGCCATGCCGTTCAAAGCCCTAGTGACTTGCCTGCTAACCCTGATCGCCTCGGTCGCCTATGGGCAGGATCGAAGGCCAAGCCATTGTATCGCCATCGCCGATGCCGCGCCGGGGCTTGAGTATGTGCAACTGGCCAGCTTTTCGGAACCGCTTGCGGACGAATACACGGTGCGCATCCGCTACATCGACCATGCGATGTTCTTGCTGAAGACCTATGGCGGGCTGACGGCGATCACCGATTATGCGGGCTATCTGGGGCAGGCGGGTTTGGTGCCTGATGTGGCAACTATGAACAACGCGCACAGCACCCATTGGACGCCTTACCCCGATCCCGACATTACCTACGTGTTGAAAGGCTGGGGCGACGGGCAGGGGGCCTTTGCGGATCACCACCTTGATCTGGGCGAGATGCTGATCCGCAATATCCCCACCGATATCCGCTCGTCGTTCAGCGGGGCGGTGCCGTTTGGCAATTCGATTTTCGTCTTTGAAGTGGGCGGGCTGTGCATCGGCCACATGGGCCATCTGCATCATGAACCGTCGGACGAACAATATGCGGCGCTGGGGCGGCTGGATGTGACGATGGTGGCTGTAGATGGCGGCGCGACGCTGGATCACGACACAGTGGTCCAAATGCTAAAGCGTCTGCGGTCGTCAATCGTGATCCCGATGCATTGGTTCGGGCGCAGCACGCTAGAGGGCTTTCTGGTCCGCATGGCCGAGGACTTTGACATTCGCCGCGACGGCGAGGTGCAGATCGACGTTTCCTTGCGCAATTTACCCTCACGCCCGACGGTCGTGGTGCTTGAACCCCGCGCGCTTTCGGCCCAAGACTTGGGCACGAAATAGGAGAGCCCATGACACCTGTCACGATGATCGAGGGCGCCCTTCGGGACGCTCTGCCTGCTGCTGCATTCCGCGATCTGGAACCCCGTTATCTGGAAGAGCCCCGTGGCCGCTATAAGGGCGAGGGCGGGTTTCTGATCGCGCCTGCCTCGACCGAAGAGGTATCCCAAGCGGTGAAGATCGCTTATGAGGCTGGTGTTCCGGTTGTGCCCTACGGCGGCGGGACAGGGCTTGTGGGCGGGCAGATCGCCGGCGAGGGCGTACAGCCCCTGATCCTTAGCCTTGAACGGATGAACAAGGTGCGCGGCGTTTACCCCGAAGAAAACGTGTTGGTGGCCGAGGCAGGCTGCATTCTGCAAGACCTGCATGGGGTGGCCGATGGGGTGGACCGTCTGTTCCCACTGTCGATTGCGGCCAAGGGCTCGGCCCGGATCGGGGGCAATCTGGCGACCAACGCGGGCGGTCTGAACGTGCTGCGCTATGGCAATGCGCGGGATTTGTGTCTTGGGCTAGAAGTGGTGATGCCGAACGGCGACATCTGGAACGGTCTGACGCGCCTTCGCAAAGACAACACCGGTTATGACCTGCGCAACTTGATGATCGGCTCCGAAGGGTCTTTGGGGGTGATCACAGCAGCGGCGCTGAAACTGTTCCCCAAGCCCGCGCACGAAGGCACCGCGCTGTTTGTGGTGCCAAGCCCAGAAGCTGCCCTTGGCCTGCTGGCAATGACCCGCGCCCATGTGGGCGAGCAGATCAGTGCGTTTGAAATCATGCACCGTCAGGGCTGGGATTTTCTGGCCGAGACCATGCCTCAGGTGCGCCTACCCTACGCCGAGCCGCCTGAATGGTGCGTCCTGTGTGATATCGGCCTAGGCCGCGGTCTTGATCCCGCCGAGGCGCTGGAGGCGTTGTTTGCGGAAGCGTTCGAGGCCGATCTGGTCACCGACGGCTTGATTGCCCAGTCCGAACAGCAGCGTATTGACCTGTGGAACATTCGCGAGAATATTCCAGAGGCGAACCGCCTGATCGGTTCGGTCTCCAGCCACGATATCTCGGTGCCTTTGTCGCTGATCCCTGAATTCATCCGGCGCGGTAATGCCGCGATGGCCGAGATCGGCGATATGCGGGTGAACGCCTTCGGCCATTTGGGCGATGGCAATTTGCACTACAATATCTTCCCCGCGCAGGGGAAATCCCGCGATGACTATGAAGATAAACGCAGTGCCGTGAAAAAGGGCGTCCATGATCTGGTATACGAGCTTGGCGGCTCGGTCAGTGCCGAGCACGGCATCGGTCGCCTGAAGGTCAAAGACCTTGAGGTCTATGGCGATCCAGTCAAACTGGCCAGCTTGCGGGCGATCAAACAGGCGCTGGACCCCAAGGGCATCATGAACCCCGGCGCAGTTCTGGCCGCGTCTTAAGCACGATGACAGGCGGCGGCCTGATAAACCAGTCCGCCGTCGTTGAAATAGAGGGTCTCGGTTGCAAGAACCCCGCTATGATTGGTGTAGCTGATCACCAGCATCTGGTGGCCTTCAAAGACGTCTTGCACGGTGAAGTGCAGATCGGGTTGGCGCTCAAGCGCCGCCTGCCAATAGGCGCGAAGGGCAGTCTTGCCTTGTAACTCACCCGTGCCAACCAGCGGCACTGCTTTGCGGGACCGAAACACGATCTCATCGGTGTAATGCGCCATGATCCGATCTAGATCATGGCTGTTCTAGGCCGCTTCCCAATCCTTCGCAAAGCCGTTGGCGTCCTGCATGGGATTAATCGCCTTCGTATTCACACAGGACATGGACTGCGTGGCCCATATCTTCTAGGCGCTTGCGGCCGCCAAGATCGGGCAGGTCCACCACAAAGGCGCAGCCTGCAACCACACCGCCCAAACGCTCGACCAGTTTGATGCCAGCCTCGGCGGTGCCGCCGGTGGCCAGAAGGTCGTCCACGATCAGTACGCGCTGACCGGCTTTAATGGCATCGTCATGCAGTTCAACCACGGCTTCGCCGTATTCCAGCGCGTAGGCTTGCTCGATTGTCTTGCCGGGCAGCTTGCCCTTTTTGCGGACAGGGACAAAGCCCTTGCCTAACTGGTGCGCCACTGCGCCGCCAAGGATAAAGCCACGGGCCTCAAGGCCAATCACCAGATCAATGGGCGCGCCCATGAAGGGGTGCAGCAGCTGGTCCACAGCCATACGGAACCCGCGCGGGTCAGCGAACAGCGTGGTCACATCGCGGAACTGGATGCCCTTTTTCGGAAAATCGGGGATGGTGCGGATATAGTCCTGCACGGTCTTCATTTGGTCTCTCCTAGAACGCGGCCCGCCACCGCATCCAGTTTGGCAACCAGCGCGGGGTCGCGCCGGTCGGGGGTCGTCGTGATGGCATATTCCAGCGCTCGGTCGCAGCCATGGGGGCAGACCTCACGCGTGGACGGGATCAGGCTAGGCAGAGCCTGAATCGTGCCGCGCGCCTTTTCGCCGTTTCCGCCCATGGTTTCAATGATCTGACTGATGGAGACTTCGCCATGATCGGGATGCCAGCTGTCATAATCGGTGACCATCGCGACCGAGGCATAGCAAATCTCGGCCTCACGGGCCAAAGCGGCCTCGGGCATGTTGGTCATACCGATGACATCTGCGCCCCAGACCTCGCGGTACATCTTCGATTCGGCGAGGGTCGAGAACTGTGGCCCCTCCATCGCCAGATAGGTGCCGCCGCGATGCACGCGGGCACCGGCGGTTTCGGCGGCTTGCGCAACGATTTCCGACAGGCGCGGGCAGGTGGGATGGGCAAGGCTGACGTGGGCCACACAGCCGGGCCCGAAGAAGGTCTTTTCCCGCAGGCGCGTGCGGTCGATGTATTGGTCGATCACCACGAAATCACCGGGCGCCATGTCTTCGCGGAATGATCCGGTGGCAGACAGGCTGATGATATCGGTGACACCCAGCCGTTTCAGCGCGTCGATGTTGGCGCGGTAGGGGACGGTGCTGGGGGTGTAAACGTGTCCGCGCCCGTGCCGCGGCAGAAAGGCCAGCCGCAGCCCGTTCAAGGTTCCGGTCAGGATCTGGTCGGACGGATCACCCCAAGGGGTCTGGATCTGTTGCCAGTGGGCGTCCTCAAGTCCTGCGATGTCATAAAGTCCGCTGCCGCCGATAATGCCGATCACGGGTTCCATGGTGCCCTCCTTTGCCGTTTGCCCCGTTAGGGATACGCAAGCGGGGGCCCCGAGGGAAGCAGGGAGATCAGTTGTCGTCGGGACGGGTCAGGCTGAAGACCTCTTTGATCACCGAATAGTCGCGATACCCAAGGCGGCTGAGGGGGTGGAAGCGGGTCACGTCAAAGCGTCCGTCAACGATGCAGTCGTCGCGCATGTGGATGCCGATCACCTCGCCAAAGACGGCAAAGTTGCTTTCGCCTTCCAGCTTGATGATCTGGGTGACTTTGCACTCCAGCGCGGCAGGGGCGTTTGCGACGCGCGAACAGGGGATGGTTTGGCATTCTTCCTTGGAGATACCCGCCAGCTCGAACTCGTCCACTCCCGCAGACACCATGGTCGAGGTTTTGTTCATCACGTCCCGCGCTGCGTATTCCACGATATTCACGCAGAAAAAACCGGTTTCGCGGATGTTGCCGACGCTGTCCTTGGTGTCGCCCCGATCTTCCTTCGATGAGGTCGAGCTGAACATGACCTGAGGCGGCACATAGGCACAGGCGTTGAAGAACGAATAGGGGGCCAGATTATCGCACCCGTCCGCGCCCCGCGTCGAAATCCAGCCGATGGGGCGGGGGGTGACGATGGCGTTGAACGGGTTGTGGGGCAGGCCGTGGCCGTCTTCCGGGCGATAGAACATGAATCCCTCCTAATTGATTGAACCAGAGGTAGCGTCATGCTAGTCCGCCGACCACCGGAAAGATGGGGGTGCAGGTGTTCTCAATCGCACAGGAGCAACCAAGCGACTGGTGGGAAGTCGAAGCGCTGTACGATCTGTGCTTTGCCCCCGGACGCGAGGCCTTGTCGTCCTACCGTCTTCGCGACGGTGTGGACAAGGTGGCGCCCCTGTGCCTGATCGCCCGTGATCGTGACGGGATCGTCGCCGCCGCCATCCGCTATTGGCCGATCATGGTTGGCGATCATCCCGCTTTGCTGCTTGGTCCTATTGCCGTCCACCCGACCCGTCAGGGCGAAGGTTTGGGCGGCCTTCTGATGCACCAGTCGCTGGAAATGACCGAAGGGCTGGGATGGCCCCGCGTGATGCTGGTGGGCGATTACCCCTATTACAGCCGCTTCGGTTTCGAAAAGCTGACGGGCGTTGAAATGCCGCCACCCACGAACCCCGACCGCGTGTTGGGAATCGGGGACTGGGAGGGCATCGAAGGGGCCGTCACCAAATGGCCCGAGGCAAAGTGACCACGGGCCGAATCGCATAGCCGCATCGGGATTTCTTCAAACTCAGCTTTGCTGGCGCATGTAGTCCATGACCGCGTCGCGCACGCTTTGATCCCCCGCCTCGCGAGAGGCGTCGATGACCTGTTTCAATTCTTTCAAGTTGGTGCGGCGCAGCAGGTGCTTGACCGGCCCGATTGAGGCGGGGCGCATCGACAGAGTTTCCACGCCGATTGCCGCAAAGCACAGCGCCTCGATCGGGCGGCCTGCGTCTTCACCGCAGAAGGACAGCGATGTTTTCGTGGTCCGGCAACGGTTCACGATGCCTTCGATAAAGCTAAGGAAGCTGACGTTCAGCGTGTCATATCGCCGGCGTACCCGTTCGTTTTCACGGTCAGCCGCAAAGAAGAACTGCTTCAGATCGTTGCCGCCGATCGAGACAAAGTCCACCATCTCAAAGAACCGCTGCGGTGCGAATGCCAGCGACGGGGTCTCTAGCATGGTGCCGACTTCCAGCGTTTCGGGCAGCGCGTGCCCCAGCTTGGTCTCACGCTCTAGGACTTTGTCCAGTTCGGCGCGGGCCATTTCGAATTCATCGATCTGGGCGATGAACGGGAACATCAGCGACAGGGGCCGTCCATTGGCAGCACGGATCAGCGCCTGCAACTGCATCCGCAGCACGCCGGGTTTGTCCAGACCCACACGAATCGCACGCCAGCCAAGGGCGGGGTTCGGCTCGTCGTTGGGCTTCATGTAGGGCAGCACTTTGTCCGAGCCGATATCCAGCGTGCGGAAGATCACCCGCTGCCCCTGCGCCGCGTCCAGAACGCGGGCGTAAAGGGCCGAAAGCTCTGCCCGCTTGGGCATCTGGTTACGGACAAGGAACTGCAATTCGGTGCGGAACAGACCCACCCCTTCGGCCCCCGATGAGGGCAGTGAGGGCAGATCGGCCATAAGACCCGCGTTCATCATCAATTTGACACGCTGGCCGCACAGGGTTTCCGCGGGCAGATCACGGATCGAGGCATAGCGCTGTTGCGCCGCCGCCTGCATCGCCATCTTGTCGCGGAATGCCTTCACAACCACTTCGTCGGGGCGCAGGTGCACAACGCCCTGTTCGCCGTCGATCAGCACGTGGTTGCCGTTCAGCGCCTCGGTGGTGATGTTGCGGGCGTGGACGATCAGCGGAATCGCCAAGGCGCGGGCGACAATCGCCGCGTGGCTGCCGACCGAGCCCTCTTCCAGAATGATGGCCTTCAGACTGCGGCCATAGTCCAGCAGTTCGGCGGGGCCGATGTTGCGGGCGACCAGTACCGGATCGTCAGGCATCGCAGCGCCCGTATCACGGCCTTGGCCGGTCAGGATGCGCAACAGGCGGTTGGACAGATCGTCCAGATCGTTCAGGCGTTCGCGCAGATAGGCATCGGTTGCACGGGCCAGACGGGCGCGGGCAACGGATTGCTCTTTCTCGACAGCGGCTTCGGCGGATAGGCCGCGCGCGATGTCATCCTCCATCCGGCGAATCCAGCCTTTGGAGTTTGCGAACATCTTGTAGGCTTCCAGAACCTGTAACTGTTCGCTGTCGCCCCCTTCGGCAGAGGACAGCATCTCATCAACAGAAACGCGCAACTCGCCCACGGCTTTGTGCAGGCGTTCGGTTTCGGCCTCGGGGTTCTCGGCCACGGGGTTGGTGACCACGACGCGGGGTTCGTGCAGCCAGATGTGTCCCTCGGCTACGCCTTCTTGGCCAATGGTGCCGCGAAACAGCACAGGCTGCTGGTGACGGGCCTTCAGGGCCGCACCATCACCGATGAATGCGCCAAGCTCGGCCATCTCGGCCAGAACCATCGCCACAACCTCTAGGGCGTATACTTCGTCGGGTGTGTATTCGCGGGCCATCTTGGACTGGACGACCAGAACGCCCATCGGCTCGCCCAAGCGCTGGATCGGCACGCCAAGGAACGAAGAGTACGCCTCTTCGCCGGTTTCCGGCATATAGCGGAAACCCTTTTCCTTCGGCGCATCAGCGCTGTTTACGATTTCGGATGTCCGCGCGACGCGGCCCACAAGACCCTCGCCAAGACGCAAGCGTGTTTGGTGAACCGATTCAGGCTTTAGACCCTCGGTTGCGCAAAGCTCCAGCGTCTCTTCATCGCGGAAGAGGTAGATCGAGCACACTTCCGTGCGCATGGATGTGGCGATCAGATGCGTGATCTTGTCCAGCCGCTCTTGACCCGCGCCGCTTTCGGCAAGGGTGTCACGCAGCCGGACAAGTAGCTTTCTGCTTTCGCTTTCAGTCCCGTCGGGCATGATGCCCCTCAGAAATTATTTCTCCAGTTCAAAGGCATCATGCAGTGCCTGAACCGCGAGTTCCATGTATTTTCGATCGATCAGCACCGAAATTTTGATTTCGGAGGTCGCGATCACCTTGATATTGATGCCTTCGTCCGACAGAACCTTGAACATCTTGGCCGCAACGCCCGGTTGCGAGCGCATGCCAATGCCAACGACCGAAATTTTGGCAACGTTGGTATCTGCGATGATCTCTTCAAAACCGATGCTGCCAGCGGCTTTGGCGTCGTTCAGAGCCTTCTCCGCGCGCTTCACCTGATCGGTGGGGCAGCTGAAGGTCATGTCGGTGGTGCCCTCGTCCGAGATGTTCTGGACGATCATATCCACGTTGATGCCTGCCTCGGCCAGCGGGCCGAAGATGCCAGCAGCGATGCCCGGACGGTCTTCGACCGAAACCAAGGTCATTTTCGCTTCGTCGCGGCTGTAGGCGACACCGGAGACAACTTTGTTTTCCATGATTTCCTCCTCATCGCAGACCAGCGTACCGGCTTCGTCTGACGGTTCTTCAAAGCTGGAAAGGACGCGCAGTTTTACTTTGTAACGCATGGCCAGTTCGACCGAGCGGGTTTGCAGCACCTTGGCACCAAGGCTGGCCAGTTCGAGCATTTCTTCGAATGCGATCTTGTCCAGCTTGCGGGCCTTGTCGCTGATACGGGGGTCGGTGGTGTAGACACCGTCCACATCGGTATAGATGTCGCAGCGCTCTGCATCGAAGGCTGCCGCGAAAGCAACCGCCGTGGTGTCCGAGCCGCCACGACCCAGCGTGGTGATACGGCCTTCGGGGCTGATGCCCTGGAAGCCGGCAACGACAGCAACGCGCATGCCTTCGCCGAATTTGGCCAGAATGTTTTCATTCGGGATCTCTTCGATCCGCGCCTGGCTGTGCGAGCTGTTGGTCTTCAGCGGCACCTGCCAGCCTTGCCAGCTGCGGGCGGGGATATCCATTTCCTGCAGGGTCAGTGCCATCAGGCCAGCGGTCACGTTTTCGCCCGAGCTGACAACCGCGTCGTATTCGCGCGCGTCATACAGGGGCGAGGTTTCATTCACCCAGCCCACCAGCTCGTTCGTCTTGCCGGACATGGCGCTGACGATCACAATAACATCGTAGCCCTTGGCCACTTCCAGACCCACGCGTTTGGCGGCGCGGCGGATGCGATCAGGGTTGGCGACGGACGTACCGCCGAATTTCATTACGAGGATAGGCATTAGAGAACCCCCCAGTCGTCAAAAGTCCGCTCGGCTTTACGCGGACTGTTGCGGCTGCGCAAGGGTTCAGAAGGGGTGCTGTTGCCCGTCCCAAGTCAGAAAGTGTCCCGAAGTCCTCATATCCAGCGCATCAAATTGCGCGATCAAGCCCTTCGAGGCGGTTTTTGCATTAATGTCGGCCCCTTTGCCGCCCATATCGGTTTGCACCCAGCCCGGGTGATAGATGCCGACGGCGATTCCTTCGGGCCGTAGGTCAGTGGCCAGATTGCGCCCCAGATTCAGGACGGCTGCTTTCGAGGCACGGTAGATATAGCTGCCGCCCGGCGCACGCTCATGGCTGGCCATCTGGGACGAGATGATCGCGATCTTACCATTTGCTGCGCGGACATTTGGCAGTAGTGCCTGAATGGTCATGAATACCCCGGCGACGTTCACCGCAAAGGTCTGCGCCCACATGTCCGCTGGATAGCCAGCGTCCAGCGTTTGGCCTGCGTCCAGATAGACACCTGCGTTGCAGACCAGCAGATCAATGGGTTTGGTCTTCAGCGTTTCAGCCAAGGCCTCTTGGCTGGCGGGGTCTGTGACCTCAAGCGGCAGGTATTCACCGCCACTGCGCGAGGTGCCGATCACCGATCTGCCCTCCGCTTGGTAGTCCAGCATCAGCTGGTGCCCTATGCCGCGGTTGGCGCCGGTGATCAGAATGCTCATCAGTTTGTCTTTCGTGCGGGAAGGAAGGGCAGGGGCGCGACAGGCACGCCATCCTCGATCAGCTTTTTGGCGTCTTCCAGTTTCGCCTCGCCATAGATGGCGCGGGCGGGGGCGTCGCCGTCATGTTGGGCGCGGGCTTCGGTGGTAAAGTCCTTGCCCACATAGGTGGCGTTATCCTCGACATGCTTGCGCATGGCGGCCAACGCCTCTTGGGCGGGATCTTGCGGGGTGCGTAGATCGGCCTTTTCCGGTACGGGTTCTGTCGGGGCAGGGGTCTTGGCCGCCTTGTCCGAGGTCGTAACCCGCGGTGCCATCAATGCCTTTTCCACTTTGGCACTGCCGCAGATCGCGCAGCTGACCATGCCCGCTGCGGCCAACTTGTCATAGGCCGATGCAGACTGGAACCAGCTGTCAAACTTGTGCCCATCGGCACATTTCAGATCATAGCGGATCATGTGGGAACCCTGAAAACGGTCTTCCTAAAATATGCAGATGCGCCGAGGATGCAAGGTTCCTAGCCCGCCTCAGCTTTGACGCAGCAGCTTGTCCATCGCTTTGCCATCAAAGCTTTCCAGCAACACGGCAAGCTCTGGCTCCCACACCGCCTTGGCGGCTTTCTTGGGCGAAAACCAGCGGCGGGACCGTTCGTTCGCCTCGGGGAACTTGTTTTTCATATCGCGCACGCGCATGGGGTAGATGACAACAGCGCAGGGCAGATCGTCGGATTTGGCCATGACTTTGGTGTAGGTATAAAGCCCGATCGAAGTCTCGCCGACTTTGCCCTCCACTCCTGCCTCTTCCCACGCTTCTTGAGCGGCGGCTTCGGCGGGGGTCCGGTTCGCCATTGGCCAGCCCTTGGGTATGATCCAGCGGCGTGTATTGCGGCTGGTGATTAGCAGGATTTGCGTCTCGCCGTCCTTGACACGATAGCAGAGCGCACCGAACTGGGTCCGTACGTCACGCTTTGGCGCGTCTAGATCTATAAGTGGCGGTTGTACAATTCCCGGAACGGTCATGGTCAGTCTGGATTTCTGCTCTATCTTTCTTTTGGCATTCTATGCGCATGGCGTGCCAAGTTTGTAGGACAAAGGCCCTTTCTGTTAGAAATGTTATTTTTAAGGGGAATGGCAAGCGCAGATATGCAGCGGATGTGCGTGCAACATGGGAGACTCCCTATGATTATGAGCAAAGTGATCGGCCTTGCAGCGGCCCTGTTCGTTGTGGGCGCGCAAGCTGCCCTGGCGGGAATAAGTCAATTCAGCTTCACCTCGATCGACGGCGGGGCGCTGGATACGGCGGCATGGGAAGGCAAGCCGGTTTTGGTGGTCAACTCGGCCTCGCGTTGCGGATTTACGCCCCAATACAACGGGATGCAGGATCTCTATGATCGCTATCGTGATCAGGGTCTGGTGGTTCTGGCGGTCCCTTCACAGGATTTCCGGCAGGAACTGGCAACCGCCGAAGAGGTGAAGGACTTTTGCGCGGTGAACTTCGATCTGGATTTTCCGATGACCGATATCACCCATGTGCGTGGCGATGCCGCGCACCCGTTTTATAAATGGGTAAAACAGGAAACAGGTTTTGAGCCGACGTGGAACTTTCACAAGGTCCTGATCGGGCCGGATGGCGAAATTCTGGGCACTTACGATTCGTTGGTAAAGCCGACGTCTTCCAAGATCACCAAAGCGATCGAACAGGCGCTGGCCGGGAACTAAATACTATATGACTAGGCCGCTGTTCATCGGCTCAGAGATTTACCGGAATTCGTCTTATGGCCCTTGGCACCCGCTGCGCGTGCCAAGGGTCTCGACCGTTATGGATCTGTCCCGCGCGATGGGCTGGCTGCCGCCAGAGCAATATGTCACCAGCCCGCGTGCCAAGGCGGCGGCCCTTGGGATCTGGCATTCGGCCGATTATCTGGCCGCGCTGCAACGGGTCGAGGCCACGCAGATCGCCACACCCGAAGATCGTGAGCGGTTCGGGTTGGGCACGCCCTCTAACCCTGTCTTCCCCGAGATGTGGCGGCGTCCAGCTACGTCGGCAGGGGCATCACTGTTGGCCGGAGAACTGCTGGCAAATGGCGGTGTTATCTATTCCCCTGCGGGCGGCACCCATCACGGGATGCCGGATCGGGCCAACGGGTTTTGCTATCTGAACGATCCCGTTCTGGCGATCCTGTCCTTGCGCCGGTCAGGGGCGCAGAGGGTGGCCTATATAGATATAGACGCGCATCATCCCGACGGCGTTGAACATGCATTCCGCGATACACCAGAAGTGCTGGTTCTCTCGGTCCACGAACAGGGGCGCTGGCCGCGCACGGGGGCGTTGACGGATCAGGGGGCGGGGAATGTGTTCAACTTGCCTGTTCCCTCGGGTTTTAACGACACAGAGATGGCGAAGGTCCGCGACCGATTGATCTTGCCTGCGGTGGCGCAATTCCGGCCTGACGCGATCGTCATGCAATGTGGCGCTGATGCCGTGGTCGAAGATCCTCTGTCCCGTCTGGCTCTGTCCAACAACGCCCATTGGAACATTGTCGCCGCTCTGCGCCCGATGGCGCCGCGTTATCTGGTGCTTGGGGGCGGCGGATATAATCCGTGGTCGGTCGGGCGCCTGTGGGCCGGTGTCTGGGCGACCTTGAACGGCTTTGCTATTCCCGATGTCTTGCCAGCCACGGCGCAAGCGGTCCTGCGAGAACTGCGCTTTGACAACCATCGTTTGGGCCGCAATCCACCCGAACATTGGTTCACCACTCTACAAGATGTTCCGCGCGAAGGTCCAGTTCGAGATCAGGTGCTGCATGGGCTTCATGTGCTGACCAAACGGATCAGCACTTTGCGGGTGTGCCTATAGCCCTTCAACAGGGCGGGGCAGCAACGGCAGAATGCGCGCGATCAAGGTCTCCAGATCGGCGGCCTGCCGCGTCACAGCACTGGCGTTCTGCACCAGCTCAAGCGGAGAACTCAGGGCAAAATCCACGCCCGCCGCCAGCGACGGGCCGTCCGCCACGGGGATAGCTGCATCCGCTGCATCCAGTTGCCGATAGATTTTCTGAAAATTTGATAGATAAGGCCCATGAAGTAGGGCAGTGCCGTAGGCTGCCGGCTCATATGGGGTATGTCCCCCATTATCGACCAGCGATCCGCCCACGAACGTCACGCGGGCTGCGCTGTACCAGAGGTGCATCTCGCCCAGAGTATCGGCCAGAAAGACCTGCGTTTCGGGGGTGACCTCGTCCAACTGGCTGCGTTGTGCGCAGATCAGCCCGGCGTCTTCGATCAAGTCGCGGATCGCAGCTGCGCGGCGTGGGTGCCGTGGTGCTAAAATAAGACGGACACGGTTGTCCCGCTCTAACAGAGCCTCGTGCGCCTCAATAATCAGCGCATCCTCTCCTTCATGGGTCGAGGCGGCCAACCACGTATGCGTATAGGGGAACTCCGGCAGGGCAGGGGTCTCTACAGGCTTGGCAACATATAGGGCCTTCAGGTCCACCAAGGGCGCCAGACGGGCTTGGCGAACCCCTAGCGTCAGAAAACGCTGCCGTGATCCCTTGTCTTGGGGTGCCAGCAGTTTGATTGCCGCCAGCATTTGGGCGCGGATGCCGGGCATTCTGCGCCAGACCTTCGCCGATTGTTTGGATAGGCGGGCTGCAACAAAGATCACCGGCACATCCTGATCCGCAGCGGCTGTGATCCGGTTCGGCCAGAGTTCATTTTCCAGACTGATAAATGCCTCAACCCGCTGGCGGCGCAAAAAACGCTTAGCCATCCAGCGGAAATCCAACGGGGCACAAACCGCGGTGACCATAGGCAGCGACCATCCGTTCACCAGATCGCGTCCGGTGATGGAATTCGATGTCACTATAATAGGCAGATCAGGGCGCGCTTGCCGTAGGGCTTCAATCAACGGGCGGGCCGAACTGAGTTCACCGTTCGAGGCGCCATGAAGCCATATTTGCGGGCGATCAGCCTTGGCCACGTCACCAAAGCGGTTGGCAAGTGACTCGCGATCTTCTTGACCTTTGAGCCGACGGATCACAAAGGCCGCTGCAAGTACGGGGGCAGCGATTGTCAAAATCACCCTGTATCCAAGCATCAGACGCCTCGTTTGCTGAAAAAACACACAAGAAGCTGTATGTCCCCCCTCTCTTTGCCACAAGACTCTATCCGTAAGCAAAGTTATCCTCTACTTTATCCACAAAAGAGCATTCGGACTGCGCGCCACTGGATTTGAAGAAAATCCGGAGGGCGATGCAGTTTTTTCGATTTTCTTTGATTTAGGTCTTGCGACTCTTCTCGCCTATCCGTAGAAGACCCCTCACCGGCGGCGCTGAGGCGCGGTTGGGGCGGACGGGACGGTCGCAAGGCTGTTTGGTTC
>NZ_PVTQ01000032.1 GCF_003003355.1 Donghicola tyrosinivorans
CGGGATGGAGCAGCCCGGTAGCTCGTCAGGCTCATAACCTGAAGGTCGTAGGTTCAAATCCTACTCCCGCAACCAAAAATAATTCCGAAAATATAAGAATAAGCAGGGTATAATTCCCTATACTACTACTCGTGGTTCACCGTTGCGCTGCTGCAGTTGATCCAACGGGTGAACGCCAAAGTGGCCGCTGAAGGGGCCATTGATGTTGTGATGTAATAGGCCGTCCGCAAATCGATCTGACCCGCAGGCCACTCCTCTAAAGCGCCATCCCGCACGGCCCCTTGAGAGATAGACCGCCAACCTAGCATCAATCCCCGACCATCCAGCGCGGCTTGTGCTGCTTGGACATAGTTGTTGAAGGTCTGGCCAGAGAGGCGCGTGCGCTCGATGCCTGCTTTCTCTAGGTAGCTTTCCCATCCGGCCCAGTGCTGGTTGTTAGGGCTGCGGACGTGGATCAGTGGCGCTTGCTCCAGCCCAACCCCCTGAGACAAAAGCTGTTTGATCAGGGCAGGGGCGCCAACCGGGCAGACGCGTTCATCGAACAGTTTTTCTGTCACGCCTTCGCGCCAATCGCCGGTGCCGTAGCGGACGGCAACATCAATCCCCGGTGCCAGATGGGGCAGATCGGATGACGGCGCCTGCACATTCACGGTGATGTCAGGGTGCATGGCGTAGAATTCCGGTAGGCGCGGCATCAACCAATAGGTCGCCATCCCGATGGTACAGGATACTGTGACCTGCGCAGTCTCTTGCCCGCTGAGAAACCGGACGTCCTCGATCGCTGCCGAAATTTGACCCAGTCCATCGCGTACGGCGCGTGCCAAAATTTGTCCCGCTTCAGTCAATTGCGCGGGCTTTCGGTTCCGGTCAATCAAGATTGCCCCCACATGGGCCTCAAGCGCCTTTAGTGCTTGGCTGATCGCAGGCTGGGTCACGTTCAGGCGTGTTGCGGCCAATCGCATAGAGCCTGATCGTGCAAAGGCTTCGAAGGTTGTGAGAAGGCGCAGTGGGGGAAGGCGATCCATAAGTTTAGCCTTAGCTTAAGTTATGATTAGTCTAATCCGTCTATTTTCGCTTGGGAAGTCATGAGAGGCTTGGCGTAGCTAAAGGCCGAAACTCTCACAAGACACGGATAAATATCATGAATGTTATGACGCTGCCTGCTTCATCGCCCACCCTCAAGGCAAAGGGCCTTGAGATTGTTTTGTCTGACGGCCTTCCTCATTACTTTAATTACTACTGGCTGCGCGACAATTGTCCAACTTCGTTCAGTTCCGCGACGCGCGAGCGGAGCTTTGATATCTTTCATCTGGACGCGGCACCCTTGGCAACTGCGGCAGAGATTGTTGGTGATGCGCTGGAAATCACGTGGGTGGGTGAGGATCACGTCACGCGCTTTCCTCTGGGCTGGCTAGAGCAGTATAAATCGGTGGGGCCTCGTTTGGATCCTGCCGACAAGGCGCGAATGCCTTGGTTCGGGGATCACTATCCGGACGTTCCCCGTTTTAGCCAGCCGGATCTGGTGCGCGATCCTGCCATCCGTGCGCAATGGATTGAGGCATTGCTGGTTGAAGGGTTCGCTATCGTCACTGACATGCCCGATAGCGACGAAGGGTTGACCCAGACTGCGACCCTTCTGGGGCATATCCGGCCGACGTTCTTTGGCCACTATTTCGATGTGCGCACCCATATCAATCCGACGAACACTGCCTATACCGCCGCCGCGCTAGAGCTGCACACAGACACCCCCGCCGAAGAACATGCGCCCGGTGTCCAGTTCCTGCATTGCCGCGCGAACACGGTTCAGGGGGGCTATAGCCTTTATTCTGACGGGGTGGCGGTGGCCAATGATTTTAAAAAGCTTGACCCTGAGGGGTTCAAACTGCTGTCCGAAATCTCGATCCCGTTTTATTGCGAGCATGACGACTATGACATGCGCTCGCGCCAGACGGTGATTGAGCTGGACCAGCACGGAGAGGTCAGCGGGCTGACGATCAGCCAGCACATGCTGGATTTCCTCGATCTGGATCAGGCGCTGCTGGATGACTACTATCCTGCGTTCTGCCGTTTCGGGAAAATGTTGCAGGACAAGAAGTATATGATGACCTTCCTGATGAAGGCGGGCGAATGCATGGTGTTTGACAACCACCGGATCGTTCATGGTCGCGCCGCTTACGTGGCCGAAAGCGGGGATCGCTATCTGCGGGGCACTTATGTGGACCGCGCCGAGATGCGCTCGACTTATCGGGCATTGGTGGCAGAAGGGCGGTTCAAGGCATGAACTCTTTTGTTTCATCCAGCCAGATGACAGAGGGCGCCCTGCGCGAAGATTTGGCGGCGGCTTTTCGGATTTGCCACCAGTTGGGGTGGAGCGAGTCCGTTGGTAACCATTTCAGTGCGGCGGTGTCTGAAGATGGCGCGCAGTTTCTGCTGAACCCGAAATGGCAGCATTTCGGGGCGATTAGGCCCGATGATCTGCTGCTGATGGATAGCAATGACACGGGGGCGCTTGTTCGCCCTGATGCGCCCGATGCCTCGGCTTGGTGCGTACATGGGACGCTACATCGGCGTAAGCCGTCGGCGCGGGTGATCCTGCATTGCCATTCGCCCTACGCCACAGCGCTGGCCTGTCTGAAAGACCCGACCGTAGTTCCGATTGATAACAACACCGCGCGGTTTTACGGGCGCACGGCCTATGATCTGGACTTCGGCGGCATCGCTGATGCGACGGAAGAGGGCGAGCGGCTGGCGGAGTCGCTCGGCGACAAATCCGTTCTGGTCATGGGCAATCACGGGGTGACTGTGGTGGGGGATACCGTCGCCGCTGCGTTCGAGGATCTGTATTTCTTCGAAAAGGCAGCACAGACCCTGATCCTTGCGTATGGGACGGGGCAGCCCTTGGCGGTGTTATCCGATGCGGTTGCGCAGAATACGGCGGACGGCTGGGGGCCATATGCCGGCATGGCGGATCGGCATTTCGCTTACCTCAAATCGCAGTTGCCGCCGCTTTGATGGGGACACTAGCGTAAAACGGCTGCCCCCTTCGCCAAAACGCAAGGGGGCAGCGGTGGCCTTATGCCATCGCAGTTGCTTCAATCTCGAACATCAGATCGGGCAGGGCCAGACGGCTCACGCCCAATAGTGTCATGGGCGGGGTCACTTGATGGGGGCCAAAGCGCATGCCCATCAGGTCAAAGTTCTTCAGGGCCTCATCAACGTCAGTGGCGTAGACGCCAAGTTTCACCACATTGGCCAGTGTCATGCCTGCGCCTTCCAGAACGGCTTCAAGGTTATCCAGAGCAAGCGCGATCTGCCCCCGCATATCGCCTGCGTGTTGCGGTGCGCCGTTCTCATCCACGCTGGTTTGACCTGCGCAGATCACTTGGCGCGAGGCGCCCTGGATGACTTCGCCCTGATTGTAGCCCAGTTTGATCGACCAGTTCCAAGGGTTCACTGCGGTCCGTTCCATGAGGCAAATTCTCCTGTTTTGCGTTGCTGAAACCGGTGTAAAACAAAACAGTGCCAAAATTTGTCACCTTTTGTGCTAGTGTGGGGATATGAGCAGCCGCATCAGACAAGACGCCATCGTGCGCAGCCTGCGCCGGAACGGAACAACGACGATCAACGCGCTGGCCGATGAGGTTGGCACGTCGCGCAGAACCATTCTACGCGACCTCAGCGCGCTGCGGGGTGAGGGCTATGTGATCCACTCGGACGTGGGTCGCGGTGGCGGGCTGCAACTGGACCCGCGGTCCATGCAAACGACGGCAAAGCTTTCGGTGCCAGAGGTCTTTGCATTGTTGATCAGCGTGGCGGCTATGCGGGCTGCTGGAAATCTGCCGTTTTCAGAACTGGCGGATGCGGGCCTTGCCAAGATTGAAAAATCCCTGCCGCCTGAGAAGATCAAAAATCTGAGGGCTTTTCTGGAGTGTCTGCACATCGGTCAGCTTTCGCCCCTTCAGGACCTGTCAAACATGGGCCAGATGGATCGCGACCTGTTGCCCACATTTGAGGCCGCGTTTCTGCAGCGGGTTTTTCTACGGTTTGCCTATCGCGACGGAAAGGGGCGTGAAACCACCCGCGAGGTCGAACCGCAGGCGATGCTGATCCTGCCGCCGCTTTGGTATCTGGTGGGCTGGGACCCCGCGCGCGAAGATTTCCGCCATTTCCGCATGGACCGGATTTCTGCGCCCGAAGTGGTCCCAGACAAATCCTTCCGGCGCCGTCATGTTCCGTTCGAAGACGACGTATGCCCCTATAGTGAATTGCAGGTGGGCGTGGGGATTAATTGATCCCGAAGGCATCTGAGAAGGCCTGCATGCCTTGATCCGTGAATGTCACCACGCGCGAGCCATCTTCGCGTTTGGCCCAACCCTTCGCGTAAATCTGGGTCAGAACCGCCGCGCCAAGGCTGCCGCCTAGGTGAAACCGCCGCTCTGACCAATCCAGACAGGCGCGGCACACAGGGCGGCGTGATTTGCGCAAGATGGCCAGGTCAATTCCAAACGCGGCAAAGCGGGCGGTCCCCATATCGGTCAGCTCCAACGTGTCGCCGTGATCCAGAATGGCCCCTTGGTCGATCAATCCGCGCAGCAGGGCGACGGCTTGCTCTCCGGCCAAATGGTCGTAGCAGACGCGGGCAGCACGCAAGGCGGGTTCTTTCGGGCCGGTCCGGGTGCGGCCGTGGCCAGTTGCTGCGGCGACGCCCATCAAGGCCTCCAGCACCTGTCCAACCTCATCCCCCGCAAGTGCCACATACCGATGGCGCCCCTGTTTACGTACGACCAGCAAGCCGGCGTCTGTCATCTTGTTCAGATGGCCTGAGGCGGTTTGCGGGGTGACGCCCGCCTCATGGGCCAACTCGCCTGCGGTCAAGGCGCGGCCATCCATCAGGGCCACCAGCATGGCCGCGCGGGCAGGGTCTCCGATAATGGCGGCGATCGGGGCGATGTCAGGTCCATGGCGCATGGCGGGTCTCCTTTGTGAAGGGAGCATAGCATGATCATGGGCGGGAATGCTTCGGCCCAGACCGAAACTTTAGCAGGCCCAGATGGGCTAGCACGGGGGCATTCACACATAGGAGACCCCGATGACCATCACATGCTGCATTCGCTACCGGATCGACCCCTTCCAGCGCGAGGCCTTTGCTGAATACGCCCGCAACTGGTTGACGATCATTCCTGCCTGCGGCGGCGATCTGCACGGCTATTGGCTGCCCCATGAAGGCACCAGTGATATCGCACTGGCGATGATCTCGTTCCCGTCGCTGGCCGAGTATGAAGCCTACCGTGCACGTTTGCGGACAGATGCTGCGGGTGCAGACAATTTCCGTATGGCGATGGCGCAGCGGTTCATCCTGTCAGAAGAACGGACGTTCCTTGAGCCTGTCACTCTGTCGGCGCCCCAGCCATGATCGCGGTGATCTTTGAACTGGTCCCCGCCAAGGGTCAGCGCGCAGTCTATCTTGGCAAAGCTGCTGACCTTCGGCCTTTGTTGGACGGGATCGACGGATTTCTCTCGATCGAGCGGTTCCAATCTCTGGCCGATCCCGAACGCTTGCTTTCTCTGTCGTTCTGGCGTGATGAGCAGGCCGTGCAGGCGTGGCGGCAGATGGAAGACCATCGTGCGGCCCAAGTCCAGGGGCGTTCCGGACTGCTGCAAGATTACCGTCTGCGCGTAGCCCATGTGCTGCGCGATTACGGGATGTCTCAGCGTGGGCAGGCCCCGAAAGATTCACGACAGCATCACGATGCTTGATAGCAGTAAAGCGGGACGGATCAACGCCGTCCCGCCAGCGACGTGTCACGACTGATAACCTGTCGCCGAAAGAATCCTGACACCGGGAAGCTGCGCGGTGTCAGTTGTGTCCTAAAAAATGAGCGAACAATCTGATAATCAATCCAAGATTGTGCCTGATTTTTAATCGAATTGCTTGCAAACTAAGCCCGAAAGGCCCGTCAGCATGTGAAAGATTTGACCTGAAAATATGAAAATGCACCAATTGGTCAAAGTTTCACTTCCAGCGTCGGAGACCTTAACTGTGCGTAAAACCCCGTTTCACATCCAATCGCGTCGATCCTTCCTGAAATCCTCGATTGCCGGCGCGGCGGTGGCGGTTGCGCTGCCCGCAGGGGCATTTGCGCAGGCGAAGGTCCTGAAAGTTGCTGGCATCTACACGGTGCCTGTTGAGCAGCAGTGGGTCAGTCGCATCCATATCGCCGCCGTCGCTGCGCAAGAGCGTGGGGATATTGAATACACCTACTCGGAAAACACCGCCAACACCGACTACCCCCGTGTGATGCGCGAATATGCCGAGCAGGGCTATGACATGATCATCGGCGAGATTTTCGGGGTCGAGCAAGAGGCCCGTGAGGTTGCCGCCGATTATCCGGATGTCGCTTTCCTGATGGGTTCGTCCTTCAAGGAAGACCCCGCGCTGGCGAACCTGTCGGTGTTTGATAACTACGTTCAGGATGCCTCGTATCTGTCGGGGATCATCGCAGGGGCCATGTCCGAAAGCGGCAAGATCGGCATGGTCGGTGGCTTCCCGATCCCCGAGGTGAACCGCCTGATGCACGCCTTCATGGCGGGCGCGAAAGAGATGAACCCCGACATCGCGTTCCAGGTCTCGTTCATTGGCAGCTGGTTCGATCCGCCCAAAGCGAAAGAGACGGCCTATGCGATGATCGAAAACGGCGCTGATCTGCTCTATGCTGAACGTTTTGGTGTATCGGACGCGGCGAAGGAAAAGGGCATTCTGGCGATTGGTAACGTGATCGACACCCAGCCCGATTATCCGGACACCGTGGTTGCCTCGGCCATCTGGCATTTTGAGCCGACGCTTGATGCGGCCATCGCCAAAGTTCAGGCGGGCACCTTTACCGCCGAAGATTACGGCACCTATTCCTTCATGAAAGAGGGCGGTTGTTCGCTGGCCCCCTATGGCACGTTCGAGGGCAAAATCCCCCAAGAAGCACTGGATTTGGTCGCGAAGCGCACCGAAGAAATCAAGTCCGGAGCATATACGGTGACGATCAACGACGAAGAGCCGAAATCCTCGTAAATGACGGCAGTTGGACAGGGCGCGGAACGGGGCACACCTGTTCTGCGCATGGAAGGGATCACCAAGCGGTTCGGATCTGTGACCGCCAACGAAGGCATCAGCTTCTCCCTCTATGAGGGGGAAGTGATCGCGCTGCTCGGCGAAAACGGCGCGGGCAAGACGACCCTTATGAACATCCTTTTCGGCCAGTATTCCGCCGATGAGGGCGTGGTCGAGGCGTTCGGCCAGCCCTTGCCCGCCGGTGCGCCCCGTGCCGCTCTGGATGCGGGTGTGGGCATGGTCCACCAGCACTTCACATTGGCCGATAACCTGACCGTGTGGGAGAATATCACGCTAGGCACCCAAGGTTTGGCCGCGCTCAGCCTACGTCCTGCGCGGGTCAAAGCGAAGATCCGCGATCTGTCGAAAAGGTTCCATCTGGCTGTTGATCCTGATGCGCGGGTGGGCAACCTGACCGTGGGCGAGCGCCAGCGGGTCGAAATCCTGAAGGCGCTTTACCGTGAGGCGCGGGTTCTGATTTTGGATGAGCCCACAGCCGTTCTTACCCCGCAGGAAACCGACGCGCTTTTCGCGACCCTGCGTGAGGCGATCGCGATGGGCCTGTCGATCGTCTTCATCTCGCACAAATTGCATGAGGTGATGGCGATTGCGCACCGCGTGTTGGTCCTGCGCCATGGCCGTCTGGTGGCCGAGCGGCAAGTGGCAGAGACGCATCCGCAAGAGCTGGCCAGCATCATGGTGGGCGGTGATGTGGGCACGCCGGACGTACCTGCCATGCCTGCGGGACCGGCCTTGTTGACGCTGTCGAAAGCCTCGGCTGGGGCGCTGCGCGATGCAGACTTGACCCTGTTTGCGGGGCAGATCACGGGGATCGCGGGTGTTTCGGGCAATGGGCAAGGGGCGCTATCCGATCTGATCAGCGGTGTGCTGGCCCTGCAGTCTGGCCGGATGGAGATCGCGGGCAAAGCGCCCGATAAATGGGATGCGCGTAGAGCGATTGCCCATGGCATAGGACGTATCCCTGAGGACCGCCACAAGACCGGAACTATCGCTGATTTCGACCTGACCGAGAACGCGATCCTTGAGACCTATCAAAGCGATTTCGCCCGCGCGGGCTGGATGGACTGGACCAAAGCGCGCCAACATACAGAGCATCTGATCCAGACCTATGATGTCCGCTGTCCGGGGCCAGAGACCCGCATCCGGCTGCTGTCGGGGGGCAACATGCAAAAGCTGATCCTTGGCCGCGTGCTGGAGGAAAACCCGCAGATCATTCTGGCCAACCAGCCGGTGCGGGGGCTTGATATCGGGGCAGTGAACTATGTCCACTCAAGGCTGGCAGCAGCACGGGAAGGCGGCTCGGCGGTGCTGCTGATTTCTGAAGATCTGGACGAGATTATGAAGCTTTCCGACACCATTCACGTCATGTCCGAGGGACGCCTTAGCCCTGCGTTCGCGCGGGGGGCAATTTCTGCCTCTGAATTGGGAAAATGGATGGCAGGTCAAGGGTTTGAGGATGCATCTTAATTTTTTCTATCAACATTCATCCGAGGATGCTTTTGGCGCGGATTGCCCATTTACAGAACCTGTAAATATAATTTTACATCAGGGCCTTAAGAATGCGTCTTGAACCTATATCTCAGCCTAGCCTGCAAAGGCGGCTGCTGCCACCTGCTGTGGCAATTGCGGCCTCGTTTTTGATCGCGGCCCTCTTGGCGCAGATCGCTGGCGGCAATCCGTTTGCCGTCTTCGGTTTGATCTTTAAGGGCGCGTTGGGATCGAAGTTTGCGCTGCTTGAGACGTTGAACCGTGCCACCCCTCTCATCTTCACGGGTCTTGCGGTGGCCGTGGCGTTCCGCGCCAAGCTTTGGAACATCGGGGCCGAGGCGCAGCTTTATGCGGGTGCGGTGATCACGGTGGTTCTTGGCACCGGTGCCTTGGCATGGCCCGCGCCGGTCCTGCTACCGACGCTGGCAATTGGCGCAGCTTTGGCGGGGGCTGTTGTGCTGCTGGTGCCTGCCTTGTTGAAGACCCGCTTCGGCGTCGATGAGGTCGTGACCACGTTGCTCTTCAACTTCATCTTCCTGCTGTTTGTCTCTTACCTGCTGGAGGGGCCGCTGAAAGATCCGATGGGGATGGGCTGGCCCAAGTCATCCCGTCTTGTGCCCGAGGCCCGCCTGCCACGTATCGTCGAAGGGCTGCGGCTGCATTGGGGCTTTGCGCTGGCCCTGATCTGTGCGGTCTCGGTCTGGATCATCGACCGGAAAACCACGCTGGGGTTTGAGATGCGCGCCGTCGGGCAGAACCCCGAAGCTGCGCGCTTCGCGGGTATTCCTGTGACCGCAGTCATCCTGAAGACTGCGCTGCTGTCCGGTGGTCTGGCGGCACTGGGGGGCTTTTCCGAAGTGGCGGGGCTGAAGGGCTCGCTCACCCTCGATCTGTCGCCGGGCTTTGGCTACACGGGCATCGTCGTGGCCATGCTGGCGCTGTTGAACCCGATTGGCGTGGTCGCGGCATCATTGTTCGTGGCGATGATCTTTGTGGGTGCAGACAGCATGAGCCGCGCCATCGGTGTGCCGACCTATCTGGCGGACATCATGCTGGCCTCGGCGTTGCTTCTGATGGTGCTGGCAATCCTCTTCACCAAGTTTCGTGTCAGGAGGGATTGATGGACCTGTTTGACATCCTTCTGTCAGCTTCATTCTGGGCGGCGGCGATCCGTATCGCCAGCCCTCTGATCTTCGCCACCATCGGCGAGCTAATCTGCGAGCGGGCGGGCGTCTTGAACCTCGGGATCGAGGGGATCATGGTCGCGGGTGCCTTTGCCGGATGGATTTCTGTCTGGGCGGGCCTGCCCCTTTGGGGCGGCGTGGCGGTGGCGCTGTTGGTGGGCATGGCGTTTGGCGCGCTGCATTCGGTGCTGTCCGTGCCCTTTGGCCTTTCGCAGCATGTGGTGGGCGTGGGGATCACGCTGCTGGCGACCTCTGTCACCTTCTACACCTATCGCGTTGTGCTGCCCGAGGTCTCGTCCCCGCCGAAAATCCAAGCCTTCCAGCCCTATGAAATCCCACTTCTGTCGGACATTCCCTTGCTGGGGCCTGCGCTGTTTTCGCAGACACCTTTGACCTATGCGGCGTTCGTCTTGGCGTTGATCACAGGGTTGGTCCTGTTCCGCACGCCTTTGGGGCTGGCGGTCAGAGCCGCTGGCGAGAACCCCTCAGCCGTTGCGGCGCAAGGCTTGTCAGTGACGGCGATCCGTATGGGTGCGGTGATCGTGGGCAGCGGCTTTATGGCCGTGGGCGGTGCCTTTCTGACCATGTCCGCCTTTGACAGTTTCTTCTTTGATATGGTCGGGGGGCGCGGCTGGATTTGCATCGCGCTGGTGGTCTTTGGCGCGTGGCGACCGGGCAAAGCGGTTTTGGGCGCGATCCTGTTTGCCGCCTTCGATGCCCTGCAAATCCGCGTGCAGCAGACCAGTCTGGGTACGGTCATCCCTTACCAGATTTTCTTGATGATGCCCTATGTGCTGTCCATTCTGGCACTGGTCCTGATGTCCCGCAGTGCGCAGGTGCCTGCGGCCTTGATGGTGCCGTTCAATAAAGGAACCCGATGATGTTCGATCTCTTGGTAAAAGGCGGCACGCTGCCGGATGGCTCGGTCAGGGATATCGCAATCAAAGGCGACCGGATTGCCGAGATTGCGCCGGTGATCGAAGCAGAGGCTGCTGAGGTTATCAATGCCGCGGGCGATCTGGTGTCGCCGCCGTTTTGCGATCCCCACTTCCATCTAGACGCTACGCTTAGCTACGGGCTGCCGCGGGTGAATGCCTCTGGCACATTGCTAGAGGGGATTTCCCTGTGGGGAGAACTGCGCGACATCGCCACGGTGGACGAGATGGTCGAGCGTGCGCTGACCTATTGCGACTGGGCGGCCTCGATGGGGCTGTTGGCGATCCGCAGCCATGTGGACACGACGCCCGATCACCTGAATACCGCCACCGCCATGCTAGAGGTGCGCGAGAAGGTGAAGGACTATATCGACCTTCAGCTGGTGGCCTTTCCGCAGGATGGCCTCTACCGCGCCCCCAACGGGCGCGAGAACTTGATACGTGCGCTGGACATGGGTGTCGAGATTGTCGGCGGCATTCCCCATTTCGAACGCACCATGCAGGCGGGCGCAGATAGTCTGGCCGACCTATGCCAGATCGCCGCTGATCGGGGTCTGCGCGTGGATATCCACTGCGATGAAACCGACGATCCCCATAGCCGCCATATCGAGACGCTGGCCTATGAAACCCAGCGCCTCGGGCTAAAGGGCAGGGTGGCTGGATCGCATCTGACCTCGATGCATTCGATGGACAACTACTATGTGTCCAAGCTGCTGCCCCTGATCGCTGAGGCTGAAATCGCCGCCATTCCGAACCCGCTGATTAACATCGTGCTTCAGGGGCGCCATGACACCTATCCCAAACGCCGTGGCCTGACGCGAGTCAAGGAAATGCAGGCCGCAGGGATTACCGTCGGCTGGGGACAGGACTGCGTTCTGGACCCGTGGTATTCGCTGGGCACCGCCGACATGCTGGATGTGGCCTTCATGGGAATGCACGTTGCGCAGATGACCCACCCCGACGAAATGGCGCGGTGTTTTACTATGGTGACCGAGACCAACGCGCAGATCATGGGGCTTGATGATCTGGGGCTGCGCAAAGGGGCTTTGGCCTCATTGGTGGTGCTGGACGCAAGCGGTCCTGTGGATGCCCTGCGGCTACGGCCAGCGCGTCTGGTGGTGGTTTCGAAAGGCAAAGTGATCGCTCGCACCCCGCGGGGGGATGCGGCCATGTCGATTGGCGGGCGTCCCGACACAGTACGGCGGCGTGCGCCCCGCAGATAGGTGCGATGCCTTAGTCGTTCGGCTTATAGGCTGAGGGCACGCAACGCCTGACCCTGTAGACAGAATGCCCCGTCAATAAATCGGCGGGGCGACGATCCAGATAACGACGGCGGGCTCTGTACCGTCGTTGCGCCAAGCATAGGGTGTCTCGCGGAACTGGAAGCTGTCGCCGGTGTTCAGGTGCAGTTCGGTCTCGCCAATGGTCAGGGTCAATGCGCCAGAGATCAGAACGCCGCCGTCTTCGGTCGCGCGGGGCTTGCACAGCCCGCCGCTGGTTGCGCCAGGGGCGAAGACTGAACGGATCATCTCGAACGCACCGCTGAGGGTGGGCGATAACAGGTCTTCGGTCAGCCCGCTTTCGGTAGAGCCGATTGTCGGGCGGTCAGCTGCCCGCAGGACCAAGCCCTGTTCCTCTTCGGCGCGGGACGAGGAGCGGAAGAAGAAGCTTAGATTTACCTCTAACCGTTCGGCCAATTGGCCAAGATCGCGCACGGATGGCGTGGTCTGGCCGCGCTCAATCTGGCTGAGCCAGCCGACAGAGCGTCCCACATCAGCCGCCAATTGCGCCAGCGTCATCCCCCGCGTCTTGCGCAGTGAACGAATATCATCGCCAACGTGATGGCCCATACGGCACTCCTTCTTCTGTTTCGCGTATGCATGGGCTGAGTGAGAAATTCAATCTCCATGAGGATTTCAAAGGATTTTTCACGACAAAACGGCACAAAAATGAAAAAATGATTTGTTTTTTCATTTTGGCGATGGCTATCTAAAGGAGCGAAGACACGAGTCGTCATCGCGATCTGCACCTATTCTCTCTTTGCAAATCTGGATGCCCACATGACCGAAGTTCCCGCCAAGGCCCGCGTCGTTATCATTGGAGGGGGCATTTCAGGCTGCTCTGTGGCCTATCATCTGGCCAAGCTGGGCTGGACGGATATCGTTCTGCTTGAACGCAAGCAACTGACCTCGGGGACCACATGGCATGCGGCAGGGTTGATCGGCCAGTTGCGGGCCAGCCAGAACATGACGCGGCTGGCGAAATATTCGGCAGATCTTTATGCCAAGCTTGAGGAAGAGACCGGCCTTGCCACGGGGTTCCGCCAATGCGGGTCGATCACTGTGGCGCTGACCGAAGAGCGGCGCGAAGAGATTTTCCGGCAGGCGGCTTTGGCACGGGCCTTTGGCGTGGATGTGAATGAGCTGTCCCCTTCAGAGGTGTCGGCCCGTTACCCTCATCTGAACATTGAAGATGTGGTGGCCGGTGTCCATCTGCCGCTGGACGGGCAGGCGGACCCAGGCAACATCGCTTTGGCATTGGCCAAAGGGGCGCGGATGCGCGGGGCCAAGATCATCGAACAGGTGAAGGTTACCAAAGTCACGACCAAAGAGGGCCGCGTCACTGGCGTGGATTGGGAAGCGAACGGTGAAAAGGGTCACATCGCTGCGGATCATGTGGTCAACTGTGGTGGCATGTGGGGCCGTGATCTTGCGGCGCAGAACGATGTGACGCTACCGCTTCATGCCTGCGAGCATTTCTATATCGTCACTGAAAACATCCCCGATCTGGCGCAACTTCCTGTCCTGCGCGTGCCTGACGAATGCGCCTATTACAAAGAGGATGCTGGGAAAATCCTGCTGGGTGCGTTCGAACCCAAAGCCAAGCCTTGGGGCATGGAGGGTATCAGCGAAGACTTCTGCTTTGACCAGCTACCCGAGGACTTTGACCACTTTGAGCCGATCTTGGAAAAGGCGGTCTCGCGGATGCCGATGCTGGCTGAAGCGGGCATTCACACGTTCTTTAACGGACCGGAAAGTTTTACCCCCGATGATCGCTACTATCTGGGAGAGGCCCCCAACCTGCGCGGGTACTGGATCGCGGCGGGCTATAACTCGATCGGGATTGTCTCTTCGGGCGGGGCAGGGATGGCGCTGGCCCAATGGATGAATGATGCAGAGCCGCCCTTCGATCTATGGGAAGTGGACATCCGCCGTGCGCAGCCCTTCCAGAAGAACCGCCGCTATCTGAAAGAACGGGTGAGCGAGACACTGGGGCTGCTCTATGCCGATCACTTTCCCTACCGGCAGATGGCAACCGCACGGGGTGTGCGCCGCTCGCCTCTGCATGAACATCTGAAGGCCCAAGGGGCGGTCTTTGGTGAGGTCGCCGGATGGGAGCGGGCCAATTGGTTCGCCAATGACGGCCAAGAGCGCGAATACCGCTACAGCTGGAAGCGGCAGAACTGGTTCGACAACCAACGGGCCGAGCATATGGCCATGCGCCAAGGGGTGGGGCTGCTGGATATGACCAGCTTTGGCAAGATCAGGGTTGAGGGGCGCGATGCGGCGGCCTTCCTGCAACGGCTCTGTGCCAATAACGTGGACGTGCCTGCGGGGCGGATCGTTTATACCCAGATGCTGAACGGGCGCGGCGGGATCGAATGTGATCTGACCGTCACGCGCCTGTCGGAAACTGCCTATTTCCTTGTGGTGCCGGGGGCGACATTGCAGCGCGATCTGGTGTGGCTGCGCAGCCATGTGGCCGACGAATGGGTGACGATTACCGATGTCACTTCTGCCGAGGTTGTGCTTCCGGTGATGGGGCCACAGTCCCGCGAACTGATGCAGAAAATCTCACCCAACGATTTCTCGAACGAAGCGCATTCCTTTGGCACAGCGCGGGAAATTGAAATCGGTATGGGCTTGGCCCGTGCGCATCGCGTCACTTACGTGGGCGAGCTTGGGTGGGAGCTTTATGTCTCGTCCGATCAGGCGGCCCATGTGTTCGAAACCATTCTGGAGGCGGGTGCGGATGTGGGGCTGAAGCTATGCGGTCTGCACGCGATGGACAGTTGCCGGATCGAGAAAGCTTATCGCCACTTCGGACATGACATCACGGATGAGGATCATGTGCTGGAGGCCGGCCTTGGTTTTGCGGTGAAGACAGCAAAGGGCGACTTTATCGGGCGCGACGCGGTGCTGCGCAAGCGTCAGGCAGGTCTGACCCGCCGGATGGTGCAATTCCGCCTGACCGATCCAGAACCGCTTTTGTTCCATAACGAGCCGATCCTGCGGGATGGTAAGATCGTCAGCTATCTGACCTCTGGCAATTACGGTCACGCGCTTGGCGGTGCGGTTGGGCTTGGCTATGTGCCCTGCCGTCCCGATGAAACAGGGGCCGAGATGTTGGCATCGCGCTACACCATCGACGTGGCGGGCCGCATCTATGAGGCCGAAGCAAGCCTAGCCCCCATGTACGACCCCAAATCCGAACGGGTGAAGGGGTAGGCGGCAGTTCTAGCCCCAGATTGAATGTGTTTTGCCTTGGCGGTCATTCCATACTGGAAATCAGAGGGCGCTGGGCTGAATGTATGGTGCAAACGCAACTGGAGGAGCGCCCATGACCCGCCGCATTGATCACCTTGTGCTGGCTGTCCACGATCTGGATGCCGCGGCCGATTTCTATCGCGGTCTTGGGTTCACCGTCGGTGCCCGCAACCGCCATGCATGGGGCACCGAGAACGCCTTGGTCCAGTTCCAAAGTTCGTTTCTGGAACTGATCACCGTTGGCAAAAATGCCGATATTCCGCCCCACGCGCCCAATCATTTTAGTTTTGGTGCCTATGTGCGCGATTACCTTGCGCGGCGCGAAGGGCTGGCGATGGTTGTTCTGGACAGTGACGATGCAGAGGCAGACAGCAAAGCGTTCGCTAAGGCGGGGATCGCGGATTTCGCGCCTTTTTTCTTTGAGAGGAAAGGCCAGCGGCCTGATGGCTCGGCAACGCATGTGGCATTCACGCTGGCATTCGCAATCGACCAAGGCTTGCACGCAGCATTCTTCGTTTGCCAGCAGCATTTTCCCGAAGCCTTCTGGAACCGCGATCTGCAACAGCATCAAAACGGTGCAACCAATGTGACCGAGGTTACTCTGGAAGCAGCCGCCCCTGCGTCGCACACCGGATTTTTGCGGGCGTTTAGCGGGGTAAATGGTGACACGTCTTTCGATCTTTCAAAGGGGGGCGTGATCAAGGTCAATCAGGGCGTCGGAAACCGACCGGTCAGCTTTTCAGTCGCGGCGGATCAGTCTCTTGCCGGAACCGTGGTCGAGGCGTTCGGGGTAGAGATGCGGTTCGTCTGAGACCATGCGCGATAGATGCCCAAATAACTTTGGCCTGAAGGTAGGCCGCAATGAACCCTGCCTGCGTATTTAGGACCGCTTAGGGCTGGATTTTCCGAACTTTGATCACGGTGACGGGCTGGTGGCATCATCGGGAAAGCGCAATGCGCACGCCTGCTGAGGTTTTCAGATGAGCGGCTCAATCTGACCTAAAAGCGCAGGCGTGGCACTGGCCGGAAAACACAAGTCTCAGCGGCGCAGGTTCATTTTCTCGACATCGATCCCGATGGCAGTGCCTAGGTCCATGATCGAGTCGTGAAGCAGTTCCAGAACATAGACAGGGTTGTGTGCGAAGTTGCCCGGATCGGCCGTGACAAGTTTCCAGTTGAAGGCCGCTCGTAGGCTGCGAGGCGTCCATGAAGCATAAGCAACCGATTGGCCGTCTGCTGTATCAATCGCGCCGTCCCGGTTCTGGTCTGCAAAGAAATAGGGATAGTGGCTGCCATCGTAGATGACAGGCGAATCCGCGACCTGATCGGTATAGGCTTCGATCATGGCCATCAGCGTTGCTGCATTGGCTTCGATGTCGGACTTGATCCCGACACGGAGGTTGCCACTACCGTCATAACTTTGCCGCGCGATGCGGATGTCGGCGATACTTTCAGCCAGATGGCAGGTCTGGCAGGGCTCGGCTGCGACTTCTAGCGTATGGGGTTCATGACATGAGTTGCATGTTGCGACGGGGCGGGCGTGAAAGAAACGACCTGAATATTCATGCCCGTCGTAGTGATACCCAGCCGCGCCATAGCCGCCTAGCCAAGTGGCACCTGCGGTGGCGTAATGGGGATTTATAAATCGCAGCGACGCATCAGGGGTGTCTAGCGGCAGGCCATCGATTTTGGCGCTGACGTCACGCCCAGCATTGCGGCCTTGGTGACAGGTCAGACAGGCCGCCTCGACTCCGGTGACGGGATGCACCAGTCCACTGGGAAAGCTGATCTCGCGCACATCGGCCAGTCCGGCGTTGTGGCACGTTCCGCAATCCACGACGCCGCCCGTATCGATCGTTCCGTCGATCGCACCGACCGTTGTCCCGTCAAGCCCGTGAAAGTCGCGAAAGCCCTCGCCAGAGTGGCAGGAGGCGCAGCGTTCATCGACCTCACCTTCCTCGTCCCAGTGCCGAAACGCCTCGTCCGCAGAGCGGGCATGTGCAGAGCGGAACCAGTCCGATATTGCTGCATTGTTTTCGATCTTGATGCCTGACGGTTCAAACGGGCCGGATTTTGGCAAGACGAATGGTGTGATGGTTTCTGGCTCTGCAGCTGGATCTTGTGCGCTTTCGCTTTGCGCGTTTGCGGCGCCCGTGATGGCGCAAGACAGAACGATGCAGATGGCAAATTTTCTAGAAAAGGTCTTCTGCGCTGCACGTAGAGTTTCGAGAAGTCGCGGCATGATCGGCCTCCGGTCACTAGGAACATAAGCGTCGCGTATCGACTAAGATCAGTATCGCCCAGAACCCTAATGGTGCCCTTGATTTGTGTCATATCTCGACATCCAGATTCGGCTTAGAGTTGTATTTATTGCGCTTTTCGGAGTGCGGTGAAGGTAATTGGCCTGTGTTTTATACCATCTGCGGGGAAAGCGATGGGATTTTGGGAGCGTACTGCTGGGCTTGTCCCTCGGTTTCCGGGGCCGCCGGAGCTGTCGGAAGTGCCAGAGATCACGACCGAAGAGGCTGTCGTCCGCGCGCCTTCGGGGCCGCCTTTGCGGGTCAGGGTTCTTGTGTCCGAAGGTGACACAGTGGCACGTGGGCAAGCAGTGGCGACGTTACAAGACGCACCCGGAATTCAACTTGTTGCCCCGATTTCTGGCATGGTTGCGCATGTGCGATTGCTACCAGGAAAGAAGCTTTCAGAGATCGTTTTGTTTCGTGCCGGTGACGCCGTCACAAAGCATGATACTGCGTCCGCCGCTGACGCGAGCGGACTGCGGCGGCTAATGATGGCTTCCGGATTTTGGCCGCGCCTACGCCAACGTCCGTTCGGGGGCATGCCAGCGGAAACTGAGGTCCCAGTGGCGATCCTTGTCACGGGATCGGATACCCGTCCGGGGGCGCCGAATGCAAAGCGCGCGCTGGAGGGGCGTACAAAGTCCTTGCAGCGGGGGTTGGCGGCTTTGTCCCAACTGACCGAAGGAAAGGTCTTCTTCTGTACGACAGATGCGGACCTGCCCGACGACCTTGGTAAGGCGCCTTGTCAGGTAATTTTGCATGGGGTGCGGCATCCGCAGGGATCGGCGGGAATCCTGTGTCACCGTCACTGCCCTGCGGGGGTCGGCAGCCCGGTCTGGGATGTCCGTGCAGAAGATGTGGCGGATCTGGGCGAGCTGCTTGATACTGGGGTGCTGCCCCAGATGCGATTGATCAGGATCTCCGGCGAAGGCCTGCTTCATGGGCAAAGTCTTCGGACACACCTAGGTGCGGACATACGGCAGTTGACACGGCGGCTGGTCGCACCGGGACCAGTCGAGACCTTTTCCGGCGGGTTGCTAGATGGGCGGCGGGCTTCGTGGTTGGGGATACCCGACCGTCAGGTGGCCGTTGTCCCCGCACAGTCCCGCACGACCGCACGGCACTGGCTGGTCGATGCGCTTGTTCACATGCCGCGTCCGGTCCCGATTATTCCCACGGCTGCGCTGACGCAGGCGCTGGGCGCGGCGCTGCCCGCAGCGCCTCTGGTACGTGCCCTTGGTGCAGGTGATGAGGAAGGCGCGCAACGGCTAGGGCTGCTTTCTTTGCTCGAGGAAGATCTGGCCCTTGCCGATTATGCGCTGGGCGAAAAGGGGCAGATCATGGCGCAGGTGCGTTGCCTGCTTGATCGTATTCACAAGGAAAATGTGGAATGAGCGGGGGGATATGGACACGCGAGACCGTCGCGATGCTGTTGCTGGCCTGTTTCCTGCCAATGGGGGCGTCGTGGGTCTGGTACGGCGGACATCTGTCAGTTGCCTTCCTTGTTTTGATGATCGTCTACGGATGGCAACTGCTTTTTCTTCTTGCGCGCGCACAGGCCCCATCGCTTTCGGGCGTGATTACGGCGTTTGCCGTTGCCATGTTGGCACCAGAACACATCGGCCCTTTGCGTCTGGCGCTTGGTGTCAGTTTTGGCGTGGTCATGGGCGAGTTGGTGTTTGGCGGCTGGGGCCGGAATGTGGTTAATCCGGCCACCGTCAGCCTTGCTTTCCTTGGTTTCGGCTTCCCCTCATTTGAATGGCCTGCGTTCGATGTTCCCGTCGCTTGGGCTGCGATCCCTGCCGTCGCTCTTGGCTGTGGTTTGGGGGTGATGTCGGCCGGGTTGGCCTTGGGCGCATCCTTCGTTGCGATCGGGGCAAGCTTACTTGGCGCCTTGGATGGTTCTGTCGTGATCGCGGCGGCTATTGCTTTTGTTCTGCTGGTCGCGGATCCGGCCACTGCCGCGACGACCAGGTTCGGCGCTTGGGCGCAGGGAGGGCTGTTTGTCGCCCTGCTAACCCTGTTCCATCAGGCGTGGACAGGCGCTGCACCGGTACAGATGGCGGTTGCTGCCAGCTTGCTTACATCGCTTGCCGTGCCATTGCTTGACGAAGCCACGTTGGCCGCATGGGTTGCTCTTCGGAGGAGACGACATGGAAGAACGTAGCTTGAACCCTTGGCGGCGGCTCCTCGCTCTGCCGAACGAGAGCCGCTTCAAAACCGTCGTGATGGCGTTTCTGGTCTCTGCGATCTGCGGAGCGTTGGTAAGCGGGGCAACGGTGCTTTTGCGGCCCATTCAGGCCGCGAACCGCGCCGCCGAGGAAGCGGCAAGGATTGCGGCGCTGGTGCGTGGAATTCCGGGCATGGCGTCGCTACTGGAGACCACGGGCGGTGCGCTGTCGACCGTTGTTGTCGATCTCAATCGTGGTCGCGCAGCGCAAACGGTGACTCCGGCCACGCTGGATGCAGCCTTGGCCGATCCGGCGAACTGGCTGGTGCTGGACCCCGCGCAGGATCTTGCAGGGCTTGGTCAGCGGCCTGACTTCGTGCAGATTTTCCTTTTGCGTGACGAAGATGCTCGGTTGTCACTGGTTCTGCTGCCGGTCAGCGGCCAAGGCTATGGCGGACAGATAGATGCGATCCTTGCGTTAGGGAGCGATCTGAACACTGTCGCGGGACTGGCGGTGACCAGCCAGTCCGAGACACCAGGCTTGGGGGGACGGATCGAGGAAACTGCGTGGCAGGAAGGGTTCGCAGGAACCCAGATGCGCGATCCTTCAGGTACTGTACGGTTTCGGGTCGCGCAGGGCGCTGCCGGTGGCCCGTACGAAGTGGATGGGATCACGGGCGCTACGCGCACTGGACGCGGTGTAACAGGCATGATGCGGTTCTGGCTTGGACCAGACGGCTATGGCCCTCTGCTTGAAGCGATGGCCCGCGGGGAGTTCTAGGCGATGACAGAACTGCATTCCCGTACCGGAGTTTGGCACACGCTAACGTCGCCACTGGTGCATCAGAATCCGGTCATTCTCCAAATTCTCGGTATCTGTTCTGCATTGGCGGTGACGACATCAATGGCGACCGCACTGACCATGTCGGCGGCTCTGACCGTGGTGTTGACCCTCGCAGCGGGTCTGGTCAGCATCATTCGGGGTCATATTCCGGAAACGATCCGACTGATTGTGCAGATCGTCATCGTCGCCTCTCTGGTGATTGTCATCGATCAGATATTGCAGGCGTTTTTTGCCGAACTCAGCCGTGCGTTGTCTGTCTATGTCGGCTTGATCACGACCAATTGCCTTGTGCTTGGACGGACAGAGGCATTTGCCCGGCACAACCCGCCACTGCCCGCGATGATCGATGCCTTTGGGAACGGGTTGGGATATTCGCTTGTTCTGATCGTTATCGGCAGCTTGCGCGAACTATTGGGAAGAGGAGAGTTGTTGGGGTTTGCCGTCCTGCCTTTGGCAGATGCAGGTGGCTGGTTTACGCCCCTTAGCCTGATGCTGTTGGCGCCATCGGCCTTTTTCCTTCTTGGTCTGCTGGTCTGGGCTGTACGCACTATCCTGATCGAGCAGTCCGAGCCCGAAGAGCACGCCCCACCCCCGCGGCAGGAGGTGACCAGATGAGCGATCTATGGCAGCTTTTCCTGCTTTCGGCTTTCGTGGACAACATGCCTCTGACACTATTTCTGGGGCTTTGCACTTTCCTTGCTCTCTCCAAGAAATTGGAGGCGGCCATTGGGCTGGGTGTTGCAATGATCGGCGTCATGGGGCTGACCGTGCCGCTCAATCACCTGATCTACACGGCGCTTCTGGCCCCCGGTGCGTGGAGTTGGGCGGGACTGCCCGACCTTGATATGTCATACCTCGCCCTCATCGCCTTCATCGGGGTGATCGCTGCTGTGGTGCAGGTTCTGGAAATGCTGCTTGACCGTTATGCCCCCGCGATCCACGCGGCCTTTGGTGTTTTCCTGCCGTTGCTAACCGTTCAATGCGCAATTCTTGCGGGCAGCCTTTTTATGGTCGAGCGACATTACTCGCTGGCGCAATCGGCGGTCTTCGGGTTGGGCAGTGGCACCGGCTTTGCCGTAGCCGTCGCTATGCTGGCGGCTATCCGCACACGGCTTGCCTATGCTGATCTGCCCGCAGGTCTGCGCGGGTTGGGAATGGCGTTTGTTCTGACCGGGCTGATGTCACTGGGCTTTTCAGCCTTTGCACAAATGGCGGCGGCACAGTGACAGAGATATTTCTTGCCACATCCCTGATTGTAACCCTCGTGGTGGGCTTGAGCATCGTTCTTGTGAAGCTGCGGCGCGTGCTGATCCCCGATGTGGACCTCTTGGTCAATGTGAACCAAACCCTGAATTTGGTGGCACGACGCGGTGACCGCTTGCTTGGCGTCTTGCACGATGCTGGGGTCGGTATCCCTGCCGCCTGTGGTGGTTCGGGAACATGCGGCCTCTGTCGTGTGACTGTCACCGGAGAGGGCGCGGGCGAGCCGCAGGCGACCGAGCACGGCGTACTTTCCCCGCGCGAGCGGCGCGATCACATCAGGCTGGCCTGCCAGACACGTCTGCGCGGGGATTGCGCCGTCACGGTTCCTGACGATTTCATTGGCGCGGGCGAGGCTATCCCCGCGACCGTCGTGGCCACCCGAATGCTGGCCCCACTGATCCGAGAGATCACTGTCGATCTGCCACCTGATCACGGGGGCGATTTCTCTGCCGGAGATTTCATGCAGGTGATCGCCCCGCCGTATACCTTGGACTTTGCCACACTTGAAACCGACCCTGCCTTTTCTGAGGCGTGGGACATCGCTGGTTGGCGCAGTCTGAAAGCAAGTTCGCCCAAACCCGTCACCCGCGCCTATTCATTGGCCAATCGGCCCGAAGACGCAGGCAAGGCTGTCTTCAACATTCGCCTTGCTGTGCCGCCTGCTGGAAAAGAGGACAGCCTGCCGCCGGGTCTTGTGTCCTCTTGGATGTTCGGGCTGAAAGTCGGGGACGCGATCCGCCTGTCAGGCCCGTATGGCGAATTCCACGTTCAACCGACGCAGCGGGAGATGGTCTTTGTCGGCGGCGGCGTTGGAATGGCACCGCTGAGGGCGATGATCCATCAGCAACTGGGGCGCGGTACGCACCGGTCCATCCAGTTTTTCTACGGTGCGCGGTCGGTCGCAGACCTGTTCTATTCCGAAGAGTTCCAAGATCTGGCCATGCAGCACGGCAACTTTTCATGGACACCCGCTCTGTCTGATCCGGCTCCGGGTGATCGGTGGCTTGGGACCACTGGGTTCGTCCACGATGTGTTACGGCGCAGCATGGAGGGGCATCCGGCACCGGAAGATTGCGAATACTACCTCTGTGGTCCGCCGGTCATGATTTCGGCGGTTTTGACCACGCTGGACAAGCTCGGCGTTCCGCGCGGGCAGATTTTCTATGACGATTTCGGAGGCTGAGACGATGACTAAGGGTATCACACGCCGCCACGCGCTTGGCCTGATTGCGGGCGCCTCCATCCTGCCCCATGTCGCGCAGGCTGCGGGCATGGAGGCGATCTCGGGCCAGGCTTTCGGCACCAGTTGGCAACTTGTTGCATTGCCCGAGGCTGATTTTGGTCTTTCATCTAAGCGCAGCTCTGAAGCCGTGGGAACTGAGATCAACACGCTATTTGCAAAGATCGACAGGCAGTTTTCACCCTATCGCGGGGACAGTCTTATCAGCCAGTTCAATGCGACACACGATGGGGCCTTCCTGCAAGACAAAGACTTTGAATTGGTCACGCAGAAAGCGCTCCACATTGCAAAACAAAGCGAGGGGTTCTTTGATCCGACCGTCGGCCCATTGGTTGCACGGTGGGGCTTTGGCCCCATCACGACCGGCGATACACCTGACTGGCGCGGTATCACGGCTGGGCCGAAAGGCGTCGGAAAAACCAGCGGTGCGTTGACGCTTGATCTGTGCGGGATCGCAAAGGGTTGGGCCTTGGATGAGGGGTCGCGCAAACTGCACGCCCTTGGCCTTGAAGACTTCCTGTTCGATCTTGGCGGAGAGCTTGTGGCCTTTGGCACCCATCCCTCGGGGCGGGATTGGCGAGTTGCCATCGAGTCTGCGGCGGCAGATCGCCCTTCGCCCGCAGCCCTCCGGCTGCCTTCGGGTATGGCCGTTGCCACGTCCGGCATCACTGCGCAGAGCTACATGCTAAGGGCCATGACCTATGGCCATATCATTGACCCACGTCGCGGCGCACAGGTGCAGGGGCGCTTGCGGTCGGTCAGTGTCATCTCAGAGGATGCCGCGACGGCTGACGGTTGGGCGACGGCGCTTTTTGCCGCCGGAGACAAGTTCGGTCCCGAAATGGCGCAGGCGATGGAACTTGCCGCGGTGTTCGTCTTCGCAGATGGCGAAACCCGTCATACGCGGGCTATGGCCGGCTTTTTGGTCTAGGGGCGATTGGTATGGAAGTGTTGCTTGGCATCTTGTTTTTCTTGGTCGCAGCCATCGGTCTGGGACTTGGGTCGGTGCTGGGGCGGGGCCCCGCCCGCACAAGCTGCGGCGCGGCAGAACGGGTTGTCACGGCACGATGCGCAGATTGTCCGTTGCGACGGGCTGTTGCGATCGAAAAGGATCACAAATGACCAATCTGACAATCTCCAAGCTCATTCGCTGTAACGTGCCTTTGCTTACCCCGTCCATGCCGATCCGGCGTGCGGTGGCCACCCTTGTCGAGGCCAAGGCCGCAGCCGCGCCGGTCGTGTCTAACACAGGCCAATTAGAGGGCCTGCTCAGCCAAAAGGACTGTTTCCGGCCCGCGCTGCATGCCTGCTACCATCGTGAGTGGTCCGGTCAGGTTGCGGATCACATGACCCGCAAAGTGATCTGCGTTGAGGCCCATGCAAGCCTGATTGATGTCGCAGAAATGTTCCTCGAACATCCGCACCGGGTTTTTCCGGTGTTGAATAGCGCTCAGGTTGAGGGCGTGGTTCACCGCTCAGACGTGCTGGCCATGCTCATGCTGGAAAGTTGAAAGGTCGCTTTTCAAGTTGCCATAGGGGCATGGCGGGGATCAAGGTTGAGGCCTCTCCAAGGTTTCCAACAAGCGCCGTGCTCGATCCACGACTGGTTTGTCGATCAGTTTGCCATCAAGTTGCAAAGCGCCGCGGACGTCCGCGGCCTTTGCGGCTGCCACGATGCGCTTGGCGTTGTCGATGTCACGAGAGTTCGGCGAAAATCCCTTGTTTACGCCTGCGACCTGTTTGGGGTGAATGCAGAGTTTTCCTGCCATCCCCAGCCCGCGCGCCCTAGGGTCAGGACTTCGGTAACGGGGGCGTCTCAGTCAAGCAGTTTTGCCCAAGACAATTGACCCGCCATAGCGGTTGCTTTGATGTTTTTTGTTGCTCGTCCT
>NZ_PVTQ01000033.1 GCF_003003355.1 Donghicola tyrosinivorans
CATTCGACCTCTGGAAAGGCTACGCTGCCGAAATGACCGCCTGACAGGCAGAGCTTTCGCTCCGCTCGATCAGGCGATAATAAGTTGGCAATGCCGCCAAGTCCGTTAGCAAAGGAAGCACTACGCATAATCGCCCATTACACGCCGTCCGCTATGCGACTGGGCTGAGCAACGCCCAAAATGTTGTTGCATCGCAACGACCGCACGGGACTCCTTCTGCAATGATCGGACTGGCTCCGTCTACGGGGCATGGTTCAATGTTCGGTGCCTTGCGCGATCGAGCTGCTCAAAAGGATATCATCATGTTGAATACTATCGGTTTGCCGGGGCTGGCCCTTATCCTTCTGGTTGTTGTGGTGCTCTTCGGACGGGGGAAGATCTCTTCGATTATGGGTGAGGTCGGGCAAGGTCTGACGGCCTTCCGGCGCGGTATCCGCGAAGGAAAGCATGGGGATGAAACCTCAGACGCCTGACTGGCCGACACTGAAAAGCAAACGAGTGAGCGGGGCCGATCAGGCCCCGTTTCGCATTTCCGGCCTGCGCAATCGTCCACGACATTGCGGAAACGCAAACTTCGGTCAGCCGATCGTCGCTACGTCTTGCCTGACAGGACGACCCTGATGCGAGGCGATGCGAGACCCGATGCGACACTTGATGATCCGGATGCTGTTTGCGCTGGCCTTGCTGTGGGGCGGTGCGTTTTCGGCGGTAGCCGATCCGCTGATCGGCAAGTTTCTTGGCAATTTGGAGATCGGCACCCTTGTGCCCGGTGCATCCAGCCTTGGGCCAGTGCGTGACGACGGTCTTGTGCCCGCTCTCAAGGGCACCGAAACGGTTGGCTGGATTTTCCTGACGTCCGATTTCGTCCCAACTACGGGGTATTCCGGCAAGCCGATCCACGTGGCCGCCGGGATTTCGGCGGATGCCATACTGACCGGGGCGCAATTGCTGAAACACTCGGAGCCGATCGTTCTGGTCGGCATCCCCGAGGCTGAGATACGCGCCGTGATCCAACACTATACCGGGTTCGACCTGCGCGGCGTTTCCGGTCCGCGTGACCCTGAAGAGCTGGAGATCGTTTCGGGTGCCACGGTCACCATCATGGTGATCGACGACTCGATCCTGCGCGCCGGGGTCAAGGCGGCGCGGGCCCTTGGTCTGGATGGTTTTGCCGCACCCGAGGCGCGAGGGCCTATGCGCGAGATTGACCGCGACGCCGGTCAGGTCGCGGATTGGCAAAAGTTGGCGGGCAATGGCGCCTTGCGTCGACTGACGCTGGACGTGGCCACGATCAATTCGGATTTCGCGGCGCTTGGCGACACTCGGACTGTGAAGAATGCCGAGCTGGGGCCGGAAACAGATCCCTATGTCGATATCTGGACGGCGGTGGTCAGTCAGCCCGCGATCGGGCGGTCTCTGCTGGGCGATGCCGGGTGGCAGAAAATTTCGGCGCGGCTGGAACCGGGCGACGAAGCCATCGCCGTGCTTGGGGCCGGGCGCTGGTCGTTCAAGGGATCAGGCTATGTGCGCGGCGGGATTTTCGACCGCTTTCAGCTGATCCAGGGCGACATGTCCGTGCGGTTCCACGACCGCAACCAAAGCCGGATCGTACAGGTCGCCGCCGATGGTGCGCCCGATCTGACCGAGATGGACCTCTTTGTCGTTCCGGCCGACGCAGGGTTCGATCCTGCCGCGCCGTTCCGGTTGCAGTTCCTCGTCAGCCGGGCGGTTGGCCCGATCGAGAAGGTCTTTCTGACCTACGATCTCGGATACGAACTGCCCGAAGCCTATACCCGCACGATTGCCCCGGCTCCGGCCGCCGAGACGCAACCCGACGTGACCGACGCCGATGCCCGCGATGCCCTGTGGCAACGCATCTGGCAGACCAAGCGCCTTCAGGTCATCGTGCTGGCCACCGCGCTCGCGCTGCTGTCGGGGATCTTCTTCTTTCAGGGTTTTGCCACGCGGAATGCACGCCATTTTGCCATCCTGCGCAATGCCTACCTGGTGTTCACGCTGGTCTTCGTCGGCTGGATCGCCAACGCGCAGCTGTCGGTCGTCAACATCCTTGCAGTGGTGAACGCGCTGTTCAGCGAGTTCGACTGGAACACCTTCCTGATGGATCCGCTGATCTTCATCCTGTGGTTCGCGGTCGCGGCGGCGCTGCTGTTCTGGGCGCGCGGGGCCTATTGCGGCTGGCTGTGTCCGTTCGGCGCCTTGCAAGAATTGTCGAACAAGATCGCACGGCGGTTCCGGGTGCCGCAGGTGACACTGCCTTGGGGGCTGCATGAACGGCTCTGGGCGGTGAAATACATCATCTTCCTCGGGCTCTTCGGGATGTCGCTCTATTCGCTGGAACTGGCAGAGCGCTTTGCCGAGGTCGAGCCCTTCAAGACCGCGATCATCCTGAAATTCGCGCGCCCGTTGCCCTATGTGCTGATCGCGCTGGCCTTCCTGCTGCCGGGCCTGTTCATCGAACGCTTCTACTGCCGCTATGTCTGCCCCTTGGGCGGCGGGCTGGCGATCCCGGCGCGGATGCACATGTTCCGCTGGCTCAAGCGCTATAAGGAGTGCGGCAATCCCTGCCAGCTTTGCGCCACCGATTGCCCGGTCGATGCCATCCACCCGACCGGCGAGATCAACCCGAACGAGTGCATCTCGTGCCTGAATTGCCAGGTGCTCTACCAGGATCACGCGCGCTGCCCGGTCGTCATCAAGACGGACAAGCGACGCGCCAAGGATGCGGTATCGACAGCGGCTCTGGCCGCCCATGCCGAACGGCCGAACCTCGGCCATCCCAACCAGCTTTCACACGCGAAATGAAGGAGAGAAGATCATGACAGACGAAACCAAAGGCGTCTCCCGCAGGGGACTGTTCAAGGGGACCGCAGGGGTGGCGGCGCTGGCCACCGTTGCGGGCACTGGCGGGCTTGGCCTGCTGGCCTCGGCGCGCAGCGCGCATGCGGCGACCGGTGCGCCAGACATCGCCCCGGGTCAGTTGGACAGTTATTATGGCTTCTGGTCCTCGGGTCAGTCCGGGGAGGTGCGCATCATCGGCGTGCCGTCCATGCGCGAGCTAATGCGCATCCCGGTGTTCAACCGCTGTTCGGCCACCGGCTGGGGATCGACCAACGAAAGCCTCAAGATCCTGACCGACGGCCTGCTGCCGGAAACCAAAGCGTTCCTCGCCAAGCGGGGCCGCGTCACCTATGATAACGGCGACCTGCACCACCCGCACATGTCCTTTACCGAGGGCACCTATGACGGGCGCTACCTGTTCGCCAACGACAAGGCGAACACCCGCGTCGCACGCATCCGTTGCGACATCATGAAGACCGACAAGATCATCGAGATTCCGAACACCTCGGACATCCACGGTCTGCGCCCGCAGAAATACCCGCGCACGGGCTATGTCTTTGCCAATGGCGAACACCGCATCCCGCTGCCGAATGACGGGGCGATCCTTGATGATCCGACGCAGTACCATTCGATCTTCACCGCCATCGACGGCGACACGATGGAGATCGCCTGGCAGGTGATCGTCGACGGCAACCTGGACAACTGCGATGCGGATTACGAGGGCAAGTGGGCCTTCTCGACCTCGTACAACTCGGAAGAGGGCGTGACGCTGGCCGAGATGACCGAGAACGAACAGGACTGGGTCGTCGCCTTCAACATCGCCGCCATCGAGGCGGGCATCAAAGCCGGGGATTACAAGGAATACAACGGCGTCAAGGTTCTGGATGGGCGGCACGGGTCGAAATACACCGCCTATATTCCGGTCTCCAACAGCCCGCACGGCTGCAACATGGCCCCCGACAAGGTCCACCTGTGCATCAACGGCAAGCTGTCCCCCACCGTCACCGTGATCGACGTGACCAGGCTTCAGGCGGTGTTCGACGGAGCAGAGCCGCGCTATGCTGTGGTGGCCGAGCCGCAACTGGGTCTTGGTCCGCTTCACACCGCCTTCGATGGCAAGGGCAACGCCTACACCACGCTGTTCCTCGACAGCCAAATGGTGATGTGGAACATCGAAGACGCGGTGCGCGCCTATGACGGCGCCGATGTCGACCCGATCCTGAAAAAGATCGACGTACATTACCAGCCCGGCCACAACCACACCACGATGGGCGAGACGCTGGAGGCGGACGGGCAATTCCTGATCTCGCTCAACAAGTTCTCCAAGGACCGCTTCCTGAATGTCGGCCCGCTGAAACCCGAGAACGATCAGCTGATCGACATTTCCGGCGGCGGGATGGAGCTGGTGCACGACGGCCCGACCTTTGCCGAACCGCATGACTGCATTCTGGTGCGCGCCGACAAGGTCAACCCGGCGTCGGTCTATGACCGGGCCGATCCGCTTTGGGAAGAGGCGCGGGTTCAGGCGGAAAAGGACGGCGTCGATCTGGATTGGGGGGCCGACGTGATCCGCGACGGCAACAAGGTGCGGGTCTACATGCACTCGGTCGCGCCGGCCTTCAGCCTTGACAAGTTCGAGGTCAATCAGGGCGACGAGGTTACGATCTATGTCTCGAACATGGACGAGGTCGACGACCTGACCCACGGTTTCACGCTTGGTAATCATGGAATAGCCTTCGAGGTCGGACCGCAGGCGACGGCGTCTGTCACCTTCACCGCCGACCGGCCCGGTGTGCATTGGTTCTACTGCCAGTGGTTCTGCCACGCACTCCATATGGAGATGCGCGGCCGGATGCTGGTCAAGCCGGTCGCGTAAGAGGAGGGCCCGTCATGCGTTTCCTGATCCCGGTCCTTGTGTTGCTCCTCGCGCCGTTCGCCTGTCTGGCGGAAAGGGTCGAGGTGCGGCCGGGGCAGGGGGCGCTGGCGCGGGCCATCGCGACCGCCCGGCCCGGCGATGAACTGGTGCTTGGGGAAGGCACCTATGCCGGGCCGGTGCAGATCGACAAGCCACTCACACTCACGGGGCCTCTCGCCCGGATCGCTGGTCCGGGCGAGGGATCGGTCATCACGGTGACGGCCCCGGACGTGACGATTTCCGGCGTCACGATCACCGGCGCGGGTGCGCGGCTCAGCGAGTTCGACAGCGGTATTCGCCTGCTGAAGGGGGCGCAGGGCGCGCGGGTCGAGGGCGTGACCCTGATCGGCAACCTGATCGGCATCGACGTGCATGGTGCAAGGGGTGTCACGATCCGGGGCAACCGGATCGAGGGCCGCAACGACCTTCGGGTGCCTGAACGGGGTCCGGGCATTTACGTCTGGAACGCGCCCGGCCTGCTGGTCGAGAACAACACGATCACCAAGGGTCGCGACGGTGTCTTCATCACCACCTCGAACGAGGCCGTGTATCGGGGCAACCGCTTCAGCGACCTGCGGTTTGCCTTTCATTCGATGTATGCCAATCGGATCGAGGTGACGGACAACATCAGCCATGGCAACGACATGGGCTTTGCCTTCATGTATTCGACCCAGCTGACCGTGGAACGCAATCTGTCCGAAGGCGACGCCAACCACGGCTTTTTCATGAACTTCGCCAACAAGGCCGAGCTGCGGCAGAACGAAGTCCGCTCTGGCGGCGAGAAGTGCCTGTTCGTCTATAACTCCAACCACAACCTCTTTGACGCCAACCGATTTGCCGGCTGTGGAATCGGCGTGCACTTCACTGCCGGAAGTCAGGGTAACGTGCTGACGGGCAACGCCTTTGTCGGCAACCGGACACAGGTGAAATATGTCGGAACCCGCTGGCTGGAATGGTCGGACGGCGCGCGCGGCAACTACTGGTCCGATCAGGCGGGCTTTGACGTCAACGGCGACGGATTGGTCGACAGCCCGTATCGCCCCAATGACAGCATCGACCAGTTGGTCTGGTCGCAACCGGCGGCGCGCCTGTTGATGGGAACGCCTGCCGTACAGCTCATCCGCTGGTCGCAATCGCGGTTTCCGGGCCTGCTGCCCGGGGGCGTGATAGACAGTCATCCGCTGGTCTCGCCCGAGGGGGCAGGCCTGCCGCAGGGAGATCCCTCATGACACAACCCATTCTCGACATTCGCGATGTCAGCCTGTCCTTTGGCTCGTTCAAGGCACTGGACGGCGTGACACTGGCCGTGTCGCCGGGCGAACGTCTGGCCCTTCTGGGCCATAACGGCGCGGGGAAATCCACGCTGTTCAAGGCGGTCCTCGGGTTTCTGGCCCAGGGTGAAGGAACCATCACCGTGGCGGGACACCGGCCCGGCTCGGACGTGGCGCGGATTGCCATGTCCTATCTGCCCGAAGTCGTGTCCTTTCCGCAAAGCCTGACCGGGCGCGAAGTGTTGGCCTATTTCTCGGGCCTGCGGGGGGCGTCCCGGTCCGAGATCGACGGGCTGCTCGATCGGGTCGGGCTGGCAGATGCCGCCGACCGCCGGGTCCGCACCTATTCCAAAGGCATGCGGCAGCGGCTTGGCCTTGCACAGGCCCTGATCGGCGCGCCCCGCCTGCTGTTGCTGGACGAACCGACAAGCGGTCTCGACCCTGTATCGCGCCACGATTTCTACACCGTCATCGCCGAGGCCGCGGCGCGCGGCTGTGCCGTCTTGCTGTCTTCGCACGGGTTGGAAGAGGTGCAGGGGCAGACCGACCGCGTTGCGATCCTGTCGCGGGGCCGCCTGCGAGCGTCCGGGACATTGGCGGAGCTTGCCGCCGCCGCCGCGCTGCGGACGACCATTCGCGTGACCGCAAAGAAGGGGCATGCAGACCGACTTCAGGCCGATCTGGGCGGACGCCGGATGAATGGATGCCGGCTCGAGATCGAATGCGCGCCCGACGCCAAACTTGGGCTGTTACTTCAACTCGGTCACCACCGGGAGGCCCTGCACGAAATCGACGTCTTTGCCCCCAGCCTGAACGACATCTACCGCTATTTTTCGGATACCAAAGGGGATCAGCCATGACCACGCGTATCGGCACGATCTTTGCGCAGGAATTCAGGCTGGCCCGGCGCAACCTGTGGGTCGGATTGGCGACCGGCATCCTGGGCTTGTTTGCCGTGGTGCTGGGTATTTTCGGCGCAGGGCAGGGGGCGGCGCTGGACGCCGATGCCCTGACCCTGACGGCGGCGAGCCTTGCAACGCTGTCGGTCTACCTCATCCCGTTGATCGCACTGTTGATGTCCTACGATTCCTTCGCCGGAGAAATCGAGCGCGGTGCCTTGGCCCTGACACTGGCCAGCCCCGTCCGCCGGTGGGAGGTATTTGCCGGAAAGTTCGCGGCCCAGTCGCTGGCTGTCGGCGTTGCAATTGTTCTGGCCTTCGGCGCTGCGGGCGCGTTTCTGGCGCTGTCCTTTGGCACCGGGTCCGACGGCATCGCCGCATGGCTACGCCTGATGGCCACGGCCTTTGTCTTGGGGTCGGTCTTTGTCGGCTTTGGCCTGATGCTGTCTGCCATGGCCGGGCGCACGGCGACTGCGGCGGCTTCGGCTGTGGGGCTTTGGCTGGTCCTGGTGGTGATCTATGATCTGGCACTGCTCGGCAGTGTGATGGCGGCCAGCGATGGCATCTTCGCGTCACAGGTCTTCCCCTGGCTGGTGGTGGCCAATCCCGCGGACGCATTTCGCCTGTATAATCTCGCTTTGATCGAAACCGCGCCGGTGGCCGGAATCGACGGGCTTGCCTCAACCCTGCCATTTCCGCCGACAGCGGCGCTTGCTGTGCTGGGGCTATGGCTTTCGGCGGTGCTGGCACTTGGCATTCGCCGTACGAAAAGGATCGTGCCATGAAACGTGTTGCCCTTGCCATCCTCGTCCTTGGCCTTGCCGCCTGCAAGGAGGACATCGCCACCATTGCCCCGGTTGAGATGACCGATGAGGCGCTTGGCCACTATTGCCAGATGTTCGTCGCCGACCATCCCGGTCCCAAGGCGCAGGTCCACCTGAAGGGTCATTCCGCGCCGCTTTGGTTCAGTCAGGTCTCTGATGCGGTGGCCTATATGTATGACCCGGAACGCGATGCCGAAGTCATGGGTGTGTTCGTGTCCGACATGTCTCGCGCCGAAAGCTGGGCTTTGCCCGGTCTCGACAACTGGCTGGCGTCTGGCAGCGCGGCCTTTGTGATCGAAAGCGACCGGCTTGGCGGGATGGGGGTGCCCGAGGCCATTCCCTTTGGGTCCACCGATGCGGCGGCGGCATTTGTGGCGGACCATGGCGGGCGGGTCGTTGCGTGGGACGCGGTGCCCGAAGCCTATGTCAGGCCGGACATGGCGCAGATGTCTGGCCATCAGGCGCATGCGGGAGCAGACCAATGACACTGACCCGAAGACGTTTTCTGACACTGGCTGGCGCAACTTGTGCGGCCACCCGATTGACAGCTGGAATGCCGGTGGCCGTCTGGCGCGGAACCGCGCTTGGCGCCGGGGCGAAGGTCGTTCTTTCAGGTATGTCCGAGGATGAGGCCACCCCCATCTTTCGCGCCATCGAAGCGGAGCTGTCCCGTATCGAAGGGCTGTTTTCGCTCTATCGCGCTGACAGCGCCCTGTCGCGCCTGAATCGCGACGGCGTGTTCCGCGCGCCTGATCCCGACATGCTGGCCCTGCTATCGCTGGCACGCGAGATGTATCTTGCAACCGAGGGCGCATTCGATCCGACCGTGCAGCCGCTGTTCGACGTCCATGCCAAGGCGGCCGCGGTTGGCCGGGCGGCGTGGCCTAATGAAATCGCTGCGGCACAAGGTCTGGTCGGATTTCACCGTGTGACGATGGACGAAAATTCGGTTCGCCTCGGGCGGTCCGGGATGGCCCTGACGCTGAACGGAATTGCGCAAGGATATGCCACGGACAGTCTGTCGGGGCTCATGCGCCGACAAGGCTTACGCGATGTGATGGTGAACGCGGGCGAGATCCGCGCAATGGGGCGTTTGAACGGGCAAGGCTGGCCGGTGCGGTTGCCTTCGGGGCGCAGCTTGACCTTGACGGACCGGGCTGTCGCGACCTCGGACGCTGCCGGGACGTTGATCTCGGCTTCTCTCGGGGTTGGCCACATCTTCGCGCCGAATGGCAGAACCGGGCTTCGGGCCGGTCCGATCAGTGCCCTGCACGACAGTGCTGCCGTGGCGGATGCGGCGTCGACGGCTGCCGTCGTCCTGCCCGATGATCGGCTTCACCTGCTCGGCAAAGTCGGGGTCGACCTCCTCCGCGTCTGAGAAAACAACCTTCTCAGCTTTCGCCCCCGCGCAACCCGTGGGGGCTTTGCCTTTTCTTATGGCACCGAGCCGGCAGACCTCTGCCTGCGCCGGTCAAACGCGCGACAAGTTGGATGGAGTTTGCATTTCCGCAACGTTCCGCGCACACGCGATTGTTACCCTGTCTACGACGCGCAGACATACCGAAGAAGGAATGAGAACATGCTTACGAGAAGAGCCGCACTGATGGGCGCAGCCGGAGTTGCGTCGCTTCCGATCCTCGCCAAGGCTGTCAGTACCGAGACGGTGGCGGCCCCCCTTGCGGCGCCTGCGGATCTGTCGAGTCTCACCCGCATCAAGCGCGAACTGGTCGCGCCGCCCTTCGTGCACGACCACGAACAGGTCGCGCCGGGCGCGCCGCGCATCGTTGAATTCGAGATGACCATCGTCGAAAAGGAGATCGAGGTCGATGACGGAGCTTACCTGCAGGGCATGACCTTTGACGGGTCGATCCCCGGACCGATGATGGTGGTGCATGAGGGCGACTATGTCGAGCTCACCCTGATCAACCCCGAAGACAACCTGCTTCAGCACAACATCGATTTCCACGCCGCGACAGGGGCGTTGGGCGGGGGCGCGCTGACCCATGTGAACCCGGGCGAAAAGACGATCCTGCGGTTCAAGGCGACCCGTCCGGGCACCTTCGTCTATCACTGCGCGCCGGGCGGCCCCATGATCCCGTGGCACGTGGCCTCGGGCATGGCGGGCACCATCATGGTTCTGCCGCGCGACGGGTTGAAGGACCACGAGGGCAACCCGGTCGGTTACGATCGCGTCTACTATATCGGCGAGAACGAGTTCTACATCCCGAAGGATGAAAACGGCGAATACAAGCGTTACGCCGATGCGGGCGAAAGCTATCCCGACACGCTTGACGTCATGAACGGGCTGATCCCGACGCATGTGGTGTTCAATGGCAAGGTCGGTGCGCTGACCGGCGACAATGCGATGACGGCCAATGTCGGCGAGCGGGTTCTGTTCGTCCACAGCCAGGCCAACCGCGACACCCGTCCGCACCTGATCGGCGGGCATGGGGACTTGGTATGGGAACACGGCAAGTTCAACAACGTGCCCGACCGCGACATGGAGACATGGTTCATCCGCGGCGGCTCGGCGGGGGCGGCGCTGTACACCTTCCTGCAACCGGGGGTCTACGCCTACGTGAACCACAACCTGATCGAGGCAGTGAACCTTGGGGCGACCGCGCATGTGAAGGTCGAGGGCGATTGGAACAACGACCTGATGGAACAGGTCCTTGCGCCGACGGATCTGGCCGCCTTCTGAGTTTGGCACAAAAGGAAAGGGCAGGGGCGGTCGCACGATGCGGGCGCCCCTTGCGTTTTCGAGGAGAGACCGATGAAACTCTTATTGCTCTTGCCGCTGCTTGGAGTGGCGGGCGTGATGGCCATGCTGGAACCGCGCCCCGACGCGCCGCCCTTTGCACCACCCGACATGGTACGCATCGCCAGCGGAGAGATCGCCTTTCGCCCGTTCGGGAATTTTTCGCAAAACGGCAAGACGCGTACGCCTCGGCGGGCCTCGATGACCGTGCCGGGTTTCGAGATCATGAAATATCAGGTGACGGGCGGGCAATACGCGGCCTGCGTGGCCGACGGAGCCTGTGAACCGGCTCGGATTGTGCTGTCGGACGCGCCTCAGACCGGGGTGAACTGGAACGACGCCAGCGCCTTTGCAGCATGGTATGCGGACCAGACAGGAGAGCCGTGGCGCCTGCCGACCGAAGCGGAATGGCAACTGGCCGCAGCCGAGCGCCATGGCGACAGCGGACCCGACTACGACGCCGCCGATCCCGGTGCGCAGATGCTGGCCAGCTATGAAAACGGCATCACCCTGCGCCGCAAGGCCGATCCCGCCCTCTACCGGGCCGGGGCGTTCGGGTTGAATTCCAACGGGTTGGCGGACGTGTCCGGCAACGTGTGGGAATGGACCGACGGGTGCATGCAGAACGGGACCCTTGCGGCAGATGGCACGGTGGCCGAGACCGCCCCCTATTGCGGCGTGCGCATTGCCGGGGGCGTGCATCGTGCCGCGGTGATCGATTTTGTCCGCGATGCCAGTGTCGGCGGCTGTGCCGTGGGCCTGCCGCCGGATCACCTTGGGTTCCGGTTGGTGCGGGGAGAGTGACCCCCGCCCGACCTGCCTAAGAAGCCTGACTGTATCGGATGCCCTCGGGCACATGTGCGTCAAAGGCGCTGGCGATGATCCGCGTCAGCGCGCGGCCCTCGGGGGCGATGGTCAGCGCCGCGTCGGTCACGGCGACAAGATCGCCGAACTGCTTGCCCACCAGCGCGATCTGCGCATCCAGCGTCGCGGCCTGCGCGCCAAAGGCGGCGAGCAGCGCGCTGCGGTCCAGCCGGAAGTCACACATCAGCATCTCGATCGCGCGGGCGCGCAACAGGTCGTCGCCGGTCATCACGTGGCCTCGGGCGCCGGCCAGCTGTCCGGCCTCGATCCGCTGGATATAGGCGGCAGTGGCCGGCGCGTTCTGCACGTAGCCATCGGGCAGGCGCGAGATCGACGAGGCCCCCAGACCGATCAGCGTCGGGCAGGTGTCATCGACATAGCCCTGAAAGTTGCGCCGCAGGTGGCCGCTGGCGGCAGCGCGGGCCAGCCCGTCGTCGGGGCGAGCAAAGTGGTCGATGCCGATGGCGGTCATGCCCGCATCGGTGAACCGGGCGGCGGCAAGGTTCGCCAGCGTGTGCCGGGCCTCTTCGGCGGGCAGGGCGTCCTCGGGGATCAGCTTTTGGCGTTTCGATACCCAGGGCACATGCGCATAACCGAACAGCGCGACACGGTCGGGGTCCAGGTCCAGCACCTTGGACACGGTATCGTCGAGCCGTTCAGCGGTCTGGTGCGGCAGGCCATAGACGAGGTCAGCGTTCAGCGACCGGATACCCGCCGCGCGCAGGTCGTCGACGCAGGCCCGCGTGATGTCAAAAGGTTGCAGGCGTCCGATGGATTGCTGCACCAGCGGGTCAAAGTCCTGAATACCGATGCTGGCGCGGTTCATGCCCTCGGCGGCCAGTGCGGCGATCTTGGCGCGGTCGACCATGGTCGGGTCGATCTCGACCGAAAACTCGCAATCCTCGGTGGGCGGGATGACGTCGCGGACGGCTTGGGCCAGCCGGTGAATCATCTCGGGCGGCAGGATCGTCGGCGTGCCGCCGCCCCAATGCATCCGTCCCATGCGCAGCCCTTTGGGCAGGATATCCTTCAGCAGCGCCAGTTCCTGCACCAGCGTGCCAAGGTAGCTTTCTACCGGCGACAGGGTCTTTGTCCCCTGGGTGCGGCAGGCGCAGAACCAGCACAGGCGTTCACAGAACGGGATATGCAGGTAGACGGAAACCGGCTGATCCGGGTCCAGCGCCGCCAGCGCGCGGGTCTGGTCGGGCGCGCCGACCGCAGGCGAAAAGACCGGGGCGGTGGGGTAAGAGGTGTAGCGGGGCACCCGTTGGTCGAACAGGCCAAGGGATCTGAGGCGGTCAATGTGTTTCATGCGCGTGATATGCGCCTTTTCGCGGGGTGCGACTTTGCGCAGGATCAAACTTCAGACCGGAAAGGGCGAGACGCCGATGACCAGCGTGTGCAGATGCAGCGCGCCCATCCACAGGATCAGGCCGATGGCGGTGCAGATCAGCAGGCGGCGCAGGTTGGCGCGGCGCCAGTGCGGGTCGGCAAGCGGGCGCAGGGAAAACAGCGCCGTGTGGTCGATCAGGTCGGAGCCGCGCCGGGCCTTGGCATCGAAGGCGGGCATGGCGGCCAGCGCCATGGCGGCAAAGCTGCCAAACAGGATGACATGGGCCAGATCGCCATTGGCCACCAGATGCGCCCCGGCCCAGAGCGCCAGTGCCAGGAACAGCGGATGGCGCGATATGGCGGCAAAGCCGGGCCGCGCGGGGTCGAACGTCTTGCGTCCGCCAAGGGTGTAGGGCTGCGCCATCCCGGCCCCGCAGGCGGTCAGCACCAGCGCCGCGGGCATCGCCACGTTCGGCACCCAGCGCGTCCACGGCATGTGCGGCCAAAGCTCGACATAAGGCGCGCGCCCGGCGGCCGAGATCACCCAGACCAGCAGCGCCAGCGAGATCACGCCATAGACCGAGAAATAGACCCGCCGTCCGAGGGCGCCGATGAGCCTTTCGCGCAGACCCCACAGGCGCGGCACGAAATGGCTGGCGGCGAACAGCGTCAGTGCAAGGGTGTAGTCCGTCCAGCCGGTCATGGCGTGTCTGCCTCCTTCATCAATCGGGTGATGTGGCAGGCAAAGGCATAGGTGGCCGGGACACCGATCACCAGCCCCCCGGCGGTGGACTGCCACGGGGTCAGCACCGGCCAGCCCAGCCACGACCCGATCAGCGAGGCAAAGAACAGGTTCACCCCCATCGCGCCCGCGCCAAACGGGTACAGCCCAGCCAGCAGTCTCCAAGACGGTTTCATCGGCGGCTGACCAGCATCTGCACGGCGACCAGTGCCGCGATCAGGGCGACGGAGCCGACGAAGAACCAGAACTCGGCGACGTCGGTCTGCGGCTGCGGGATGGGCCGGTCGAACCCGGCCAATGCCGGGGCCGGGATCAGGGTGGCAAGGGTGAATAGGCGTTTCATGTCAGCTCTCCATGGTCAGGGTCTGGTAGATGTCAGGCAGGGCGCGCGGCAGGCGCTGGGGATCGGGCAGCAGGGTAAAACCGGCGCGGCCAAAGATGCGGGCGAACCAGTCCTGCCCGTCCTGATCGACGATCACGCCATGCACGGCCTGCCCAAGGGCACGGGCTTCGCGGACGGCCATGCGGCTGTCCTCGATGCCATGCGGGCCCTCGTAATGGTCGAGGTCATTGGGCTTGCCATCGGTCAGCACCAGCAAGAGGCGGCGGGTCGCGCCCTCGTCCGCCAGCTGCGCCGAAACATGGCGGATCGCGGCGCCCAGCCGGGTGTAATGGCCGGGGCGGAAACCGCCGATGCGGGTGGTGACGGCGTGGGACATGGGGTCGGCAAAGGTCTTGGCCCGGTGCAGGAAGACGCGGTCGCGTTTCAAAGACGAGAACCCCCAGATGCCCAGCCGGTCGCCCGCCGTGTCGATGCCGCAGGCCAGCGCGGCCAGCGCCTCGCGCGCGGTTTCGATCACCGAGGTCTGCCCAAGCGCGGCCTCGGTCGAGCGTGAGCAATCCATCAGGATCGCAACGGACAGGTCGCGCGCCATCGGGCGGCCGGATTGCCAGACCCGGTCGCTGCCCTGCTGCCCGCAGGCCATGTCGGTCTGCGACGTCACAACGGCGTCGAGGTCCAGATCGTCGCCGTCCAATTGCCGGGGCAGGATCACGCGGCGGGGATGCAGGGGTGCGAACTGGCGGCGCACGCGGGCCACAAGGCGCGGATCGGGGGCATAGTCGGCGCGAGGCGTGGCCTCGGCCTCCAGCACGCGAGTATGATCCGGCATGTAGGCGCCGGTGCGGCGGTTCCATTCGGGATAGGTGAACGCGCCCGCAAGGCGTTCGTGATCGGCATCCTGCGGCGACAGGTCCAGCGACAGGCGCAGACGGGTGGCGGCGCGTTTGATGTTCTGCGACAGGGTCAGGTGGTCCTGATCCTCGGCAGCCTTGGCGGCGTTGTCCTGATCGTCGTCATCGACCAAGCGGTTGATGTTCAGGCTTTCGGCCCAGGACATGATCGATTCAAACCGGTGGACGATGAAACTGTCATTGCGGTTGGCCTGATCGCGATCCTCGCGGCGCGCCTCCTTGCGGGTGGGCAGGGCCATCGCGGGGGCGGGGGCCTCGTCACTGGCCGCGGCGGGCTGGTCGCTGCGGGTGCGGGGCCGCAGGCGTGGCCAGATCGGCAGCGGCGCAAAGCTGCGATAGCCGCGCGGGGCTGGGCAGTCCAGACATTCACGCTGGGGCGCGTGGCCACAGAGCTGGTCCAGCAGCATCCGCTCGATCCCGGCTTCGCAGCGCGGCAGGCCGCTGCGATGGCGGTTCAGGGTGATGTGGGTGCAGAAATGGGCATGCGGCCGCCGGAGGCCCGGACAGGCGGCATAGGCAAGGTCCGAGGCCAGCGCCAGCGCCGCGATCTCGGCCCGGTCGGCGGCAAGCGGGTCGGCCTGCGCATCGGGCAGGTCGACACAGGCGGCCAGCGCCGTCAGCCACAGATAGCAGGCGCGGTTCAGATCGCGCGTGGGAAAGGCATCGATCACCGGCGGCAGGCGCAGGCGGTCGCCGTCGAAATCCGCCACGTGCAGCTTTTCACGCGGGGTGCCGATGCGCCGCAGCCGGTCGAGGCGGTGGCCCGATGTGGTCAGCGGGGCCGGGGTGATCTCCACCCCTGCCGCGCCGCCAAGCGCCCGGAACAGGGCCTGTACCGAGGGGCGCATCGCCTCGAAGGTCACGGCGCGCCTGTCGTCCCCGGCGGCAGCCCCCCAGCGCGACGCGACATCGTGCCAGAGGTTGCCGACGGTCTCTTCGGGCTCCATCAGGTCGAGGAGGTGGATCATGGCGTCACCCGTAGATCACGGCGGCCAGATCGCGCAGCGCCTGCTGCACATCCGGCTCGTCCGACAGCGGTTCGATGATGGCGGCCTCGATGGCGCGATCCACCGCCATGCCGCGCGCGATCATCGTGGCCGCATAGATCAGCAGGCGCGTCGAGACACCTTCCTCCAGATCCATGCCCGACAGCGCGCGGATCTTGCCCGCCAGCCGCACCAAGGCACCGGCGCGCGCCTCATCCAGCCCGCTTTCACGCATGACCACCGGGGTTTCGACCTCGGGTGTCGGGAAATCGAAGCCGATGGAGACAAACCGCTGCCGCGTCGACGGCTTCAGCTTTTTCAGCACGTTCTGATAGCCGGGGTTGTAGCTGGCCACCAGCATGAAGGGTTTCGGTGCCTGCAGCTCCTCACCTGTGCGGTCGATGACCAGACGGCGCCGGTCATCGGTCAGCGGGTGCAGGACCACGGTCACGTCCTTGCGGGCCTCGACCACCTCGTCGAGATAGCAGATGCCGCCCTCGCGCACAGCCCGGGTCAGGGGGCCATCGACCCAGACGGTTTCGCCCCCCTTCAGCAGGTAACGCCCGATCAGGTCCGCTGCACTCAGGTCGTCATGGCAGGCGACGGTGTGCAACGGCAGGCCAAGGCGCGCGGCCATGTGTTCGACAAAGCGTGTCTTGCCGCAGCCTGTCGGCCCCTTCAGAAGAAGGGGCAGGCAGTTTTCATAGGCCGTCTGGAACACCGCGCATTCGTCGGATTGCGCGTGGTAGAACGGCAGGTCGGGGGTGCTCAGGTCTTTCATTCTTCACTCTCCCGGAACGGCCACGGGGCCGGGTTTCACCACCTCGCGGCGCACCACGAGCATCGAGTAGATGAACAGTAGGGCACCAAGGACCACGGCGATGCCGGAGCCAAAGCGCATCAGGTAGAACAGCCCAAGCTGGTCCTGCACGTCCATGAAGTAATCGCCGACGATGCGTTGCATGTGCGTCTGGATCGTCCCGGCAAAGGTCAGGGTAAAGGTCATGAAGGCCATGCCACCGGTCATCAGCCAGAAGCTCGCCATGTTCAGCACCTGGTTATAAGGGTCACGGCCTCGCAGGATCGGCATCGCATAGGTGAACATCGCGAGGTTCAGGGCCACATAGGCGCCGTAGAAGGCAAGGTGGCCGTGGGCGGCGGTGATCTGCGTGCCGTGGGTGTAGAAGTTCACCCCGTGCAGCGTGTGCAGGAAGCCCCAGACACCCGCACCGAAAAAGGCGACGGTGGACGACCCCAAAGACCACAGCAGCGCGGCCTTGTTCGGGTGGTTCTTGCGGCCCTTCCAGACCATGACAAAGGCAAAGGACATCATCGCAAAGAACGGGACCACCTCAAAGGTCGAGAAGATCGAGCCGATCCACTGCCAGTAGCCCGGCGTGCCGATCCAGTAGAAATGGTGCCCGGTGCCGAGGATGCCGGAAAACAACGCGGTGGCCACGATGATGTAGAGCCATTTCTCGATGACCTCGCGGTCGACACCCGTCAGTTTCAGCATCAGGAAGCCGAGGATCGCGGCCATGACCAGCTCCCACGTGGCTTCGACCCACAGGTGCACGACCATCCACCAGTACATCTTATCGAGGCTCAGGTTGTCAGGGTTGATGAAGGCGAAGATCCACAGCAGGCACAGCAGCCACAGACCCATCATCAGGATATTGGTGATCGCCGTCTTGCGCCCGGCCAGAAAGGTCAGCGAGACGTTCACGAGAAAGATCACCGCCGCGACGAGGATGCCGAACTTGACCCACAAAGGCTGTTCAAGGAACTCGCGCCCGCCATGGATGCCGACGAGGTAGGACCCCACCGCCCCCAGCGTTCCGACCACGAGGATCGCCAGCTGGATATAGGCAAGCTTGACCGAGAAGATCTCGCGCTCTGACTCTTCGGGGACAAGGTAATAGGCCGCGCCAAAGAAGCCCAAGAGCAGCCAGACGATCAGCGCGTTGGTGTGGATCATGCGCACGATGTTGAACGGCAGGACCTCAGACAATGTGTTGGGCGAAACGTAGATCCAGCCCAGCAGCAGCCCGCCCAGCACCTGGATGCCGAACAGCGCCATGGCCGCGAGGAAATAGGCGTAAGCCACTTTTTGCGATTGGTATTTCATGGTTCTGTCTCCCTCAGCCCGCGTCGTTCGGCGGCCAGTTCTGAGTGTCGGTCTGATCGGCCCAGCGGAGGAATTCGGCGAGCCCGCGCATCTCCTCTTCGGTGATCTCGAAATGCGGCATCTGGCGGCGGCCCTCGATCCCCGAGGGCTGCGCGGCCATCCAGCCATCCAGCATCTCGTACGCGCCTTCGGGGTCGTCCAGGACGCCCCATCGGGTCATCACGTTGCCGACCTCCGGGGCGAAATAGGCGCCCTCGCCGTGCAGCGTGTGGCAATTGATGCAGGAATTGCGCTCCCACACATGTTTGCCCAGCACGACCTCATCGGTCAGGGGCATCCCGGCGGTGGCCTTGTCCACGATGTGCCGGTGGCTTTGCGCCGTGAGGGCCACGAACACGACGACGAAGAATATGGATCCCCCGTAGAACACGTTCCTTGCCCGCGATTTGGTTAGGAATTCAGACATGTCGCGGTCCTGTCGAATTGTTTCGGATAACCGCTGTCTACCGGGGCCTGACGGGCCGCTTGTTGTGCAAACGCAAAGAAGCGGACGAAAGGTGCGGGCAACATGTGGCTATGAAAGGACCGCCCATGTCACAGCCCGATTTCGACGACCCGGACCTGCCCCTGGCCGACTTGTTCGCTGCCTGGCCGGACATGGCGGGCGTGTTCATGGACCGGCGTATGCTGTGCCCCGGCTGCCTGATCGCGCCGTTTCACGCCATCACCGATGCCTGTCTGGAATACGATCTGGATGAGGACGCGTTTCGCGCCGAATTGCTGGCCCGGACCCGGCGGTAGGCGTCACGCCTCGCTCAGCACCACCAGCGCGTGCGGGTTGGTGACGACGATCCGTTTGCGGGTGGATTCGACGATGCCGTCCTTTTGCCACGCCGACAGCAGCCGGCTGACCGTGTGCAATGTCGTGCCCGTCATGTCCGAGATGTTCTGCCGCGTGACCGGAAAGGCGATCTCGATCCCCTTGTCCGATTTGCGCCCGCTTTGGTGGACCATCCGCAGCAGGGCGCAGGCGACGCGCTTTTCCACGGCCTGCGTCGCCATTTCCGTCAGGGTTTCCTGAATCTGGCCAAGGCGCTGACCAAGCGTCTTGTAGCTTTCGGTGGCAAAGCCGGGATAGCGCGCGATGAAGTCGTCCCAAACCCGGACTGGCCATGACAGCGCGATGGATTCGGCGGCGGCTATGGCTGTGGCCGGGTAGGTGTCGCGCTGCAACGCGGGGGCGATGCCGAACAACTGTCCCGGCGAGATGTGCAGCACGATGATCTGATCGCCCCCCGGCGTCGAGCGGATCACGCGCAGATAGCCGTCGAGCAACAGGTGAAAACGGTCGGCGTCATGCCCCTCGCGGAAGATCGCCGTGCCCTCGTCATAGCGGCGCGACACCGCCTGATCGAGGATCTCGCGAATCTGCGCCCGGTCCAGCAGGGAAAACGGTGGCAGGCCGGTCAGCAGGCTTTCGTCGAGTTTCGGCACGGTTTCGTATCCGGAGTTTGTGCAAGGGCAACGTTCGGGCCGTCCTTGTACGGCAAATCAGGGGCAGACGAAACAGACGGAAACGCAGAAAGGATGCTCCGATGTTCAAATCCATGATGATGACCGCCGCCTTTGCTATGATTGCCAGTGTGGCCAGCGCCGAAACCCACGAAGTGCAGATGCTGAACAAGGGCGAGGCGGGAGTGATGGTCTTTGAACCCGCCTTCGTGAAGGCCGCGCCGGGCGATGTGATCCAATTCGTGCCCACAGACAAGGGCCACAACGTCGAAAGCATCGACGGAATGCTTCCCGATGGCGTCGACAGCTTCAAGACCAAGTTCAACGAAGCGTTCGAGCTGACCGTGGATGCTGAAGGGGTCTACGGCGTCAAATGCACGCCGCATTATTCGATGGGCATGGTCGCGGTGATCCAGGTTGGTGATGCCGTCAACCTCGATGCGGCTGCCGCAGTCAAGCAGAAGGGCAAGGCCAAGGCACGCATGGCGGATATTCTGGCTCAGGTCGAGTGACGCATCGTCCCGCGTCATCAGACTTGTTCGGGCGACACGTGAGGGTCGCCCGATTTTATTGAAGGAGTTGCCCCATGTCTTCGCGCGCACCTTTTGTCGGACCAGCCGTTTTTTCCTACGGGTTCAGGCCTTTCTTCCTGGCCGCGACCGTGTTTGCACTGTTGGTCTTGCCGCTTTGGTGGTCGGTCTGGCGCGGCGGCGTCGTTCTTGACGGTCCATTCGCGCCGACCGACTGGCATGCGCATGAGATGATTTTTGGTTACGGCGCTGCCGTGGTCGCGGGTTTTCTGTTCACAGCGGTCCCAAACTGGACCGGACGGCTGCCTACGCGAGGCTGGCCACTGGCTATCCTGCTGGCACTCTGGCTGGCGGGGCGTTTGTCGGTGGCCGGGATAATCGGGTTCGGGCCGGTCCTCGTGTTGCTTGTGGACCAGGTCTTCCTGCTGGCTGTGGCCGCGATGATCGCACGCGAGGTCGTGGCAGGCAAAAACTGGCGCAATCTCAAGGTACTGGTGCCTGTGTCCTTTCTTTGGCTGGCAAATGTCCTGTTTCACGTCGAAGCGATGAACGCGGGCACCGCCGACCATGGCCGCCGGTTTGGCATGGCACTCCAGATCTTCCTGATCATGTTGATAGGCGGCCGCATAGTCCCCAGTTTCAGCCGGAACTGGCTGGCGCAGCGCGGCGCCAAGTCCCTGCCAACCGCGTTCAACCGGTTCGATGCGGTTTGCCTTGTCATCGGTGCCGCCATCCTGGTCGGTTGGGTTGCCGCACCTGTCGGCATGGGCACTGCGGTTCTTGCAGGTCTGGCCGCCGTCCTGCATCTGTTTCGGCTCGCACGCTGGCGTGGCCATGACACGTGGCGTTCGCCGCTGCTTTTGATGCTGCATCTTGCCTACCTGATGGTGCCGATGGGATTGGCGGCGGTGTCGGCCTCGGCGCTGGACCTGATCGCGCAGAATGTCGGAGCACATGTGCTGGGCATCGGGGCCGTGACGGCGATGACCGTGGCCGTCATGATGCGGGCAACGATGGGCCACACGGGTCGTGCGTTGATCGCCGGGCGCGCCCTGGCCAGCGCATTTGCGCTTGTGCTGACCGCGATGGTGTTCCGGGTCACGGCAGGGCAGGTCACGATTGGCGCTTTGGATGGCATCGACCTCGCAGCCGTGGCCTGGACCGCTGCCTTTGCAATTTTGGCGTGGCGGCTGGGGCCGTGGCTTCTGCGTCCCAAGGTCGGGCAAAAGGCCGTCTCCGGTTCTTCTCGATGACCTGTCCCGGCAATTCCTTTATGCGGTTTGATCCAGATTAAGTCGCGCGCTGCGGGACCTGTTAAACCTGCTCTGGAAAAGCGGCATTGCCAACTTATTATCGCCTGATCGAGCGGAGCGAAAGCTCTGCCTGTCAGGCGGTCATTTCGGCAGCGTAGCCTTTCCAGAGGTCGAATG
>NZ_PVTQ01000034.1 GCF_003003355.1 Donghicola tyrosinivorans
GCTTGAATTCTTCGCTGTGTCCGTTTGCCATTTCCGTTCTCCTTTTCGGCAAAATACCAAGTCAAAGAAACGGAACAAATCCGTGGCAAGTCCAGGATGGGACCGCGCCCTTTCATGCCAGACACTCTGCCGGTCATCGCCGCTTCTCCGAAGCAAGAGAACGTTGTACTGGCCTTCGGGCACGGGCAGGTCGGGCAAACATTGGGGGCCACCACCGGAAAACTGGTGGCGGAATTGGTAAGCGGCCGCGCGCCTTCGATCGATCTGTCGCCATATGCGCCAGACCGATTCTGAAACTTAGTAGGTCACAGCAACCCGCTGGGTGTGGTTCGCCATCACATAGTCCATGAACTGCCCGCGGAAGAGGTTGGCATGTTCATGGGCCAGTTCTTCAATGGCGGCGCCATCGCGGCGGGCGATGGCCTCGACCATCTGTTTATGCTGTGCGTCAAGATCTTCAGGCTTCAGGTCAGTTGTCTGACTTTTAAACTGGAACCTCATGTGACCAAGGCGCTTTGCCTCATCCAAAAGCTGGCCGTAGTAGCGAATCAAATATGGATTCCGGCAAGCGCGGGCGATCGCCATGTGGAAATCGTAGTTCCGCTCAATATGTGGGACCGAGTTGTTGGTGGCGATGCTCTCTCGCGATCCTTCAAGGAAAGCCTCGCGGGCAGCTGAGATCTCGGCCAACTCTTCTTCGGTCCGGTTCTCTGCGGCCAGGCGATGTGTGGCCCGTTGCAACAAATCCAGCGTATCCAGAAACCGCGGCAAGTCCTGAAAATTAATCGGCGACACGATGGTGGAACGGTTCGGCAATACATGGACCAGCCCTTCGCCAGCCAGCTTTACCAGTGCCTCGCGGATGGGCGAGCGTGACAGGGAAAATCGCTCGGCCAGCCCGACTTCGTCCAATGGCTGCCCAGGTGCCAGATCCATCCGCAGGATGTCTTCGCGCAGTTGTTTATAGACCTTGGCACTGCCAGTCAGCTTTTCGGTTTTCGTCGTTTCGGCCATGGATGCTCACTTTATATCAGATGCTCAACATATGAGGGATCAGGTGTCCCGCCAAGGTGGCGTTTTCCCGCAAGTTCGAGATTGACACAAGACGACAAAATGTCGACAGTTTTGTGTATCCAGCGGACAGGCTGTCCAGAATTCAATTAGAACCGTCCTTCTACGGACCCCCCGCGCCTCGCTGACGCGCGGGAACGGAGACCCTTTGACATGAAATGGCAAAAGACCTTGCAGACCGTTGACGCCCATTGCGGCGGCGAAATCGGACGGATCGTCACAAGTCAGGTGCTGGAGATCCCCGGCGCTACGATGCTGGAGCGAATGACTTACATCAACACAGTCGATGACAGCCTGCGGCGCCTTTTGACGCGCGAGCCGCGCGCCTTCTCGCCCATGACGGTTAACCTGCTTATGCCGCCCCTGCGGCCTGATGCAGACGCGGGCATGATCGTGCTGCAAGCGGATCGCGCCCACCCGATGTCCGGCTCAAACGCCATGTGCCTAACAACCGTTCTGCTAGAGACCGGTATGCGCCCTGCGAAAGAAGGCGAAAACATCGTACGCCTTGATACTCCCGCAGGATTGGTTACGGCACGAGCTCAGATGAAGGACGGGCGCTGCACGCAGGTCAGCTTGGATATGACCCCATCGTTCGTGCAGGCGTTGGATGTGGAGATCGACACCCAGCGTCATGGCAAGGTGAAAGCCGATATCGCATTCGGTGGCTGTTTCTATGCCCTGATCGATGTTGACCAACTGGGGTTCAGCATCGCACCTGAAAACGCCATGCTTCTTGTGAACGCAGGTACCTATCTAAAAACCGAGTTCGAACGCCACGTGGCGATTCGACACCCCGAGAATCCGTACCTGAACGCACTGGCCTATGTGATCTTTCGCCAGAAAGAACCGGACGGCGCCTACCGAACATGCACCGTCCTGAAACCGGGACGGGTGGATAGGTCAGCCTGCGGGACGGGCAGTTCAGCCCATCTGGCGACACTCGACGCACGCGGCTTGGTCAAACCGGGGGATGTCTTTACCACTCGGTCGATCATCGGGTGCGAATTCAGGATCGAGCACAAAGGTCATGCGCAGCTTAGCAACGGACAGACCGCGGTCCTGCCCAATGTGACTGGCAGCGCACATATCTACGGTATGACGCAGGTGGCATTGGACCCAACCGATCCGTTCCCAACTGGCTTTATCCTTGGGGATACTTGGGGCCCTTACGCCCATGAGCTGATGTAACCCTACTTCCGCCTAGCCAGAGATGCGCCCGATTACGGGGCACTTTTCAAGAATCTCCGCCCGATAGCGCCACCAGAAATTTAACTTGTTGACATGACGACTTTGTGTCGACAATCATTATTGAAGACATAAAGTCGACAGAGGAGGAAAGAAAATGAAACCCATGGCGAAGATCCTGCTTGCCAGCACAATCCTGACCGGCCTTTCCGCCGTCGGTGCGCAAGCTGAAGTCGCGGCCAACAGCCGCCTGAAGACCGTTCAAGACCGTGGCACGTTGCTGTGTACCGGTCATAACGGCTCGTTCCTTGGCTTTGCCGAAGTGGACGACAAAGGCGTCTGGAAAGGTCTGGACGTCGAACTGTGCAAGGCGCTGGCGACGGGCCTTTTTGGCACCTATGAGGGTCATCTGGAGATCGTGCCCGTCTCTTGGGCGCAGCGTTGGCCCGCATTGCAGTCCGGCGATGTGGACGTGATCATCAAAGCATCGGGCTGGACCCAAAGCCGCGACACCGAACTGAATCTGACCTATTCGATGCCCTATTTCATCGGTGCGTTCCAGGTCATGTCTCATGCATCGTTGGGAGCTGAAAAAGTTGCTGACCTGGATGGCGGCACCATCTGCGTGAACGCCGGCACCTCGGTCGAGCGGTCTATCTCGAACTATGCCGACGCGAACGGTCTGGATATCGAAATTCTGACCTACGAGAATGGCGACGAAATCCGCAATTCTTACTTTGAAGGTCGTTGCGACGGTTGGGTCGAGTGGGCCCCAGCTCTGGCTACCGGCCGCGTGGATGCCCCTGATGGCGCCGATGCCCACGTGATCCTGCCTGAGGTGATCGAACTGGAAGCTGAAGGTATCATCGTTCCCGAAGGCGATGCGGATTGGCTGGATGTGCAAAACTGGATGCTGTCGTCCCTGTGGTTTGCCGAGCTGAACGGCATCACCTCGGCCAACGTTGATGAGATGAAAGCAAACCCTGAAAGCCCGCAAATCGCGACCTTCCTAGGCGCGACCCCTGGCTACGGCACCCGTCTGGGTCTTTCGGACGATTGGGCGTACAACATGATCAAACATGTCGGGAACATGGATGAAATCTACTCGCGTTCCATGGGTGACACCTCGCCCTACAAACTGGCGCGCGGTGTGAACAGTCTCTACACAAATGGCGGCGTTTTCTACCCGCTGCAGATCGACTGATCCGCAGTGATCAGGCTGATCGGGCGTCTCGCTCCCTTTTGCGTCCGGTCAGCCCTCTTCTTTCGTTCCAAAATTTACCACTTTAACCCTCGGAGAACGGCATGGTCGCACTCCTGAAGAACAGGCACGTTCGCGACAACGCCTTGCAAGTGTTGTTCGTCGGCTCGATTGTCAGCGTCTTGGCCTTGCTGGCCATAACCGCAAAAACCAACATGGATGCACAAGGCATTACCGGCGGCTTTGCGTTTCTGGAACGCGCCACCGGTTGGCGTGTGGGTTTTTCGCTGATCGAGACGGACGCCTCCCTAACCTACGCCCAGGCGATCCTGATCGGGATCACGAATTCACTTTTCCTAGGGGCAATCACACTGCCGCTGGCCTCGCTGGTGGGTGTCACTGTCGGGGTCATGCGGACCTCTGGAAATGGCATGGCCGAACTTCTGGGCACCACTTATGTCGAGACCTTCCGCAACATCCCGCTGATCCTGCAATTACTGTTTTGGTACACGATCATGCTGGCCCTGCCATCGCCCCGCGATGCCGAGCCGCTTATCGGCTCCGTCGTGCTGACAGGTCGCGGGATCTACATCCCCGGTCTCAATGTCACCGGCGGATCGGTGTTTGCCGGATTTGTCTGGGTTGCCCTGATGATGGCCGTAGTGGTCCGCATGACACCGCGCCGTTGGCGAAACATCGACACAACCCGCGCCCGTCATGAAAAGCGTGTGGTCTGGTTGCTGGCGCTAGCTGGTTTCATCGCGGCCCTTTGGATCGGCCGTATTCCTGATACCCCGCTTGCTAGCATACCCGAAGCGAAGGGTCTGAACTTCAAAGGCGGCATTCGTATCTCGCCCGAGTTGATTGCCTGTGTGTTGGCGATCTCGATCTACGGCGGAGCCTATATCGCTGAGATCATCCGCGCCGGTTTCAATGCGATCCCCAAAGGCCAGTCCGAGGCAGGCAAGGCGTTGGGACTGTCGGGGTGGCATATCTTCAGCCGCATCCGCCTGCCTCTGGCGATCCGCATCGTCATGCCGACCCTGATCAACCAATACGTCTGGCTGTTCAAAGCGACCACCATCGGCATCGCAGTGTCGTTCACAGATTTCTTTATGGTGATCTCCACCGCGATCAATCAGGCGGGCCAGACCATGGAGCTGATTTTCATGCTGATGGCCGGCTTCCTGATCATCAACTACTCGATTGCCTGGGTGCTGAACCGCGTGAATGACGCGATCAAGCTCAAGGGCACGCAACTGCGGATCTGACCCATGAGCCACACGAAATCTCTCCCCAAGCCGACGGCCCTTGATCGTCTGAAGGCCCGCTTTTTCAACACCACTCTTAACAGCGTCGTGACACTTGTTCTGGGCGCAATCACCCTGTGGATCCTGTACAATCTTGCCAACTGGGCGCTGGTCCATGCGGTCTGGGGCGTGGATCAGGGCGATGCCTGCCGCGCCAATCGCGACGGAGCATGCTGGTCCATCATCTCGACGCGCTGGCGCATCGTCTTTTTCGGCCTGTACCCGTTCGAGGAACAATGGCGCTCGGGACTGGCCTGCGCGATTATGGTGGTCGTAGCGGTTCTATCCTGCATACCGTGGTTCTGGTCGGCCCGCCGCCTGCCCTTCCTTTGGGTTGCGGGCTTTGCGGCCTTCTACATACTGATGCGGGGCGGCATGTTCGGCCTGACCGAAGTTGTCGAGAGAAATTGGGGCGGTCTGGCGCTGACGGTCTTTATCTTCTCTGCTGTCTGTCTGATCGGGATGCCATTGGCGATTTGCTTCGCGCTGCTGCGACAGTCCAGTCTGCCTTGGGTGGCCCGCACCGTGGGGCTGATCATCGACACAGTCCGATCATTGCCCCTGCTGGCGATCATGTTCACCTTTGCCATCGTGTTGCCTTTTGCCCTGCCCTCATGGGCCATCGGCGAGAGTCTCTATCGGGTGATCATCGGATATTCCCTGTTCTTCGCCGCCTATCAGGCAGAGATCATCCGAGGCGGCATGCAGTCCCTGCCCACCGGGCAGGAAGAGGCCGCAAAGGCGCTTGGGCTCGGGTACTGGCATCGCATCGGCTACATCATTCTGCCGCAGGCGTTCCGCAATGCACTGCCGCCCACGATCAACCAGTTCGTCATCACCTTCAAGGAAACCACACTGGTCACGATCATTGGCTTCTTCGACGTGATGACCTCTGGCCGCACGGCTTCTGGCACCGCCGAATGGAGCTTCGCCACACTAGAGATGTACGTCTTCCTTGCGCTGCTTTTCTTCGTCTTCGTCTTTTCGCTTTCGCGCTACGGCGCATACCTCGAACGCCGGCTTGGCGTCGGGACCCGCTGAAGGAGCCTACCTATGCCGGACACGCAAAACACCGCAATCCGCATTCGCAATATGCACAAATACTATGGTGTCTTTCACGCCCTGCGGGACATCAATCTGGACATCGCCAAGGGAGAGAAAGTGGTGATCTGCGGGCCTTCCGGCTCGGGGAAGTCCACGCTGATCCGCTGTATCAACCGTCTGGAAGAGCATCAAGAAGGCGAGATAACCGTCATGGGAACGCCGCTGGACGACAACGTCGACAACATCGACGAAATCCGGCGCGAGGCCGGAATGGTGTTCCAAAACTTCAACCTGTTCCCGCATATGACCGTGCTGGACAACTGCACCTTATCCCCGATGCTATCCCGCAAGATCGACCGCGCAGAGGCCGAAGCCACTGCGATGCGTTATCTTGAGCGGGTCAAAATCCCCGATCAGGCCCGCAAGTTTCCCGGCGAACTGTCCGGTGGTCAGCAGCAACGCGTAGCCATCGCCCGCGCCCTATGTATGGCGCCCGAAATCATGCTGTTCGATGAACCTACATCCGCCTTGGACCCTGAAATGATCGCAGAGGTTCTAGATGTGATGGTCGGACTTGCTGACGAGGGAATGACGATGGTCTGCGTCACCCATGAGATGGGTTTTGCCCGTCGTGTCGCGGACCGCGTGATCTTCATGGCCGATGGGCAAGTGATCGAACAGGGCACGCCAGAAGAGTTCTTCGACCACCCCAAAAACGAACGCACCAAAGCGTTCCTGAGCCAGATCGTTGGCCACTAGATTTTAAATCCAAGGAAAGATCATGACCTACAACGTCAAACTATCGGGCGTGATGCCCGCGCTTGTCACGCCCTTCAATGCAGACAACAAGATCGACTTCGACGCCTTTGGTAAACTGCTGACCCACTTCCGCGACAGCGGCGTAACCGGCTGGGTACCCAACGGATCGACCGGCGAATACTTCAGCCAAAACACCGAAGAACGCCGCGCAGTCCTACAATTCGTCAAGGATTTCGCCAACGACGATGAAATCCTAATTGCAGGCACCAACGCCCCAGCGACCCGCGAAGTGATCGAACAAACCGCGATGGCCAAGGAAATCGGCTATGACAACGTTCTGCTCGCACCGCCCTTTTACACGCGCCCCACACAAGACGAACTGATCCGCCACTACGAAACCGTGCTGGCCGAGGTGGATGTGAACATCGTTCTGTACAGCTATCCTGCCAAGGACGGCTCGGACATCTCGTTCGAACTCATGGACCACTTCGCCGACAATCCCCGTGTGATCGGGATCAAGGAAAGCTCGGGTGTGATGCAGCGAGCCATCGACATTGCCTCGCGCTACGAAGGAAAGATCCAACTGGTTTCGGGCTCTGATGACATAGCGCTGGACTTCATGTTCTGGGGTGCGGACAGCTGGATTTGTGGACCGTCGAACTGCATGGCCAAGGCGTGCTGTGAGCTGGACCGTCTGTATAAGTCCGGCGATCTGGTTGCGGCGAAAGAGCTAATGAAGAAGCTCTACCGTGCGATGAACATTCTGGAATCCGGCAAGTTCGTTCAGAAGATCAAATATGGTTGCGAGCTTCAGGGCATGCCCGTCGGCGAATGCCGCGCTCCGCTCGGGCCGCTAACCGACGCTGAAAAAGCCGAGTTCGCCGAGGCTATGGCCCCAATTCTGGCGATGTAAGCCACTGCGGGGGGCCGGAGTGCCCCCCGCATTTCCCCTCTTCGTCGAAGTGAAAAGAATGACCTCTACCCTTGTGATTGGCGCCGGTGTGATCGGTGCGGCCATTGCCCTTGATCTGCAAAAACGCGGGCGTCAGGTGACGCTTGTAGACCGTGCAGCGGTTGGCATGGGGGCCTCTTTCGGCAATATGGCCTCGATCGCTGTGACCGAGTTCATGCCAGCTTCGCGCCCCTCAGTCTGGCGGCAAATCCCAGGCTGGCTGTTGGACCCCGAAGGCCCGATTTCAGTCCGCCCCGCCTATATGCCCCGCCTGATCCCTTGGTTCTGGCGGTTTCTGATGGCCTCGCGTCCTGCCAAATTGCGGGCACTTGAGTCGCAAGGAGCGGCGATCTGTGAACGGGCTTTGGGCGACACACTTGCCCTGTTGCGTGAACTGGGGGCCGAGGACGAGATCACCGAAACCGGCTGTCTGTCGCTCTATCAGAACAAGGCCGAATTCACCGCTGATCGAGATCACATCGAAATTCTCGAACGCTTCGGATTTGACCATCAGGTTCTGGGGCATTCCGAGTTGCAAGCATTAGAGCCCGAGATTGATCCCAAGATCGGCATGGCCGTTTTGTTCCCCGACAACCGTTCGATGAAAGATCCCCATCGCTTTGTCACCCGTATCGCGGACCGGTTTGTGGCCCTTGGCGGCACGATTGTCGCCGGTGATGTAGTGGGATTTGACGTGGTCGACCGGATCACGGGCGTTCACATGGCCAATGGCAGGGCCTTACATGCCGATGAAGTGGTCTTGTGTGCGGGTGCTCACACCGCGCGGCTGGCTGAATTTCTGCACGAGCCCATCCCGCTTGAAACCGAGCGCGGCTATCACACCCAGATCATGGCACCGGGAATTTCACTGGCCCATTCGATCATCTGGCCCGCGCGGGCCTTTATGGTGACGCCCACGGCGGGCGGTATCCGTATCGGTGGTACGGTCGAAATGGCCGGCCTTGATGCTGCCCCAAATTGGGGTCGCGCCAAAATCACGGTGCGCCGCGCCAAGGAAGCCCTGCCTAATCTGAAGGTCGAAGAAACCAATGAATGGATGGGGCACCGCCCCGCCCTGCCTGATACCGTACCGATCCTGTCGGCCAGCGCGAAGACGCCGGGAGTCTTTTACGCCACGGGTCACGGCCATCTGGGACTGACGAACGCCGCGACCACGGCAAAACTCATGGGGCAGTTGATTGCGGGCGAACGGCCCGAGATCGACCTGCACCCCTACCGTATCAATAGATTTTAAGAGGACAGCATGACGACAAAAACCTGTCTTATCATCGGCGGCGGCCGCGGCATGGGTGCTGCCACCGCCCGTGAAATGCACAATCGCGGCTATAAACTGGCGCTTATGTCCCCGTCAGACAGTTGCGAGACACTGGCGGACGAGCTTGGCGGTGTGGCCCACCGAGGCCGCGCTGAAAACGCTGCTGACACCCAAACCGCTTTTGATCTGGCTATGACCACCTACGGACGGATCGACGCCTGCCTGATCCATGTGGGTGGCCCGCCCAAAGGCGACCTACTGGATATCCCCGAAGAGGATTGGGACCGCGCCCACGACATGGTGCTGAAGCCGGTGATCCGTATGGCCAAGTTGCTTGCCCCGGTAATGGCGGCCCAAAGTGGCGGTTCGATTGTGAACATCACCACGTTTTCGGCGTTTGAACCTTCGCTGACCTTTCCGACGTCCAGCGTTTATCGGGTCGGTGTCTCCAGCTTTACCAAGTTGTTTTCCGATCGCTACGGCCCCGACAACATCCGCATGAACTGCTTATTGCCGGGCTTCACCGACAGCCTCGATCTGCCGCAGAAATACGCGGACATGAGCGCACTTGGCCGTCTGGCCCGCGCAGATGAACAAGCCAAAACCGCCGCTTTTCTGTTGTCGGAGGACAGCAGCTATATCACCGGCCAATCCATCCGCGTCGATGGCGGCGTGACCCGACATATGTGAGGATTTTCATGAAGAACCAGTTGTTTATCGATGGCGAATACGTTGATGCCACCAGTGGCCAGATGTTCGATGTGGTGGACCCTTCGGACAGGTCAGTATTTCATCGTGTTGCTCGCGGCGGGGCGGCGGATGTAGATCGGGCGGTTCAAGCCGCACGCCGCGCCTTTGACAGTGGTCCCTGGCCGCGCATGTCCGGCACCGAGCGTGCCAAGGTGCTGCGCCGTATGGGCGACCTGATCGCGAAGCGCACCGACGAATTGGCGCGGATCGAGGTGCAGGACAACGGCAAGCCCCTGCCCGAGGCGGTCTGGGATATCGAGGATACTGCTGGCGTGTTTCACTTCTACGCCGATCTGGCCGAAGGGCTGGATGGCGCTGAAACACCGGTAGAGCTGGGAATGGAGGGCTTTACCTCCAAGGCGGTCAAAGAACCGGTAGGCGTTGCTGGTGCGATCATTCCTTGGAACTTCCCGCTCCTGATGGCGTCGTGGAAAGTCGCGCCTGCATTAGCAGCGGGATGCTGCATGGTCTTGAAGCCATCGGAAACCACGCCTGTTTCTGCACTGGAACTGGGGGAAATTGCCAATCAAGCTGGCCTGCCTGCGGGGGTTCTTAACATCATTACTGGCTTTGGTGCCGAAGCTGGTCAACCGCTCACCGAACACGTAGGGGTCGACAAACTGGCGTTTACCGGCTCGGTGCCTACGGGTTCGCGGATCATGGCAACCGCCGCGCGGGACATCAAAACCGTCAGTCTGGAACTGGGGGGGAAATCGCCGCTGGTCGTGTTCGCGGATACGCCGATCGAAGAGGCCGTCGAATGGATTATGTTCGGCATCTTCTGGAACCAAGGCGAGGTCTGCTCTGCCACCTCTCGCGTCCTGATCGAAGAGGCAGCCTACGACGCGGTGATGGCGCGGCTGGTAGAGGAAGCCCAGAAGATCAAGATCGGTCACGGTCTGGAAGACGGCGTCCTGCTTGGCCCGCTTGTCAGCCCAAGTCAGCATGAGAAGGTGCTGGAATGGATCGAGATCGGCAAGACAGAGGCGCGCCTTGTCACTGGCGGCGGTGTCCCCGAAGGACTGGAGGCGGGCTGCTATGTTCAGCCAACCATCTTTGCCGATGTGCCCGAAGACGCCCGCATTTGGACCGAAGAAATCTTTGGCCCCGTAGTCTGCGTAAGATCCTTCAAAACCGAGGAAGAGGCGATCCGCTTGGCAAATGACAGCCGTTTCGGCCTTGGGGCCGCGGTCATGTCCAAAGATCTGGAACGGGCTGAGCGCGTGGCGCGGGCATTCCGCGCAGGGATCGTGTGGATCAACTGTTCGCAGCCCACGTTCACGCAGGCACCGTGGGGCGGATACAAACAATCCGGTATCGGGCGCGAGTTGGGCATTTGGGGCTTGAACAACTATCTCGAAACCAAGCAGATCACCACTTGGAACGCCCACAAGCCTTGGGGCTGGTACATCAAGGCCTGATCCGATGCGTTGGTCCAGAACCCTGAATGTTGTCGACTGCCACGCCGAGGGTGAAGTTGGCCGAGTGATCACGGGGGGCGTTCCGCACGTCCCCGGTGAGACCATGTTCGACAAGCGCGTCTATCTGGAGACCCATCTGGACGACATCCGCCAGATGGTTCTGTTCGAGCCCAGAGGCGCTGTCTGGCACAATGCCAACATCCTGCTGCCTTCGAACAGCCCGCAGGCGGATATGGGCTATGTCATTCTAGAGACGACAGAATATCCGGCCATGTCTGGGTCGAACACCATCTGTGTCGCTACGGTGCTACTAGAGACCGGCATCCTGCCGATGGTTGAACCACATACGGATCTGGTGCTGGAATCTCCCGCAGGATTGATCCGTGTGCGCTGCGCTTGTTCAGGGGGCAAGGTGACCTCAGTCCGGTTGGTGAACCAACCAGCGTTCGTTTACCATCTAGATGCAGTGATCGAGGTTTCTGGCCTCGGCTCGATCAAGGTGGACGTGGCGTATGGGGGCATGACCTATGCCATCGCGGACGCCGCCGCTTTAGGGTTTGCCATCACACCGGACGAGGCCCGTGATCTGTGCGCGTTGGGCGAACGGATCAAACAGGCCGCAGTCGATCAACTGCCCGTCGGTCATCCAGAGAACCCCGACATTCCGGGGATCACCAACACCGAGTTTATCGGCCCAATCAGGCAAGAAGGGGATACGCTGATCTCGCGGAACACCGTGGTGGTGCGTCCGGGGCGTTGTGACCGATCACCTTGTGGGACGGGGTGTTCCGCGCGTTTGGCGGTGATGCATGCCAAAAGGCAGATCACCCTAGGGCAGACTTTTATCCATGAATCCATCACGGGCAGTCGGTTTACCTGCGCCATAGACGGGCTGACCCGAGTTGGTCACTACGATGCGGTAATCCCCGCAGTTGCGGGACAAGCATGGATCACCGGGCTCTACCAAATGGGCATGGACCCGACCGACCCTTACCAACAGGGCTTTACCCTTTCAGATACATGGGGAAATTGATGCATCTTTCTGGAAAAACGGTGCTTTTGACGGGGGCCACAGGCTCTATCGGGCAAGACATTGCGAGGGAACTGGCGCGGGACGGGGCGCGAGTGATGCTGCACTATGGCCGCAACACTACCAAAGCCGAGGCGCTGGCAAAAGAGCTCGGTGGCGCGTTGATCGTGCAAGGGGATCTGTCAACTCCGGCAGGGCCGACCCGCCTCTGGGACGATGCCATTGCAGTGGCCGGTGAAATCCATGCACTGGTGAACAATGCGGGCCAACTGACGCCCTCTTCGGTAAGCGATCCGCTAGAAGCGTGGCATGCAGTATGGCAGAGCGATTTACAGGTGAACCTGATGGCCGCTGCCGATTTGTGCCGTGCCGCGATCCAACATTTTCGGATCATTGGCGGCGGGCGTATCGTAAACATTGCCTCGCGTGCAGGGCAAGGGGGCTATCGCGCCGAGGCGATGTCTTACGGGGCCACGAAAGCGGCACTGATCAACTTGACCCAAAGTATCGCGCGGGGCTTTGGCCCTGAGAATATTCACGCCACCGCGATCGCACCGGGCTGGGTCAAAACCGAAATGTCCGACGCCTATGTCGCGCAGCACGGAGAGGCGGCAGCACTGTCGGGTATTCCCATTGGCCGGATGGCCCACACCCAAGAAATCGGAGAACTGGTCAGCTTTGTGCTCCGGCCCACTCAGGCCTCTTTGTCGGGGGCAGTTCTGGACGTTAACGGCGCAAGCCAGATGAGGTGATTGCAATGAAGAGATTTGAAAACAAAGTGGCTGTTGTCACGGGCGGCGCGGGCGGGATCGGCTATGCGATCTGCCACCGTCTGGCAGCCGAAGGGGCGCTGGTGCGCATTCTTGACACAAACATCGCTGCTGCCAATGCCTTGGCCGCTGAAATCGGTGGAACCGCACATGATGTGGATCTGACCGATGCGGCCGCAATCCATGCTTTCGTCAACGACATCCAATCAGAGGGAATCCATGTACTGTGCAACAATGCGGGCCTGATGCGTCGTGGTCCGCTGATGGAACTAACGGCCGCGGACTGGCGCGCCTCTTTCGCGGTGAATATCGACGCGTTGTTCCATATGTGTCAGGCGGTCATTCCGGTGATGCAAGGCCACGGTGGCGGGGCCATCGTAAACACGGCCAGCCAGTGGGGGCTGCACCCTGCACCGGGTCACATTGCCTATAACACCACCAAGGCCGCAGTGGTCGCCTTTACTCAGAACCTTGCCCGTGACTATGCAGCGGACAAAATCCGCGTAAACGGCGTAGCACCGGGAGAAGTGCGAACTCCGATGCTGGAATCCAACCTAGCGCGGTCCAATCGCAGTATCGATGATCTGAATGCGCTGGTTCCCTATGGCCGTATCGGTGAGCCTGAAGAGATTGCCGCTCTTGTCGCCTTTCTAGCCAGCGAAGAGGCCGGATACCTGTGCGGGTCTGTGGTTGAAATTACGGGTGCACAGGCGGTCGCTTAACGAAAACCAGTTCGCGGAAGCGACGCGGTCAGCTCGCTAGGGATGGCTGACGGATTTCTTTTTTAAATCCCTAGCGCAAGTCCAGTCTTGACCGCATCCATGGCGACAAAGGTCCGGAACTTGCGCACATGGCCGCCGTCAAAAAACACGCGCCGCGTGAAATCTTCGTAGGCGGCCATGCTTTCCACAACGACCACCAACATGAAGTCCACCTCGCCTGTGACGTAGAAGCATTGCTGCACTTCGGAGGCATTTCGGAAGCGCGCCTTCATAAGGTCAATTATGTCGGGCGTTTCCGCTTCAAGCTCTACCTGCACAAAGATCGTCAGCGGTAGCCCCAGTTTCGCGCCATCCAGAACAGCAACATTTCTAGCGATCACGCCCGCGTCCTCCATCCGGCGGATGCGGCGCTGCACAGACGGGGCCGACAGGTTCACCTGTTCGGCAACTAGGCGTTGAGGTGTCGCACTATCCCGCTGAAGAATACGCAAAATCGCCAGATCAAATGAGTCCAATGGTATCATGCGAGCGAAAATTGCACAAATGGCCCAAATTTCCAGCGCAATATTCAGCCAAGGTGAGGTTTAATTTCATCAACGCATGAAATCGGAATGAATGATGAACTATTTCTTCAACGAAATGCCCCAATACCAATCCACTTTGGCGCCTCAGGATGCCGCAGTCCTTTCGATCGAAGGCGCTGCCGAAGTGCGTCGAATATTGGATCTGCGAGACCACTCCCAACCGACCCCGATGCATCATTTGCCTGCTCTGGCGGCGCAGCTCGGGGTAGCAGATATCCACATCAAGGACGAAGGCCACAGGCTGGGTTTGGGCAGTTTCAAGGCGCTGGGTGGGGCATATGCTCTGATGCGTCTGGTTCAGGCCGAGGCCAGCAAGCGCCTTGGCCGTTGTGTACCTGCACAGGATTTGCTGACGTCCGAAGTCAGGGCCATCGCGGAGCAAATGACCTTTGCCTGTGCGACGGATGGCAATCACGGCCGCTCGGTGGCCCAAGGGGCACAGATCATGGGCGCGCGAGCTGTTATTCTGGTTCATTCCGGCGTGAGTGACGCCCGCATTCAAGCGATTGCGAACTTCGGAGCAGACATCATCAGGGTCAAAGGGAACTATGATGACTCAGTGACCGAGGCATCTCGGGTGTCGGCAGAAAAAGGGTGGACTGTGCTCTCTGACACCTCTTGGCCTGGATACGAAGACATCCCCGGCCTTGTGATGCAGGGGTACACCGCCATCGTTCAAGAGGCGTTGCAGCAGTTGTCTGATCGTCCGACCCACGTATTCCTACAGGCCGGTGTTGGAGGTTTCGCTGCCGCAATTGCGGGCCATTTCGCTGTGATAGAGGGGGAACACCGTCCAAATGTGACCGTGGTCGAACCCGACCGCGCAGCTTGCCTGATGGATAGCGCTCGCGCAGGTCAACCTGTCAGAACCGCGGAAACCGAGCCAACAATTATGGCTATGCTTGAATGCTACGAGCCCTCGCTTACGGCGTTCCGCGTTCTGTCCCGCGTTGCTGACGGCTTCATGACTGTTGGTGAACAGACCGCGCCTGCTGTCATGCGCTTGCTTGCAAATCCGCAGGGGGATGATCCGGCGATCGTGGCAGGGGAAAGCGGTGCTGTCGGTCTGGCTGGGGCAATGGCTGTTCTTGGAAACCCCGAGCTGTCCGCAAAAATTGGACTTGGTGCTTCATCGCGACTGTTGTTCATTAATACAGAGGGTGCGACAGACCCCGCTCTCTATCAGCAAATCGTTGGACGTAGCCCTGCAGAGGTCGCAGCGCAAACTGGCGGAGACAGCAAATGATGCCTGTGATCAACGCAAAGCGATTGATTGAGCGCCTACACGCCTTGGGGCAAACGGGGCGCCATGAGGGAACACTGACCCGCCTCGCGGCCGGTGACGCAGACAAAGCTGGTCGGGATCTGTTGTGTGCTTGGATGCAAGAGGCGGGGCTGGAGATCGGCATCGACCGGATTGGTAACATCATCGGCCGGTGGGACCCTGACGGTGTTTCGGGTGCTCCGGTTGTGATGGGCTCGCATATCGACACCGTGATTGATGCAGGCATTTATGATGGCTGCTATGGCGTGCTGTCGGGCCTGTCTGTGATTGAGGCCCTGAAGGGCTCTGGAACCAGAATCGGACGCCCTATCGCCGTGGTCGCCTTTACCAACGAAGAAGGTGTGCGCTTTGCCCCTGACATGATGGGCAGCCTTGTTGTGGCTGGAGGTCTGGAAACTGATGGGGCCCTAGCCACAGTCGGGACTGACGGGGAAACGTTGGGGAACGAGCTGCGGCGGATCGGCTATGCGGGACAGTTAGATCCGATGGATCTACGGCCACACGCCTATGTGGAGCTACATGTCGAACAGGGACCAGTGCTAGAGGCCGAAGGCGTGAACCTTGGTGCCGTTGATACCTTGCAAGGGATCTCTTGGCAGAGGATCGTGATCGACGGCACCGCAAACCACGCAGGTACGACGCCCATGCGCCTGCGTCTGGATGCAGGCGTTGCAGCGGCCCAGATCACCGCAGCACTTGATGGGCTCGCACGCGCTATGCCCGGTGCTGTTGCCACTGTCGGGACGATGCGCTTTGTCCCAAACGCGATCAACGTGATCCCGTCACGCGCGACCTTTACCGTAGATTTACGCCATCCTGACGAAGCACGTCTTCAACAGCTTGAACAGGATTTGGCGCTCTTGCTGGATGGGCTCAGGGCGAATGGATACCTCGTTTCGGCAGAGCGATTGGCAAGGTTCGAACCTGTTCTGTTCGATCAAGACATCGTGGAAAAGATCGAGACTGCTGCGACTGCCCGTCAAATCGGCTGTCGCCGTATGACTTCTGGCGCGGGACACGATGCGCAGATGATGGCGCGGGTTTGTCCGTCGGCGATGTTATTTGTCCCCTCAAAAGGTGGCATCAGCCACAACCCACAGGAATTCACCGAAGAGCGCGATTTGATCGCTGGCGCCGAAGTTTTGATGGATGTTGTTAGGGGACTATGCGCATGACCGATCTAACCCACTTGCAGGCTGAAATGACCGAGTGGCGCCGTGATTTCCACCGCCACCCGGAATTCGGCTTCGAAGAGCACCGTACCGCCGGATTGGTCGCAGACCGTCTGAGGGCCTTCGGGCTAGAGGTCGAAACAGGAGTTGGTGGTACCGGCGTAGTTGGAACTCTGACGCGGGGCACATCCAACCGCAGCATCGCCCTGAGGGCAGATATGGATGCCCTGCGCATCCAAGAGGCGACGAATGCTCCCTATGCCTCTAGCCACGATGGTACCATGCACGCCTGCGGTCATGACGGTCATACCGCAATGCTTCTAGGGGCCGCCAAACTGCTCTCGGAAGAGGGAGGTTTTGACGGAACTGTCAGATTTATCTTTCAGCCTGCCGAAGAGTGGGGCCAAGGCGCTTTGGCTATGCTCGAGGACGGATTGCTACAACGGTTTCCGTTCGACGAAATTTACGGGATTCACAATATGCCCGGTTATGACGTCGGCCAATTCCGCACACGACCCGGCCCTGTTATGTCGGCCGAAGACACTTTTGAAATCACTTTGACTGGAAGTGGCGGTCACGCTTCTCGTCCGGATAAAACCCAAGAGGTGATGGTGGCCGCATGTGCGCTGGTCCTAAACCTGCAAACAATTGTTTCACGGCGACTATCGCCGACTGATATCGGCGTGGTATCGGTGACAGAAATCCTAAGTGACGGTGTCCGAAATGCACTTCCCGGCACCGCCCGAATTCTCGGCGATACGCGCAGCTTCACGCCCGAGGTATCTGCTGAAATCGAAACAAACATGGCAAAGATTGCGGCGGGGACAGCCTCGGCCTACGGCGTTTTGGCAGCAATTGAGTATCGTAGGGAATTTATCCCGACCGTTAATGATCCCAACCTTACTAAAGCCGTGATGAAGGCTGCCGCAACTATTTTCGGCCAGAATAACACTGCCGAACTTCGTGAACCTATTTCTGCGTCTGAAGATTTCGCACAATTTTTAGCGCATGTGCCAGGATGTTTTATGTTCTTAGGGAATGGAAAGGATAGCAAAGCCCTTCATCACCCTGAATATGACTTCAATGATCGAGGACTTATCCACGGGACCAAACTCCATAGAGCTATCGCACGGGAACGGCTGCCAATCATAACTTAAAGAACGCCACACAGCACCCTATCGGCTTCGTGTAATCTTCGAGTTCCCCGAACGGGTGCACTGAAGCAAACAGATCCCTTTGGATTCTGTTTGCTTTACACATTCACTTGAATTTTTAAACCAAAGGGCGGGGAGCGGCAGATCGCTGCGATTTGCATGAACGTCCAGAAGGGGCCGAAACCGCCAATTCGCGAAAATTCTCTGAAGGTCGGGACAGTCCGCCTCACTGCCGTTCGTGTGCCCCGCGGAGAAGGTCCGCAATCCGCCCAAATTACCAATTCGGCTTTAAATTGCTGTATTTTTCTCAGATGACGTAAAAGGGCGGAAAGCCGACCTTAGCTGCTCTGTGGCAACGCCAACCGACCAACGAGAAACCTGCCGTTCGCAACAATACCTCGAAGTTCGCGAACCGTTGTGTTCATCGACGGCATCCACGATACTGGTAGAGAGGCATCGCGATATTTCTTGATCATCTGGTTAGTGTTCGAGGCCAACGCGAAATGAAGAAAGGATCGGTCATGCTGGAAAAGTGGTACTGGGTAGCGGGAATTGTCGCGGCAGTCGTAGCCGTTATTAGTCTCTTTGTCAGATCCAATCCCAAGAACTCAGTTGAGAACCGGCAGAGCGCCAAGGTATCTGGCCGGAGTAACACTGAGAGGTGGTCCGCGTTTTTCGACCAGTTTGCCGCCGCGCTAAGCTATAGCATTGGTTTCATTTCAGGCGGCAACCTTCAGGTCCGGAGCTCGTCT
>NZ_PVTQ01000035.1 GCF_003003355.1 Donghicola tyrosinivorans
TGGGAAACGATAGCCTTTCAGGCGCGGCATCTCAGCTGGTATCATCATGCCAAAACGCTAGACGCCCTCAGGTGCTTCAGCAAGTTGGCAATGCCCATGGTGGATATGTCTTTCGCTCAGGCCGCAACCGACGTCCTTGCCAACAGCAACTAAAGTGTTGCGCCTTTGAGCCAGAGCCAAAGGCGCAACGCAATAAGCCAAGCAAACTTCAAACTCAGGGGCGCCGGTGATGCGTTTGTCTACCTTCAAGTATTTGCCCGGTCAGCTCGCCTTGGCGATGTTGATTTTCGGGCTTTGGGAAATCGCGGTAAAGGCTGGTTATTTGTCTGCGTACCTTTACGGGTTTCCATCGGGCATCGCCGCCCGCGCCTATGACCTGACCATGTCGGGCGAGATTTTTGGTCATGCCGCTGTGACTGCGTTGGCGGCCGTCATCGGCTTTGTCATCGGCAGCACTTTGGGCAGTTTTTTGGGCCTAAGCCTTTGGCTAAACGAAACGGTGGCCAAGATCGTGCGCCCCTTCATCGTGGCAATCAACGGCGTGCCGAAAATTGCCTTTGCGCCTTTGATTATCGTTTGGTTCGGGATTGGTATCGAGTCAAAGATCGCGATTGCCGCCGCACTGACCTTAATCGTTAGTCTGATTGCGACGTATAATGGCACCTTGGAAACGGACAAGGATTTGCTGAGGTTGATGCGCTCGCTGGGGGCGACACGTTTGCAGATGTGGCGCACGGTCGTTGTGCCTGCCGCCGTACCTTGGATGTTGTCGGCACTGCGGTTGAATGTGGGCTTTGCGTTGATCGGCGCGGTTGTCGGCGAATACATTTCTTCGCAATCGGGGCTTGGCTATCTCGTCTACTATTCGGGGGTCCTCTATGATCTCAATGGGGTCTGGGTGGGCATCATCGCCCTGATGGTTGTGGCGCTATTGATGGACAGAACCGTTACCGAACTGGACCGGAGGATGCGTTGGTGAGCGATTTTACCCCCCTCGAAACCAAAGATCTGTCTGTCACTTTCAATCCGGGCAGTGAAAACGAAGTTGTCGCGTTCAGCGATATCAATTTCAGCCTGAAACCTGATGAGATTTTGGCCATCGTTGGCCCATCTGGTTGTGGTAAATCAACTTTGTTCAATGTGATTGCGGGCCTCCAGCCCGCTACCGAGGGCGAGGTGTACGTTGATGGCACCCGTGTGCTCGAAGCGCGGGGCCAGGTCGGTTACATGTTGCAAAAGGACATGCTGCTGCCTTGGCGCAACGTGCGTGACAATGTTGCGCTTGGCCTCGAAGTCAAAGGGATGGCAACGGCTGAACGCTATGAAATTGCAGATCGACTTATCTCTTCTTACGGCCTCAAGGGGTTCGAAACCTCTAAACCCGGCACATTATCCGGCGGTATGCGCCAACGTGTGGCTTTCATGCGCACTCTGGCGCTGGACCCAGACGTTATTTTGCTGGACGAGCCTTTTTCGGCGCTGGATTTTCAGACGCGTACACTGTTGCAATCCGAAGTGCTGGATATCATCGCCAAACAACGCAAGAGTGCGATCCTGGTCACCCATGACATCGGGGAGGCTGTGACGATGGCCGACCGAGTGATGGTGCTAAGTCGCCGTCCGGGACGGATTAAACACATGATTGACATTGATCTTAGCCGAGAAGAACGCGACCCAGTAATGCTGCGGAGTAATACCAAATACCAAGAGTATTTTCAGCTTTTGTGGGCTGAACTCGATATTTGACCGGGCGTGAATAAGACGGGGAGTTTCTCTAAGGGACGAATTCTCAAGAGCCGTTGCGCGGGTTTCCGCTATCTTTGTTTCATCAATTCTTCCCTGACTGCCTCAGTCGGCCTCCATCCGAGACACTTTCTGGGTGCGCTCTTCAGGCAGTCGCAAAGCGCCCTTAATACTGCGATTTAAAAGCGCGCCAAGCTGGGTTTCGCTGGGTAAGTAGTGGCGGGCCCGTTTTTAAGAATTTCGATGGGTCCTGCTGCCAAGGTGCTTGCGGGCCGCACAAACCGCTATAGGTGCCGATGCCGGACTTGAGCTTGCGCCAGGTTCAAAACTCAAACCCACGATCGAAGGTGATGGATTTACAAACTCGCTGGGACCGGGGCACCCTGACATCCATCAGTAGTGAATGAAGTGCGTTGAACTTCGGTCTTTATTGCGGCACAGGATAACAAATCAAGTCGCCCGCTCCACCAGACAGGCGACGTTCATGACGCCCTAAGAGCATTCGGCGCTCTAGACATAGGTTCAGATTGTCGCTTGGCTCACCCGGATTGACTAACCAAGGTTTCTAATCTGTCTTGCGATTTACCCTATGGCCTAAAAGAGCACTTGGCGCCGCAAAAAAGCGTGACAGGGCCAGTTAGGGTGATCCATAGGCCGCCATTGTTACGCCCGATTGTACGGTCGAAAAGGGAGCAGTTTATACTCCCCTAGTATGTCGCCACTGGCAGGCGCAGTGCAAAGGGTGCTTCTGCATGACGTGCGACGTCCTACAATTTCAGGCTATCTTCAATAGCTCGCCTGCGTCTTCAAAAAAGTGCTTTTGGCAGCCATGTCGCCAGATCCGGCAGTAGCCATATCAACGTGATGCCCACAATCTGCAGACAGATGAACGGTAGCACGCCTGCATATATCTGGCCGGTAGAGATTTCATCCGGTGCCACGCCGCGCAGATAGAACAGCGAAAAGCCGAAGGGCGGCGTCAGGAACGAGGTCTGCAGGTTGATCGCAATCAATACGCCCAGCCAGATCGGATCATGACCCAGTAAGATCAGCGACGGCGTGATCAGCGGCAGCACAATCACCGAGATTTCGACGAAATCCAGAAAGAAGCCCATGATGAAAATCACTATCATGCAAAAGACCAGCGCGCCGTTGGCCCCGCCCGGCATTTCGGCCAGAATGCCCGCCACGCGTTCCTCGCCGCCCAGTCCGATAAAGACAAGGCTGAAGAACCCGGCGGCAATGATCGTTGCAAAGATCATCGAGGTCATGGTCATGGTCGATTTCACCGCCTCTTGCACCACCTGCTTTTGCAGTGCGGCGCGCAAGGCCAGCAGTACCGACAGCCCGCCAACCACCGCAAGCCCGGCATAGAAAATGCCAAGCACATATGCGCCCGAGCTCAGGTCGCTACGCTGAAACCGCACCGGAAAGGCACCCGCCAGAATACCCAGCGCGATCAGGGCAACCGTGCCCAGCAGGATGAAGCGTGGGGCGATGCCAATGCGATAGCCGGTCATCAACAGCGCACCGACAGCGCCGACTGATGCAGCCTCGGTCGGCGTGGCGATGCCGCCCAGAATGGTGCCCAGCACCGCGAAGATCAGCAGGACAGGCGGGATCACCGCGCCGACGACCTCGCGCCAGTCGGGTTTGGCGATGTCAAGGGGCACAGGGGGCATGTCCTGCGGGCGCAGCCATCCGCGCGCCACGATATAGATCAGGTAAAGGCAGACCAGCACCAAGCCGGGGATTACAGCAGCGGCGAAAAACTGGCCGACCGACAGCGCCTCGACCGAAAACTTGCCCTGTTCGTACTGCGCCTGCTGGAACGAGGTGGACATTACGTCCGCCAGAATGATCAGCAGGGTCGAGGGCGGAATAATCTGCCCCAGCGTGCCAGCCGTGCACACGATGCCCGATGCGACCCGCGCGTCATATCCGGCGCGCAGCATGGTGGGCAGGGCAATCATCCCCATCGCCACCACGGTCGCCCCGACAATGCCGGTTGACGCTGCCAGCAACGTGCCGACCAGCACGACCGAAATGCCCAAGCCTCCGCGCAACTGCCCGAACAGCCGGCCCATCGTGTCCAAAAGCCCTTCCGCAATGCGGCTTTTTTCCAGCAAAGCGCCCATCAGTACGAACAGCGGAATGGCGATCAAGACGGGGTTGGTCAGAACGCCAAACACCCGTTGGCCCAACGCGCCCAGCAGGGTGATGTCCATTTGCCCCAGCATCCAGCCCAGATAGGCAAAGATCACGGCAACCCCCGCGATGCTGAACGACACAGGGAACCCAAGAAGGATCGCACCCATGAGGGCTGCGAACATGATAAGGTCGAGATATTCGATCATCAGGTCTCTTTCACGGCCAAAAGGCGGATCAACAGGGCTAGGGATTGCAGCATCACGAGGACACAAAAGGCGGGCATCAGGGATTTCAGCAGGAACACCGCCTCGATCCCGCCCACGGAAATTGGGCCTTCAAGGATCGCCCATGAATTGCGCACCGACGGCCACGACCAGTAAATCAGTGCAATCATCGACGGCATCAGCAGGAACAGATGGCCGAAAATGTCGATCCGGCGGCGTGTCTTTGGCGTTGCCTTGGCATAGAACACGTCCACCCGCACATGCTTGTCGACCAGCAGCGTATAGCCCGCCGCCAGCATGAACAGCGCGGCGTGCATATAAAGAACACTTTCCTGCAACGCGATGGAATTCACGCCGAACGCATAGCGCCCGACAACGATGGTGAACTGCACCAGCATCATGGCCAGCGCCAGCCAGCGCACCACATGGGCGACACCGATGTTTACCTTGTCCAAGGCGTTTGCCAGTTGCTCCATCACCTGCCCCCGATGCGAAAGGTCACGAAGGGCGCAGCCATCGCTGCGCCCTTGTTCGATAGGTCTTAGTACCCCATGACCAGATTACGTGCGTTCATCTGACCGTTGTCAGCATAGACCATGTATTTACCGACCGATGCACGATAGGCCACGAAGCTTTCGGTGATCCGTTTGACCAGCTCGTCATCGTCATTGCGCAGATCGTCGATGACCTCGGCGGCGGCTTTGCCCATGCCGGTGATGACGTCTTCGGGGAACATTTTCACCTGAACGCCGTGCTCGGCCACCATCGCTTGCAACGACAGGGCGTGCTTGGTGGTGTATTCGGTCCAGACCTGATTATACAGGCTGTCACAGGCCGCTTGCACAACCTGTTTCAGGTCGTCGGGCAGGTCGTTGAACACGTCTGCGTTGACGCCGCATTCCTCGGCCGACGATGGCTCGCCCACGCCGGGCCAGTAATAGTTCTTGGCGACCTGGTAATAGCCAAGCGCGCTGTCGGTCCAGGGGCCGATAAATTCGCCCGCGTCCAAAGCGCCGGTTTGCAGGGCCTGGAACATGTCCGGGCCGCTCATCGCCTCGGCCGCCATGCCCATTTTGGCCGCCATTTCGGACGCCAGACCCGTGGTGCGGAACTTCATGCCTTTCAGGTCTTCGGCCGAGTTCACTTCGTTGCGGAACCAACCGCCCCATTGCGGGCCAGAGTTGCCGCACAGGAAAGGCTTGATGCCAAACCGGCCATACATTTCGTCGTAAAGTGCCTGACCGCCGCCATGCACCATCCAGCCGACTTGCTCGTCCGCGCGCAGACCAAAAGGTTGCGAGCCGAACAACAGGATACCCTTGGATTTCGACCCCCAATAGGCGGGAACAGCGTGATACAGCTCGGCGGTGCCTTCGCTGACCGCGTCAAAGACGCCGCGACCGGGCACAAGCTCTCCGGCAGGGAAAAGTTTGACCTCGATCCGGCCCCCCGACAGGGTCGTGATCCGGTCGGCCAGTTGTTGTGCGGCCACGCCCGGCCCAGGCAGGTTCTTGGGCCACGCGGTGACCATCTTCCACTGGCGCTTGTCCTGCGCGATGGCTGGGGTTGCCAGTGCCGTTGCTGCGGTGCCGATAGCACCCGTGGTCAGAAATGTCCGTCTTTGCATGCGCCTCTCCTCCAATCAGGCAGTTGCGACCTTGGCGTTGGCTGAAGCCATCCCTTGGTCAAATCCGTGCATAAAGCTATTATGTAAATACATAATAGAGTCAATCATTACGGCGAGAAAACCCGGTCAAGCCAGCAATCCTCGCGCAATGATTGTGCGCTGGATCTCGGATGACCCTTCATAGATGCGGAAAATCCGCAGATCGCGCAGGTAGCGTTCCAGCGGGAAATCGCGGGTATAGCCATAGCCGCCGTGAATTTGCAGCGCCCGGTCGGCAATCCGCCACGCGGCTTCGCTGGCATACAGCTTGGCAAAGGCGGATTCGCTGGAATAGCGCACGCCGGTCCCGCGCAGGGTCGCCGCCTGCATCGCCAGCGCGCGGGCGGCGGCCAGTTCGGTGGCACTGTCGGCCAGCATCCATTGCAGCCCTTGGAAGTCCGCAATCGCATGGCCGCTGACCTGCCGTTCCTTGGCATAGGAAATCGCGGCCTTCAGCGCGGCGTCGGCAATGCCGGTGGCCTGTGCAGCGACTTCGATCCGGCCATTGTCCAGAACCTTCATTGCAGTACGGAACCCCGTGCCTTCGTCGCCCAGACGGTTTTCGTCCGGCACCCAGCAATCAAAGCTGATGCCAAACACATGCCCGCCCTTCAGGCCCATCGTTTTTTCATTGGGCGCGACGGACACGCCGTCGATTTTCTTCGGTTCAACAATAAAAGCGCTGACACCGCGCGCACCGGCGGCGGGGTCGGTCTTGGCGTAGACCACCATGAAATCCGCCGCGCCCGCGTTCGAGATAAAGCACTTGGACCCTTTGATCCGATATCCATCGCCTTCGCGCTTGGCCGTCGTGCGCATGTCGGCGGGGTTCGATCCGGCCTGCGGTTCGGTCAGGGCAAACGCGCCCAACGACGTGCCCGCCGCGGCATCGGGCAGAATGCGGGCCTGCAAATCGGCATCCGCCCCCAGAAGCAGCGAATCCGTGGCCAGAAAATGCGCCGTCAGCATGGATGCGGTGGACCCACAGGCGCCCGCGATCGCCTCGACCGCCGCATACAGCGCGGGGCCGGACAGGCCGATCCCGCCGTGGTCTTCCGGCAGGTTCAGACCCAACAGGCCCATGTCCGCCATCGCGTCCAGATGGAGGGTGGAGAACAGCGCCTCTTCGTCGATCTGCGCCGCTTTCGGGGCCAAAACCTCGGTCGAGAACCGTTCGATCTGCGCGACCAGCGCGCGTTCGTCGTCGCTCATGGGATAGGTGGTCATGCGCGTGGCTCCTTGTTCAACAAATTCAGAATATCGCCTGCATCAGCATTCAGGGCCGGGGCCGGCTTGCGCCCGCCGCGCCCTGCGCCGTTAAAATGCACCGGCTGTTCAGGGACGTTCAGAACGCCCAAGTCGGGATGCGTGACCGTGGACGCCAACCCGCGCTCCACTGCTTGAGGCGACGCCCAAGCCTGTGCCACAGATTGAATGGAGGATGCCGGAATACCTGCCGCTGACAGGTGGTGCACCACCTGATCCACCGGCAAGGAACCCGCCCACTGGTCGATATACTCGGCGAGCGCAGGTTCGTTCTCGCGGCGCAAAGGATCGCTGGTAAACCGCGCGTCCTGTACCAGTTCGGGCTGGCCGATCACGTCGCAGAAGGTGGCAAACAGCCGGTCGTTCAGAACCGCCAACGCGAAATGCCCGTCCGCCGCCGGATAGGTGCCAAAGGGCGCGGACAGCGGGTGGCGGTTGCCGGTGCGCACCGGGGTCTCGCCGCCCATCAGGGTGCGGCAGGCCAGAATGGGCATCATCGACACCAACCCGTCAAACAGCGCCACATCCACATGACGCCCCAGCCCGGTGCGGCTGCAGTCAAACAGGGCAACCATTGTGCCCCAAGCGGCGAACAGGCCACCGGCCACGTCGCCCAAAGCCTCGCCCACCATCGTCGGTGCACCGTCGGGTTCGCCGGTGGCGTCCATCAACCCGCTCATCGCCTGCACGATGATGTCATAGGCGGGTTTTTTGGTGTTTGGCCCGGTCTGCCCGAAGCCGGACACGGACACGTAAACCAGATGGGGAAAATCCTTGGCCAGCGCGTCATAGCTCAGCCCCAGCTTCTCCATCACGCCGGGGCGGAAGTTCTCGATCAGCACGTCGCAATCTGCCAGCAACGCCTTGACCGTCGCAATCGCGTCGGGCGATTTCAGGTCCAGCGCAATTGACCGCTTGCCCCGGTTGATTGCCTGAAACAATAGGCTTTCCCCGTCCTTGAACGGGCCGATATGGCGGTAATCGTCGCCGTGGGCGGCTTCGACCTTGATCACATCCGCGCCCAGATCGGCCATCATTGCGGTGCAGTATGGACCCGCCAGAACGCGGGTGAAATCAAGCACGCGCACCCCGCTGAGGGGTTGGGGCGTTTGGCTGTTGGGGGGCTGAGTGGGCATATGATCCTCCGGGTTTGATCGGTTGAGCATAGGCGCGGTCATGATATAAGCAGAAATACAGATTATTGATAGAGCGATAAATGCAAGCTATACCCGTGAGCCTTCGCCAGATCGACTATGTCATTACCGCCGCGGACACCGGCAGCACCGCCGCCGCCGCGCGGGTGTTGAACGTGTCGCAACCGTCAGTGTCGCTGGCGATTGCCAAGGTCGAGGAACACTTTGGCCGCCCGCTGTTTGCCCGCAGCGCAGGCCAAGGCATTGCCCCCACCGCGTTCGGGCTGCGCAAACTGGGCGCCTTGCGCAGCCTGCGCGCACAGGCGCAATCGGTGCTGGATCACAAAGACAGCGGGGCCGAGGTGCTGAACCTTGGCGTCTTTTCCACCCTTGGCCCACGCTATGCGCCCGCCTTGGTGGGCAGCTTTCAGAAAGTCGCGCCCGACGCCCGGATCGCACTGCACGAAGGCGATCTGGACCGCCTGACGCGCTGGCTGGAAAACGGGCGCATCGACCTCGCATTGATCTATGATTTCGGCCTGCCGTCGTCGCTTAAGATCACACCGCTGGCCGATGTGCGGCCCTATGGGCTGGTTGCGCGGGCGCACCCTTTGGCGGGGCGCGGGACGGTTGCGATGGCGGATTTGCTGACCGATCCGCTGATCCTGATGAACCTGCCGCACAGCCGAAATTACTTCCTGACGCTGGCGCAGATGAACGGCATCCGGCCGCGCATCGCACATGAAACAAGCTCGGTCGAGATGTTGCGGGCGATGGTTGCCAATCACATGGGTGTGGGGCTGGTTGCCACCGATATTGCGCAGGATACGGCCTGCGACGGTCAACCCGTCACGCGGCTGGAACTGTCAGACCCGCTTGTGCCGCATCGCATCGCGCTGGCCCGTGCGCCACATCCGCATACCGCGCCATTGGTGGCCGCGTTTCAGGATCATGTGGCAAGCGCCTTCAACCCCTGACACGCTATGTCTGGCCTTTTACGCCTTATGTCTATATCTTTTGAGAAAATCCGCCGGGATCACCCGGAACCGCACGGTCGAAAGGCACAGCATGTCCATAACCTATCGCGAGGTGAAAGCCGATCTCCTGCGCCAGATCACACAAGGCGAACTTGCCCCCGGCAGCTCGATGCCGAACGAGGTTGATCTGGCCGCAAGCTATGGCTGCGCGCGGGCGACTGTCAATCGGGCAATGCGCGAATTGGCGGATGACGGCATCATCGAACGCCGCCGCAAAGCTGGCACGCGGGTCAGGCTGAACCCGATCCGGCAGGTGCGGCTGAACATTCCGATCGTCGGGCAAGAGATCGAGGAACTGGGCGCGGCCTATCGCTATGCGTTGGTGCACGGTCAGGCCGAACCCGCCCCGAACTGGCTGCGCGCGCGTATGGCGTTGAAGCGTGACGACCGGGTGTTGCATCTGACCTGCATGCACTATGCCGATGGCGCGCCGTATCAGCACGAGGATCGCTGGATCAATCTAGACGCTTTGCCCGAGGCTGAACAGCATGATTTCTCGGATATCGGTCCCAACGAATGGCTGGTGTCGACCGTGCCGTTTACCGAGGCGCAGATCAGCTTTCACGCCGTTCAAGCCGACGCCACTATCGCGGATTATCTCGACTGCACCGAAGGCGATGCCCTGTTCCAGGCCGAGCGCATGACGTGGCTTGAGGGGCAGACGATCACTTTTGTGCAATTGACCTATCGCCGCGGCCACCGTCTGACGATGCAATACTGACCGAGCGTGAAAAAGCCTGCGCGGAGTGCTCCGCACAGGCCATTGGTTACTTGCCCCAAGATGGGTAAACGCCCTGAATCAAAGGATTGCCGGCAGGTTCAAACCATTCTCGCGGGCGCAGTCTTTGGCGTCGTCATAGCCCGCATCGGCGTGGCGCATGACGCCCGTGGCCGGGTCGTTCCACAAGACACGCTCGATCCGGCGGTCTGCATCTTCAGTGCCGTCACAGCAGATCACCATGCCCGAGTGTTGACTGAAACCCATGCCGACGCCGCCACCATGGTGCAGTGAAACCCAGGTTGCGCCAGATGCGGTATTGAGCAGCGCGTTCAGTAGCGGCCAGTCCGACACCGCATCCGAGCCATCCAGCATCGCCTCGGTTTCGCGATTGGGCGATGCGACTGAGCCTGAGTCCAGATGGTCGCGTCCGATTACGATCGGGGCTTTCAATTCGCCATTGCGAACCATTTCGTTGAACGCCAGGCCCAGCTTGTGACGCACGCCCAGACCGACCCAGCAAATCCGCGCGGGCAGCCCCTGAAACGCGATCCGCTCGCGCGCCATATCCAGCCAGTTGTGCAGGTGGCTGTCCTCGGCCAGGATTTCCTTCACCTTGGCGTCGGTCTTGTAGATGTCTTCCGGGTCGCCCGACAGGGCCGCCCAACGGAACGGACCGATGCCACGGCAGAACAGCGGGCGGATATAGGCGGGCACGAAGCCGGGGAAGTCGAATGCATTGTCCAGCCCCTCTTCCAGCGCCATCTGGCGGATGTTGTTGCCGTAATCGACGGTCGGAATACCGGCGGCATGGAAATCAACCATCGCCTTGACCTGCACCATCATCGAGGCACGCGCGGCCTTTTCAACAGCTTTTGGGTCGCTTTCGCGCTTTTCGCGCCATTGGGCCATCGTCCAACCCTGCGGCAGATAGCCGTTTACGGGATCATGGGCACTGGTCTGGTCGGTGACGATATCAGGGCGGATGCCGCGCTTGATCAACTCGGGATACACATCGGCGGCGTTGCCCAGAAGCGCGACCGATTTGGCCTCACCGGCAGCGGTCCAGCGTTCGATCATCGCAAGCGCCTCGTCCAGACTGTCGGTCTTTTCGTCCACGTAGCGGGTGCGGAGGCGGAAGTCGATGCTGTCGGGGTTGCATTCGACCGCCAGACAGCAGGCCCCGGCCATCACAGCCGCCAGCGGTTGCGCCCCGCCCATGCCACCCAGACCGCCGGTCAGGATCCACTTGCCCTTCAGGTCGCCACCGTAATGCTGACGCCCCGCTTCGACAAAGGTCTCATAGGTGCCCTGCACGATACCTTGCGAGCCGATATAGATCCAGGAACCCGCTGTCATCTGGCCATACATCGCCAGACCCTTCTTATCCAGCTCGTTAAAATGATCCCACGTCGCCCAATGCGGCACGAGGTTTGAGTTGGCGATCAGAACGCGCGGCGCATCCTTGTGCGTCGGGAACACCCCGACAGGCTTGCCTGATTGCACCAGAAGGGTCTGGTCTTCTTCCAGGTCCCGCAAGGTGGCGACGATCTTGTCGAAATCGTCCCATGTGCGCGCGGCGCGCCCAATGCCGCCATACACAACCAGCTCATGCGGGTTTTCGGCCACGTCGGGGTGCAGGTTGTTCATCAACATCCGCAGGGGCGCTTCGGTGGTCCAGTGCTTGGCCGTCATTTCGGTGCCGGTTGCGGGATAGATGTCGCGGGTGTTCTTGCGCGGATCGCTCATGATGTTCCTTTCAGATCAGGTGCCAGATCGGCCAGAGTTGTCAGAATGGTTTTCAAATACCCGCGCAGCCGCGCGGATTTTTCGGTGTCATAGGTCCAGGGCGCAGCCTCGTCCTTCAGATAGGTGCTTTGTGCCAGCTCCATCTGAATTGCCTGCAGCCCGTCCGCCGGTCGTCCGTAATGGCGCGTTGTCCAGCCGCCCTTGAAGCGGCCGTTGGTGACGCTGGAATAGCCCTCTGCCATCTCGCACAGGTTCTGAACAGCGGCTTCGATCTCTGGGGCGCAAGTGGTGCCCAGATTGGTGCCAATGTTGAAATCGGGGAGCGTGCCGTCGAACAGAAACGGGATGTGCGACCGGATCGAGTGGCAATCATACAGGATCGCAACCCCGTGCAGGTCACGCACCCGCTCAAGCTCGGCCTCAAGGGCTTCGTGATAGGGCGCATGGAAGGCTTGGCGACGGGCCTCGACCTCATCCTCGGTGGGGGGTGTGTTCCAGATATCCTGCCCGTCGAAATCGGTCAGCGGCACCAGCCCGGTGGTGTTCTGACCGGGATAGAGCGATACGCCCGATGGGTCGCGGTTGGCGTCGATCACGTAACGATGGAAGGTTGCGCGGACCGTGGTCGCGCCGGGCAGCAGCCCGTCATAAAGCGTGTGGATGTGCCAATCCGTGTCGTCCAGCCCCTGCCCCCGCGCGTTCAGCCGCGCCTTGATGTCGACGGGCACGTGGGTGCCAGTATGGGGCAGGCCCAGCACGATGGGGCTGTCGCCCCGGTGGATTTCAACGGGGGTCATGGGTGAAGCTCCGGCATGTGGGTGTTTGTGGCGGCCACAATCGCGTTGGATGCGATCAGCGCTGCCGCTTTTTCCAAGTCAGGCGCAAGGTAACGGTCGTCGCCCAGCGTTTCGACCTGTTCGCGCACGGCGGCGATCACGGATGCCAGCGGCGCACTTGTCTCCAGCGGGGCGCGGAATTCGACACCCTGCGCGGCGCACAGAAGCTCGACGCCAAGGATACGTTCCAGATTGGCGACCATGCGCGACAGGCGCACCGCGCCGTGGGCGGCCATGCTGACGTGATCTTCCTGATTGGCCGAGGTGGGCGTTGAATCCGTCACGCAGGGGTTGGCCAGATGCTTGTTTTCGCTCATCAACGCGGCGGTGGTCACTTCGGCAATCATATAGCCCGAGTTCAGCCCCGGATTGGGCGTCAGGAACGGCGGCAGATCGTGGCTGAGCACCGGATCCACGATCAGGGCAATCCGGCGCTGCGCAATCGCGCCGATCTCGGCAATTGCCAGCGCGATCATGTCAGCGGCAAAGCCCACGGGTTCGGCGTGGAAGTTCCCGCCCGAGACAATCACCCCGGCTTCGCTCAGCACCAGCGGGTTATCGGTGGCGGCGTTCGCCTCGATCTCTAACGTGCGCGCCGCCATGCGCAGCATGTCCATCGCAGCCCCCGTCACCTGCGGCTGGCAGCGGATGCAATAGGGGTCTTGCACGCGCGTATCGCCTTCGCGGTGGCTTTCGCGAATGACCGAGCCATCCAGAAGCGCGCGCATGGTCGCGGCGGCTTCGATCTGGCCTGAATGGCCGCGTAAGCTGTGAATTTCGGGTTGCAACGGCGCGGTCGATCCCATGATCGCGTCCGTGGACATGGCCGATGTGACCAAAGCCGAGCACATCGCCCGCCACGCGCCAAACAGGCCGATCAGGGCATAGGCGGTGGTGAATTGCGTGCCGTTGATCAGGGCCAGCCCCTCTTTCGCGCCCAGCACGATGGGGGTCAGGCCTGCGCGGCGCAACGCCTCGGCCCCCGGCAGAACCTTGCCTTTGAACGTCGCTTCGCCGTGGCCGATCATTGCCGCTGCCATATGCGCCAGCGGGGCCAGATCGCCGGACGCGCCGACCGATCCCTGCACCGGGATCACCGGCGTGACGCCCTGCGCCAGCATCCCTTCCAGCAGTTCGACCAGCTCCATCCGCACGCCGGACGCACCGCGCCCCAGCGACAGCAGTTTCAGCGCCATCATCAGGCGGGCGTGGGGTTCGGGGATCGCCTCGCCCACGCCGCAGCAATGGGACAGGATCAGGTTGCGTTGCAGGGTGGCAGTGTCGGACGGGTCAATCTTGACCGAGGCCAGTTTGCCAAAGCCGGTGTTCACGCCGTAAACCGCGTCCGTCCCATTGGCCGCGTCAGCAATCTGTGCCTGCGCCGCACGGATGCCGTCATGGCAGGCCGGATCAAGGCGCACGGCAAGCCCGTCGCGCCAGATCATTTCCAGATCGGCCAGATTGGTGGCGCCGGGTGTCAGGGTCAGTGTGGTCATGCGATTTCTCCGGTGATACGAAACGCCAACGGATTGAAGCCGATGCGATAAGACAGTTCTGCCGGTTCGGCGATGTCCCAAACGGCTAGATCAGCCACCTGACCGGGCGCAATCGTGCCCAGATCCGTCAGCCCGAGCGCGGCGGCGGCGTGTTGCGTGACGCCGCGCAGCGCTTCTTCTGGTGTCATGCGAAACAGGGTGCAGCCCATGTTCATCGTCAGCAGGATCGAGTTCAGCGGAGAGGTGCCGGGATTCAAATCCGTCGCGAGCGCAATCGGCACCCCATGCTTGCGCAGAAGATCAAGCGGGGGCTGCTGGGTTTCACGCAGGGTGTAGAACGCACCGGGCAGGATCACGGCCACGGTGCCAGCGTCCGCCATCGCGCGCACGCCGGGTTCGTCCAGATACTCGATATGGTCCGCCGACAACGCGCCATAGCTTGCCGCCAATTTCGCGCCGCCCAGATTGGACAGTTGTTCGGCGTGCAGTTTCACCGGCAGGCCAAGGTCGCGGGCCACGTCAAACACGCGGGCGATCTGGGCGGGCTGAAAGGCGATGCCTTCGCAGAACCCGTCCACCGCATCCACCAGCCCTTCGGCGTGGGCGGCGCGCAGGGCGGGGATGCAGACCTCGTCAATATAGTCATCGTCACGACCGGCATATTCGGCGGGCGTGGCGTGGGCGCCAAGGAAGGTGGTCTTGACGCGGATGGGGCGCTGGTCGGCAATCATCCGTGCGACACGCAGCATCCGAAGCTCGGTCTCCGTGTCCAGACCATAGCCCGATTTGATTTCGATGGTCGTCACGCCTTCGGCGATCAGCACGTCAACGCGGCGCAAGGCCTGCGCCAGCAACTCGTCCTCGCTGGCCGCGCGGGTGGCCGTGACGGTCGACACGATGCCACCCCCGGCGCGCGCGACTTCTTCATAGCTGGCCCCGTTCAGGCGCATTTCGAATTCGACCGCGCGGTCGCCGCCATGCACGATATGGGTGTGACAGTCGATCAGGCCGGGTGTCACCACGCGCCCGCCCAGCGACCGTTGATCCAGTCCGGCAAAATCTGCTGGCACGTCTGTCTGAGGCCCGACCCAAGCGATTTTGCCATCCTGAATGGCGATCGCTGCGTCGCGGATCATCCCATAGGGCGCATCGCCATGCGCCATGGTTGCTACGTGCAGATCGGTCAAAAGCTGGAGCATCGCCGTCATAAGATCGGTCCTTTTCGCGAAGTTTCGCCTTTTCTGGTATAATTTTATGTGCAATATGTCTATACATAAAATGAAATACACAGGATAAAGACCATGATCCACGCCCGTCAGGCCTTGCTCGCGTCCGGTTGGGCGCAGGATGTTCGCATCACCATTAAAGATGGCCGCATTGATCAGATCGCGCCCAATACGGCTGCCCAGACGGGGGACGTGCGCGTTGATACGCTGCTGCCCGCCTTGGGCAACCTGCACTCGCACACGTTCCAGCGCGCGATGGCGGGCATGACCGAGCTGCGCAAGGCCGGGCGCGACAGCTTCTGGACATGGCGCAAGCTGATGTATCGCTTCATGGACCGCCTGACCCCGGAGCAGATCGAGGCCATCGCCGCGCTTGTTTTCGTCGAAATGCAGGAGGCCGGGTATGCCAGCGTGGGCGAGTTTCACTATGTCCACCACCAGCGCGGTGGCGCGCCCTATGATGCGCTGGCCGAATTGTCGCTGCGGGTGATGGCGGCGGCGGGCGAGACCGGCATCGGGCTGACCCATCTGCCGGTGCTGTATACCTATGGCGGGGCGGGCAAGGTGGCGCTGGCCGAAGGGCAGATGCGCTTTGGCAATGATGTCGACCGCTTTGCCGATCTGGTGCAAGGGGCGCGTGCGGGGCTTTCCGCCCTGCCCGATGACGCCCGCGTGGGCATCGCGCCGCATTCGTTGCGCGCCACATCCCCCGACGATCTGGCCCGTGCGCTGGCGGATCATCAGGGCGGGCCGGTGCATATCCACATCTCGGAACAGCCCAAGGAAGTCGAGGACATCCAGAATTGGCTGGGCGCACGTCCTGTCGAGTGGCTTTTGGCCAATGCCCCCGTCGACGCGGGCTGGTGCCTGATCCACGCCACCCACATGACCGAGGGCGAGACCTGCGCGATGGCAGCCTCCGGCGCGGTCGCGGGCCTGTGCCCCATTACAGAAGCGAACCTTGGCGATGGCCCCTTCAACGGCCCCACCTTCCTTGAGGCTGGCGGCGCGTTCGGCGTCGGGTCGGACAGCAACGTCAATATCTCGCTGACTGAAGAACTGCGCACGCTGGAATATTCCCAACGTCTGCGCGACGTGGCACGCAACGTGATGGTGGTCGGCGAAGGCTCGGTCGGGGCAACGCTTTACACAGGTGCGGCCCGCGGCGGCGCGCAGGCTTTGGGCCGCGACGCGGGCGAGATTGCGCCGGGGCGTCTGGCAGATTTGGTCGCCATCGACAGCACTGACCCCACATTGTGCGCCCTGACACCTGACCAGATCCTTGACGGTCTGTGTTTCGCGGCGAAAGACACTGTCATCACTGACCTGTGGTCTGCCGGGCGGTACAATGTGACTGGCGGGCGGCACATCGCGCGCGACGCGGTGGTCGCGCGGTATCGCAGTGCGGTCGCGGACCTGCTCGCCTCGCTTTAGTCTTTAGGGCGCAGAGTGATGGTCAGTGCGACCGCATCCTGCGCCAGATCGAAACGCAACGGCGCGTCGGTGCGGATCGCCGTGTCGCCCACGTCCAAAGCCTTGCCTTCCACCGACGCGGTGCCCGCGATCACATGCAGCACACAGGTCTGCCCGGCTTGCCCGACCTTATACGTGCCAGCATCGCGCAGGGTCTGCGCATCGCCTTCGCACCGCGCGGTGTCGAACATCAGGTTGAAATCACGGATCGGGCCTTGGGTCAGCGTGGCCGTGACGGGTGCCCCTCCGTCGAACCGCACGGGCTGCGCATAACCCGCCTGTAGATCGCCATCCGGCCCATGCAGCACCATGCCATCGCCCTGAATGACCGTCAGGATACGCGTCAGGCCCGGAAAGATGGAAAAAGCCCCGTCGCCATCCACATCCGCCATGCTCAGCCGCCACAAAGTGCCCGTTTTATCCTGTTCTTTGGCGATATTGCGTGTGATCCCGCCACCGTTTTTCCAAGGTGTTTCCACCAAGTCGCATTGCCGAAAAATCATGATCTCTCTACGCAAAACTCGCTTAAGCGCCTCATTTTTAATACTCTCACGCCGACAGAACCACTTCACGACGAGTCCCATTTTACTATTGAGGACGCTCTTGATCCTCACCAAGCGAATCCCAATCCGTCTGCAAGCTTCAGGGAAATATCGGTTGAATACAAGAAAGACACAGCCATTGACTGGAGGCCAATACCATCGACGTTAAGCCGGCAAACGATTGGCGACGTCAGCCTTTGCGTTTCTGATCATCTAGGCCATTCAGTGAATACCCTACCAAGGGCAGCTGGAGGGCGGCCAGAAAGCGGGGCCATCGTAGCTTCGGCCCGCTCCTCTCAAGTTTTGATGCCATCGAGATGGCGTACCGCGATCTGTATTGGGCGTCCCCCTGCCCCTCCCATAGCGAGCGGTGCAAATACGGCTCCTCTTCCATCCTCAGCGGCGATCCGACCGGGGGTGACAGCGGCCTCACTCAGGTCACCGACACACCAGTTCAGGTCCGTAGCCTCCACCAAAGCAAGCCGGTGCCGCCAGCTCCCCCCGCATCCGGTCGTCCAAGACCCCGAACTACCCAGCCACGCGAGCCAGATGTGCCGCACAACTTGCTTCTGCCCGCGTCCAGTCTGCCATGGTCGCATCTTCGGACGGGGCGGCAGATAATCCGGCTCCGCTTCGGGCGGGCTTGCAGAAACCACAAAACCTAATCTGACGTCTCCTCCTCGGGCGCGGCAAGGGGGTCATCGCAATCGTCAAGGTAGCTGGGCTTTGGGGATCTATATAACCAAATAACGCTGATTGTGCGTGACCCAAGCGGTTTTCCGGCCATGCCTTCGCCTTTTGCTCAGTGCGGGTACGTGCCCGCCGACCAACCTTTTCCAATGGGACCGTTCAAATCTCTGGGGTGCATCTCTGTTCTATTGATGTGAGGGGCATTGCCAACTTATTATCGCCTGATCGAGCGGAGCGAAAGCTCTGCCTGTCAGGCGGTCATTTCGGCAGCGTAGCCTTTCCAGAGGTCGAATG
>NZ_PVTQ01000036.1 GCF_003003355.1 Donghicola tyrosinivorans
CGTGACAATCTCTTCGGGCTTTGGTCGTTTGTTGGCCATCGATGGTCCTCCGTTTCCTAACTATAGGGGCGGACCAGTTCACTGGGGGAGGCTCATCATCTTTTATGTGGCGCAGTAACTGTGTGAAGCTGTCTGTTGAGTGCTGTCAAAGGTCATATGTAGGGAAGGCGAAGGTGTAGACCTTTTGGTGAAGCAGCCGAGAGTAGACGGTGAGGCTGGATGTGGGGTACCTTTTTCTTCTGCGGTAGGAGGAAAATAACGATGTGCCAGATTTTTGCGGGGCAAGATCCAGCCCGATACACTTCGACTACACGCCGGTTGCGCCTGAACGGTCAAAGCACCAGCATCCGGTTGGAAAATGCCTTTTGGGATATCCTTGACCAGATTGCGAAGGCGGACGGGGTCTCGACGCCTGCGTTTATCTCGCGTTTGCACTCAGAGGTGCTGGAGGCGCGGGGGGAGCCCGAGAACTTCACCTCGCTGTTGCGGACGGCTTGTCTGATTTTTATGGGGCAATCCAGCGCCACAGCCCATCAGGATCCAGCAATGGCTTTGGCCGCAGAATAAGCGGGCAAGCACGGGGTTAAGGGCATTTCAGGTGTAGTACGTCGCTACTACCCGCAGCCCTCAAGATTCGCACATCCTGAATTGGTAATGCAAACAAACCAATTCAGGAGCTGCCCCTTGGCCAAAGCCATCCACAGCATGATCCGCGTCCTCGATGAGGACCGATCCGTCGCGTTCTACAGTGCGGCGTTCGGCCTTTCTGTCGCTGACCGTCTGGACTTTCCCGACTTCACGCTGGTCTACATGAGCAACAGCGAGACCGGGTTCGAGGTTGAGCTGACCATCAATAAAGGCCGGACCGAGCCCTATAATCTGGGCGATGGCTACGGCCACCTTGCCGTGTCCGTGGCCGATCTGGACGCCGAACACGCCCGCTTTGAGGCCGAAGGCCTAAACCCCCGTAAACTTGTGGAATTTGCCCCTGCCGGTGAACTGGTGGGCCGCTTTTTCTTTGTTGCCGATCCGGACGGTTACCAGATCGAAGTGCTCGAACGCTCGGGCCGGTTTCAGTGAGGCACATCTGACATCACGCATTCTAAGAGAGGAGATTAGAATGGAACGTACAGAGCGCCCTCGGGGGCTGACTCGTCGCCAGCTTCTGTCGCGGGCGACCGCGGCAGGAACTGCCTTTGTCGTCGGGGCGGGTTTTGTCGCCGCTCCGAATGCGGTTTGGGCATATGAGACCACCCATCTGGACGCGCGTGCTTTTGCGACGCTGGTGCAGATGGCGCGGGACATCTACCCCCATGACCGTATTCCCGATGAAAACTATGTCGCCGCTGTCAAAGGCTATGACACTGCTGATGCGGCCTCTGCAATCACCGCAGGGCTGGCGGCGCTGGATGCGGCAGCGCAGGGCAAGGGCTTTGGCTCTTACCTAGATGCAGGTTGGGAACGCGACCGCGTGGATATCCTGCGCGGCATGGAGGAAAGCGCGTTCTTCCAGCAGATCCGCGGCGGTCTTGTGACCGGACTTTATAACCAGAAAGCCGTGTGGCCGATCTTTGGCTACGAAGGAGAGAGCTTCTCCAAGGGTGGTTACATCGACCGCGGCTTTGACGACATCAACTGGCTTTAAGCCATAGGGGAGGAGATAGAGACTATGGCTGCACCTTTTGATCTGAATGACGACAGCGTGGTCGTCATCATCGGCACCGGTGCCGGTGGCGGTACATTGGCGAACGAACTGGCCCAGAAAGGCGTCAAGGTCGTCGCGCTAGAGGCAGGCGGGCGGTATCTGCCTGATGACTACATCAACGATGAATGGGAAAGCTTTGGCCAGCTGGCTTGGGTCGACCCGCGCACCACGTCCGGCGATTGGCGCGTAGCCAAGGACTTTAGCGGTCTGCCTGCGTGGATCGTGAAGGCCGTGGGCGGCACCACCACCCACTGGGCGGGGGCATCCTTGCGGTTCCAAGAACATGAATGGAAGGCCGCGACCACCTATGGCGCGGTGCAGGGGGCGAACCTTCTGGACTGGCCCATTGACGCGGCCGAGATGGACCCGTGGTACACCAAGGCCGAAGACAAAATGGGCGTGACCCGCACGGGCAACCGCCCCGGTCTGCCTGGCAACAACAACTTCAAGGTCTTTGAAGCGGGGGCAAAGGCGCTAGGCTATAAAGAGGTTCACACGGGCCGGATGGCGATCCAGTCCAGCGACGAAGGTGACCGCGTCACCTGCCAGCAGACCGGTTTTTGCTTTCAGGGGTGTAAGTGGGGTGCCAAGTGGTCCACCGCCTACACCGAGGTTCCGGCCGGTGAAGCGACCGGAAACCTTGAAGTGCGCGAGCGCGCCCACGTGGCCCGCATCCTGCACAATGAGGCGGGCAAGGTCACAGGTGTTGAATACTTCGATGCGGACGGCCACCTGCAAATGCAGAAGGCGCGGATTGTCTGCCTCGCAGGCAACTCGTTTGAATCGCCGCGCTTGCTGCTGAACTCGGCCTCATCGATGTTCCCTGATGGTCTGGCAAACAGTTCGGGTCAGGTGGGGCGCAACTATATGCGGCACATGACCGGATCGGTCTATGCGGTGTTCGACAAGCCCGTGCGCATGTGGCGCGGCACCACTATGGCTGGCATCGTGCAGGATGAGGCGCGTTATGATCCGTCACGCGGGTTCGTCGGGGGCTATGAGCTGGAAACTCTGAGCCTTGGCATTCCCTTCATGGCGGCCTTCCTTGATCCGGGCGCTTGGGGGCGCGAGTTTACAACGGCGCTGGACGGCTATGAAAACATGGCCGGTATGTGGATCGTGGGCGAAGACATGCCGCAGGAAACCAACCGTGTGACCTTGAACATGGACGTCAAGGATCAGCACGGCTTGCCGGTGGTGAACGTCAACTTCAGCGATCACCCGAACGACAAGGCCATGCGTGCCCATGCCTATAAACAAGGTATTGCTATGTATGAGGCTGTGGGGGCCACCCGCGTCTTCCCGACGCCGCCCTATCCTAGCACCCATAACCTTGGCACCAACCGCATGTCGGAAAATGCCCGCGATGGGGTGGTGAACCGTTGGGGGCAGACCCACGATATCGCGAACCTGTTCATCTCTGACGGCTCGCAGTTCACGACCGGCGCGGCTGAAAACCCGACGCTGACCATTGTGGCGCTGGCGATCCGTCAGGCCGATCACATCGCGTCCGAGATGGCGAAGGGCAATATCTGATGGCTTTGACTGTCTGAAAGCAAAAGGCGCACATTGGAACATGTGCGCCTTTTTTCGTTTGTTTAGAAGGGATAGTGCTGGTTCGGGTCTTCAATGGTGATCCAGCGCTGCACTGTGAACTCGGCGATCCCTGCCTTGCCACCGAACCGGCCATAACCCGAAGCTTTGACCCCGCCAAAAGGCATTTGCGGCTCGTCCGAGACGGTGGGCCCGTTGATGTGGCAAATGCCGCTTTGAATGCGGTTGGCCGCGTCTAGCGCAACGGTGATGTCTTGCGAAAAGACCGCCGCAGACAGCCCGTATTCGGTGTCATTGGCAACGGCAATGGCAGCGTCTGTGTCCTTGACGCGCACGATGGATTTCACTGGGCCAAAGCTCTCTTCGCTGTAAATCCGCATCTCTGGGGTCACACCGTCCAGCAGGGTTGCTGCGTGGATTGCGCCATCGCGGGTGCCGCCTGCGATTATCTTGGCCCCTTTGGCGGTGGCGTCCGCGATCAGGGCGTCCATCTTCTGGGCGGCAGTCGGGGTTACCAGCGATCCAAGAACAACCTTATCGCGGGGATTGCCGTGGGGCAGGGCCGCGGCGCGGGCCGCCAGCTTTTCAACGAAGGCGTCGGCGATGGCGTCGACCACGATGATCCGCTCGGTCGACATGCAAATCTGGCCCTGGTTCATGAAGGCGCCAAAAATGGCAGCGTTCACGGCCCCGTCCAGATCGGCATCGGCCAGCACGATCAAGGGCGCTTTGCCCCCCAGTTCCAGCAGCGCAGGCTTGAGGTTTTCACCCGCTAGGCGCCCGATGATGCGGCCAACTGCGGTCGAGCCGGTAAAGTTCACGTGGCGCACCTCTGGCGCTTCGATCAGGGCCTTGACCACTGCGGGGGCATCTTCAGGCGCGTTCGAGATGACGTTGACCACACCCGCGGGAAAGCCTGCCTCTTGCAGGCAATCGCCGATCAGATGATGCACGCGCGGGCACATCTCTGAGGATTTCAGCACCACGGTGTTGCCGCAGGCAAGTGCAGTGGCGACCGCCCGAGTGCCAAGGATGACCGGCGCATTCCACGGCGCGATCCCAAGACACACGCCCCGCGGTTTGGCTTGCGACATCGCCAATGCGCCGGGTTTGTTCGACGGGATCACCTCTCCGCCCACCTGCGTGGTGATGGCGGCGGCCTCGCGCAACATTCCGGCGGCCAGATGGACGTTGAAACCGGCCCAGACGGTGGTTGCGCCGGTCTCGGTCACCATGGCCTCAACGAATTCGGCGCTGCGGGCGTCCATGATGTCAGCGGCTTTGCTCAGCAGCTTGCGGCGCACCTCTGGACCCGTGCGGGACCAGTCAGCGAAGGCGGCCTGCGCCGCCTGAACCGCGCGAAGAGCATCCGCGACGGATGCGGCAGCGGCATGGGTTGCAACCTCTCCGGTGACAGGATCGGTGCGCTGGAAGGTGCGGCTGTCTTCGGCAGGGCAGGCCATGCCGTCGATCAAAAGATCAAGACTCATTGGTATGCTCCTTATTTCAGGCCATTGCTGGTGGCGTCGATATGGGCGCGCATCCCGCCATCGCAGGCGATGTTGACGCCGCGCAGCCAGACCGAGCCGTCCGACAGCAGGAACGTCACAACCGGCGCGATGTCCGTGGGGCGACCGGGGCGGTCCATGATGCGCATGTCTTCTTCGGCACGCTCGCCAAGTGTTTCGAGGAAATCGCCAAGGATAGGCGTGTCCACAGGGCCGGGGCTGACGGCATTCATGCGGATGCCACGATCCCGCCACGTCCAGCGGTTCTCATGGGTCCACGCCACCAGCGCCTGCTTGGTGAAAAAGTAGCTGATGTCTTTGGTGATGCCCTGTTCCGCGCAGAAGGCGGGCACATCGGAGTGGGTCAGATCAGCGGCGGCTTTGATCTTGGTAACTTCGCCCTCCCAGCCTAGACCGGCCAGTGAGGCCAGATTGACGATGGCCGCGTTGTCCGCAAGGCTATCCACCAGTCCCAGCGTCAGCTTTTTCAGCGCGACCAGATTCACGGTCACGACGACCTCTGGCGGGGCGGTTGGTGGCACGCCCGCGATATTGGCTAGTCCGTCTGCCTTCAGGGGCTTTAAGGTCTCAATCAAGCTGTCCAGCGCCGCCTCATCGGTCAGATCGACCTGATGAAAGGCGTCTACGTCCACAGACGGGGTGTTCCGGTCAACGCCAATGACCTTGCCACCTGCGGCTTTCACCTGACGGGCCACTTCCTGACCAATGCCAGAAGAGACACCGGTAACGATAATGGTTTTATTGGTTAACATGGGGATGCCCTCTTACTCGGCCGCAACGGGTGCGGGCTGCATGTCGTAGCCTTCGGGGTGGAATGTGCCGTTTTCATCGCGGAAACTGTGGGCAAAGTCGGGCCAGACCAACGTCAGCCGTCCCGAGCGTTCGTCCACGTACCAAGACTTGCACCCACCCGCGAGCCAGACGGTGCCTTGCGCCATCGCGTCCAGTTTCTCCATGTAGGCGTCTTCGGCAGCGCGTTTGACCTCGATCACCTCGATGTTCTGGGCGTCGATCTGAGCCAGAGCCTCCATGATGTAATCGACCTGTGCCTCGATGATGTAGACGACCGAGTTGTGACCCAGTCCGGTGTTCGGGCCATTGATGATGAACAGGTTCGGATAGCCGTTCACAGCGATTGAATCGTAGGCCTGCATGCCCTGATCCCAGCGCTCGTCCAGACTGATGCCTTCGGTGCCGAAGATGCGGGTGGCGAAGGGGGGACGGACGGCCTCGAAACCCGTGGCAAAGACCAGCACGTCCAGATCGTATCCGGTGCCAGAGGCACCATAGGCAGTGTTGCCCTCGACCCGCTGAAGGGCGGATGCCTCAAGCGTGGCGTTCTCGGCGGCAACAGCCGGATAATAGGTGTTCGAGATCAAGAGGCGCTTGCACCCGATCTCATAGTCCGGCGTCAGTTTGGCCAGTAGTTCGGGGTCTTTGATGTTGGCTTCGCGGTGGCCCACCGCCAGCGCCTTGGCCTCATTGAGGAAGCGGGGGATGTTGCGCCGTTGGGCAAAGTTGAACTCGCCCGACCAGAAGATTTCCGACCGCATGTCTTCGACCACCGACGGGTCGCGACGGCACATGCGGCGCTCGCCCTCGGTAAAGGCGCGGTCCCAGCGGGGGATCATGTAGGGGGCAGAGCGTTGGAAGACGACCAGTTCAGAGGCCAGCCTTTGCATCTCGGGGACGATCTGGATCGCTGATGCGCCAGAGCCCACGACGCCGATCCGCTTGCCTTCCAGCGGGACCGAGTGATCCCAGTCCGCCGAATGGAAGACATCGCCGGTAAAGCTGTCCAGCCCTTCGATGTTAGGCATATGACCGTCGGCAAGGTGGCCGGTGCCGGTGATCAGGATTTTCGCCGCATAGGTTCCTTTGGACGTTTCGACGATCCAACGCTTGGCGTCTTCGTCCCAAGTGCTTTTCAGCATGTTGGTGTGAAAATGGATGTGGGGCAGGATGCCCTCGTCCTCGGCACATTTGCGGATGTAGGCTTGGATTTCGCCGCCCGGCGAGAATACCCGCGACCAGTCGGGGTTCGGCAGGTAACTGTAGGAATAGAGGTGCGAAGGCACATCGCACGCAATCCCGGGATAGTGGTTGTCACGCCATGTGCCGCCCACATCGCCTGCGCGCTCGATCGCGATGAAATTCTCGCGTCCTGAACGTTTCAGCTGGATCGCCATGCCAAGACCGGCAAAGCCGGTGCCAACGATAAGGATATCGGTTTCGGTGGTCATTGCCTTGGTCTCCTTAGGGTTTCTGCGCGGGAATGATGGCGCCTGCGGGGAATTCGTCCGGCTGGCGGGTAAAGCGGTCAACGTAGTGGAACAGCTCGGCCGCACGTTCGTGGACGACCGCGTGACCCGAGGGGATCTCGGCGTAGCGGGCATCTTCAATGGCGCCGAACAGCTGCTTGGAGTGATGCTTAGGCACCATCATGTCGTAGGTGCAGCCGATCACCAGCGTCTTGGCCGCGATGGTTTCGCAGGCGGCGGCAATGTCGATGCGGGTGTTCAGGTCCATCTGCTTTTCGACAAAGGGCGTGATCTTCAGCATGCCAGCGGCAGCCTTCATGTCCTCTACCGTGCGCATGTTCATGAACGCGGGCGAGAAGGCGCAGAATGTCATGTATTGAGTGACAGAGGCGCTGTCCTGATCGCGCAGCTGCCGCCACACATCATTGCGCATCTTCTGGTGGGTGTCGGTGCGCAGCCAGCCCGCCGCAAGGATCAAGTTGGCGATCTTGCCGCCCATCTCGGCGGCGGTCATGGCGGCGACGCAAGCCCCCAGCGAATAGCCCATCAGGGTTACGGGGCCTTCGGGAACCTCGGCGGTGATCACCGCTTTGACCTGCGCGACCAGATCGGCCAGCTCCAGCGTGTCACCGGCAGGCTCGGACCAGTCCAGCGCGATCACCCGCTGGCGATAGGCCATCATCGGGAAAATATAGCCGTAGTGCCCGTCAATCGATCCTGCGGTGCCGTGGACCAGCACCAAAGGCGTGCGATCATTTTCGGGGCCTGCCACGCGGTAGCGCACATCGACGCCATTCACAGTGACGTGCCCTTCGCGGAAGGGTTGGTTGTCCAACATATGAAAACTCCTCCAGAAATAGCCTCTCCGGTCGCAGACCATCAGGCTGCGTTGCCGTCGGGGACGACCCGAACGGAGGCTGTGTGTTTGCAAATCAGGGGCGCGGGCCCCTTGGGTTATCAGGCGGTGGGGATGTGATACCCTCCGTCCACGTAAATCGGTTGTCCGGTCACATAGGGCAGGGCGCCCGAGGCCAGCGAGGCCGCAACAGCGCCAATGTCGGTGGTCTGTCCCCAGCGTCTTTGGGTGACCGCGCCGCTGTCGATATAGGCGTCGATCTTGCCCGTGGGTGCAGAGCCGGTCATCTCAGTCCGGATAAAGCCGGGGCGGATTTCATGCACTGCAATGCCATGCTGCCCTAGGCGGTCTGCATAAAGCTGCGCGGTCATCGACAGACCCGCCTTTGAGACACAGTAGGGGCTGCGGTCGGTCGAGACATGGCTTGCCGCGATCGAGGTGATGAAGGTGATTGACCGGTAGTGACTGCTGTCGCGCGCGATCATCCGCTTGGCCGCCGCTTGGGTGAAAAAGAACGTCCCGCGCAGGTTCACGCCCAGATTGCGATCAAACGCCTCGGGCTCCAAAGCCAGAATGTCGGTCAGGGGGCGGGCGGCGATGCCTGCGTTGTTGACCAGCGCGTCAATGGGGCCAAGCGCGGCTTCGGCGGCTTCAATCGCGGCGGCGTGGCTGTCCAGGTCGGACAGGTCCATCTGGCCAAAGTAGGCCCGTGCGCCAAGCGCTTTTATTTCTTGGGTGACGGCGTCTGACTTCTCATCCAGCACGATGTCCAGTGCGGCGATGTCAAAGCCGCCCTTCGCCAGCGCCAATGCGATCCCGCGGCCAAGGCCCTGACGGGCACCTGTGACCAATGCGACGGGTTTGCTCATCTTAGACCTCCAACCATTCGGCGCGCACCTCGGGGGCGTTCATTAGCCCTGCCGGAGTACCTTCAAATACGATCTCGCCATGTCCCATGACATACAGCCGGTGCGAGATATCCAGCGCGATCACCAGTTTCTGTTCCACCAGCAGGATCGAGACCCCTTTGGCCGCAATCCGTTCCAGCAAGGCCCCGACAGTGGCAACCATCTTGGGGGCCAGCCCTTCGGTGGGTTCATCCACCATGATCAGATCAGGATCGCCGATCAGGGTCCGGCAAATGGTCAGCATCTGCTGCTCGCCCCCCGAAAGGGCGCCTGCGTTGGTTTCGGCGCGGGTGCGCAGGACGGGGAACAGATCGAAGATATCCTCCATCGTCCAACGCCCTTCGCCCTTGGATTTGAGGCCAAGGATCAGGTTTTCGCGCACGGTCAGATCTGGGAAGACATCGCGGTTTTCCGGCACATAGCCGATACCGGCGTAGGCGATCTTGTGGGGCTTTTGCCCGCCCAAGGATTGGCCCGCAAAACTAACTTCGCCCTTGGTGGTCACAGCGCCCATGATCGCCTTCAGCAAGGTCGAGCGTCCCGCGCCGTTCCGCCCCAGTAGCGAGACGATTTCGCCCCGTTTCACATCCAGATCGACCCCGTGCAGGATATGGCTTTTGCCGTACCATGCTTGCAGGCCGCGAACGGACAGCAGAGTTTCGGCAGAGATGTTCAGTTCTGGTTTGGTCATGCGGCGTCCTCCTCGCTGGTGCCAAGGTAGGCTTCTTGCACGGCGCGATTGGCGCGGATTTCCTGCGGGGTGCCTGTGGCGATAATCTGGCCATAGACCAGCACCGAGATCCGGTCCGCCATTTCAAAGATCACGCCCATGTCGTGTTCGACCATCAGCAGGGTTTTCCCCTCGGTCACTTTCATGATCAGTTGCAGGGCCGCTTCGGTTTCCGAGTGGTTCATGCCGGCCATCGGCTCGTCCAGCAGCAGCGTATTGGCACCCGAGGCCACGGCCAGCCCCAACTCTAGCGCCCGTTGTTCGGGGTAGGTCAGACTGTCGGCGGTATCATGCGCGCGGCGCGTCAGGCCTAGCTGATCCAGCAGGCGTTCGCATTCTATTGCAACATCAGGCAGCGTTGGGGTTTGCCGGAAGATCGAATAGCGGTGCCCCAGTTTCCACAGCACGGCACAGCGCAGATTGTCCAGAACGCTCATCTGCGGAAAGATGTTGGTGATCTGGAAGCTGCGCGACAGTCCCGCGCGCACGATTTCGGCAGGCGGTTTGCCCGCGATGTTCTGGCTCTGAAACAGGATTTCGCCTGAGGTGGGCGCAATCCGGCCAGAGATCAGGTGAAACAGGGTGGATTTCCCCGCACCATTCGGGCCGATCAGCGCGTGGCGTTCCCCTTGGCGCAGGTCCAGATTGACGCCGCGGATGATCTCGACCGAACCGAAGGATTTCTTCAGGTTGCGAAGCTCTAGCGCGTGGGTCATGCGGTCTCTCCTTTGCTCAGGCTGTGACGCAGGGTGGCCAGACGGTCAAAGAGGGGGCGCATGGCGATGACACCGCCGCCCGCGCAGATCAGCCCAAGACCCCATGACAGGACCGAGGCGGTGGACAGGGGCAGGCCCAGAACGGTGATCTGCGGTCCAAGCGTTGCATCAAGGCCGGCGCGGTAGGCCAGTTCGATCAGGATGATGGTGCCTGTCAGTGCGAATGCTCCGGCCAGACCGATCAGGCCCAATAGCGGGGCTTGCGCGCCGACCGAGCCCGAGCGCAGCAGGGCAATTCCATCCATCAAGATGCCAGCCAGACCTGCGGGCTGGACCATCACAACGAAGATGAACAAAAGGCCAAAGTACATCATCCATGCTGGCGAGATATCCGAGAGCCAGATTTTCATCAGGCCGATGACAATCGCCCCCAAGACTGGCCCGAAGAAATGCTTGGTGCCGCCGATATAGGTCATCAGAAGGACCAGCATACAGGTGGTCGCACCCATTTCGTTGACGGTCATGATCTCAAAGTTCAGGGCAGCCAGTGATCCGGCGACACCTGCGACTGCAGCGGCAATGGCATAGGCCAGCATCCGGACGCGGCGGGCCGAGAAGCCAAGGAACTCGATCCGTTCGGCGTTGTCGCGCACTGCGTTGGTCAAGAGACCCAGCGGTGTTTTTGAGAAGTAATAAAGAACGCCCGCGCAGATCAGGAACCAGACGGCGATAATCACGTAGATATCGACGGTCGGGCCATAGTCCATCCCGAACGAGGCCCCCAAATCCATCCGGTCGAAGGAAACACCTTCCTCGGACCCGTAAATCGACGGGAAAAGGGCTGCGGCGGCGTAGACCAACTCGGCCAGACCAAGGGTGATCATGGCAAATGGCATCCCGCCTCGGCCCGAAGCCAGCCAGCCGCCGAAAAACCCAAGGATCAACGCGCCAAAGCCGCCGATGGCCGGAATAAGGGGCAGGGGAAAGCTGACGCCCGCATCGGCCATATGGAGGATCGCGTGGGTGGCGATAAAGCCGCCAAGGCCGAAGAATGTGCCGTGCCCAAGAGACAGCAGCCCCGTCTGGCCCAGAAGCACATTATAGGACAGGGCAAAGATCGCCATCGTGCCAAGATAGTTCAGGGTCGAGATCATCGAGTTGCTGCTGAACAGCAGCGGCAGGACGATCAACGTGGCCGTAATGGCGACCCATGGCAGGGCAGCCGTCAGGCGGGTGTTGGCGCTGGGCGCGGGGGTGTCGAGAGTGCTGACTGACATGACTTTATCCTTTCAGCATCAGGCGCGCTTGCCGATCAGACCCATGGGTCTGAAGATCAGCATCACAACAAGCAGAAGATAGGGAATGACGGGGCCAACCTGAGAGACCGACACGTTCCAGATATCGGACACCAACGCACCAAGAGCGGCGGGCGGTTGGGTGATCCCGATCAGGCCGAAGACATCGGCAACAGACAAATCGATCGCCACGGCGAAGGTCTGGATGAACCCGACCAGAAGCGAGGCGATAAAGGCGCCTGTCAGCGATCCAAGCCCCCCGACCACGACGATCACGAACAGGATCGGCCCAAGGGCTGCGGCCATTGACGGCTGGGTGATCAGGATCGGACCGCCAATCACGCCTGCCACCCCAGCCAGCGCCGAGCCGACGCCGAACACCGACATGAACACCAACGGCACGTCATGCCCCAGCATCGAGACCATCTCGGGGTGGGTCAGCGACGCTTTGACGATCAGACCAACGCGGGTGCGGGTCAGTAGCAGGGCAAGCCCCGCAAAGATCGCCACCGACATGATCAGCATGAACAGGCGGAAGGCAGGATAGCCGGTGCCGAAGATCTCAAAAGCGGTGAAGTTCAGCGCCTCGGGGACCTGATAGTCCATCGGGCTGCGGCCCCAGATCATCTGGATGGCTTCCTCGATTACGAAGGCGACGCCGATGGTGAACAAAAGCTCGCCCAAATGGCCGAATTTGTGGACACGGCGCAGGCCGTAGCGCTCGATCAAGGCGCCGAACAGGCCCACCAGGACGGGCGCAAGGATAAGGGCCGGAAAGAACCCGACGATCTTAGAAATCTCGTACCCGAAGTAGGCCCCCAGCATGAAGAAACTGGCGTGGGCAAAGTTCAGCACGCCCATCATCGAAAAGATCAGCGTCAGGCCAGAGGCCAAGAGGAACAGCAGCATCCCGTAAAGAGTGCCGTTCAGCAGTGAGAATGTGATGACTTCCGCGCTCATGTCATAGCCCCGAGAAATTCGGCTTCAGCCCCGCGCGGGGCCAGTCCATGGCGATCAGCTGTCCAGAACCAGACAGGGTGATATAGGCAGTCTTCATATCGGGCCCGCCAAACGCGATGTTGGTCGAGAAGGGGTCGGGCATTTCAACGGTCTCGACCTCTTTGCCCTCGGGCGAGATGACGGTGATGCAGCCCGGTGTTAGTCCTGCGCAGCAGATGTTGCCGTTCTCTTCCACCGCAAGGCTGTCATAACGTTTGAAGCCTTCGACCTGTGCCAGCACGGCCTCGCCCGGTTCAAACGGGTTCGGTTTGCGGATTTCGCCAGTGCCGGTGATGTCATAGGCGTAAAGGCGGCCGGTTTCGGTTTCGGCCACGTAGACGGTCTTTTCGTCGGGCGACAGGCCAACGCCGTTGGCCGTTGTGATCGGCCAAGCGATCTCGCAGGCGTAAGAGCCGTCGGGCTTGCCGTAATAGAGACCCCCATGCAGAAAGCTGCGCGGTGTGCGGGTTCCGTGATCGGTGAACCAAAGCCCGCCGTCGCGATCAACCACGATGTCATTGGGCATCAAGAGGGCATGGCCGTCGATCTCTTGGTACAGTTCGGTGACTTCGCCGGTGGTCAAGTCAACACGCTCGATCCGGCCACCGCTGTAGTCGGGGTTGCCGCCCACGGGCTGGGTCACGCCGCCCGGTTCGCCCCAAGCAAAGCCATCGCCGTTGTTGCAGATGTAGAGGGCGCCGTCATGACCCACAGCCGCCCCGTTCGGTGCGCCCGCAAGTTTGACGACGACCTCTTTGCTGCCATCGGGCGCAATGCGGGTCAGGCAGCAATTCTTGATCTCGCAGACGATGACAGAGCCGTCAGGCATCACAACGGGGCCTTCGGGAAACCCGAGGCCGGTTGCGACAACTTTATAGGGATATTGGGTCATGGCACTTCCTCCTCACACCAAATTCACGTGCGGGGCGCGGAAATCTGTCGCTCCGCGCCCCGAGGGAGTTATCAGGGGCGCTTCATTTCGCACTCATTCGGTAGGGCGATGGCCTCGGCGGGAATGATGGCGACGTTTTCCCAGCCCCAGCCGGTGCCTTCTTCGTCCAGCGTGCCTTCGGGCACGTCGATAAAGCGCGAGACCGCCATTTGCGTCACGATCTGGTGGTTCTGGGGGCTGCTGTGGGCGGGGGCGCCGTAGATGGTCTCGAACTCGATCCCCTCAAGACTGGCAATCAGCGGGTCCACGTCGTTCGAGCCTGCCTTGGCCGCGGCCAGAGACAGGGCGCGGATGGCCGAGCTGTCACCGGGGAAGGCGCTGGCTGAGATGCCCATTTTGGCGCGGAAAGCCGCTTCGTGGGCGTGCAGCCCTTCGTTCTGGATGCCTGCGTCACCGTCAAAGACCGAATAGACCAGACCGTTCAGGCCCGATTGCGCCATTGCGGTCGGCGCACCGGGGCCGGTCGAGAAATAGGTGTACCATTCGGCCTCAAGCCCTGCTTCGCCCGCGGCTTTCAACACTAGCGCCAGATCCGCACCCCAGTCCGAGGTGATCACCGCCTGCGCACCCGATGCTTTGATCTTGGCGATATAGGGGGTGAAGTCGGTGATCTTTTGCAGCGGGTGGGTGTCATCGCCGACCCATTCGATGTCGGGGCGGCTTGCGCCGACCTTGTCGATCACCGACTGGCGGGTGGTCTGGCCGGATGAGCCTTCGGCGTTCAGCAGGTAGACCTTGGTGATATCGGTGCGGTCCTTAAGGTAGGTGGCAAGGCCAGCGGTCTTGGCATCGGCGTCCAGCACCCAAGAAAAGCTGTAATAGCTGCATTTCTCGCCGGTGATGGCGGGATCGTGCGAGGCACCGTCAAAGACGATGACCTGATGATCGGGGTTGCGGCGGTTGTACTTGTTCACAAAGTCCACCAGCGCAAAGGTGTTCGACGAGGATACCGAGGTTTGCAGAATGCGCGCGCCCTGATCGATGGCCTTCTGGGCCTGAATGGCGGTTTCCTGCGGCGACATCTTGTTGTCGAAGGTCAGGATCTCGATCTGTTGGCCGTTCAGGCCGCCGTTGGCGTTCACCTGATCCACCGAATAGCGCAGCACTTTTTCGATGCGCTCGGTCACCACGGCGGCCGGACCCGAAAAGGGATCAATCATCGCGAATTTGAAGGTCTCATCCGCAAAGGCGGCGCTGGCCGAAGCAAGCGCGATAACGGATGCGAAAATTGTTTTGGTCATAGTCATTTGCGTCTCCCTTGGGGAATACCCATCGGTGCCCTCCGACGGCTGTCAAAGGGGGTGCCCTTGCGGGCCTCTACCTTGGATTGAAATCCCGTTTCTCCAAATAGGCTTTCGCCCTTTTCACCCGCTGCGGCTGTTTGCTGTGCTGCGGCGGGTGCTCCTCTGTGCTGCCTATGGTGTAAAACTCGCCTCTTGGGGTCAACTCAGAGAGTCCGAATGTTGGACGTAAAGGTGAATTATTTGCATTCATTAAATTGAATTTCTTGGCGGGTACGGTGCTTAATTATTGTTTTATATGAATTTTAATGACAGACGTGCGGCGTAAAATATTGGACTCTCGCAGTCATCTTTTGCCGAGAGAGTCCAATATGCGAAATCAGTAGGTTGCACGCCCGCCGGACATGTCGAAAACAGCGCCCGAGTTGAACGAACATTCAGGGCTGATCATGAAGCAGATCATGGCCGCGCATTCCTCGACGGTGCCGAACCGCCCTTGAGGGATTCGTGACAGAGAGAAGGCGATTTGCTCTTCTGGCAGTTGCTCCATCAGGGGGGTGTTGATCAGTCCGGGGGCAAAGCAGTTTGCCCGTACGCCGGTCGCTGCCAGCTCTTTGCCAAGGGACTTGGTGTAGCCGATGATGCCCGCTTTGGCGGCCGAATAGCTGGAGGCATTGGGGTTGCCTTCCTTGCCTGCGACCGAGGCAATCGTTGCGATCCGCCCGTAATCCCGTGCAACCATGCCGTCCACCACGGCGCGGGTGCATAGGAAGACGCCCCCGAGGTGCACGTCGATCACGCGCTTCCATGAGGGGTAGTCATGTCCCTGTACGGGGTGGGTCGGCCCAGTGATCCCTGCGGCGGTCACAAGGATGTCTACCTCGCCAAAGGCGGCTTCTGTGGTGGCGTAGGCGGCGTTCACCGATGCTTCATCCGCGATGTCGACGGTGACACCAATGGCGCTGGTGCCAAGCGACTTGGCGCTGTCCTCTGCGCCTCCGATATCCCAGATCGCAACTTTGCCTCCCTCAGCGATCAGGCGCTTGGCAACGGCAAAACCGATTCCCCGTGCGCCTCCAGTGATGACCGCGACCTGATCTTGAAATCGTGGCTCCATAAAATCCTCCTCCGTCTGAAAATGTGTCCACTATGTAGACTTAATTGGTGTCTGAAAGGGGGCATCAAACCTGAAACTCTTGCAACGCTTTTGATTGTCTGCATCTCTGTAAGTCAACATAAGTCCATATATCGGTCTTTAAGGTGGCAGCATGGCAGAGCAGCAGGGCAAGATGGGGAAAAGTCAGGTCGTTGAGCGGACCTGCATGATTCTACGAGAGTTGGGCCGACATGGTCCCGGCGGCGCGCGCCTGATCGATCTGACGTCGCGCACGGGCCTGAGCCGTCCAACTGTGCATCGTATCCTGACCACTTTGGTGGCCGAGCTTTTCGTCGAGCGGACGGCGGATCGTGGTTACCGGCTGTCGTCCCAGATCTATGAGTTGGGCCTGAATGCACCAAGCCCCGTGGGCGACACATCCCGGTTGCGTCCTATTGTGCAGGCTTTGGCGGATGAATGCGGCGATACTGTCTATCTCGCGATGCGCACCGGAGACTTTGGTCATTACCTATTGCGCTGCGAAGGTGCTTATCCGATCCGCACCCATGTGGTCTCGGCGAACCAGACCCTGTCTTTGGTATCCAGTCACTGCGGGCGTTCGCTTCTAGGGTCCATGTCCGAAGACGAGGCCGAGCAGATCATTCGCCGCGCCGAGCGTGACAAGCGCCTGTTCGGTGAGGCAACACCTGATGGCCTTCGTGATGAGGTCGAGCATGTGCGCAAGAAGGGATATGGTTGGGCGCGTGATGTAACCTTTGTTGGTGTCGCAGGTCTGACGGTGCCGGTTCCTAATCCAAGGGGCAGTTCGTTTCTTGCTATGAGCATCTCGACCATTCCCCAGCGCCTGACCCAAGAACGGGCCGAGAAGGTCTTGCCAGGTCTGAAGGCCGCAGCGGCCCAGATTGCCGAAGTTCTGGCGGGCGGAAGGGGAGGGGCGTCAACCGGTCGGGGGTGAGATTCAGATGTCCGCAAGGCTCTACGGCGACACTCTGTATATGGCTTCCAGCTTTTCTGGGCTGAAATGCGCCATTTGCAGGCGTTAAGGCGTCTTCGTGAGGCTGGAATCCGCTTAAGAACAAGGCGTTCCGGACTTTTCTTCACTTAATCCGCATTTTCTTTGATTTAGGTCTTGCGACTCTTCTCGCCTATCCGTAGAAGACCCCTCACCGGCGGCGCTGAGGCGCGGTTGGGGCGGACGGGACGGTCGCAAGGCTGTTTGGTTC
>NZ_PVTQ01000037.1 GCF_003003355.1 Donghicola tyrosinivorans
CGTCGGTCAGCCAGAAAAGGTCGCTCATGTCACCGCTCCGTTTTCCGGGCCGTGAATCACGCAGCGCTTTGAAAATCAATGCATCCTGACCCTAGCCCAATAACTCTATGTCTCTGCAGCAGGGTCGACCAACGCGCTGCGCCGAAAATTTGCGATTTACTTGAAATAAACTTCCTCAGGCCTCTAGCGGAAATTGATGGTGAGACTTACGCGATGTGGCTGATCAATAAGGTAGCCAAAAAAATCGCGAAAATCTAAAAAAATTGCTTTTTGGGCCTGTTGCTTTTTCGACAGGCTCTTATCTCGCCACGACTGATGAATGATCTGATCGCAAGAAATCAGGAACTTGGATCATTTGGGGGGCGCAATCATCTTGGGTGTTTAAGGCGCCCCAGATGGCCCAAACGGACGCGCAATACCGCGCTTCGTAACAAAAAAGAGGAAAAGAGCAGGACAATGAAAATTAATCTTAACAAAGAGCACGCAGTTGAGGCAATGCTAAAAACGGTTAACGGCAAAGCAAAAAATTTCACGATCACGACCAGCTCTCATCTCAAGAGCTACTATGTGGAGCTCGCCGAGAAAAAACTCGCGGAGGTGCTGCCGAAAGCCGCGTGGACGGGTGCAACAGTTGAATGCCGCCCGGAGGGACCCTCATCTATGTCCTATCGTTATTCAGCAAAATCGACCCGTTGCGTTTTGAAGCGCGGAGCAAAGGACTGGTTTCTCGTGAGGGCTGAGAAGGATCGCGTTTATCCGCAATCTCGCAAAATTTGCGATGTGACGTTGACGGATAAACAAGCTCTGGCATCCATCGAGCATCGTAAGGTGCTCTTGGTTCGCGACTACGGAGTGTCCGAAGAGGTTTTGTATTCCCGTGACATTCCTGTTCCTGTGGCTGCTAATGACAACAGCGCACCGAGTGCCGCGACAGCTACCGACGAACACATGCCAGAGCACCAGCAAAACGCGATCGAGACATAAAGCCTGCATCGTAGAAATTCGGACAGGCTCCCAGTCAGAGAGAGCAATGGCCGCGAGCGTCCTAGGCTCTGACAGGTCCAGGATGATTTTGGAGCATTATGGCTTTTCGAGGCCCCCGAAAATGAAAGGCAAGATTTTTCAAAAAAGTTCTTCGAAGGCTCTTGCGGTATAGTTTCGCTGACATATTTGTATTTTGTATCAAGCGAGAACAACGGAGAATTGCCCCGCATAGGTGGGGATGTCCCGAGTATCTGCATTAAATTCCAGAACCTGTAACAGGGTTTATTAAACCGGAATTTAGAACATCCGCGAAAGCGGCGCTCGACATGCCCCGTGCAAGGCGGGGACATACCCCGTATCAGGCGGGGAGATAGACCTGAGAGAACTGTTCATGTTCTCTCAGGTCTATCAAATTCATTCGATATTCAAACATTACAATTTTCGGAGGATATCCGTAAGGCTTCTTTGCAATGATATTCATTCAGCCGCGAGTAATGGATATATTTTCTTCGTCAAAAGACCGAGGCTAAAGATTTGGATTTGGCTGCGTTGTCATAATTTATCTTTTTTCGGAGTACAGTATCACACGCTGGCAGGAAGGCTCGCAGGGAAAGAGAAGTTGAATCGCTTTGGATTTGTACCACGACACCATCATGGATCATGTGGGCCGCATGCGCTCTTTTGCTATCTGCTAAAGCCGCTGAAACGCATTTTCATGAAAGAGCCCACAGGATGGCCACCGTGACCGCGGTTCGAAGCCGGTGTCGGGGCCGATGATGATCATCAGTGCCCGCGCCCAATTTGTGAATAGTATACCAGCCTCAAGATGGGCTCCCGTCTACCATCACGGCCCTGAATCGAACGCGATGATTGGATTCAGGAATTGAATTGGACTGAGCTGGGGCAGGGGGACATACTCTATGCCATGCCACAGAGCCCTGCACCTCTTCACCTGATCCGTCGCGACCCATCGTGCAATATGTCGCGGTTTTATGCGCTGTCTATAGAGCCGACTTTGTTTGGAGAGGTCATGTTGATCCGGACTTGGGGTCGTATCGGCAGTAATGGGCAGATGAAACTGCAGACATTCTCTCAGCTTGAGGAGGCGTCTGCTGCTTTGAACGAGCTTCGTCGTCAAAAACTCAAACGCGGGTATCGCGCTGAGGGTGACATCGCCGATGCGCAGTTTTCCGACGTCGCACGATAGCACGAGCCTCGGCTGAGACCGGACTACAGGCCGCCTGCCGAGGTTCTCTTGGTTGAAGGATCCTGTCCTCAACGAAGCATCTCCGAGAACGCCAAAACGCTCTCGTGATCGTTTTGGCGTTCTTCTACCAGGAGGATGTATAGAGAACGCTATACCCGTCAGCGAGGGCTTTGCGGGCCAGTGTGACGAATTCTAGATCCCCAAGTATCTCGGTCTCGTCAGGGATGTCGAAATAAAGTCCAGCCGTTTCCAGCAGGGGGCTTGCTTTGATAATTATATGAAGCACGTCCAGGTCTTGAGCGTTCAGTACCACGGTCGCGCCATTGAACATCCGATCCGTGCCGCCTTTCATGAAATATAGCTCTTTCATCCATGCGTGCAGGCCGTGGTGTCTGCGCCACGAGTAGAGGTCTTCGACTTCTACAGGGTTGCAATCGGCCTCGCCTGCGAGGGGCTCTTTGGTGATCATTGCGTGCATATCCAGACCCAAATTTGACTCCGCTGTTTTGTCTGCCAAACGCGGGGTGATCCCCGCTCTGTACGAGTTGTCTCCGTCTCGTCAGTTTCAATATAAGGGCTGGTTTTTCAGCAGGCTCGCGCGTCCTGAGAGTTATCCACATGAGTTGTTAGTAGCTGCAGGAGCCCCGCTCCATCGCCGCCGCAGCACGGGCACGATCAGTTTTGTTCGGCTGTCGCTCCGTAAATGCTGTCTTAAAATGTGCGGTGCCAGCGCAATGACCGACTGGGTGCTAAGCGCCAAAACCTTGGAGTAGATCACAGTTTTGTCGCGCGCCGTTGTCGCTGGCGGTCCCTCCCAGCGGCGCGCGCCGGCCTGTCGCCGCCCCGCAGGTCCGAGATAGACATGCGGCTTGCGACTTGGGCTTTACCGAGGCCTCTCCGCCGCGCCGTTTAGTGATGCGGGCGCGGGCTTTTGCAACGTGCTGGCAACACGCGCTTCCCATTCAGCGTCCGGAGAGTGATCAGTTACTGGAACCCACACCGCACGATGACCGGCCTGAACAAAGATCCCCTCATTCCCTGCTGCATCTGATCTCCAAGCTAGGGTGCAGGCCCCAACCCATCTGCGCGCCAGACGCCCGACCTCTCTCAACCACCGCCCTCTGCTCCAACGGGCTGGAACAACAGATCCAGCTGAGCGTCCAACCGGACCTGACGGTCGATCACCTCCTCGAGCAGCGTTCCGATCCGGTCCTCGACGAGGGCCAAATCCGAACGGGAGGGTGCTTCGGCGAGTTTCGGCACCGCTTGGGTCAGGTTCTCGGCCGCCGATGTCATCGCGCGCTCGATCTGGGAAATGTCGATCAGAAACTGGTCCAGCCTGTCGGCGAGGGGATGGCCCTCGCGATCGAGCATTTGGCGCAGCAGGTCGATCAGGGTTTCTATCCGAGAAAGGAGGTGTGGGTCTTGGGGTGTTGTACTGGTCATTGAGTTTGTTCAGCTGTGCAACGATGGCGCGGAGGCCATTTGTGGGGTGTTTCAGGAGAGTTTTCGCGAGCCAGTGAGACTGGATGAAAATGCGAACACGTGCGGTCATACGCTCCAGCGCGCCCATGAGCGTTTCGCGCGGCGATCCTGCAGGGCGCGTGCTGCTCAGAAACTGCATTGGGTCGGGCGGATCGACCCAGCTCCAAGAGCGGAGGCGCCGATTTGCCTCCCAGCGTCGCGCGATGGCCTCCTCTAGACGCGTCGGGGCATCCAGGATTTCAAATTGCCTTGCGCGGATGGCGTCGAATGGATCGATCGCGTCGTCCTCGCCGCCGCGCAGAACGGCACCGGTAAACGTTACATGTGGCCCGGGTCCGATAAGGGGGCCGCAGGTGAGGTCGCGCCGGCTTTGACTGGTCACGCCCCAATTGTGGCAGGCGAGCCCCGCGTTGAGCCGCGCGACGATCTCATCGCGATCTCCCTCGGTGTCGCGGGCGGCGGCGCGGCAGAGGCGCCAAGCCTGGAACCAAGGCGCACTTAGATCGAATCCGCGTGCCCCAGCGGATTTGGCGCGGCGGAGTTCTGCGGCTTCGGCCACCATCCAACTCGGGGCCGACAGCCACTGCCGGCGCAGGGGGTCTCGGGGATCTGCCCATCCGACATGGTCATTGAGCACATCGACCAGAGCATTCCACCCCGCCCGGCTGGCGGCCGTGGGAGGGTTTGGGTTCACCGCATAGAGCCGCGCGCCTGGCATGCCCGCGGCTCTGGGGAAAACGATGCTGAGTTCGACACGGCCTGTATGGGTCTGAGCCGTGACCAAGATCGGCGGTCGCGCCCGCGCGGGGATGCCGCAATAGGCAAATGCGATACAAAGCTCAGCGGCTGACTGTAGCATCCTTCGCACCTCAGGATCGCCGTTTCGGAAAGCGTCAACGCGGATGTCTTCCTGCGCAAAACTTAGCGTTGCGACCGCGTATCGGCACCGGAACGGGAGCGCATTGGTGTATTGGGTCACCAGCTGCGCATTGCCAGAGAGGGTTTCAGGTGCGGGGCTCCGAACCACAGAATGAGGGCGTCCGGCGAGCGGTTTGGTGACCCGTGGCGCAGTGAGATAATCGACCGCCGCGCGGACATCGTTTTTGCCGTGGGGTGACCAGGTCAGGAGCATGAAACCGCCTCATCAGCTCTCCGCTCTGCCAGTGCGGACTGCAGAACCGCGTCAAGCAGTGCCGAGACCTCCGTCATTCCGGTCGCTATAGTGGCTGCGTCTGTGTCGCGGTCAAACCGGGCTTGGTCCGCAATTTCTGCGAGCAGCCCATGACACGCGGTCAAGAGACGAATGACCTCTGTCCGCTGGGGGGGCGGCGCCAAGAGCTTCCGCGACTGTGTCGATTGCACGACGAATGCCGACACCGACAATTGTGCCCGGGCCGCTGCGGATTGCACGCGAGACCATTCTTCGTCTGTGGCATGTATCCTGCGGCCCTTGGTTGGTGCATTCCGATGATATCTATGGCTCATGGTCGCTGTCTCGATTACGGGCCCGCCGTGGGACCCTTGCTGTTCACGCCGTCGAGCTGAACGCCCGAGGCAGAAACAACATCGCACGACCTGCGGCCGCCGCGGCGGCACACGCGCGTAGAACTGTGGACAAGTGGGGCCACCCGCCATCCACCAAGAATGGGATCGGCCTTTATTTTAGGGGGGAGGACAGATGTCTAAGGGCAGCGCAGCACATCTAAAAAATTTGCCAGCCTCCGCCCTTAAGAGCCAAGCACCACCAGCTTGAGGTGGTAATGCATAAAGTTTTTCAAGGATTTTCTAGATTTGGAATCAGGGCCATCCTTGCGGAATACGGTCACACTCCAAGGGTAGAGGGTGTCCCTCAGAGTGACAGGTCTCAGACCGGCATCGGCAGACAGGACGGCATCATGATCCTAAGATTACTCTCCGATCTCGTGCTGATCGAGCCACTCGGTGAGCATGCGCCGGATGATTTCCGGGCGCGTCGGTAGATCCGGCGCCTGGCGCCGCGCCTCATCGATCCTTGCGAGCAACTCGGCGCTCATGCGGACCATCTGCGGTTCCATGACATCTCTTTTCGCGGACATGACGAATTTCTCCTCAGCAAGGCTTGCGAAATCATGTAATCGCGATTACATTGTAACTGCGGGACGGTCAAGTGCGCCAACACTCAGCCGCCCCTAACCACACGCAAACCTGGATAAGAGGTTCACCATGGCTACTGCCGTTGCTATCACGCGCCCTGCGCAAACGAAATCCACCCGAGACTATAGCGCACATATTTTGCGCCGGAATTTTCTCCAACTGCTGACGGACATCGACACGGCTACCGCAGCCGAGCTCGAACTGACCTGGGCCTCCGAGGGACTGCCTGGGGGTATGGGCGATCCTGCGGTCTCTAAATATTTGCGCGAGTCAGAGGCGGCCTGGGACCGGGTGACCGACTGTCTGGCGGCGACCACTGCAGCGGCGACAGGCGTGGGAAACAGCTGTGTCCTACGCAAAATGACTTATTGTCTCCGCTCTGTTCTCTCCTCCGAGTCTTCTGGCGAATTTGACCGCGAAATTGCCGCGGCGCGCCGGTTGATCGCCGAGACCTGCATCCTGCCCAACGCCTCCGTCGCGGACCGCGATTTTTTCACAGTTCTGCAAGCGGTTGCGGCGCGTCTCGATGGCCTCGATAGCCTTGATCTTTACCGATCGGGCGCACCTGACCCGCAGCTCAATTTGCACTGAGCCAGGTCCGGTTGGTCCTCTCAACAGTGTGACCGCCCTCATTCGTCCAAAGCCATCCCTTTTCGAGTGCGCCCATCGCGGGCGCACCCATTGGTCATGTTTTTCGGGAAATTTCAAATGCCCCTCGTTCATTATTCGCGGCGCTCTCGCCGCGCACCTGCGCATGTCGCACACATTCTCATTGATCACCGTCTGGCGAAACCGTCCTGGCACAGCTTGGCCAGCCAACACGGGTACCGCTACTTTGGACGGGACCCGAAAATTCGGGCGCAGGTCTATCTGCGTTGCCTCTCCTGCGACGGCGTCATGGCGGTGCATACCCATGTGCTCAGGACGGCGCGGCCGGAATGCACCTCCTGTTATCTCAGGGCGATGGCGCGAGAAGCCACCGCTGCAGGACTGGAATTTCTCCGGCCCTGCCCACACGACAGCCATCGCGGGATTTACCGCGCGTCCTGCGGACATGAGGTCTCGCGCCAACGGGTGTTTGTCCAGAAAATCGGGGCTGGCAAGGTCGCGCTCCGCTGCGAAACCTGTTTGGAAAATAGAAATGCCGCTGAGGCGCGAAAACATGGCTGGATCCTGCTCGGCGCGCCGTCGAACGGCGATCCCAACTATCGCCGGTATCTCCACCATGGATGTAGCCACCAACAGGATATCACCGTTAGCAACATGCTCTCGGGGCGATTTGCCTGTCATAGCTGCTCCGAAGGTTGGCTGTCGGATACCAGTTATATCTATCTTGATTATTTTGAGCTGCCGGATGGGGCCGGGGAGTTCGTCAAAGTAGGCATGAGCCGGCGGCCGGAGGCGCGCTTGCGACACCAGTTTGATCTGGCCGATGGCGTCCATGCGGAGGTGCTTGAGAAAATTCGGTTCGACACCGGTGCAGAGGCCCTCAGAGCGGAGAAACAAATCCACAAAACTCTGCGAGATGCGCATCCCGAGTGGGTGGTCAGCGCGGAGGAACTCGATTGGATCGGGGTCACGTCCGAGATCTACCGAATCGAGGCGCTGCCGCGCATTCGCAAGCTTTTCGCCGATTTGAGAGCCCGCACAGAGGCTTAAAGCTTGCCGATCCCTGCATTCGGTCTCCGTCCGGCGCGCCTGACGGAGACCCTCTCCACTTTGCGCAATGGAGCAAAATTTATGTCATCTCCGTCCCACCCAATTCGGTTCATGCGCCGCGTTCTGCCGGACATGGTGAACCCGCCAGACAGCGAATCTGTGCTGCAACCGGTCGGAAAAATGCTTATGGCGGCGCGGTTCCTCACGGCAATTGGCACACCAGAGGCCGCGCGTGCGCTGGATACACAAATGACCGTCACCCTCCTCTGTCATGAGGACAGCGAGGTGCGGGTCCATTTCGCCTCGGCCGCGGAAGCGGTTTTTGCCGCCCTGTCTGACGGTTTGGCCCGCAATCTGATGGCAGATCTCTGCGTGGTCACGTTTGAGGGTTCGGGAAGCCGCGACCAGAGACACTTGAGCAAGCAATTTCACGCAGCGCTCGACACAGCCCTCCTCCGCGGCAAAGCCGTGGTCGCGGTCGTTCGCGACGAGGGGGATCTCTCGGATGCGGGGCGCCTCCTCCTATCTCGTACATATCGTCTGCCCCCGCTCTCCGGCACTATGGTAGCCGAGGTCATGCGCGCCCTCGGGCATGCCCCCTCGCGCAAACTGGCAGCGCGCCTGTCGGAGGCGGACGATGCCATTGCATGCCTGCCAGGCGCGGCGATCATTGGGGCACTGCGGCTTGAGACAGCCGGTAGTATGGTCCGCACGATCCTGAACGCAGCCCGCCGCCTCAAGGGACCGGAAAAACCCGATCTGACCCTCGAGGATCTGCATCTCTCCGATGAACTCGAGGGGCATTTGCGTGGCATCGTTGCCGACCTCAATGGGTGGCGGGCTGGCGCGGTGGCATGGGACGATGTCTCCTGCAGTACGCTGCTCTATGGCCCGCCCGGTTGCGGGAAAACTTCCGTTGCCCAAGCACTTGCAGGTTCTGCAGGGCTGCGTTTTGTCAGCGCAACCTATGCCGAGGCACAGGCTGCAGGCTCGCTGTCAGATTATTTCGCCGCGATGGAGCGACGGGCCAGAGAAGCCATCGCCCACGCGCCGAGCCTGTTTTTTGTTGATGAGATCGATTCATTGCCAGACCGATCGGCTCAGGGTGGGCACAACGAATCCTATGTGACTGCGGTTGTAAATCATGCGCTGGAGCTGTTTACGCGTCTCCATCGAACACCCGGTGTTGTAGTGATGGCGGCCAGCAATCACATCTCTAAAATCGATCCCGCACTGATCCGCGCCGGGCGCCTCGACACACATTTCTATGTGGGTCTCCCGGATCGTGCGGGCATCGAAACGATCCTCCGAAAACGTCTGGCCTCCGCCGGAGCAGATCTTGATCTCGCCGCCATGAGCCGTTTGCTGGTGGGCCAGTCGGGGGCCGATGTTGCCACCGCAGCGACCAAAGCCCGCGCGATTGCGCGCCGCGCAGGCCGTCCGATCACGGATGCGGATCTGCTGCAAGTTATCGGTGAGAATGGGCGGACCGCTCCAGAGGGGCCATTGGAGAGGATTGCGCTCCATGAGGCTGGCCATGCGGTTGTATGCGCGTCGGTCGGCCTGCCGCTGCCAGAGCGTGCGATTGTCTCTGCTCGAGAGGCGCATGTCGCCTCCAAGCCCCCGTTGACGCTCGGCCAGCGCGAGCTCGAGCAGCTGATGGCAACTCTACTGGGAGGGCGCGCTGCTGAATTGTTGATTTTTGGAACGGCCTCAGCGGGCGCAGAGTCTGACATTGCTCAGGCGACAGGGTTGGCACTCACCGCGGAAACGCGGATTTGTGTTGGGGCCCTCATGCCTGTGTACCTGCCATACTCTGCTGACCGGCCGCAAACATGGCCACCGGAGCTGCATACGGCCGTTCGAAAACGAATGTCCGTGGCGCAGAAACTCGCATTCCAAGCCGTGCGGCGGAATGAAATGGTCCTGCGGGCGCTGGCGGATGCCCTGCTCGCGGCGCGCGAACTCAATGCGGCGGATCTGGAACGGTTGCTGCGATCCGTGGTCCATGTGCCGCTCGCGTCGGATCGGGCGCCAGCGCTCCCCGTCGAACTGTTCGCAGGCGACGCCTCCTCTGACCCAGCAGAGCAGACCTCCGACGCTCGGACCCCACCAGAGCGCGCTCCTTGAAATTACCGTGCAACAGGGGAGCAGCCCTGCGCTGTTGCACCGCTCGGCAGAACGAGGATGACCAACATGGCACTTGAAACCCCGGCCCGTTTGGAGCCCTGCGGTCTAGAGGAGACGGTCCCGAGCGGGCTCTTGGAATTAGTCCATGAACTCCGGTCTGCAGCAAACGACCTCGGGACACGGCTGAATACCGGTGTTGCGGAGGAGCTGCGCGCGATGATGCGCATCGCGAATGCGCAGCATTCGAACCGCATCGAGGGGCATATTGCTAACCCCCCCGATATCGAGCGGGCGCTGGCAGGGCGATGGGCCGATGTGGAACACCCGGACATGGTTCAAGAAATAGTCGCTCACGTTCATGTGCAGGCTTGGGTTGATGCGCAAGCGGTTGAGGGCACACTGCCCGCTCCGACATCCGCAGTGTTCATTCAGGAATTGCACAGGCGTCTCTACGATAGGATGCCTCCCGCGCTACGTGTTGCCGAGCACGGGTATCTCAGCCGCGAGATCCTGCCCGGGATATTCCGAGGTGCAGGTCACGATGTGACGGTTGGTGCCCACATGCCGCCCTCCGGACATCGGATCGCGGCGTTCATGGCATATTTCGAGCGCCGCTATAGTGGTCTCACCCGCGGAACCACCGGACGCTGTCTCGCGATCCCAGCTGCGCATCATCGGCTCAGCTATATCCATCCATTCGACGATGGCAACGGGCGCGTTTGCCGGTTGATGACCCATGCCATGATCCATGCCGCCGAACTCGATGGGCAGGGTCTCTGGTCGGTCAGCCGAGGGCTGGCGCGGGGGCTTGAGGACTCCGCTGAGTACAAACAGCGTCTCGCGGCGGCTGACCAGCCGCGTCGCGGCGATCGTGACGGGCGCGGGAACCTGTCTTTGGCGATGCTCGAGAGTTTCGCCTTGTGGTTTTTGCAGGTGATGCAGGCCGAAATCCGGTTTGCGACCGCTCTTTTCGATCCGGCCGCTATTGCTGCGCGATATGGGGGGCTCATCTGCGATCTCTATCCCGAGCGCCCCCAACTCTCTCGTCTCGTTGATCTGGTCCTGAGTCAGGGCGAGGTGACACGCGACCAGATCCACTCTGTGCTTGAGCCGTCGGTGAGTGTTGCCCGATCGGATATCGACTGCCTCCTACATGCAGGTCTGTTGAAATCGACCAGCCCGGCGGCGCCCCTCCGGTTGGCGTGCCCACTTGCCTATCACGAGCGCCTATTCCCCCATCTGTTTTGTGACGATGCATGACAGTGTGTTCTCGTAGACCCTCCCCTGTGAGAAAAGTTCTCCATTGCCTCGGCAGAGGTCGCTCGGGTTTTGGCAAAGGGCTCCAGAGAGACATGGACAGGGCGGCAGTTGCCCAGAAGGGCCGAGCTGGTTGAATACTCTCATGTGCGCGAGACGCTGGTGCTCCGGCATCTGTCTCAGGCACGCTATGGCAGCGGCTCTGTTGGCCCGGCAGTTCCGCCGATCTGAAACCTCATCCCTCGCGTCCGTCCTGGCGGTACTATCGCGGCTTGTTCGATACTGCGCTATGCACCGCGCCGTCAGGATGCAAAGGACATCAATCACGGTGCTCCCCCTGCGCCTACCCCGCTTCGGCGAGTGGGCCTACGCGGTCGAGAACGCGATGTGCAAAGCTCTCAAACTGCACCCGGTAGCGCTCTGCCGTTTTCTGCGCCTCCTCAACGCGCGCCATGAGCGACCTCTCGCGTTCTGTCCACGTTGCCTTGGCGGCCTCGAAACCAGTCTCTGCAGCTTGAATTCTTGCAGCCGCCTCGGACATCGCCTCGTCATGGCGGGCCTGCATCTCGCCCATCTTCGCTTCCAAGGCCTCAAGCGACGCAAGTTTTTGATCCGCTTCGGCGAGACGCTCCGCCAGAGAGTGGCGTTCGTCCGACAACTGGGCATTCTCTGCAATATGCATTTCGAGCTGTGTCTGCAGAGCGGCGCGGTCAGCGCTGAGAGCCTCAAGTTGGGCCCGCGCCCCCGAGAGCTCGGCGCCATTTTGTGCCAGCGCCTCAGACCACATTTGGTTGAGGCTCGACAGGCCAGCGATCAAGAATTCGTCGGGCAGGTCGAACGCGGCCCTGGCGCGATCATCGCGATCCGCGAGCTCAGAGAGCAGTGCTCCGATGGCGCCGGTATTGCCGCCAATAGTGTTGTGGATCAGGCTCACGGTAGGTTTCTTTCCGTCTCGCAGCGCCTGCTGACGCGCCAAGTTTACGTCATCCAGGTTGAGAGTTTTCATATTTTTATTCGACATTTGCCTGCTCCGCTTCTGTTGCTCTAGGCGACGTAAGAGCCTCAAAAATTTCCCGCTAGAGCGCGAAGCCAAGTTTTTTTCGGGAGAATGCGTTTTTTTCGCGGGGGTTGGGGTGCGTGGGTAGAGAGGCGACCTCATGGTCCGACCGGCCCGATTTTTGCCGTAGGCGCCCCGGAAATCGGCACGTTTGTCCATCAATATCTATGAATTATGCAAGTGCCGGTCTTTTCTTTGCCTCGAAACTCCCTTGTTTTATTGGGGTTTCAGCGGCCCCCCGCGCGCTTTCAAAAATGTTGCACAGGCCGAAATGGTACCTCGGAACGATTAAGTGTTTGTTAAATATTGGAAATCTTCATCAAAAAGCGCCGCACCTTAGATCACGCAACAATAATATCGAGTAAATACAGGTGCTTAAGGTATGTTGCATGTTGCGTGCGGATGAATAGCTCCCTGCGCGTGTGTAGGTGCGTGTGTGTATGTGTATGTAAGAACATATATCTATTTATCTGTTACATGGTATAGATAGATAGAAAGATCTTTAGATTTCAGTGCTTTAGGCATGTTGCAGCGCCCGCAACAGCGCTGTAACAAACTGAAAAAAGTGTTACACTGTTGTTTTTGTTGAATAATAATCATCAAAAAATGGCAAAATGCCGGGAGGAAGCCAGATTTCAGCGTAAAACCCTCTGTAATAGGCTCAAAACATGCCAAATTCGGAATGTGTTTTGAGCTTGGAGTCTTGTCGGTTTACCACAAAAAAGCTTCGACGACTTTGAATGCTGGCTCTGGCATTCAGCTCTCATACTCTAGACGCGATCGTGACGAGGCCAAGGATGAGGGGCATCGGAAATGCCTGTTACTGGCATTGCCAACTTGCTGAAGCACCTGAGGGCGTCTAGCGTTTTGGCATGATGATACCAGCTGAGATGCCGCGCCTGAAAGGCTATCGTTTCCCA
>NZ_PVTQ01000038.1 GCF_003003355.1 Donghicola tyrosinivorans
TGCGTGATCGGTCTCTTCAAAACAGAAGTGATCAATCAGATCGGGCCATGGAAATCGGTCCGTGACGTCGAATGGGAAACGCTCAAATGGGTCGATTGGTATAACAGCCGCCGCTTGCTGGGACCCATCGGATACATTCCGCCCGCTGAAGCAGAGGAAGCATTCTATGCAAACCTGAAGTCAATCGATATGGTCGCCTAGTCGTTGAACAAAATACCCTCCGGCAAAGTCGGGGCGGTTCAGAAGGCATTAACGGCGGTCATTCAGGAAGCCTATGTTCATGGCGTCTCGACGCGATCCATGGACGATCTGGTGCAGGCCATGCGTTGCACGGCAGGCGCATCCGCAGGATGCTGCCGAGAGGGGGCGGGACTGGGATCTCGAAAAGCTAGGTCAGCCGTCTGTGCGAAGAGATTGATGACCGTGTCGATGCCTTCCTGACGCGGCCGATTGAGCGCCTAAACGGCGAGATCAAGCGCCGCACGGACGTGGTCGGGATCTTTCCGAATGAAGCTTCAATCCGCCGCCTCGTCGGCGCAATCCTGATGGAACAGACCGAAGAATGGACCGTGCAGCGCGGCCGCTATCTGACACTGGAAACGTTGGTGCCAATCTGCAATGATGTCGTGGTCAGCTTGCCTGCAGCGCAGCGCGACTGACCAGCTCGGCCCGCCAGTCAGCACGAGGCCCGCTATGAGCTACACCATCTCGTGGGACATCATCTTTCCAATCTTTCCATCAACCCGCCGCCACCGTGGCAGCATAGTTTGAGAGAGGAGCATACAATGGATATCAAGGTTCTAGCGATTGGTTTAGGGAAGGCCGTTTGCCCTCTTGTCGGGCTGGATGAAGTGGGAGCGGTTGTATTTCGCATACAGTTCCGGCGGCATCGGCTATTGGAATTTCTGTTACGCATTCCACCGGTGATTGGTTAATGCTGAAGTCTCCGGTGCCCACAGACGTTTGGGTGGAATTTGCTAAGTGTGTACGAGAATTAATGTCACAATCTAAAGAAAAGCGCCCCACGATGTCCGATGTTGCAGCGCTGGCAGGTGTCGGATCCGCAACGGTTGATCGCGTTTTGAACGAACGTGGCAATGTGCGTGAAGATGTGCGAAAAAAGGTTATCGATGCCGCTCGCAGCCTTGGATTGCGTCGACAGCTTCCGCCTTCTTACAAGCCTACTATCAGGATTAATCTGATCCTGCCGCGCCCGACGTTGCCGTTACTGGCCAGCATGGCCGAGGAATTCAAGAAAATCGCTCGAAATCTGGAGCGGTCTATTCTGCTACAGGTTTCTACATTAGCGGATGAAAAACCTCAGACCATTGCAGCAGCTCTGAAATCGACGCTCTGCGATGCAGTCATTGTCTATGCGCAGGACCATCCACTGATCCGGGAAGCCATCGAGATTTTGCACGACCGGGATGTGCCTGTGGTGACGATGATCTCTGATGTTTTAGGCACGCGGCGGCTGGCCTATGCAGGGACTAATCAATACGCTGCTGGCCGCTCGGCGGGCTTTTTTGTAGGGAACATGGCCCGTCAGGGGGGACCGGCGATAATACTGTGCAACCAGCTTGGGTTTCAGTCACATGCGCAAAGGGTAGAAGGTTTTCGTGATTACTTGAAACAAAACGCGCCAAACATCGAAATTGCCCGGATTGTTGAGGGACTGGATGACCGATCAAGATCACAGGCTCTGCTGGAGACGGCTTTCCGCGAGATCCCTGATGCTGTCGCTGTCTATAATGTCGGGGCGGCAAATCTGGGTGTACGGGCTGCGATCGAACGCAACATCCTGAACGAGAGACCGCTGTTCATCGGTCATGAACTCACCAAGTATACCTCGCAAATGCTGCGGGACGGGATCATGACCTTGACCATTGATCAAAGCCCGCGCTTGCAGGCCCAATTCGCGATTGACGTTTTGCTAGATCATTTCGGCTACGAGGATGTGCCCGTGTCGTCGCCCTATGTCTCGCAGGTACCGATCGTGCTCTATACAGCCGAGTATATTCCGACGGATATGTAACCACGCAGCTCCCGTGATGGATTTCCATCAGCTATTCTCCTGCGGGCTGCAACCTTGGTGACTATGAGCGAATGACTGCAGTCACGGAGGGATTTCAAATGTCTGCGCAAGGAATTGCAATCATCGGCGCTGGAATGATCGGCGCCGCTCATGCCGCCGCTTATCGCCAGTTTGCACACCAGTTTGGTCAGGCCAGCCTTCGGTTGAAGACCGTTTGTGATATGAACGCATCTTTGGCACAGGAACTGGCAGCGAAATATGGCTTTGAGGAGATCAAAAGCGACTGGAAGACGGTGCTGGCAGATGACGAGATTGCTGTCGTATCGATTTGCTTGCCCAATTTTCTTCATACCGAAGTGACCATGGCTGCGCTTGCCGCAGGTAAACATGTCTTGTGCGAAAAGCCTTTGGCGTTGAGTGCGGACTCTGCTCGCCCCGTACGGGATGCCGCCAAAGCTGCTGCCTGTACTTCGGGGACAGTATTCAATTATCGCCGCATTCCTGCGCTCGCAGAGCTAAAGGCGCGTATTAGTGCGGGAGAGATTGGTGATCCGGTTCAAATCTCTGTTCGTTTTCAGTGTGACTATGCGGCAGATCCGCTGCTGCCACACTCATGGCGCTACGAATTTGCCAAGGCGGGACCGGGCGCATTATTGGACATCGGAACCCATGCAGTCGATGTGATGCGGTTCCTCTTTGGGGACATCAGTGAAGTGGTGGGGGCGACATCGACGATATCGGTACCTGATCGCTATTTGCCCCTTTCAGCATCGGTTGGTCACGGGCATGTAGAACTGTCCGACCAAACTGCGAAGGTGGACAACGATGATGTAATGTCGGGCCTTGTACGCTTCGTGAACGGTGCGCAAGGCTTTGTCACTGCGAGCCGCGTGGCCATCGGGTACGGCAATCTACTGGCTGTTGATCTGTTCGGAACCAAGGGATCGGCGCGCTTCTCGACAGAGATGCCTTCATTCTTTGATTTAGCTCGCTTTGATGACGACGCAGCGGGTGCATTTGTTCGGGTTACGAACCGTCCTGCATCGCCAGCGGTTGGCGATCTGGCGGCGGTACCTCATGGGTTGGTTTCAGTCGGCTATGCCGAATGGTTCGGCTTCATGATCCATGAATTCCTATCCGCAGTTCAGAACAGTACACCCTTTGAAAACGGCTCCATCGAAGATGGCTTTCGCGCGGCGCAAGTGCTGGATGCGATTCAGCTTGCCAGTGCATCGAACGGCCCCGTTCAGGTTCGGTGGCAGGACTAGGGTCGCACCATCAGTCAAAGGAAAAGGCGCCCGTCGGGCGCCTTTTTTATGCGTGTCGTAAGAAGCAGGAGCGCGCTTCTAGATCTTAACCCTTTTCCCGTCCCGAACCGACGCCACGCAGGCATTCGCGATCCGCAACGCAACTACCCCGTCTTCGCCGGTAGTGGCAGGGGCGCGGTCCTCTTTGATGCAGGCCACAAACTCTTTCATCTCGCCTGCATAGGACGGCACATAGCGGGTCATGAAAAAGTTCATCAACGGAGCTGTCGCAAAGCCATCCGCATTGCCAATCCGCACCGTGTTTTCGTGGAAATTCGAGACATCCACGACACCGGCAGAGCCGTGAACCTCGACCCGCTGATCATAGCCATAGGTGGCACGGCGCGAGTTTGTGATGACCGCCTGCTTGCCGCTTGCAGTTTCAAGGATCACGTTGACGCTGTCGAAATCACCGATATCTGCTAGCTCTTGTTTCACCAGAACCGATGCGTGAGCCGAGACAGAAACGGGCTCTTCGCCCAACATAAAGCGGGCCATGTCCAGATCATGGATCGTCATGTCGCGGAAAATCCCGCCGGATGTGCGCGCATAAGACAAATCAGGCGCCCCAGGATCGCGCGAGGTGATCACCACCATCTCGACCGCGCCGATTTTGCCGTCGGTGATGGCCTGACGGGCGGCCGCAAAGTTCGGATCATAGCGGCGGTTGAACCCAAGCATCAGTTTAACGCCAGCGGTTTGGGCAATCGTCACAACCTGTTGGGCGCGTGCCAGATCCAGATCGACCGGTTTTTCACAGAAGATATGTTTGCCCGCCTTGGCAAAGGTCTCGATCAGGTCGGCGTGAGTGCTGGTCGGGGTACAGATCAGAACGCCATCGATCTCCTCATCTGCTGCGATATCTTCCGGGGTTGCGACGCGGGCCCCTGTGCGGGTCGCCAGCTTTTCAGCAGCCTCGGCGCAAGGATCGGTGACAGCAACCAAGGTCGCGTCAGGGTTCGCAGTGATTGCGTCCGCATGGACGTTCGCGATGCGGCCAGCGCCAATGAGGGCAAGTTTAACAGTCATGTCAGGCTCCTTTGACATCGGCCCAAGTGCCACTGGCAGCGGACGCAAAGATTGCATCGGTTACCGCAGCGTTGGCGCATGCGTCGGTCAGGTCGAAATAGGGGGCAGGTTCGCCGCGGATTACTTTGGAAAAATTGGTAACCTCGGCCTCGTATTGGTCTAGCGCCGGAAACGCGATCGGGGTGATGTCGGAGTTCGCGTGATCCTGTGAGGTGTCGATCAGGATCTGGTTCGGATCGACACGCGACGGGACATAGGCTTGGGGAAGAGTGATGAAGGCCTTTTCACAAACGATCTGGATTGATTGCGAAGACGCCGTTGCCAGGGACACCATAAAAGTTGCCTGACGTCCTGCGCCGAAATCCAGGATCACCGATGTGAACATGTCGATCCCGTTGGCATTCTTGTCCATGATCGCAAAGACGCGCAGAGGTTCGGCGTCAAAGACATAGCGGGCGGCCATCGCGGTATAGCAGCCAAGGTCATAATGCGCGCCGCCACCCCATTCAGGTTTCTGGCGAAAGTCCTCTTGGTTGGTCATGGTGAAGGACAAAAGCGACGAAAAGGTCATCGGGCGTCCATAGGTGCCTTCGTCCAGAATTTCCCGCAGCTTGATCCAGCGAGGCTGCTGGCGCACCATGAAAGCCTCGGAGATCTTCAGCGCGGGGTCAACGCCTTCTAGTGCTTCTAGAGCCGCGGCATCCATTGCAGCGGGCTTTTCGATCAGCACATGCTTTCCCGCGTCTGCTGCCTTGCGGGCCCATTCTACATGCAGGTGGTTCGGTAGTGCGATATAAACAGCTTCCACCTCGGGGTCGGCCAGAACCTCGTCATAGCTGCCATAAGCGTTCGGGATGCCGAATTTGTCGGCCATAGCGCGGGCGCGGGTAACATTGCGTGCGCCGAGCGCATAGGGCGTGCACCACGCGCTGGCCGTCATACCAGGCAAGATTGCCCCTTCGGCGATGCGGGCGGCACCCAATATGCCCCATTTCACGGGGGCTGATTTCAAACTCATTCTGTTTCCTCCCAATCAGGTGTCCGGCGCGGCCGGAAGTCATGAGTGTTCCCGTCTTGTCATGGGGTCTGCAGCCAAGCAGGCCGTATTGTGATGGATTTCGATCAGCGTCGTGGATGGAGCGCTGGCGCCGTTGGCGTACCTGCTGAAATCAACAGGGGTGCATGCCCTGATGTTTTCCAGAGGAGACAACATGAAAATCGGATTCGTGTCGGATAGCCTTGGCGGGCTGTCTTTTAATGAAATGATGGACGCAGCAGCGCGTTTGGGCGTGGACGGGGTCGAGGTAAACACAGGCGGCTGGTCTACGGGGCCGCACTTTGACCTGAATGGGATGAAGACGAGCGCAGAGGCGCGGCGGGGATTTCAAAAGGCGTTCGCCGATCGAGGGCTAGAGGTGATTAGCCTGAATGCGAACGGTAACCCGACCCATCCAACGGAACCCCATCAGGCCGAGTGTCTGAAGGACACCATCCGTGTGGCGGGCGAGATGGGGATTAATACTGTCTGCACTATGTCCGGTTTGCCAGCGGGTCGCGCAAGTGACCTTATGCCGAACTGGGTTGTGTCCACATGGCCGCCGGAAACCCGAAGTATCCTTGATTATCAGTGGAACGAGGTGCTGATCCCCTTCTGGACAGAAATCGCAGCGCTGGCCAAGGAGTGGGGGGTCGAGAAGATCGCTTTGGAAATGCATGGCAACCAGTGCGTCTACAACGTTCCTACCTTGCTGCGACTTCGGCAGGCCATCGGGCCGGTGATCGGGGCCAACCTTGACCCCTCGCATCTGTTCTGGATGGGAGGTGATCCTTTGATGATTGCCGAGCAATTGGGTGAGGCCATCTACCATGTCCACGCCAAGGACACGATGCTGAACACGCCGGTTCAGGCGACCACTACTCTGCTGGAAAACGGCGAGCTGACCAATATAGCTGCCCGTTCATGGACCTATGTTACCTTGGGGATCGGCCATGACGAAACATGGTGGCGACAATTCTGCTATCGTCTGAAGCTTGGGGGCTATGACGGATGGCTTTCAATCGAGCACGAGGACATCATCCTGAACTCGATGGAGGGATTAGAAAGGTCTGTATCCCTGCTCAAGGCTGTTACGCCCCGATCTGCATCCGATTACAGGTTACAGGCAATCTAACAATACGCCAAACCGACCAAAACTCGCGGCTCCCTTCGGGGAGCCGTTTTGCATTTTGGCATACAGCACATCTCATGAAATGGGATGAACTTTTGGGAATATATAGTTTCTTTTGGCCGTGATGGATTTCAATCAGCTTGAAGCAGGCCCTTCGAACGTTGCGGCAATATACCTCCCATACGTTCACATTCTGGGAGGAGCGTGGTTCGAGGTTTGACGGTTCAGAACGGTCTATCCGAAGCAAGGCGCAGGTGATTTTGCGTACCCAGTTCAGTCTTTGCCCTCGAAAAGGGGCAGTGATACGGGAGGAGTATCAAATGAAATTCACTAAGAAAATTAGTGCCGCATTGTTGGCATCTGTTGCATTGGCAACGCTCGCAGCACCTGTTCTGGCCGCTGATATCGCGGTCATTGCAGGTTCGGCGAATGATGCGTTTTTCAATCGCATCAAGAAGGGCGTCGACGATGCCACACTCGTCATCGAAGCTAACGGCGGTTCGGTCAATTACCTGACCACACAGAACTACGACAACTTTGGTCCTGATCTGGTGCAGTTGATCAACACCGCTGTCAGCCAAGGCGTCGATGGCATCGCGATCCCCGTATGGATCGCCGAAAGTCAGGTTCCAGCGCTGAAAGCTGCGGCAGAACAGGGCATCAAGATCATGATGTACAACTCTGGCGCCGATGTGAAAGACGACATTTCGGGCATCAATTACTTTGGTTCAGATGAATTCGTGGCTGGCGAAGCTGGTGGCAAATATCTGGCCGAGCAAGGCGCAAAGAAGATCCTGTGCCATATTCACGTTCCAGGTGCGGTGAACCTCGAGACCCGCTGCGATGGCGTGGTCGCTGGGGCAGAGGCAGCGGGAGCCGAGGTCGTCCGCCTGCCCACTCCGGCGAGCATTGACTCTGATGTGACCGGGACCTCGGAAGCTTTGAAGGCAGAGCTTCTGAAAGACCCCTCGATTGATGGCATCATCACATTGGGCGCTTGGTCGGCAGATGCAGCTGCTGTTGCGATCCAGCAATCGGGCCGTCCGGTGAAACTGGGTAACTTTGACCTGAGCCCCTCGGTATTGGATCGGATCAAAGGCGGTACTCAGAACATGGTCATCGACCAACAGCCCTACGCGCAGTCTTTCCTCGCTGCGACGATGCTTGCTGCGTACATCGACTTTGGCATCGACCTGCCCACTGACCCCATTCTAACCGGTCCGGGCATCGTTGATGCAACAAACATCGATGCGGCCCTCGCTGGCGTCGAGGCTGGCGCGCGCTAGACGCCATCGGTTCCGGCCCCGCCAATCTGGCCGCTGGGCCGGAACCCGCGCTGTTAATCCTTCAAAATTTTCAGATGCCTGCCCGCAACGGGCAGCCGAGAGGAACTCCTATGGGTAACCTGTCATTCTCCTCCCTGATCAGGCGCCCGGAAGCCGGCGCGTTTCTGGGGATGGTCTTTGTCTTTCTATTCTTCAGCCTCTTCGGAGGCAGTACCTTCACCTCTTTTGCAGGCGCCGCGAGTTGGCTCAACGTTGCTGCAAATCTTGGCATCATCGCGATCCCCATCGGCTTTCTGATGATCGCCGGAGAACTTGATATCTCGATCGGGTCGATGGTGCCCGCGTCCTCAATGGCAATCGGTATTTTGTCGGGCTATTGGGAGCTGCCGATCGCTGTCGGTATCATCCTCACGCTGTTGTTCGGAGCCACAGTCGGGCTTATCAATGGGCTGTTGGTCCTGCGTACCGGTGTGCCGTCCCTGATCGTGACCATGGGCACCCTGTTTGCGGTCACCGGTATCACACTGTTCTTGTCGATCTATATCACCAACACCACTGCTGTATCCCTGTCTGCTCCGGAATGGGCGCGGGCGGTCTTTGGCAGCTTCTACTTCAATTCCTATCAGGTGATCATCGCGTGGTGGCTAGGACTGACGGGGCTCTATGTTTTCTTCCTGCACTATTCGCCTTGGGGGAATTGGTTGCTTGCAATGGGCGGCGACAAGGAAAGTGCGCGAAATGCTGGCATCCCAACCGAAAAGCTGACTGTCGCCTTGTTCGTCCTGTCTTCGACCAGTGCTGCGTTTGTAGGGCTGTGCCAGACGATCCTGTTCAACTCGGCGCAGGTGTCGTCAGGGATGACGTTTATCTTCAACACCATCATCTCTGTGGTGATCGGCGGAGTTCTTCTGACGGGCGGCTTTGGTTCGGTGATCGGAATTTTCTTTGGAACACTGACCTTTGCTATGGTGAACCAAGGCATCTATTTCACTGATTTTGATCGAAACCTGTCGTCTTTCATCATCGGTGTGATGCTGCTGATCGCGGTTCTCATGAACAACACTTTCCGCAAGATGGCCGTCAGTTATACCGGTCCCAAATCGAAGAAGCGAGGCTGAAGATGGTACAGTCTACTCCTGTTATCGAACTTCGGAACGTCGATAAGTCGTTTGGACCGATTGATGTTCTTCATGAGATTTCCCTTAAGGTAAAGGCGGGCGAGGTTCTGTGTCTGCTAGGGGACAACGGCGCCGGAAAATCCACACTGATCAAAACACTTGCGGGCGTTCACAAACCGACAGCTGGAACGATCCTGCTTGATGGAAAGCCGGTTGTTTTCGACGGCCCCCGTGACGCTCAAGAGGCCGGGATTTCCACTGTTCATCAGTTTGGCGGAACCTTCCCTCTGATGAGCATCGGCCGGTCATTCTTTGTCGGCGTCGAGCCCAAGAAAGGTTTTGGTCCATTCAAAGTTTTTGACCGAAAGCAAGCCAACAGTATTGCTGTAAAAGCCGTACAGGATTTCGGGATCACCCGCATTACCGACGGTGACCGATTGATCGGAGGATTGTCCGGAGGTGAGAGGCAGTCTCTAGCAATTGCCCGGGCCGTTCATTTCGGTGCACGCGTTCTGATCCTGGACGAGCCCACTGCGGCCTTGGGGGTAAAGCAGGCAAGCCATGTGTTGCGCATCGTAATGGAAGCCAAAAAGCGTGGTATAGCGGTGATTTTCATCACGCACCAAGTGACCCATGCAATGGCTGTGGGTGATCACTTTGCTGTTTTGATACGCGGAGCTCTGGCGGCCAATTTCATGCGAGGTGATAAGTCGCGTGAAGAAATCACTGACCTGATGGCTGGTGGCGAGGCTTTGGCTGATCTGGACCAGTATATCGATGGCTACAAAGAAACCCATCAGGGGCATCCACCAAACGTGACGGGATAATGGCGGAAACCTTATTGGAAAACCTTGCAGTTGCTGAGGGGGCTCTGCCCCCTCTTGGCCCATTTTGGGCCAATTCACCCCCGCGGTATTTTTACCAAGCTGAATGTTTGGTGCATGGAGGGAATTTGGGATGCTTGATTTGGATGTAATCACCATTGGGCGTGCTGGTGTTGATTTGTATGGGGCTCAGGTTGGTGGGCGTTTGGAGGACATGGGGTCTTTCGAGAAGTACATCGGCGGCAGTCCGACGAACATTGCCTGCGGGACGGCGCGTTTGGGGTTGAAGACGGCTCTGATTTCCCGTGTGGGCGATGAGCATATGGGCCGGTTTATCCTTGAGCAGCTGGCGCGTGAGGGGGTTTGTACCGACGGGGTTGTGACCGACCCCGAGCGTCTGACCGCTTTGGTGATCCTTGGCATTCGCGATGAGGAGCAGTTCCCGCTGATTTTCTACCGCGAGAACTGCGCGGATATGGCCCTGTGCGAAGACGACATTGATGAGGATTTCATCAAGCGGGCGCGGGCGGTTGTGGTCACGGGCACGCACCTGAGCCATCCTCGGACCGAGGCTGCGGTGATCAAGGCGCTGAAGCTGGCCCGCAAGCATGGGCTGCGGACCGCGCTGGACATCGATTACCGCCCCAATCTGTGGGGCGTGGCGGGCCATGGCGACGGCGAGAGCCGCTTTGTGGAAAGCGCCAAGGTGACGGCGAAGCTGCTGTCGAGTTTGCATTATTTTGACCTGATCGTGGGCACCGAAGAGGAGTTCCACATCGCGGGCGGCTCGACCGATACGGTGAAGGCGCTGCGCGCAGTGCGCGAGAACTCGGGCGCGACGCTGGTCTGCAAGCGCGGGGCTTTGGGCGCGGTGGCCTTTGAGGGCGACGTGCCGGACAGTCTGGATGATGGCCAGACCGGCGAGGGCTTCCCGATTGAAGTTTTTAATGTTCTGGGCGCGGGCGACGGCTTCTTCTCGGGGCTTTTGAAGGGCTGGATGGAGGATGCCGGTTGGCCTGTGGCGCTGAAGTATGCCAACGCCTGCGGGGCCTTTGCGGTGAGCCGTCATGGCTGCACGCCGGCCTATCCGAGCCTGACCGAGCTGGAGTTCTTCCTGGAGCGTGGCGTTAAGCAGAAGGACCTGCGCAACGATGCGGAACTGGAGCAGATCCACTGGTCCACCACCCGCTACACCCGCAATGCGGGGGATTGGTCGTCCATGCGCGTCTTCGCCTTCGACCACCGTCTGCAGTTGGAAGAGATGGACGGCTACACGCTGGCCAAGGGCGGCGCGTTCAAAGAGCTGTGCATGAAGGCCGCCACTCAGGTGCAGGATGGCCGCGATGGCTATGGCATTCTGTGCGACAACCGCATCGGCCGCTCGGCCCTGCACGCAGCGTCTGGTTCGGGTCTGTGGATCGGGCGTCCGACGGAATGGCCGGGCTCGCGCCCGCTGACGCTGGAGCCGGAACTGGGATCGGACTTTGGCGGTCTGGGCCAGTGGGCACGGGAGAATGTGGTGAAGTGTCTGTGCTTCTGCCACCCCGATGATGATGCGGCGACCCGCGCGGATCAGGAAGCGACTGTGAAGCGCCTGTTTGAGGCCTCGCGCCGGAATGGGCTGGAGTTTTTGCTGGAGATCATCCCGTCGAAGGTGGGTCCGGTGGATGAGGACACCACAGCGGTGTTGATCCGCCAGTTCTACGAGATCGGTGTTTACCCTGACTGGTGGAAGCTGGAGCCTCTGAAGACGGCGGATGCCTGGGCCAAGGCCGTGGCGGCGATCGAGGAATATGATCTGCACACCCGCGGGATCGTGGTTCTGGGTCTGGATGCCCCCGAGGCAGAGCTGGCGGCCTCGTTCGAGGTGGCGGCGGGCTTTGGTCTGGTGAAGGGTTTTGCTGTGGGCCGGACGATCTTTGGTGATGCGGCACGGGCCTGGATGAAGGGCGAGATGTCCGATGAGGCGGCGATTGCGCAGATGGCCGAGCGGTTCACGCGGCTTTGTGCGGTGTGGGACGGGGCGCGTGACGCGGCCCGCCGGAACGCGGCGTAAGGGTTCGGGGGCGGTTTGGGGCTCTGCCCCGCTCGGGCAAGCCCTCGCCCCCCGAGGTATTTGGTCCAAGATGAAGAAAGCGGGCCCGTTTTAACGGAGCCTTTACGGGTTTGGGAGATAAGCATGGGCACGATCCGGCTGACAGCGGCGCAGGCCATGGTGAAGTGGCTGAGTGTGCAGATGGTTGAGGCAGAGCCATCGGGCAGCGAAGCGGTAGGGCATGGGGCCGTATCGCCCTCAAGTAGCGAAGCGGTAGGGCAACCGAAGCTGGAGCGGTATATTGATGGCATGTGGGCGATCTTTGGCCACGGCAACGTGGCGGGGATCGGTGAGGCGCTGCATGCTTACCGCGATGTGTTCCCGACCTGGCGGGGGCAGAATGAACAGACCATGGCCCATGCGGCGATTGCCTATGCCAAGGGCATGAAGCGGCGTCGGGCGATGGCGGTGACCTCGTCCATCGGGCCGGGATCGACCAATGTGGTGACAGCGGCGGCGCTGGCCCATGTGAACCGTTTGCCCCTGCTGATTGTGGCGGGGGATGTGTTTGCCAACCGCAAGCCCGATCCGGTCTTGCAGCAGGTGGAGGATTTTGACGACGGCACGGTGAGTGCGAGTGACTGCTTCCGGCCCGTGAGCCGCTATTTTGACCGGATTACGCGGCCCGAGCATCTGCTGTCGGCGCTGCCCCGTGCCTTGCGGGTGATGACCGATCCGGCGAACTGCGGCCCTGCGACGATCTCGTTCTGTCAGGATGTGCAGGCAGAGGCCTATGATTGGCCCGAGGCATTCTTTGAGCCGCGGGTGTGGCATATCCGGCGCCCGGGCCCGGATGCGGGCGAGCTGGCCCGTGCGGCCGCTGCGATCAAGGGGGCCAAAAACCCTGTGATCATCGCCGGTGGCGGTGTGATCTATTCGGGGGCCGAGGATGTGCTGGGGGCCTTCGCGC
>NZ_PVTQ01000039.1 GCF_003003355.1 Donghicola tyrosinivorans
TCTTTCATGTAAATCCAGTTCTGTGTGGGCCATGTCCGGTCTCCTTGCTTTTCAGCAAGATAGAGAGTGTGTCGCAACGCAGATTAGAATGTGCCGAAATACGCTGAGCTTCAGGGCGTGGTTGGTATCCATTTCGACGAATGCCAACACGTGTTTACTGCCGTGGATACCGCGACGAACCAGAAAATCCTCGACAGCTTCAAGTCGCTTCTCAAGGACCATAATTGGCCCTTGATGCTGATTTTTTCCGGGATCCCAAGCCTCGCGACCCAAATCAAGAAAGAGGAGCAACTCGACCGGCTGCTCCGGGTCGTAAGTTTCGACGGAATCGATCTGTCGCGATCATCTGACAAGGAGGAATTGACTCACCTCTTTTTCAGCTATGGTGACAAAGCCGGAATTGGCATCGAGGACCTTGCAACCGTGGATTTTCTGCAAAGATTGTCCTTCGCCGCTTGTTTCCGCTGGGGGTTGGTAATCGAAATCCTGATCGAGGCGTTCAGCCTTGCCGCGTTTGCATCTGACAAGACTTGCACGATTGATCATTTTTCAGAGGCTTTCTCGAAAATTTCCGGGCTCTCCAAGGGTTACTCACCATTCACCTTGAAGGACTATCAGAACAATTTTGATCAGGCAAAAATGCTGGCGATGATCGAGCAGACAAGGAAGAAGAAAGCCCCAAGGCAGAAGGAATCCTGAACAAGGCATTCAAAAGAACATCGCGACGAACAAGGGCCCCTATAGTGAGGGCCCTTTTTGTTTGTCGGTTTCGGGCAGGGTGTGCATGCTTATGGTCCGGATGTGCATGTAATTGACCCACCTGTCGACTTATGTTGCGAAAAAATTAATAAAATCAGTTGCATATGGGGTTGTCTGCGCTTGCAGAATCATCTGTGCGCGCATTCATATGGCCCATCCACACATGTCAGAAAAACCAAATGAATGCGCAAACGAAACCAAAAGCGTGCGCAAGGCCTGTCAAGTGAAATTTGTGTGGGTTTGGTGGTTGATTTGGGGTTAGCAGAGGACGGCTTGTTTTCGCCGGAAAACGGCGTCTGACGCGTGACTGGATCGTCGTCTTTCAAAACCGCCCATTGGAGCATCGGCGTTCCCGGCCCTAAGTTGCCGTTCACGCCGGAGCCGTTGCCGCGGCTAAGTTTCGTCGAAGCGGACATGCCTAAACAAGATTTTATGCTTCCTTGCAATGCTCGGGTCTGCACAAATATTCCAATGGACAAAGATCAGATTCTCAAGCGTGTACTGGCTATGTTTGATGTTCCGGTGTTGCAGAACAATCTCAGGGGGCTTTGGGTTGAGCTGATGGTCGCCGAGATCCTTGGCCCTGATTGGAAGCAAGTCGGAAATGATTGGGCGGCTTGGGATCTAGAACGGTCCGATGGGCTTAGGGTCGAAGTCAAGCAATCGGCATCTGCTCAGTCTTGGGGCAATTCGACAACCTCGCCTCGGTTCAGTATCGCGGCCGCCAAAGCCTACTATCCCGATGGCAAGACCTACACCCCAAATCATTCGGGCAGGAGGCTCGCCGATCTATACATCTTCGCATGGCACGAAGGAGGCGACCAACGCATAGTGTCGGAGTGGCGTTTCTTTGTCATCCCAGCCGAACAGCTTCCGAGGCAGCAAAAGTCTATCGGACTGAAAGCAATCAGGAACCTCGCGGCAGAGATAGGTGCAGCAGATCTTCGAGAGAAGGTCACTCAAATGGCAGCGTGAACGGCCCTTTCCGGACCTTCGCCAAGTCGGGCTGCGCTGCGGCGCAGCTTCACCGAACCGGCCATCCGTCGCATCATGCGGCGCGTTGGCAAGCGAAGGTAGTTGGTGTGGGCAAAGCCTGCATTCAAGGATCGGTTCAGGTATCGACGCGATTTGATCGCCGAAAAATCGACGGCACCCAGTAGGACTGACTCGGATTGTGGGGGCCATGAAAACCCCTCTTGCGTAACTCCCGTGCAATTTCTCGATTCAATAAGGCATGTCCCACCAAAGCAACTGACTTGCCGTCAGAGCAATGGTCGATCAAAATATCCGTTGCCAGCGCGGCGCGTGATTTGAAATCCGAATATCCTTCGCAATCCGTGCGACGCCCAAATCGCCACAAAAGTCGGGACACCACAAACCATGCAATGGTAGGTAGTACAACCGGTATCGCAGGAAGGGTTGGCAACTCTGCTTCACGGAAGAGGTCAGATTTGAAGTCGTGGCCACCGAATAGAACATGTGCTGATGCCACGCTTCTCGGAAGCGTAGAGACCACAATCCGACCTGGCGTCGCTTGGGGCGAACGTATGTTTGGCACAACAATCGCACCGTTGTCGTATGCTACGACCAACTGCCGAAACTTTTCCGGACTTGTCCACTTCCACCCATCGAAGCGCACCTTACCATGCCGGTAAAGTGCAATTACCTGCAGCAAGTCAGTCGTCATGACGAGCGGGAGGTGGATCAAGGTCTCCTCGACGGCGCGGGATGAGATGCAAATGCGTGTGAAAGATTTTCTGGCCGGCGACCGCGCCAATATTTGATCCGAAATTCACCCCCTCGATGCGGTTGTCGGTGCTCTTCAACGTCTCAATACAGGTCATAGCAAGATGGTGCATGGCTTCCCGTTCGTCAGGCGTCGTCTCGAAAATATTGTCGGAATGGCGCTTGGGAATGATGAGAGTGTGAAGCGGTTTAACGGGAAACTTGTCAGTGACCGCGATAGCCATTTCATTTTCGGCAATGATATCCAGGGCGTCGAGGTTGCAAAAAATACAGTCGCTTGCTTTGGTCATGCGTTTTCCTTTCACAGGACACTTAGACTGCCTCCACGCATTTAGTCAACTATATTGACTACTTTGGCGACATACGATTAAATGCCTGCATGACCCAAGCCAACCACCCCGACGTCAGCATCGGAAAGTTGCTCAGAACAACCTTCGCCAAGTACCATCGCCTGTTGGTTGACCAAGTTCATGAAGCAGGGTTTTCCGACCTGACACCTGCGCAAGCAGAAGTTATCGCTCTTATAGATGCAGACCCAATCAAGGCCATTGATTTGGCAGCCCGTGCGGAAGTGTCAAAACAGGCGATGTCTCTGCTGACAGCAGAGTTGGTTCGAAAAGACTATCTTGAACAATATGCGGACCCCCAAGACGGTAGAGCAAAACTGTTGAAATTGTCCGAAAGGGGACGGCATCTCAAGCAAGCCGGCCAGGATGCGAAGACGATCGCTGAGAGAAAGCTTCTCTCTAAACTTGACGACAGGGAAACGCAGGCTTTGATCGACTATTTGCTACGGGCATTAGCTGATTGACCTACCGACCGGCTATCAACAACGGCACATAGCCGACGGTCGAGAATGCATCCTCGCCGCGGTACAGCTTCCCCAAAGCGGCCGCTCATGGCGTGCTGAAGCGAAATCTTGGGGTAAAGGTACAAAGTGCGGACTTTGCTGCCAACAACTGATGCTGTTACGCGGGTTTGCTTTCTATCTGTCTGAAATGCAGTAGAACAAGGACACCTGCGGCACAAAGTAATGTCCATTGCGGTACGATGATCAATCCGCGAAGACCTGCGCTGTAAAGGCCCACTATGAAAAAGCAGGCAGCGAATGCAATCCAAAGTCGCGCTATCATTTTCGCAGATGCCGTTTCACTCGCAAAGCTCCAAACCGAGAAGGCCAAGAAAACACTGATAAAATGCCAGACGGCATGAAAAGTACTTTTTATAGCCATATCAAGATCGCCTTCCAAAAGAGGGAAAAGCGTATCAACACTACCAACAAAAATATGCATCGCTGCGGTCAACCCGGCCAGCCCGACACCGGCGATTTTCAGATATCGAATGCTCAACACAGAAGCTCCATGGTTTTTGAGTAGACTTTCATCAAGCTATGACGAGTACAATTGGTCAAAGTGGCAATATCGGGCCCGAAGCGGTCCTGCTGCGGCGCGGCGAGACCCGCGCCATGACGCAACAGGATGGCGGACGCTGGAGGCACATAGCTGCCTTTCACCGGCCGGAGGAGGTGCTGCAGTTGCAGCCCGCAAAACAGACATTCATGTGCCCTTTCTCAAACGCGTTTGATGCTCACGTCAAATGAAGCAGGTGATAGGAATGGCGTTTGCGTGATGCTGGGGAAACTCTGAGGGCAGGTTCCAAGCCGGTGATCGTGCAATAGACCTGCGACACTCGCAAGCAGCTGTTGGATCGCCATGCCTTGGGCGACGCAATTCCGGGGACCATGTCCAAACGGCGCGAAGTCGGGCACGCCCGCAAGCCGCTCGTCCTGAAACCGCGTTGGATCGAATGTCTCTGGATCCTCAAAGACTGACGCATTGCGATGCATGTTGTAGAAGGAATTGAAGACGAACGTACCTTTCGGCAGCCTGTGCCCCGCGATCTCGACCGGCCTCAAAAGCCTACGGGGTTGGTTGGCAGGAGCTGGCGGACGTAGGCGCAAAATTTCTTTAACGGCCGACATCAACAGCCGGCAATTCCGCAACGCACCCGCCGTTGCACTGCTCGCCCGTATTTCGTCGCCAAGCTGGTCCTGCAGGTCCGGATGAAACGCCAGATAGGCCAAGACCCATCCCAAAGCTGAGGCGACATTGTCCTGAGCCCCCATCAATAAACCCACAAGGATGGTCAGCATTTCGCCATCATTCGACGTGACAAAGCTGCCGTTCACGTAGTGGTTCATCAGCCCGTCGTTCGGTTCCGTGCTGACCCTTGACGCGTCAATCGCAGCTTTCACAATTGGGAAGGCCTCCTGCTTGCGACGGGTCAGTTCCCTGCGCCACGGGGCCAACATCCAGTCCGGACGCGCAAAGATTTGGGCGGATTCCGCGTTGAACCTATCAGAGGCCGCCAAGCTAAAGGCAATCTGTGTGTCCGCCTCCTCCACGGTGATGTCACGCCCCAGAATGCCACGGCTCGATGTCAGGGCCGCAAGACGTCGCGCAAAAAGGATCGCATCGTGTGGACCGGGCCCATGTGTTTCAACAAAGCGGCGGGTAACGGCGACCTGGCGCTGGCATGACGCCTCAATGATGGAACGTGAGAAGAGGCTGTTGGCTTCTTTGCGTTTCGTGCGCCAATCATCACCATGGGCTGTGGCAACACTCGGACCCGCTGCATACAAAAACGTCTGCACCTGCGACGGGGATTTGGACAGGGCATCGGTATTGCGCACGAATAGCTCTCGGTTCACGGTCGCGTCGCTGATGAATGCAAAATTCAACGCGCCGCCCCAAACCTTCCAATGCACAAGGTCGCCGTGCCGCGCTTGTATCTTCGCCAAGTCGCCGACATAATCCTTGGGCAGTTCTTTCAAAAACCGCCACAGCGGTTTGTAGAACGCACGACCGGTGACAACGTCAAAGGGCATTGCGAAGCCAGAGCAGAGGCTTTGCCCACCGCGTCATTTCACCAACAATACAAAGGGCTGCGGCTTTCATGTCCGAAAATTTGTGCCACGTTTCAATTTCATAAGCATCCGTCCAATCGGCGTCTGGCAATGCGATGCTTGGCATGGTCGGCTTGACGGCAGTTGGACGAGTTTGCATTGGTCCAGATCCTTATTTGTCCGGTCCTAAACTGGCACATCAACTGGAGTCGCTATAGAACGATCACGTCACTTCCAGTTTGAGTTTCCTCGTGCGCCCGATCAGTCAACTTATCTTGCCGCCTAGAAACCTGGCGAGCTGCATTGCCTGCTGTCTTTACCGCAATACGTTTGGCGTGGACCTGAGGGACGAAGAGCGGCTGAACTACTTTCCCGCGGCCCCCCTTTATGTGGCGTCAGTCATGCTGTCAGGTGAATTGCACGCTGCCGATACACTTGTCCCGTTACAAAGACTAAAGAGAACACCGAAGACACCAAGATATTTGTACTCAGCCCCCAAGGCCGAACCTCATATCAGCTGGAGCCCGGGTCCCATCGAAGGCTTTACCGTCGCGTTCTATCCCGACGCATGGAACACTCTTGGCGGAGGGGCTGACGGCACACCGCCCGAAAGTGTACGGCATGCTCTGGCTCAGTTTGAAGACACGGCCACGGATGCCGCATGGACCCTTTTCTGGGCGGCGATGCAACAGGCATGGGATACAGCACAACGTCAGGCAGGTATTGAGCCATGGCGCGGTTCAAGCCGTATCAAGGCATGGACGTATCATCTGTTGGGACGAGCTGCGCAATCCGGGACCGGCAAAAGCCTAAGGTCCGTGCAGCGACGTGTACGCCGGTGGACCGGGCAAGACATTCAAACCTTGAATTTCTTTTCACGCATTGAGGACTTGCACCATCTGGTTGCCCAAGACCCAAACACCCCACCTGCCGAACTTGCGGCCGAGGCAGGGTTTGCCGATCAATCGCATATGGGCCGCGACCTCAAACGCGCGACAGGTTTTTCGCCGGTCCAACTCAATCAACGGATCCTACAAGACGAAGCCTTCTGGTGCTATCGGCTGTTGGGTGAGCGATTTTAGTGGCTTTTTTAACGACTGAACGCGGGCAAGAGTGCATCATCGGCCCTTTGCGGCCCTCAATGCCGACATCAAGCGTCGTTTTGCAGCTTCACCGGAGCTGCCATTCGCTGCATGTGCTCTATTTCGATTTTGTTCCAAGTTTGGAGTGCCGAGAAATTTGGCGTCATTTGTTTGATAGGATGGCTTATTTCGCCTTGTAGCTGCATCTTTGAGGTGCAAGAGTTTGAAGCAATTCAACGTACATAGGTGGGTTCCGCGCGGATGGAGGCAGTATTCTTTTGCCACGGCATGCCCGGAAGCAAAGCCGACGCCACTTTGCTTCATAAGGCCAATCCCGACGTAGATATCGTTGCATTAGACCTTTTGGCTAATGCCCCAGAAGACGTTGATGTGGCGTTTTCCAACGCGTTGCATACCAAGGCGATTGCTGCGGACAATGGCGGGATAGTTTTGGCCGGGTTTTCGATTGGCGCAATGGCCGCGATCAAGATCGCAGCGAAACGTCCGGATATTGTCTCGCGGCTCATTCTCATTTCTCCCGCGGCACCCTTGTCGATGGGGGATTTTCTTCCGGATATGGCTGGTAAACCTGTATTCAAGCTGGCCATGTCGCATCCGAAATTGCTTCGCCTGTTGACTGTTTTCCAAGGCTTGATGACTCGGTGGTCGCCCGAACGGACAGCTGGCGCGCTCTTCAGGAATTGTGGCGCCCCAGAGAGGGCCCTTTTCGAAGATCCTGCTTTCCAAGCCAGCCTGAACCAAGCGCTTGTGGAGTGTTTCCTTCGGCGACCAGATGCATATCTCGCTTTCATCAATGCCTATGTCGCTGATTGGAGCGAGACAATCGACCTGGTTCAGTGTCCGGTAGAACTTTGGCATGGGACCAACGACACTTGGTCGCCGCAGGAAATGTCATATGCACTTGCCAAGCGGTTCGGTGAAAAAGCGACTTTGAGAATGGTTGAGCAGGCCGAGCACTACTCGACCATGAGCAAAGTCACCTTCTAGCTTTCAGGAAATCGCGGCAAGGACTTCTGACAACGTTCGTCATTTCAGGTTCGAAACGGTCACGAGGCCGATCACCCAATCTCAGTGGATGACCTTGGCAAAATCGGCCCTGACCTGCCGTTGATCAGGCTGCATGTCGCCGCAGTGGAGCCTCACCAGACCGGACTTTCGGGGCCTCCCGCAGCATTTTTTGACAGTCCGAAATCGACAATGCCGCATTTCAGTACTTAAGTACGGCGAACTCTCAGCAGACAAAGAGAGGACATGAAAGCGGTCTCGCGCCACGCTCAATCGCTATCCAGCTTCTCCCAAAACGCAGCCTTGCGCCCGTAATTCCGGCGCAGCCCTTCGACATATGCGTAGTGCGGCGGGTGGCCCGCGTAGTCTTCAATGCTCATGTCGGCGGTAGTGCAAGCCATCAGGTGGCGCGCCGCGTGGCCGTAGCGCCCCGAGCGTCCCCGACGCAGGGAAAAGTCGATCATTGCGCGCCAGAGCAGGACTGCGGCCAACGGGTGATGCGCCGACAGGTCATCGGCCAGTGGGGAGAGAAGTTCATACGCCTCCCCGTCGATTTCCTCGTAGCGTTCCAACACCAACTGCGCAGCCAGTGACAAGTCGGGGGCGCGCTGACAGTAGAGCAGCGCAGACTGGGTCGGGCGATAGGACAAGATATGGGCGCGCGCGCGGTCTTCTGCTTCGATATCTTCAAAGTCTGGCAAGAGTTTCAGGTGCCGCTGCAGAGCCGTGGGGCATAGGCGGGTTTCGAACCGCTCCCAAAGCGCTGCGATAAGGTCATCCTTGCGGCCCAAAGCCTCAAGACAAGCAAAATGTGCCTCATCCAGATCGGGGCGATCCTGCGTGCAGCCCTCGCGCCGTTCCAGTGGTGCTTCCACCAGCCCAAGCGCCTCTTCCGCCCTTCCAGCCTGAAGCAGGCGATCCGCCGCGGCGGGCGCAACGGTTTCAGCCGTCAGTTGCTGGGGCGTGTACTGCGCGAGCCAAGCGTCCACATCACCCTCTAGGTCCGCCAGATCCTGCAGCAGCAAGTGAATGCGACGTTGACGTGCGCCCTTGGCACGCGCTTCGGACCGTGACGCCCCGGTCAGCACCGCATAAAGCGCGATCTCGGCCTCGGGCGCAGGAGCTTCTGCCGCTTCTCGCGCGAGTGTTTTCAGATGTGCTATGCCGGCAGTTCCCAAAGCCTCTGACGTGGCACGCACCGCATGTTCGAACGCCCCAAAGACATCCCCGACAACCGCATCAAACACGTCTTCGGCCAAGTGTTCGGGCGCTTTGGTCAACTTCGGGGCCAGCCGCGACACAGCCTCCATCGCCTGATGCATCACATCGCTGATCGCGCTCCATGCGTCATCGGTGCGCTCCAGAATGCCGCGCGCTAGGTGCAACTGCTCCCACAGTAGATCGAATGCCAGATCAGGCGCGGACTCTCCGATGCGCGTTTCAATCAACTCGGTCAGTTCGGACAGTTCTTTGGCCAAAGTCCGCTGTTTCTTCCGCGAGATATAGCTGCGCGCCTTGCGGATCGTGGCAAAGCGTTTGCGCACATCGACCGCGACCGCATCAGCCCCTTGCCCTGCGGCTAGCACCAAACGCACGCGGCGCTGGCGGCTGGCATCGCCCTTGACCGTTTCCAGCAGCAGTTCAGCCAAGGTCTCGGTCCCCAGCGCCATCAGATTTGCCTTGTTCAGCGCTTTGCCTGCCATCCCTGCCCGATCCTTTGCCTTATTCTGCCTGCGTCTCACGTCTAAGTTAGTTTGCCCCAGACGCAACGCCATCTAGCTAAGAGATATGCGTAAACTCTTCCTCCCCCTGCTTTTGCTCTTGGCCGCCTGCGTCGCCGAGGTTCCTCGAAACGCGCGGATCATTGTTGCGGGCGACTCCGTGATGGCGTGGAACGGCGGGAGCCGGAACGTCGCCGCGCAATTGCAGCGCATCTTGGGCGAACCGGTAGGCGATGTGTCCCTGTCGCTGGCGCAGGTGGATGGCGGGATCGGGCCGTTGAACATCCCGCAACAGATCAACGCCCACGCACCCGAATGGGTCGTCCTGAATGGCGGGGCCAATGATCTGAGTCGAAATTGTGGGTGTTCCGACTGCGCGCCGGTGCTGGACCGGTTGGTGTCACCCGATGGCAGTTCTGGCGCCATCCCCGAACTGGTCACCAGCCTGCGGGCCAAGGGGAGCAAGGTTGTCTGGGTCGATTACTACACGGCCCCGCGCTACGCCGGCACCACCTGCGAGGCACCCTATCAGGCACTAGAGATGCGCCTGTCGCGCATGGCAGCAGGAGATGAGGGAGTAACTCTTGTGGACCTAGACCAGAGTTTCCGTTCTGACGATCTGTCGCTCTTTGCCAACGACCGCATTCATCCGTCGACCAAGGGATCGGCCCTGATTGCGCAATCCATTGTGAACCGCCCCGACTTTGCCGGAGGGTATTTTGTTCAACGACTAGGCGACCATATCGAGTGACTTCAGGTTTGCATAGAATGCTTCCTCTGCTTCAGCGGGTGGAATGTATCCGATGGGTCCCAGCAAGCGGCGGCTGTTATACCAATCGACCCATTTGAGCGTTTCCCATTCGACGTCACGGACCGATTTCCATGGTCCGATCTGATTGATCACCTCTGTTTTGAAGAGACCGATCACGCATTCGGCGAGTGCGTTATCGTAGGCATCACCAACGCTTCCGACAGACAAATCAATGTCTGCATCCGCCAATCGCTCCGTATACTTGATAGACAGATATTGCGAGCCGCGGTCCGAATGGTGAACCAAGCTTTTGTTATCTGGTGTTTTTCTTTGCCAGATCGCTTGCTCGAGTGCGTCGAGAACGAACTGGGTCTTCATAGAAGTGGATGCACGCCAGCCAACAATCCGCCGCGCAAAGACGTCGATGACAAAGGCCACGTACACAGTGCCTGACCACGTAGACACGTAGGTAAAGTCAGACACCCAAAGCTGGTTCGGACAGTCCGCGAAGAACTGGCGGTTTACCTTGTCATCCGGGCAAGCACAGGATCTGTCAGGATTGGTCGTGACGACTTTCTTCCCCCGGACCACACCCCTGACCCCCAACACTTTCATCAACCTCTCGACAGTACAGCGAGCGACGTCTTCACTGTCGCGCCGCAAAACATGCCAGATCTTCCGCGCGCCATAGAGCTTGCGGTTCTCCTCCCAAATTGCCTCGATCTTGAGGCACAAGGATGCGTCGGACTTTGTCCGAGCCGAGGCCCGGGACGGATCACGTAAAACAGCACGCCGCTCATAGTATGTGGACGGAGCAATCTGCAGCATTTTGCACATCGGCTCGACCC
>NZ_PVTQ01000040.1 GCF_003003355.1 Donghicola tyrosinivorans
TGGCCTCCAAAGCCACTTTCGCCTTGAACTCTGCCGAATAGCGTTTCCGTTTGGTCATTTCTGTGCGTTCTTCCTCAGGCGCTACAGCTTAGCACCTGGTCCGAAATCCCGCGACCACCTCTGACTTCACTAAGCTCGAACCAAAGTACGAGGAATTATAATCTATCCCAGAACTGCCGAGCGACTGGGCTCATTTTCCGATCAGGGGCATGTATCTTGATCAGGTGACGTTTCGCTTGATTTTTGGCGGGGCAAAGGAACACTAAATCTGGTTCCGTGATCATCGCACTTTCGGGAAGGATCGTTGCCCCAATTCCATTCCTTACAAACGCCAAAAGAGCTGTCGTGTTCTTTGCTTCTAGGTTGCACTCGAGAAGTATAGCCTTCACCTCTGGCGCTTTTACGATGGAACAAAGCGGGTTTGAAATGAAGGGTTCAAGCGATAGAACGTCCCAGCCCTGCTGGCCTTCTACCCAAGCCTCAAAGATGGCTGCCTCTTTGTGGCAAACGATTCCTAGACCGTCCGTGAGGATTATTTCCCCATCGTGACTCGTGTCTGTTTCAGATGAAATGATCCCAATATCCGCTTCATCAAGTTGGACGCGGCGGATCACAGATGCGGTATCAACATCGCTGATTTCTAGTCTCACGTCCGGTCTGTGTTTTCGAAATGAGGCCACAACATTCGGTAAGAGCGTTATGGTCGCGGATGGAACTGCTGCAATCCGTATCGACCCTGCAGTTGACATCGCATGACGTCGGATCGCTTCGGCGCTGCGAACGAAGGCATCGTTGGCTCTTCGGCTTTCTTCCAGGACCAGACTACCGAGAGGCGTGAGTTTGTTCTTTCGATCGGTCTCAAAAAGTCGGTCGCCAATATCATCTTCAAGTTGCGATAGCATCATCGAAACAGCAGAGGGCGTTCGCCCCAGTTTTGCGGCCGCCAGTGAAAGCGACCCTTGTTCTGCGACAGTTTGAAAAACGCGCAGCATCTCCAACTTCAGAGCCATTCAGTTTTCCTGAAAAAATGTTCAAAACTTCAAGATTGATTGAAGTTAGTCGTGCTGCCAATACCAACGCAAGTCAAAATAGAGGGGTCGTTTCTGGATGAACACGCAGCTTTACATCAACCGTCAGTGGCAATCTGGCCAAAGCGAGATTGAAAACCGTAACCCCTCTGATCTCTCCGACATTATCGGTCACTATGCTCAAGCAAGTGGTGAGCAGCTACAATCTGCGCTGGACGCAGCGCGTGCCGCACAGCCTATTTGGTGGGCTTCCGGCATTCAAAAACGTCACGATGTACTGATGGCAATCGGCACAGAACTGATGGCCCGCTCGGCAGAGATTGGCGAGATGGTTGCCCGTGAAGAAGGTAAGCCGCTGGCAGAAGGCAAAGGTGAGGTTTATCGCGCGGGACAGTTCTTCACCTACTACGCGGCTGAAGTTCTTCGCAATCAGGGCGATCTGGCGGAAAGCGTTCGCCTTGGCATTGAAATTGATGTGCGTCGCGAACCCGTTGGCGTTGTTGCGATCGTTAGCCCTTGGAACTTCCCTGTCGCGACACCGGCTTGGAAGATTGCGCCTGCGCTGGCCTTCGGGAATGCCATCGTGTGGAAACCGGCGAATGTTACCCCCGCGAGCGCGATCCTTCTGACGGAAATCATTGCAAAGCAAGATATCCCTGCAGGCCTTTTCAACCTTGTTATGGGGTCTGGACGCGAGATTGGTCAGGCGCTTGTGGAAAGCCCGAAAGTTGATGCGATCAGCTTTACCGGGTCTGTTCCTGTCGGTCGTGGTATCGCTGCGGCGGCTGTTGTGAATATGACCAAAGTCCAGATGGAAATGGGGTCGAAAAACCCAATGATCATCATGGATGACTGCGATCTTGACTTGGCGGTTGCGCACGCCTCTGGAGCTGCATTTGGCGGGACTGGCCAAAAATGCACTGCTGCGAGCCGGCTGATCGTTCACGAGAAAATTCACGATGCTTTCGTAGAGAAACTCGTCGCTGCCGCGCAGGCCTACAAAGTGGGTCATGCATTGGCAGAAGGGACCCAGATCGGTCCAGTGGTCAGCGAAAGCCAGCTCAACCAGAATCTCGACTACATCGCGCTGGGTCAGACCGAAGGTGCAGAGCTTTTGTGTGGTGGTCAAAGATTGGAGCGCGAAACCGAAGGCTACTTCATGGCGCCTGCTGTATTTGCGGGAACGCGCAACGATATGCGTATCAATCGTGAAGAAATGTTTGCCCCGATCACCTGTGTTATCAAAGCTGGTGGCTACTCCGAGGCCCTTGATATTGCAAATGACAGCGAATTTGGCCTGACGGCGGGTATCATGACCACGAGCCTCGCTCGCGCCAATCACTTCCGCGCCAACATGCGTGCCGGATGCGTCATGGTGAACCTGCCAACGGCTGGAACCGATTATCATGTTCCGTTTGGCGGTCGTGGCGCATCAAGCTTTGGCTCGCGCGAGCAAGGACGTTATGCTGCCGAATTCTATACCACCGTTAAGACAGCCTATGTCGCATCTGGAGAGCCTGCATGAAACGCGCGCCTCTGATCGACGGTCTTCAGTACGCCAACTGGTCCGAGAAGATTTTTCGGCAGTTGCGTGAAGGTAATGTGGACGCTGTCCATGTGACGATCACTTATCACGAAACCTTTCGCGAGACGGTTCTTCAAATCGAAAAGTGGAACAGGTGGTTTGAACAATATCCCAACCTGATTTTTCAGGGCCGCACAGCATCGGACATCGAGAAGGCCCAAAAAGAAGGTCGTACAGCGATATTCTTTGGCTCTCAGAACCCGTCCTGCATGGAAGACGATATTGGCTTGATCGAAATACTGCACACGCTTGGTATGCGGTTCATGCAGTTGACTTATAACAACCAGTCGCTCCTTGCGTCAGGGTGCTATGAGACCGAAGACACGGGTCTTACCCGCATGGGTCGCGAAGTGGTTACAGAGATGAACCGCGTCGGCATGGTCGTAGATATGAGCCATTCAGGTGAGCGTTCAACGCTCCATGCGATTGAACATTCGTCCCGACCAATCGCGATCACTCACGCAAACCCGCACGCCTGGCACCATGCGCTGCGCAACAAATCAGACACCGTTCTGAAGGCTCTGGGTGAAACGGGAGGGATGCTCGGATTTTCTGTCTATCCGCACCATTTGCGCGACGGATCGAAATGCACATTGCAGAGCTTCTGCGACATGATCGTTCGGACCGCTGATCTGATGGGACACGGGAATATCGGGATCGGAACGGACCTTTGTCAGGACCAGCCCGATAGCATCGTAGAATGGATGCGGGTCGGACGTTGGACAAAGTCAATCGACTACGGCGAAGGGAGTGCAGCCAATCCAGGGTTCCCGCCCATGCCGGAATGGTTCAACGACAACCGCGACTTCAAAACGATTGAATCTGGTTTGTGTGCTGCTGGCCTGGATAAGGCGGGCATTGAAGGTGTCATGGGGGGCAACTGGCACCGGTTTTTTGCCAAGAGTTTCGGACCCGCCGCAGGCGGATCCGAAAGCCACGTACGGGCTGCGGAATAAGCTCACATCAAAAATAGAAACTGTCGTTCATGGGAGGAACCTTGAGATGAGCGATACAACACAAACCGGTGCCGAAAGCACCGGACTCGGAAAGGTGGACAAGCCCCTTTTTGCAATCACAGGGGGATTTATCCTTCTTTTCTGTGCTTGGGCACTATTCGACCTCGAAGGGCTGTCAGCCATGGTCGATACGGGCTTCAACTGGTCTGCGAAGTACTTTGGTCTGTACTGGCAACTGTTGCTGCTGGCGACGTTCCTGATCGGTTTGGTCCTTTGTGTCCTGCCGGGTGGGCGCGCTGTCCTTGGTAATCTGGAAAAGCCAGAGTTCACGAGCTTCCAATGGGGTTCGATGATCATGTGTACGCTGCTGGCGGGTGGCGGTGTTTTTTGGGCAGCCGGTGAACCGATTGCGCACTATCTCTGGACCCCTCCGCTCTTTGGCGATCTGAGTGGTGATGAGACCGCACGAGCCAATGCCGCTTTGGCGCAGGCCTACCTACATTGGGGTTTCCTTGCTTGGGCGATCCTCGGTGCCCTCACAACCGTCATGTTGATGCACTATCACTATGACAAAGGCCTGCCGCTTGCACCGCGAACGCTGCTGTACCCGGTATTTAAGGACAAAGCGATCAATGGTCCCATCGGTCTCATCGCAGATGCGTCCTGCATTATCGCTGTTGTTGCTGGCACCGTTGGTCCGATCGGCTTTCTTGGTCTGCAGATGTCTTATGGCCTGAATGCTCTGTTCGGCATCCCTGACACACTTGCAACCCAAGCCGTGATGATCCTCGGCTTGGCTGGCATCTATACGGTTTCCGCAATTTCGGGTCTGAACAAAGGCATACAGCTTCTGTCGAAGTTCAACGTCATTCTGGCGTTCGCTCTGATGGCTTTCATGCTGGTCTTTGGCCCGACATCGTCGATCCTCGCGGGGTTTACTGGCGGCATGGGTACGTACCTCACGAACTTCTTCGATATGGCTATGTTCCGCGGAGACTCAGGCCTCTTTGGCGAACCGGGTTGGTTGGGCTGGTGGACCGTGTTCTTCTGGGGTTGGTTCCTCGGGTACGGACCGCTGATGGCGATCTTTATTGCAAAGATTAGCCGTGGCCGTTCGATCCGTTCGATCATCATTCTTCTCGCAATCGTCGCGCCGATCATCACGAACTTCTGGTTCACGATTATTGGTGGCAGTGGCATTGCGCTGGAACAGGCGAACCCTGGAGTAATCTCTGGTCCGTTCGAAGGCTTTAATCTGCCTGCTGGTCTGCTCGCGATTACCCAAGCGATGCCTATGGGCTTTGTCCTGTCGCTGCTGTTCCTTGTGCTGACGATGATTTTCGTGGCGACCACGTCGGATTCGATGAGCTTTGTTATCGCTGCCTCCATGTCTGATGAGAACCCATCGACCGCACTCCGCGCGTTCTGGGGGATAGCGATGGCTGTCATGGCACTGATCCTGATTGGAACAGGTGGTGGCGGGGTCGGAAAACTCCAAAGCTTCATCGTCGTGACAGCGGTACCTGTATCGTTGGTACTGCTGCCATCCTTATGGGACGCACTGCGCATCACTTTGGCCCTCGGCCGCAAGTAACTCCCTAAATCGGGGGCGGCGGCCCTATACTCTCCCTACCGCCCTCGATCCCTTTTCTCGAACAGGATCAGATGATGGAACAGGCGAATATGCATGCTCCGACAACGCCGGCAGAATTCTACCGGAACCCAGATCAGGTCATGCGTTTGTCACGCATGGGAAGCGCGCACCCGATGCGACTTTCGTTCCTGCGCGTCCTCATGCGCCGCGTCGAAGCCGAAGGTTGGGTGTTTGATCGGCCCGTTTGGGATGTGGACGCCAAGGGTGTTGGTCGCGCTGTTTACTGTGCCCGTGGTCCAGTCAGAACGTATTCACTTGTGGCCTTTGCCCATGACTTACCTCCTGAAATGCGCTCTGATCGTGTCATCGCTACTGCTTGGGATGCAACGTTTACGCTTTTTGACGGTGTGCCATCTTCGGACGATCTTGATCGTTTACAGGCCAACGTACCTTATCAAGAGGCAGGCCGTATCACCGAGCGCGAGCTTTCATTGAGCCGCGCAAACCGATCTGTCCGTCTTTTCGAACATGTCGTAGATGCGCTGGCACAAGGTGCTCAGCCAGACATCGAAGAAATCGAAGCTGTCGGATACTTGATGCGGACAACCGCGGTATATGGTTCCGGTAAGTTCGGTGCAGCGGATCGAGCCACAATTGCAGAGCGACCTGAGCTTTCAGCGCCCTTTCAAGCAGAGATGCTTTCGGTATGGCTCACACGTTGGTTTACGATTGATATCGTCAATCACCTCGCACGATCCAAGGGCGGCGAACGCGCAGCCACCCTCGATATGGACATCTGCCGCCGTTTAGGCGTTGGCAATTCAACAGGCCTCGGCATGGCGCCGTTTCTGGTGCGTCACCCTATCCTTATCAACAATTGGATGTTTGCGCGCGAAGAGGCCTTTGCGCGGGTCCGATCGTTGGCAGCTGTGACAGAGCAGGCCAAATCTGATCTTCTAGCAGCGCTTGAGGCCGCGAATGAAAATGCCCGAACTTGGAAGTCCGAGCATCCGATCCAAGTTACGAAACTAGACGACCTTCGGCGCGACTTGGCACTAATCAAAGCGCACCTTGCGGATTGGCCTAACGCTGACCACCCTTGGAACGCACTTTGGCTTTGGGCTGAGAACACCCTAAGCACAGAAGGACAAGAGGCGCTCGTTTCGATCATGCTAGAGCCTCACGGCGATCTTATTGACGGCCTTGCCGATTGTATGAGCGCGGATGAACGCGCACAGTTCCGGATCGACGGCGCGCAAACAGTCCAAGCTCAGTTGGACATCTTGCAAGAACACTATGCTTGGGCGCTTAACGTCGACTTTGACCAAGAGGACCAGTCAGCACAGTTTTGGTATGTGTCAGAAGAAAAGCTGGAACCGCGCCTCGGGAACCGCTTTGCAGAAGAAGGCGTTGACCTCGAACAGCCGCTCGGCGTCGCGCACTTGGCCAAATCGCTCTACAAAGCGTTGCAGGCATGGCCGCCATCCGCTCGTGCCGGCGAATTCTTGTTGGCGCACCCCGAACACCGCTTGATGGTGCGTCGCGCACAGCAGGCCCCTAAACATCCCTACGCTGAAGTGCGTGACAACCTCATTGCCCGCGACATGCTCCCGATCGACCTGATGCGGTGTAAATTGGCGTTTTTCGGTGCCACTCATTTTGACCCGCGATCTGATAAATGGGTTCGCATCAGCCTGTTCAGCGGCGCGCCATATCCATTTGAAATGAGCGCAAGGGGAGTGGCATGAACATGTCTGAAGCTACTGAATTCATGTCGGCAACCGCCCATGCGCCGGTCGGCGTCCGATTAAGCCGCACAGAGACAGAGACGCTCTGCTTCAAAGCAACCCGCGGCGCTGGCTATAGTTGGGGCATCGCCGAGGAAGCTGCGAATGCCGTGGGCTGGCTGCATGCAAATGGCATCGACGGGACAGCAGTCCTATTGGCCGCGATTGTGGCCCCAACATTCAACGCGCCGGTCATGTCCAACGTCTTTTGGGTCAGTTCCGACGGAAAGCCGCTTTGCCCGCTGACGACTGGCGCCGCACTGTCAGATTTTGCGACATCTGTTTTTGCGTCAAGCAATGATCATCTTAAGGTAGGCGCGGTTCGGCAGCCCGTATTGCTCCTCCCGTTTATTGCTCAATGCGCAGCAACGATAGTTGGTTCTATTGCTATCGAATGGGAAGGGCGAAATCTGATGGTGGGTAATAGTGTCAAAACCGATGCTGAAACTTTATCCGCTTTCTTGTCCGCATCTGTCGCGACGATCACCTTGAGCCTGTCCAGCGACCTATTTGAACCCGACAGGGCGAGTTTGTTTGCTCTGGCATCCCCACATACAATAACCGCGCTTGATGCTTTGGCAATGCGCACAACCGTTCCAGCCACCGAGCAATCCCGTAACAGCGGTGCTGGCGCAGGAACCTCTGATAACGACTAATGGAAGATCGATGACCCTCTCGCGACTGAATCCCGGCCCTCGAATGAGCGAAGCTGTCACCATTGCCGACGCCGTCTTTTTGGCTGGCCAGATACCGACCACGCTAACCGGCGATATCACGGTGCAAACCCGTGAAGTTCTGACTGAAATTGATGCCGTCATGGCAGAGCTTGGCGGATCCAAAGCAGATATTGCCTCTGTGCAGGTCTGGCTGACGGATATGGCTGACTTCCAAGGAATGAACGCCGTCTGGGATGAATGGGTAGATAAAGAAAACCCGCCAGCGCGCGCGACATGCGGCGTTGCGCTGGCTCGGCCCGGAATGCGGGTAGAGATGGTCGCGGTAGCGCGTAATCCTAACGCTTAAAACTGAATTGCCCCGCGAGGCGCCCTAGTTTCCTAGACGCCTGCCTCGTTCAGTTTCTGCTGTCTGACTTCGAAGTCAGCGGGTGACAGCATTCCGGTGTTCGGGTGCTTGCGTTTCGGGTTGTAAAACATCTCGATGTACTCGAAAACGTCCTGCCGTACAGCTTCGCGGGTTAAGTAGGTGCGGCAGCGGATCCGTTCTCGCTTTAGAAGCTGCAAGAAGCTTTCCGCGACAGCATTGGCATGGCAATTGCCGCGCATGCGGACCGTCCCGCAGCGACCGGCTCTGCGCAGCGGGACCGGCAATGCCGAGGTCTGCGATGCCCGAAGCGACCATAGCGCTGACGTTACTGCTGTCGCTGTCCATCAAGTCGACCTGCACGCCTTCGTGGGCATCCATGAAAGCGCTGAGAAGATCGGGCAGGATCAACGCGGCAACCGAAGGCACCGACGCTATACGCAGCCGCCCTACCCGCCCCTTCGCATATCCCTGGATCAAGCTGATCGCATTGTCGTGCTCGCGGACAAGGTCTTCGCTGATGTCCCTCACGAAACGCCCCAGATCAGTGAGGTCCCGCTTCCGATCTGTTTCGAGAAGTGGGCCACCGAGTTCGTCTTCGACCTGCTTCAGCGCCATAGAAAGAGCCGATTGCGTGGGTCACAATTTATCCGCCGCATCGCGCAGGTTGCCGTGCTGTGCGACGGCAAGGATTACTCAGAGTGTTTCGAGTTTTAGCACCTGCGCCCCTCGCAATTCAGAAATTTTGAAATCTTGTTCAAAAATATTTGATTGATTGAAGTTTTTCAATCCGGTCCAAATGACGGCAAGGAGGACCATGAATGAGCCAGACGCTGACTTTAGACGAGATCGAGGACCTAGCGAAGCGTGTCCTGCTGTCTGCCGGTGCCACTGCGGATGCGGCTGCCTCGGTCGCTAGATCGACGCGCCTGGCCGAGCGGGACGGAATTCGCAGTCACGGGTTTCTCTATGTGCCGATCTACGCCGAACATCTGGAATGCGGAAAGGTCGCGCGGGACGCAGCGCCCAGCGTGACAATAACCCGACCGGGCGCTGTTCGGGTGGACGCGGACAACGGGTTTGCCCATCCCGCGATTGACGCAGGCTGGAGCGCGTTCACTGACGCCGCCAAGCATTCGGGCATTGCCGCTATGTCCATTCACAATTCGTACAATTGCGGTGTTCTTGGCCACCACGCCGAGCGCATCGCCGAAGCGGGGCTGATCGGACTCTGCTTCACACACGCCCCCGCTTCCATCGCGCCATCAGGCGGTCAGCGGCCCGTAATCGGCACCAACCCTTTCTCGCTTGCTGTGCCCGACGGCGAAGGAGGCGTGAGCCTTGTGATCGACCAGTCGGCCAGCGTCGTGGCCAAGTCAGAGATCCTGTTGCGCAGCAGGACAGGAGAGCCGATCGAGCCGGGTTGGGCGCTGGATATCGAAGGTCACGAGACGACCGATCCCGACCTGGCCCTTAAGGGATCGATGCTGCCTGCAGGTGGTTACAAAGGCTTTGGCGTGGGCTTGATGGTCGAAATTCTGGCAGCCGCACTTTCGGGTGCAAATCTCAGCACCGAAGCCAGCCCGTTTTCGGGAACCAAAGGCGGCCCTCCGGGAACCGGCCAGTTCTTTATCGCAATCGACCCTGATGCCTTCGGCGGCCCCACGTTCGGTGCCTCGATGGCGCGGCTCTGCACGTCGATCACCGAGCAGGACGGCACGCGTCTGCCCGGCGGGCGGCGTCGTGACAACCGGAGCCAGATTGAGGTCAAGGGGGTCAAAGTAGACGACGCGCTTTTGCAGCGCATCGAGCGCCTAGTTCGGAGTTGAGGATGAGCATGCATTCAATGATCGATACGGGCTTTGTGGCACAAATTCCGCGAGGGATTCACCTCATGAATCCAGGATGATAGCTGGGCTGCATGAGCAATTGGACCCCTACAAAGTACAAGACCACGAACTGGTCGGCATACAACGATAGCCTGAAGCGACGCGGATCGCTTTCGATCTGGTTTGATCCAGATCTTCTCTTCCGCTGAGTATTGCTTGCGTGTGGCCCGGCGGATGTCCTTAACGGACTTCTCGCTGAGTTGCCCCCCGAAAATCGGACACAGACATAAGCTACTATTTGCAGTCTGCTGATCTTCGACGAGAAGGAGATCAGAGATGTCGAAACGGAAGCAGCACGCGCCTGAATTCAAGGCCAAGGTCGCTCTGGAAGCCCTGAAAGGCGAAGAGACTGCCGCCGAACTGGCAAGCCGGTTTGAACCGCCCCGTCTTTACCGGAGGGCAAAACTCTCGGAGAATTGCCTGTTATGGAACATAGAAAGCAAAGAACCACGAAGCCTTATTCGCCCGA
>NZ_PVTQ01000041.1 GCF_003003355.1 Donghicola tyrosinivorans
CGTGGCAACCCGCTATGACCGCTGTCCAAAGGTCTTTCTCTCAGCCATCGCGCTCGCAGCAACCGTCATCTACTGGTTATGAATCCTGACCCTAGGGCAGAGACCCGATGGCCATGGCCAACTTGTCTGACAGGGTGCGTTGTCAGGGAAATCAGCACAACGCGCACTCGTCGATCAAATATGGCGACAATAACCCCGCATCTTTGCGGGATTGGTGTCCAGTTCCGAAGCCATTCGGGAGCTTTTTTCGGCCGTGGAGGCTGCCGTTGCGCGTAAGTAGCTGATATTCAATGATATATCAACAAGGCCATCTCTAGCCCGCACAGCCGCAACATAAAATAATAATTAATTACAGTGACTTATGGAGTGTTACATGTTGCGGCAGAATGTATGTCTTATGCGTGATCGAGAGTCTGCGTAAAGGTGCCTATCTGCATATGCAGCTACATAGAACATATATCTAGTTCTATGTTACATGAGACAAATAGATAGAAAGGTTTTTGTATTTCAGTGACTTATAGATGTTGCGCATTCGTAACAAGCGCGCAACATATGTTACATCATTGTTTTTGTAGAGAAATCTTCATCAGACAGGCAGGAATTCCGAAAAAGCTCCCGATCTGCGGCAGGAAACTACCCCGAGCCGCCCAATGCATGCTAATTTCGGCATGCGTTTTGGAGAGAGCTCGAGACTTCGAGCATCATGGATCCTCGATCGTGCATCGCTTTATGTGAACTGGAGGTTCACATAGTCACTGGCACACGCATGGCCCTGAGGCCAAGAGCGAAGAACCACGCCCAATCACAAGGCCCCACCTTGGGCTCATTTCTTTTTCGAAAGCGCGATCCCTTGCCGTGCGCCGCGATCGGCTTCGATCACAGTCCAGAGGCGGGTTCCATCGGGCGGCTGGGTGTCCGTCGTCAGGTCATTTGAGACAGATGGTGACCTGTGAACCACCCCGACTTTCCCGGAGGGCAGAACTCTCGGAGAACTGCCTGTTATGGAACAAAGAAAGCAAAGAGCCATGAAGCCTTATTCGCCCGAATTTCGTGAACGCGCGGTTCGGTTGGCGAGGGAGCACCGCGATGAGTACAACTCGGAGTCTGCGGCGCTTACTGCGACTGCAGAGAAATTGGGCTGTTCGCCGGACAGCCCTCGCGTTAAGTTTACTGTGCCCGCACGACCGTTCGCACATACCCTTCGGATGCACATTCCTTGACATTCATAAAGACCGAACATACTATCCTTCCAACAACACCCCCCAGGCGACCGGTCGAAAGGCCGAGCTCAATACCGGGGGGTTACTTATTTTTAGGGGTCTGCTCAGTACTTTGAAGTTCACCAAGAAGCCTTCAAGCATTGAGCAACAACTACAGCTCCTCATCCAGCGTGGCATGGATGTCGGTGACCACGCCACTGCAATGAAGTGGCTTGAGACAGTGGGATATTACAGGCTGAGCGCCTACTGGCTCCCCTTTGAAAGACCTCCCGAAAACGGCAACGCGCGCAGCAAGATCTTCGAAAGCGGCGCAACCCTCAGTGCAGTCACCGATCTGTATGTCTTCGACCGAAGGCTGCGCGTTCTGGTACTGGAGGCAATCGAACGCGTTGAAGTGCATGTGAGATCGCGCTGGACCTACCATATGGCACATGCCCACGGTGCCCATGCTCATCTGGATCACCGCCTGTTTTCTGGCTTCTTGAACCATGCCGAACAGCTCGTCCGTCTCGCTCGGGCCGTAGATAAATCCGAAGAAACCTTCATTTTGTACCACAAAGGCAAGTACACGGACCCCTATTCCCCGCCCCTGTGGTCGGCAACTGAACTGATGACGCTTGGCGAACTCTCGAAGTGGTTCCAGGCAACAAAAGACAATAAAATAAAATCACAGGTGGGACGTGACCTGGGCTTGCCAACCAAAGAGATCGTAGAGGGCACTCTACAGGTGTTGGCGTTGACCAGAAACATCTGCGCACATCACGGACGGCTGTGGAACCGCAGGACCGTCAAACGACTACCCAAGATCAAACGCTTCAAAAACGACTTGGTGCTGGTGACCGAAGGCCAGCAAGAAGAGAACGACAATCGGCTCTATAACATATTGGTTGTTCTGCTTCACATGATGGACAAGCAGGCAACGGACAGCACTTGGCGAGATCGGCTGAGGAATCTGATCGAAGCACAATCTGATTCCGACCGATCAAAAATGGGTTTCCCAACCGACTGGCGTACACGACCGGTCTGGACTCCATAAACGGCCACAACCCAAACGCCCGCACCAAAGGGGCAAGCGTCAGATCTATTCCAGAGATAGGGCAACCTCCTCTTCAGCTGGAGACGAGGCTGGCCTTCTCCGGGTCATACCGAAACTTGGTAATCGTGCCGTCCTTGATCTTCTGGACCGCCTCGTCGATGACGAATAGCGGCACCAGAAACCACTCTCGGGGCATCACGGGACGGCCGAACCGATCCGGAATTTCGATGTCGAGCTGTGCAGTTCCGAAAATCCGGTGGATCAGGTTTTCAAGCCGGGTCTGGTTGATGTTGTAGAGCTCATAGGTCGCCACAACCTCGACCGGCGCCATGAGGAAGGTCGGTTGAAGATGCGCACCGGCAATCCTCTTCTCGACACCCAATGTGGTCACGCCAATCTTGTGCACCAAGTCCCGGTTCTCGGACACCATCGGATGATCGGACTTGCTGCGCAGGACATAGATCGTGCCGGTGGTGCTATCGCCTTCTTCGGGGGAGTCCGCGAACAACGGCCCTGCAACTGACTCGGTAATCCTCCGACCGGATTCATCCTTGTTCAAAGCTCGTTGGAGCGAACGCATCAGCATTCTGCTTTCCGTGCCATTGTCGAAAATCACACGCAGACGGGCATCCGTCCGACCTTGATCGGTAAGGGTCTCCTCGCCCATCTCCGCGACATAGGCCTTTTGCCCCTCCACGATGAAAAAGCGACCCCTCTGGATCTCGGCCTTCAGCTCGAAGGGACGAGTTTCACGCTGCCCGGAATCCAGTTCACGCTGCACCTTCTCGAACAGTGGTTGGAAGGTCTCGAAATCCTCACACCGCTGACGATTTGCGATGTCCTCTGCCTCCTTGCGTTCGGCGTTCGAACGGACATGCTTCAACTCGGTGATAGGGGAGGCTTCGACCTCGACGCCAAGCGCGGCAAGCAACGCATCGTCATCCAGATCATCGGCAACAGGCGTCACCTCGGCTCCGGAAAGCAGGCCCTCAGCATCGAGGTCGGCAAGAAGGTCAGCGGCTTCCGGCAACTCCCGCAGCCGTTGAAGGCGCACGGCATAAAGCCGTTCAAAAATATCGCCGTCCTCGGAATGCTGAGGCAGGTGTCCATGCTCGGCGACGAATTTCTGGATGTCCTCGAAGCCCGCGATAATCCGTTCCTCGCGGGGCGTCCGCGTGACCTGCTTCTTCTTCTCGACCTCGATCCCCAGCTCGGACAGCAGGGCGTCGTCATCATCGGTGAACATGTTAGCCATTCATCGACTCCTGCTTCATGCGTGTGAGGAAGGCCACGCCTTCGGCCATGCGTTTCTCCCAAGCATCTGTGGAGGTCAATGACGGCAGCCGCCCGCGCTCCTGCTTGAACTTCACAGCACGCTTGGCGAGGTCACGGGCTTCCTCCGGGGACAGCTTGATCTTCTTGGCCTCGATCACCGCGGCCACCTCTTTCAGGCTCTCCTCGCTCATGGTCTTGGCAAGGATTGCATAGGCTTCGCTGAACGGATTGATCCGGTCGATCAGGTCGATATCCAGCTCCTTGACGCTCATGGCGAACTGGCGAACGCCATCGACAAAAGCGGTGTTGGATGGCGCATCGGTGCCATCCCCCAACAGCGTCTTCTTGGCCTGCTGCGTGAAATTCATCGCGGCAATGGCGTGTTGGCGCACGGCCTCCTGATCGGCCTCGTCCAGCTCGGGATACTTGTCACGGACGATCTTGCCCATTTTCACCTGGGTCAGCTCTTCCGGAACCATTTCCTCATCGAACAACCCGCGTTCGATCGCGGTTTTGTCCTGCACGAAGGCTGTGATGACCTCGTTCAGGTCGTTCTCACAGATGCGGTTGGCTTCGGGGCTCTTGGGCTGGGTCAGGCCCTTGATCTCGATCTGGAATGTGCCCTTCTGCTCGTTGAAGCCCACGTTGCATTTACTGTCGTCGTAACCGTTTTCGCCATAGTCGAAGCCGTCCTGCGCCGTGTTGGCCGGAGTCTTGGGTTTAAACTCGAACTTGGGCGTCAGCACCTGCTCCATCAGCAAGCTAGCCGCGATGGCCTTCAGCGTGTCGTTGACAGCTTCGCGCACCGCTTCTTCCGAAGCATCCGGCTCCGCGATCAGGTTAGTAAAGCGGGCGTGGGTCTTTCCCTTCGCATCCCGCGTGGCACGTCCGATGATCTGCACGATCTCCGTCAGGCTTGACCGATAGCCCACGGTCAGCGCGTGTTCACACCAGATCCAGTCGAAGCCTTCCTTCGCCATCCCGAGCGCGACGATAATGTCCACATGATCGCGGTTGTTCTTCTGGCTGGGGTCTTTGAGCGAGGCGGAAACCTTGTCCCGTTTGGCCGGATCATCGTCCACCAGGTCGGCGATCCGCAGCACTTTGCCATCGGGGCGCCTCACCAACTGGAAGCCCGTGGCCGGATCGGTGCCCTGCCAATCGCCCAAGGCGTCGATGATATGCTCGACCTCCCTATGCTTGTCCTTCGTGCTTTCGCGCGAATTGACGTTCGGGATGTGCAGGATCGTCTTCTCGGTCGGGTCCAGCACCTTCAGCAGCTCGTCGGCATAGGACCCGCTGTAGAAGAAATACCCGATGTCGAGCGTCTTCAGGTAGGTATAGCCGCTGAGTTGTTCGTAATAGGTGTAGGTCACGGTCTCGAACCGCGCCTCATCCTCGGGCGACAGAACGGCCTCGGTGTCACCACGGAAATACGATCCGGTCATGGCGACCACATGTGCCTTGTCCCGGGTGATCAACGTGCCCAGATGCGCCCCAAGCTTGTTGTCGGGGTTGGCCGAGACATGGTGGAACTCGTCCACCGCTGTCACTGTACCCTAATTAATCAGATTCCGCGGATTCAGGGCATTTTGGGGCGTTTTTGTACCCATAATTACAATATATCCACAGGCAACACGCGTCAGTACTCGATCCCGCTCGAGCGTTTCCAGATTGCATCGGCGCGGGTCAGAAGTGCTTCACGTTTTGCGTTGGGCCCAAGCTCGGATAAGGCCTGACGGGCTGCTTGCAAAGCGCTCTCGGATGCACTTGTGCGGCCCGTTCTATGCGTTTTCTGCTCGGTCGGGTGCTCTGTTTCCCTCCGCCCCGGAAGCCGCTGGTCGAGATCCTGCGACAACCCACAGACCCGCTCAATCAACCGACGATGTTGAGGAAAGGCGCGGCGCAACTCCCGGGTTCCCCGGTGGTTGCCGCGCAGGATGATGGCGACACCCAACAAGGGACGGTTCGTGCTGATACCGACCGCAGCAAGTGCCAATAGCCTCTCGCGCTCGCTCCCTGAGGTGAGCGACCATGGATGCCCAATCTTTAGCACCGACATGACTTGCAGAGTCAAACTAAACCGGCGCAACTGCTTGGGATCGGTCGTTGCGACAGCCAACTTCAGAGCTTCCGCGCCGCGTACAGCTCGAACCCGAAGTCTGCCTGATACATCTTTGGCCGGATGCTTGGCTGCGAGGGCCAGACCGCAGGTCTCGCAGGTCATCGTCCACGCGAAGCGCCAATGGCGGAGGACCAGATCGGGTGATTTCGCAACACAACCCGAGCAGTATTGGAAGTCATGCCGCGGCACATATTGCACACCGTGATGCGTCGCATCCGGAAGGGTCATGGCCGCAATCTCATGCCGGGTCCGTTGAACTGCCGAGCAGAGGCGAACCTGGTCTATCTGTCCGAGATCGTTGATACCTTCCGACACCCTGCCCCGCTCCAACCCCAGATAGCCGCAAAGCTCTTCAACCGAACAATGATTGGCCTTCGCCAGTCGGTCGATCCAGCTGGACAGCAGCTCATCGCGCGCCGGCGGTGGCCGAAACGGTAGCGGTCTGACGCTCACCCGAATGCCGCGGCGGGTTGGCGAGGAATGTTCCAGGCGTGCTTCGTCCAAACTGGTTGCCAAGCCTGAACCGCTTCGTCCGTGATCCGCTCTTCCCCGGTCTCGATCGCATCGATAGCCAAGGACTTGATCATGATGAACACGCGCGAAGTCACACCCCCGGTAATCTTCAGGATCGTCCGAAGCGACGCGACTGTCAGGCCTGACCGCTGTTCGAGCGCCATCGCGGCGATTAACGTCTGGATTAGCCGCGAGAACTCTACGTCATCATCCCAGAGCGGCAGGTAGTGTTCGTCCAAGCGTCGGGCCAGTTGGTCGTCTCCACGAACGGCTTCGAGGGCTTCGTTAACACCGAAGACGACGAGCGAGGCACAGAGATCGTTGGCGAGGAACCGGAGCATGTTCAGGAAGCGGCGTTGCTCCCGATAGCTGCCAGCAAGCAGATTGTGCACCTCGTCGATCATCAACATCCTAAGGTCCAGGTCCCGAAGATGACTGAGCGCGCGCACCTCGAGCTCGGATACGGTATGCCGGCCCCACATCGGCGCCCCGATCGTTGCCAGAATGTGCTGATAGAACCGTCTTTCATCCGGCGCGGGCGGAGCCTGAACCAGCAGTAGGGGTGTCTTCGTTGCGCCCAGTTCGGCGTTGTACTGTGTCGGGTATTTGCTCGCCATGCGCTTGGCGATCATTGTCTTGCCGATACCCGAACTTCCATAGACCATCAGCCCCGGCATCCGGCTTTGCTGCGGCATTTCCATCAGGGATGTCAATCGGTTGAGAACGATCGTGGCACGGTCAAACGCAATCCAATGGTCGCCGCGGATACGGTCAATTCTTTCGTCTGGGGTCATTAAACTCATCAATCTCATAAGTTGGCAGATCAGGATTGCCCGTGTCGATCGCGAACATTTCGCGCGACGGATCGCGACGCGGTTGGTGCCGGGGAAGCCGAGCACCTCTTTCGTTTTCCAACCGGGCAGTCCTTGTCTTTTGGCGCGCGGCTTCGGCCAGCCGCCGTTGCGCGTCAATCAAATGGAATAGGACTCGCTCGTTGATCCGGCCACCATGTTTATCCTGCCATTCTTTCCGAGCCCGCCGACTTTCCCAAAGCGATATCTGCGGGTGGCTGAGATCCCTGTAGCGTGCAGAGATCACGCGGCCATCATCGATGATGACCCAGACCTGCGACAAGTCTCGCGGATCATATTTCACCTGTACCTTGCCCTGCCTGCGTCCGACCAACGACGCGAAGACATCACTCCAGTAATGGACCCCGAAGAGTGTGACCCCGGTGCGCCCGAGCTTGCGCCACTCGAAGGGCAAGAAGCTCGTCCGAAAGGCTTCGACGTCAACCACCTGTCGCCCCGCAGTATCCCCGCCCAGGTCAGCCCAGGCAGACAGCGGCGTTCTGCCGAGGGCTTCGTGGACCGTATTGTGGTATCGGCAGATTTCCAGATGAAGCCAATCCTCGAACTCGATCAGGGTCAGGGCTGCATGCTTTTCACTGTCATAATCGCCCTTCTCGACGATTGAGGATTGGGTGGTCCCGGGCAGCACATGAACGGCACCCATGGTCGTTCCGATCAGCCGTTCGACGTGGCCGCCATAGTGTTTGCCGCCAAGCGGACGATACTCGACGGTTATGCCCCAATCTTCGCAGGCCATTTTGAAGGCATCGCTGTGGAACTCCTGTGCATTGTCGACGTGGATCGCCTTCGGAATGCCGGCCGTCGGCCAAACCACCTCTTCAAGTGTTCCAGGGACGTGCACCGATTTCCGCCGCACACAGTGATCGAGACATAGAGCGATCGACAAGACAGATGGCTCATCGAAAGTGACGTAGGCCCCAAGAACGATCCGTGTCGCGACATCAATGGCAACCGTCAGATAGGGGCGCGCAAGTGGCCGCCGGTTCACGTGATCAACCAGAATGATGTCCGCCGTCGTATGATCGATCTGAACGACTTCCAGCGGGGTTGAAACTTCAAGACGCCCGGGACGCGCGGCAAAGACCTTGTCAGCTTCCTCTGCCCCGCGCCGTTTCCGGATGACCGCTCGCTGATCCATCGCGTCGAGACGGGCTTTGACCGTTTTCCGGGTCGGGGGTTGAAATCCTCTCGCCTCGCACTCGGCACGGATCTCACGCCAGATGCGAAGAAAGCTCGAGCGCTCGCGAACCAGATAGTAACGCTGCAGGCTCTCATCGATGATGATTTCGACGTCTTGCGCGATCCGTTTCGACCCCGGTTTCGGCCCGCGACGGTCCAACTCCAACGCCGTGACACGTGCATCGTTCTCTCTCAGACGTCGGTAGAGCGACCATGTGTGGCTTTTCGCCAAGCCGAGTTCCCAAGCGGCGTCACCAATTGCAGCGCTGATCGGCTCGCCCCTCTCCTCAAGCTCCAGGATCGGCCGAAGAACCGCTGCACGATGTTTCGCAATACGCTCGCTGGCCACGTAAATCCCCCGCCCAAGAGGTCGACACTTATCCACAGTTCCGACCGTACGGCAATAAAGGGTACAGTATGGTAATTAACGGTACAATATGAAAATTAAAGGTACAAGCTGCCATTGATTTTATGGGACAATTTCAGACCGGATTCTGATTAATTAGGATACAGTGACAAATGCCAAGCTTAAAAAGCGTATCGTTCGCACGGTGATCCAGGAAGTGGTGGCAGATCTTGATGACGATGCCTCCGAGATCGTTTTGCTGGTTCATTGGGCCGGCGGTGCCCATACGGAAATCCGCCTGCCAAAACGCCGGCCCGGACAGCGCAATGCAACACCGCCGGATATCGTTGAGGCAGTCCGGCAGCTTGCGCGGATAGCAAGTGACGATGTCATCGCAGGCGTTCTGAACCGGAACGGTCTTGCCACTGGAAACGGTAACCGCTGGACCAAGGAGCGGGTCACAGCGCTCCGGTCCTACCGTAAAATCCCGGTATTCAGGCCCGATCCAGGCGGCCTTGATCCTTGGCTCAATCTATCCAGCGCAGCCAAGCTGCTCGGGGTGGCACCAAAAACGTTGCGGTTGGCGGCGGAAGCGGGTGAAATCAAAGCAGACCATCCGCTTGCTGACGGACCATGGGTATTCGAGCGCACGGAACTGTCAAAAACGGCGGCCCAACACCTCAGGAAACGGGCGCAGAGAAACCCTAAACACCCCGCGGTATCGCACCCGGATCAGCAAAACCTATTTTCTTCAACAACATAGAAAGATGGGCGCAATGAAGCAGAGTTGTAGTGATTTCTCCAATTCTCGATGATGATCTTGGCTTCCTTGAGCGTGTAAAAGACTTCGCCGTTCAGAAGTTCGTCGCGCATTCGGGCGTTAAAGCTCTCGCAGTAGCCGTTCTCCCACGGGCTACCTGGCGCGATGTAAGCGGTCTTTGCGCCGACGGCCTTGATCCAGTCGCGGACGGCTTGAGCAACGAACTCGGGGCCGTTGTCTGAACGAATAAAGGCAGGCGGGCCTCGGAGGATGAACAAATCCGTCAGGGCATCGATGACGCTTCCAGAGTTGAGACGGCGATCGACCTTGATGGCCAGACATTCCCGCGAGAATTCGTCCAGAATGTTCAGGGTCCGGAAGGCCTTTCCATCATCGGTCCGGCAATGAACGAAATCATAGCTCCAGACGTGGTTTCGGCATTCTGGCCGCAGCCTGATGCAGGAACCGTCATTCAGCCAGAGCCGCCCC
>NZ_PVTQ01000042.1 GCF_003003355.1 Donghicola tyrosinivorans
CCCTTACCCCGCCTCCACCAACTTCGGAGCCACCTCCGTCGGCACCCTCGCCATCCGCCGCTTCCTGCGCCCCGTCTGCTACCAGAACCTGCCCGAAACTCTCCTTTCGGAAAGCTTCAGCTAAAGAAAACAGGGCGCCACAAAAGCGCCTTGCCTTCATCTTGGCAAAAATACCTCGGGGGAGGCCAAAGGCCGGGGGCAGAGCCCCCAGACCCGTCTAACCCCACAAAACAACGTAAAAACGGCGCGCCCCAGTAAAGGGACGCGCCGTTCGTCTTTCTCAGGCCATTGATCCCGAATTTACGGGATCAAGCGCGCGATGATCAGATCAGCGGCTTCATCTGCGGTCATAGCCGTGGTGTCGATACGGATTTCAGCGTTCATCGGTGCCTCATAGGGGCTGTCGATGCCCGTGAAGTTCTTCAGCGCACCCGAACGGGCCTTCGCATAAAGACCTTTCACGTCGCGCTCCTCGGCCACTTCCAGCGGCGTGTCGACGAAAACCTCGATGAACTCGCCGGGCTGCATCATGCTGCGTACCATGTCGCGCTCCGAACGGAAGGGCGAGATGAAGGCGGTGATCACGATGAGGCCGGCGTCGGTCATCAGCTTGGCAACTTCGCCCACGCGGCGGATGTTTTCCACGCGGTCCGCTTCGGTAAAGCCAAGGTCCTTGTTCAGACCGTGACGCACGTTGTCGCCGTCAAGCAGGAAGGTGTGGCGGTTCATGCGTGCCAGCTTCTTCTCGATGATGTTGGCGATGGTCGATTTACCCGAGCCCGACAGACCTGTCAGCCACAGCACCGCAGGTTTCTGGTGCTTCATGTTTGCGTGGTGTTCGCGGTCGATATCGGTCGCCTGCCAGTGGATGTTCTGGGCGCGGCGCAGGGCAAAGTGGATCATCCCCGCGGCAACCGTGTGGTTGGTCATCTTGTCGATCAAGATGAACCCGCCAAGGGTGCGGTTCTCTGCATAGGGCGCAAAGGGGATTTCACGGTCGGTGGTGATGTTCGCCACGCCAATCGCGTTCAGATCCAGCGTCTTCGAGGCCAGATGTTCCTGCGTGTTGACGTTCACCTCATACTTGGGGTGCTGCACGGTGGCCGAAACGGTCTGGGTGCCGATCTTCAGCCAATAGGCGCGGCCGGGAACCAGAGCGTTCTCATCCATCCAGACCAGTGTGCTTTCGAACTGGTCGGCCACTTCCAGCGGGTCTTGCGCCGCAACGATCACCTGACCGCGCGAGCAGTCGATCTCGTCCGCCAGCGTGATGTTCACAGCCTCGCCAGCGACGGCCAGTTCGCGGTCGCCTTCAAGGCTGACGATGCGGGCCACGGTCGAGGTCTTGCCCGACGGCAGCACGCGGATCGCATCACCGGGGCGGATAGTGCCGCTGGCGATGGTGCCCGCGAAGCCGCGGAAATCAAGGTTGGGACGATTGACCCACTGTACCGGCAGGCAGAAGGATTTGTCCTGATCGGCGGTGTTGTTGACCTCAACCGCTTCAAGGTGCGGCAGAAGGGCAGTGCCAGTGTACCACGGGGTATTTTCGCTGTTGGCGGTGATGTTGTCGCCGCAGTATCCCGAGATCGGGATTGCGGTGAACTCTTCAATGCCGATGCTCTGGGCAAAGGCTTTGTAGTCCGCAACGATGCTGTCAAAGGTCTCTTGGCTATAGCTGACCAGATCCATCTTGTTGACCGCAAGAACCACGTTCTTGATGCCCAGAAGGTTCACCAGATAGCTGTGACGACGGGTCTGGGTCAGCACGCCTTTGCGGGCGTCGATCAGGATCACGGCCAGATCGGCGGTCGAGGCACCGGTGACCATGTTACGGGTGTACTGTTCATGGCCGGGGGTGTCGGCAACGATGAACTTGCGCTTTTCGGTGGCAAAGAAACGATAGGCCACGTCGATGGTGATGCCTTGCTCGCGCTCAGCGGCCAGACCGTCCACCAGAAGGGCAAAGTCGATCTCGCCGCCTTGGGTGCCGACGCGCTTACTGTCCGCTTCCAGTGCGGCCAACTGGTCTTCAAAGATCATCTTGCTGTCGTACAGCAGACGGCCGATCAGGGTCGATTTGCCGTCGTCCACCGACCCGCAGGTGATGAAGCGCAGCATGGTCTTGTGCTGGTGGGTTTCCAGATAGGCGTCGATGTCTTCGGCGATCAGGGCGTCGGTTTTGTAAATCGGATCTTGGGTCGTCATGGGATTACCTGCATTCATTCGATGGTAAAAGACAGAGGGAAAAGAGGGGCTTAGAAGTAGCCTTCCTGCTTTTTCTTCTCCATCGAGGCGGCTTGGTCATGGTCGATCGCACGGCCCTGACGTTCGGATGTGGTGGTCAGAAGCATCTCTTGAATCACTTCCGGAAGGGTCTTGGCCTGCGACTCCACGGCACCGGTCAGCGGATAGCAACCAAGGGTACGGAAACGGACCGAGCGCATCTTGGGCTCTTCGCCGTCTTTCAGCGGGAAGCGTTCGTCATCGACCATCAGCAGCAGGCCATCGCGTTCCACTGTGGGACGCTCTGCCGAGAAATACAGCGGCACGATTTCGATGCCTTCCAGATGGATGTACTGCCAGATGTCCAGTTCGGTCCAGTTCGAGATCGGGAACACGCGGACGCTTTCGCCCTTGGCTTTGCGGGCGTTGTACAGGCTCCAGAGTTCGGGGCGCTGGTTCTTGGGGTCCCAGCGGTGGTTGGCCGAGCGGAACGAGAACACACGCTCTTTCGCGCGGGATTTCTCTTCGTCGCGACGGGCGCCGCCGAAGGCCACGTCAAAGCCGTGCTTGTCCAGCGCCTGCTTCAGACCTTCGGTCTTCCACATGTCGGTGTGCAGCGAGCCATGGTCGAACGGGTTGATGCCGCGCTCTTTCGCTTCGGGGTTCTGGTAAACAATCAGCTCCATCCCCGCTTCGGCAGCGGCCTTGTCACGCAGGGCATACATGTCCTGGAATTTCCAGGTGGTGTCCACGTGCATCAGGGGGAAAGGGGGCGGGGCAGGGTAAAACGCTTTTTTGGCAAGGTGCAGCATCACGGCGCTGTCCTTGCCCACACTATACAGCATGACAGGGTTTTCTGCTTCCGCCACGACTTCGCGCAGGATTTGAATGCTTTCAGCTTCCAGACGCTGAAGGTGGGTCAGTGTTTTCTGTGTCATGTTCAATCGCCAACTCTTGGAATTCTGCCCAGATAACCACCGGATTTTTCTGGCGTACCTCCCAAATGGGGGGTAAATCCGGAATATGGCACTTTTTGATGAACAGACTGCGCTGGTTCGGGCGCTTTTTTCAGCAGCTTTGTCGGGATCGCATGCGCGGCCGGCCGAAGACGCTTGGCAGGGATTTCTGTCAGAACTCTGCGCTGTGACGCGGGCAGAGAGTGCGTTGATGCGGGTCGAACGTGCTGGAAATACGATCTTTTCCGTCCGTCAGGGAGCGTCGCCAGAGTTGCCCTCCGACAGCGTCCTTCGGATGCGCTTTGATCGGGTTTATGGCCAGGAGGACCTGACATCTGCCGCGCTAGAGGGGCCAACGCGGCTAATGAAAGCCCGTATTGATGGGGTGACATCTGTGGTGCTGATGGTGGTGCGACCCGCCCACGCAAGGGACTTTCGCAGTGTAGAGGGGCAATATCTAAGCGGTCTTGCGCCTTTTCTGGGCCAAGCGACCGAGGGGTATCTGGCGGCGCTGCGCACTCAATCCCTTGCGCAGTTCGATGCAGAGGCGGGGGCGCAATTGGGGGCCGGTTGGATCCTGTTCGACACTGCAGGAAAAATTCTGGCGCTGTCGGATTTCGCGGCAGAGTGGGAGGCCGCCCAAGGTCTGCGCCTGTCCGAGCGCCGCCGGTTCGAGCCGACAGACCCCGCCATAGCTGCCGCTTTTCGCGGGGCCTTTTCGCGGGCGGTGGCAGACACGGGCGCACAAACACTGCGCATATCAGATACGCCCCTGACCGAGATGGTTCTGCGCCCTGACATGTTCCAAGAAGAGCCGGTGATCCGCGCGGTTTTGCGCGTAGCACCCGATTACGCGCGTCTTTTTGATACCCAGTTCGCCACACATTTCGGCCTCAGCCCCAGCGAGGCGCGATTGCTGGCCCGGCTCTGCGCCGGAGATAGCCTGAAGCAAGCCTCCGAGGTTTTGGGGTGGACGATCGAGACAACACGTAGCTGTTCCAAGCAAATCTACGCGCGGACCGGCGTGAGTGGTCAGCCTGCGTTAATTAAACTTGTCTATGATAGTGCCGTTCTATCTTGCGGGTGACGTAGCGGTTCCGTCTAAAACCTGCACACAAAATTAGCATTTATTATTTAAGGATCTGATAAATAATAAATTAAAACGGATACGTTCTTTGGATCAAGCTCATATCACTGTGGTCATAAATTTGGGCATTGTGATGCCATTAGTAATCTGAACTTAATTTTGACGTAGTTCTACTCTAGCAAGATAATCGTTATTTTGGTGGTTTTCCGAATTCCGGAGTTGGTGGATGGCTACGTCGACGACGTTTCAGGTAATGTATCTCGGGCAGCGTGCCCTGATCGATACGACACAGGGTAACAATACTGCCGAAAATGCAGCCGGTATTCTTGACACCTACGGTAGTGCCAGTGATCCGATGTACAATTGGGTTGGCACACTCTACGCGGACTATCTGCTAGAAGATGACAACAACAGCTACGACATCGATAACGGTGGCGGGCGGGACCGATTTCACGTCAACGGGTTTGGCACGCAAGAATTCGATGCGGTTGCCGAATACGCCATTACGCTGACTTATGTCGACGGAACGACCGCGCAAATTACAGCCTATGTCTTTCAGGATTTTCAGGGACATACCTTCCTAGCGCCTGAAACCACGCTGAACGCCGATCAGGCGGCCTTGACGGCAAAGCCCATTCAATCGCTTGCATTGACCGCGGTGACCAAGTCCAGCGGTGACACAACAGCGGGTGATATGATCGCCGCACGTCAGACCGGAACCTATAAAACCCCTGTGGATGGCACGACCGGCAATGACTCGATGGGGGTCGGCTACACGGACGCGCAGGGCGACCAGATCACAGCTGGCAATGACTATATTCTGGCCGGTGCTGGCAATGACACCGTAACCGCAGGCGATGGCAACGATTTTGTTTCGGGCGGGACGGGTGCTGACCTTATTTACGGCGGCAACGGCAACGACAGCTTGCAAGGCAACGACGGCAACGACACCATTTATGGTGAGTTGGGCGCCGACACGATCGACGGCGGCGCAGGCGACGACAGCATTCTTTACGGTGAAGGCGCAGACGTTGTCTATGGCGGCGCCGGTAACGACTATATCGATGACATCAACGGTGCGCAGCTAAACGGTGCCAACACCATCTATGGCGGCGACGGCAATGACTCGATCTACACGGGTAATGACGGCGACCTGATCTACGGCGGACAGGGCACTGACTGGATCGACGGTGAGCTTGGCAATGACACCGTTTATGGCGGTGCTGACAACGATACGGTGATGGGTGGCGCGGGCAACGACAGCCTGTTTGGCGGATCGGGCGCTGACTATATCGACGGTGGCGCCGACAACGACATCATCTACGGCGATTTCAACGGCAATACCGTCAACATCAATTACACGGTGTCCAGCTCTAGTCTGGCGGCCTCAACACCGGCGGCGCGTGTTGATGACGATGCCACGCTTAAGGTGTCGTTTGATGAGGCTGCGACTGTTCGTCTGACCTTCGGTCTCCTTGAGAACTTTGAAGAGAATATCATCAGTATCGACGGCGTTGTCGTTGATATTCAGGCGATGATTAACGCAGGTGACGCGGTTCTGAGCGGCGGTATCGCGGTTGGTGCCACCGGCGGGGTTACCGGTACAGCGGGCTCTTCGACCTCGGGGACGATTACTTTTAACGTTCCGTTCACCAGCATCTCGGTCGATCACACAGGTGGAGGTTATGACGACGTAACCGTCGAATATCTGGCAACTGGGGGCACCTACACCGCGATCACCGACTATGCGAATGGGGCCACGGGCTCGTATGCGGCGGATACAGTGGGGATCAGCGGCAGCGACACCATTCTGGGCGGCCTTGGTGACGATACCATCTGGTTCGGTGCAGGTGATGACGTTGTCTATGGTGGCGATGGCAATGATAGCATCGATGATCGCTCTGGCGACGGTCTGGTCGGCGACAACTATCTGGATGGTGGTGCGGGTTCGGACACGATCTGGGCAGGCTATGGCTCGGATACGGTGCTGGGTGGCGACGGCAATGACTCGCTACACGGGGATCAGGGGAATGACACCCTGTCCGGTGGTCTTGGGGCTGATACGCTTTGGGGCGATGCGGGCAACGATGTCCTGGACGGCGGCGAGGGGGATGACCACCTTGTTGCGGGTGCAGGCTATGACACGATTGTTGCCAGCAGCGGCATCGATAACGTCTACCAGTTCGACCTGAACGACGACAACCTTGACGGCTTTACCAACCACCAGATCGACGTTAGCAACCTGACCGATCTGGAAGGCAACCCGATCCGCTGGGAAGACGTAGTTGTCACCCAGAACGTCAACAATCACGCGGTTCTGACCTTCCCCAATGGTGAGCAGATTATTCTGCAAGGGATCACCGCCGATCAGGTGAATGATAAGCTTGAGCTAATCAGCATCGGCATTCCGTGTTTCACCGTCGGCACGATGATCCTGACCCCGACAGGGGAAAAACCGATCGAGATGTTGCGCCCCGGCGATATGGTCGTGACCCGCGATAACGGACCACAGCCGCTGGTCTGGGCTGGCTCACGCCGGTTGGGGGCAGGGGAACTGGCCCGTCATCCAGAGCTGCGGCCCATCCGCATTGCGCCTGGTGATTGGGCAGGGCCGCGCGGATTGTTGGTTTCGCCCCAGCATGGGCTATATGCGCACCAATCCGAGCGCGGTGGCACCGATAAACTGATCCGCGCGACCCATCTGGCGCGTCTGAAGGGCGGCAAGGTGCGTGTGGCCAATGGCGTCACCAGTGTGACCTACATCCACCTCATGTTCGAAGAGCATCAGGTGATCTTTGGCAATGGCATCGCTTCGGAAAGTTTCTATCCGGGCAAATGGGGGCTGTCCTCACTGGCTGCGCCGTGCCGCCGTGAAATCCTGCAGTTGTTCCCGGAACTGGCTGGCACAGATGTTGAGAATGCCTATGGTCAAACGGCCATGCCTTTCGCACGGTTCAAAGAGTTGCCGGATCATGTCTACGACCTCTCGCTTCAGACCTTTGATCGCAGACTGCTGCGCTGTGGCTAAACTCGTCGCTTAAGCTGTGACAGAAACTTGCCGCTGCCCCGTATCTATATTGATAGATCGGAGGTTGCCATGTGGTTTGGTTTGGATCGTTATGCTCTTGTCGCAGTGTTTGCGGGCTTGTGTCTGGCGGGCACTGCGGTGTGGGAAATGGGCCTTTCGGATGGAATGTGTGTAATGACCCACTGATTTCCTGCTCATGCTATAAAGGAAGAAAGTAGCCATGAGTAAGAGTATGGACGAGACCGTCAAACGCTGGACAGCCAAGCGAAAGACCGCCCTGGTGATCGAGATCATTCAGGGCAAAACCACGGTGGCGGAGGCCAGCCGGACCTATGATCT
>NZ_PVTQ01000043.1:0-2500 GCF_003003355.1 Donghicola tyrosinivorans
TATATTTTCGGAATTATTTTTGGTTGCGGGAGTAGGATTTGAACCTACGACCTTCAGGTTATGAGCCTGACGAGCTACCGGGCTGCTCCATCCCGCGACGCTTTGGTCTTTATCGTATTGATCGATTTAGACCTGTGGCCTTTATTGGTCACTGTCGCCCTCAGCTGACGCTTGATTGTGAGCTGAGGTATTTTGTGATCGTTTTGAGAGTTATCAATTATTGTCGAGATTTTATTAGGTTTGGCGGTGACCTACTCTCCCACGACTTAAGCCGCAGTACCATTGGCGCGTCGGCACTTAACTTCCGGGTTCGGAAAGGGACCGGGTGTTTTGCTCGTGCTATGACCACCAAACCGAATAAAATCTCGTTTTCCAAGTCAGTACGCTTTGTTTTGGTGTAGTGACTTTTGATATTCAGTAGAAGTCTTGCTTTTACTGGATCAAATCAAGCCTATCGAGCCATTAGTACCGGTCAACTGAACGTGTTACCACGCTTACATCTCCGGCCTATCGACGTGGTGGTCTACCACGGCTCTCAGGGATACCTTGTTTTGAGGGGGGCTTCCCGCTTAGATGCCTTCAGCGGTTATCCTGTCCGATCATAGCTACCCAGCACTGCTATTGGCATAACAACTGGTCCACCAGTGGATCGTTCACCCCGGTCCTCTCGTACTAGGGGCAACTCCTCTCAAGTATCCTACACCCACGGCAGATAGGGACCGAACTGTCTCACGACGTTCTAAACCCAGCTCACGTACCTCTTTAAACGGCGAACAGCCGTACCCTTGGGACCTGCTCCAGCCCCAGGATGAGATGAGCCGACATCGAGGTGCCAAACACTGCCGTCGATATGGACTCTTGGGCAGTATCAGCCTGTTATCCCCGGCGTACCTTTTATCCGTTGAGCGATGGCCCTCCCACTTGGGACCACCGGATCACTATGGCCGTCTTTCGACTCTGCTCGACTTGTCAGTCTCGCAGTCAGGCTGGCTTCTGCCATTGCACTCAACGAGCGATGTCCGACCGCTCTGAGCCAACCTTCGCGCGCCTCCGTTACTCTTTAGGAGGCGACCGCCCCAGTCAAACTACCCGCCACACAGGGTCCCGGATCCGGATAACGGACCGCGGTTAGACATCAAGCAAAGCAAGGGTGGTATCTCAAGGAAGGCTCCACAGGGACTGGCGTCACTGCTTCGAAGCCTACCACCTATCCTGCACATGCTTGGCCTGATGCCAGTGTGAAGCTGTAGTAAAGGTGCACGGGGTCTTTCCGTCTAACCGCGGGAAGCCTGCATCTTGACAGGCAATTCAATTTCGCTGAGTCAACGTTGGAGACAGCGGGGAAGTCGTTACGCCATTCGTGCAGGTCGGAACTTACCCGACAAGGAATTTCGCTACCTTAGGACCGTTATAGTTACGGCCGCCGTTTACCTGGGCTTCAATTCGGAGCTCTCACCCCTCCTTTTAACCTTCAGGCACCGGGCAGGCGTCAGACCCTATACGTCGTCTTGCGACTTCGCAGAGCCCTGTGTTTTTAGTAAACAGTCGCCACCCCCTGGTTTGTGCCCCCAGCCAATACTTGCGTAGAAACTGGGCCTCCTTCTCGCGAACTTACGGAGGTATTTTGCCGAGTTCCTTCAACGTTGTTCTCTCAAGCGCCTTGGTATTCTCTACCAGTCCACCTGTGTCGGTTTAGGGTACGGTCTCATGGAGGGCTATTTCCAGGGACCCCGCAGCAGCCCACACAATCCGATAAGTGTGAACTACAGTAAGGATCCGTCACTTCCTCCTGGCCCAGGAATATTAACCTGGTTCCCATCGACTACGCCTTTCGGCCTCGCCTTAGGGGCCGGCTTACCCTGCTCAGATTAGCTTTAAGCAGGAACCCTTGGACTTTCGGCGAGAGTGTCTCTCACACTCTTTGTCGCTACTCATGTCATCATTCTCGCTAGTGATCTCTCCACCGGATGCCTTACAGCCCGGCTTCATCGAAAGCACTTTGTCTTGTGCTACCGCTTCGCTACTTGAGCACAGTTGCCTGCGCCTTCGTCTCGAAGGTCGGTAGTAAAGACAAGTGCTATGTCACACTACGCTCCGCTACCACTGCTATGCAGTCCTCAGCTTCGGCTCATGGCTTGAGCCCCGTTACATCTTCGCCGCAGGACAACTTAATTAGACCAGTGAGCTGTTACGCTATCTTTAAAGGATGGCTGCTTCTAAGCCAACCTCCTGGTTGTTTTGGTCGTCCCACCTGCTTTCCCACTTAGCCATGAATTAGGGGCCTTAGCTGGAGGTCAGGGTTGTTTCCCTCTCCACGACGGGCGTTAGCACCCGCCGTGTGTCTGCCATCTAGTACTCCCGGGTATTCGGAGTTTGGTTAGGATCAGTAAGCCTGTGGGGCCCCATTACCCATCCAGTGCTCTACCCCCCGGGGTATTCGGATGACGCTCTACCTAAATAGATTTCGCGGAGAACCAGCTATCTCCGAGTTTGATTGGCC
>NZ_PVTQ01000044.1 GCF_003003355.1 Donghicola tyrosinivorans
CACGCGTCATCGGCGACTGGATCAGTTTTTACAATAACCGTCGTCCTCATCAGGCCCTTGCCATGCGCACGCCTGCCGAGGCATTCAGACTAACGGCCTAAACTGAGCAGAAAACGCTGGGTCATTACAGTTCTCGGCACACCAGCCGAGGATGGCATTACTTGTCAGTTCGCTTCCGTTATCGCTGACAATCATCCCAGGCTTTCCCCGCCGTTCGATAAGGGCTGTCAGTTCGTTTGCCAGTTCTCTCAACCGACCACGCAAGGCCGTATCCGGCGCACGCTGCGCAACATACCGGACCATCTTGCGATCCGCGCCCGCAATCCGGCACGCCCGCCGTTCTGAGAACCCGAATTGGCTTCTCAGTTGCGCGACAGCTTCGCGCTTAACAGCGGGCGTTACCGTTCGGGCATTCTCTTGAACCAGTGGCGTTCATGCCCTCACTTTGAAACCAACTCGCGCATCGCTGCCAGATCCAGCATCTGTTCAGCCAGCAGCTTTTTGAGTTTAGCGTTCTCATCCTCAAGCGTCTTCAGCCGCTTGGCTTCGGACACAGTCATCCCGCCAAACTTGGCTTTCCAGTTATAGAAAGTGCCTTCGGCCATACCGTGTTTGCGGCAAAGGTCGGCACATTTTGCGCCGGCCTCATGCTCAGTCAAAATCCCGATGATCTGTTCGTCCGTAAATCGTGTGCGCTTCATAATCTGTCCTCAAATTGGATCAGACTCTAATCGATGATGGAGGAAAATTCCCGTGGCAGGTCAAGATGGTTGAGAGTTGGGAGAGCTTGCGGGGGCTGATCGAGCGGATCGTGCTGATCCCGCATGAACAGTGCGACGGCTATGCGATTGATCTGAGTGGTGAGCTAGGCGCGCTGTTGAACCTTGCGACGGGCTCCACGGCAACCGCTTTGAATAGACCAGAAAGCCAAGTATCTGATATATCTTCGGAATTATTTTTGGTTGCGGGAGCTCGAATTGCGCACTATTTGCTGCACACAGCACGCTTTTAAGGAAGCTGTATGGGCATTTCTTTTTTATGAGCCAGACCATGAACGGGAACGCTGGCGACGGCCCTCTCCAAAACAGATCAGTTCACAACGGCCTCACCCAACTCCTTTAGAGATGGCCTAATAAAGCTGTAGCTTCGCGCACGCGCACGACGGTACATCATCTTATCTGCATTGCGCGTAGGGTATTAAAAGTCTGGAGACCACCTGCCTATCGTCACCCGCCCGATCGGCGCGGGACTGCAAAAGGCGATCAACCTTGGCGTTTGGGCCGAGGATCACGACATCGACTATGTCCAAGCCTTCCGCCAGACCGCGTCTAGTGTGATGCCTGAATAGGGGTTTCACCTGCGGCCTCGGGACACAGCGAAGGGACAACACTGCCCTGCATGCGAAACTGCAACCCTGTAATCCCGACTTGGCACGACTTTTGAAGTTGCCGCAGAACGCTCTCCGATCACGACTTCAACCTGATTTTCAAGCGAATCAGTCATGGCTTCATGAAAACACATAGACTTTATTGAATATAACGGGTTGAACATTCACGAAGTACGATATTAATCAATTTAATTGACTTATCACGGAGAGCGTCATTTTTCTTCCAACAATTTGGAATATTGTTCTAATATATATTTATATCACAGAAATTCATCCCGATACGAAATTAAATTGCGTGCGTTTCTTGGATTACTTCCCAAACGGGCACATTTGGCATCTTCCGATGCCTGAGCTGTCTATAAGGACACTCGCGGCCGGTCTCGTTCGGCCAGAAGCGTTGCTGTCCGCAGATAAATCCATGCGTAAAATGATAAATTTTTCACGTGCTGATGATCACATTTCAAGCCCCAAGATACCTCTTGTGATCTTCAGATACGCTATTTTAAAGCCGCTTTGGAAAGTTAACGCTGAGTAAACGCCAAAGCCGGTACCGCTAGCGGACCACCCTGCGAACCACCTGCAGACCCGCCAGAAGGCCGGCCCCTACGTCAGCGATGGTAGAACAATGCCCGAGACCCTCTCTAGCAGAGGCCTTCAAGAGCTTGCTCTGGAGGCACAGAATATCTTTGCCGCGTTTAAGGCTGAAGACATCACGCATGTGGTGTTGCCCGCGGATTTTAAACCCGCCGTCGGCCTGTTGCAGTTCGCTGTTTCGCTGCGTTCGACCGCCCGCGCTTTGGGCCGGTCGGTGACCATCACGACATCTGACGCTGACCTGATCCGCACGGCTGATGCCTGCGGCTTGGGGGATGTGTTGGATCAAACCGAACCCCAAACCGCCGGAGGCTCTGATGTCGAATGATGTCCTGCTGATCTTTCTGGAAGAACTGCGCGAGCTAAAAGAGCAGCTTGATACCGCGCTGCTGACCCTGCGTAAGAACTACGCTGACCAATCCAGCATTGACGCGGCCTTCCGCGCTTTGCACACCGTTAAAGGCAGCGGCGCCATGTGTGGTCTGACACAGCTGTCGGAATTCGCCCATGCGTTCGAAACCCTGTTTGACGAGTTCCGCAAAGGCAACGCCGCCGTCACTCAAGAGGTGATCCGCCTGTCGTTCGAGGCCAGTGATCTGCTGCCCGATCTGGTGAACCCCAATGATCTGACTGCCACCCGCAGCGCCACCATCCTTGCCGGACTGGCCGCTGTGGTCGAAGGCGGCACGGCCCCAACAGCCCGCATCGAGTTTAGCTTCCGGCTGAAGGGTAACGTGCTGGAACTGGGTGCAAATCCTGACCTGCTGCTAGAAGACCTGCGCCAACTGGGCGCTGAGGATATCACTGCCGACACAAGTCAGGTGCCGACCCTTGACGCGCTGGATGTAGACACCTGCTACATCGGCTGGAAAATGACCCTGCCCGCCGACGTCTCGCAAGAAGCGCTGGACGAACTATTCCTGTTCTACGACATCGAAAAGAACTTTCACGTATCGCCCGAGCAATCCGCTGTCCCGGTTGCGAAGGTGGAGTCTGAGCCGGGGGCGAACGGTCGCTCCCCTAAAAACACGCCCCCTGCTCAGGCTGAAACTTCGATCCGCGTTGGTACGTCCAAACTGGACAGCCTTGTGGATCAGGTGGGTGAATTGGTCATCTTTGACGCCCGCCTTAGCGAGATGGCCCGTCAGTCGAAAGACCCCAGCCTTGTGGCCCTGGCCGAGCAGATCAACCGTCTGTCGCTTGGTCTGCGCGATACGGCCATGTCGATCCGCATGGTGCCCTTCGGCACGCTGGCCTCTCGGTTTGAACGGCTGGTCGCAGACCTGTCGATGACCCTTGGCAAAGATGTGGACATGGTTGTGTCGGGCCGCGAGACCGAGCTGGACAAAACCATGATAGAAAAACTGGCCGATCCGCTGGTCCATATCGTGCGCAACAGCATGGACCACGGGATCGAGACAGCCGACGACCGCACCGCCGCCGGAAAGCCCGCCACTGGCAATATCGAGATCAAGGCCGAGCATATCGGCAGCGAAGTAATCGTTACCGTGAAAGACGACGGCAAGGTGTTAGATGTCACCGAGAACTGACCCAGCATTGTCATGAAGATTTGACCCGCCTTTCAGTTATGTGCGTTGCTTCATGATGGGGTCAATGTGGTT
>NZ_PVTQ01000045.1 GCF_003003355.1 Donghicola tyrosinivorans
CCGACCTACATCGGCTCAAAGCTCTCCGGCGTTGCGTCTTTCGCGCCGGAGAGCTTTTTGCAGATCAGGTGTCCTCGTGATCCGGATCGAGGGCTTCGCCAAGCCAGCGGTTCATTTGGATCTGGTTTTGGTGCAGTTCCTGCACTTGCTGCGCCATGAGCGTGATCCTTTGCTCCATGGCCTGCGTAGAACGCTGCTGCTCCATGAGGCTCTTCAGCTCTGCCGCGATCTGCTGGGCGTGATGGTTCGACGCCAGGATCGCGTCGATCATCTCGCTGAGGCGGCGTTCCAACCGGTCGTCCTTGCTGTTGTCCAAGACCTTTTCCATCCGGACGACCAAGGCGTCCAGGTGCTGGATCAGATCCCCCAGCGCTGATAGTTCTGGCGTGGGTGATTGTTGTGACTGCCTCATGTGCTTTTCTCCATTCATTTGCAGTTTCGACGAAGTTTTCTTTGTGGCGGATCAGCGCTTTTGCGATCCGGCGGGTGGCCATGGCCATCCGGATTTTTACGGATACGCGGGCGATCAATGCTTTCAGGTTCTCGAAGATCAGTGAGGTCGGCGGCCCCTTGAGGCGGTCCGTTTTTGTAACATTGGTCGGGATCCGCGAGATGCAGAATTTTGAGCATTCAAAAACAGCGCGCGGGTCGAATTCCTCAATATTCCAAAGGCTTTTGCCGTATTTCTGCGCAGAAATTGTAGCATTGCCTTTAGCCAGGGTCCGAAGATTTTTTGCGATTGCCTCAGGGTCAAACTTGGTCTTCCACGCAGCCTGATCATTCCCATTTTTTTCATATGCGCCGCCTTCGAACAGCCTCCCCCGGAAGATCAACTCCGGGAAATGCCGCGTGCGGGGCCACGTATGTTCCAGCGTGATGGTTTTCGCTGTTTTGACCTTCAAGCGGATACCGAACTCGCCCACCAATGGAAGGAGCTGCGCCAGGAGGCCGTCCCGATCTTGAACCTGCCCATGGCCGTAGACATCGAAAGCCAACTGGGACACCATCTGATAGACCATCAAAGGCGTTTCCAGTCCCGCCCGCGCATCTTCCGCATTCTGCTTTCGGGCCCAATCAGGATATTTGACCAATTGCGCCCGCGAAGGGTCCATCGGGTCGGCCCACCCAAATTGTGCATTCAGGTACATGCGCGTTGCATCCCATATCTCGCGTGAGCGCGGGGTCGTGGGATGAGGATTCCACGAGAGATATTTGCCATGACCGCCCAGAACGATCCGAGGAAGGATCAAATTGACCTCAAGCCGCCCTGCATGTGTGTGCGTCCCGATCAGCACCGGCGGACGGCTGGTCTCCGGCACATGTAGATAGGCCATTTCCAGAACAAAGGAGACGGCCTTGTTCACCGCCTCGCGCACGTCCCTGCGCCCTGCGTTAAAGGCCGCAACATCGACATCCCCGGTGGCAAAACTCATGGTCAGGGCCGAGAACCTGCGCTGGCAAGTTTGGCGTTTCAAGAACTCTGTGAGCTGCGCCACATCACCTGCCAGCAATTCCGGCTTGGGGCTGCGCAGAACCATCTGCTTCTTGCCCCCGACAGTCTTCATGATCTCGGGAGCCAGAAAGTAATTCACCATACCGCTGGCATAGCGATCTGAATTCGACGTCTCATACCAGCCGAGCATCATTTGCGCAGGCTTTCTGTCAGGGCCTGCAACGCGGCGGCAATCTGGTAGAGGCCTTGTCCCTGCCCAATCGACAAGGGAACGTCGCCGTCTTCACGCTCCAGGAATATCGCCTCACACCGACGCATGAGCACATGCAGCTTCTGATGGTCTGTATCGGTAACGCACGACATCGGTGCGCCACTGGCCGCCGCGACCGCCGCCTCCCGCACGAACTGAGCGGGCTTGAGACCCCTCTCCTGCGCCCCACATTCGATTTTTTGCCACTCGGCTTCATTGGCGGAATACTTCCGCGTCTTCCGCTTTGCGCTGCCTGCACCCTCGTCGTCCATCACATACCTCGCCACCATTTACGAGGCCCATGGAAATACAGATTGATGAAATCTCAAAACGCCAAATGAAGTTATCCCCAAACAATTTTCTTTGCGAATAAAATTACATGAATAAAATATTAGAATAGAATTACACAACAGCCTCATAAGTACTATTGTGCCTGAAACTTGCGATTTTGGCGGTTTTCCACAGGATATTCCGCCTCGGCGTGAATTTACAATTGCACCCGCACGCTTCCACTCCTTAGCCTCGCACCCGTTGGTCCCTTTCGGGTTTTATCGAGTTGCTTACCCCTCCCGCACTTGCGCGCGAGGGAACGGAGACGCACGCCATGGCGCGCGATGTGGTTCTTTATGACAGTCGTATCCGACCCCCGCGCAAAGCGCCGGGGGTTGTGGATGCTGCGAGGATTGAAGCCGCCCTCCATAAAGTCGCCCGCTTGATGGAAGATGACGACGCCTATGCGCCTATCTTTCTCCGCCTCGAAGATGAGTTGGAGAAAGCGAAAGCGGAAGAGCAGTCAGGCCCGATTGCCCGCGCCCGCGCCATGCGCGCCGCTGCTGCCAAGACACAGCCCTTGCCCGCAAAACACCTACGTGTCGCGGCTTGGGCTGGCGAATGAATATACATTTTTTACCATGACGATCCGCGCCATCGTGCGCCATAACCTTCCCACTGCGAGAAACGCGGAACATGCCTTCGCTCTGCCCGAGGGCCCTTTCCGAGGAGACTTGATGGAGAATTCCGCCCAAACCCCACATGGCTCGGTAAAAGGAAGCCGCTGGATCGGTGCCGTCACACCTTAGCAGATCCGCACGTCTCCCCCTATTAGTAAATCTCGTATATCAAGAATGACTGCACCAGAGCGGTCTTCTCCCTCTTGCGATACCCACCGTGTTAAGGCGTCCGCTCTCTGGGACGCATCAATGCGTGTGGGCAGTGACAGCCCCTGCCCTGCAGGAACGGTCTGCGCGGGATCGGCAAGACGTTCGATCACAGCCCCGTCGCCGAT
>NZ_PVTQ01000046.1 GCF_003003355.1 Donghicola tyrosinivorans
CGGGATGGAGCAGCCCGGTAGCTCGTCAGGCTCATAACCTGAAGGTCGTAGGTTCAAATCCTACTCCCGCAACCAAAAATAATTCCGAAAATATATCAGATACTTGGCTTTCTGGTCTATTCAAAGCGGTTGCCGTGGAGCCCGTCGCAAGGTTCAACAGCGCGCCTAGCTCACCACTCAGATCGATCACATAGCCGTCGCACTGTTCATGCGGGATCAGCACGATCCTCTCGATCAGCCCCCGCAAGCTCTCCCAACTCTCAACCATCTTGACCTGCCACGGGAATTTTCGTAAGCGCAGTCCCATCACCCTCGTAGATGTTATTTTCAGTTTCTTCGAGAAGGAGCCGTCCAAATATGGAGGGTTCTTATGGATACTACGGTACAAAATTACGTAACTTGTCACAGTGCCGAAGAAGGATACGGCGGGCGTATTGATGTGGTGAGTAGTCCGACTGGCCGGCGTCGGTGGCCGGAACATGTGAAAGCGGAGCTGGTTCTGGAGAGTTACCGGGATGGCGTTTCTGTCGCGGATGTTGCCCGCAAGCATGGCATCTCCGCGCCCCAACTTCATTCCTGGCGTCGTGCTGCTCGTGAGGGCGCTTTGGCAATGCCGGATGACGACATCCTTGGGTTGGTCCCTGTTGTCGTTGAGGCGCCCGCCGACGAAAGCGGTCTTGCCACTGCCAAAGAGGGCGATGCCATCATCCTGGAAGTCAAGGGCGTTCGGGTTTTGGTGCCAGCAAGATTTGCCCCCGACCATCTTGGTCGTGTTTTGTCTGCCATTAGGGCTTCCACATGATCCTGCCTGGAGGGGCGTACCACGTCTATCTGGCAACGCGGCCGATCGACTTCCGGAAGGGACACGCGGGTTTGTCGCTCATGGTACAAACGGTACTGGGGCGTGATCCGTACAGCGGGGCGATCTTTGTTTTTAGATCGAAGCGCGGCGACAGGATCAAGATTCTGGTCTGGGATCAGACGGGTCTTGTACTGGTCTACAAACATCTGGAAGGGGGCCAATTCCAGTGGCCCCGGCCCGCGGAGGGTGTGATCAGGCTGACGCCTGCACAGTTCACGGCCCTGTTCGAAGGGTTGGATTGGAAGGCGGTTCGGGCCGAGCGGCGCCGTCAACCCAAACGCGCTGGATAGCATGCGGCGGGGTGACTCATGGGGGGGAATTTTGCAGCGTAAACAGGCATGGCGGTGTATAAAAGGTCATGCCTGCCTCAAACCAAATCAGCCCCGAATATGTTGCCGATCTCGAGCAACGATTGGCCCGCGCAGAGGCGGCCAACGCGGCTTTGGCTTAGGCCAATGCACGGCTGGAACGGCTGTTGATCCAGTCTCGACACGCGCGGTTTGGCGCAAGTTCGGAAAAGGGTGACCCCGATCAGCGCAATCTCTTTGCTGAAGATATCGAGGTCGCGGAAGGGCAGTTGGCGGCCGCGGGAGAGGCCGCCGATAAAGCTCTTGACAAGGCGTCTCGGCAGGCGTCCTCTACAAACCGGAACAAAGGGCGGCTGCCGGAGCATCTGGAGCGTGTCGAAGAAGTCATCGAACCCGCGAACACGTTCTGCCCCTGTGGGTGCGGTGAGATGGTTCGGGTCGGGGAAGATCGCACCGAACGGCTCGATGTCATGCCGGCCCGGTTCAGGGTCTTGGTCACCGTGCGTCCCAAATACATATGCCGGGCGTGCAAGGGTACATCCCATGCGCAAGCCCCGGCGCCGGAATCCCTTGTGCCGCGCGGTCTTGGGACAAACCGGTTCGCCATCCATGCTGTCGTGTCCAAATTCTGCGACCACCTCCCCTTCTACCGACAAGCCGAGATCTGGCGCCGGGAGGGGATCGAGATTGATCGCACCATGCTGGCCAATTGGGCGGGACGCGTTGCATTCCACCTCGGGCCGCTCATCGACGCTTTGATCGATGATCTGAAAGCGAGCGACCATCTCTTCGCAGACGAGACCACGGTCCCGGTTCTGGCCCCGCGCACGGGAAAAACCCGAAAGGATTATCTTTGGGCCGTGGTCCGTGACCAACGGGGCTGGGGAGGAGGCGATCCGCCAATCGTGGTGTTCCAGCATTCCAGAAGCCGGAGCGCCAAAACCGCTCAAGAGGTCTTCCGCGACTTCCAGGGGCGCCAGCTGACCGTTGATGGCTATGCCGGATACGATGCGTTAAGTGATCCGAAGAAAACCAATGATCCTTGGACGATGGCCTATTGTTGGACGCATTGGCGACGCCGCTTCGTCGATTACAGCCGCACGACACCTTCCCCGATTTGTCTGGAAATGACCAATCGCATCGCGCAGCTTTATCGGATCGAGGCTGATATCCGCGGCAAAGCGCCGGACGTTCGGCGCGCCGTCAGGCAACAGCTTTCCAAGCCCATCTTGGATGCCCTGCGTCTTTGGCTGGAAGGGCAACTCGACCTGCTCTCCTCAAGCTCGGATCTTGCCCGACACATCAGGTACAGAGGTGGTCCGCGTTTTTCGACCAGTTTGCCGCCGCGCTAAGCTATAGCATTGGTTTCATTTCAGGCGGCAACCTTCAGGTCCGGAGCTCGT
>NZ_PVTQ01000047.1 GCF_003003355.1 Donghicola tyrosinivorans
CGTGTTGGATGTCACCGAGAACTGACCCAGCGGCGATATAAAATGTCACTGAGATTTGACCCATGTGGAACCTATCCCCTGACGAGATTTGTCGGGGGGCACTGGAGTGATCGACATGGATTTTCTGAGCGTCATTCGACGTTGGGCACTGCGTGACAAGATGCCCATTCGCGAGATTTCCCGACGGACGGGCCTTTCTCGTAATACCATCCGGAAGTACCTGCGCGCTGGCACGGTTGAGCCCAAGTTTCAGACACCACACCGGCCAAGTAAACTCGACCCTTACGCCGAGAAGCTGACAAGTTGGCTTGTCGCCGAGCAGCGCAAATCCCGAAAAGACCGCCGCACGGCAAAGCAAATGCACGCAGATCTTGTTCAACTGGGCTTTGACGGGTCTTACGAACGGGTAACGGCCTTTGTCAGAGCCTGGAGAGAGGACAGACAACGGGCGCAGCGCACGACCGATCGCGGAACTTTCGTGCCATTAGTGTTCAATCCGGGAGAGGCTTTCCAATTCGACTGGAGCGAAGATTGGGCGCACATTGATGGGGAACGTACCAAATTGCAGGTGGCCCACATTAAGTTGTCGCACAGTCGTGCGTTTCTGGTCCGCGCGTATTTGCTGCAAACCCATGAGATGCTGTTTGATGCACATTGGCATGCCTTCAGGGTCTTCGACGGAGTGCCCGGCCGGGGGATCTACGATAATATGCGCACTGCGGTGGACAGGGTGGGCGTAGGCAAGAAGCGTGATGTGAATGCGCGCTTTATGGCAATGACGAGCCATTATGTTTTTGACCCTGACTTTTGCAATCCGGCTGCGGGTTGGGAGAAGGGGCAGGTCGAGAAAAACGTGCGCGACGCGCGTCACAGGTTCTGGCAGATGATGCCCTCCTTTCCTGATCTGGCTGCGCTGAACGATTGGCTTGAGGAACGCTGCAAGCTGCTTTGGGCTGAGACCAGGCACGGCAGACTCCTTGGTAGCATTGCCGATATCTGGGAAGCTGAGAAGCCCTCATTGATGCCGCTTCCAACGCCATTTGATGGCTATGTTGAACAGAGCAAACGGGTGTCTCCGACGTGTCTGATCACATTCGATCGCAATCGCTACTCGGTTCCAGCCAGCTTCGCCAACCGACCGGTCAGCCTGCACATCTACCCCACCCGCTTGGTGGTCGTGGCCGAGGGGCAAGTCGTCTGTGAACATGAGCGCATCATCCAGAGATCACATAAACAGCCCGGCCGCGTGATCTATGACTGGCGCCATTATCTGGCAGTTATTCAAAGAAAGCCTGGTGCTCTGCGAAATGGCGCCCCCTTTGTCGAGATGCCGGCTGCATTCCGTCAGTTGCAGGCGCAAATGCTACCCAAGCCTGGCGGAGATCGTGAGATGGTCGAAATCCTTTCCCTGGTTTTGCATCATGATGAAGAAGCGGTGCTGTGCGCTGTAGAGATGGCGCTTGAGGCGGGCGTGCCGACCAAGACCCACGTCCTAAACCTGCTCCATCGTCTGGTTGACACCACCCCCAGTGACCGGCCAGACGTGACGCCCCCACCAGCTCTTGCGCTGAGCAAAGAGCCTGAAGCGAATGTGGCGCGTTATGATGGGCTGCGTATTGCAGGAGGAACACGTCATGCGTCATGATCCTGCTGGCGCAGCAATTGTCATCATGCTCCGCAGCCTCAAGATGCCTGGGATGGCACAAGCGGTCCATGACCTTGTTGAGCAAGGGGCACCTGCGTTTGACGCGGCAATTCCAATTCTATCCCAGTTGCTCAAAGCCGAAATGGCCGAACGTGAGGTGAGGTCCATTGCGTACCACATGAAGGCTGCACGCTTTCCCGCCCATAAGGATTTGTCAGGCTTCAATTTTGCGGCCAGCGAGATCAATGAAGCCCTCGTGCGCCAACTTCACCGTTGCGAGTTCACTGAAGCGGCTGAGAATGTCGTGCTCATAGGAGGCCCGGGAACGGGAAAGAGTCATATTGCGACCGCCTTGGGCGTGCAGGCCATTGAACACCATCGCAAGCGGGTGCGCTTCTTCTCGACCGTGGAACTCGTGAATGCTCTGGAACAGGAAAAAGTCCACGGCAAAGCGGGCAAGATCGCCGAAGCGCTGGTCAAAACCGATTTAGTCATTCTGGATGAATTGGGATACTTGCCGTTCAGCCCTTCTGGCGGTGCGCTGTTATTCCATCTGCTCAGCAAGCTCTATGAACGCACCAGCGTTATCATCACCACCAATCTAAGCTTCAGCGAATGGGCCAACGTCTTTGGCGATGCAAAAATGACCACAGCTTTGCTCGATCGTCTCACCCACAGATGCCACATTCTCGAAACAGGCAATGACAGTTACCGCTTCAAAGCCAGCTCAGAAACCGCAAAGAAGAAGAGGAAGGACACAACCACATTGACCCCATCATGAAGCAACGCACATAACTGAAAGGCGGGTCAAATCTTCATGACAATGCTGGGTCAGTTCTCGGTGACATCTAACA
>NZ_PVTQ01000048.1 GCF_003003355.1 Donghicola tyrosinivorans
GGCAGTCCGACGAACATTGCCTGCGGGACGGCGCGTTTGGGGTTGAAGACGGCTCTGATTTCCCGTGTGGGCGATGAGCATATGGGCCGGTTTATTCTTGAGCAGCTGGCCCGTGAGGGGGTTTGCACCGACGGGGTTGTGACCGACCCCGAGCGTCTGACCGCTTTGGTGATCCTTGGCATTCGCGATGAGGAGCAGTTTCCGCTGATCTTCTACCGCGAGAACTGCGCGGATATGGCGCTGTGCGAGGATGACATTGATGAGGATTTCATCAAGCGGGCGCGGGCGGTTGTGGTGACGGGCACGCACCTGAGCCATCCTCGGACCGAGGCTGCGGTGATCAAGGCGCTGAAGCTGGCGCGCAAGCATGGTCTGCGCACGGCGCTGGACATCGACTACCGTCCCAATCTGTGGGGCGTGGCGGGCCATGGGGACGGCGAGAGCCGCTTTGTGGAAAGCGCCAAGGTGACGGCAAAGCTGCTGTCGTCTTTGCATTATTTTGACCTGATCGTGGGGACCGAAGAGGAGTTCCACATCGCGGGCGGCTCGACCGATACGGTGAAGGCGCTGCGCGCGGTGCGCGAGAACTCGGGCGCGGCGCTGGTGTGCAAGCGGGGGGCTTTGGGCGCGGTGGCCTTTGAGGGCGACGTGCCGGACAGTCTGGATGATGGCCAGACCGGCAAGGGCTTCCCGATTGAAGTTTTTAATGTTTTGGGCGCGGGCGATGGGTTCTTCTCGGGGCTTTTGAAGGGCTGGATGGAGGATGCCGGTTGGCCTGTGGCGCTGAAGTATGCCAACGCCTGCGGGGCCTTTGCGGTGAGCCGTCATGGCTGCACGCCGGCCTATCCGTCGCTGACCGAACTGGAGTTCTTCCTGGAGCGTGGGGTCAAGCAGAAGGACCTGCGCAACGATGCGGAACTGGAACAGATCCACTGGTCCACCACCCGCTACACCCGCAATGCGGGGGACTGGTCTTCCATGCGCGTCTTCGCCTTCGACCACCGTCTGCAGCTGGAAGAGATGGACGGTTACACGCTGGCCAAGGGCGGGGAATTCAAAGAGCTGTGCATGAAGGCCGCTGTTCAGGTGCAAGATGGCCGCGATGGCTATGGCATTCTGTGCGACAATCGGATTGGCCGCTCGGCGCTGCACGCAGCGTCTGGCTCGGGTCTCTGGATCGGGCGTCCGACCGAATGGCCGGGCTCGCGCCCGCTGACGCTGGAGCCGGAACTGGGATCGGACTTTGGCGGTCTGGGCCAGTGGGCACGGGAGAATGTGGTGAAGTGCCTGTGCTTCTGCCATCCCGATGATGATGCGGCGACCCGCGCGGATCAGGAAGCGACTGTGAAGCGCCTGTTTGAAGCCTCGCGCCGGAACGGGCTGGAGTTCCTCTTGGAGATCATCCCCTCGAAGGTGGGTCCGGTGGATGAGGATACCACAGCGGTGTTGATCCGCCAGTTCTACGAGATCGGTGTCTACCCTGACTGGTGGAAGCTGGAGCCTCTGAAGACGGCAGACGCCTGGGCCAAGGCCGTGGCGGCGATTGAGGAGTATGATCTGCACACCCGCGGGATCGTGGTTCTGGGTCTGGATGCGCCCGAGGCAGAGCTGGCGGCCTCGTTCGAGGTGGCGGCGGGCTTTGGTCTGGTGAAGGGTTTTGCCGTGGGCCGGACGATCTTTGGCGATGCGGCACGGGCCTGGATGAAGGGCGAGATGTCCGATGAGGCAGCGATTGCGCAGATGGCCGAGCGGTTCACGCGGCTTTGTGCGGTGTGGGACGGGGCACGCGAAGCGGCCCGCCGGAACGCGGCGTAAGGGTTCGGGGGCGGTTCGGGGCTCTGCCCCGCTCGGGCAAGCCCTCGCCCCCCGAGGTATTTGGTCCAAGATGAAGAAAGCGGGCCCGTTTTAACGGAGCCTTTACGGGTTTGGGAGATAAGCATGGGCACGATCCGGCTGACAGCGGCGCAGGCCATGGTGAAGTGGCTGAGTGTGCAGATGGTTGAGGCAGAGCCATCAGGCAGCGAAGCGGTAGGGCATGGGGCCGTATCGCCCTCAAGTAGCGA
>NZ_PVTQ01000049.1 GCF_003003355.1 Donghicola tyrosinivorans
CGCTGGATCGACAACCGAATGATCGAACGGCTCTGGCGATCCCTCAAATACGAATGTGTCTACCTGAACGCCTTCGAAACCGGTTCCGAAGCCCGGAACGGGATCGGCAACTGGATCACTTACTACAACGAAAGACGCCCGCACTCATCACATGGGATCATGACGCCGGACGAGGCCTATGATAGACGATCTCCGGACCTGAAGGTTGCCGCCTGAAATGAAACCAATGCTATAGCTTAGCACGGCGGCAAACCGGTCGAATTTCCAGGACCACCTCTTCACGCGACCGTTCCGGCTTCAAAGCTTTCGGCGAATAACATCTTGCAGCATTTCACGGTCCAGCGTCAGGTCCGCGACGATCTTCTTGAGACGCGCGTTCTCGTCTTCGAGCAGCTTCAACCGTCGCATCTCGTCGGGCAGCAACCCACGGTATTTTTTCTTCCAGTTGAAGTAGGTCGCCTGACTGATCCCAGCTTTGCGACAGATTTCGGCAACAGGCATCCCATCTTCGCCTTGCCGTAAAATGAACGCCTTCTGCGCGTCCGTAAACTTCGATGCTTTCATGCGTTTCCGCTCCTCTCCCAGCCAGGAAAGAGTAGCCGAAAACTCCAGCTTCAAATGGTCCAGTTTTCAGCAGGCAGAGCACCTGGAAGCTCTGCACGACGATGAAGGCCAGCGGCGTGACCAACACACTGGACCTGGCCCCGCAAGCCTCCGGCTGCGAGAGGGCAGCGGTTCTGCGCAAGCCACGGCTGCTATCGGACAATGGCGCTGGTTACATCTCCGGCGACTTGGCCGATTGACTAGAAGACTGGCAGATGGCTCATGTCCGAGCTGCCCCGTTTTACCTGCAAACTCAGGGCAAGATCGAGCGGTGGCACCAGAGTCTGAAGAACCGCATTCTGCTGGAGAACTACTACCTGCCGAGCAATCTCAGGCAAAAGATCGACGCCTTTTTCGATCACTACAACCTCCGGCGCTAACACGAGAGCATGCACAATCTCACGCCTGCTGACGTCTACTTCGGGCGCGGTCAGACCATCCTGCAACGCAGAGAAAGGATCAAACGAAAGACCATCGAAACCCAGCGCTTGCTTCACCGCAAACCCGTCGCATAATCAAACCAACCAGATGAGCCAGACCCTGTCTTAGATTAGCCTGCCATCTGTCCCAAAATCCCCGACGAAGGACAATCCACTTGTACAAAGAATGCGTACTGACACCTAAACGCAGCGAAACCTCCCGAACGGGATATCCCCGCATAGTGATCTGATGCGCCGCGTCACGCTTGAACTCGTCGCTATAAATTCTTGTCCCCATATCGGCCTCCTTGCCGCAAAGTTAAGGGGGTAAAGCGTTTACAAATCTAGGGGCACCTCAATCTGCCAATCCCGAAAACCGGCACGCTTTGCGAGTATTGCCGATCTTCTCGGCATGCTGGAGCACTCTGAGCTCTCATTGAAGGTCGCGTTCGTCCTACGTCATAAAAAGTTCCTCCACCCCAAATCAGGGAATTTATAGAAAGTGTCCCGAAAGTCTGTACATAGCTACAATCCGCGCTATCACATGCCTCCATCGCTATAAATCAGTAAGGCAACTGATAGTAAAACAACAGAATTTGGGCTCGCCACAAATTTTTGCGCAGACAAGTTATCCCGCACCATCTGCTACGGGTACGTGAAACACATTCCTCGCCAGATCCAGCCCTACCGCGAAAATCTCGGACATGGCCGTTCTCCTTTATGGATCATCGCAGACCCACGTTGGCACATCGGCGGCGGTCACATAATCAAGGTCAAATCAACCCAATCTGTCCAGTGTCCTTGGCGCCAAACACACTCTATTAACATAACGTTGATTATAGGCCCGACAACTGTAGCGCGGAGCGCGCTACCCTGAAGTGCGACTCCTATTAGAAATCAATGGATTATCTAATAGGAGATCATGGCATGGGAGCCGTTTACACGCAACTGAGCTTGAA
>NZ_PVTQ01000050.1 GCF_003003355.1 Donghicola tyrosinivorans
ATCTGCTTTGTGGGCGATGGCAGCTACATGATGGCCAACGCCGAGCTGGCGACGGCGGTGATGCGGCGCATTCCCTTCACCGTGGTGCTGACGGACAACCGTGGGTACGGCTGCATTAACCGGCTGCAGACCATGGGCTGTGGCGGTGAGCCGTTCAACAACATGTATGTGGATTGCAATGTCGAGGTGCAACCGGAGATCGACTATGTGGCGCACGCGGCCTCGATGGGTGCCTATGCGGTGAAGGCATCAGGAACGGACGCGCTGGAGGCCGAGATTGTGGCGGCCCGCGAGCGGAACATCCCGACGGTGATCGTGATCGAGACGGTGGCCAAGGACTTCCCCGGCACAGGTCTGCAGACGACGGCGGGCAGCCACGGGTTCTTCTGGGATGTGGCGGTGCCGCAGGTGAGCGCGCGCGAGAAGCAGCGCGCCCGCTATGCCGAGTACATCACCCAGATCACCCGCCAGACCGGCATGAACTGACACGAAACAGCAGGACAGGCGGGGCTCTGCCCCGCACCCCGAGGTATTGACCCCCAAAATGAAGGGGGGCGAGAGGATTTGAGATGGCTGACCTACTGAAGAAACCCTTTGGCACCCACGGTAAGGTGCATCAGATCACTCCGGAAAGCGCCGGTTGGCGTTATGTTGGGTTCTCGCTTTACCGTCTTCGGGTGGGTGAGACCGTGGCCGAGGCCACTGGTGATCGTGAGGTCATTCTGGTGATGGTCGAAGGAAAGGCCAGCTTCAACGCCGCCGGTCAAGACTGGGGTGTGTTGGGCGAGCGGATGAGCGTCTTTGAAAAGACCCCGCCCCATTGCCTTTACGTGCCGAACGGACAGAATTGGACCGCTGAGGCGACCACCGATTGCACCATTGCGGTCTGCTCAGCCCCCGGAATGGGCGGCCACGCGGCGCGGCGGATCGGGCCTGATGGGATCACCCTGACCCAGCGCGGTGAAGGGGTGAACACCCGCTACATCAACAACATCGCCATGGAGAACGAGGACTACTGCGACAGTCTTCTGGTGACCGAAGTGTTCACACCTGCTGGCCACTGGTCGTCTTTCCCCAGCCATCGCCATGACGAAGATGACTTCCCGCGCATCACCTATCTGGAAGAGACTTATTACCATCGTCTGAACCCCGCCGATGGCTTTGGCATCCAACGGGTTTACACCGACGATGGTCAGCTGGATGAGACGATGGCCGTTAAGGACGGTGATGTGGTCTGCGTTCCCCGCGGTCACCACCCCTGCGGCGCGCCCTATGGGTTCGAGATGTACTACCTCAACGTCATGGCGGGCCCCCTGCGCAAATGGCGCTTCGTCCCCGCGCTAGAGGTGGAGCATTTGTTTTGATCGCCAGAGCGCTGAACCAGAAGACCTGTGCCGCGCTGCCCCTTGAGAATTCCTTGATGTGGCGCAGCGCTTGGGTTGCATCGGGGTGGAGCCGCGCAATGATTTGGGGAGGTCCTTCTTTGACGGGCCTTTTGGTGCGTGATGCAACTCAAATGTCCGCTTACATGAAAGGGCAAGGGAGCATTCGCGCTTGCAGCGAATGTCCGCTTTCCGCCCTTCTTGCCCAACCTAAATGCACCTCCGACCTACATCGGCTCAAAGCTCTCCGGCGTTGCGTCTTTCGCGCCGGAGAGCTTTTTGCAGATCAGGTGTCCTCGTGATCCGGATCGAGGGCT
>NZ_PVTQ01000051.1 GCF_003003355.1 Donghicola tyrosinivorans
CCATGGAAATCGGTCCGTGACGTCGAATGGGAAACGCTCAAATGGGTCGAGTGGTATAACAGCCGCCGCTTGCTGGGACCCATCGGATACATTCCACCCGCTGAAGCAGAGGAAGCATTCTATGCAAACCTGAAGTCACTCGATATGGTCGCCTAGTCGTTGAACAAAATACCCTCCGGTAAAGACGGGGCGGTTCAGATCGCACCACAATATGTACGCCCTTTTGTGAAGCGGCAAAAAAATGATGCGGCCGATGCTGAGGCGCTTGTCATTGCGGCACGCCAGCCTGAGATGCGTTTCGTGGAGCCCAAAACAGTCGAGCAGCAGTCTTGCGCGGCGGTCTTCCGCGGCCGGGAACGATTGGTTCATCAGCGCACTGCGGATGTGAACGCCCTGCGGGCTCTACTGTACGAACATGGCCACGTATTTCCCGCGGGAATACGCTACCTCGACCGCATGGTAAAACTTGTGGAGGATGCGGCATCCGAACTGCCAGCATTGATCCGGGAGGAGTGCCAAGACATGCTGGCGCAGATTGCAGAGAAAACGACGCGCATTGCCGAGCGCAACACGAAACTCAAAGTTCTGGCCTCCCAGTCGGACCGGGCGCGTCGGCTACAAACCATGCCGGGTGTTGGCCCCCTGACGGCTGTCGCCGTGGAAGCGTTCGGACCTGACATGGCGCAGTTCAAGACTGGACGCAACTTTGCGGCTTGGTTGGGCCTCGTTCCTCGGCAACATTCCTCCGGAGGCAAGGAGCGCCTTGGTCGCATGACGAAGGCTGGTCAAGCCGATATCCGACGCCTGTTGATCATCGGCGCCATGTCGCGACTGAACTGGCTCGGACAGCGCACAATTACGGAGGGCAGCTGGTTGTCACGCATGCTGGCGCGCAAACCTAGGATGCTGGTCGCGATCGCGCTCGCCAATAAGATGGCCCGCCAGATTTGGGCGATGCTGGCGAAGAATGAAGATTACAGAGATCCGGCAATGGCGGTCGTGGCATGATGCTCATGTCGAACCTCTAACGCCGGTGCCGAGGGAGTGTGAGAAGCCGACGACCTGAATGGGCAAAATGATCGAACAGATCTGGATTGGGAAAACCAGTTAGTCGCTACGAGCCAAGAGCTCGAAAGTCAGATTTGGACCTAATTCGCTGATCACCATCTCGGCCTGCGGCTTCTGGAACCGCCGCGTCATGGAGGCCTCACAGAAGTTCGCACTCGATCACACGCTAATAAGGTCAGAAACTTCTTGCGCTAAGGGCGGCAACCACAGAAGCGACTACATTGGCGCGCGGGCACTGTTGAGCAGCCTGCCAAAGGTCGAGTGGCTCCTTGGAGACCGTGGCTATGACGCTGACTGGTTCTGAGAAGCATTGAAAGGCAAAGGGATACGCGCCTGCATCCCGGGCCGAAAACAGCGCAAGAAAGCTGTGAAGTACGACAAGCGCCGATACAAACGGCGCAACCGGATCGAGATCATGTTCGGCAGGCTCAATGATTGGCGGCGCGTGGCAACCCGATACGACAGATGCCCAAAGGCCTTCCTCTCAGCAATCGCCCTCGCTGCAACCGTCATCTATTGGCTATGAAATGCTGTAACGGGGCCTGCGTCGCGCACCGCCGTTGCCACTTGTCAGATGAGCGCCTTGCTGTCGCCATCCCCGTATTGAACCCAAATGGAGGAT
>NZ_PVTQ01000052.1 GCF_003003355.1 Donghicola tyrosinivorans
TTTATTGCGCAGGTCGGAGATAAGGCGATCCCCGATATCACCCGCGATGACATGCTGGATTTTCGCGATTGGTGGTTCGGGCGGATCGAAAGCGGCGAGGTTTCGGCAAACTCGGCCAATAAGGATTTCACCCATCTGGGAGAGATCCTCAAAACCGTGAATGACCGCAAACGGCTGGGATACGCTCTGCCGCTGGGAGGCCTGTCGTTCAAAGAAGGTGAAGCCAACACCCGTCCGCCGTTCTCGAATGATTGGATCAGGGATGTGCTGCTGAAGAAGGGTGCGCTGGATGGGCTGAACGCCGAGGCACGGGCCATCTTTCTGGTCATGGTGAATACGGGCATGCGCCCCAGCGAGATCGCCGGTCTGAGGCCCAATGAGATCAAGCTGGATACGGAGACCCCTCATCTGTCGCTGGCTCCGAACGAGCGGCAGCTAAAGACCCGCAACGCGCGGCGGTCCCTGCCGCTGCTGGGCGTCAGCCTTGCGGCCATGCGCCAGTTCCCCGAGGGCTTCCCATCCTATCGCAATAATGCGGCAACCCTCAGCGGCACGGTGAACAAGTTCCTGCGCAGCAATGGCATTGCCGAGAGCCCCGCCCATTCCATGTACAGCCTGCGCCATAGCTTTGAAGATCGCATGCTTGAAGCCGGGATCGATGAACGCATCCGTCGCGATATTCTGGGCCATGCGCTGGGGCGCGAGCGTTATGGTAAAGGTGCGTCGATCGAGATGGCTGCAGATTTGCTGAGACCTATCGCTTTCTAATTTACACCCTTCATGTGCTGAACTGGAATTGCTGTTCTAAGGTCACCTTAGTGCCCCAAAATCGCCCGTTCCGACCTTTAAGCACAGGTTTCACGAAGGGAGTTTAGATGAATAAAGGTTTTTTAGTTGCAGTTTCTCTCGCGATGGTTGGCTTGCCCGCTAATGCCACGTGCTATGATTACGAAGAGCACGGTGAGCTAGGGGATGAATATATAATTTGCTATGAGGATAAATGTGACCTCTCGCGCATGACCGCGCAGTGCGCGGGCGCAGGTCCAAATTTTACAGAGTATGATACTGGGTGGCGGTTCGGGTATGAGGCGGCCCCGCGTCAAGAATATACCTATGACGAATACACTTCGTGGGAAGGCGATCTTCTGAGCCCTGAAGATGCAGCTAAAGTGCGGGTATTCAAAGTCGATAGGTACTTGGCTTGGGAGTTGATGGATTAAGAGGACAGCTCTTCTCCGAATCGCCTATTGTGTCGATAACGCTGCTCATTATCTGCTTCTGTGGCAAGAGGGCTATGCGGAGCGCAGCAGCTTTGCGGTCCGGCGCGGTCCTTTGGCTGGTATCAGCATCGTGGCCTTCGATCTGACAGCAGCAGGGCGGGGTGCCTTTGCTGATCTTTTGGAGATGAAGCAGGATATCTTCGATGATGGCCTGATGGCCTGATGGCCTGATGGCCTGATGGCCTGATGGGCCATTTCCAGAGCTACTGCATTATTGATCAGGGCAACGGGATCGTCGCCAGCCGCAGCCTGATCGAGGCTGCACTGGAAATCGGCGACGGGGCTGTGATCGAACGTCTTGCCGATCCCGCGCAGACCGTTCCTGCAGGGCAGGGGCTGTCACTGCCCACACGCATTGATGCGTC
>NZ_PVTQ01000053.1 GCF_003003355.1 Donghicola tyrosinivorans
TGGCCTCCAAAGCCACCTTCGCCTTGAACTCTGCCGAATAGCGTTTCCGTTTGGTCATTTCTGTGCGTTCTTCCTCAGGCGCTACAGCTTAGCACCTGGTCCGAAATCCCGCGACCACCTCTCAAAGTAGATGGACAGTTCAACTTCTACGTCAACACCAACAAGACTGCTGATGCAAAAACTGGATTTGACGAGTTCTCTGGATACTACGTCCCATTTCAGCATTCGCCCTTAATCGAACTCTTCGACAAGCTGAGACATTGGCAAGAAAAGTATAATCCCGTTTCTGGACCTACACCAGTTTCAGCCTGCAAGAATGAAGTAGGGATGGGAAGTGCTGCCGAGCGAGTTTTCAGGTATATCCAGAGCGCTTCTACCTTTTCAGGGACATACAGGGTCCGTCGAATAAGGTCTCGCCTCCTACTGAAAATAGAATTTACTCTTTTTGGCGACTGTTAATGGACGAGCTTCAACGACGACTTTTGGAGCAAGGGGAAGATGCGTCCATCATCTTAACTACCAACTCCCAAGGCAAGTGCCAGACTTCCATTTACAACATTCACGGCCTTCGAGTGACAGGCCTGACGGCATTTGCTGAAAGCAATGTTCCCATGAACATTCTATCGAAAATCGTTGCAGGCCATGCTTCCGTGTTGATGACATTCTATTACTTGAAGCACTCGACGGCGCATGTATCGGAGATACTGTCTGAAGCCCATCAGAAGATTCACACAATATCTAGTGATGAATTTCGGAAGAGCCTGAAGGAAGCTTCGATTGACAACCTGAAAAGGAAAGTTGTTGCAAATGAAGATTACACGCTGGATGAGATTTCGTCTTCATCACTTCAGCCTGATCAATTCTTTGATGTTGGAGTGGGACTTTGCCCTAAAGGGGGTGCCGCATGCGCAGAAGGCACCAGACGCGTTGGAGGCCGATATTCTCCTGTAAAGGGAGGCCCTCGGAATTGCGTACAATGCAGGTTTCTAATTTCCGGTGAGCCTTGGCTCATCCCTCTCACCTTGAAACAGCAGCACTTGATTGCCAAAACTCAGACTTTAACTGCCCGCCACAAAGAGCTAGATCAGCAATCCGAAGAGGCAAAAATCGCTCGCCTCGAAGCCAAGAAAGCCGGAGACACCGCAGAATTAACGCGCTGTCGGCAAGCCTTGAAAGCTCTAGAAAACGAGATTGAGACTACCGAAGCCCATCTACATGATCGCTTCGCAGATATAACCGCAGTGCATTCCTTAATTAAGAGCATTCGAGAGTTACCTAACTCAGGCGGTGGAGAGAACCTTCCAGCGCTCATTGCCCATGAGAACTTCTCTGATCACGGCTACGGTGAGGGGACACGATTTCAACAGCTAGATACAGTCCTGAACCGCCCCGTCTTTACCGGAGGGCAAAACTCTCGGAGAATTGCCTGTTATGGAACATAGAAAGCAAAGAACCACGAAGCCTTATTCGCCCGA
>NZ_PVTQ01000054.1 GCF_003003355.1 Donghicola tyrosinivorans
GGACTTCGGTAACGGGGGCGTCTCAGTCAAGCAGTTTTGCCCAAGACAATTGACCCGCCATAGCGGTTGCTTTGATGTTTTTTGTTGCTCGTCCTGGCTTCTGTCGCTGGTATCGGCTGAGATCCTTGGGTACATGCTTCGGTTCGTGGTCAGCGCTGCGGCTGCCAACATGATGCTGGTTCGATGTACTTCCGATGTGCCCATCTCATAGGCGTGCTTGGTAAGATCAGCGACAGTCCAGACCACGGCATCATCGGAACCACGTCCCTGCGGGACCTCGAAAGCCTGCGATCAGGCAGGCAACAAGAGGGATATCATCCTATCAGACAGTGTTTGGTGCCGCGTCTGACTGGAAGATTGTGCCATCTACCCAAATCCGATGAAGAATGACCGCGATGCGGCGTGCGAGTGCGACCATTGCTATTTTCCGGCCTCGGCGCTGTGCGAGTTGGGCTCCCCATGTTCTCAGCCATGTCGATCGACCACGGTTCATCATCACGGTTGCCGCTTGGCACAATGCGCGTCTCAGATTGACGTCACCCGCTTTTGTGATGCCTCCAGATACGTCCCGTTCACCAGACTGGTTGCGTGAGGGCGTCAGGCCAACCCAGGGCCCAATTCTCTTTGAAGACCTAAAGCGGGCGGGATCATCAACCGCGGCACGGAAGGTCAGCGCCACGACCGCGCCAATCCCCGGCATGGTCATGAGGCGACAGCACACTGGATCGTCCCCGGCTAACTGGCGCACGTGTTTTTCGAGACCAGCCAGTTCCTGTCGCAGTGACGATCGGGCCCGCAGCATCGGTTCTGTCGCGGTTTCCAGCATCGGGTTGCCATTTGCTAATTCCCGAATGCGTGGCTCAAACCTACCACGGGAGATTGCACCTACCTTGAGGCCGAAGTTGCGTAGCAGTCCGCGCAACGACATTTCCAGCGCGATCATGTTTTGCTGAAGAGCTTTTCTAGCGCCAAGAACTGCTCGAGTTTCCTGAGCAGAGACGGATTTACAGTGGACCGGGCGGAACCAGCCGAGATGAAGAAGGCGAGCAATCCCTTCTGCATCGCGGCGATCCGTTTTGATTGGCATCGCCTTCAGCGCTCCTTTCACCTGGCGCGTTTCCATGAGCACCGCATCGAGGCCAGCTTCGCTCAGCCCTCGGTGCAGCCATTGAGAAAGAGGGCCGGCTTCCAAGCCAACTGCTGCAATGCTGCCATCAAGCTCGTCCAACCAGCGCGCGAGAGCTTCGGGTTCACTTTCAGTCTCCGCTTCTTTGACGATCTGGCCATGCTCGCTGACCACACACACTGCAGTCTTCGCCAGCGAGACATCCAATCCAATAAATAGCTTCATCCCGTCATCCTCCATTTGGGTTCAATACGGGGATGGCGACAGCAAGGCGCTCATCTGACAAGTGGCAACGGCGGTGCGCGACGCAGGCCCCGTTACAGCAT
>NZ_PVTQ01000055.1 GCF_003003355.1 Donghicola tyrosinivorans
CCGACAAATCTCGTCAGGGGATAGGTTCCACATGGGTCAAATCTCAGTGACATTTTATATCGCCGCTGGGTCAGTTCTCGGTGACATCCAACACGCCAGTTCTTCGCGGACTGTCCGAACCAGCTTTGGGTGTCGGACTTTACCTATGTGCCTACCTGGTCAGGCACTGTGTACGTGGCCTTTGTCATCGACGTCTTTGCGCGGCGGATTGTTGGCTGGCGTGCATCCACTTCTATGAAGACCCAGTTCGTTCTCGACGCACTCGAGCAAGCGATCTGGCAAAGAAAAACACCAGATAACAAAAGCTTGGTTCACCATTCGGACCGCGGCTCGCAATATCTGCCTATCAAGTATACGGAGCGATTGGCGGATGCAGACATTGATTTGTCTGTCGGAAGCGTTGGTGATGCCTACGATAACGCACTCGCCGAATGCGTGATCGGTCTCTTCAAAACAGAAGTGATCAATCAGATCGGGCCATGGAAATCGGTCCGTGACGTCGAATGGGAAACGCTCAAATGGGTCGATTGGTATAACAGCCGCCGCTTGCTGGGACCCATCGGATACATTCCACCCGCTGAAGCAGAGGAAGCATTCTATGCAAACCTGAAGTCACTCGATATGGTCGCCTAGTCGTTGAACAAAATACCCTCCGGCAAAGTCGGGGCGGTTCAGTATCCCTGCCCCCTCTAGCAAGTATTGGGGGGCATCGGTCTGCTCAACAATGAGCTTTATATCGGGCGACAGGTCTGGAACCGCCAAACCTACGTCAAGGACCCCGCCACCGGAAAGCGCGTGTCGCGCCCCAATCCCGAGAGCGACTGGACGATCACCGAGGTCCCCGCCTTGCGGATCATTCCGCAAGACCTTTGGGAAGCCGTGAAGGCGCGCCAAGGCGGGCTGGCCCTACACAAGCCGACAGACAAACCTTGGGACCGCCGCCGCCCACGATATCTGTTTTCCATATTGATGGTCTGCGGATGCTGTGGCGGCGGCATGTCCATGGTGAACAAAACCTCCTACGGTTGCTCGGCAGCACGGAACAAAGGGGCCAGCGTCTGCACAAACAAGCGTCTGATCAAACGCGAAGAGCTTGAAGAACGCGTTCTGACTGCCCTGACAACACATCTGATGCAAACCGAGGCGATTGCGCAGTTCTGTGACGCCTATGTGGCCGAGCGGAACCGTCTGGCAACAACGTCAGAGCAAAGCAAAGCGTCCCTGGAACGCGCTCTCCACAAGCTGCAAAAGGAAAAGGCGGCGCTGATCTCCTCGATCAAGACCGGCGTCCCTGGGGAGTTTCTGAAGGAAGACAGAGGTGGTCCGCGTTTTTCGACCAGTTTGCCGCCGCGCTAAGCTATAGCATTGGTTTCATTTCAGGCGGCAACCTTCAGGTCCGGAGCTCG
>NZ_PVTQ01000056.1 GCF_003003355.1 Donghicola tyrosinivorans
ATGAACAAAGTGTATGGCAGCGCGTCGGAGGCTCTTGAAGGGCTGCTGCGCGACGACATGCTGATTGCGGCAGGGGGCTTTGGCCTTTGCGGGATTCCGGAACTGCTGATTGATGCGATTGTGGAAAGTGGTGTGAAGGGGCTGACCGTGGCCTCGAACAACGCAGGTGTGGACGGCTTTGGTCTGGGCAAACTGCTGGATACCCGCCAGATCAAGCGGATGATGAGCTCTTACGTGGGTGAGAACGCGGAATTCATGCGCCAGTACCTCAGCGGCGAGCTGGAGCTGGAATTCAACCCGCAAGGCACGCTGGCCGAGCGTATGCGCGCAGGCGGCGCGGGCATCCCCGGGTTCTACACCAAAACCGGCGTGGGCACCGTGATTGCCGAAGGCAAGGACGTGAAGGTCTTCAACGGTCAGGAATACATCATGGAAGAGGGCATTTTCGCCGATCTCTCCATCGTGAAGGCGTGGAAAGCCGACGAGACCGGCAACGCGATTTTCCGCAAGACCGCCCGCAACTTTAACCCGCCCGCGGCCATGTGCGGCAAGATCTGCGTGATGGAGGTCGAGGAAATCGTCCCCGCAGGCACGCTTGACCCCGATCACATCCACCTGCCCGGCATCTACGTGCACCGCCTGATTCAAGGTGAACACGAGAAGCGGATCGAACAGCGCACCGTGCGCAAGAAGGAGGCCTGATATGGGTTGGGATCGCAATCAAATGGCCGCCCGCGCGGCGCAGGAGCTGGAAAACGGCACCTATGTGAACCTTGGCATCGGCATCCCGACGCTGGTTCCTAACTTTATCCCCGAGGGCGTGCAGGTTGTTCTGCAGTCGGAAAACGGCATGCTTGGCATGGGTCCGTTCCCGTTCGAGGGCGATGAGGACCCCGACCTGATCAACGCCGGCAAGCAGACCATCACCGAACTGCCCGAGACCAGCTATTTCGACAGCTCGACCAGCTTTGGCATGATCCGTGGCGGCAAGATCGCGATGGCGATTCTGGGCGCGATGGAAGTGGCCGAGAACGGCGATCTGGCGAACTGGATGATCCCCGGCAAGCTGGTGAAAGGCATGGGCGGCGCGATGGATCTGGTGGCTGGCGTGGGCCGTGTGGTTGTCGTGATGGACCACACCAACAAGCACGGCGAAAGCAAGCTTCTGAAAGAATGCACCCTGCCGCTGACCGGCAAATCGGTCGTGGACCGCGTGATCACCAACCTTGGTGTTCTGGATGTGGTCGAGGGCGGCCTGAAGATCGTGGAATGCGCCGAGGGCGTCACCGAAGCCGAACTGCGCGCCGCGACCGAAGCCACAATCGTGGATTAAGCAAGGCTGCAC
>NZ_PVTQ01000057.1 GCF_003003355.1 Donghicola tyrosinivorans
GACCAGATCGAGGCCCGCGCCGAGGCCATCACCCAGATCGGCACGCAGGAAACCGGCCTTCCCGAAGCCCGCCTGCAGGGCGAGCGTGGCCGCACCACCGGCCAGTTGCGTCTCTTTGCCTCCCATATTCTGGCAGGCGATTATCTGGACCGCCGCCATGACGCGGCGCTGCCTGACCGGGCACCCCTGCCGCGCCCCGACCTCAAGATGATGCAGCGCCCCATCGGCCCTGTGGCGGTCTTTGGCGCATCGAACTTCCCGCTCGCCTTCTCGACCGCGGGTGGCGACACCGCCAGCGCGCTGGCCGCCGGCTGCCCTGTGGTGGTCAAAGGCCATAGCGCTCACCCGGGCACCGGTGAAATCATCGCCGAGGCCATCCACGCCGCGATCCAGCAAACCGGCATGCCCAAAGGCGTCTTCAGCCTGATCCAAGGGGGCAAGCGCGACGTGGGCACCGCTCTGGTCCAGCATCCGCTGATCAACGCGGTGGGCTTTACCGGCAGCCTCGCAGGGGGGCGCGCCCTCTTTGATCTCTGCGCACAGCGCGACACGCCGATCCCCTTCTTTGGCGAGCTTGGCTCGGTCAACCCCATGTTCATGCTGCCCGCCGCCATCGCCAATCGCGGCGACGCGCTGGGGCAGGGGTGGGCGGCATCGCTGACCATGGGCGCAGGCCAGTTCTGCACCAACCCTGGCATCGCCGTGGTCATCGAAGGGCCTCAGGCCGACGCCTTCATCAAAGCCGCCCAAACCGCCCTCTCGGCCAGCGGCGCACAGACCATGCTGACGGACGGTATCGCGCAGGCCTACACTTCGGGGGCGGCGAAAATGGGCGCACAGACCGGCGTGCAGGACCTCGTGACCTCCATGTGCGACACGCGGCAAGCCAAGCCCTTCCTCTTCCAAACCACAGCTGAAAACTGGCTCGGCAACCACACCCTCAGCGAAGAGGTCTTCGGCCCCCTCGGCCTCGTCGTCACCGCCAAAGACGCAGAGCAGCTGCAACAGATCGCCCGCAGCTTCGAAGGCCAGCTGACCGCGACCCTGCATATGGACGATGCCGACACCGACATCGCCCGTAGCCTCCTGCCGATCCTCGAGCGCAAAGCAGGCCGGGTGCTGGCCAACGGCTTCCCCACGGGGGTCGAGGTCTGCGACGCCATGGTCCACGGCGGCCCTTACCCCGCCTCCACCAACTTCGGAGCCACCTCCGTCGGCACCCTCGCCATCCGCCGCTTCCTGCGCCCCGTCTGCTACCAGAACCTGCCCG
>NZ_PVTQ01000058.1 GCF_003003355.1 Donghicola tyrosinivorans
TGGACTTGTCGCGTTTAAGTTCCGATCCTGCTGCTCATTTATGCGGCCTTTCTTTCGAACGCCAAGGGGCTTTTATAGCCGAGTGCTGAGTGTTTTCTTCGTGGATTGTAAAACCCATTGATGTAGTTGAATGCAGCGACTTCAGCCTGACGTCTTGTTTGCCAGGTTTGCCGCCAGATCAGTTCTGCCTTCAGTGTCTTGAAGAAGGTTTCTGTGATTGCATTGTCCCAGCAATTCCCTTTGCCCGACATTGAGACCTTGAAGTCATGCTGCCGCAGAATCTTCTGATACTCATGTGCGCAATATTGGCTGCCGCGGTCGGTATGATGAATGTAGCCTTTGGGCGGTCTGCGCAGGTTGATGGCCATTTGCAAGGCTCGTATCGCCAGATTTTTCGTTAGCCTGTTGCTGACGGCCCAACCGATGACACGGCGGGAATAAAGGTCGATGACCACGGCCAGATAAAGCCAGCCCTCACGCGTCCAAATATAGGTGATATCGCCAGCCCATTTCTGGTTTGGCCCCGTTGCCCCAAAATCCTGATCCAGTAGGTTTGGCGCAACATTCAGATTGTGGGCGCTGTCCGTTGTCGCCTTATACTTATGGGTTCTGAACACTTGGATGCGGTTCTGAGACATCAAGCGACCAACGCGACGGTGACCGACATTGAACCCAAGCTCTTTCAACTCCACAGTCATTCGCGGCCTGCCGTAGCTACCAAGAGAAAGACGGTGCTGTTCACGAATATGCGCCAACAATACCATGTCATCCCACTGCCGTTGGCTCATTGGGCGACATCGCCAGGCACGTAGCCCGCGCGACGTCACCTTCAAAACTCGACATAAAAGTTCGATGGAAAAGGCCTTCTTCATCCGGTCAATAAATGCAAATCTCATTGCTTTTGACTCGCAAAGAAGGCCGTCGCTTTTTTAAGATTTCGCGCTCCTGTTTCAGAACCGCATTTTCTTTGCGAAGCCGTTCAACCTCGCGCACAAGGTCAGCATCAGGAAGGGAGGCATCTTCAGTGTCCTGCGCGACCTTGATCCACTTGTTCAGTGTCGAAACACCCATGCCCAGATCTGATGCAACTTGACGGCGTGTCAGCCCACTGGTTAATGCTATACGCACTGCATCGCGCTTGAATTCTTCGCTGTGTCCGTTTGCCATTTCCGTTCTCCTTTTCGGCAAAATACCAAGTCAAAGAAACGGAACAAATCCGTGGCAAGTCCAG
>NZ_PVTQ01000059.1 GCF_003003355.1 Donghicola tyrosinivorans
GTCAAACGCTGGACAGCCAAGCGAAAGACCGCCCTGGTGATCGAGATCATTCAGGGCAAAACCACGGTGGCGGAGGCCAGCCGGACCTATGATCTGACGCCATCCGAGATCGAAACCTGGGTCGACGATGCGAAGAAGGGGATGGAGAATTCCCTGCGTGCCACGCCGCAAGACATCCATGCGCAGTACGAGAAGCAGCTCAAAGACCTGCAAGAAGCCTATGGCGAGGCCATGCTTGAGTTGCGCGCTCGAAAAAAGTTCCAGGCCCTCATGGTGAGGCATTGAGCCGCCACTGGTTCAAGGCCAATGCCGAACGGAGGACGGCAATTGATCCGAACGCTTCATGAGGGCCTGCTGGCGGACGGGATCAAGGTCTCGATCGCCAAGCTTTGCGCTTGGTTTGGCGTTCCAAGGCGGACAGTTTACTACAGGCCCACAAAGTCGGCGGCCAAGATCGATCCGCGTTTCGCAGAACCGATCAAAGCCATGATCGAGGAAGAGCCTTCCTTCGGTTATCGAACCGTGGCTTGGCTGTTAGGGTTCAACAAGAACACCGTGCAGCGGATTTTCCGCATAAAAGGATGGCAAGTTCGCAAGCGTGCCATCGGCATGCGCCCTCGTATTCAGGCTGTGCCCTCAGTTGCCACAGCTCCAAACGAGCGCTGGTCCACGGACCTAGCCCGCGTTTGGACAGGCAAAGACGGTTGGGCATCGCTGGCCTTGGTCATCGATTGCCACACGCGAGAACTTCTGGGCTGGCACATCTCCAGATCCGGCAAAGCGACCACCGCCAGCGCGGCTTTGGAACATGCTTTGATCAGCAGGTTTGGCGCCCTTGGCCGCGTCCAGAATGAATTCCTGCTTCGCTCAGACAACGGCCTCGTTTTTACAAGCAGACACTTCACGGCACTGGTCCGCAGCTATGGTCTAAAACAGGAGTTCATAACCCCGCATTGTCCGCAGCAGAATGGCATGGTCGAGAGGGTCATCCGCACCCTAAAAGAACAATGTACCCACCGTCACCGCTTCGAGAGCATCCAGCACGCCACACGCGTCATCGGCGACTGGATCAGTTTTTACAATAACCGTCGTCCTCATCAGGCCCTTGCCATGCGCACGCCTGCCGAGGCATTCAGACTAACG
>NZ_PVTQ01000060.1 GCF_003003355.1 Donghicola tyrosinivorans
TGAAGTCTCAAGGGTCGTTGCGACAGCTTTCCCTATCTTAGGTTCATCATCTCTTCTCTGAAGGCTTCAGTGGGCGTGCGCCAGCCGAGGCACTTTCTGGGTGTGCTGTTCAAACGGTCGGCAATCGCCTTCATTTGGCGACTGGAGAGCACTGCGAGTTCCGTGTCGCGGGGGAGATACCGACGCGCGCGCTTGTTCATGTTTTCGACAGAACCTTTTTGCCACGGCGCTTGCGGATCGCAGAACCAGCTTTCTGTGCCAATCCCGGACATCAGTTTACGCCATTCGCGGAATTCGAAACCGCGGTCAAAAGTGATCGATCTCCGGGCTGGCTGGGGCAGGGGCTCCATCACATTCATCAGATTGTTGATCAGATGCGTGGAGCTACGATCGTTGTTGCGGAACAGGACGGCAAAGCGGGTCTTGCGTTCAACGAGCGAAGCGACGTTCATCTTGCCCTGAGACCGCTCGAAGATCATCAGATCGCCCTCCCATTCGCCGAAGGTTTCTCGGGTTTTCACATATTCCGGACGCTGGTGGATAGACCGCTCCGGTGGAAAAACCTGGCCCCTTGGCCGCCTTGCATAGCGGGGCCTGCGCTTCTTGCGCCGACCCGGGAGGTGCCGGGCGAGCTCTTCGGATTGGCCTTCGGGGCTATAGATATAGGCGTAAATCGTCTCGTGGCTGACGCGCAGGGGCTGCCCGTCGAAACCGAGGCGGCCCGCGATTTGCTCCGGTGTCCAACCGACCTTCAGTTGAGCGATGACATGGGCGCGCAATACTTCCAAGCGGATCAATTTACGTCGCCGCGCGCGGCGCTTTGATGCCTCGCGCTGTGCAGTCATGCCGTAGTAGCCGTTCAGATACGGCAGTTCTGCGTCGGTGAAAGAATTCCGTTTGATCTCGCGGTAAATGGACGAGCGATGCCTGCCGAGTTCCGCTGCGATCCTGCTTATCGGCACCTTCGCGTTCAGCATATCTTCGATCGCGCGTCTTTCATGTAAATCCAGTTCTGTGTGGGCCATGTCCGGTCTCCTTGCTTTTCAGCAAGATAGAGAGTGTGTCGCAACGCAGATTAGAATGTGCC
>NZ_PVTQ01000061.1 GCF_003003355.1 Donghicola tyrosinivorans
CGGGCTTCGGAACCGGTTTCGAAGGCGTTCAGGTAGACACATTCGTATTTGAGGGATCGCCAGAGCCGTTCGATCATTCGGTTGTCGATCCAGCGTCCCCGGCCATCCATCGAGATTTTCACAGTCGCATCGCGCAGGACGTCGGTGAAATCGGTGCTCGTGAATTGGGATCCTTGATCGGTGTTGAATATCTCGGGGGTGCCGTATCCTGCCAGCGCTTCTTTCAACGCCTCGACGCAGAACCCCGCGTCCATGCTGTTCGAGAGCCGCCAGCTCAGCACCTTCCGGCTGTGCCAGTCCATGATGGCCACGAGATAGAGAAATCCCCGGCGCATGGGGATGTAGCTGATGTCAGTACACCAGACCTGATTGGGTCGGGTGATGGGCAAGTCCTTCAGAAGATATGGGTATATCTTGTGCTCCGGGTGCTTCCTGCTGGTCTTCGGTTCCTGGTAGATCGGCACCAACCGCATGAGCTTCATCAGCCGCCGCACACGATGCCGACCGCATTTGTGTCCCTGTCGCTGCATGTGGCGGGCCATTTGACGTGAGCCATACCACGGCGTCTCCAGAAACTGCCGGTCTATGATTGCCATAAACTTCAGGTTCTCGGCGCTTTCCCCGCGCGGCTGGTAGTAGAGGGTCGAACGTGCCAGTGACAGCAGGCTGCATTGCCGCCGGAGGCTGAGATCAGGATGGTCGTTCTTCACCGCTTTTTGCCTCCAGTGCCGAGGACGAGACTGGAGGCTTCCGACAAAAAATCCCGTTCCACGACCAGCTGCCCGATTTTGGCGTGCAACTTTTCGATCTCTGCCATCGATATCGTCGGCTCGGCGGTCGACTGGCCACTGAATGCCTGTGCCATGTGCTCGATCGCGGTCCGTTTCCAGCCGCTGATCATGGTAGGGTGGATGTCATACTTCTTGGCCAGCTCGGCCGTCGTCAGCTCCTCGCGAATGGCCTCCAAAGCCACCTTCGCCTTGAACTCTGCCGAATAGCGTTTCCGTTTGGTCATTTCTGTGCGTTCTTCCTCAGGCGCTACAGCTTAGCAC